>NZ_JAKREW010000019.1 GCF_022347545.1 Terribium retamae
CCCCCGCCCCCGCCCGCCCCCCCCCCCCCCCCGCCCCCCCCCCCCCCCCCCCCGCCCCCCGCGGCCCCGCCCCCCCCCCCCCCCCCCCCCCCCCCCCCCCCCCCCCCCCCCCGCGGGGGGGGCCCCCGCCCCCCCCCCCCCCCCCCCCCCCCGGGGGGTGGGGGGGGGGCCCCCCCCCCCCCCCCCCCCCTCACCGGAATTCGAAGATCGAGCGGAAGATACCGGGCGCGATCGCCGACAGCGGGTTGATTTGCAGATCCGGCTTTTTGGAGCTGCCCCTCAATCGATAAGTCACGCCGATCAGGCCACGATCTCGGCCGTTGCCCAGCAGCGCCCCGACCAAAGGCAATTCACCGAAGATGCGGTTGATCCCGTAGGCGGGCATGAAGGTACCGGTCATGTCCATGTTGTCGTTCTGGTCGTAAAGTGTTCCCTGGAAGGTCGTACCGATGAGCGGCCCACGCAGGACTCCGTTGGCAACCTTAAGATAGCCCTTGCCCTTGACGACCTCGGCATAGCCACGCTCGAACTGGACACGGGACGTGTCGATATCGGCCTTCACTGCTTGATTCAGCGATCGCTTGTCGCCGGCAGGAGTTGTTGAAACGATCGATGCCAGCTTCGGTTCGTTGACGATCTGGAAATTGCGCGCATCGACGGTGCCGCGCATCGGCCCGTCTGCCGCTCCT
Organism: Terribium retamae; assembly: GCF_022347545.1. Lineage (GTDB taxonomy): Bacteria > Pseudomonadota > Alphaproteobacteria > Rhizobiales > Rhizobiaceae > Mesorhizobium > Mesorhizobium retamae. The sequence goes on from NZ_JAKREW010000019.1 coordinate 690, forward strand.
GCCAACGCCACGCCGATCGCGCCGCCCTGCATATGCTTGTAGATGTCGAGGAAACGCAGCACTGCACCAGCGTCCGACGATTTCATATCCAGCGTATGCCGATCCCCTACGGTATTGTTCGAAACGTCGATCATGGCCCCAGACCGGGCCTGTGCCCTTACCGTCAGCCCGTTGATCGTCGACCCAACCCCGCTGTAGTCGAGCGAAAAGTTCGACACGACCTCGTCGTTGAAACCTGTCAGGGACTTGATGTCAGCGCTGACTGAGATGGCATCACCGCCACTGCCTTTTGTGGCGCTGTCGGTATCGGAAGTGAATTGCTTGACCAGCGCGCGGGCATCGAGCGCTTCGCCGTCGAGCTTGACGGTGTATCCCTTGCCCGATCGTTTGACCGAGACAGCGACGTCATCCCCACGGTTAAGCTGAACATGGCTGAGATCGGCGGAAACCAGATTGCCGTTGGAAAGCTCGACCGTGCCATTGGCCGAGAAGGTCTTGCCATCGAGATCGAAATCGGTGAGCCGAGTGGTCGACCCGTTCTTCTCCATCACGAAGGAGACGGTGGCCGGCACGCCTGCCCCCTTGCTCCATCCAGCCCACGGGATGCTCAGTCTGGCGTTGGTCAAATCGGCATCCACGTGCTGATTTTCGCTGTCGCTCTTATCGAGCGAAATCTTCATCGAACCGGAGAGAATGGAGGACAAGCCGGGCATCAGGGCCTGGCGGACCTTATCGTCGACGGTCAGTGTAACCTGGCGGGAGCGCGGAGGCCCGTCCGGCTCGAGCGGTTCCACCAGACTGATTTCGGCCGGAATGTTGTTGAGCGAGGCTTTTGCCCTGACCGTTGCGCTCTTCGGGTCAACGACGATGCTGCCATCGGCGTCGCTGACGATCTGATCGTCAATCAGCTTGGTGATGCCGAGATCCTGGTAATCCAAAGACACCAGCCAGCCGAGCTTCGAGGTGTCGATGCCCTTTTGCAGCGGGATGTCGGCCTTGACATTCCCCGTAACGGTTCCCGACAATTCGTCAGGCTTCAATCCGACATGGCGCATGGCGTTGATCGGTTCATATGAGGCGAGTTCCGCGACAGCATCGGCATTGCCCGCCACATCGATGTTCAACGCACCGATCACCGGGGGAACATTGGCATTTCTGACGGTCAGCGTGCCGTTGCTTGCCGAGACCAAGCGCCCGCTCGGCATATAAACGGTACCGCTCGACAAAGAGATGTCGACGTCATTGCCGTGGAACTCCACCACACCATCGGCATCACGGATCGGCGGGATCTGGCCGGCCGTGTCAAAACGCGTGCCTTCGATCTGAAAGCGACCGAACACTTCGTTGCGGTTCAGCGGCACTCCATTTCCGGCACGTCCCGGAGCGACCTGGTATTGCAGGCTGGCCTCCACAACTCTTCCGCCAAATAGATTCTGCAGCACCCACTCGCGTGCGCCGTGCGCCGAAAACCAGGGCCATAATTGCTTGATGTGGGAAACCGGCACATCGTGGACATTGAGAGCAAGCGAAACGCCCGGCGCTTTGCCAGCAACAAATTCGACAGCCGCGTTGCCGAGCACCTCCCCGGCATTGTCGGAGCGCACCGCAATGGTGGGCACCAACAGCTTGCGACTGATCGTCTGGTAATCTCCCGCGAGACGCCCGGCGAAGTTGAGCGCCGGTTCCGAGGAATCGCCGGGAGCCAGCATCGACTTGTTGCTGACCAGATCGAAACGGTAGGACGGCTCGTCTCCCGCTACGCCAGCCCGCGGCTTCGGACCCAGAGAGCCCTCGATATCGAAATCCGAGCGGCCTACCTGCAGGTCGAGCTTGTCGATAGCGATCTTGTTGGCACCGCGCACCAGAGTGGCTTGTAATTTGGCATCGACGGGCAGCATGCCGCGCGCGCCAAGATCAAGCACAGCACCAGCCAAGGTGCCGGAAAGGCCCAGCTGAGGCTGAACGTTGCCCTCGCCTTCCGTGCCTTCCAGATGCAACGTCAGCGCCCCGACATTGCCACCTACCACCTCAACCGCCTTCGGGTCGGCCTCGATGGGTTCAACCGTTATGTCAGCCTGCAGAGCCGTCACCCTGCGCGCCGAGGGATCGCGGCCGGCCGTGGCGCCGACTGTCAGTTGTCGACCGTCGATATCGAGCTTGGACGAGAGCTTGACACCGGATGAGCCGGACTGTTCGACCGTCGCATCGGCAATCGTCACCAGCCGCATGTCACCCGTCTTGGACAAGACCACCGCAACATTGTCGAGATCGATCATCCGGATCGAATCTAGGCGGACCGCATCGAGCGACTGATGGACCGCGCCGAAAACCACATCGACCACCTTGTCAGGATCGATGAGCCCGTCGCCGTTGCGCAGTGACACGGTCCAGTCATGATCTCCCTGCGAGGGGAGCGTATCTGCAAAGATACGCGCATCGGAAACCCTGGCACTGGTAAGCTGCACCTCTCCCGAAAGAAGGGGTGCGAGTCGTACGCCGAAGCGCATCAGACCCGCCTCGACCATCGGCCTGCGGTCGCTGGAAGTCAGCTTCACATCCCGCACCTGCAACGCCAGGAAGCTTGCCTTGTCGAGCGTGATGCTTGCCGGACCGACGGTCACATTGACATCGACCCCGGCCATCCCCTCGATGGCGCGTTCCGCCGCCTGCCGCAGGCGTTCCGAACCGATACCGGTGGCTCCGATCGCATAGATCGCGACGACAGCCGCCGCCACCAGAACACCGACGCCGAAAAGAAAACGGCTCAATAACCGTGCGCCACGCCGAAATTTGGCACGTCCAAGCGGAGGCACGGCATTGGCCGAGGGCAAGGCGCGGAGATCGGCAATCTCGTCACGCCTGAATCGAATCTTCTCGTGCCTCGGGAGTTCCTGATCCACCTAATTTTCCGTCTTCAGCCCGCCGTGGCTGACGATTCCTCATCGACACTATATCGGGCCAACCCAAAGCGCGAACGGCAAAAGCTCAAATCCCGCTTTGCCTTCGAGCGCGTGCCAATTTATTGAGGATCACGCATGATGTCTGTCAAATGCTGCTTTGCAGACACCATGGGTTGGCGCTTAGGTTCAAACAAAGGCGTGGTTATGGCCGATCTCAACGTGGGCGATATCGCGCCCGATTTCACTCTTCCTCGCGATGGCGGCGGCAGTTTCAAGCTTTCCGATTTTATCGGCAAGCCGGTGGTTCTGTATTTCTATCCCGAGGACGACACGCCAAGCTGCACCAACGAGGCGATCGGCTTTTCCCAGCTTAAATCCGATTTCGAGAAAGCCGGCGCGGTGGTGATCGGACTTTCGCCAGACAGCGTGAAGAAACATGATAAGTTCAAGGCCAAGCATGGCCTGACGGTAGACCTAGCTTCGGACGAAGAGCGCAAGGTGATCGAAACCTATCATCTGTGGGTGGAAAAGAAGATGTATGGCCGCACCTATATGGGTGTGGAGCGCGCCACATTCCTGATTGGGCGCGATGGCCGGATTGCCCAGATATGGCGAAAGGTACGCGTCAAGGGGCACGCGGAATCGGTTCTCGAGGCGGTGCGAGGGCTCTGAGGTCTATTCGCGAGCTACGCGGTTGCGGACCCTGAACGGGTAATGTTTCGATGCCTGCGCGCAGGCAAGGCTTTGTTAACCATAACAAGTGCCTAATGGCATTGTCGGGGTAGCAAACGAAAGCCTGGTTCGGTGGACGCAAACGGTCAGTCGGCGGTGTTCGGCAGGCGTAAAGAGCCGCATACGGTCATCATCGCTCGCGGCGACGAGATCCGGCACTTCACAGTGCGACCCTGGATGATGGCCTTCGTTGGCTCTGCCATTGCCGCCGTCTTCATCGGTTATCTGTTGGCAACGTCATATCTCGTGTTCCGCGACGATCTGATCGGCGCGACGACCGCTCGGCAAGCGCGCATGCAGCAGGCCTATGAAGACCGCATTTCGGCACTGCGCGCGCAAGTGGATCGCATCACCAGCCGGCAGTTGCTCGACCAGCAGTTGATGGAAACCAAGGTTGGTGAATTGCTGGCGCGTCAGAGCCAGCTCAGTCAGCGTCATGGTCGGCTGGGACCCATCCTCGAACGCGCCGAAGCCATCGAACCCGAGATCAACACCACGCCGCCTGACGTAGCACCCGCCGATCGGACCAAGCCGGAGGACCACGCGACGTTCGTCGGGGAAAAGTCGATGCCGCAGCTTGCCGCGTTGGTGAGTCTTGGCGACAGCCACCCCCCCGCTTTCTCAGGCTGGTCGACCCGCGCTGACCTTCCTGCTGATGCTTCCGCTGCAGACCGTGCCGACAAGCTGTTTGCAGCCATCAACCAGTCGCTCCAGGACATCGAAACCGAACAGCTCCAGCGCCTTACACGGCTGGCCGACACCACATACGAAAATGCCGACGCCATCAAGGAAGCGCTACAAGCGGCGGGGCTCCCGGTCGATAGCGACTTCGGCAAGGATGAAAGCGATGTGGGCGGCCCCCTCGTGCCGGTCGACCGTGCGACGCTGTTCGACACAAAGGTCAAGGAACTGGACGAGGCACTCGACCAGCTCGATCACTTGCGCAAGGAAGCGCGCCGCCTGCCACTCGCCAATCCAGCGCCCGGCCGCTCTGTGACCAGTCCTTTCGGCGTGCGCACGGATCCCCTTCTCGGAACTGCCGCCCTGCATTCCGGCATGGACTTCCGGATCCCACTCGGCTCGCCCGCCCGCGCAACTGCGGCAGGCGTCATAACCAAGGCAGGCTGGAACGGCGGCTATGGGCGCATGGTCGAGATCAATCACGGTCGAGGCTACACCACCCGATATGCCCATCTGAGCAAGGTCGGGGTTGCCATCGGACAGACGGTGAAGATGGGGGACGTTATCGGCCAGACCGGCTCTTCCGGTCGTTCCACAGGCCCGCACCTGCATTACGAAGTGCGCCACGATGGTGAAGCCATCGATCCGCTAAGGTTCCTCAGGATTGGCCGGAAGGTGGAGAAATATCTCTAGACAGCGGCAACCTGCAGCCTGGCAGAACTTAGGACGCATGCCGCCAACTTGTCGTGCACAAACCGTCGGCTTATCCAAAGCTGGTCGCCCACGCGATTCTCCGAACCTGCCATGATCGTCAAATACACCTTAGATCTTTTGTGCCGGGGATGCGCAGACGTCTCTCATACCGGCATTTGGTTCCTCGCCAGCGTCGGCGTGGTGCTCGCCCTGCAATTTGCCGGAATCAACCTGCTGGTGATGCTGTTGCGCTCTGTCCTGCATTTCATGGGTCTGCTGCGCAGGCAGTGATGTCTTCCCTCACCCGTTCACTCAATGTGAGCCAGAACCGCCATTTGTGAAGAAACAGAATGGTCTTCCTGTTCGTATGTTGTTTCGTGCGAGCAAGGAGGACTAGAAATGAATGACAGCAATGGCGCATTTGCAGAGCCGGTAACAGTGGCGCTGCCGTCCGGTGAGGTCGAGGTGACCAGCGCCCGCCAAGCGGCCGAGATGCTGCTCTACCACTGGCCCGTCGGGGAAACCGCCAAACGCATTCAAGCCCGCATGGCTTGCATGCGCGTCCTCGGTGGCACCACCGCGCCGGATGTTGCCCGATCGGCGTTTTTGGGAGCGGCCCTGGAGGCCGACATCGTTGCGGCTGATTCCACCACCCCGTAACAAACGACCCTGCTGCAGTTGCTGTTGCGGATTCGTTCAGACGCGGTTGCGACGCTCGAGGTGTGGCCAATTCGGAGCCGCGGACGAAGCGCAATGACCTGCCAAAGCAGCGAGTCAAAAGATAGAAGTGGCCGAGAGGGAGGTAAATCTGATTTCAAAAGCTTGGGCTAAGCCTTTGAAAAAATGGCGCGAGTGACGGGGCTCGAACCCGCGACCTCCGGCGTGACAGGCCGGCACTCTAACCGACTGAGCTACACCCGCGCACTGACGCCGCGGATGAGCCGTGACGTCGATGGCGGCTGGATAAGGGGTTCACTGTCGGGTGTCAAGCGGCCCATGGGTGCTAATTGCAGTTCATGCGAAGGTTTTTTGACAAGTTACGGAAACGCCGGCATCGCGCATGATCCGTCTCGGATTTTGCCTTGCGAAGTGCTCGGTAACTGCTTAAAGAACCCGCCGGAGCGGGCGATTAGCTCAGTTGGTAGAGCGCTTCGTTTACACCGAAGATGTCGGCGGTTCGAGTCCGTCATCGCCCACCATATCCCTCGCAACTTGCCAACCCGGCATCCTGATTGCAGGATTCTCGCTTTTTCCAACGCTGTAAGATTGCCGTAATGCGAAACACCCTCGGCTCAAGAGTGTGAGCAAAGACACTGCGCGATCCATAAAGGTCGGTATAGATGTGTTGCGGCCCTAGCGCTTCCGCAAATCTAGATGATTTCGGGGTAGCGTAGTCGCACTGGCCAAGCAGGTGATTCTGCATGTACAGCTTTTCAATCGCAATGACAGAACGCCGTATGGATCTTCCCATCTTCGCCATCAATCTCGACACCCAAGTCGATCGTTGGGAAGAGCTGGCCAGTAATGCCGGCGCTGCAGGACTTTTTTTACACCGCGTGTCGGCGATCGACGGCAGAGCGCTACCGATCGAGAATTGGAACGGTGTCGATTTCGCTACCGCCAAGACGCGGAACGGGCGGGAGATTCTTCCGACCGAATACGCCTGCTATCAGAGCCATTTGACCGCACTGCGGGCATTCCTGGACGAAGACAAGCCATACGGGTTGATCATTGAAGATGACGTCGCCTTCGATGACGACTCACTGCCTCGGATTGAAGCGATCATAGCCGCTGCACCGGATTTCGACGCCATCAAGCTCACCACGCACAGAACCGCACTGTTCATCCGTGCAGCCACGACTTCGCGTGGCGATGAGATCGGGCGTACACTCCACGGTCCGCAAGGGTCGGCGGCTGCCTATCTCGTCACAAGGCGAGGCGCGCAGAAGCTGATTTCAAAACTCGCCACGATGACCTTGCCATGGGATATCGCCCTGGAAAGGTTTTGGGATTCTGGTCTCGAAGTCTACTCAGTCCGCAAGAATGTGCTGAGCTTCACGTCGCGCAGTGCCGTTTCCAGCATCGCAGGGCCCTCCGGAAGCTACAAAGAAGCGAGATTCTCCTGGTGGAAGCGGCTGGGGACAGCCTGTTTCCGTGCGAAGGATCAGTTTCGACGCTTGCATCACGTGTTCCAGTCTCCGCCGCTGAACGGCGAGGCTCCGGACTACCCGACATCCAGGCAGCCGCTTTTGTGGCAGATACTAGCGACACTGCTCGTACTGGCGTTCGTTTCACCGGTCTGGCGGGAAGCCGACACATATCGCTATGCCGGGATGATCCTTTTTATAGCGGGCATCTTTCGCTGGCTGGGCAAGGACCTCTGGACATGCAGCAAGCCGCTGATCGGCGGGGTCGGCTACCTGTGCTTTGGCTGGACTTTCTACGTCTTCGCACGTCTCGCGGGCGTCTACTTCACGACGGGTCAACTCGGCACGGCTGAAGGGATCTATCTGTTCCCTGCTCTCTACGCCACAACGGGTTTCGCGCTTCTGGCTTACGTCAAGAGACCTGCGGTGGTGGCCGGGTGCTTCATGGCCGCCAGCCTTGCTTTCCTGGCCGCCAATACGGGCTACGCGGCCATACTCCAGGGGATGCAACCTCTGGCAGGGCTGTTCAACAATACAATCCATGCCGCGATCGCGGCAGGTTTCATCTTTCTGTGCGCTCTGCAATTTGCGATCTACACGGGTCAACGCAACGACTTGAGAGCAGGAAACAAAGCACTGTTCTGGCTGCTTTCAACTGCCGTACTGGCATTTGCCGTCGTCAACATCGTCGCGCTGCGTTCGAAGGGCGTCTGGTTTGCTCTGGCAGCAGTGCTTCTGCTGCTGATTGTCCTGACTTTGCTGCGAGGGAGCCGGCGTCACCTGCTCATTGGCACAAGCGCCCTGATAGTGGTCCTTGCTGCCGTCTTCTTCTCCTACGGTATCCTATCTTCGACCGCAGGTGATACCGTCGCCTTCATCGGAACGCTGATCTCGGATGTGGCGACCAATGGTGTTGGCAAAGCCCTGAACCAAGCTATCAACAGTGAACTGACCCCACTGTCCTCCAAAGACAGACTAATGCTTTGGTCCGATGCGTTGGAAGTGTGGTCACGGCATCCGATATTTGGTGCCAGTTCAGCGTGGCTCACGGAGTGGCAGAACAGAACCTACCACACCGATATCTACGACGTCTTTCACAACGGCTATCTCGAAATCGCAGTGCGCTACGGCATCGCCGGATTGGCCTTCTATGCGTTTCTGTTCATCTGGGCGGCCAGACAGGTGCAACAGGCGGCCCGGACAAAGCTGATCGAGGCAACGGCCTGGCATTGCTATCTTTCGACGCTGGTTTTCTTCGCCATCACCTTGCTCAGCAATTCCAACAACCGGCTGGCGATCGGTGAGGCTTACATGTGGTTCGCTGCGGCGTTCGGCTTCTACTGCTTCTATCTGCGCCAGCACGCGAAGCAGGTTCGACCGCGGACCTATTTTTGATCCCGGCCGAACGCTCTCTAATCGAGACCAATAAAAAAGCCGGGCCTAGGCCCGGCTTTTCGCAGTTCTGAACAATCAGCGCGCCTTAGTTGACGGCGTCCTTCAGGCCCTTGCCGGCAGTGAACTTCGGCACCGTGCGGGCCGGGATCTTCACTTCCGCGCCGGTCTGCGGGTTACGGCCGGTCGAGGCAGCGCGCTTCGAAACCGAGAAATTGCCGAAGCCTACCAGACGGACATCGCCACCTTTCTTCAACTCGCCGGTGATAACGGCAAATACCGCATCCACCGCCGACTGCGCGTCACCCTTCGAGATCTTCGCGGCATCGGCGACAGCGGACACCAGTTCGTTCTTGTTCATAAAAATTCCCTTCCATGAGAAAACCGGAACTTGCGACTCATCCGGCAGGGATTGGACTTTAGAAAGAAGTGTTCCGACAACCAAGCCATAAGACCGGCAAAAGAACGAAAAAAGCCCGGAAAACCGGGCTTTTTCACAAAAAAGCCGGGCTCTTAGCCCGGCTTTTGGTTTGTGCAATGCACTCGTGGCCGACGTTAGTGGGCAAGTGACTTTCCGGCATCGTCGGCATCGGCTGATGCCGGCGGGCTGACGGGTTCGACCCACTCGATCGGTTCAGGCATCCTGACCAAGGCGTGCCGCAGGACTTCACCAATGCGGGAAACGGGAATGATCTCCATTCCGTTCTTCACATTGTCCGGAATTTCAGCCAGATCCTTGGCGTTGTCTTCCGGGATCAGCACCTTCTTGATGCCCCCACGCAGAGCCGCCAGCAGCTTCTCCTTCAAGCCGCCGATAGGCAGGATGCGACCGCGCAAGGTTATCTCACCGGTCATGGCCACATCGGCCCGGACGGGAATGCCTGTCAGGATCGATACGATGGCGGTGGCCATCGCTGCGCCCGCGGACGGACCATCCTTCGGCGTAGCGCCTTCCGGCAGGTGGACGTGGATGTCGCGCTTGTCGAAGAGCGGCGGCTCGACGCCGAAATCGAGCGCCCTGCTGCGGACATAAGACGCCGCCGCCGAGATCGATTCCTTCATGACATCGCGCAGGTTGCCGGTGACCGTCATCTTGCCCTTGCCGGGCATCATGACGCCTTCGACCGTCAGCAATTCGCCGCCCACCTCCGTCCAAGCCAAGCCGGTGACGACACCGACCTGGTCGTCGGACTCCGCACGGCCGAAACGATAGCGCTCGACACCGAGATAATCGGACAGGTTGGAAGCGGTGATCTTCACCGACTTCTTCTTCGTCTTCAGGATCTCAGTCACTGCCTTACGGCCGAGCTTCATCAGTTCGCGCTCAAGCGAACGCACGCCCGCTTCGCGGGTATAGGTCTGGATCACGGCGCGAATTGCATCCTCGGAAACCGAGAACTCCTTCGGCTGCAGGGCATGATCCCGAACCACCTTCGGCAGCAAGTGCCGCTTGGCAATCTCGACCTTCTCGTCTTCCGTGTAGCCGGCAATACGGATGATCTCCATGCGATCCATCAAAGGCGCAGGGATGTTCAGCGTATTGGCCGTCGTCACGAACATCACGCTCGAGAGATCGTATTCGACCTCCAGATAGTGATCCATGAAGGAGGCGTTCTGTTCCGGATCGAGCACTTCAAGCAGCGCCGACGACGGATCGCCACGGAAGTCCTGGCCCATCTTGTCGATCTCGTCGAGCAGGAAGAGCGGATTGGACTTCTTTGCCTTCTTCATCGACTGGATGACCTTGCCAGGCATCGAGCCGATATAGGTGCGGCGGTGACCGCGGATCTCGGCTTCGTCACGAACGCCGCCCAGCGCCATACGGATGAACTCACGGCCAGTCGCCTTGGCAATCGACTTGCCAAGCGAGGTCTTGCCGACGCCCGGAGGTCCGACGAGGCACAGGATCGGGCCCTTCAGCTTCTTCTGGCGGCTCTGCACGGCGAGATACTCGACGATGCGATCCTTGACCTTGTCGAGGCCATAGTGATCGGTATCGAGCACGTCCTGCGCGAAATTCAGGTCCTGCTTGACCTTGGAGTTCTTGCCCCACGGAATCGACAGGATCCAGTCGAGATAATTGCGCACGACCGTGGCCTCGGCAGACATCGGCGACATGGTGCGCAGCTTCTTCAGCTCCGCTTCAGCCTTCTCCCGAGCTTCCTTCGTCAGCTTGGTCTTCTTGATGCGCGCTTCGATCTCGGCGGCCTCGTCGCGGCCATCTTCGCCCTCGCCGAGTTCCTTCTGGATCGCCTTCATCTGCTCGTTGAGGTAGTACTCGCGCTGCGTCTTCTCCATCTGGCGCTTGACGCGCGAGCGGATACGCTTCTCCACCTGCAGGACAGAGATCTCGGCTTCCATGAAGCCCATCGCCTTCTCAAGTCGCTCCTTGACGGAGAGCGTGGCGAGCATCTCCTGCTTCTCAGGGATCTTGATGGCAAGATGCGAAGCGACCGTATCGGCGAGCTTGGAGTAGTCGTCGATCTGGCTGGCTGCACCAACCACTTCGGGCGAAATCTTCTTGTTCAGCTTGACGTAGTTCTCGAAGTCCGAAACCACGGAACGTGCCAGAGCTTCGACCTCGACTTCCTCTTCTTCCGGCTCGGTCAGGACAGCGGCCTTCGCCTCGTGGAAGTCGGGACGGTCGGTAAACGACACGATCTTGGCGCGCGCAGAACCTTCGACCAGCACCTTCACGGTGCCGTCGGGAAGCTTCAGCAACTGCAGCACATTGGCGAGTGTACCGATGTCATAGATCGCATCGGGCTCCGGATCGTCGTCGGCGGCATTCATCTGGGTGGCGAGCAGGATCTGCTTTTCCTGCCCCATCACCTCTTCCAGCGCCTTGATCGACTTCTCGCGCCCAACAAAGAGCGGAACGATCATGTGGGGAAATACCACGATGTCGCGAAGCGGGAGAACCGCGAAGACGCCGTCGCCGGGAGCCTTGGATATTTTGGCCATTGTCCAACCTTTCCTTCGCGATCGCCTTTGGCCAATCGCGAATCTCATATTAACGACCGCGGACCAATCCGCCTACCACCGATTGTGACGGGAGTTTTTCAGCACAGAATTGGCACGCGGCCTTCGGTGGTTAAGTGGATAAGGTGCTGGCAAAGATCAAGGCCCTCTGGGACCTGCCTTTAGTGCTAGGCAACTTTATGCGCCATCCTATTATCCGGGAAACGAAAACGGCGCCGTTAGGCGCCGTTTCAAACTCTGGAAAAGACACGTCAGGCGCTGACGTTGCCCTTCTTTTCCTTCTGCTCGGAATAAATGTAGAGCGGGCGAGCGTTGCCCGAAACGACCTCTTCCGAAATCACAACTTCGCGAACGCCTTCGAGTGCCGGCAACTCGAACATGGTGTCGAGCAGGATGGCTTCCATGATCGAACGCAGACCGCGTGCGCCGGTCTTGCGCTCGATGGCGCGCTTGGCGATCGCCGAGAGCGCGTTCTCGTGGAAGGTCAGATCGACGCTCTCCATTTCGAAAAGGCGCTGATATTGCTTGACCAAAGCGTTCTTCGGCTCGGTCAGGATCTGGATCAGCGCCGGTTCGTCGAGATCCTCGAGCGTCGCCAGCACCGGCAGACGACCGACGAATTCCGGGATCAGGCCGAACTTCAGCAGATCCTCGGGCTCGACCTGGCGGAACAGATCGCCGGTGCGGCGATCTTCCGGCGAAGCGACCGTCGCGCCGAAGCCGATCGAGGTCTTGCGGCCACGATCGGAGATGATCTTATCCAACCCAGCAAACGCGCCACCGCAGATGAACAGGATGTTCGCAGTGTCGACCTGCAGGAATTCCTGCTGCGGGTGCTTGCGACCGCCCTGCGGCGGCACCGAGGCAACCGTGCCTTCCATGATCTTCAGAAGTGCCTGCTGGACGCCCTCGCCCGACACGTCGCGGGTAATCGAGGGGTTGTCCGACTTGCGGCTGATCTTGTCGATCTCGTCGATATAGACGATGCCGCGCTGAGCACGTTCGACATTGTAGTCGGCCGACTGCAGCAGCTTCAGGATGATGTTCTCGACGTCCTCGCCGACGTAACCGGCTTCGGTCAGCGTCGTGGCGTCAGCCATGGTGAACGGCACGTCGATGATGCGGGCAAGCGTCTGGGCAAGCAGCGTCTTGCCGCAGCCGGTCGGGCCGATCAGAAGGATGTTCGACTTCGCCAGTTCGACATCGTTGTTCTTGCCGGCATGCGCGAGGCGCTTGTAGTGGTTATGAACCGCCACCGACAGCACGCGCTTGGCGTAAGGCTGACCGATGACATAATCGTCTAGAACCTTCAGGATCTCCTGCGGTGTCGGCACGCCTTCGCGCGACTTCACCATCGAGGTCTTGTTCTCCTCGCGGATGATGTCCATGCACAATTCGACGCATTCGTCGCAGATGAACACCGTCGGTCCGGCGATCAGCTTGCGCACCTCGTGCTGGCTCTTGCCACAGAAGGAGCAATACAGGGTGTTCTTGGAGTCACCGCCGCTGTTGCTGACCTTACTCATCGTCCCAGTCCTTTCATGGGCACCCGCCGATGGTTTGGCGTTTGGCACACCTACATATCTATCGCGGGAATCCGCGTCGGCCAGTGACCTGGCTCCTGCAACGCATTCCGTACGAAACACAAATCAGAAAACGTGGCAATGATTCCCGCAGCCCCACGGAAAGCTAAGCCGCCGAAAATCAACATAGCCTTAACGTAGGCAATCGTCGTCGTCGAGGAAACAGCCAATTGTGGCTGAAATGCCGCAAACCACACCAAAAGCGTTGTCTGCCGCCGACAACTGACAATTTTAATCCGATTGAATATCAGCTTGCGGCCGTTTCCGCCGCATCGCGGCTCTCGATGACCTTGTCGATGAGACCGAAATCCCTGGCCTCGTCGGCAGTCATGAAATGGTCACGGTCCAGCGTCTTTTCAATGGTCTCGTAATCCTTGCCGGTGTGCTTGACGTAAACCTCGTTCAAGCGGCGCTTCAGCTTGATGATATCCTGGGCGTGACGCTCGATATCCGAAGCCTGGCCCTGGAAGCCGCCCGAAGGCTGGTGCACCATGATGCGGGCATTCGGCGTAGCGAAGCGCATGTCCTTGTGACCGGCGCAAAGCAGCAGCGAGCCCATCGACGCGGCCTGGCCGATGCAAAGCGTCGAGACGGCCGGCTTGATGAACTGCATGGTGTCGTAAATCGCCATGCCGGACGTCACCACGCCGCCAGGCGAGTTGATGTAGAGATTGATTTCCTTCTTCGGGTTCTCGGCTTCCAGGAAAAGCAGCTGCGCGCATACTAGCGTCGCCATGCCGTCCTCGACCGGGCCGGTGATGAAGATGATGCGTTCCTTCAGGAGACGCGAAAAGATGTCGTAAGCTCGTTCACCGCGATTGGTCTGTTCGACCACCATCGGGACGAGGTTCATATAGGTTTCGATGGGGCTCTTCATAAATGGTCCCTTGCCTGGATGGGATTTCCGCGCCGAGTGGGCGGAATCGATGCTGACGGTCGTTTCCGTAGATAGGATGCCGGCTCACCCTAGCGCAAGACCGCAGCGCCTAGCCATCCGGTCAGCGCATTTTCCGGCATGAGCCACCGTTAACGAATTTTAAAGAATCCGCTTTTCCGGCGATCTCCATCCGCTAAAGTTGAAGCGAGTGGCGTAAGTTCGCGTAAAAAGGGGTGGCATATGTTGAAGAAGCAGCTTTCGCTGGCCGTAACCGCACTGATCATGCTCGGTACCGCCTCCGAAACGGTGGCCGGCGGCCGCGCGGTCGAATGTTACGAGCCGTACCGGACCCGTCCGGTCTACGACACGATCTACGGAGAGGAACAGGTCAGTCCTGGCTACAGCCGGGTTGTGAGGACACCTCCCATTTATGGAACACGCCAGCGCGCCGTACTAATCCGTCCAGAACGCGTCACCTATGAAGTCATCCCCGCAGTCGTCGACACCCGCTACCGGACCGTGCAAGTCTCGGATGGCGGTTATGGCTGGGAGTGGCGCTGGATCAATGGTCGCCGCGTGCTGTGCAAGATCAAACACAAACCGCGCTACGAAAGAGTGGCCGAGACCGTGGTGATCCAGCCGGAATCGCGCCGCCGCGTCGTCATCCCTGCTGAATATGGCTATGAGACCGAGCAGGTCGTAATCCAGCCTGGTTCTGAGCGCGTCCTGGAAGTTCCTCCGACTTATCGGCAGGTCGCACGCCGTGTGATGGTCTCCGAAGGCCAGACCGGCTGGCGCCGCGTGCACATTCCGCGCCATTGCCAATACTGAGCGGGCAGCTTGCCGACAAAGGCAGGGCATTTGCTCCGGCTTTGTAGCGCATTCAAATCTGTTCGGCTCGAAGCCAATGTTTCAGCCTGTCGATATCGCCGTCGCCCACAGCAAGGGCGACGCGCCGGCCAACCGCGGCGCCGAATTTGTAGCCGTGTCCCGAACAGGCTGAAATGATAAGGCACTTGCCCTTTTCACGCGCCAGGAACTTCTCATCCGCCGTGAACGTATAAGCGCAGGTCACGACATCGGTGACCCGGTATTCCTTGATCCGGGCAATCGGGGGTGAGAACAGGTCGCGGATCTGCTCACCCTCGCCTGCGATCGCTGTGCGGTTCCGGTCAGCATCTTCGGTCGGCACCTTATGAAGACCTGAGCCGAATTTCATTCCTGCGCCGCGCGTCAGCGGGATCATGTAGCCATCCGTCTTGCCGCCGACATCGAGGATAACGGGCGCGGTTTCCCAGGCAGAGCGCAAGTCGGCCGGCGGTTCGACATAGGCGAGCGCGGTACGGTAGGTCTTTAATTCGTCGCCCAGTTCTGGAAACAGCTTCAGGACCCAGGCGCCAGCCGTGACGACCACGCGGCTGGCTCGCAGGCTTTCACCATCGGCGAGGGTAACCCTTCCGGCTTCGGCGTCGACGGCGGTCACCTTGCAGTTTTCGCGCACATTGGCCCCGTGGGCACGCAGCCACTTCGCCATCGCTCCTGCGATCTTGCGACAATGAAGTGCGCCGCCATCCGGCGAAAAGTAGGCGTAGCGAAAAGTGCCGGCTTCCAGAAAAGACCAGCGTTCGACGGCCGCTTCAGGTGTCAGGAGTTCGATTGGCCAACCGCCCGCCTCCATGCCCTCTCGATATTCCTCGGCTTCATCACCCGGCTCGCGCGATACACAGAGGAAGCCGCGCTGGTCGAGATGGTTCTCACCCAGATCGTCCCACAATTCTTCCCAAGCGCCATAGGCCTCGCTGATCAATTGGCCATAGCCGGTATCTGCGCGATAGGCACGGCGGATGATGCGGTGATGGTCGCCCGACGCCGCCAGCGGATTTGGGATCGGGCCCTGCTCCAGAATGGTGACGCCGTGTCCGGCCTTGATCAGGGACCAGGCCGTGGATAGGCCGGCAATGCCGGCGCCGACGACGATGACGTCCATATTGGCAACCCCCTTCTCATGCGGGAAAATCGGATCGACTTCACAATCTTGGAGCATTTCTTGCAACACCGTTTCGTCCGCATCGACTGCTCCGAAGCCGCCGATCTGCATGATCTTTTCGCCGAAGCCTTTGGTTTGCCGGATTTATACGGCCACAACTGGGACGCCTGGATCGATTGCATGTCGCATCTGGACGAACCGGATGCTGGCCTTTCATCCATCCATGTGGAAAAAGGCGGCATCGTCACCATTCACCTGAGCCAAGCCGAGACGCTGAAACGCAATCAGCCGAATTTGCTGGCTGCCTTGTGCGAAAGCGCGGCTTTCGTGAACTGGCGACGCGTCGAAGCGGGTTTCACCCCGATCCTGTGCCTTTCCTTCGCAAGCTGAGACCGATTTATGCCGACGAAGCCAGCCTATCTCTCACTCGACCCGGCCAACCGGCATGTTAGCCTCGATCCGCATGAGCCAGCCTTTGTCCAGAACCCATATGAGGCTTATGCCTGGCTGCACGCCAACAGCCCGACCTTCTTCTGGAAAGAATTCGGCTTCTGGTGCCTGGGCGGCTACGACACGGTGAACAGCCTGCTCCGCGACCGCCGCTTCGGCCGCCAAAACCCGGCCGGCATCCCTGACAGCCGGGGGCTCAACCAAGATCGCAGCCATCTCACCGCCTTCGACGCGATCGAAGCCAACTCCATGCTGGAGCTGGAGCCACCGGTGCATACGAGGCTGCGCACATTGGTCAACCGCGCCTTCGTCTCGCGCCAGGTGGAGCGGCTGCGGCCGCGCGTGGAGGCATTGGCCAACAAATTGATCGATGGCTTCGAGCCAGACAGACCTGTGGATCTGCTGCCTGCCTATGCTGCGCCGCTTCCGATTACCATCATCGCCGAGATGCTCGGTGTGCCGGTCGAGATGGGACCGCAACTGCTCGACTGGTCGCACCGGATGGTGGCCATGTATATGCATGGCCGCACCCGCGAGACCGAGGATACGGCCAATCACGCCGCCCGTGAATTCGCGGATTTCCTGCGCGGCTATGTCGCGGAACGGCGCAAGCAGCCGGGCGATGATCTGCTGTCGCTGCTGATCTCTGCCCAGGAAGACGGTCAGAAGCTGACGGAGGATGAACTGGTTTCCTCGACCATCCTGCTGCTCAATGCAGGCCACGAGGCAACCGTGCACCAGACCGGCAACGCAGTGCGTTCGCTCCTCGCGCAAGGCGGCGATCCTAGGCGTTTCTTCACATCTCCCGAGGCGACCGCAGCCACGGTGGAAGAATGCCTGCGCTATGACGCGCCACTGCACATGTTCACCCGTTATGCCTATCAAGAAATTGAGGTGGTGCCAGGGGTGACGATAAAGCCGAATGAACAGGTCGGCCTGCTTCTCGGCATGGCGAACCGCGATCCCTCTGCCTTTGCGGCACCGGATGTCTTCAACGCGGACCGCAGCGACCAGAAGAATGTCTCCTTCGGCGCCGGCATCCACTTCTGCATTGGGGCGCCCTTGGCCAGGCTGGAATTGCAGGTCTCACTGAAGACATTGTTCGAGCGGCTGCCGATGCTGCGGTTCGCCGAGGAAC
Organism: Terribium retamae; assembly: GCF_022347545.1. GTDB lineage: Bacteria > Pseudomonadota > Alphaproteobacteria > Rhizobiales > Rhizobiaceae > Mesorhizobium > Mesorhizobium retamae. The sequence continues at coordinate 18,252 of NZ_JAKREW010000019.1, forward strand.
CGCGGTTCCGTGACACCTATCACTTCCATGGGCTGGAAAGGCTCAGCGTCCGCGTCTGACGCACCCGCTTTTTGCGTGAGCGCTATGTGAAGTCTCTCACGCCAACACGACCATTCCGTGCTATCCTGCGTTGTTCGCAGGCAATGTTTCAGGTCGCCGTACGTCTCGATGAGGGGGAGCGTGCATCAATGCGGCAGGACAAATATCTGCTTGGCCGCGGTCCGGCCGAGGAAGCACGTCTGAAAAGACAGATCGCGAACCTCGCACCGGACTCCGACGCCCAGTTTGAACGCATCGGCATCAAGCCGGGTGAACGGGTCATCGATCTCGGTTGCGGTCCCGGTGGCGTGCTTCATCTGCTTGGAAAGCGTGTCGGCCCGTCAGGCTCGGTGCTTGGCCTTGAGCGCAGTCCGCATTTTGTCGAGATGGCGCGCCGCTTCGTAGCCGACCACGCGCTACCGCACGTCGAAGTGCGCGAGGGCGACGCCTACGACACCCGATTGGAACGCGGCTCATTCGATGGCGCCCATATGAGACTGGTCCTCGTCAATGTGCCGGAGCCGCACCGCATCGTGCGCGAGATGGTGGCGCTGGTGCGTCCGGGCGGCTGGGTCGCCAGTTTTGAGGCTGATTTCGTCGCCCACTTCTGCGATCCGCCGCTCCCGGCCTGGGAGAGGCTGCTCAATACCTATACCGCTTACTCAACGGCGCAAGGCATAGACCTGTTCATCGGGCGGCGCACGCATCGCTTGTTCCGCGAAGCGGGCCTGACCGATATCCATGTCGACGCTGCCTATCATGTCTATCCGCTCGGACATGATCGCCGGCCGATGCTCTATGAATTCGTCAACAATGTGCGCGAGCAGATGATCGATCAGGGTTTCGTCGCGCAGCACGACCTTGAAGCGGATATGGCCACGCTGACAGAGCACCTGGCAAATCCCGACGTGCTGGTGACGTCGCACACCTTCTTCAGGGTCTCGGGCCGGAAACCAGGATAGAGAGGCCGTCAGAGCTTGATGACGTATTCCTTGCGGCAGGTTTCGAGCACTTCCCAGCTTCCCTTGAAACCCGGCCTGAGCACGAAACTGTCGCCTGCCCGCACAGTGCGCGCTTCACCGCCCTCCTCTGCGATCACGGAGACACCGGCGAGGATGTGGCAGAACTCCCATTCGTCATAGACGATGCGCCATTTGCCGGGCGTCGATTCCCATATTCCGGCATAGAGGCCGCTGTCACGCTCCTCAGCGTTCCAGGTACGGAACTGCGGATCGCCTGAAATCAGCCGATCCGGCGCTGGTGCGCCATGCTCCGGCTCGACGCCATCAATCGAAACGGTGAGGAATTTCGGCTCGCTCATGAAAAAGGCTCCGGTCTGGTCCGGAGCCTTCTGTGCCATGCCGATCAGGCTTTGGCGAGCGCCTGTTCGAGGTCTGCAATGATATCGTTGACGTCCTCGATGCCGACCGAGAGACGAACCGTGTCCGGTCCGGCACCAGCTGCCACCTTCTGTTCGTCGGAAAGCTGGCGATGTGTTGTCGAAGCCGGGTGAATGACCAGCGACTTGGTATCGCCGACATTGGCCAGATGCGAGAACAGTTCCAACGCCTCGACGAATTTCACGCCGGCATCGTAGCCGCCCTTGAGGCCGAAGGTGAAGACGGCGCCGGCGCCCAATGGCGAGTACTTCTTGTGCAAGGCGTTGTTCTTGTCCGTCGGCAGGCCCGGATAGGACACCCACGAAACTTTGGGATGGTTGGCAAGCCAGGCGGCGACAGTCGAGGCATTGTCGCAATGGCGCTGCATGCGCAGCGGCAGCGTCTCCAGGCCGGTCAGGATTAGAAAAGCATTGAAGGGCGAGATCGCCGGGCCGAAATCGCGCAGGCCAAGCACGCGGGTCGCAATGGCAAAGGCGAAATTGCCGAAGGTCTCGTGCAGCACCAGGCCGCCATATTCAGGACGCGGTTCGGACAGCATCGGATATTTGCCGGATTTCGACCAGTCGAAGGTGCCGCCGTCGACGATGACACCGCCGATCGAGTTGCCGTGGCCGCCGATGAATTTGGTCAGTGAATGTACGACGATGTCGGCACCATGCTCGATCGGACGCACCAGATAGGGCGTGGCCAGCGTGTTGTCGATGACCAGCGGAATGCCATGCTTGCGTGCGATATCGCCCAGCTTCTCGATGTCGACGAACTCACCGTTCGGGTTGGCCAGACTCTCGGCGAAGATGAGTTTGGTGTTTTCATCGATCTGCTTCTCGAAGGTCGAGATGTCGTTGGTGTCGCCCCAGCGTACTTCCCAGCCGAAGTTCTTGAAGGCGTGGCCGAACTGGTTGATCGAGCCGCCATAAAGCCGGCGCGCGGCGACGAAATTCTCGCCGGATTTCAGCAGCGTATGCGCGACCAGCAGCTGCGCGGCGTGGCCCGATGCCACCGCCAGTGCTGCCGTGCCGCCTTCGAGCGCAGCCACGCGCTCTTCCAGCACTGCCTGGGTCGGGTTCATGATGCGCGTGTAGATGTTGCCGAACGCCTTCAGGCCGAACAATGAAGCGGCGTGATCCGCATCATCAAAAACATAAGATGTCGTCTGGTAGATCGGCGTGGCGCGAGCGCCTGTAGCTGGATCTGGTTTGGCGCCGGCGTGAACCGCGAGCGTGTTGAAACCGGGTGCGCGCTGGCTCATCGAAAACCTCCTCAAATCGCCCCAAAAAATCGCCCGGCATTCTTGGGCGAGCCGCACGCCGAATGCAAAGAAGATTTTCCCTGCCGCGCGCTATTTTTCAGTGCTGCCGCCAGCGTTTCGGCAAAACCGTGGAAAATTGTTGCTGACTACTTCTGGCGAACGCCAAAACTCTGGAAGCCCCGACGCATGATCGGCTTCTTGGAGGACAGCACACCGGAGTTGACGCCATTCCAGCCGATTTCGCCGGAGAGGCGGCCATACTCGATCTTGGGGCAGCGGTTCATTACCACTTTGATGCCAGCGGCCTCCGCCTTCGCCGCCGCTTCGTCATGGCGCACGCCGAGTTGCATCCAGACGACTTTGGGAAGCGGATCGAGTGCCAGGATCTCGTCGACGATGCCAGGCACGGCAGCCGGAGCACGAAAGATGTCGACCATGTCGATCGGTTCAGGAATGTCGGCCAGCCTGGCATAGGTCATGCGGCCGAGAATTTCCTTGCCTGCCTGACCCGGATTGATCGGAAACACCGAAAAGCCCTTGGCCAGCATGTATTTCAGCACGAACCAGCTCGGCCGCACATCGTTGGCAGAGGCGCCCACCATGGCGATGGTCTTCACCGAATTCAGGATGCCGGCGATATAGGCGTTGTCATAGGCGTCGTGGTTCATGCTGCATCCGGCGCAAAACGATAATGATAGCTGTAGAGTTCGGTGTTGAAGCCCAAAGCCCGATAAACGGCAAGGGCTGGATGGTTGTCGGCAACGACCTGCAGGCAAGCCTTGTCGGCGCCAGCATCCCGCGCCCAGTTCATCAGAGCGCCGACCGTACGTTTGGCCATCCCCTTGCCGCGATGGTCGGGGTGCGTAGCGACCGACTCCACCACCAACATGCCGTGGCAGAGCACGCCATAGGCAATCGACGCCGTGCGCCCGCCGGCGCGCGACGAGGAAAAAGCCTTGGGCAGGCTGATCGAAGCAACCATGTCGCGGAAGATCAGCGGATCTTTCGCAAGACGGTCCCGCAAGTCAAGCCAGGCTTCCGTTGGTTCAGTCGTTACGATGCAGCCTTCCGCATCGAGAGCCGGCTGGCCAGCAAGCAGGGCTAGCCGGGTCAACGTACTCGCCTGTGTGGTATAGCCACGTCTGTCGAGTTCGGCCGAAATTTCCCGTGTAAAATCGGTGAGGCGAAACACCGGGGCCTGGCGAAAACCTCGATAGAAAGCTTCTACCTTGTCGATGAGGGCAGCCTCGCACTGGCGCTTGCCTGCCAGCGGATTGGCGGAGTTGGTTCGGCGGATGCCGCCGCCCGAACGGCGCAACAACCAGCCATCCACGACCTGTTCCACGGCTGCCGGCCAGGCTTGACGGCAGGCCTCCTCGACGTGCCAGACAGTGTTGGGCTGTATGTCGAGAACGAGGCTTTGGCTCATGCGCTGAAAAGGCCCGGAGCTTCGATGTGAGCGACACGGTCGGATGGCCGCATCACTCGCCCTTCCATTCGGGCTGCCGTTTGCCGATGAACGCCCCAATGCCCTCTTCGGCGTCGCGCGCCAGCATGTTCTCAACCATCACGCGTCCGGCATAGTCATAAGCATCCGAAAGACCCATTTCGGCCTGCGCGTAAAAGGCTTCCTTGCCGGTACGGATCGTCAAAGGCGATTTCGATGCAATGGTTTGCGCGTATTTGGTCACAACCTGATTCAAGTATTCGCGCGGCACGATACGATTGACCAGACCGAATTCCTTCGCTGTTGCGGCGTCGATGGTTTCGCCGGTCAACAACATTTCCATAGCCTGCTTGCGCGAGACATTGCGCGACAGAGCCACCATCGGCGTCGAGCAGAACAGACCAATGTTGACGCCCGGCGTGCAGAATGTCGCTTCGTGGGAAGCCATCGCCAGGTCACAGCTGGCGACAAGCTGCAGGCCGGCGGCCGTCGCCAGCCCATCGACCACCGCGATCACGGGCTTGGGATGGCGCACGATGGTTTGCATCAAGGTCGAGCATGCAGCGAAAGTCTTCTCAAAGAAGGCCCGGCCCCGGTCGCCCTCATTGCGGTGCGCGGTGAGCTCCTTGAGGTCGTGTCCGGCACAGAACACCTTGCCCGATGCTGCAAGCACAATGACCCGTACGGAACGGTCGTCGCGCAACCGGTCGAATTCTGCTTGCAGGGCAGCCATGACAGCCAGCGACAGTGCATTGGCGGGAGGGCTGGCAAGTGTGATCCGTGCGACGCCATTGGCTTGCTCGGCCAGCACCGGCCCGACGGGTTCGGTTTTTATGGCGACGATTTCAGCCACTTCCTGATCTCCGCTGCTCGACGATTCAGCCGTCGGATTCGTTCAATATGGAACAAAACAACTAGCACGCTGCCGGTTGAAGGAAAGGCTTCAAGCATGCTTTCTGAATTTTCGGATCATAACAGGTGCAAAGCAAAGGCCGAAGCACCACGACAGTGAACGGGCAGTGCCATGCCGATGCAGGACGATCTCGAGCCGGTGCTCACGGCCAAAGAGGCCAACGCGCTTCTGAAATCAGTCTATCCGCAGCTCAATGACGATTATCTCGCCTATGAGGCCATCGACATCTTCCCGGGTGGTTGCACCGTTCGCCTCAACGCGGACGAACGGCACCTGCGGCCCGGCGGCACGGTCTCGGGCCCGTGCCTGTTCACGCTGGCCGATATCGGCGGTTACGTCTGTGTGCTTTCGCATGCCGGGCCGGATGCATTGTCCGTTACTACCAATCTCAACATCAATTTCATGCGCAAGGCCGAAGCAGGCCCAATTCTCGGCCACTGCCGCATCCTGAAATTGGGCAGGAGCCTTATGGTCTATGACATCGACATCGTCGCGGGTGCGACAGGCCACACGGTAGCACAAGCGACTGGAACCTATTCGATCCCGCCCAAGCGCTGATCGCATTCAGTCGAGGACATTCACCTGGAGCCCGGCGAGGCTTTCGGCATCCGCCACGGCGTCGATGCCAATGATACGATCCCCTTTCAGCGTCACACGCAGAACCAGCAGCGTCTTGCCGTGGGATTCCACCAGGACACCAAGAGCGCCGTCGAGCGTGGCAGGTTTGGCGCCACGCGCACGGCCCTTGAAGTGGATTGCGACGGCCTCCGGTCCACGCAGTTCGGCCTCGGATCCCAGTCGTGTCGCCGCCTCATCGGCCCTGAACACGACCTCAGGATCGAGAATGGACAGCAACGCCTCGAAATCGCCGTCGCGCGAGGCGGCGAGAAAGGCTTCGATCACCCTGCGTTGGCGCGCGCGATCTGCTTCGGGGGAGATCGGAGTGCCTTGCACGCGCTGGCGGGCACGACTGGCGAGCTTGCGCGTGGCATCGGTAGTGCGCCCCACGATCGGTGCGATGTCGTCGAAGGGCAGATCGAACATGTCATGCAGCACGAAAGCGACCCGTTCAGCCGGACCAAGAGTCTCCAGCACGACCAGCATGGCAAGGCCGACGGAATCGGCCAGGGCGAGCTGATATTCGGGATCGTAAGAAGCGGTGCCGGATTCCGATGGCAGATCGGATTCGCTCTCGCCCATGGGATCTTCGCGACGCAATTTGCGTGAACGCAGCATATCCAGGCAGATACGCGCCACCACCGTCCTCAGCCACGCGCCGAGGTTGTCGACATCGCCGATGTCGGTCCGGTTCAGCCGCAACCATGCTTCCTGTACGGCATCCTCGGCTTCGCTGCCGGAGCCAAGGATGCGGAAGGCGACGGCTCTCAGATGAGCGCGATTCGCCTCGAACTGGTCTGCAAGACTCTTTTTTTCGTCCATCGGTCACATTCCCTGTCTGCCGTGCGTTATGTCGATGACGAACGAAATCCGGCCGATGTGACCGACAGGCGCCGGAATCGTCGCGAACCCGATCTAACACGGAGATGAGAACCATGCAGGCGAGAATGAAAAACCCCGTCTTTGTTATTCCGGAAGCGATGCAGGCGCTGATGGCGCTCAACAAGGCTACGGAAAAGAGCGGCCTTTCCGAGGTCACCACCAAACTGGTCCACCTGCGTGCCAGCCAGATCAACGGCTGCAGCGTGTGCGTCGACATGCATGCGCAGGAGCTGAAGAAAGCCGGCGAGACCGACCGCCGCATCTTCGCCGTGGCCGCCTGGCGCGACACGCCGTTCTTCAATGATGCAGAGCGGGCGGCGCTGGCGCTGACCGAAGCTGTCACGCGTCTTGCCGACCGTTCCGACGCAGTGCCGGACGATGTTTGGGATGAAGCCAGCAAGTATTATGACGAGAAGGCTATATCCGGGCTTCTCCTTCAGATCGCGCAGATCAATGTGTGGAACCGATTGAACGCCAGCGTGCGTCAGGTGGCTGGCGCCGCTTGGAATTGACCGAGACACGTATTGAGGGTCGGAGTAAATACCCCGGCCCTCAAAGTAGTTGGTCGCCAAGCTGTCCAAATGGCGCAAAACGAGCATCATTTAGGCAATAAGGATGCGGTAAAATAATACCTTTTCGCTAATCTATTGTTTTTATGGTATTTTTTAGCATATCCGAAGCCTCCCGTCGCTTGACGACATCGATGCCCTCTCCTATAAGCCGACGCAAAGCAGCGGCCCGCAAAGGCCGCCGTTTTGTTATTGGCGGCGGGCAGATGCCGACCGGCAATGAAAGCAACAAGAAACGCCTTCTTCTGAAGGTCCGAAACGAAAGCATGTAACCATGGCAACCTTTTCGCAGAAGCCTGCGGACGTGGTGAAGAAGTGGGTGCTGATCGACGCCGAAGGTCTCGTCGTCGGTCGTCTGGCATCGCTCGTCGCCAACATCCTCCGCGGCAAGAACAAGCCCACCTTCACGCCCCATGTCGACGACGGTGACAACGTCATCATCATCAACGCCGACAAGGTCGTTTTCACCGGCAAGAAGTACACCGACAAGGTCTATTACTGGCACACCGGTCACCCCGGCGGCATCAAGGAGCGCACCGCGCGCCAGCTGCTCGAAGGCCGCTTCCCGGAGCGCGTTGTCGAGAAGGCCGTTGAACGCATGATCCCGCGCGGCCCGCTCGGCCGTCGCCAGATGAAGAACCTCCGCGTCTATGCAGGCGCCGAGCATCCGCACACCGCCCAGCAGCCTGTGACGCTTGACGTCGGCGCGCTGAACGCCAAGAACAAGAGGGCTTGATAATGGCTGAGCTTTCCTCGCTCGCAGAACTCGGCTCGGTCGCGCAGACCGCGCAGCCGGCCGCTCCGGTCCACGTCCAGAAGCTCGACAAGTCGGGCCGCGCCTATGCCACCGGCAAGCGCAAGGATGCCATCGCCCGCGTCTGGGTGAAGCCTGGCTCCGGCAAGATCACTGTCAACGACAAGGAATTCGGCGCCTATTTCGCGCGTCCGGTCCTGCAGATGATCCTCAACCAGCCGATCATCGCGGCCAACCGCACCGGCCAGTACGACATCGTCGCCACCGTCACCGGCGGCGGCCTCTCCGGCCAGGCCGGCGCTGTGCGTCACGGCATCTCCAAGGCGCTCACCTATTACGAGCCGGCGCTGCGCGCCGTTCTCAAGAAGGGCGGCTTCCTGACCCGCGACAGCCGTACCGTCGAGCGTAAGAAGTACGGCAAGGCCAAGGCCCGCCGCAGCTTCCAGTTCTCGAAGCGCTAAGCGTTTCGCCAGACTCAGATCCAAAAGGCCGCCTCCGGGCGGCCTTTTTCATTTGGTCAATAGGAAACGGGGCAGAGCCAGCCTTGCGGTTTACAATTCAGTTGATGCTGGCCGTCGTCGTCGGCATTTCGGGCCGCTTTTGGCCATAAGGCACACGATAACCCTTGGCAGCCAACCATTCGATAGCAGCCCGAGGCTCATCGGTCTGGATGATGGTCGCCCCACGCTCGACCCAGAAACCCCAACTTTCGGCGGGCATGCCTGCAGCGACTGCCAATTCGTCACCGCGGCCGCCGGCCAGGAAGCCGCCTGGCTTGTTGAGGATCGCGTAGGTGTTCGCCCACAAGTGCCACCCGCCGCGTATGGCGGTTGCGCGCATGCGGGTTGAGAACAGCGCGCCGCCGGTTTCGGTCAGCGTCTCGGCGCCGTTACGCCAATTGATCAGTTCCATGGCATGGGAATTGAAGGTGCGGGCAACCTTCTCGACAAAACCCGCATCGCGCACGGCATCATCTGCGATGATCGGCATAAACTGGAAGCCCCTGCCCGCTGCTTTCAACGCAGTTCCGACTTCGGCGATGCGGGCATCGTTCCATATATTCTCTTTCACCACCACTTGCTCGGCCATGCCAAGCGCCTTCGCTTCGGCGATGATACCCGGCAACGCCTCGGTGCCAAGCTTGTTGTCGACATTGACGAGGATGCGGCCCCGGGTGACGGCGAGCAATTCGGCAAGCGTCGAGACGGCTTCATTGGTTTCGGCGCGACCCGCTTCGACCACCAGCCGACAATTTCTGAGTTCCGCCAACGTGCGCTCCGCAGCTTCGCCTTTGCACGTCGTCGTACGGTCCAGCCAGCTGTCATGCATGACGATGAACGCGCCATCTTTCGATCGGCGCACATCCACTTCGATCATTTCCGCGCCGGCTGCGACCGCATCTTCGACCGCCGCAAGCGAATTCTCCGGGAAGCGGGCTTTGGCGCCTTGCAGGCCACCGGCGCGATGCGCAACGACCATGACATGGTCACGCCACTGGTTGGCATGCTGCAGGCGATCGAGGATGAGGGCGGTCCGATCTTGCGCCGCCGCGCTACCGAGCGTCATCGTCAGCATCGCGGCGAGTGCCGCGCCGAGCCGTGCCATCCGCATCAAGAATCGCTCCGTGCCGGGTTAGTCGGCGCTGCTCATAGCGACCCGGCATGACGGCGGCGTGAACGAAGCCGGCTTCAAAATCCGGCAATTCGAGGCTGTGGCTGGCATTCGATCAACAAAAAGCCCCGGTCGAAACCAGGGCTTTTTCATTCGGTATCACCCGGCCTTCAGGCCGCGCTGCGATTACTGCGCCGTCTTGGCTTTCTCCTGCTCTTCCTTGAGCTTCTTGGAGAAATCCTGGTTGTTCTTGGTGACGAACTCCTGCAGCTTCTTCTGGCGATCTTCGAGATCAGACTGCTGCATGGCGGGGCCATCGAAAGCGGTACCAAAACCAGTCAGTGGAATCTTGATGGGATTCGGCTGGTTCTGGAAATTGATCGAGGTCAGCGTGATCTGCTGGCCCTTCTTGAAGGACGTGACAAGCTGATCCGTCAGCGGCACCTCGGCAACACAGCGATCCGGGAAGCAGATGACATAGTCGAGCTTCTGTGCCTTGCCGTTGTCGACCTGCAGGCCGATGCCAGGAGGAACGAGACGACCGGTGGGAACGGTAACCTGGAAGACCTTGCGGTTCACCTTGCCACGCAGATCGATCAGGCTGACGCCGGTGAGCAGCTGTCCGTTGCCAGCAGTCTGGATATTCTGCACGTTGCAGATGTCGACGTCTTCCTGCTTGGTGCAGGCTTTGAACCAGCCCTGTGGGATCTGCTGCTGAGCGGAAGCAGCCGGAACGCCCGCACCCAGGATGCCGACCACGCCGACGGCCATGAGCGAAAGACGATGAGCTTTGCTGTTCAGGCTCTTCATATGATGAACTTCCTCTACCTTGATCCCCGTAGCGGCCTTCAGACCTTGGCGTGCTACCTCTTGCCCAAATGAGGCAACAGAATGACTTTGCCCGGCGTGTTACACCGGCATTGTTCCCGAATCCAGCCCAATAGCGGCATTTCTTGACTATGGCCACGGTACGGCCACAGCTCATGCTAGGTTGCGTCTCGAATCACATATTCCGTTTGAGGATACGGCATGAGCCGCTCGTTTTATTGGCTGACCGCCGCTTTTCTCCTGGTTGGCAGCTCACTGGCCCCGGCTGAGCCGAAACATGGCATCGCCATGCAAGGCGAACCGGAATTGCCAGCCGGCTTCACACATTTTCCCTATGCCAATCCTGATGCCCCGAAGGGTGGAAACATCACCTATTGCGTGGTCGGCTCCTTCGACAATCTCAATCCATTCATCATCAAGAGCCTGCGCACCACCGCACGGGGCGTGATCGACACCATTTATGGTAACCTCGTCTTCGAACCGCTGATGCAGCGCAATTTCGACGAGCCGTTCGGCCTTTACGGCCTGCTTGCCGATAGCGTCGATATGGATCCCGAGCGAAAGTGGATCGAGTTCCATATCGATCCCAAAGCCAGGTGGTCGGATGGACAGCCGGTGACACCGGAGGATGTGCTGTTCACCTATGACGTTTTCACGGAGAAAGGTCGTCCGCCCTACTCCGATCGCATGAAGCGGGTGGAGAAGCTTGAAAAGACCGGTGAGCGCAGCGTGCGCTTCACGTTCAACGAACTGTCGGACCGGGAATTCCCGCTCATCATCGCGATGACGCCGATCATCCCGAAACACACCTTCGATAAGGAGACGTTCGACAAGACGACTCTGAAGCCGTTGATCGGTTCAGGCCCCTACACGGTCGAGAAAGTGGTCCCCGGCCAACGCATCATCTTCAAGCGCAACCCTGATTACTGGGGCAAGGACATCCCGTCCAAGCGGGGCTTCGACAATTACGACCGCATCACGATCGAATATTTCCTCAATTCCAATGCGCAACTCGAGGCTTTCAAGAAAGGCATCTGCGCCGTCAACATGGAGACCGATCCGGTCAAGCGCGAGCGTGACATGGATTTCCCGGCCTTCAAGCGGGGCGAAGTGGTGGCGGAGACCTTCAAGAGCGGCATTCCGCCGGTCGTCACCGGCTTTCTTTTCAACACGCGCCTGCCGAAATTCGCCAATGTGGAGGTGCGCCGTGCGCTCGGCATGCTCTACGACTTCGAATGGGCCAACAAGAACCTGTTCAGCAACCGCTACGCGCGCCTGAAAAGCTTCTGGCAGGATTCCGAGCTTTCGGCGCTCGGTCATCCGGCCAGCGAAAAGGAGAAGGCGCTTCTGGCACCCTACCCGGGCCGCGTGCCTGCCGACGTCATGGATGGCACCTGGCAGCCACCCGTCACGGATGGCAGCGGCCAGGACCGCAAGGTACTCAAGGCAGCTTTTGAGATCCTGAAAGGCCAGGGCTACCGCATCGAAAATGGCCAGATGCTCGACCCGCAAGGCCAGCCCCTCACCTTCGAAATCCTCACCTCATCACAGGACGAAGAGCGGCTCGCATCGCTTTATCAGCGCACTCTGGCCAAGATCGGTGTTGCGGTTTCGCTTCGTGCGCTCGACGGCGACCAGATCCAGTCGCGCAAGCAGCGCTACGATTTCGACGTTTTGATCGGCGCGAGCGGTTTCAACAATTCGCTGTCGCCTGGCATTGAACAGCGCGGCCGCTGGGGATCGGAGGCGGCCAAGGTCGACGGCTCGTTCAATCTGGCCGGCGTTGCCGACCCCGCGGTGGATGCCGCAATCAACGCCATGCTCAACGCCCGCACCAAGGAAGATTTCGTTGCCGCAGTGCGTGTACTCGACAGGCTGTTGATCTCGGGCAACTATATGGTGCCGATGCAGTACAATCCCGAACAGTGGGTCGCCTACTGGACTTATCTGGAGCATCCGAAAGTGACACCACTGTTCGGCTACCAACTGCCGGTGTGGTGGCGCAAACCGAACTGAACTCCGGGGCGGTTCCGATTGTCGCGGAAACGCTCCGACACTTTATGCAATTCGGGACGGAAACCGCTCCGCCCTCCTGGAATTGCCATGCTGCGAAAGGACGAAGCGATGAGCGAGACCCTTAGCATCGACGTGGTGTCGGATGTCGTCTGCCCCTGGTGTTTCCTTGGCCAGAAGCGGCTGCAGCACGCCATCGAGAGCTTGAAGGATGTGAGCGTCGAGGTGCGCTGGCGGCCATTCCAGCTCGATCCGACCATTCCGGCGGAAGGCAAGGACCGCAAAGCCTATATGCAGGCCAAGTTCGGCGACGGAGACCGATTGAAGCAGATCCACGCCAACCTGGTCTCGCTGGGTGCGGTGGAAGGCATTTCATTCGATTTCGATGCCATCAAAGTGGCTCCCAACACCTTGGACGCACATCGCGTCATCCGTTGGGCGGGCACTGCCGGCATTGCAGTCCAGAACAATCTGGTCGCGCGGCTGTTCAGCGCTTACTTCGAGCATGGCGAAAACACCGGCGATCCTCATGTGTTGATCGAGGCGGCACGCGAGGCCGGCATGGACGTTTCCATCGTAGAGACACTGCTGCCGACCGACGCGGACGCCGAAGCCGTGCGCGCCGAGATTGCGACCGCCTCGCGCATGGGCATCACCGGCGTGCCATGCTTCCTGATCGAAGGGCGTTACGCAGTGATGGGCGCACAGGACACGGACACGCTCGCCGATGCGATCCGTCAGGTCGCCGAAGCCAAGGCGCGCGGAGAGCTGGAGAAGGCGGTTTAAGCTAGCTAGACTGCGAGTTTCGCCAGTTGCGTCATCACGACGGCTGAGCCGGCAAGGCGCTTTTCGGCCGTCGGCCAGTCGCGGGTAAACACCACGCTCTGGTCCGGCCTGATCTTGGCGAGCGATCCCTGCTCGCCGATAAATTTGACCAGGCCCACAGGATTGGAGAATTCCTTCTTGCGGAACTGGATAACGACGCCCTTCGGACCGGCGTCGAGCTTCTCGACATTGGCCTTGCGGCACAGGGCCTTGATGAACACGATCTTCAAAAGGTGCTTCACTTCTTCCGGTAGCGGACCGAAGCGATCGATCAGTTCGGCGCCGAAGGCGTCAATCTCTTCGGTGGTCTCCAGATCGCCAAGGCGGCGGTATAGGGCCAGCCTGAGCTGCAAATCCGGCACGTAGCCCTCCGGGATCATGACTGCGGTGCCGACGGTGATCTGCGGCGACCAGCCGGTGTCGGCCACCTCGCCGGAATCCTTCACCTCCGCGACCGCTTCTTCCAGCATTTGCTGGTAGAGTTCGAAGCCGACCTCCTTGATGTGACCGGACTGCTCTTCGCCGAGCAGATTGCCGGCGCCACGGATATCAAGGTCATGGCTGGCGAGCTGGAAACCTGCCCCCAGCGTATCCAGCGACTGCAGCACCTTCAGACGGCGGTCGGCGGTGTCGGTGAGCTTCTTGTTCGCCGGCAGCGAAAACAATGCATAGGCCCGTACCTTCGAACGACCGACACGACCGCGCAGCTGATAGAGCTGCGCCAGACCGAACATATCGGCGCGGTGCACGATCAGGGTGTTGGCGGTCGGAATGTCGAGACCGGACTCCACGATCGTGGTGGAGAGCAGCACGTCGTACTGACCGTCGTAGAAGGCGTTCATGATGTCGTCGAGCTCGCCCGGCGGCATCTGGCCGTGGGCGACGGCCACCTTGAGCTCCGGCACCTCGGCCTTGAGGAAATCGTGGATTTCAGAGAGATCCGAGATCCGCGGCACGACATAGAAGGAGTGGCCGCCACGATAACGCTCGCGCAACAGCGTCTCGCGGATGACCAGCGGATCGAATGGCGAAATGAAGGTACGGACCGCCATGCGATCCACCGGCGGTGTGGCGATCAGCGACAGTTCGCGCACACCGGTAAGCGCCAGTTGCAAGGTGCGCGGGATGGGCGTTGCCGACAGCGTCAGAACGTGCACGTCGCTCTTCAGCTCCTTCAGCCGCTCCTTGTGCTTGACGCCGAAATGCTGCTCCTCGTCGACGATCAGCAGGCCGAGATTCTTGAACGAGATGGAGGAGCCGAGCAGCGCATGGGTGCCAACGACGATATCGACCGTGCCGTCGGCAATACCCTTCTTGGTTTCCGCCAATTCCTTGGTGCCCACCAGCCGCGAGGCTTGGCGAACCCGGATCGGCAAGCCTGAGAAGCGCTGCGAAAAGGTCTTGAAATGCTGGCGCGACAGCAGTGTCGTCGGCACCACCACGGCGACCTGGAAACCCTCCATGGCTGCAATGAAGGCGGCGCGCAGCGCCACTTCCGTCTTGCCGAAGCCGACGTCGCCGCAAATCAGGCGGTCCATAGGGCGGCCGGCGGAAAGATCCTCGGTGACCGCATCGATGGCAGATTGCTGGTCGTCGGTCTCCTCGTAGGGGAAACGTGCGGCGAACTCGCCATACAGCCCATCGGCTGGAACCATGCTTGGAGCGGCGCGCATCTGCCGTTCGGCTGCGATGCGGATCAGCTGGCCCGCCATGTCGAGCAGCCGTCGCTTCAGTTTGGCCTTGCGCGCCTGCCAGGCGCCGCCGCCCAGCTTGTCGAGTGTCGCTTCCGCCGAATCCGAACCGTAACGAGACAAAAGCTCGATGTTCTCGACAGGCAGGAACAGCCGGTCGTCACCGGCGTACCGGATTTCGAGACAATCGTGCGGTGCGCCGGCGGCCTCAATGGTTTTTAGGCCAACGAACCGACCAATGCCGTGATCCGCGTGAACGACGATGTCGCCGTGCGACAACGAGGCTGCCTCGGCGATGAAATCGGCCGCCCGTTTCTTGCGCTTGGAGCGGCGCACCAGCCGGTCGCCCAGAATGTCCTGTTCGGCAACGACGACCAATGCATCGGTCTCGAAGCCGGTTTCCAGCGGCAGGACGGCAAGCCCCGCCTCGCCCGGCGCGAGCTTTTCGGCCTCGGCCAGCGATGCGATTTGCTTGATGTTGCCGAGGTGGTGTTCGGCGAGAATCTGGCCAAGGCGATCGAGCGAGCCTTCGGTCCAGCCGGCGATGACGACACGACGCTTGGCGGCACGCTCCTCCGCAATGTGTTTGACCGCCACGTCGAAGACATTGGCATTGGGATCGGCGCGTTCCTCGGCGAACGAGCGTCCCGCACGCGAACCGGCATGGAAAACCTTGCGGTCGCCGGCATCTGGCGCATCGAAGGGCGTGAATTCGATTTGCTCGCGGTCACCATTCGCGCGCTTCACGTCTTCCGGCGCCAGATACATCAACGCCGGCGCAACCGGCTTGTACGGCACCGCATCCTTGAGCGCTGCGTCAGCCTGTTTGCGCCGGGCTTCATAGTGGTCGAGGATCAGATCGTGCCGCTCGGCCAGCGCCTCATGCGCCAAGTGATCGAATACCACCGGCGCGTCCGGCAGATAGTCGAACACGGTTTCCAGCCGCTCGTAGAAGAACGGCAACCAGTGCTCCATGCCGGCGAAACGGCGACCTTCGGAAACCGCCGCATAAAGGCCGTCATCACGCGATGGCGCACCGAAGGCTTCGATGTAGGAGCGGCGGAATCGGCTGATGGTTTCGGGCGTCAGCGCCACCTCACTCATCGCCTGCAATGTCATCGACTTGCGCTGGCCGGTCGTGCGCTGGCTGGCGACATCGAAGCTGCGGATCGATTCCAGCGTGTCGCCGAAGAAGTCGAGGCGCAAGCCCTCGCTCCAACCCGGCGCGTAGAGATCGAGGATGCCGCCGCGAACAGCAAATTCGCCGATATCGCGCACTGTCGGCACGCGTTCAAAGCCGGAATTTTCCAGCCGCGCTATCAGCTTGTTCATATCGACCTGATTGCCGGGCCTGGCGTGGAAGGTCTGACTTTCCAGCAATTCGGCAGGCGGCATACGCTGCAGCAGCGCATTCACCGTCGTCAGCACGATGGCCCGATGCGGCTTCCTGGCCAAAGCGATCATGGCCGCCAGGGCATCGAGCCGGCGCCCGGCGGCATCCGACCCCGGCGAAACACGGTCGTAAGGCAGGCAATCCCAGGCCGGCAGTTCCAGCACCGGCAGTCCGGGCGCAGCAAAGCCGAGCGCCTCGACAATAGCGGGCAGGCGCTGGCCGTCACGAGCGACGAAAAGCAACGGCCCATCCGGCGCGATTTCGCTTGCGGCCTGTACCAGCGCGAACGCTTCGAAGCCGTCGGCGACACCGTCGACGATATAGGAGGCGGCGCGGCCCTTGGGCAGGCCGATTTTGGGTATCAAGCTCATGATCGTTTCAGAATTCGAGCGTTTGGCGCGACGCCAGGATCTTATGCAGGACAGGCAGATCGATGTCGCCGGGAACCGGCTCGCCGCCGGTCAACCAAGGCATCAGCACCGTATCGGAGATTTCGAGGAGCCTTTCATATTGGTCGATTTCATCGGCGGTCAAGCTGCCGATCTCGCGCTCCGCGAAGTTGCCGAGGATGAGGTCCATCTCCTTCATGCCGCGATGCCAGGAGCGAAAAAGAAGTTTCTTGCGGTGCGGGTCCAGCTCATTGTTCGCCACTCTTGCGTTCGATCGTGTCGTTGCGGTCATGGCGGCGGCGTTCCTCACTTGCAGCGCGCATATAGCGTGGATAGACGGCGGTGTCAGCCTGTTCGCCACCAAAGGCCCCCTGACAACTCAATCGCCGATATGCGTGACTGTGATTGATCTCACAGTCCTACACCCGGCTTCGTGCTCAGATTTGCGGTGCACTCAACCATCTGCCCACAAGAGGGAGCATGATCATGGTCAAAGCTGTCACTAAAAGTGCTACCAAAACCACTGTCGCCAGTCTGAAAAGCACCGATGTGAAATTTGGCGACAGTTTTCTCAGCGATCCGTCGAAAGCCTTGAAAGCCAAGGGCCTGATCATTTCGGACGCCGAAGCCGCCCGGCTCTCGCGCGAGGTCGCCAAGCTTAGAACGCGCCCCGGCGGTACGCTTACCGGTTCCGAGGCCGCGGAAACCGAAGTCACCGTCTCCGTCGGCGTCAAATTCTGACGGCAAGGACAGGCAACCACCGTCGATGCAGCTTGCGTTCATCGTGCAAGACCCCTCCGCATCATGCGTATCAACGCTAGGCGGAGGGGGCTTTCTCGCCAACAAAACACAGGTGCGCCATGTTCGACGCAGACTATAGAACAGCCGATATTCTCGTAGTAGTACCGCCCTTCGCAAGCCCGGATCGACCGGCACTCGGCCCTCACGTGATTGCTGCACGCGCCGAGCAAGCCGGCTACCGAACCAGGGTGCTCTACGCCAACCTCTCCTTCGCCAGCCGGGTCGGTGTTCGGCGTTACCAGAAGCTCTGCGGGACCCCGACCGGACTGCTGATCGGAGAACGGATTTTCGCGCGCGCCATGTTCGGAGCCAAAGCACATGGGCATATGGAGCCCGATGTCCAGCGCGCCATTGCCGCGGCGACCGCCCCATCGGCCGTCACGCTCGGCTGGCTGCAGGAAGCCGCAAAGCAATGGGCCGACGACTTCTCCGCGGAACTCGCCGCGATGCCCGCGGGCATTGTCGGCTTCAGCACCGTCTTCGAACAGACCCTCGCCGCGCTATCCATTGCGAAACGAACCAAAAAAGCAGCATCGGGCAAGACCTTGCTGCTCGGCGGCGCCAATGTCGACGGCGTTATGTCTGAAGGCATCCGCCCTCTGGCGGGCTCGATCGACTATATCTTCTCCGGCGAAAGCGATGTCTCCTTTGTCGATTTCCTGGCTAATCTGCGCGATCAAAAAACCGGCAAAGGCAAGATTATCCGTGGCGAACCGCTCGAGACGCTCGATGACTCGCCGATGCCGGACTATGACGACTATTTCGTACAGCTGGCACAGACGGTAGCTTGCGACATTCACCCGGACGGACTGCGTCCGGAAGAGATCTGGCTTCCTTATGAAACAAGCCGCGGCTGCTGGTGGGGCGCCAAGCAGCATTGCACCTTCTGTGGTCTCAACGCCAACGGTATGCAGCATCGGCAGAAATCGGCGGACAAGGCGTTCACCGAACTCAATGACCTTGTTACGCGGCACAAGGCGACGAGGATCATGATGGTCGACAACATCATGCCGCACTCCTACTTCTCGACGCTGCTTCCGGAGCTGGCGAAGGCCGAAAACAAGGTCGGCATCTTCTATGAGCAAAAAGCCAATCTCTCCTTTCAGAAGATGAAGTTGCTGAAATCGGCCGGGGTCGAGCGCATCCAGCCCGGTATCGAGTCGCTTGCGACCTCGGTCCTGAAATTGATGCGCAAGGGCAGCACGCTGAAGATCAATCTTGATTGCCTGCGTTTCGCCCGGTCGCTTGGCATCGAAGCGGCGTGGAACTTGCTGACCGATTTTCCGGGTGATGAGGACGCAGCCTATGAGGTTACGGCGGATCTCATACCGCTGCTGCAGCACCTGCAGCCCCCGGTGGGTGTCGGCCAACTCAGCATCGAACGGTTCAGCCCGTATTTCGACAAGAGGGATGACTACGACATCACCAATGTCCGGCCCATTCCGGCCTATAGCCTGGCATTCCCGACGGTAAAGCGTGCCGACGACATCGCCTATCATTTCATCGGTGACTACGAGTCCAGCCTGCGCCGCAGGCCCGACCTGGCGCGCCGGCTGGGTGACGGTGTCGAAGCCTGGAAGGCCGCCTGGGCGCCGGACCGCGCCATGCCCGTCCTGCACGTGCTCGATCTCTCGCCCGGTCGTTACCTGCTCGCGGACACGCGCGCCTGCGCCAATGTGGATGCCGAAATCCTCAACGAGGCGACGATGTCAGCCTATCTTTCCGGCACTGGCGACCAGACGGTGCTCCGACGCGGGCTCGACCGGGGCTATCTGCACGACGATTACGGATTGCTGCTGCCGCTAGCGACGGCAGCGGAACATCTGCTCGAGAGATTCGAATCGCCGCGTTCCCAGTCGGACCGACCACCTCCCGATCGGTATGACCCAACATCCGCAAGGGCTGATCGCCTGAAACGCGCCGGCGCGTGACACCAGCAGTTCACGACGTCAGGAACCGGTCGCATATGCCTTGCACATATGGCCGGTTCCGCGCTTATTGCGGTGATGCGCCCTTCCCTGCTCGACCCGCTGTTCTCGTCCATCACGATACTTGCCGGTGTCGGATCGAAGGTCGCCGCGCTCATCGAACGAGTGCTGCCGGTGGACCTGGGCGACCGGGAAGCGCGTGTGGGCGATCTTCTGTTCGTGCTGCCGAACTCGGTCATCGACCGCCGCAATCGCCCAGGCATCTCCAATGCGATCGAAGGCGCGATCGTCACGTTGGAAGTGCGCATCGACCGTCACCAGCCGCCCCCGCGCGGCAACAGGACCGTGCCCTACCGGGTCTTTGCGCATGACGACACCGGCGAGATCACGCTGACCTTCTTCCACGCCCATGCCAGCTATCTCGAAAAAGCAATGCCCGAGGGCGAGCTTGTCGTGGTGTCCGGACGTATGGAGTGGTTCAACGGCCGGCCAAGCATGGTGCATCCCGATCATATCGCGCTGGCAAGCGATGCAGGCAACCTGCCGCTGGTCGAACCGGTCTATCCGCTGACGGCGGGACTTTCCTCGAAAGTGCTGCGGCGTGCCATCGGCCAGGCGCTGGAGCGTGTACCCGTCCTTTCGGAATGGCAGGACGCCGGGTTCATGCGGCGCCATACTTTTCCGCCATTCGCAGCGGCACTCGGCCGGGTGCACAATCCGGAGAGCCCGATCGACGCTCAGCCGGAGAGCGCGGCCTGGCGCAGGCTTGCCTATGACGAGTTTCTTGCGGGCCAGGTCTCGCTGGCCTTGGTCCGCTCACGCATCCGCAAGCTGTCAGGCCGACCATTGAACGGCAACGGCCAGATCATCGAACGGCTGCGTGCAACCTTGCCTTATTCGCTGACCGTCTCCCAGGAGGCCGCGCTCGCCGAGATCCTGACCGACCTTGCGACGCCTGAACGCATGCTGCGCCTGTTGCAGGGCGATGTGGGCTCCGGCAAGACCGTGGTTGCGTTGCTGGCCATGGCACGTGCGGTCGAAGCGGGCGGCCAGGCGGCGCTGATGGCGCCAACCGAAATCCTGGCGCGCCAGCATCTCGCCACCATCGCGCCGCTCGCCGAAAAAGCAGGCCTCACCACAGCCATCCTCACAGGCCGCGAAAAGGGACGCGAACGCACCGAGACGCTGGCCAGACTTGCCGACGGTTCGATCAACATCGTCGTCGGCACCCATGCCCTTTTCCAGGAGACCGTTTCTTTCCACAACCTGGTCTTCGCGGTGATCGATGAGCAGCACCGTTTCGGCGTGCATCAGCGCCTCGCCATGACCGCCAAGGGCGATGCTCCCGATATGCTGGTCATGACCGCGACGCCGATCCCACGCACGCTGGTGCTGACCGCCTTCGGTGACATGGATGTCTCGAAGCTCACTGAAAAGCCTGCTGGGCGCCAGCCGATCCGCACGGTCACCTTGCCGCTGGAACGGCTGGACGAATTGGTCGGTCGCATCCGCGATGCGGTCGTCGAAGGCCAGAAGATCTACTGGATCTGTCCGCTCGTCGAGGAATCCGAAGAAATCAAGCTGATGTCGGCGGAGGACCGCTTCTCATCGCTGAAACCGGTATTCGGCAACCAGCTCGGGCTGGTGCATGGCCGCATGAAAGGTGCCGAAAAGGACGAAGCCATGCGTGCCTTCAAGGATGGCGAAACCCGTGTGCTGATCGCCACCACGGTGATCGAAGTTGGAGTCGATGTGCCGGACGCCACAATCATGGTGATCGAGCATGCCGAGCGCTTCGGCCTTGCCCAGTTGCACCAGTTGCGCGGCCGCGTGGGTCGTGGCTCGAAGCCGTCGAGTTGTGTGCTGCTCTACAAGGACCCGCTCGGCGAGACGGCGAAACGCCGGCTTTCGGTGATGCGCGAGACCGAGGACGGCTTCGTCATTGCCGAAGAGGATCTGAAGCTCCGCGGCGAAGGTGAGCTTCTCGGAACGCGCCAGTCAGGAACGCCGGGTTTCCAGATCGCCCGCATCGATGCTCATGCCGATCTTCTGGAGGCCGCGCGCGACGACGCAAGGCTGATCCTCTCCGGCGATCCAGACCTGCAGGGCAAACGCGGCGAAGCGCTTAGGCTGTTGCTTTATTTGTTCGGACGCGACGAGGCGGTCCGGCTCTTGCGGGCCGGCTGAGGCAAGGTTCCAGCCGGCGGATTGCCGAGATCGATCAATTGCCCATCCGGCCCCTTGACCTTTTTCCTCGGGTCCGGAGCGACAAGGCCGGCCGACACGATCAGGCGGGCGCCCTCCTCGATGGTCATGTCCAGCATGACGATCTCGGACTTGCGGACATACATCAGGAAACCGGTGGTCGGGTTCGGTGTACAAGGCATGAAGACACCCATCAGCGGATCGCCCTCGACATCGAGCTTCTCGTTGATTTCGGTGTGCTTCTCGCCGGCGACGAAGACAAGCGACCAGACATCCTTGCGCGGATATTCGACAAGGCCGACCTGGCGAAACATCTCGCTCTTGTTCGAGAGCACGGTCTCGAAAATCTGCTTCAGTGACCCATAGATGCCGCGTACCAGCGGCATGCGCCCGAGCAGGCGCTCGCCGAAGGTGACTATGGCACGACCGACGATGTTGGCGGCAAAGAAGCCGATCAACGTGATCAGGACCAGCGCCACGATGAGCCCGAAACCGGGGACCGCAAACGGCAGATAGGTGTCGGGATTGTAGCGTCCCGGAATATACGGTTTGACCCAGGAATCGACCCAGCCGATGAACGACCACGCAATATAGGCCGTGATGGCGAGCGGCGCGCAGACAATGAAACCGGCGAGGAAATAGTTCCTCAGACGCGCTATCGCTGATGTCCTGGGGGTGTCCGACATTCCGTGCTCGAGGATTGGCTGTGCTCTAAGATTGTGCGCTGCACCTATCTTAGAGCATCAACACGGATGGGCGACAATCACTATCGCGACAGCAGCATCATGAAAGCCTGAGCCGTCACTCCACCGTGACGGACTTGGCCAGGTTGCGCGGCTGATCGACGTCGGTGCCCATGAACACGGCCGTGAAATAGGCCAGCATCTGGATGGGCAGCGCGTAGAGGATCGGCGCGATGATCTCCGGTACGTCCGGCAGGACAATGGTGTCGATCGTCTTCACCGTCGACTTTTCGGCGCCCTTCCTGTCGGTGATCAGGATGATCTTGCCGCCTCGTGCGGCCACTTCCTGCATGTTCGAGACAGTCTTTTCGAAGATACGGTCGTGCGGAGCGATGACAACGACCGGCATGTTTTCGTCGATCAGTGCGATCGGACCGTGCTTGAGCTCGCCCGCCGCATAACCCTCGGCGTGGATGTAGGATAGTTCCTTGAGCTTGAGCGCGCCCTCGAGCGCCAGCGGGAAGTTGGTGTCCCGCCCGAGATAGAGCACGTCGCGGTGATGGGCGAGATCGCGCGAGACCTTCTCGATCTGCTCCTCCAGCTTGATGACCTGGCTGGCGAGGCGTGGCGCCTCGGCAAGCTGCTTGACCAGCTTCGCTTCGTCATCGGGCGAGATGAAGCCGCGGGCAACGCCGGCGCGCACTGCGAGTGCTGCCATTACCGAAAGCTGGCAGGTGAAGGCCTTGGTCGAGGCCACGCCAATCTCGGGCCCGGCCAGGATCGGCAGGACGACATCGGCCTCTCGCGCCATGGTCGATTCACGCACATTGACGACGACGCCGATCGGCACGCCTTCCTTGCGGCAATAGCGCAACGAGGCCAGCGTATCGGCAGTCTCGCCCGACTGCGAAATGAAGAGTGCGGCGCTGTTCTTCGACAGCGGCATCTCGCGGTAACGGAATTCCGAGGCGATATCGATGTCCACCGGAAGCCGCGCCAGACGCTCGAACCAGTATTTGCCGACGAGGCCTGCGAGGTAGGCGGTACCGCACGCCGAGATGGCGATACGATCGATCTTTGCGAAATCCCATGGCAGGTCCAGTGCCTTAGCCTTGCCGTTGGTGAAATCGATGTAGTTGCCGAGCGTGTGGGAAATGACTTCCGGCTGCTCGTGGATTTCCTTGTGCATGAAGTGGCGGTGATTGCCCTTGTCGACCAGGAACGAGGTGCCGATCGACTGTTGGCGCTTACGCTCGACCTTGTTGCCATCCATGTCGAAGATGGAGATCTCGTTGCGGCGTACCACCGCCCAGTCGCCATCCTCGAGATAGGTGATCGAGTTGGTGAACGGCGCCAGCGCGATGGCGTCCGAACCGAGATACATCTCGCCCTCGCCATGGCCGACAGCGAGCGGCGGGCCGTTGCGGGCGCCCACGATTAGGTCTTCGTCGCCCTTGAACATGATCGCGAGCGCAAACGCGCCTTCCAGCCGCTTCAGCGCGTTGTGAGCTGCCTCGACCGGCTTTGCGCCGCGCGCCATCTCGCGCGAAACCAGATGGGCGACGACTTCGGTGTCGGTCTGCGAGGAGAATTCATAGCCATCAGCCGAAAGCTCGGTACGCAGTTCGGCAAAATTCTCGATGATACCGTTGTGGACGATCGCCACGCCATTGGAAAAATGCGGATGTGCATTGGTTTCGTTGGGAACACCGTGCGTTGCCCAGCGGGTGTGGCCGATGCCGATGGTGCCGTCGAGCGGCTCGGCCTGCAGCCGGCGCTCGAGGTTGACCAGCTTGCCCTCGGCGCGGCGACGCGACAGTTCGCCATGCTCGATCGTAGCGACGCCCGCTGAATCATAACCGCGGTATTCCAGCCGCTTCAGCGCGTCGACAATCAGCGGCGCTACCGGCGAATGGCCGACAATTCCAACAATTCCGCACATAAAAGCTGCCCCGATTCCTCTTGGCGATAACCCGGCCGCTGTTTAGTCGACCGCTGCCGCCCACGACAATCACATTGCGTTTCGTCAAGTCTTTTGACTTAGAGCGTTTCCGGTTTCTTCCGGAAACGCGGAACGCTCAAACTTTTTTGCGCAACTCCGGATGGAAAACCGCTACGCACTTTTCCTTGGAATTGCTTTAGACCTATCTCACTGCCTCGTATGACAGGCCTTTCACGAAGTCCAGCCGCAAGAATACCTACTTCTTGGCAGCAGAAGCGCGCCGCTCGCGCAGCTCCTTGCCTTTGCCCGGCAAGGTTTTCTGACGAGCACGACCGAAAGCCAAAGCATCTTCGGGGACATCTTCAGTGATCACGCTTCCCGATGCGATGTAAGCGCCATCTCCAAGCTTCAGCGGCGCGACCAGAGAAGAATTCGAGCCGACGAAAGCCCCTGCCCCGATGTCGGTGAAGAACTTGGAATAGCCGTCATAGTTGCAGGTGATGGTCCCTGCACCGATATTGGCGCCCGCACCGACACGCGCATCCCCGATATAGGTCAGGTGGTTTACCTTGGCGCCCGCCTCGATCCTGGCATTCTTGACCTCGACGAAATTGCCAACCTTTGCCTTGGCGGCGAGATCCGAACCCGGGCGCAACCGGGCATAGGGGCCAATGTCGGCATTTGCGGCAACGGTGGCACCCTCCAGATGGCTGAAGGCGTGGATTTTCACCCCTCCGGCGATCTTCACGCCTGGGCCGAAGAAGACGTTGGGTTCGACAATCGTGTCCTGGCCGACTTCGGTATCATGCGAGAAATAGACGGTTTCCGGAGCGATCAGCGTCACACCGGCAAGCATCGCCTCGCGGCGGCGGCGCTTCTGCCAGATCGCCTCGGCCTCGGCGAGTTCAGCGCGGTTGTTGATGCCGA
Organism: Terribium retamae; assembly: GCF_022347545.1. Taxonomy (GTDB): domain Bacteria; phylum Pseudomonadota; class Alphaproteobacteria; order Rhizobiales; family Rhizobiaceae; genus Mesorhizobium; species Mesorhizobium retamae. The sequence continues at coordinate 43,359 of NZ_JAKREW010000019.1, forward strand.
GCGCGTTTTCATATCCTGCCTCGGTAGCCACGACGTCGAGCCCCTTGGCGTTGGCAATCTCAACGATGTCGGTCAGATAATACTCACCCTTGGCATTGGCGTTGCCGACACCGTCCAGCAAATCAAGTGCATGTCTGCCGGACACCGCCATCATGCCGGCATTGCAGAAGCCGATCTTGCGCTCCTCTTCGGTACAATCCTTTTCCTCGCGGATCGCGGTGAGTTTGCCGCTCTTTTCAAGCAGACGCCCATATCCCGAAGGGTTCGGCGGACGAAAGCCGATCACCACCACCGCGACGCCTTCGGCGAGTTTGGCCCGCGCTGCGCCAAGCGCTGCCGCATCGATCAGAGGCGTGTCGCCGAACATGACGAGAATATCGTCATAACCCTTGGCGATGGCATTGCGCGCGGCCAGCACTGCATGTGCCGTACCCAGGCGTTGCTCCTGAACGAACGTCCCGGCGCGGGGCGCGAACTTTTCCGCCGCCTTGCGCATCTCGTCGGCGCCGTGACCGATAACCAAAGCAATGTCCGTCGCGCCAGCGGTCTCCGCAGCCTTCACCACATGCGCCACCATCGGCAGGCCGGCAATCTGATGCAGGACTTTCGGCAGCGCACTTTTCATACGCGTGCCTTCGCCAGCGGCGAGGATGATGGACAGGCAGGTTCTGGATGTCATGAGCAGCTACCGATGGAAGAAAAGGTGAGGCCTTCTAGCATCGGCGAACTATGGTACCAATATGGTTAAATTCGGAGGCCGTTATCCAAGGCGCCCGAGCGCAGGGAAGTTTTCCAGCAGCCAATAGGCCATCACCTGCACGCCGCCGGTCAGGAAAAAGACGCCGGCAACAACCAATAGCGCGCCGATCACCTTCTCGACCCGTCCGAGATGAACGCGGAATTTGCTCAGGAACCGCATGAAAGCGCCCGAGAACAACGCTGCGATCAGGAACGGGATGCCGAGGCCTAGTGAATAGGCGGCAAGCAGCAACGCACCTTCACTCACCGTCTCGCGCCCGCCGGCCAGCGTCAGGATCGGCCCAAGCACCGGACCGATGCACGGCGTCCAGCCAAAGGCGAAGGCCAGGCCCATGACATAGGCCGCAACCGCGCTGGCAGGCTTGCCTTGCGACTGGAAGCGCGCCTCCCTCGACAATAGCGGAATGCGCAGGATGCCTAGGAAATTCAGGCCCATCAGGATGATAAGAACGCCGGCGATCATCGCCAGCGGTTCCTGGTAGACGCGCAGCAACCGTCCGATGGTCGAAGCGCCGGCACCCAAAGCAATAAAGACGGTAGAGAAGCCGAGAACGAAGGCAATAGAGGCAGCGATCAACGCGCCACGGGCCCTCGCCTTTGCGGCAACACCGGCGTTGCCACGGAAATCCTCAACGGAAACCCCGGCCATGTAGCATAGATAAGGAGGCACCAGCGGGAGCACGCATGGTGACAGGAAGGAGATCGCCCCTGCCCCGATCGCGCTGACATAGCCGACATCCAGTGCCATATTTGATGCTCCGTCCGTTGCGCAGCAGGATATAGCCCCGCTGGAGCCCGGTCTCCAATCATCATTATGTGGCAAGTCAGCGCAGAACAGTGGGCAGCCGATGACGAAGTTGTGAGGCCCATAAATTTCGGAACGCGGACTTTCTTCGGCCTTTGCGACGTCCCAGTCGTGTTCGGTGCAGAAGACCGCAATGCCGTTCGGCGCGATAAAAGCCCCACTTTGACATAGACAACAGTTCCTGTTGCCGCTCTCTATTCTTGGCAGACCGAAGCTTCTTCCACGTCGATGTGACATAATCGAAGTCGCGCTTGACGGCGTCGTACTGCAAAGACCTCAAGCTGCAAAAGATCGCCTCTAAATGCGCGGCTTCCGCCCGGCCTGAGGCATCCAATTTGCGGCAACCTCTTGACCGGGCTGAAAAGCACGGCCATTTGACGGGCGGATTTTTCAGCTTCCGGCGCCCCTCTTTACGGTTTGGCGCCGCACGGGAACGCAGCCGCTCATGGACATCGTCGTCGTCGAGTCGCCGAACAAGGTTAAAAGCATCAACAAATATCTCGGCCGGAACTACAAGGTTCTGGCCTCCTTCGGCCATGTCCGCGACCTGCCGGCCAAGGACGGCTCGGTTAAGCCTGACGAGGATTTTTCCATGTCCTGGTCGGTCGATACATCGTCGGCCAAGCGGCTGACCGACATTGCCAAGGCGGTAAAAGAGGCCGATGGCCTGATTCTCGCAACCGACCCGGATCGCGAGGGCGAAGCCATTGCCTGGCATGTGCTGGAGGTGCTGAAGCAGAAGAAGGTGCTGAAGGACAAGCCGGTCAAACGTGTCGCCTTCAATTCCATCACCAAGCAGGCGGTGCTTGATGCGATCGCCAACCCACGCGAGATCGATCCGCCGCTGGTGGATGCCTATCTGGCGCGCCGCGCTCTCGACTATCTGGTGGGCTTTACCCTGTCGCCGGTATTGTGGCGCAAGCTGCCAGGCGCTCGTTCCGCCGGCCGCGTGCAGTCGGTGGCATTGCGTTTCGTCTGCGATCGCGAGGCGGAAATCGAACGCTTCGTTCGCGAGGAATACTGGCAGATCGCCGCTGTCCTCGGCACGCCTCGCAACGAGAGCTTCGAAGCCAGGCTGACTGCCTATGAAGGCAAGAAGCTACAGAAGCTCGACATCTCTTCGCAGAGCATGGCCGACGACATCAAGGCAATGCTGGAGGGTGCATCCTTCCGGGCATTGTCGGTCGAAGCCAAGCCGACCAAGCGCAATCCTGCACCGCCTTTCACCACCTCGACGCTACAGCAGGCGGCCTCGTCGCGGCTCGGCTTCTCGGCCCAGCGCACCATGCAGGTCGCCCAGCGCCTCTACGAAGGCATGGACATCGGCGGTGAGACTGCGGGCCTCATCACCTATATGCGTACCGACGGTGTCCAGATGGCGCCCGAAGCGATCTCGGCGGCCCGTGACACCATCGGCAAAGAGTTCGGCGCCAAATACCTGCCGGAAAAGCCGCGTCACTATACGACCAAGGCCAAGAATGCGCAGGAAGCCCACGAGGCCATCCGTCCAACCGATTTCAACCGCACGCCGGCCGAGATGCGCAAATATCTCGATTCCGACCAGGCGCGGCTCTACGAGATCATCTGGCAGCGGGCGATCGCCAGCCAGATGCAGCCGGCCGAGATCGAGCGCACCACGGTCGAGATCGAAGCCCGCAATGGCGCGAAAATCGCCGGCCTACGGGCAGTGGGTTCCGTCACCCGCTTCGACGGTTTCATTGCTGCCTACACCGATCAGAAGGACGAAGATTCGGAGGACGAGGAGAATCGCCGTCTGCCCGAAATCCGCGCAGAGGAAACACTGAAGCGCGAACAGGTCAACGCCACGCAACACACGACCGAACCACCGCCCCGCTACTCCGAAGCCTCGTTCATCAAGAAGATGGAAGAGCTGGGAATCGGTCGCCCTTCGACCTATGTCGCGACGCTGAAGACGCTGGAAGACCGCGACTACATCAAAATCGAGAACCGCAAGCTGGTACCGCAGTCAAAGGGCCGGCTAGTCACCGCCTTCATGGAAGGCTTCTTCGAGCACTATGTGGAGTATGACTTCACTGCCTCGCTCGAGGAGAAGCTCGACGAGATTTCGGACGGCAAGCTCGCCTGGAAGGATGTGCTGCGCGACTTCTGGAAGGATTTCTCGGGCGCCGTCGACGGCATCAAGGAACTGCGCGTCACCGATGTGCTCGACGCCCTCAACGAAGAACTCGCGCCACTGGTCTTCCCGGAGCGCGAGGACGGTTCCAATCCACGCATCTGCCCGAAATGCGGCAGCGGCAACCTATCGCTGAAACTCGGCAAGTTCGGTGCCTTCGTCGGCTGCTCGAACTATCCCGAATGTGGCTATACGCGCCAGTTGGACGGCCAGAACGGCAATGGCGAAAACGGTGCGGTCGAGGACGGCACCAAGCTGCTCGGCAAGGATCCGTATACGGCCGAAGAGATCACGTTGCGGTCGGGGCGTTTCGGCCCCTATGTGCAGCGTGGCGAAGGCAAGGATGCCAAGCGCTCCAGCCTGCCCAAGGGCTGGACGGCTGCGACGATCGATCATGAGAAGGCGCTGGCGCTGCTGTCCCTGCCCCGCGATGTCGGCCAGCATCCGGAGACCGGCAAGATGATCTCAGCCGGCCTTGGCCGTTACGGCCCGTTCGTGCTGCATGACGGCACCTATGCCAATATCGAAAGCATCGAGGATGTGTTCTCCATCGGCCTCAACCGCGCCGTCTCGGTTCTGGCTGAGAAGCAGTCGAAAGGCCCGGGCGGCCGCAATGGCGGAACGCCGGCGGCACTAAAGGATCTTGGTGAGCACCCGGCCGGCGGCGGCAAGATCACCGTGCGTGACGGCCGCTACGGCGCCTATGTCAATTTCGGCAAGATCAACGCCACGCTGCCCAAGGGCAAGGACCCGCAGACGGTGACGATCGATGAGGCGGTCGCGCTCATCGCCGAAAAAGAAGCCAAAGGCGGAGGCGGCAAGAAGCCGTTCCGCGGCAAAAAGAAGGGATAGGACATTGGCGCGCAGGATCTCCGGACGAAGCCATGGCGATCCCCGCGCTGCCGATACCCGCCGGGGGACACGCGACCAGTATCGTCCTTCGCGCGAAGAGATCCTTCGCTACATCGCAGAGAATCCCGATCGCTCCGGCAAGCGCGAAATCGCGAAGGCATTTGCGCTGCGAGGCGAGGATCGCGTCTGGCTGAAAGACATGCTGCGCGACCTGCAGGACGAAGGCCTGCTGGAGCAGAAACGCAAGCGGCACATCCGGCCCGGCGCCTTGCCCCATGTCGCTGTGCTCGATGTGATCGGCCGCGACGACCAGGGTGGATTGTTGGCTCGCCCATCCGAACACCCGGGCAATGGCGAGGCACCGACGGTGTCGATCCGCATTTCACGCAGCGGACCGGGCGCCGGTATCGGCGACCGGGTGCTCGCCAAGACCTTCCCGACCGACGAGCCGACAGGTCCAGCCTATACGGCGCGGATCATGAAAGTGTTCGAAAAACGCAAGGACGCGGTGCTCGGTGTCTTTCGCATCCTGAAGGACGGTACTTTCCGCATCGAGCCTGTTGAGCGGCGCCAGCCTGAACTCATCGTCGACAAGGAGTTCCAGAACGGCGCCCAAAACGGCGACCTGGTGGAAGTGGAGCCTTCGCGCTCCGGCCGCTATGGCCTGCCGCGCGCCAAGGTGCTGACGGTGCTCGGTTCGCTGACCAGCGAAAAGGCGGTCTCGATGATCGCCATCCACGCGCATGACATCCCGCATATCTTCCCGGCCGAGGTGCTGGCTGAAGCCGAGGCCTTGAAACCGGTTACCCTGCAGGGGCGCGAAGATTGGCGTGACCTGCCCTTGGTGACCATCGATCCGGCGGACGCCAAGGACCATGACGACGCCGTTCATGCGGAGCCGGATACGGACGAGAAGAATCCCGGCGGCGTTGTGGTGACCGTGGCGATTGCCGATGTCTCCGCCTATGTACGACCGAATTCGGCGCTGGATCGCGAAGCTCTGAAACGCGGCAACTCGGTTTATTTCCCCGACAGGGTCGTGCCGATGCTGCCAGAGCGCATCTCGAACAACCTCTGCTCGTTGCGCGAAGGCGAGGACCGCCCGGCCATTGCTACCCGCATGACGTTTTCCGCGGAGGGGCGGAAGATCCGCCACAGCTTTCATCGGGTGATGATGAAGTCGGCCGCCAAGCTCGCCTATCCACAGGCGCAGGCTGCCATCGACGGAATGCCCGACGGCAAGACCGGCCCGATCCTCGACACAGTGCTGAAACCGCTGTGGAATGCTTATGCCATATTGAAACGCGGCCGCGATGCGCGCCAGCCGCTGGAACTCGACCTGCCGGAGCGAAAGATCCTGCTCAAGGAGGACGGCACGGTCGACCGTGTGATCGTTCCCGAGCGGCTCGATGCGCACAAGCTGATCGAAGAATTCATGATCCAGGCAAATGTCGCCGCTGCAGAGACGCTCGAGGCAAAGAAGCAGTCGCTGATCTACCGCATTCATGACGGGCCGACATTGGCCAAGCAGGAATCACTTCGAGAGTTCCTGCAGACGCTCGGACTGTCGCTGGCGCGCGGGGCGCAGATGCGTCCGAGTCAATTCAACTCGATCCTCGAACGCGTGCGCGGCGCCGACAATGAAGCGCTCGTCAACGAGGTGGTGCTCCGCTCCCAGAGCCAGGCCGAATACAATCCCGACAATATCGGCCATTTCGGCCTGAACCTGCACCGCTATGCGCATTTCACCTCGCCGATTCGCCGCTATGCCGATTTGATCGTGCATCGCGGCTTGATCGCCGCACTCGGTTTGGGCCCGGATGGGCTGACGCGAGGGGAAGAAGAAAGACTGGCCGAAACCGGCGCTCTGATTTCGGCGGCGGAACGCCGCGCCATGGCGGCCGAGCGCGAGACGGTCGACCGCCTGATCGCGGCCCATCTGGCCGAGCGGGTCGACGAGCGCTTCGACGCGAGAATCTCCGGCGTCGCCAAGGCTGGACTTTTTGTCCAATTGCCACAATTTGGCGCAGATGGTTTCATCCCGGTGTCATCCCTGGGTGACGATTACTATCTGTATGACGAAACGGCGCGTTCGCTTTTTGGAGAACGCAGCGGCAAGGGATATCAGTTGGCGGATCGCGTCGAGGTCCGTCTCGTCGAAGTGGCGCCGATGGCTGGTGCGATGCGCTTCGAGATGCTGAGCCCCCCGAAACCACTGCCCGGTTCCAAGCGCTCGTTTCACAAGGCAAAGGGCCGCGCCCGCGCCTCGCATTCGCGTTCTGGACCGCGCGGCAGGAGACGATGATGCAGCAGCAGGTTTTCGGCGGCGAGCAGTCCGCCAGGGCAACGCGTCCGCTGTGGACGGCGATGAAGCGTGGCTTTTTCTGCCGCTGCCCGAACTGCGGCGAAGGCAAGCTGTTTCGCGCCTATACCAAGACTTTCGACCACTGCCAGAGTTGCGGTGAAGAATTCCATCATCATCGTGCCGACGACTTGCCCGCCTACCTGGTGATCGTCATTGTCGGCCACGTCATCCTGGGCGGTTTCATGGGCGTGGAAGCAACCTCGACGCTTTCGATGTGGCAACATCTGGCGATCTGGGCACCGCTCACCATCATCATGTCGCTGGCTCTGCTGCAGCCCATCAAAGGCGCCGTTATCGGCCTGCAATGGGCCTATTACATGCACGGCTTCGGGGGAGAGCCTGACCATATCGAAGGTCATCCTGAACTCTGAGCGGCATCCTGGCTCAATGTGCGACCGTCGCGGCCTCTTTAATTTGACATGAGTTTCCGCTAGGTCGGTCGCATGCAAGGGATGACCAAGGCGGAAGTCGACAAGGCCGAACGCAACGAGGTGGCTCTCGGTGATGGACCGAAACGTCCTCGTGATGCGGCAACACTGATTTTGCTCGACCGCAAAGGCAATGATTTCCACGTATTGATGGGCCGCCGTCATGCGGCCCATGCTTTCATGCCCGGCAAGTTCGTCTTTCCCGGCGGCCGCACCGACCCTGCCGATAGCCGCGTGCCGGTCGCAACGGGCCTCTATCCCGAGGAAGAAGCGAAACTGACGGCTCGTGCGGGACGTACCGGCGCCATCCGCGCGCGCGCGATAGCCTTGTCGGCCATCCGCGAGACATATGAGGAGGCCGGCCTTTTGATCGGTCGCAAAGGCCCGCTTTCGACCGGTAAGCGTGATTGGCAGGGTTTCGTCGAACACAGCGTGCAGCCTTCATTGGAAGCGGTGCGTTTCATCGCCCGCGCCATCACGCCGCCGGGTCGAGTCCGCCGCTTCGACACCCGCTTCCTCGCCGCCTGGCGCGACGATGTGGCGGTTGCCCTGCCAAGCGGCCCCACCAATGAGTTGGAGGAATTGGTCTGGCTGCCGCTGGCCGAGGCACGCAAGGCCGATATACCAACGATTACACGCACGATCCTGGACGAACTCGAGAAGCGGCTCAGTGACGATCCGCTGCTGCGGCCGGGCGGAACCATCCCCTTCTACCGGATGCTCCATAACCGCTTCGTGCGTGAAGTCCTCTAAGACCCAAATCCAGCATTCAGGTATCGCATGACGGACGAAACCATGGCGCAAGACGAGGAGCGCGTACATTGGCTGCCGATGATCGCGGCCATTTCGTCGATCAGCGTCGTGGGTATCGCCATTGGTCTCGGCATGCCGCTGCTCAGCGTCATTCTCGAATCCCGCGGCCATTCGGCCTCGATGATCGGCTTGAACACGGCAGTCGCTGGCATCGCCTCGATCGCGGCGGCCCCGCTGGCCACGCCCATCGCGACGCGTCTTGGCGTCGCCTGGGCAATGCTGTTGATGATTGCAGCGGGTGCGCTTGCCTTCGTTGGCTTCCATTTCGCACCTTTCTTCTGGATGTGGTTCCCGTTGCGCGCGGTGCTTCACATTGCGCTGACTGTCCTCTTCATTCTTTCGGAGTTCTGGATCAGTACCTCGGCGCCGCCGCAACGCCGGGGGCTTGTGCTGGGCATTTACGCCACCGTGCTTTCGCTGGGCTTCGCTGCAGGGCCATGGCTGTTCTCGCGCATCGGCAGTGCCGGCTTCCTGCCCTTCGGCGTCATCGTCGTGCTGGTTGCCATAGCGGCTGTTCCCGTTCTTGCCGCCCGCAAGGAAAGCCCGCCCATTCGTCCCGAAGGCGAGGAGACCAGCGGGTTCCTGCGCTATATCTGGCTGGTTCCAACCGCTACCGCGGCCGTGCTCGTGTTCGGTGCCGTAGAAACTGGCGGTTTTGCGCTGTTCCCGGTCTATGGCAGTCGCATCGGCTATTCGGAGGCGGATGCTGCGCTGCTGCTCACGATGATCGGCCTCGGCAACGTGCTGCTGCAGATACCAATCGGCATGGTGAGTGACCGCGTCGGCGACAGGCGCTATCTGCTGCTCGCCTGCGCCACAATCGGATTGCTCGGCACACTGGTGATGCCGCATCTCGCCTCGAACTGGCATCTCATGGCCGGACTTCTGTTCCTCTGGGGCGGTGTGGTCGCGGCAATGTACACTGTCGGCCTCGCCCATCTCGGATCCCAGCTTTCAGGACATGAGCTTGCCTCGGCCAATGCTGCTTTCGTGCTGTGCTACGGCGTCGGCATGGTGCTCGGGCCACAAGCCATCGGCCTCGGCATGGACGCGTTCGGCCCCTCCGGCTTCGGCGGCGCGCTGTCACTGTTCTTCGGCGCCTACATTCTGCTGGCCGTTGGCCGTCTGATCCTGAAATCGGCCAAGGGTTAGAGCATCAGCCGGCCAGGGGCCGTGCTTTCAACCATAAGAACAGCGGAATGCGGTCCCAATCGCGCAATGCCGCCCATTGCGGCCCTTTATCGGGCCTCGGTTCGGACAAAGATGTGACCGCCAATCCCGCAGCTTCCAGGGCCGCAAAATAATTCACCAATGGTTGCGACCAGCCGGCGAAACGCATACGCAAGCCGTCCCTCTCTTCCGCACCTTCAAAATGCTCGATGCCAAAATAGGTGCCATCCACGACGAAAGGCCTGTCGGCACGCTCTCGATCGAAGCGGCCGCGGTCGGCAAAGGGATGCACGATCGACACGAACAACGTACCCGATGGCCGCAACACGCGACGCATTTCCTTCACCGCGGCAGGCACATCGTCGACATCCATCAGCACATTGTAGGCCATGACGACGTCAAAACTTTCCGCTTCGAAGGGCAATGCGTTCGCCGGGGCCACCTCGTAGTGATCGGCAGAACCGGCTTCTCTTGCAGCAACGACAAAAGCTTCGACCGGATCTGTCGCGGTCACGCGATACCCGCATTCCTTGAGCAAGCGCGAAACCCGCCCCTCGCCGCAACCGACTTCCAGCGCATTGCCGGTGTCTTTGCCTATGAATTCTCGCAAGGAAGATCGATAGGCCCAGAAGGCGTCATGACCAGGCGCGCGTGCCCACTCAATCCACTCGGATGCGACATCGGACCAATGGTCGTGGTCTTTCCTCGGGCTGGTCATGGCGAACTCCGTGTCTCGGGACGAAACGGCCGAGATGGCTCATTCGATTGCCCCGTACAACGTCCAATTTAGCTCTGCTCATATTCCAGCGGGTCCGCACGGACATTTTCGGGAAGCCGATGCGTCCAACTTTGTGGGCATGCCTGATCTTCAGTCACCGGGCTTCTTCTTGCCGGTCAAGAGCGCATAAACCGCCATGGAATGACCGTGACCGAGATCATAATCGGCCTTCAGCCATTCGATGATCTGCCCCGCCTTGACGCTGGCCTTCAGTTTCCGCCTTCGGAAAAGCCTTTTTCGTCGGCCAGGCGCATCAGGTCTTCCGGCCCCTGACCCGTCTTGTTCTTGATCGTATCGAGATAGGCCTGAAAAGACATGTGCTCCCTCCATCTGGTATTGTGCGGGGCAATATGGGATCGTGTAAAAGCCGGGGCAACGACGGCCCTGCGTCGTCAACAACAACTGCTTGCCAAACCTCATTCGGCCTGCGATCGGCCGGCAAGGGTTGTGTTCCGGCCAAATTGCTGTATAGACGCGCGCAATCTGCCGGTCCCAGCTGGGGGCTGAACGGAGGGCCGGAGGTTTCTCAAGAACCGCCGTGTGGAGCGAAAACGCTTCCGCCTCCCGTGTCTCCGCTCTCGACCGTCTCGTCATGCTCCTTTCTTCTCCGCCCCGCGGATAAAGAGAAGTTGCAGAGGCTTTTGCCGCCGGGAACCGGGAGAGAAGTTGAAGAAAGGCAAGACAAATGGCTCTTTACGAACATGTGTTCCTTGCCCGGCAGGATCTGTCGCAGCAGCAGGTCGATGAGCTCGTTGAACGTTTCAAGGGCGTCATCACCGCAGGCGGCGGCTCGGTTGGCCGGGTCGAGAACTGGGGACTGAAGTCCCTCACCTACCGGGTCAAGAAGAACCGGAAGGCATACTACACACTCATGGACCTGACCTGCCCGCCGGCAGCGCTCAGCGAAATGGAACGCCAGATGGGTCTGTCGGAAGACGTCCTGCGCTTCCTGACCATCAAGGTCGAGAAGCACGAAGAAGGCGCCTCCGCAATGATGCAGAAGCGCGAAGAGCGCTCCGAGCGCGGTGGTTTCGGCGACCGTGACCGTGGTGATCGTGGTCCGCGTTCGTTCGGCGACCGCGGCGATCGTGGTCCGCGCTCGTTCGGCGACCGCGACGGTGGCGATCGCGGCCCGCGTCCGCAGCGCAGCTTTGAAGGGGGTGCAGAATAATGGTCGACATCAACCAGATCCCGACCCGGCGCCCGTTCCATCGCCGCCGCAAGACCTGCCCGTTCTCCGGCGCCAACGCCCCGAAGATCGACTACAAGGACGTGCGTCTGCTGCAGCGCTACATTTCCGAGCGCGGCAAGATCGTTCCTTCGCGCATCACCGCCGTCAGCCAGAAGAAGCAGCGCGAGCTCGCCCAGGCGATCAAGCGCGCCCGCTTCCTCGGCCTGCTGCCCTACGTGGTTCGCTAAGCTTTCTACCCGCGGGCGGCAACGCCCGCGGGCTTCCACGGTCATGATGGGCATGGCCGGCGGCATAAAATCCCAAGTTGGGCCCAGGCCCTAACTGCCTTGACAGGCAGGACAGCGAAACCGGCGCCAAGCGCCCTTCTCTTCCTGACTGTCTCCCGAACGGCGTCTTTCGCGACGCAAATGGAGAAAACAATGGAAGTCATTCTTCTAGAACGCATTTCCCGCCTCGGCCAGATGGGTGATACCGTCAAGGTCAAGGACGGCTTCGCCCGCAACTTCCTCCTGCCGAAGGGCAAGGCGCTGCGCGCCAACGAGGCCAACAAGAAGAAGTTCGAGGGTCAACGCGCCCAGCTGGAAGCCCGCAATCTCGAGCGCAAGTCCGAAGCCCAGCAGGTGGCCGACAAGCTCGACGGCAAGAGCTTCATCATCGTGCGGTCGGCCGGTGAAACCGGTCAGCTCTACGGCTCGGTCTCGACCCGCGATATCGCCGACCTGCTGACGGCCGAAGGTTTCTCGGTTGCCCGCAACCAGGTTGAGTTGAACCATCCGATCAAGACCATCGGCCTGACCAATGTGGCGATTGCGCTGCATCCGGAAGTCGAAGTCACGGTGACGCTCAACATTGCCCGTTCGTCCGAAGAGGCCGAGCGTCAGGCCAAGGGCGAGACGCTCACGACCGCCGAAGCCATCTACGGCGACGACATCAACGAGAATGCGCGTCCCGACAGCTTCTTCGATCCGAACGCCGAGTTCGAAGGCGACGAAGAGAACGCCTGATCTTTTAAAGATCTGTCACAAATCCAGCCCCGCAGCTGGATCAAGAAACCGGGCCTGGTGCCCGGTTTTTTTATGCCAACCGGAACTTTTTGACGCGTTCGCCTTTTTTGCAGGATTGGACAGCAAAGCTGTCACTATCGTTCTTTGAGGGCCCACCATGAACGTTTTTCTGGAACGCATCGTCGAACGTGTCGTTCGAAAAGGCAATTTGGTGATCACCGGCCCTAACGGAGGCTCCCGCACTTTCGGCGACGGCACCGGCCCTAAGGTGCATATGGTGATCCACACCCGCCATGCCGAGCGCGCCATTACGCTGCACCCTTCGCTCGCCATTCCGGAAGCCTTCATGGAAGAGGAACTCGACTTCGTCGAAGGCGACGTGCTTTCCTTCCTGAACCTCGTCTATCTGAACACAGGCATTTCCTGGGTGGAATCGACCTGGGGCAAGCTGGTGAATACCGCAAGGTTGACGGTTCGCCCGCTGCAGCAGCTCAACAATGCGCGCCGTTCCCGCAAGAATGTCGCGCATCACTACGACCTGTCGGGAGATCTCTACAAACTCTTCCTCGACAAGGATATGCAGTATTCCTGCGCCTATTTCGAGCGACCCGACATGACACTGGAAGAGGCACAGCTCGCCAAGAAACGGCATATCGCCGCCAAGCTGAAGGTCAGGCCCGGCCAAACTGTTCTGGACATCGGCTCGGGTTGGGGCGGGCTTGGGCTCTACATAGCAGAAGCCTTCGAGGCTGATGTGCTGGGGGTGACGCTCTCCACCGAACAGCATCAAGTCTCCACCGACCGGGCCCATGCCCAGGGTCTCGATCGCCATGTGCATTTCGAACTGCGCGACTATCGCGATCTGTCCGAACGCTTCGACCGCATCGTATCCGTCGGCATGTTCGAACATGTCGGCATCAACCACTACAAGACGTTCTTTGACAAATGCTCGAAGCTGCTCAAGCCGGATGGCGTGATGTTGCTGCACACGATAGGCCGCAGTGGTCCTCCTACCACCACCAACGCCTTCATCCGCAAGCATATTTTCCCGGGGGGCTATATCCCGGCACTCTCGGAAATAATGCCTCACATCGAGAAATCCGGCCTCGCCATCACCGACGTCGAGATCTTGAGGCTGCATTACGCCGATACGCTGAAACACTGGCGCGAACGCTTCCTGGCCAACCGCGACAAGGTCAAGGCGATCTATGACGAGCGCTTTTGCCGCATGTGGGAGTTCTACCTGTCGGGCTCGGAGGCCTCTTTCCGCTGGCAGGACCTTGTTGTCTTCCAGATCCAGCTCACGCACAAGAACGATGTGCTGCCGGTGACACGCGACTACATCAGCAAGTGCGAGAAGGCATTGGAAGTTCGCGATGCGCCACAGGCGCCGCTCTTCGCGAAACCCGTCGCCAAACGTCGGAAGGTAAAGGAATAAACGAAGGCTACGGCGCCCGCCTTCCTTCCAGCAGATGCCACGAGCATCGAGATGCACTATGAGAGGGGAATGAACATTCCCCTCTTCGTCGCTGCGGCTGTTGCCGAAATCGCAGGCTGCTTTTCCTTCTGGGCTTGGTGGCGGCTGGAAAAATCGCCGTTGTGGCTCCTGCCAGGCCTCGCATGCCTGATCGTATTCGCCTGGCTTCTGGCACTGGCACCCACCGATGCGGCTGGTCGCGCCTACGCGGCCTACGGAGGAATCTATATCGCCGCGTCGCTTTTCTGGCTTTGGCTGGCCGAAGGCATCCGTCCCGACCGATGGGATCTCCTCGGCGCCGTGATCTGCTTCGCAGGCGCTTCGGTCATCCTGCTCGCGCCAAGGAGCGTCTGAGCATGGAACTGCCCGCAGAATTGCGACAAGCGGTCGAGCAATTGCTGGACAAGGTGCCACTGGCGACATTGAAACAAGCTTCCCGGACACTTTCCGACCGCTACCGCGCGGAGGTTCGCGACGGGCGTCTGCACATGGGAGATGACATCGCCGCAAAGGCCTATCTCGCCACGCGCCTGCCCGCCACCTATGCCGCGGTGCGCACCAGCCTCGAGGTACTGGCCGAGGCTTCGCCCGATTTCACGCCACGGACGATGCTCGATATCGGCGCCGGCCCGGGAACGGTGCTGTGGGCAGCAACAGACCTATGGTCATCGATCGATTCCGCGACGCTGCTGGAAGCCAGCAGCGCGGCCCGCAAGGTGGGACAGACGCTGGCAGCCGGGATTGACACACCCCAAATTCGCTGGCTGGCAGGCGACGTGACCATCGACCTTGCCGACATGCAGGCTGCCGACCTCGTCACCATGGCCTATGTCATGGACGAAATCGCACCGGCATCGCTGCCTAAGCTGGTCGAACGACTCTGGCAGCTCACTACAGACACGCTGATCATCATCGAACCGGGCACGCCCGCAGGTTGGCAGCGTATCCTCGATGCAAGAACAAGGCTGATCGCCGTCGGCGCCTTTGTCGCCGCTCCCTGCCCGCATCATGCACCCTGTCCACTGGCCGCGCCGGACTGGTGCCATTTTTCGCGACGTGTCGCCCGCTCGCGCCTGCACCGCCTGGCCAAGGACGCCGATGTGCCGTGGGAAGACGAGAAATTCATCTATCTGGCCGCCTCCCGCAAATCGCGAGCCGCCCACGTCGCGCGTGTGCTGGCACCATCAAAAACCGGCTCGGGCAAGGTCGCGTTGAAACTTTGCCAGTCCGATGGCGCTGTCTCGGAGCGCCTTTTCACGAAACGGGACGGCGAGATCTTCAAGGCTGCACGCCGTCTGGACTGGGGTGATACCCTCGACTTCGATTCTGTCTGACCTTTCTATTTGTTCTTGATATGTTTCCATTGCTCGGCTAGGCTTTATACCCCATCGAGTCAATCGGATTCGGGATGGTGGAATATCGTCCTGTGGACGATGACGCCGTTCTGTGGATCACGGGCATGTTTGGTCGTTCTGCGCGTGTGGTTGCCCCCGCGGCCGCGATCCTTCTGCTAACGACACGACGGAATAGTTTGGGGATATCATGGCAGAGGCAGCTCTCAAATTCGGCGCGGCGGAAACGCCGCTCTACCGCGAGGCCCCCAACAATATCGAGGCCGAGCAGGCTTTGCTCGGCGCCATTCTCGTCAACAACGACGCCTTCTACCGGGTCTCTGATTTCCTCAAGCCTGCCCATTTCTACGAGCCGCTGCATCGCAAGATTTTCGAGGTCTCGGCGGAGCTGATCCGCATGGGCAAGATGGCCAATCCGGTCACCATCAAGACCTTCTTGCCTGCCGACGAAAAGGTCGGCGACATGACTGTGGCCCAGTACCTTGCCAGGCTTGCCGCCGAAGCCGTCACCGTCATCAATGCGTCCGACTATGGCCGGGCGATCTATGATCTGGCTACACGCCGCGCGCTGATCACCGTCGGCGAGGACATGGTCAACATCGCTTATGATGCACCGGTCGACATGTCGCCGGCCGAACAGATCGAGGATGCCGAACGGCGTCTGTTCGAACTGGCCGAAACGGGACGTTATGATGGCGGCTTCGAAAGTTTCTCTGACGCGATCAAGACCGCTGTCGACATGGCCAACGCTGCCTATATGCGCGATGGCCACTTATCGGGCATTTCCACTGGCCTGCGCGACGTCGACCGCAAGCTCGGGGGCCTGCAGCCCTCCGACCTGATCATCCTTGCTGGCCGCCCGGCCATGGGCAAGACCTCGCTGGTCACCAACATTGCCTTCAACATTGCCGAAGCCTACCAGCCGGCGCAGCAGGCAGACGGGTCCTTCAAAGCTGCCAATGGCGGCGTGGTGGGATTTTTCTCGCTGGAAATGTCGGCTGAACAGCTGGCGACCCGTATCATCTCGGAACAGACCGAAATCTCATCGTCGAAGATCCGCCGGGGCGAAATCACCGAAGCCGATTTCGAGAAGCTGGTCGCCTGCGCGCAGACCATGCAGAAAATCCCACTCTTTATCGACGCTACCGGTGGCATCTCCATCGCCCAGCTTGCTGCGCGCGCGCGTCGCTTGAAGCGCCAGCGCGGCTTGGAAGTCATCGTCATCGACTACGTGCAGCTGATGCAGGGCTCCAGCGCGAAGTCTTCGCAGAACCGCGTCCAGGAAATCACCGAAATTACCACCGGCCTGAAGGCGCTGGCCAAGGAACTCAACGTGCCCATCATCGCGCTGTCACAGCTGTCGCGTCAGGTCGAAAGCCGCGACGACAAGCGCCCGCAACTGTCGGACCTTCGTGAATCGGGCTCGATCGAGCAGGACGCGGACGTCGTGCTCTTCGTCTATCGCGATGAATACTACATGCAGAACAAGCAGCCCGAGGAAGGCACGCCGGAATATGAGGACTGGCGGATCAAATTCGAGAAGGTGAAGGGCAAGGCCGAACTCATCATCGCCAAGCAGCGTCACGGGCCTACCGGCACGGTGGAACTCGCCTTCGAGGGTCAGTACACTCGCTTCTCCGATCTTGCGGAAGAGCACCAGCTGCCCGAGAGGTTCGAGTAACGTCTTGATGTGCGTCTCGGCAACCCAGCGCACGCGGGCGCAGTGCGGCGATGAATCGGCGTTCCAGCCTATTTCTTTGTTTTGGCGCATGATCTTTATCCGAAAAGTCTGCAACTTTTCGGGATCATGCTACGGCAGCCGCGCCGATGGCTAAGTCGCGCGTTCAGTTCATTTGCCAGAACTGCGGCACCGTGCATCAGCGCTGGGCGGGCAAGTGCGATGCCTGCGGCGAATGGAACACGCTGATCGAGGAAGGCACCGCCGGCGGCATTGGCTCGGGTCCTGCATCGCTCAAGAGCGCCCGCAAGGGCCGCGCCGTGGCGCTGACGACGTTGTCGGGCGACATAGAGGATGCCCCCCGTATCGCCTCCGGCATCGGCGAATTGGATCGGGCCACGGGCGGCGGCTTCGTACGCGGATCGGCACTTCTGGTCGGCGGCGATCCCGGCATCGGCAAGTCGACCCTGCTCACTCAGGCAGCGGCGGCACTCGCCCGCCAGGGACACCGCATCGTCTATGTGTCAGGCGAAGAAGCCGTCGCGCAGATCCGGCTGCGCGCGCAGCGGCTGGGTGCCGCCTCGGCCTCAGTGGAGCTCGCCGCCGAAACCAATGTCGAAGACATCCTGGCAACCATCGCCGACGGCAAGCGGCCGGATCTCGTCATCATCGATTCCATCCAGACCCTCTGGACGGATCTCGCCGATTCGGCCCCGGGAACCGTCACACAGGTGCGCGCAGCCGCCCAGGCGATGATCCGCTATGCGAAATCCACAGGTGCTGCAGTGGTGCTTGTCGGGCACGTCACCAAGGAAGGCCAGATCGCCGGACCGCGTGTCGTCGAGCATATGGTCGACGCCGTTCTCTACTTCGAAGGCGAAGGCGGTCACCACTTCCGCATCCTGCGCACGGTGAAGAACCGCTTCGGCCCAACCGACGAGATCGGCGTGTTCGAAATGTCGGACAAAGGGTTGCGTGAAGTCGCCAATCCATCCGAGCTTTTCCTTGGGGAACGGCACGCAAAGTCGCCCGGCGCTGCGGTTTTCGCGGGCATGGAAGGAACAAGGCCCGTGCTTGTCGAAATCCAGGCATTGGTCGCGCCGTCCTCGCTCGGCACGCCGCGTCGCGCTGTCGTCGGCTGGGACGGCGCACGACTTTCGATGGTTCTCGCTGTCCTGGAGGCGCATTGCGGCGTGCGCTTCGGCCAGCATGATGTCTATTTGAATGTTGCCGGCGGATATCGGATTTCCGAGCCTGCAGCAGACCTCGCGGTCGCCGCAGCCTTGGTGTCGTCAATCACCGGTCTTGCCCTTCCTGCCGATTGCGTCTATTTCGGCGAAATCAGCCTTTCCGGCGCCGTGAGGCCGGTTGCGCACGCGCAACAGCGTCTCAAGGAGTCCGAAAAGCTGGGCTTCGGAAGCGCAGTCCTGCCCGTGGGCAGCGAGGAAATTGCCGGGGGTATAGGCGCCGGCGCTTTCCAGCCTACCGAGCTCGCCGATCTCGTGGCGCGCATCGCCGGCACTCGCCGCGGCCGCGCCACCGAGGACGAATGACTGGGCATATGGAGTAGGCGCAGGACATGCCGATTACGCTGCTAGACGGGATTCTCGCCGGCTTCACCCTTGTTTCGGCCATGCTTGCCATGGTGCGCGGCTTCTCGCGCGAGGTGCTGTCGATCGCTTCCTGGGTGGCGGCGGCGGTTGCAGCCTATCTGTTCTACAAGCCGGTCATCCCTTACGTTCAGCCGTATATCGACAACGAAAAGATCGCGATGGGTGCCGCAGCGGGCATCGTCTTCATCATCGCGTTGATCGTCGTGTCGGTCATCACCATGAAGATCGCTGATTTCATCATCGATTCCCGCGTCGGCGCACTGGACCGCACGGTTGGCTTCCTTTACGGCGCTGCACGCGGCATCCTGGTCGTCGCCGTGGGCCTGATGTTCTTCAACTGGCTGGCCGGGGAAAAGGTGCCGAACTGGGTCGCCGAATCGAAGTCCCGGCCCCTGCTGGAATCGATCGGAAAGTACATCGAGAGCATTCTGCCGGAAGATCCGGAAAAGACGATCCTCAAACAGCTCAACAAGAGCGGCGTAGTGCCGGAGAGCGGCACGGGAACACCGCCTGCCGCCGGCGAAACGCCGGGAACTCAGGCTCCGGCTCCGGAAGGCACGACCCCGGAAAACGAAGCGCCCGGTCCGGATGATCAGGCGCCGGCCGACCAGCCGCCTGCTGGCGGCAATGCGCCGGCTACCAATAACTGATGGTAAACTGAACGAGCACGTTGCTTTCAGCGGGTCATAGCCTTATATCGCGGCTTTAGCGGACAAGAGGCTTCCGGCATGGCAGACGCAGACGACGTGCTTTGCGCCGAGGCAGACGACCATTTCCACGATGAATGTGGCGTCTTCGGCATTTTCGGTCGCCAGGATGCGGCCGCCATCACCACATTGGGGCTTCATGCCCTGCAGCATCGGGGCCAGGAGGCTGCGGGCATCGTCTCGTATGACGGTAGCCAATTCCATGTCGAACGGCATGTAGGCCTGATCGGCGATACTTTCACGAAGCAATCCGTGATCGACCGGTTGCAGGGCAACCGCGCCATCGGCCATACGCGCTACGCAACCACCGGCGGTGCCGGCCTGCGCAATGTACAGCCCTTCTTCGCCGAGCTTTCGACCGGCGGTCTTGCCGTCGCCCATAACGGCAACATCACCAATGCCCTGACCGTGCAGCGTACCTTGCAGAAGCAGGGTTCGATCTTCTCCTCGACTTCCGATACCGAGACGATCCTGCACCTCGTCGCCACGTCCAAGGAACGCGACATCAACTCCCGCTTCATTGAAGCGATCCGCCAGTTGGAGGGCGCATTCTCGCTGGTGGCACTGACCTCAAAGAAGATGATCGGCGTGCGCGACCCGCTCGGCATCCGCCCGCTGGTGCTGGGCGATCTCGACGGCGCTTGGATTCTTGCGTCGGAAACCTGCGCCCTCGATATCATCGGCGCTCGCTTCGTGCGTGACCTCAAGCCAGGCGAAATGGTCGTCGTTACCGCCAAAGGCATCGAGAGCCATTTCCCGTTCGAGCAGCAAAAGACCCGTTTCTGCATCTTCGAATATGTTTACTTCGCCCGTCCGGACTCGTCCGTCGAAGGCCGCAACGTCTATGACGTCAGGAAGCGCATCGGCGTGGAGCTTGCCCGTGAAAATCCCGTCGAGGCCGATATCGTCGTGCCGGTGCCGGATTCCGGCACCCCGGCCGCCATCGGCTTCTCCCAGGAAGCCGGCATCCCATTCGAGCTCGGCATCATCCGCAACCACTATGTCGGCCGCACCTTCATTTCGCCGGGCGATTCCATTCGTCACATGGGCGTGAAGCTGAAGCACAACGCCAACCGCCGCATGATCGAAGGCAAGCGCGTGGTGCTGGTCGACGATTCGATCGTGCGCGGCACCACCTCGCAAAAGATCGTACAGATGGTTCGCGATGCCGGTGCCAAGGAAGTGCATATGCGCATCGCTTCACCGCCGACGCGGGCGTCCTGCTTCTACGGCGTCGATACACCGGAAAAATCGAAGCTCCTGGCTTCCCGTATGTCCATCGAGGAAATGGCCGAGTTCATCCGTGTCGACACGCTCGGCTTCCTCACCATCGAGGGGCTTTATCGTGCTGTCGGCGAAGCCACCCGCAATGACGAGCAGCCGCAGTTCTGCGACGCCTGCTTCACGGGACAATATCCGACACGCCTGCTCGACCATGAAGGTGCCGACAATGTGCGCACGCTGTCGCTTCTGGCGAGCGGAGGGCAGTAAGTCGGGCATTCTGCCTCCGCGTCACCGCGCGGAAGCAGCTTGATCTTTCCACAGAAGTCCGTTCCGCGCCGTCAATCGTTCGCCCGGTCCATGAACCGCGGCGAACAACAGTCCCGCCAGGAAGGTGAAGTGGTCGACGAAGAAACCGAATTCGGCCTGGTTCCCCTGCCAATGCGAGGGACCATGAAAGGCGAAGGCTAGGAAGATCACGTATGCGGCCGCCAGCAAAGCGGCTTCGGAAAAGAACGCGCCGGTCAAGAAGGCCAGCACCAGGCCGACCTCGAAGATGGCAGCCAACCAGGCAAGAAGCAGCGGAACAGGAAAGCCGGCAGCCGCGATATAGGCGGCAGTATCAGCCATGCCGGCAAACTTGAACGCCGCGGCCATGGCAAAGGCACCCGCAAAGATCAGTCTTGCGATCAAAATTGCAACAGTTCTGCCCATTGTTCCCTCCTTTGGAGCCAGTTTCGTCCCCAAGGACGGTGCAGCAAGACCAATTCCGACATCCCGTTTGAAATTCCTGCGACCATTCGTCGGGTCCCCTGCTCGCAACGGTGTGCGGGGTTTCGTTTGTCCGGATTTCGTCCTATCTGGTCGCGCTGACCATTCTCGTCGAATTGGATGACCGCATGACCGCTACTCCAGATCTCACCGGCCGCCTTGCAGTCGTCACCGGCGCCTCGCGCGGCATCGGCTATTTCATCGCCAAGCAGATGGCTGCAGCCGGCGCCCATGTCATCGCAGTGGCCCGCACGGTCGGCGGACTTGAGGAACTGGACGATGAGATCAAGGCAGAACATGCCAAGACCGGCAAGGGCGAAGCGACCTTGGTACCGCTGGACCTCGCAGACATGGCCGGCATCGACCGGCTGGGCGGCGCAATCCACGAGCGCTGGGGCAAGCTCGATATCCTGGTCGCCAATGCCGGCGTGCTTGGCGTGATCGCTCCACTCGGCCACGTCGAAGCCAAGACCTTCGAGAAGGTGATCAACATCAACGTCACCTCGACGTGGCGCCTGATCCGTTCGGTCGACCCGCTGCTCAGGCTTTCCGACGCCGGCCGCGCCATCTTGCTCTCATCGGGGGCAGCACATTCGGCACGCGCTTTCTGGGGCCCTTACGCTGCATCCAAGGCAGCGATCGAGGCGATGGGCCGCTCCTGGGCAGACGAAACTCGCAATTCGCCGTTGCGCATCAACATGGTCGACCCCGGCGCCACCCGCACTGCCATGCGTTCGCAAGCGGTCCCCGGCGAAAATCCCGACACTTTGCCCCACCCTTCCGAAATCGCTGCGCGTATCGTGCCGCTGGCAAGTCCCTCGATGACCGAAACCGGCATGATCTTCCAAGCCAAGCACAATCGCTGGGTATCGTACCAAATGCCGGCCTGAGGCCCGCAAACAAAGCTGCGATTGCGGGATGAATCCTTTCCCCGGTATCGTTGCTCTCGGTGAGGGCAATCCAACCGGGAGGAATATCATGCGCAAACTGCTTTTCTTTTCCGTAACGGCAGCCCTGCTCGTTGCAGGAACAGCCTACGCTCAGGACAAGACGATGAGTTTCTTCGTCACCAGTGTCGGCTCTGGTAAGGGCGCAGACCTTGGTGGTCTAGCTGGTGCCGATGCGCATTGCAGCAAGCTGGCCGAGGCTGCCGGCGTGACCGGCAAGACCTGGCATGCCTATCTTTCCACAAAAGACACCGACGCGCGCGACCGCATCGGCAAGGGCCCATGGGTCAACGCCAAGGGTGAGAAGATTGCGGACGACGTCGCGTCTCTCCACAGCGACAAGAACAATCTCACCAAACAGACGGCGCTCGATGAAAAAGGCGAGGTGATCAACGGACGCGGCGACAAGCCGAACCGCCATGACATCCTGACCGGATCGAACCCGGACGGCACCAGGGCCGCCGACAAAACCTGCGGTGACTGGACGTTGAGCGGCGCCGAAGGTGTCGCGCTCATGGGACATTCCGACCGCACCGGTCTCGACGATTCGGCAGCGGCCAAATCTTGGAACTCGTCCCACGGCTCGCGTGGCGGCTGCAGCCAGGAGGCACTCAAAGGCACCGGTGGTGATGGGCTGTTTTATTGCTTCGCATCCGAATGAGTGAACCCGCAGCAGCTCTAAGTCACACTTAATCCAAGTTCGGTTGCTGTGTTCACTTTTCAAGGCAGCTGGCTCCGAAGGTTGATTCAGCTTTCGGAGCTATGCGTCATGGGCGCGCTTTCGCGTGCGGCCAAGACTTGCTAGGTAACGTCAACTCATTCATTCCCAATCCTAAAGTGAGGACTTTCCATGTCATCGACCGTTGCTCTGGTCTGGTATCTCGTCGTTGCCGGCCCGCAAGGCGGCATGGTTGTGCTGCCCAGCACCTTCGACAACCGCGAGCAATGCGCGGCGGCTATCACCGAATTCCAGAAGCAGCAGCCTGCTCCGACCGGCTGGACGGTCCAGTGCGTGCCAAGCGCCTCGCCTTATGCCGACATGGGCGACGACGAACCCGGCGCCGAACAGCAGCAGCCGGCCCCGGCCCCAGCCCAGTAAGGCTACCGGCGTTGGAGCATTTTGTAGCCAAGTGGAATCACTTGGCGTTACAAGAATGTGACGAAAACAAAAACTTAGAGCGTTTCCGCGTTTCCGTGAAAAACGGAAACGCTCTAGGACTGCGCCAACGCAAGCATTTGTCTGGCTCAGCAGCGTTGGCGGCGCCTCTCGTGTAGTTTGGCAGCTACGGAGGGGCCTGGACCAATTACGATTCTGGCTCGGCCGTGCATCGCGCAGCCGAGCCTATAATGACAGACGTCGTTCTTACCGATACGCGCGAACGCGTGCTGGCGGGCATCTTGCTCACCAGTCTGGCGTATTTGCTGTTCTCGCTCCAGGACGCCTCGATCAAGCTGCTGGTCACTGCCGCGACGGTCTGGCAGATCCTGTTTTTTCGCAGTGCCACCATCCTTGCCGGTTGCCTGGTGACGGGCGGCCGGCAACTTCTGGCCGATTCCCTGCACTCGCCGATCCTTAAATCCATGCTGCTGCGTAGCTTCCTGATCCTCGCTGCATGGCTTTGCTACTACACGGCCGCCAAAGACCTGCAGCTAGCCGAACTCACCACGATCTACTTTGCTGCCCCCATTATCGTGACGGGACTATCGATCGTGATTCTCGGGGAAAAGGTGCCTTTGCTGCGTTGGGCAGCTGTCCTGATCGGCTTTGGCGGTGTCTTCGTCGCTTGCGATCCTGCCAGTCTAGGCTTTTCGCTCCCTGTACTTCTAGTCTTGGCGGCGGCCTGCTTTTGGGGGCTATCCATTGTTCTCCTGAGCAAAGTCGCCGGACAGGAGCGCACGACTGTGCAACTGGTGCTCAACAACGGCTTCTTCCTGGTGATCGCGGGAATTCCGCTGCTTTGGATCTGGCAGACACCCGGCTGGCAGGACTTCCTGCTGATGATCGCCGTCGGTGCCCTTGGCGGGCTCGGACAGTATTTCCTGTTCGAGGGCATGAAGCGGGCGCCGATTTCCATCATTGCACCATTCGAATACACCGCGCTGCTCTGGGCGTTCGCGCTCGGCTTCCTGATCTGGGGTGACGTGCCGCGTGACGCCGTGTTCGTCGGAGCGGCTATCATCGTGTTCGCCGGTCTCGTTATCGTCGCCAGCGAACGTTTCCGCAAACCTGCAGCCTAGGCGATTCCTGCCAGAAGGTTGTCAGGAGCCTGGCGCTAGTATGGTCGCGCTGGAGGGCCGATGACGCAGGCAGATGAAACGCAAAGGAACCGTGCACTCGGCATCCTGCTGGTATCAGCCTCGGCGGTCGTATTCGGCCTCACAGGCGTACTCACCAAATCGATCTCGGCCGACGCATTGACCGTGACCTGCTGGCGCGGGCTCGTCGGCTTCGTGTTGATCGGTGCTTATGTGCATTGGCGGTCGGCCGGGATTGGCCAACGTCCCGATCTGCGGCTCGGCTGGCGCGGTTGGCTGCTTGCAATCGAAGGCGCCGCAGCCAGCATTGCCTTCATCGCGGCCTTCAAATTCACCTACGTTGCCAACGTCGCGGTGATCTATGCCACCGCCCCCTTCATGACCGCCCTGCTCGCTTGGGGCCTCGTACGCGAACCGTTCCGGTTGCCGACCGTGGCGGCAGCCGCGCTTTCCCTGACCGGCGTCGCCATCATGGTCCATGCGGGACTTGGCTCAGGCAATCTTATCGGCGACGGGCTGGCGCTGCTGATGACGATCGGCAGCGCACTCTACATTGTCATGGTTCGCGCTTTTCGTGAGACACCGGTGGTGTGGGCGGGAGCCATCTCGTCGCTGCTTTTGTTCGTCTTTGGATGGTTCGTCACCGACCCGCTGGCGATCAACGGCAAAGACGCGATCCTGCTCGGCCTATTCGGCACCTCGTTCGCGCTCGCCTCGGTGCTGTGGACAGAGGGCAGCCGACTGATTCCAGCGCCAGAATCGGCATTGCTTGGCGCTGCCGAAATTCCTGCTGCTGTGCTGTTCGCTTGGTTTTTCCTCGCAGAGATCCCGCCGGCTGCCAGCCTGTTGGGCGGCGCAGTGGTCCTCGCAGCAGTGGTTTCCCATGGCCTGAACGATTGGAACACCGCGCGCCGGCCGGCAGAAGTTTCCACAGCCCGGGCAACAAAATAATTGCATCGTCATGGAACCATCACACAGCCCAAGCATTATTCGATTGCGGGCCACGCTCTAGTCCCCCCAACCCCTCGGCCCGCTCCCCTCCAGCCGACCTTCTGGTCGGCTTTTTCTTATTCCGGTCTCTTCTGCTGTGCCGCATTGACCTTGACGGGACTTCCGATACGTTCTGCCCGGTTGATCGACAACCTTCGACGCACTGCACGGAACGCCTTGCGGGCGTGCGACACCCTGAATGGCATTGGGAGTGACGCGGTATGATCCTCAGCGTTGGCCTGTTCGCCGCCGTCGCGCTTGCTTGGCTGTTGATTGCGGCCATCGAGAAGTTTCGGCTTGGCCTCAGCTTCGCACAGGCGTTTCTCTACACGCCTTTCAAACTCGCCTACCGTGTAGCCGACCATAAGCTCAAGGTTGCGCGCAGGGCTGAGGCCCCGGTCATCTACGCAATCGTACATCAATCAAAGCTCGATCCGGCGCTCATGCTGTCATTGCTTCCGGAGGATACATTGCACATCCTCGACGAAGCTTCGGCGCGTTCCTTCTGGCTGGAACCCTGGCGCGAACTGGCACGCACCATCGCTTTCAATGCCGAGCATGTCTTTGTCAGCCGCCGTCTGGTCCGCGTTTTGAAAGGACGCGGTCGGCTTGCGGTCTATTTCCCCGATGCCGTCGAGCCGGACGTGAAATCTTTCCGGCTCTACCGGGCGGTTTCGCGGATCGCCCTGCAGGCAGATGCTCGCATCGTACCGATCTTCGTCGGCGGCGCACGCTGGCTGCCAATGTCGCTGACACCAGCGGATCGTGCGCCGCGCAAGCTGTTTCAAAAATTGTCGGTCAGCGTGCTGCCCCCGATGACGCTCGATGAACTGGCCGCACGAGATGGTGAGCCCCCCAGGAACCGGGGTAATGCTCTGTTCGACTATGTCGCAGAGGTGCGTTTCGCAGCTACCGACCTCAGCCACAGCCTGTTCCAATCGATCCGCGACGCCTCCGATCGCTTCGGCGCGTCGCACCCAATCGTCGAAGACGTGATCGGTGGCACACTCAGTTATCGCAAGCTTTTTGCTGCCGCCCGCCTCCTAGGTCAACGCGTGGAAGCCCGCACCGCGCCAGGCGAAGCCGTGGGCGTTCTTCTGCCGAACTCAAACGGTCTGGCGGCCACGATGCTCGGCCTGTGGTCGGCGAACCGTGTGGCGGCGATGATCAACTATACGGCAGGCCCCGCCAACGTAGGCTCCGGCGTGCGCACAGCCGTCATCCGTACAATGATCTCCTCGCGCGCCTTCGTCGAGAAGGCTGCCCTGTCCGATATCGTCATGGCCGCGGAGGAAGGCGGGGCGCGACTGCTTTGGCTGGAAGACGTCCAAGAAAACATCTCGGCGTTCGAGAAGCTGGTCGCCGGCCTGTTCTGGCGCTGGCCGCTGCAGCCCCAGAATGCGAGCACAGCGGCGGTCATTCTCTTCACCTCCGGATCGGAGGGCACTCCGAAGGCCGTGGTGCTCTCCAACAGCAATCTCCAGGCCAATGCGATGCAGGCCGAGGCGCGCATCACGATTTCCCCAAAGGATGTCCTCTTCAACGTTCTGCCGGCATTCCATTCCTTTGGACTGACCGGCGGCACGATTTTACCGCTGCTGACGGGCGTGAAAGCTTTCCAATATCCGTCTCCGTTGCATTACAAGCTCATCCCGGAAGCGGCCCGGAAAGTGCGCCCCACCGTCATGTTCGGCACCGATACTTTCCTGGCCAACTATGCACGCAACGCCAAGGAAGGTGACTTCTCCAGCCTGCGCTTCATCGTGGCCGGCGCTGAACCGGTGAAGCCGGAAACGCGGCGTACCTACCGCGAGCGCTTCCAGGCCGAAATCATCGAGGGCTTCGGGCTGACCGAGGCCGCACCTGTGGTTTCCGTCAATACCGCCATTCACAATCGCGAGGGCACCGTCGGACGATTGCTGCCCTCCATCCGCATGCGCATAGACCCTGTGGAGGGCGTCAAGGACGGTGGCAGGCTTTGGCTGGACGGCCCCAATATGATGATGGGCTACATGTCCGAGGATCGGCCAGGCGTGCTGCGGCCGCTGGAAGGTTGGCACGATAGCGGAGACATCGTCTCGGTTGACCGCGATGGTTTCATCACGATTCGTGGCCGCGCAAAACGCTTCGCCAAAGTCGCCGGGGAGATGGTGTCGCTCGGCGCGGTCGAGATGTTGGCCCAGTCGCTGTGGCCGGAGGGCGATCATGCGGTGGTGGCCGTACCCGACAAGCGGCGGGGCGACCGCATCATACTGATAACCACGGCCAGCGATGCCGAACCCGAAGCACTGCGCAAATTCAGCAAAGAGAAAGGCGCTGCGGAACTGACGGTGCCGCAAGACATCGTCCAGGTGGAGGCGTTGCCGGTCCTGGGTTCCGGCAAGACGGACTATGTTGCAGCGCGGAAAATGGTCATGGAACGGTTAGGCCTCGAAGCCGCATAGCGCAAGTGGTAGTCAAGCGGGCTCAGATCGCCTGAAAACACCTTGCCGGAAACCTGCAATTCTTGCTTCGCTGACCCATCGATTCGGGATCTTGCTTCAGCTGTCGTTTTCGCCCGCTTTATGATCGACATCCGGGGGCAGGATCGCTTCGCCTTCCTTCTTGGCCCTCCGGGAATAGGCCCGCACGCTGAAGGGTAGGAATACCAGGTAGGCCGCCACCGATGCCGTCAGCGTGTGCCATGGGTAGCTCACCAAAAGCAGCACATAGAGCACGACAGCGAGGATCACCGGCAGCACGCGATCGCCGGGAATCTTCACGCTCTTGCCGGAGTAGACCGGCAAGCGGCTGACCAGCAGGAAGGCGATCAGCACCGTGAAGGCAACGCCGGCAAAGGCGATCGGACGCGTCGGCTGCAGGCCGAGAAAGGACAGGTAGAGCGGTAACAGGACAAGCACGGCACCCGCAGGGGCCGGGACACCGACAAAATAATCGACCTGCCAGGCGGGACGATCCGTCTGTTCATCAAGCACATTGAAGCGTGCCAGACGCATGCCGCAGGCGATGGCGAACAGAAGCGCTGCGATCCAGCCTGGCGAGCCGGCCCTGTCGAGCAGATAAGCGTAAAGAACCAGCGCCGGCGCCACACCGAAATTGACGATGTCGGCCAGCGAATCCATCTGGGCGCCGAACTTCGACGTCGCCTTGAGGAGCCGCGCCAGACGGCCATCGATGCCGTCGAGGAACGCTGCGATGAGTACCATGACCACCGCAGTCTCGAAGCGGTTCTCAAAGGCGAAGCGGATTCCCGAAAGTCCGGCGCAGATCGCCAGAACGGTCACCAGGTTCGGAAGAACCATGCGCAGCGGAATCTCGGTGATGCGCGGTCCGCCGTGGCTATGCGGCTCGAATTTCTTGAAGGGAGCGCCCATTGCGCCGTTCCCTACGAGATGCGCACCAGCGGCGCTGCCTGCGCGCCACCGAATTCGGCAATGATGGTTTCACCGGCAACCGCCGTCTGCCCAACGGCAACACGCGGTGCGGCATTAGCCGGCAGAAAGACGTCCACACGCGAGCCGAAGCGGATCAGCCCGAAGCGCTCACCGACCGCAAGCGTGCCGCCGGTGTCGGCCCAGCAGACAATGCGCCTAGCCACCAGCCCGGCGATCTGCACCGCAGCTACGGTGCCGTTGGGGCTTTCGATAACGACACCGTTGCGTTCGTTTTCCTGGCTGGCCTTGTCAAGCTCGGCATTGAGGAACTTTCCCGGCCGATGCTCGATGCGCGTGATGCGACCGCGCACCGGAGCCCTGTTCACATGACAGGAAAACACGTTCATGAACACCGAGATGCGCGTCATCTCGGTTGTGCCGAGACCAAGTTCGCGCGGAGGTATTGCCGGTCCTACAGCAGAGACAACGCCGTCGGCCGGACTGACCACCAGACGATCATCGACCGGCGTCACCCGTTCTGGGTCGCGGAAGAAATAGGCGCACCATGCCGTCAGGATCAGACCGATCCAGAACAGCGTCGAAGAAAAATATCCAAGCAGCAGCGTTGCCGCGGCAAAACCCGCAATGAACGGATAGCCTTCGCGGTGGATCGGAACGAATGCGTTCTTGACCGTGTCGACAAGGTTCATCGGGTGAGGGGTGGCTCCGTTTCGGATGCGCCTCTCTACCGGAAAGCGCCCAGCATCGCAACGCGCCAAAGCCGCGCGGGCCACCGCCGCCGGGCCAACACGGCAGCGAGCGCTTCACATTGCAGGCAATCGTCCGGCTAAGTGGTTGAGATTGTTCTAATTCTCCACCGATTCCGTAACCGGGAACGGCACGCCCGGCAGATAGAGCGGGATTGGCCGGATTTCGTAGACCGCAGTCGGGTTCGCGCTGCGGAGACTACGGGCAGCTTCGATCGCCTCGTCACGGGTGGCGCAATCAACGACATAGAAGCCGAGCAACTGCTCCTTGGTCTCGGCGAATGGCCCGTCAATGACCATCCCGGCACCGGAGCCGCGCAAGGTGAAGGCACCTTCCGTGGGTCCCAGACGCGCAGCGGGGCCTAACTTGCCCTCGGCCAACAATCTCTCGCGAACGCTGGCGAGATCCGCCATCACGGCAGCATCCTCATCCGGCGTCCAGGATTCGACCACACCCGAGGCGTGATAAGCGAGAATGGCATAAAGCATCGGTTCCCCCGGGTTGCTGGGCGCCCCCTGCCCTGGCGCACTTCGGCCTGGCCGACCGAAGGTATAGCGTAGATCCGTGCCGCCTACGACACTTCTTCGGTACGCCTGCGCACGACGACCCCAAGGTCGTCCGTTTCGCGGGCAATGCGCAGGCGCTCTTCCGCCTCCGTAGCCTCGCGCTGGCGATCCCACATCGACGCGTAGAGCCCATTCTGCCTGAGGAGGTCGGCATGCGTGCCGCGCTCTGCGATCTGGCCATCCTTCAGCACGATGATCTCATCCGCCGAAATGACGGTCGAGAGCCGGTGCGCAATCACGATGGTGGTGCGGTCCTTCGAGACCAGATCCAGCGCCGCCTGGATTTCCTGTTCGGTATGGCTGTCCAGAGCGGACGTGGCTTCATCGAGGATAAGGATCGGCGGCGCCTTGAGGATGGTGCGGGCGATCGCCACGCGCTGCTTCTCACCACCCGAGAGCTTCAGGCCGCGTTCGCCGACCATTGTCGCATAGCCCTCCGGCAAACGCTCGATAAAGGGGCCGATCTGAGCCAGTTCCGCCGCGCGGCGGACCTCGTCCTGGCTTGCGTCCATGCGGCCATAACGGATGTTGTAGGCCACAGTGTCGTTGAAGAGGACGGTGTCCTGCGGCACCATGCCGATGGCTGAGCGCAGGCTTTCCTGCGTGACATCGCGCACGTCCTGTCCGTCGATCAGCACTTCGCCTGACTGCACGTCGTAGAAGCGGAACAGCAGCCGCGATATCGTCGACTTGCCGGCGCCTGACGGCCCGACGATGGCGACGGTCTTGCCCGCGGGCACTTCAAAGCTGACGCCCTTCAGAATCTTGCGATTGGGATCGTAGGAAAAATGCACATCGCGGAACTCGACGTTCCCGGCGCCAATGGCGAGCGGCTTGGCGTCCGGCTTGTCGTCCACCTCCTGTTTGACGCTGAGCAGGTCGAACATGTGTTCGATATCGGTCAAGCCCTGGCGGATTTCGCGATAGATGAAGCCGATGAAATTGAGCGGCACGGAGAGCTGGATCAGCATCGCGTTGATGAAAACGAAGTCGCCTATGGTCTGCGTCTTGTTCATCACTTCATATGCAGACATGCACATGACCACGGTTGTGCCGAGGCCGTAGATGACGCCCTGACCGAAGTTGAGCCAGCCGAGCGAAGTCCAGATGCGAGTGGCGGCGGTCTCGTAGCGCGCCATCGAGCGGTCGAAACGCTGGGCCTCCATCGCCTCGTTGCCGAAATATTTGACCGTCTCGAAATTGAGCAGCGAATCGATTGCCTTGGTGTTGGCGTCGGTGTCGCTGTCGTTCATGTCGCGGCGGATGCCGATACGCCAGTCGCTCGCTCTCACCGTGAACCAGACATAGAGCGCGACGGTGATGGCGACGACGGCGACATACTTCCAGCCATAGGTAAAGGCGAAGATGCCGGCGGTCAGGGCAAACTCGAGCACGGTTGGTGCCGTGTTCAGCATGATGAAACGCACGATGGTTTCGATGCCCTTCGTGCCGCGTTCGATGATGCGGGACAGCCCGCCGGTGCGCCGCTCCAGGTGGAAACGCAATGACAGCTGATGCATGTGCACGAAAGTGCGGAAGGCGAGTTGGCGCACCGCATGCTGGCCAACCCGTGCAAACAGCGCATCGCGCAGCTGGTTGAAGCCAAGCTGGACGAGACGCAGGACGTTGTAGGCGATGACCAGCGCGATTGGCGCCAACAGGATCTCCGGCAGTGGCGGATTATATTGCCCGGTGCCGGCAAGAGCGTCGGTCGCCCATTTGAAGAAGTAAGGGCCGGCGACCAGAACCAGCTTGGCGACCACCAGGAGTAGCGTGGCCCAGGTCACGCGCCAGCGCAGATCCGGCCGGTCGGCTGGATACATATAAGGCCACAGATTGCGAAGCGTCTGGAAGGTCGTGCCGGTATCGGCGGCGGAAACGGTCTTTTCGGCCACTGTTCTTGCCCTATGAAGTCGGTTCGGCTGTGCGGCAGCAGGTCTCGACCAGCGCGGCAACGGATGCCGAAACACCAGCCAGGGCCTCGTGGTCGACCTCGTAGCGCGAACGCTGCCGGTCGGGCGTGAAGCGGACCAGACCAGCTTCGACAAGGATCTTCAGGTGCTGGGAAACCGTCGATTGCGCGAGATCGAGATGCTCGACCACCTCACCGCAACAGCAAGAGCGGCTGGCGGACAGACACTTTAGGATTTCGATCCGCGCGGGGTGAGACAGCGCCGCAAATTTTGCTGCCACTGCGCGCGTATCGATCGGGTGGCCCGTGCCACAGAGTTCGGGTGAAGGGTTCATGGTTCATCGTCGATAGACGATGAACCAAATTTGCGCAACCTAACCAGATGGGCGAACTGAATTCTATTGTGCGACGGTTGCTTGGTCGCCCAATGTCTTCATGTCGGCGGTCTCGCCTTCCTTCGACTTCTGCGGCACCTTGAAGACCTGACCAGGCCAGATCCGATCAGGATTGCGGATCTGCTGCTGGTTGGCGAGATAAATGGTCGAATATCTCACGCCATGCCCGTAAACCCGACGTGAGATGCGCCAAAGCGAGTCCCCGCGGCGGATGATGACGGCGTGATTGACTTGTTCCAGCTTCGGCGCGACCGCGGTCGGAGCCGTGCCGGCAGATGCCGTATCCTGGGGGGCTGGCGGCGCATCGGAAGCAGAGGGAGCGACCGCAGCGACGGCTTCGCCTGGCTCGCGCTGGAATGGCACCGCAGCACGGGCAACCACCTTGGAACCGTCGGCCCCCAGCAGATCTACCCGAATGGTGTAATCGCCGACTGGCAGATTACGGGTGGCCTCGACCAGGAATTGCCCTTTTTCGGTTGCTACCGCTTCGCCAAGCAGGATTTCGTTGGCATAGGCACGGACTTTGCTGCCTGGGTCGGCAGTGCCGGCGACAAAGATTTTGCCGCCATCGATCTCGACAGCCCCGACCGCGACCTTCGGCGCTCCGGGTGTGGGGTGCGCGGCAGGTTCGGCAGGCTGGGCCGCGGAAGCCGTTGCCTGCGGCGCAGCTGCCTGCGTGCCCGCAGGTGCGGGGGGTGCTTCCTTGGGGCCAGTTTCACCTTGTTTTTCTTCGACCTTCGGCACCGAAAGCAAAGTTGCGGCTTTGCCGGGTTCCTCGACCAGCGCGAGCACCTGACCGTTCGGTTTCTCGGGAATCGCAACAACGGCAGTCTGAGCAGAGGGGACGACAGTGTTGGATGGAGAGGTCGAACGCAACTGTAGCTGGTAGTTCCCTGGCTTCAGCGGATCGTCGAGAACGATTGCGAAGTCGCCGTCCGGCCCAGCCGTCGTGGACCCGAATAGGGTAGCGCCCTGCATGACATCGACTTTTGCATTCGGGGCGGCCTTGCCAGCAACAACGACGGAGCCATCGCTCTCGGCCCGCAGCACGTCGAAAGTCGGCGCGATAGGGCCTGTCACCGCTGGCGCGGGTTCAGCCGTTTTTTGGGGCGCCGGCGTCACTGCTGCCTGCTGCTCGGCAGGCGGTTGTTCCGCAGCGGGCTGTTGCACCGCAGGTTGCTGCGCAGCCGGTGCAGACGGCGGAACAGCAGCGATCTGAGCCGGCGGATTGGATTTCAGGTAGGGGTCGAGGGCACCGGAAACATAAGCCACGCCGGCTACGGCGGCTGCGCCACCACCCGCAAATAGCAATGCCCTGACAAGCGTTGTTGTCATATCTCAACCCCCCTTAGCCACCTAAACCGGTCTACCTGCTTTTCGCCGAATCGACAAGAAAAAGCCCGCCTCAAGGCTTGACCGAGCTTGCAGACAGCATCACCAATCCAAACATGAACACGATTCGATCCGTCTGTGTTTATTGCGGCTCTTCACCTGGCCGCGATGGCATCTATCTCGAAGCCGGGCGGCAGCTCGGCCAATCGCTTGCCCGCTCTGGCTTGCGCCTGGTCTATGGCGGCGGCACCAAGGGCATCATGGGCGCCGTCGCCGAAGGCACCATGCGTTCCGGCGGCAAGGTCATGGGCATCATTCCGCGCTTCCTGATGAACAGGGAGGCAACGGAAAGCGCGCTCGACCGGCTGCATGAACTGGTCGTCACCGAAAACATGCACCAGCGCAAGCACAGGATGTTCGAAGAATCCGACGCCTTCGTGGCGCTGCCCGGTGGTATCGGCACGGTCGAGGAAATCGTCGAGATCATGACCTGGGCGCAGCTTGGCCATCACCGCAAGCCCATCGTTTTCGCCAACATCAAAGGCTTCTGGGATCCGATGCTCGCCCTGATCGATCACATGGCTGCCGAAGGCTTCATCCACACGGCTCACAATGTGAAGCCGTTGGTGGTGGACGATCCGGCGAAGATCGTCGCGACTATTCTCGCCACCGGTGCCGCCGTCGACGCACCGACCAGTGGCGTCTCTTCCGTCATCGACAAGATGTGAGAGCTTGGGCTCAGCCGCGCCGGCTCGCAGTCAGCATGGACCATGTATAGATCGCCAGCGCGGCCCAGATCAGGCCGAAAGCGATTGCTTTCGTCGTGTCGAATGGCTCGCCGAAGATGAAGACAGCGATCAGGAACACGATGGTCGGCGCAATGTATTGCATGATGCCGATGGTGGAGAGGCGCAGCAGCTTTGCACCGAACGCAAAAAGCAGCAAAGGTACGGCGGTGGCTACTCCACTGCCCATGAACAACAACGTATCCGTGGTGTTGCCGGATGCGAAATGCCCCTCCCCGCGCGATGCCAGCCAAATGACATAGGCAAGTGACGGAATTGACAGGAGCAGGACTTCCAGAAGGAAACCTTGGCTCGGGCCAATGGGCAGTGTCTTACGAAAGAAGCCATAGGCCGCGAACGAAAAGGCCAGCGCCAGCGAAACCCACGGCAAGGTGCCGCTCTCAACCGTCAGAACAAGGACCGCGACTGCCGCCAGCGCCACCGCCACGATCTGCATCCGGTTGAGGCGCTCGCCAAGCAGCAGCGCACCGACCAGAACGTTGACGAGCGGGTTGATGTAGTAACCCAGCGCGGTTTCGACCGTGCGGTCGACAGCGATCGCCCAGACATAGATGCTCCAGTTGATCGTGATCAACGTCGCTGTCAGCGCCGCCATTGCCAGCATGCGTGGCGAACGCAGCGCCACCTTGAAATCAGCGGTGCGGCCAAGCCAGATCAGCACGGCGGCCGCGATCGGCACCGACCAGATGATGCGATGGGCGACGACTTCGGCCAGCGGCAGATGTGCCACCGCTTTCATGTAGAAGGGCAAAAGCCCCCACAAAAGGTAAGCGCCGAGAGCCAGGATAAAGCCGCGGCGGGCGCCAGAGTCGGCTTCCATTGGTACAGTCTGGGTGGTCATGGTCCAAAGCTATGCGCCAGCGATTGCATCAAGACCATCAACTAATTCTGATGCATCATGGACTTTCGCTGATGGATCGCGTTTCCCTTTCGTGGAAAAGACCGCCGCGCTTGCGTTACTCTGCTGCGACCAGACCTGCCATCTCGCGGTTCTTCATCAGCTTGTAGATGATGGAATCCATGAGCGCCTGGAACGAGGCATCGATGATGTTCTCAGATACGCCAACCGTCCACCAGCGCGCGCCGGTGGAATCATGCGATTCGACCAGAACGCGGGTGATCGCCTCCGTGCCGCCATTGAGGATACGCACTTTGAAGTCGGCGAGTTCGAGGTCAGCGATCTCGTTCTGATACTTGCCGAGATCCTTGCGTAGTGCCAGGTCGAGCGCGTTGACCGGACCGTGGCCTTCGGCAACCGACATCTTCTCCTCATCATCGACCACCACCTTCACGATGGCTTCCGAGACAGTCTTCAACTGGCCATTGGCGTCGAAGCGGCGCTCGACCATGCAGCGGAAGGACGTGACGGCGAAGAACTCCGGCAGGCCGGACAGCATCTTGCGCGCCAGCAATTCAAAGGAAGCATCAGCGCCCTCATAGGCGTAACCTTCGGCCTCGCGTTCTTTCACGACGGCGATCAATGCGTCGAGCCGCATGTCGTCTTTCGGCACCTCGATACCACGCCGCTTCAGTTCCGCCAGGAAATTGGCCTTCCCGCCTTGATCGGAAACCATGACCCGGCGACGGTTGCCGACGGCTTCCGGCGGCACATGTTCATAGGTCTGCGGGTCCTTGACCAGGGCCGAAGCGTGAATCCCGGCTTTGGTCGCGAAAGCGGAGGAACCGACATAAGGCGACTGAGCTTCGGGGGCACGGTTCAGCAATTCGTCGAAAGCGCGGGAAAGGCGTGAAATGCCGACCAGTTGCTCTGGCGAGATGCCAGTCTCGAAGCGATCCTTATAGGCCGACTTCAGCATGAGCGTGGGGATCAGCGTCACCAGATTGGCATTGCCGCAGCGCTCGCCGATCCCGTTCAATGTGCCCTGGATCTGTCGTACTCCCGCCTCGACCGCCGCAAGTGAATTGGCGACGGCCTGCCCGGTGTCGTCATGGGCATGGATGCCAAGATTCCTGCCTGGGACACCTGCGGCGATCGCTTTTTCGACGATCGCGCGAACCTCGGATGGTTGGGTGCCACCATTGGTGTCACACAGCACTACCCAGCGCGCGCCGGCTTCGTAAGCCGTCTTGGCGCAGGCCAGTGCGTAGTCCGGATTGGCCTTGAAGCCATCGAAGAAATGCTCGCAATCGACCATTGCCTCCTTGCCGGCAGCAATAGCCGCCGCGACAGATGCACGGATCGCGTCAAGATTTTCCTCGTTGCTGCAGCCCAGCGCAACGCGAACATGGTAGTCCCAGCTCTTGGCGACAAAACAGACGGCGTCCGAGCGCGCCTGCACCAGCGCGGCGAGGCCGGGATCGTTGGAAGCCGAAACGCCGGCGCGTTTGGTCATGCCGAAGGCGACGAATTTCGAGCGCGCGGTGCGCTTTTTGGTGAAGAACTCGGTGTCGGTCGGGTTGGCGCCGGGATAACCACCTTCGACATAATCCATGCCGAATTCGTCCAGCATGCTTGCGATCGCAATCTTGTCCTCGACCGAAAAATCGATGCCCGGCGTCTGCTGGCCATCGCGCAAAGTCGTGTCGAAAAGGTAGAGGCGGTCGCGTTGCATGGTCATTTACCGGCGAATTTGTCCGTGGCGCGGATCAGGCTGTCGAGAATTCCCGGCTCCGAATAGGCGTGCCCGGCCCCTTCGACGAGATGGAAATCGGCTCTCGGCCAGGCCTTGTGCAATTGCCACGCATATTTTGCAGGGCAAGGCATGTCGTAGCGGCCGTGGATGATGGCGCCGGGAATATCCTTCAGCTTATGCGCGTCACGCAGCAACTGCCCCTCTTCCAGCCAGCCTGCATGGACGAAATAGTGATTCTCGATGCGGGCAAAGGCGAGCGCGTAGTCGTCTTGCGCGAACGGGTCGCTGGTTGCCGGTTCGGGCAGGAGCGTGATGGTCTCGCCTTCCCAGATCGACCACGCTTTAGCTGCCTCGATCTGTTTCTGGCGATCATTGCCCACCAGCCGCTTGCGATAGGCGGCCATCAGATCGCCGCGCTCTACTTCCGGGATCGGCGCCAGGAAACGCTCCCATTTGTCCGGGAACATCTCCGAAACACCGAACTGGTAATACCACTCGAGCTCGGCACGGGTCAGCGTATAGATGCCGCGCACCACCAGTTCGCTGACGCGTTCGGGATGGGTTTCGGCATAAGCCAGTGCCAGTGTCGACCCCCACGACCCGCCGAAGACCAGCCATTTGTCGAAGCCGGCCATCTCGCGCAGCTGCTCGATGTCGGCGACCAGATGCCAGGTCGTATTGGCTTCCAACGAAGCATTTGGGGTGGATTTGCCGCAGCCTCGCTGGTCGAACAGGATGACGTCGTAAAGCTTCGGATCGAACAGACGCCGATGATTCGGCGAGATCGTGCCGCCGGGACCGCCATGCAGGAAAACGGCGGGTTTGGCGCCCTTGGTGCCGACCCGTTCCCAATAGATCCGATGGCCATCGCCCACATCCAGCGTCCCGGTCTCGAACGGTTCGATCTCGGCGTAAAGCGTACGCAATTCCAAGCTCACAGTTTCAGCCCCGTCTCAGGCCAATTTTCGGTTTCACGGTCGGGATGCTGGAAGGAGATGATCTGCTCCTGCCGGGCATAATAGTCTGGATTTTGGTGGACCGGCGCTTCGAAAATCTTTTCAACCCAGGGCAGGCGCGAAGCGTAGTTGACCTGATGCTTGGGCTCCAGATCGGAACGGTCGTCGAAACTGCCGATCGAAATCTCCAGCGCATCGGGACTCTTGTAGGTCATCGGCGTGCCGCAGCGCTTGCAGAACCCACGCGCTATGTTGACCGAAGATTGGAAGTAGCTCGGTTCTTCATGCACCCATTCAACGCCGTCCGAAGGCACCGTGACAAAAGCACCGAAGAACGAACCGAATTGCTTCTGGCACATGCGGCAATGGCAGATGGAGGCGCGCCCCAACTCACCCCGGATGCGGAAACGCACCGCACCACACTGGCAGCCGCCGGTTCTGATGGCATCGGTCATGATCTGTCCTCCACGGGCCAGGTTGTGGTGTCATGGTCTGGATGCTGGTAATTCACCATCGAAGTGACGAACGGCACCGAAACGGGATCGTCTTCCGTCTTTCCGCCTGGCAAGGAGGGGATGGAATCGACGTAAGGGAGCTTCGCTTCGATACCCCACTGAATGGTCGGCGGGATCTCTTCCGGATGGTCGAAGGCTGCAATGGCAAGCGCGATACCATCGGGAGCCTCAAAAGTGAGGGGCGTGCCGCATTCCGGGCAAAAGCCACGCTGGGCGAAACTCGAAGACTGGAAACGTTTCGGCTCCGCACGTGTCCAGGTCAAGCTGGCGCCGGCTATCGAAACCAACGGCTGATAAAAATTGCCGCTCGCCTTCTGACACATGCGGCAATGGCATATCGAAGCTTCGCCGAGCACGCCCTCGATGCGGAACCGCACGGCGCCACACTGACAACCGCCGGTGTAAGTGGGTTTGTTGTCGAGGCTCATCATGCCGGTCCGTGGCTAACGGCTTCGATGTTGTTGCCATCAGGATCGAAGACGAAGGCAGCATAATAGTGTTCGTGATAGTGCGGGCGAAGTCCCGGAGCCCCGTTGTCGCGGCCGCCGGCAGCCAGCGCGGCCTTGTGGAAGGCGTCGACATCGGCACGACTGCGCGCCGTAAAGGCATAGTGGCGGCCCGGAGCCGGTGTTTTTGTCTCGTGCAACCAGAACACAGGCCGATCGCGGCCATAACCGCCCACCTTGGCGCCGGACGTATGTTGTTCCGGTACCATGTAGAGCAGCGACGCGCCAAGCGGCGCCATTGCCTTGTCGTAGAAAGCCTTGGCCGCCTCGAAATCCAGGACAGAAATGCCGGTATGATCGATCATCTCTTCACCTCCCAGGTCGTCACCCGCTCGCCCGTCACGGGATCTTTGCCATCCTTCAGCTGAATACCTTGTGCCAGCAATGCGTCACGGATGCGGTCCGCTTCCGCCCAATTCTTGGCTGCGATGAACGCCAGACGCTCCGCTATGGTCTTGGCGACAGCCTGCTCGTCAATGTCCGCGGTCGCAAGACTGAAACCAAGGAATTGCAGCGACGCTCTCAGGCTCGCCGCCGCGGCGTTTCCTTCAGCCGCTTCCGCTGCAAGCTGCGTCAGCACCTGGAAGGCCTGATAGGTGCCAAGATCATCCGAAAGCGCCTCGATGACGGCTTGCGGAACATCGCCGGCCTCGCCGGCGGCCAAATCCGCCGCGCGCTTCCACTTGCGAAGGGTGTTCTCAGCCTCCTCCAGCTTGCGAACCGAAAAATCGATCGGCTCGCGATAATGCGTCATCAACATGGCAAGGCGTAGCACTTCACCTGGCCATTTGCGGCCGCCGAAAGTCTCCGTTTCGAGGAGTTCGTTGATCGAATAGAAATTGCCCAAGCTTTTGGACATTTTCTGCCCTTCGACTTGAAGGAAGCCGTTGTGCATCCACACCTTGGCCATCACGTCGGTACCGTGGGCGCAGCGCGACTGGGCGATCTCGTTCTCGTGGTGCGGAAAGATGAGGTCCAGGCCGCCGCCGTGAATGTCGAAGACTTCGCCGAGATAGGCGGCGCTCATGGCCGAGCATTCGATGTGCCAACCGGGCCGTCCCCTGCCCCACGGGCTCTGCCAGCCAGGCTCCTCCGTAGATGAAAGCTTCCACAGGACAAAATCGCCAGGGTTTTTCTTGTGCGCGTCGACGGCGATGCGCGCGCCGGCCTGTTGCTCGTCCAACGGACGCTTGGACAGTTCACCGTAGTCCGGCATAGACGCGGTGTCGAACAGCACCTCGCCTTCCGCCTCATATGCGTGGCCACGATCGATCAGCTGATGGATCAGGCCGATCATATCGGTCTTGCCATCGGCACGTGGCTCCACGAATTCGGTGGCCCGGGGTTCGTGTGTCGGCTCCAGGCAGCCGAGTGTAGCGACGTCCTTGTGGAACTGGTCCGCGGTCTTGGCGGTCACCTGCCGGATCGCGTCGTTGAGCGACAGCTTTCCGGAAGCGATATCGCTGCCGAAATCGCGCAAAGCACGCGCATTGATCTTGTCATCGACATCGGTGATGTTGCGGACATAAGTGACATGCTCGGCGCCATAGACATGGCGAAGCAGCCTGAACAGGACGTCGAAGACGATTACCGGCCGGGCATTGCCGATATGGGCGAAGTCATAGACGGTCGGGCCGCAGACATACATGCGCACATTGGCGGGATCGATGGGGACAAAATCCTCCTTCGCCCTGTTCAACGTGTTGTAGAGGCGCAAGCCCTTCGAACCCTCAGACATTCATCCCCTTCCCGGCCGATCTTGGCCGTCGCGCGTTTCGCGCAATCCAAACCCCAGCCTGCTGGCCGGGGCGTTGTCCACTCAGAGAGAAAGTTGAGGCGAAAACGTCCAGACCAGCGCGTGCGCTAGCCGATAATGCAAATGCCGCAAATGGCGAATGACGTTCTCATGCGCGGCTTTATCGCGCTCGTCCGTGTTGCCGTCAAGTCGCAACTTTCACAGACGATGCACTCTGACGGGCGTAAACCAATTGAAGAAACATTTTCTTAAGTATGTGCGTTCAGTGCTATAATATTCGTCGGCTCATGTGGAAAACGCCACGATTTGGTCGGAATCGGCCATCATCTGCAACGCCTTCCAGTGACCTTGACCTTGGGGAAGTCGAAATGCCACGCAGCAAGCAGGAAGCCAGTCGAGCCAAACAACCGGCACTCGCCAGCCAATATCGGGCAATCGGCCCGGCGGCGGTGGTGGCGGCCTTGCTCCACACGGCTAAGAAGAAAAAGCCCGCGCACAAGATCACTTCGCCACGCGCGGCCTGAACAACCGGTCTGTGGGTGCAGGCCGTCGCTGAGAACCGATGCTCGCTCAGCGCGAGAGACTAGAATAGCG
This sequence comes from Terribium retamae, assembly GCF_022347545.1. Classification (GTDB taxonomy): domain Bacteria; phylum Pseudomonadota; class Alphaproteobacteria; order Rhizobiales; family Rhizobiaceae; genus Mesorhizobium; species Mesorhizobium retamae. Next base: position 84,766 of record NZ_JAKREW010000019.1, read on the forward strand.
ACATCTGATCGGCATCGTCGCCACCGGGCTTCTTGCGCGCTGGTTTGACCGGCTTTGGCTCGCCCGGCAGGTCCGCCGCCGGCGCAACAAACCTTTCCTGGATTTCCGGACCCGAATTGGCGACCTTGTTGACAAGATCGGAAACCGGAATCGCCTCGAAGAAACCCTCCTCTACCGGGCGCAGAAGATCGGCGACAGCCCGCGGCTCCTGACTTCGGCAATCGAGCCAGCGCGAAAAATCCTCGGGGTGAATCACGACCGGCATGCGGTCGTGAATATGCGCGATATCTGGATTTGCCGCCGTGGTCATGATGGCGCCGGTATCCATCTCGGAGCCGCCTGGTTCTGCATAAGTCTCCATGAGGCCGGCGAAGGCGACGATGCCGCCATTCCTTGGCCGTACCCAATAGGCTTGGCCTTTCCGGCTACCCGCCTGGCGCCACTCATAAAACCCGCTGGCGGGCACCAGGGTACGACGATGGCGCATGGCGGTACGAAAAGACGCTTTCTCTGCCGCGCTTTCGGAACGGGCGTTGATGAGGAGCGGGAACTGGCGCGTATCCTTGACCCACGTCGGTATCAGCCCCCAGCGGACCAGCAGGGAAGAGCGGTCGGAACGGTTCGAACCGGGCGCCTTCGGAGCGCCGGAAAGCACCATCGTGATCGGTTGCGTCGGCGCGATGTTGTAGCGCGCGGGAAAAGGCTCGATATCGTCCAGTCCCAGAAAGGTCGTGGTCTGATCCGGCGTCGCCGTCAGGGCAAAACGTCCGCACATGGCGCAATCTCTTCTCCGTCTGGCCCCGAAAGTGGTGGTGGAAGCGTGGCGCTGCAACAGCTAAAGCTCGGTTTGGAAGCGCGATCCACAGCCATCGCACGCCTGGCGAACGACGGAAGACACAGGAAAATGACCCGCAGGCAAACCATACCGTCTGTTTCCGTGGCAGTCGTTCGTGGCGACACGGTGCTATTGGTGAAACGCGCCAGACCGCCTTCCCAGGGGGTCTATGCGTTTCCAGGAGGCAAGGTCGAGGCGGATGAGAGCCCGGAAGCCGCGGCGGAACGCGAGCTTTTGGAAGAAACCGGCCTTGGCGCAGCCGATTTGCGTCCGCTGACCGAAATCTTCATCGACGGCTCTGCCGAAGGCCACCCCGTCGACTATCGCCTGACCGTGTTCGGTGCTCGCTACATCGGAGGCGAAGCCAAAGCCGACGACGATGCCGAAACGGCCGCCTTCTACACACTTGCCGAGATGGAAACGATGCCGCTGGCCGGCTCCGTCTTTGCCGTCGCCAGGGACCTGCTGCAGCCGAATAAAAAGCCTTTGGGCGACACCTGAAGGTGCCTTGCCGCGGACAAATAGTTTCTCCACAAAGGCCCTATGATCCGTGTCGTCGCCTCTCTCCTGCTTGGTTTGGCCATGGCGGTAGCCATACCAGTCCGTGCTCCGTTGGCGGCGGAGGCTCCGTTTGAACCCGGCTTGATGCGGCTGGCCGAGGTGCTGGGCTCGCTGCATTTTCTCCGCAACCTGTGCGGCGAGAAAGGGGATCGATGGCGAGACGAGATGGAGAACCTGCTTGCGTCTGAAAATCCGGATCCAGAGCGTCGCGCCAGATTCATTGCCGCGTTCAATCGCGGCTACCGCTCCTTCTCCAGCACCTACACGCAGTGTACGTCCTCGGCCACCGAAGCGATCAGCCGCTACATGAAGGAAGGCGAGAGCCTGTCGCGCGACATCGCGTCGCGCTATGGCAATTAGGCACTTTGTTGAGATTCGGCCACTTTAGGTGTTCAAGTGGCCTGTTTCCGGAAATCCGATGCGTGTGTCTTGGGATTCGGCCCTATACGCCCGGATTAGCAAGCTGTTAACTTTTTCACCATTGTGGCAGCACAGCACCAAACTCCTGTGGTAGGAACCTTAATGGGACTTTAAAGGGACGGGTCAAGTTTGATCCTTATTTGAAGGATCGCCGCTTGAACAGGGTGGTAGTTGCGTATGGGACACACAGCCAGCGATATTGATGCCCTTGTCAGGGAAGAAAAGCGCCTGACCGCTGTCGAAAGCCACAGCGAGGCCTGGGCCGAAGGGCTCTCGGCGGGTATCGAACCGGACATCATCGCGGAAGCCGCGCTAGAAACGGCATTTTGCGAGATGTTGCGCGCCAATGGCGAGACCGCAGCCCTTGCCCTGCTCGACAGGATGCGTGAAAAGGTGATTGCTGGCGCGTTCGAACCCGATCAAATTCGGCATTGAACCGACGCCAGGCGCCGACCGGCGGAATTGCCTTTCCGCACGCGGCAGCACACCGACCGGGCACTACCCGGCAGCATGGAGAGGCGGACCGTGAGATTCTCGTCTTTCGACAGACCTTGTGGCCTGGCGGTCGGCGCTGGTTTTCTCGTCCTGGCGCTCGCTGCTCCATCCGTTCTTCTGACGGCTCGTCCGGCCATCGCACTCAGCGAAATCAAACACGACGACGTACAGGTTCCCGGCAAGCGCCAGCAAATGGGACCGGAAGCACCAAAACCCGGCGCCGTGCCATTGCCGGATCCGATCCAGACCACGCCGCCTGCGAACAGGACAACGCCTCCCGGTCAAGACGAACCAGAGCAGGTGGAGCCCGCCAAGCCGGGTGAAGGCAGTGGCAATCTTGCACGTCCGCAAATCGACCCGACAGGGTCGCTGCCGCCCGTGCAATATGACTTGGCCAAGCTGCCGGAACCCGTGCGGCGCATGCGCGACCTGATCGTCGAGGCCTGCAAGACGGGTGACATAGAAAAGCTCCGCCCGCTGATCGGGATCGGCGATTCGCTTACACAACTCTCGCTGACCGACATCGAAGGCGACCCGATCGCCTTCCTCAAAGGCTTATCGGGTGACACCGAGGGCCAGGAAATCCTTGCCATCCTGCAGGAAGTCCTGGACGCGGGATACGTACAGCTCGACCCCGGCACGCCGCAGGAACTCTATGTCTGGCCCTATTTCTTTGCCTATCCGCTGGCCAAGCTCGATGCCAAGCAGCGGGTGGAATTGTTCAAGATCGTTACTGCCGGCGATTATGAAGACATGAAGCAGTACGGCACGTACATATTCTACCGGGTCGGCATCACACCCCAGGGCCGCTGGACCTTCTTCGTCGCGGGCGATTGAGGCTGATACTACCCTTCAGAACAAAGTCAGACATTGCTGAAACGAGGCCTGACGGGATGTACCGACCCGCCGGGCGAGTTTTCAGTATCCCCGACCGCGGTAATAGCGTTCGTCGCAGGGTGCGGTGAAGATACGGCCATATCGATCCTGATAGCGGCACATCTCGCGACCGCGGTCGCGCGGCTGTGGGCCACCGGACGTTGCCAGAACGGCACCGAGTAGAGCGCCCGCACCAGCACCGATCAAAGTACTTTCCGTATTGCCACCGATTGCCTGACCGACAAGCGCACCGCCAGCCGCGCCAAGAGCAGCACCGCCAGTCGCGCGTTGTTGCTGCGGCGTCTGCGAGCAGGCGGTAATGGCCAAGGTCATCAGAACCGCCGAAGCAGTCGCAAGTTTCATGAGGCTCATCAGGCAATTCTCCGTTTATCCATGAGGACTTCGGCGTGAGCTTTAGCGTTCCAACATGAACGGAGCCTGTCTAGATTTCCGGGCCCCACATTTAACGGATAATGGCCTCGGAAAATTCGACTGCCGCCCCCTGCGACGGCGTCACGATCTCGCCTTCCCACATGACGCGGTTGCCGCGAATGATCGTGCCGACTGGCCAGCCGGTGACTTCCTTGCCGTCATAAGGCGTCCAGCCCGCGCGCGAGCCCGCCTGGGCATTGGTTATGGTTTCGCGCCGCTTCATGTCCACGACCGTGAAATCGGCATCGTAGCCGGCTGCAATGCGTCCCTTGCGCGCCATGCCGAAAATGCGGTTTGGGCCGTGGCTGGAAAGATCGACGAAACGCTCGAGCGTGAGCCGGCCGGCATTGACGTGGTCGAGCATGATCGGAACCAGCGTCTGCACGCCGGTCATGCCCGACGGCGAGGCCGGATAGGGTTTTGCCTTCTCGGCCAGCGTATGCGGCGCATGATCGGAGCCAAGCACGTCGACGATCCCCTGGCCGATGCCCTGCCAGATGCCATCGCGATGACGGGCGGCGCGCACCGGCGGATTCATCTGCAGAAGGGTGCCGAGACGGGCATAATCGTCCGAGCTCATCGTCAGATGGTGCGGCGTCGCCTCGCAGGTAGCGACATCCTTGTACTGCTGGAGGAAAGTGATCTCTTCCGCGGTCGAGATGTGAAGCACATGGATGCGCGCGCGCGTCTGTCGCGCAATCCGCACCAGGCGCTCGGTGCATTGAAGCGCCGCGATCTCGTCACGCCATACCGGATGCGAAGACGGGTCGTTCTCGACCCGCAGGCCAAGCCGCTCTCGCAGGCGGAATTCGTCTTCCGAGTGGAAGGCAGCGCGGCGACGGGTGTTGCGCAGAATGGACGCAACGCCTTCGTCATCTTCCACCAGCAAATCGCCGGTGGAAGAACCCATGAACACCTTGATACCGGCAGCCCCGGGCAAGCGCTCCAGTTCTGCAACATCGCCGGCATTGTCGCGCGTACCGCCAACCCAAAAGGCGAAATCGCAATGCATTCGTCCCGTCGCACGCTTGACCTTGTCGGCAAGCATTGCCTCACTGGTGGTCAGCGGGTTGGTGTTGGGCATTTCGAAGACGGCAGTGACGCCCCCCAACACAGCGGCGAGAGAGCCGGTCTCCAGGTCTTCCTTGTGCTCAAGGCCTGGCTCTCGGAAATGCACTTGGCTGTCGACGACGCCAGGTAGTACATGCAGACCAAGGCAGTCGATGGTCTCTCCGGCAGACGCCGTGCCAAGATCGCCGATTGCAGCGATCCTGCCGCCTTTGACGCCGATGTCGCGCCGGCCGATACCATCTTGATTGACGACGATGCCGCCCTTGAGGATGAGGTCGTATGTCACTGCCATCCGCTCCGGCCCTTGTGTGGGAATTGCCAGCGGCTTACGTAAAGGCTCTTCGAATTGCAAGATCAGGCCCCATGCCGACAGCCCTTCTCACCGACCGCGCCCTCATCACTGTTTCCGGCCCCGAGGCCGAACACTTCCTGCAGAATATCCTGACTGTCGATCTCGATCCGCTTGAACAAAGCGAAGCCAAACCAGGCGCACTGCTGGCGCCGCAAGGCAAGATCCTGTTCGATTTCCTGGTCTCCCGCGCCGGCGAAAATGCCTTGATTCTAGAGTGCCGCGCCGACATCGCCGACGAATTCGTGAAGCGGCTGATGTTCTACCGGCTGCGCGCCAAGGTGGATATTTCCAAGTGGGAACAGGATGTTATCGCAGTCCGGTGGCAAGCGGATTCAAGCCGTTCAGAAAATGATTCAACTGCTTTCGCCGATGTGTCGGGAGTTGGCATACGCGACCGCCGATTTGGTCTTCCGGTCTTGCGCTTCTACGAAACGCCGTTGCCCGCAGCGGATGCTACCCAGAACGAGTGGCATGCCTTCCGCCTGTCACAAGGCGTGGCGGAAAGTGGTCTCGACTATGCCTTGAACGATGCTTTTCCGCATGATGTTCTGCTCGATCAGTTGGACGGCGTCGGCTTCAAGAAAGGCTGTTTCATTGGCCAAGAAGTGGTCTCGCGCATGCAGCATCGCGGCACTGCACGCCGCCGCGTGCTGCTGGTGGAAGCTGCCAGCACCCTGCCCGCTTCTGGCACTGAACTTACAGTCGATGGCCGCCCGGTCGGCACCCTCGGCTCGACCTCCGGCAAACATGGCTTGGCCATTGCCCGCATTGATCGCGTCAAGGCCGCAATGGATGCCAACCAGGAAATCAAGGCCGATAACGTTGCCGTGTCGCTCACCATTCCTGGCTGGGCGCGTTTCACGTTCCCCGAAATCGCTGGCGCGGAAGACGCCTGATGGCGGCGGATCGTGTGGGCGCACCACCACGCGCCTGGCAGCGCATGCTGTCGGGACGGCGCTTGGATCTGCTCGATCCTTCCCCACTCGACATCGAAATTGGCGATATAGCGCATGGTCTCGCCCGTGTTGCACGCTGGAATGGCCAAACCTCTGGTGATCATGCCTTTTCAGTGGCCCAACATTCCCTGCTGGTGGAGGAGATTTTTCGCGCGATAGTACCTGCTGCGTCTCCGGCGGCTCAGTTGGCAGCACTGCTGCATGATGCGCCGGAATATGTGATCGGCGACATGATCTCACCGTTCAAATCCGTCGTCGGCGGCGGATACAAATCCTGCGAGGAACGTCTCCAGCAAGCCATCCATCTGCGCTTCGGTTTGCCTGCTGCCATCGCGCAGGGTCTGAAAAAAGACATCAAGCGCGCGGATCAGATCGCAGCCTATTTCGAGGCGACGGCGCTGGCCGGTTTCGGATTGGCTGAAGCGGCTGAGTTCTTCGGCCGCCCACGCGGATTTTCCGCTGACCATTTCGACCTATCGCCCAAACCGGCACGACAGGTCGAGACAGCCTTCATGGCCCGCTTCCAAATGATTGAAAGCGATCTGCGACAACCTGCTTAGGCTTCGACAAAGCGCAATCCGACGACGCCAACGATAATGAGGGCAATACAGCCAAGCCTGAGCGGCGTCGCCGGGTCGCCAAACAACACAATACCAAGGGTTGCGATGCCAACCGCGCCGATGCCTGTCCAGACTGCGTAGGCGGTGCCGGCAGGCAGGTGGCGCATCGCGAAAGTCAGCACGAAAACACTCAGCAGCGCGAAGAAAATGCCGCCAACGCTTGGCCAGAACCGCGTCCAGCCTTCGGCATATTTCAGCGAAACACCCATCGCGATTTCAACGACACTCGCGACAAGAAGCAGCAACCAAGCCATTCGGCCCTCCTTTGATATTCTGATGCAGGCTCATTTGTGATAACAGGAACCAAAGGACAATTACGCACCTTTTGGTGCCTATGAGTTTTCGATGGCAGAACCAAATGTTTATGATTCCACCTGTTCTGCACGAGACGCGCTGGAACTGATCGCGTCCAAATGGGCGATGCTGATCCTGCCGGCCTTATCCGCAGGCCCGATGCGCAACAGTGCGTTGCTGAGGAAAATCGGCGGCATCTCGCAGAAGATGCTGACGCAGACGCTGAAGGATCTTGAGCGCAACGGGTTGGTGATCCGGCACGATATGCAAACCGTCCCGCCGCATGTCGAGTACCGGCTGAGCGCTCTCGGCAATTCGCTCAGCGAAGCATTGATCGCGCTAGATCGCTGGGCGGAGCGCCATTCAGGCGATCTCGATGCCGCCCGTGAGCGCTTTGATGCGGGCCGAACGGAGGGCGTCTAGAACTTTCCGCCCTCACGGAAACACTCTAGCTCTTGTTCCTACGCATTCCGGGCGGAATACCGCTGCGTACTTTCCTGGAGTTACTCTAGCGTCCCTGCCTCTCGAGGCGGTCGAGGAACCACTGCGTCAGCCTGACCCAGACTTCGTCCTTTTCGCCCGTGTCTTCACAGCCGTGGTCGAGGTTCGGGTTGTCGTTGACCTCGATGACAAAGACGCCGTCCCTGGTTTCCTTCAAGTCGACGCCATAAAGGCCATCGCCAATGCAGCGCGCGGCCTTGACGGCCGTCTGCACTGCATGCGCAGGAGCGTCCTTCAAGGTGAAGGTCTTGAAGCCGCCTTCATCCGGCTTGCCGGCGCGATCGTGGTTGACGATCTGCCAGTGCTGCTTGGCCATCAAATACTGCACGGCAAACAGCGGCTCGCCACCGAGCACGCCGATGCGCCAGTCATAGTCGGTGGGGATGAATTTCTGCGCGACGAGCAGGTCGGAATCTTCCAGCCACTCCGTAGCCAGCTTTTTGAGTTCGCCAAAATCCTTGCATTTCTTGACGCCACGCGAAAAGGCGCTGTCGGGTATCTTGAGGACAAGCGGGAAGCCGAGTGTGTCGGCTGCCAGCTCCAGATCAGACGGGCCGGCGATCATGACGGTGGGCGGCACCGGCACGTCGTTGAAAGCCATCAGCTCGTTCAAATAGACCTTGTTGGTGCAACGGATCATCGACAAAGGATCGTCGATGACAGGCATGCCTTCCTGCTGTGCCCGGCGGGCGAAGCGATAGGTATGGTTGGAAATCGAGGTCGTCTCTCGGATGAACAAGGCGTCGTAATTGGCGACCTTGGCCAGGTCCTTTTTGGTGATCGGCTCGACCTCGACGCCCATCTTCTCGGCGATTCGGGCCCAATAGCGCAGTGACGAAATCGCCGAAGGCGGCAGTTGCTCGTGCGGATCGACCAGTGTCGCGAAAGTATAGCGTGCCGGCATCCGTGCCTTGCTGTCGCGCCATTCGCGGCCAGTATAGACATCAAGGCATTCGAGGAAGCGCTTTTCCTCTTCATCGTTCATGCGGGCCAGGGGATAAAATCCGATCTTGCGGATCGTCGCCCATTCGCCGGCATCGGTGATGGCCACTTCCAGAGCCGGCGCTCGGAACCAGTCGAACAACAGTTTGGCGAAACGGTCCCAAGCCTTGCCGGGACCGATACCGAAGAAGATGTGAACCTTGGCCGGAAAGGCGCCACCGAGATCCTTACGGCACTTGTTCAGCGCCAATTCCAGTTCCGGCAACGCATGTTCGTAGAGCTTGCGCTCGGAGAGGTCGATCATCGTCTCGACGGTCGGGATGACCTTATGGCCACGCGAACTTGCCAGCAGCGAGGCGTAATAGCCGCGGCTCTGATAGTCATAGCGGTTGGAAAGATTGATCACCTTCGGACGTTGGCCGCGAAACAGGGACGGATGGGCCAGATAATCGCGGTTGGTGATGACTTTGTGCGGCGTTGCCACCTGGTCGAGATCGTTCTGCCTGCCAGTGAGGATGACCCAGGTCATTGTTTCGCGCGCGCTCCAAGAATGATGGCGGCTCGCAGTCCGTCGCGGCCGAACTGCGCCATGGAAATGAAGATGTCGTACGGCACGGGAATGTTGGCGGCATCCACCTGCGTTTCTTCCCGCTCGTCTTCGACCCATGGGTCGTGGATAAGGATATGGTCGCCGTCGTCGCCGATGGCCAGAACCCAGTGAGGGACCTTCTTGCCGAACATGAGGAAGCCACTGATCAGGACCACAACCAGCTTGCCGGCTGCAATCGCCGCGCGGACATCGTCGATGGAAAAGGCGTTGTAGCGTACCGGGATGCCATATTCCCTGGCGCGACGCTGAAAATCGACCTGCGCCAATTCCATCACCCTGCGTTTCTCGGCGCTGCGCACCGACTGCAGGAACAGCGGCCCGTTGAACGAGACGAATATCTCGGCCGAAAGCCCGTATTCATACGCAGCCACCGCAAGTCCGAATGGCTCACAGCCGCCAGGGCCGGACATCATGAACACAGTGGTGGCTTCCCGCCATAACCGCACTTCCATGACCGGGTCTGGCCGGAAGTCAGTGTCGAAATGCGCCATGGTCATCATCAGGCAGCACGGACCGCAGGTAAAGTCGCAGGTCTGCTCATAGAAGGGCACGGAGGTTGCGACGGGCAGATGGCCACGCAACATCTTTTCATATCGCAGCGCCGGCGCGCCATCCTCGTAATAGTCGTTCTCGCGACCAATCTTGCGATATCCGGAATGCTCGTAGATGCCGATTGCGCGGGAATTGTCTTCCCGCACCTCCAGGCGCAACATCATCCGGTCATGTTCGAAGGCAGTGTCTTCAGCAGCCTCCAGCAACAGTCGACCAACACCTCGGCCGCCGAACTCAGGACCGGTGGCGAGCGAATAGAGCCGCGCCACGCGGCTACCCTTTCGAAACAGGACGATCGCATAACCTGCGATACTGCCTTCGCTCTCAGCGATCAGCGTCTCGGCAGTTTCCCTCTCAATCAGTTGGCGGAAGGAACGGCGTGAAATGCGGTCGGTTGCAAAGACGGCGTTTTCGATGGCGGCGAGAGCATCGACGTCGGAAGCGCGGGCCGTACGGATTTCGGCAGGCATGAAGGCTTGAAAAACCTCGAAGCGTAGCAGGAAGAGCCAAATCGAAACATCGATGACGCCGACGGAAAACCGACGCATGTCCAGCGTTTCGCGCTTCGATTTCGGCTGAATTGTGACAGATTCGACTTGCTTGCCAAGACGTCGAGCGCCTTCCGCCGCGATACAGGGAGCAAGTGCGAAAGGGATGCAAAGCTTACTGTTGCACGACCAGCTCGGTCAGACTCTCTTTTCGGCCCCCTCGATCAACTGGCGATAGGCATTGCGGGCCACGGCTGCGAGCCGTTCTTGCGGTAGTGCGCCGACAATGGCGCAACCATAGCCCTTGTCGAGCCAGTAGACCGCCGTCGGACGGTTATTCTCGGCGTAGGTGCCTTTGGCATAGCTGCCAGATTCAGAGGTCACGAAGAGGGAGATGCGGTTGCCCTCGGTATCTTCATAGAGCAACATCGCCGCCTTGCCCGCGCCGGCCGGCAACAATCTGCCGCCGACCAGTTGGAACCCCTCAGTCGTGAGGTCCGGCGTCACCAGCCGCAGGCCAATACGCGCCGACAACCAGCTGCGCATATGCTCCTCATCCGAAGCCGGCACCTCCACGGCATGACGTTTTTCAGCCGCATAGACGACATACGCCGCGATCGCTTCTTCAGCGAACCGATCTGCAGCGCCATCCTCGATGCCTATGCCTCGCGTGCCGAGGAGATAACCGCCGACACCACCCGTTGCCAACAAAACCGCGGCTGCAGCGCCCTGCCACCAGCGGGAACGTTGCGACGACCGCGCACCAGCATCACCCGCAACCAGCCTCATGAAGCGCACCGGAACCGGCTCTTCAAGGGCGCTTGCCAGGGCAAGGCGCAGCGCTTCTCGATCGGTACGGAAGCGGCTGCTCCTGGCCTTCATCTCCGGATTGGCCTTGAGCCATGTCTCGAAGGCCGTGCGTTCCTCGTCCGGCAGTTCCCCGTCGAGCGCCAGATGGATATCCCGTTCGTTGAAATCGCGCGCAGTCATCTCTCGACCACCTTCAGCGAACGGCGGCGTGCACGATCATCAAGCAATGCACGCAGTTCGTCTCGGCCGCGTGAAATGCGCGACATCAGCGTGCCGGCCGGGATTCCCAGGATGCCCGCCGCCTCGGCATAGGAAAAACCCTCTATGGCGACCGTCACCAGCGCAGCTCTACGATCAGGGGTGATCGCCTGCAAAGCGTCGAGAATTTCCCTGGAGGCGATGCTTTCGACCTGAACAGGCACTGCGAGCGCCTCATCGCCATCGAGGGACAACATCGCCACCTCGCCGCGCCGGCCCGCCTTGCGCATCTGATCTATGAAAAGGTGGTGCATGATCGTAAACAGCCATTTCCTCGGACTTTCGCCCGTCTGCCAGTTGTCCAGCCTGGCGAGAGCGCGCTCGAGACAATCTTGGACAAGGTCATCCGCTGCATCGCGATCACGCAGCAAAGCGCGCGCGTAGCGGCGCAAGCGCGGAATCTCTCCAAGGATCGCGGCCTTCCTGTCGTCCATGGGTGGCGGTTCGCCAATCTTTCCCGTTGCCCCGGCGATTGAACGCGTCTTCGCCGGCCAGCGCAAGCAGCGCCGACGATGCCCGTTGTTGCCTTCAAGAACAGAACGAAGCCGACGAAGGGAATATTCCCATTTCCCGTGGCCGTTCCAAAAAATAACGACGCAGCCGACCCGTCGGCCGGCGGCGTCGCGTTCCGTCAGATCGCTCTAGAAGCGATAGTTGATGCCGAGCTTGACCGTGTGGCTCTTCAAGTCTTCCGAACGCTTGGCGCCGTTACGCAGCGTGTAGTCGACGTCACCGTAGTTCACATAGTTGTATTCGACCTTTGTCGAGATGTTGCCTGCAAAGGCCTGCTCGATGCCGCCGCCCACCAGATAGCCACCTTCCCATTTTCCGCCGGAGGCGACGGTACCGCCTGGCTTGACCTTGGTCATCGAATAGCCGGCAGTGCCATAGAGTAGCGTCTTGTCCAAGGAGATGCCGGTTCGAACTTTGGCGGCACCGGTCCAGGTTCGCTTCAATTCGGCGCCGTCGTCCAGTTTGTGTTTTGTGCCTTTCGAGTAAGAGCCGTCGAGCTCGGCGCCGTAGACAAACGGGCCACTTTGGAAATTTGTGCCGACCTGGCCACCGAACTGCCAGCCGCTCCTGCTGGAAAACGGGTTTGGAAAGCCTGAGGAGGACGTGCCTACCTGGCCACCGATATAGGTGCCGGACCAGTTGTAGGCGGGATCCGAATAGGTCTGGTCGGATACGAGGTCGGCCGCCATGGCCGGCACTGCGAAAGGTGCGAGGCCAGCGAACATGACAAGAAACAGATTTCGCTTGGACATGGTGTTAGCTCCGAAATGATTGGGCTGCGGAGCATTTAGCCCCGCAGCCCGTTGACGGGGCTGGTGGCCGAGCGGCGACTGGGGAAGCAATCCGCCGGCCAGGCCCCGTGCACCAGCGCGCTGGTTGCAGAGGGACAATGGCCCGCATGGATTACGCCAACATTGCGCAAAATTTAGTAAAAACAAACATTTACGGGTAATATTTTAGTAACAATCCTTAACCCTTTCCCGAAGCACTCTCCCGCTGAGGGGCGCGCGCGAGCAGTCGCTGGTAAAAGAGGCCGATGCCGATAAGCACCGCGCCGAGGCCTATAAAGGACAGCGCCCGCAACACGCCCTCAAGCTCCGACATGTCGAACAGGAAGACCTTCAGCACAGCGATCGCGATCAACGCTGCCGAGGCGACACGCAGCACGTAAGAGCCGACGCGAACTCCGACAACCAGCAGCACAACGCCGAGCAGCAACCACAGCGCCGAATAGCTGTAGGTCTCGACCTGGCCCATACCGCTCCAAAGACCGATGAATTCGCCCTTGAAGAAGCGCCGCACCGACAGGCTTGCATAGGCGAAGGCCAGCAACGCCCCCATCAGCGCAAGCATGGCGGAATACCACTTTGGGCGCTTGCCACGCGCATAATAGGCCAACGCCCCTGCTGCTGCGGCAGGCAGCAGATAGGCTAGGAACAGCAGGTTAAAGACCGGAATTCGGCCAGTCGATTCATCGGTGAAAAGCGGATTGAGAATACCCAAATGTTGGCTGACGATCGTGAGTGCCGACAAGACGCCCGCGATCAACGATCCGTATCGCAGCACCGAACTCGGAGAGCGCATGTCTATACTGATCAATATCGCACCGGCACCGAGGGTTATCAGCGTATAAATCGCCTGTTCGGCAAGTGTGACGGGCCCGTCGTCGATCACACCACCGTGCATGGCATGACGCACCAGCATGGCGACGCCAAGCAAGGCGAACAGCGCCGCGCCGGCTTCCATCGCCAGGCGTGGGCGACCATTGGTGGTGCGCGCCAACTGCCAAGCAGCAAAGCCAAACGCGAGCGCAGGTACGGCATAGCCGGGCAGCAGCCAGTTGAAGACTGGTGTTCGCGACAAGAACTCAGCGCCGACGATCGTTGGATCAAAGGCAATGCGAGCAAGAACGGCTACCACAGCGCCAACCGCAAGCCAGCCGAGAACGGGATAGCTGCGCCAACGCGTGGCCAAGGCCGGCACGACCGCTGCAGCGCCCAACAGAATGGTGGTCAGGGCCGAGCCGAAGGCCATGTGCAGCATCAAAACGGTGGCAAGCCCAGCGCCAGCCAAAGCAAAAGAGACCGCCGGACCGCCGGTGAGTGAAGGTTCTTCAGCTTTCGCGATCCATTCGCCGCCGATCGCCAGAATAGCGAGCAGCGCCAATGCAACTGTCGCGTAGGCGAAGTCACGATCGATGTCCCCGAAGGTCACCCAGAGAGACATTGCGATCACGAGGGGTACAGCTGCAGCCCATGCCGCCCAGGAGGCCGACTGGGCAAGACTTGTCGCAACATGCCGCCGGGCACTCCATAAGCCCGCGCAGAGGAACAGAAGACCGAGCACGATGCCGATGCGGATCATCTCCCCATCGGACACGACCGTCACAGGCATGGTATCGACGGTCGCATAGCCAGAAAGGTCGATGGACGCTTCGGCCAATGGCGTAATTTTGAGAAAGGCAAACAGCGTCGCCAGCGCGGCACCGTAAAGAATAGGCAATGCTTGCGGCCGGAACGCGACGGTACCGATCATCGCGGCGACGACCAGGGCTGCCGACCAGGGGCCACCGAGATCGGCGAAACGAGGCTCGGCAAACAGGACCAAGGTTGCTGCCGCGACGAAGATCGCCGGAGCTATAGAGACCAGGTCGAAGCCTGCCCGAGCCTCCGGTTCCGAACCGAGCCAGACAAGGCCAAGAACCGCCAGCACAACCAGATTGATAAAGACCAGGACCCCGAAGCCAGGCATTGGCGCTTCGACCATGTAGAGCACGATCCACAAACCGACGCCGGTAAAAGCAGCCGCCATCAGCAGCGACCATCTGCGAATACGCGCGATAAAACCGGTTGCGGCGAGAACAACCGCCAGATAGCCGAACAGCGTCCATGGGCTGGGCGATTGGGAAGAGATCAGAATCGGCGTCGCCAGGGCGCCGAGCAATCCAATGCCGGCTAGCGCCTGGCCATGCACGAGCGCGGCAGCGATTGTCGCGACGCCAACCAGCCCAAGCAGTACAAACGCCACCGATGGGCCTATGAAGCCGTAGATGCCATGCGCGGCGTAAACGGTACCAAACAATGTAAAGGCGCCAGCCGCGGTCAGGATTGCGGGAATATAGGCCCCACCGGCGCCTTCTATCGGCACCTTGAAACCGGTACGGCGAATGAATTCACCAGCGCCGGTCAGCACGACACCCAGTATAGCTGCCATTGCGAGCCGCACACCTGGGCCGAAGATGCCTGCTTCGATGCTGTAGCGCACGAGGAACAGGCCTCCCAAGGCCAGTGCCACGCCACCGACCCAAACCGCCCATCGCGTCCCAAGCGCGGTCTCGATGTCTGGTTTCTTTGTTTCCGCCGTTTTTGCGTCGTTCGCACCTGCCGGTTCCGAAACTGCGCTCACGTCTTCGGTCGCTGCTTGAGCCCAAGGGCCGGCCGTCGCTTCCGTGGCTTCGTCTTCGGATACAGGGGTTCGCGGAAACTCCTCCTGCCCCGCCGCCATAGTTTCGTCGGCCTCCCGCCCTGAAGGGGAAAGAGCCGCCACTGATCCTGCGACCTCGGCGCTGCCCTGAGTGCCATCAGCAGCGGTCGGCACAATCAGCTGGCGAAGCGCCCCCAATTCGCGCTCAATCCTGGCGAGCTGCGAGCGCTGCCTGGCCACGATGACGAGCAGCACGACAAAGCCGACGATACTGAAAATATCCACCCCAGCGTCCCCCTGAGACCGCGCCTTACACGATCACGCGTAGCTTATCGGGCCGCCAGATTGGCGACCGGGAAGATCGAGCAGGTTTCGGTTCCGAAAGCCAGCAGCCTGCCTTCGCTGTCTTTCATCGTGGCTTCCGATACAGCCAGCGACCGTTCCTTGTGGATCACTTTGCCTTCGCACACCACCTCGCCGGTTCTTGGCGTGATCGGGCGCATCAGATTCACCTTGAATTCCGCTGTCGCATAAGCCTCGCCCATGGCAAGCATGGTCTGGACTGCGCAGCCAAGTGCGGAATCCATCACAGCTGCCGCCCAACCCCCGTGCACTCCGCCCATCGGATTGAGGTGTTTTTCATTGGGCATGCCGCAAAAGACCACGCGGCCTTCCTCAGCCTCGGTGAGCGCGAAACTCAGTTGATAGGCCATCGGCGGAGCGGGATACTGGCCATCAATGACGCGACGCAGCAGTTCGAGGCCCGAATAGCTCAGCATGTCGGCATGCGGAATGGTCCCAACGCCCATGGGCGAGACCCGGCCTGGATAGATCTCGACGGCGCTCATGCAGCGGTGTCTCCGTTGGTTAGTCCTAGCCCGGCGTGGTGTTTTCGCAAGGCCGCGATGAATCCGGTGCGGGCATCGGGTGGCTCAATGCCGCGCGGTTCGTAAACATGACGGGTGAAGAAGAAAGACGTCAGGCGAAAGGCCTGCTCGATCGCTGAAAGATCCGCACTCAATCCCGCACCTCGCTGCAGGAAAGCGGGCAATGCCAGCATTTTATCGTGCCATGGTGCACCAGCCTCATGAGACACCGCCCTACCCGACTTCGGCGAGACATAGGTGAGGTTTTCTTTCGACCCGGTCGCTGCGCATTCGGAGAGATCGAGACCGAAACCCAGTTCGTCGAGTATCATAAGCTCAAAGCGCGCCACCAGCCCGCCGGCAACTTCAGCGTCCTCCAGATGCGCGATGATGAGCGCAAGCGTCTCGAAAAGCGCATCATGAGGATCCCGCTCGGGCAATAGCCTCAAATGCGCGGCCAGAAGCTGTAGACCGTAGACGGCGACCGCGCTGTCCATCAACCTCGCGGCATTCATTTCGATGGCTTCCGCCTGGAAAGTTCCAAGATGTTCATCGAGCCGGGCGTGCCAGATCAGGTCGACCCGGTTTCCGGCCTGCAGCACGGGCTGCATCTTGCGCGCACGACCACCGCGCACAAGGCCGAGATGCCGGCCGTGCGCACGCGTCATCACCTCGAGGATGGCGCTGGTCTCGCCATGCTTGCGGGTGCCGAGTATGATTCCCTCGTCGCGCCATTCCATGGCGTGAGATTTCACGGCTTCTGCCGTGAAATCAAGGAGCAGGAAAAAAGGCCGGCGAAACCTCCCGCCAAACGAACGGGCCCCCGCGGCGCCCCGCGGGCGGGGGGGTGGTTGCCCCCCCTCGTGGTGGGGGGGTTTGTGGGGGGCGGGGCCGCGCCCGGGCGGGCGCCCAACGCAGCGGTCGGCGCCGTGGGTGGCAGTCG
>NZ_JAKREW010000001.1 GCF_022347545.1 Terribium retamae
CCGTTTCGGTGGTCGGCCTCAGGGAGGAGGAGGAAGCCGACCTATTCGTCATCGCCGGGGAGGAGGTCGGCTTTGACAAAATTCCTTTCGCCGATTGGAGAGGGCGAAACTCTCTTTCGGAACAATGCCCGCCGCTGGGAGGAGGAGTGCGGCGGGCACCGTTTCGGTGGTCGGCCTCAGGGAGGAGGAGGAAGCCGACCTATTCGTCATCGCCGGGGAGGAGGTCGGCTTTGACGAAATTCCTTTCACCGATTGGAGAGGGTGAAGCTCTCTTGGAAATAACGCCCGCCGCTGGGAGGAGGAATGCGGCGGGCGCCATTTCGAGGGTCAACCCTTGGGAGGAGGTAAGGGGTGACCGTATCCGTCAGGGCCTGGGAGGAGGTAGGCCCTGGCGAAATTGCTTAGCTCGCCTTGCGAGCGGCCTTCTTGATCTCCATGCGGAACAGGCCAATATCTTCCAACTGGCGGTTCGACAGGCGACCCAGCTGTTCGACCGTGTCGCGATAAGCGCGCCAGTTACGGTAGCTGCGGATCAGGTTCATTGTCTTGTCTCTCAATTCGGTTCGGGCCGGGATCGGCCCGATAGATTAGCCGGCCTTGCGGGCCACGTAAGCGATGTCGCTGCGGCTAATGCCGATGTCGCTCAGCTCACGGTTGCTCAGGCGGCTCAATTCGGAGACGGTGTCCCGGTAACGGCGCCAGTTGCGGTAGTTGCGGATCAGGTTCATGATACTTACTCGTTACGTCTTTGGTCGTTCGTTCATCTTCTCTGTACGCCGCTAAAATAGGTGGACCCATATCGATTTAAAAGTGCGATTGGCGCATGGCAGCAATGCGTTTTGTGCAATGCAACATGGCGGCCATTTCACACCGCCGTCATAAAGAAGCCAGAATCGGAAAACGACGCCCTGCCAATGATTTGCCCCGGCCGGCTGGTAATTCGACTAAAGTAGTGGAGTGAAACCCTTGGCAAGCTATGCGGGCAAGGTCAGGCAAGACATCGCACGTTGGGTCGAAAATGGCCTGATCAACGCTGAAACCGCCGCAAAGCTGAACCGTGACGTCGAAGCGAATGCCCGCCGCTCATTGTCATTCGGGACGGTCCTTGCCATGCTGGCAGCCATCCTGCTTGGCGCGGCGATCCTGATCTTCATCGCTGCCAACTGGGAAGCCATACCCCGCATAACGCGCGTACTGACCGTCTTTGCCGTGATCGCGGCAGGCTATGTCGGTGGCGCATGGCTGAAGCTGCGTGATTACCCCGCCTTTGCCGAAGCTGCATGGGTGGTTGCTGCTGCTGCCTTTGGTGGCGCGATCGCATTGATCGGTCAGATGTATCATTTTTCCGGCGATGAATCCGGTGCGATCCTTGTGTGGTGCGCCGGCACGGCGCTTGCCGCAGTCGCGCTGCGTTCGAATCCGCTCACCGTCATGGCTGTCGCCATCGCTGATGGCTGGCTGGTGATGATGCTTTTGAACGGATTCGATTTCCGCGATGGTTTCGATTTTCCCTACCTTTATGTCCTGATGGCGATAGCGCTGTTCCTCGTCTCTTATTGGACCCGCAGCCAAGCAGCGCGCCACCTCATTATTTTGTCACTGGTCGTCTATGCCGGTTTTGTCGCTCTAAGCGACGACTGGGATGCGATGGCAATTCAGTTGGCGATCGGCTCGGCAGCGGTCTTTGCCGCTGCCGTCTATGCGTCTGAGCCGCTGGATGGCTTGCTGCAACTTGGCGGGCGACTGCCGCTGCATGCCCTTCTTGGCTTTCTTGTCGGCATGGCCATCCTTCAATTCAAATACGACGAGGGTGGGGGCCTTATCCTCACTTCGGCGCTGATGCTCGCCGGCATCGTTGCCGCCATCGTGCTGGCCGGTCGTGAGAGCCGGGGCTTGCGCTGGCTCGCCTATATCGGTTTCGCGTATGAACTGGTCTGGATCTATCTCGTCATGATGGGAACAATGTTGGATACCGCCAGCTTCTTCCTGGCGGCCGCCGTAACCCTTGGTCTTCTCGCCTTTGTCATCATGCGTGTCGAAAAGCGCATGCGAGGGCATGCTGCCGAGAGGGGAGCAACATCGTGACCGGAAAGAAGCTCGTCATCTCCGCTGTTGTTCTGGCGCTTGTCCAGATTGGTTTTCTAAGTTGGATGATCGCCGGCCGCGCCGCCATCCTGCGCAACGGCACGGAGGTTTTGCTGAAGGTCGAGCCTGTCGATCCGCGCGACCTGCTGCGCGGCGACTATGTGCGGCTGGGTTATGAGATCTCCACCCTTCCGGCAAAACTGATTGCCGATCTGCCTCCCGGTCAGACAACGACCGCTGGAGGGCGCATTATTGTTCGATTGAAGAAGGATGCCGACGGTTACTGGCGTCCGGTCTCGGCCTTCCTCGCTACACCGGCCTCGCAGCCGGGCCCAGACGAAGCCGATATTGCCGGCACGATTTCAGGCGGTTGGTCGATCGAGGGTGACGCGACGCTCTCGCCGGAATACGGCATCGAACGCTTCTATCTGCCGGAAGGCGAAGGGCGTGCCGTCGAGACCGACATGCGTGTTCGCCCCTTTGGCGTCCGCGTTGCACTCGCCAAGGACGGCACTCCTCAGATCAAGGCGCTGATGGACGGCGACAAGACGCTGTTCGAGGAGCCGCTTTATTAAACCATGCATTGGTTATTCTTGAGGCACGGCACGCGGGTCACCCTCGACGAGCCCGTGGATGCAATGCTTCTTGTCGGCGTTGGCGCCATGTCCAACAACGGAACTTCGACCTGAACGGAGCCGTCGCGGCCCGCGGCCAGGTTCACGGTGGCTTGAGGAGTGATGACAACCTTATACCGGCTGGGGGCATGTCTTCGGGGCCGCGGTATTTGCCGTCCTCGGCACTTCTGGAGGCGGCGGCACTGTTTACCTGCATCCAAACGGTGCTTCTAACCCCGCTGGCGAAGCGAGGGTTGGTCTCAACGGCAACTTCCGGGGCAAGATCGCGGCAGCGCTTTCGATCACGGATGGCCAGATAGACGCAATGTGGACGGCAGCAGCAGTGCTGTAGCAGCGATCATCTGACCCTGTACGCGACACTTAAGAATGTGAACACCGCGAACATCGGTCCGATCTGAATAAGCAGCTCAAGCAAGGTAAGTCTCCTTCTATGCCAGACAGGCCGAGGCTCACGCGCTCACAGAGGCCGCCGGCGGGCTGCGGGCATGTGGGATGAGTGCCTTGTCGGTACCGGCGTCATGGAGCGCTTCGGCCCTGCGATGCTCGGAGATATCGCCGTCATCGACACGCGCCGGCTGGGACCAATCGGCGTTGTCTGTGCAGCCGGTGGCGTCTGCTGCTGGCGAAAGGAAGGCGGGTTCCTCTGGATCGCGCCGCGCTCTTACCTGAAAGTCTGGGCTGTCTCCTGATGAAGTGGATCAAGCTTGCCTTGGCCGGCTGCGTTTCGCTGCTGGCGATGACGGCGCATGCCCAGGCGGATTTCATCATCACGCCGATCGCGTTCTCGCTGTTCGCCGGTCCGCTGAGAGCCGTGGCGTCGTTCGGTGCGATCTATACCGGTGTCCAGATAGCTGCCTATGCCGCGGTGATCGGTGCGCAGCTTGCCTTTGGTCGGCAACAGCAGAAAATCGACCCTGGCGAGATGAAGAACACTTTCCAGGAGGCGGAAAGCTCAGAGTTCGACGCTGTAGGCCGCGTGAAGCTTGGCGGGTTGAAGGCGTTCGGAAACACCAAGGGAAATGTCATTTCTCGGCTGGTCTGGCACGTCAAAGGGCCGATGGTTGCCACGGAGCAATACTTCCTCGGTGGTCGCGAGGTGACGATTGAGGCTGACGGCTCAGTATCGTCCCCGCCTTGAGCTAAGCCTGGTGGATCGTGGGCGTACATCAAAAGCAAGATCGGAGACGGCACCGAAACGGCGTGGCCGGAGCTTATGGCCGACTTCCCGTCACTCTGGACGTCGGCTCATCGCTGCCGGGGCATCTTTCAGTCGCTTGTCCGGTTCGTTATGTACTCAAATGACATGTCGGTGCGGCGTCTGCGCCATGCCCATGAGTCAGAAATGGGTGGCCATGAATGTCCATCACCGTTTTGCCATTAAGGGAACCTCATGCCACTCACGCGGTCCGTAATATAAACGAACCGCCTTCACTAGCGCCAAGCACAGCGCTACAACAGTCTGCATCGGAAGCCCCAAGCCCGAAGATGTTACCCGAGGCGAACCTTAGTCGTTTGATTGCAAAAAGAGAAGACTGACTAACGCATCAAATTCTGGTCTTCTACCAACACGATAGTACCCGTATCGAAGTCGTAGGCCAGATTGGCACTAGTAGATTTGGTTGCAGGTTTGTTTATGTGCACTGCGCCCGTAAGGTAAACGTCTACCGTATCGTCGTTGCCAAGAACAATGGTATTGCTTCCTTTGCCAATGGCATTAGATCCGATGACAATCTCGTTGGTGGATCCATCAGTTAAGGGCTCGGCGCGTTGGCCAATGAAAATGCCTTGTGTGCCGGTCAATTTTGGCTGACCCCCAGCGAAGCGGGCAGCCATGCCGCCTATGGCAATATTCTGACTTCCTTCAGTCAGGTTCATCAGAGCATCGAAGCCGAGGGCTGTATTTTCGAATCCGATTCGGTTGTTCTTCAGCGCGTTAATGCCAACGGCGACATTGTCGTACCCCCGCACATTGTTGAGGAGGGCGTTGGTGCCGATCGCCGTGTTGTCATACCCTTCTCTGTTTACGACCATAGTGTTGTAACCGACAGCCGTGTTGCCAAAGACACCTGTTCCGACCGGACCTTCGCCCACGCCGGAGTCTCGCAGTGCGTTGAAGCCAACAGCAGTTTGGCCCCAGCCAGTCGTACTCGTCAACAATGAGTTAATGCCGACAGCTGTATTCCATTGCCCGGCCGATTCTGAACCTCCGATGGTGACGGTGTTATCTAGGCCATTGCCAACGGCTATCGAGCCCAATCGACCACCCGGCTCTATCGCAAGCTGGGCAAGGAGAGATTCCACTTCGGTGGACTGTCGCATCAACGCTTCCACGTCTTTGGACTGTATCTGCAGTGCATCGACTTCATTGATGAGATTGGTTGCTCGGATCTCAGTGATCTTCAGTCTCTGCCAAAGGTAGACAAGACCGCCCATTGGAGCTGCTAGCGAGCATGCCCACAGCATGCCGAGTACAATAAAGGCGCGTTTCAATGGACTTTCCTAACATCTCCATGAAGCCAGCTAATTGCTCTTTGCACACACGGACTTGTCATTCAACGGCAACCAGCGCCCCAGTGGCCGCTGCACGGACAATTTGAACTAGTACTTTTTGGTTATTGCGGTGCGGTCGCGAATCGAAACGCGGCGGCTCTTCGCTCTCTCTGCTTCTTAAGAAACGCTTTGAAAGGACAATCCATGACGAACGCACCTGCGGGGGCGGGCGACCGCTATTACGTGTACCGCCCAATGCTCGACCTGCTCGGCAAGTCTGAGGGCACCGACAAAGGCGATGGCTACAACGAAACCCTTGGCTACGGCGCCTACACCGGCGGCGATGTAGATCTCGTCAACATGACGCTCGATCAGATCGAAGCGCTGCAGACGAAGATGCTGGCCAACCGCAAGAACAAGCTGAAGTCGTCGGCACTTGGCCGGTACCAGATCATCCGCACCACGCTCCGCACCATGCGGGAGCAGCTCGGGCTCACCGGCCGAGAGAAGTTCGATGCCGACATGCAGGATCGGCTCGCCTGCTACCTGCTCGGCCAGCGCGGCATCGACAAGTGGCTCGCCGGCCGGCTGAAGCTCGATACGCTCATTGGCAATTTGGCGCAGGAGTGGGCCTCGATCCCGAAGCCGAACGGGAAGGGGCACTATGAAGGCCAACACGCCGGCGTGTCGGTTTCCATGGTCAAGGCGGCATTGGCGGAAGTCGCCAAGCGCCATGCTCAGGGCCAGCCAAAGGCTGTCGAGAAGGTGACCGTGCCGATCGAGATACCTGTCGTGCCCAAAGCGGTCGACAAGGAGGTCAAGAAGAAGACCAACCTTTGGGGTTGGCTGACGACCATCTTCGGTTCTGGCGGCGCTGGTATCGCTGGCCTGCTCGGCGCCAACTGGCAGACCGTCGTCGCCATCGGGGGCACCACCATTGTCGCGCTGGTGATCGTCATCCTGCTTCGTCGGCAGATCATCGGAGCGGTGCAGGATATCTGCGGTGCGGTGGAGGGTTGAGTATGTCTAGGCTCATTCCATTTGCAGTGTCGGCAGCGATGGCTCTGGGTGCCATTGCCATTCTTTGTCAGTCCCACTGGGTCAGCTTCAAGATTTGTCCGAAGGCAGACTATGAGCGCGGCTGTGAAATTCGGAAGGACCGACAATGATCTGGTCTTTCCTCAACTCCAAGCTGGGCGTCTACGCCATCTGCGGCCTGATCGGAGCCGCCTTCATCTGATGGACCTATTACGAGGTCTATCAGTCCGGCCGGGCCTATGAGCGCTCGGCCATGCTCAACCGTTCCGTGATCATTCTCCGCGAAAGGAGCAAAACCGATGCCGCAGTTTCTGCGATGGATGATGCTGCACTGTGTGCTGCCCTTGGCGGCGTGTTCACAGACGGTTCGTGTCAGTGATTGTGACGGGGTCGCGAAGCTAACGCCTTCCAGCGAAACGCGGCGCCTCATTATCGCGAACGATCGGCGTATGTGGAAGCTAATGGGGCTGGGCGCGCTCGGTGTTGTCGGTATCGGCGGTGCTTCCCTTCCAGCAACCCATAGACTGGCTTTTAAAGCTGTTCGGCCGCACCGGCTGACGGCCCTTTTTCTCGCCACATAGCACCATTACGCGCACGCCGCGTCTGGCAGTTGGCTGGCGCGTCTCAGGTAACGCCCGCTCCGGTTCGCCGGGGCGGGCTTTTTGCCGTTCAGCGGGCGCTACCAAGCTTCCGGCAGGCCGTCGATCTACGGCGTTTGCCGTATGTCCCCTTCCCATTTGACACGGCATGAATACCTCCGTGAATGCTCAAGCAAGGAGGTCTACATGAGAATGATAATCGTCGCGGCATCCGCCGTCTTCGTGTTCACGGGAGCGGCATCAGCGAGCGTCCCGGCTAAGCCCGTCATTGAGAAGAATGCGACGGAATCGGACGTGATGGTAGCCGGGCGTAAGCCTTCAGGCCGCGCCGGGTCGGCGCCGTCCGGACCCTGCAGCCCGTTTGGTTGCATGAGCCAGGGTTTTGGCTGGGGCTAACCGAGATAGGCCAATCTTCTCCCGGCGGCCGGCGTTTGCGGGCAACGAGAGCGGCCGGCTGGGTGTATCTAGTCACCCTGGAGGGTAAGAACCAGCCGACCGCCGCGCGCGAGGCGCAAAACCACGACAGCAGTTTGTCTGACGGCGAAAAGGGCTGTTGGCGACATGCCCACGGCAGCTTAGAATCATTTTAAGGCAGCGACTACGGACACTTTTTAGGCTTAATTCTCGTCAGTGCCTTGGTCTTGGTTCAAAATCCCGCGCCTTTTTAGGGGCCATAAAGTGCCCCTGTGACCTTCATATCGTTGTCGGAAATGGCAACGATGGTCGAGAGCACAAGCTGCTTAACTCTCTCTCTATATTGCGATCATTGAGCGCGTTTCCATTATCCTCCGGTAGTTTTGCCTCGAAAATCAGGAACGCCTGTTCTCGCCGCCGTGCGGGAGTCGCAGCTATCCATTTCCCTGCCGTCAATTCGTCTCGGACTGAGATCGCTAACTTCTGGACGATGCCGAGGATAATCTCCGAAGGTAGTCCCAATTCAATTGCAAGGAAGTTTGCATATTCCTTCGGCACCCACGCTGACATAAACGGTTCGTGCGGTACGGGGGCTGTTCCGTAGTGCTCGCGCAGCTCTTCCAAGTGTGGCAATCTCGGGGTGGCCTGCTCCCGGATTTGAGTGATGATCTCTTCTGAAACCGGCTCTCCGGATCTGAGACCGTGCTCTTCCACAAGCTGATCGGTCCGTAAGGCCCATATGGCTGACCCGTGGCGTCGTGGAACTCTTTGAACAGAGCAGGATGGATGCTTTTTCGACGCTGAAGTTTGACAGCGCCTCCAATGCGGCAGTCTCTCGCTTATTGAGTGGCTTGCTTGAAACGTGATCTTTGAAAGTGTTCCATTCCCAGAGGTATCCCTCCGTCAGGGCTTTCCTGGAATTCGGATCCATCTTGGCAAACGCTGCGGCGTAGTAGTCGACAGTCTTAGGCTCCTTTTTCGGTTTTTTGTCTCCAGACGCCGGCCGTCTCTGCGCTGGAGATATTGCTGCAGGTTGTCGAATGCGTTCTCGCCAGCGGGCTCCGATGATGGAGAAACAACGACCGTCCCGTCAGGCTCCAAACGCACAGACACTCCGAACTCTTTTGCCACCTTCGCAGCCGCTCGCATTTGCGCTGGCGTAAAGTTCAAATGACCGGTCATCTGCAAGTAACTCCGCCAAGGCACACCTCGGACGCAAGGAAACGATGCCAAATCAGCTACATATCGCCACATCTAGCAAAGGCGCCAAGGTGGATTATGAGGTGGATAGGAAACCGGGAATCGGCCTATCGTATTGAAACCATTAGATATTTCTTGGGAAATGGTGCGGATGAAGGGACTCGAACCCCCACGCCTTTCGGCACCGGAACCTAAATCCGGGGCGTCTACCAGTTCCGCCACATCCGCATAATGGGCCAAATCCCACGTAGCCATCATTCTGTCAATGTCGCTGGTCAAGACACAGCCTGTTGCCGGGCGCGAAGATAGTTGAAAATCGGCCTCGCCTGTGACAAAAGGCGTGTCGAATGTGACGGGATGCGACGATCCGCTTCTGCTAAAATGTGATATGAAGTCGGAAAAACAAAGACTTAATCACATTTTGGGGCGTCGTTGGGGGAATTGAGCCGCCGAAGCGGTCAAGGCTCCAGCTTCCGTACCCAAAGCCACTCCCGGCAAGACTATTCCGGCAGGCTGCGAACGGCAGGTCCGTTAGCCAGTCTCATTGGTGAAGATAAAAGGTTTGATGATGCAGGTCACCGAAACGCTCAATTCCGGCCTCAAGCGCGAGATCAAGGTCGTCGTGCCCGCCGGCGACATGGAGGCCAAGCTTCTGGCCCGGCTGTCGGATGCCAAGGACAAGGTCCGCATCAACGGCTTCCGTCCGGGCAAGGTTCCTGTCCAGCATCTGCGCAAGGTCTATGGCAAGTCCTTCATGGCCGAGGTGGTCAACGAGATCCTGAACGAGTCGCGCACCATCATCACCGGCCGCGGCGAAAAGGCAGCCATGCAGCCCGAGGTCATCATGACCGAGGACGAGAAGGAAGCCGAGAAAATCCTGGCTGGCGGTAGCGATTTCGAGTTCAAGCTGAACTACGAGGTCATCCCCGCCATCGAGATCAAGGATTTCTCCGACATCAAGGTGACGCGCCCGGTCTATGACGTGCCGGAATCGGAGATCGACGAACAGGTCCAGCGCGTTGCAGAGTCGTCGCGTTCCTACGAGACCAAATCGGGCAAGGCAGCCGAAGGCGACCGCGTCACCATCGACTATGTCGGCAAGATCGACGGCGAGGCTTTCGCCGGCGGTTCCGGTACGGATCAGCCTCTGGTCCTGGGCTCCAAGGAGTTCATCCCCGGCTTCGAGGATCAGCTGATCGGCACCAAGGCCGGCGATGATAAACTCGTCACCGTGACCTTCCCGGAAAATTATCAGGCGCCGCACCTGGCCGGCAAGGAAGCGACTTTCGACGTCACCGTCAAGGAAGTTGCTGCCCCCGGCAAGCTCGAGGTGAACGACGAAACCGCCAAGAACCTCGGCCTGGAATCGCTCGAGCGCCTGCGCGAGGTCGTGAAAGGTCAGATCGAGAGCCAGTTCGGTTCGATGACGCGCCAGAAGGTAAAGCGCCAGCTGCTTGACCAGCTCGACGCTTCCTATTCCTTCGAAGCGCCGTCCAAGCTCGTCGAGGCTGAGTTCACCAACATCTGGAACCAGGTCAACCGTGACCTCGAAGCTGCCGGCCGCACCTTCGCCGATGAAGAAACGACCGAGGAAGAGGCCCGCGCCGAATACACCCGCCTTGCCGAGCGTCGCGTTCGTCTCGGCCTGGTGCTCGCCGAAATCGGCGAGAAGGCAGGCATCACTGTTTCCGACGATGAGCTGCAGCGCGGTTTGTTCGAACAAATCCGCCGCTTCCCGGGCAATCAGCAGCAGGAAGTTTACGAGTTCTACCGTTCCAACCCGGATGCACTGAACACGCTGCGTGCGCCGATGTTCGAGGAAAAGGTCGTCGACCATCTGCTCGGCCAGATCTCCGTCACCGACAAGAAGGTGAGCAAGGAAGAACTGATGGCTGAGGACGAGGAAAGCGAGACCAAGGCCAAGCCTGCGAAGAAGGCCGCTGCCAAGAAGACGGAAAAAGCCGAAGAGGCTGGTGCAGAAGAGCCGAAGAAAAAGGCTGCGCCGAAGAAGAAAGCACCCAAGGACGCGGAATAAAGCGTCACAGGTTAAGGAACAAAGGCCGCCGCGAGGCGGCCTTTTTCTTTTGATCCATCCGATTGACGGTCTCTGTCGCGATATGTCTGCTGATCGGACAACTGGTCTGCGGTTGTTGTTTTTCCGGCTAGTCTGTCATTCCAGACTACTGGTAGTTGTCCAGCTTGCCACTAAATCACCACTAATCACTTGGTAAGCTGCCGCAGCGTAGTTTGCAGTCAGTCGCGCTGTTTTCGCGGAGGGCAAATTGGCAAGGTCGGTCGAAGGACTTCGTCCGTTAGTGGGCGTGGTGCTGCTGGCGTTTGGCTGCAACTCGGCGCAGGCGGACGATGCTGTGGACCGCTGGCGGTTCGGCTCCACCCCAGACGGCTCTATCACCGCCTCTGTGTCCGCGGACAGCATCCTGGCCATCGGCAGTGGCGCGCTTGGATACCGTCCCGTCCTTACTATCGCCTGCCGTCCGGACGGTGAGCCGCAATGGAGCGAGTGGCTGCAGCTGAACGACGGTGTTGCCGTGGCGGACACCATAACCGTCGCGGTGTCGGTCGACCGCGGCGAAAACGTCAAGGAAGACTGGTCGGTGTCCAATGGTTCGCGAACATTGATAAGACCCGGCACCGATGCGGTCAGCAGGCTTGCATCGGCCAAGCATCTCAGACTTTCATGGCGCTTTGGCGTCATCACCGGCCGGGCAAACGCCGATTTCTTCCTCGCCGGTGCGGCGGCCGCCATCGATCGGCTGGCAGCTGAATGCAAAATTGCTACGCCCTGACGTGGACCCGGCAGGTCTAGATCAGCAATAGTCCCTTCATCGAGGCATGGCCTCGCTTGCCGATGACGATATGGTCGTGTACCGCGACCCCCAGCCGCTTGCCCGCCTCGATGATCTCCTTGGTCATTTCGATGTCCGCGCGGGACGGGGTGGGGTCTCCCGATGGATGATTGTGCACCAGGATTATCGCAGTGGCCGAAAGCTCCAACGCCCGTTTCATCACTTCGCGAGGGTAGACGGGGGTGTGGTCGACCGTGCCGGTCTGTTGAACCTCGTCGGCTATCAGCATGTTTTTCTTGTCGAGGAAAAGGATGCGGAACTGCTCACGGGCTTCGAACGCCATGGCTGCGCGGCAATAGTCCAGCAGTTGCTGCCAGGAAGACAAGGATTCGCGGCCGGTCACTTCGCTGCGCAGCGAGCGATGGGTGACAGCCGCGATTACCTTGAGATCCAGGGCAACGGTGGGACCGATACCCTTGACCTCTTGCAGCAGCGATACCGGCGCGCCCAGAACCTCGGCCAGCGTGCCGAAACGCGCAAGCAGTGCCTTTGCTATGGGCTTGGTATCCGTGCGTGGAATGAGACGGAAGAGCAAAAGCTCCAGCAACTCATAGTCAGGCAGGGCGCTGTGCCCCGCGCTCGCGAACCGCTCGCGCAATCTCTCGCGGTGGCCGAGATAATGCGGCTTGTCGTCGGCGGTTTTTGGCTTGTCGGGCAGCAGCATCGGCTGTTCCGCCAGGAACCGGCGCTCGTCTTCTGCTTTGCCCATCTAGCCCCCGCTTCGAGCTGCCATGCCTTCCGGCTCACTGGAGTTTAGTGGGAGTTATCGGGTCGGGATAGAGGCTACAGCGGCGGGAGGCCCGGCCTGTCGAAGCCCTTCGGCGACAGCGTGAAGATCTCGCAGCCGGTTTCGGTGACGCCGATCGTGTGCTCATACTGAGCCGAAAGCGAACGGTCCCGGGTTACCGCGGTCCAGCCGTCTGAAAGAACCTTCACATGCGGCCGGCCGAGATTGATCATCGGCTCCACAGTGAAGATCATGCCTGGCCGCATTTCCACACCCTCATTGGCATGGCCGTAATGCAGGATGTTCGGGGCGTCGTGGAATAGCCGGCCGACGCCATGACCGCAGAAGTCGCGCACGACGGAGCAACGTTCGCCTTCGGCATAGACCTGAATGGCCTGACCGATAGCTCCGGTACGGACGCCGGGGCGAATGACGGCGAGGCCTCGCATCAGGCATTCGTGCGTCACTTCCATCAGCCGTTCCGCCGCGCGCTTGACGCTCCCCACTGGATACATGCGGCTGGAATCGCCGTGCCAGCCATCCAGGATGTAGGTGACGTCGATGTTGACGATATCCCCATCGCGCAATGGCTTGTCGTCGGGAATGCCGTGGCAAACGACATGGTTGATCGACGTGCAGGACGATTTCGTATAGCCGCGGTAATTGAGCGTGGCCGGCAGCGCACCGTGATCCATGCCGAACTCGAATACAAAGCGATCGATCGTGTTCGTGGTGACACCGGGTTTTACGATGTCGACCAGTTCATCCAGGCATTGCGCGGTCAGTAGGCAGGCTTTGCGCATGCCGGCAAAGCTCTCCTCGTTATAGAGCCTGATTTGGCCGGTGTTGCGCAGCGGGGCCGTTTCAGCGTCGAGATAGGTAACCATGAACATCCGGAAGCGGTTCGTTTCGAGCAGGTTATCATGTGACACCGATGGTGTCGTTCTTCAACCTCTGCATTGCGTTGGGTGCAAGACAGGTGGGAGTGACCATGTTAGATGCCGATAGACGGCGAGATAAGGTCATCTAGACGGGACGGCATTCCGTGTCGGGTTTCTTCAGGCAATTGCTCGGCTGGTCGGGCTGGCGCGCTTCTCCCGCGCAATGGCAGATCAATATGTTGGAGAGCTGGGCCAGATATTGGCCCTTGTTCGTGCTCGGTGCCGGGATTCTCCTTTACTTCCCGTATCTGGGGCTGCGTCCGCTGCGTTTCGAGGAAGGCAGACGTGCCCTGCAGGTGATGGAGATGCTGGACGGCGGCGCATGGTGGCATCTCAAATTTATCGGTACGCCCTACGTCAACAAGCCGCCGTTCACACCGTGGCTGATGGCGGCCGTCGCTTCTGCGCGTGGCGTCCTGGACGAAGTGTCGATACGGTTGCCGGGTGTGATTGCCGCATTGGTTGGTGCACTCTCCGCTGGTGTAGCGGCCCTTCTTCTTGCTCCGCGCGACCGAAAGGTGGCCGCTCTGACGGCGGGCCTGGCATTCCTCTGCTCGGTGCAAATCCTGCTGAAAGCGCGCATCGGTGAGACCGATGTGACCGCGACTGCCTTGTGTGGCATGGCGCTGGCTCTCTGGCTGCATGGCCGTGTACGCCAGCGTTTTGGTCTCGTTCTCTGGGTTGGCATCGCAACACTCCTCGCCTGCGCGGCGATGACCAAGGGCCCAATTCCGGTCGCGTTCTCTGCGCTGCCGATGATTGCCATGCCGCTCATCGAGCGAAAACCGCGTGACGCTGTCATTGCGCTTGCTATCATCGTGCTTGCGCATCTGCCGATGCTCGCCTGGGCCTGGTCCAACCGTTCCGATGCAGGTGCTGCGCATTGGGTCAGCGAAATGCGGCTTGGTGGCGCGGTTGGCGGCAACAATCAGTTGACGCGGCTTCTGCATCTCAGCGATCTGCCCTTTGCGGTCCTCTATCAATTGCCATTCCTGCCAGCAGGAGTCGCTATGGCCTTCGCCCGTTCCGATTTGCCGCAAGAGCGGCGCTGGATCGTCGACGCCCTGCTTCTCGCCGCCGTGCCGATGGGGGTACTGACCACAATCTTGCCGATCGGGCGGACACGCTATTCCATGCCGGCGGCATGGCCGCTCGCCGTCATGGCAGGACTGTGGGTGTCGATGTACTGGCGCCGGCTCTACTTCGCACATTTCATTATCGGCGCGGGTCTGACCATCGCCGTGGTCATCCAGATTGTACAGATTGTCGTGACCGATGGACGCACAAGCGGTCAGCGTCAGTTGCGCGCCGATGTCGAAGCCTTTTCCACGGTAATGAAAGGTCTGCCGCCCGGGCCGATCCCGGTGGTCTGGGATCGCGATCATATGAACGAGAACATCCTGGTTTATGGTCACCGAAAGATGTTCGAACTGCGTCGTGATGAACTTGATTGCCGAGTGCCCGGTGACTATCTGGTCGCTGGAGCTTCGGATGTCGCGGTGATGGACGCTTCGCCGTACTGGAAGAAGGTCGAGCCGTTGTCGGATTGGGGCGCGCTTTACAAGCGGCTACCGGAAGCGCCGACGCGAAACTGTAAGCCACGTTTCGCTCCTGGCTGACCGACGCTGGACATATCCTCTAATCTGTGCGGAAAGCGCACTCAGGATGGCTGCTGCCAACCTCTGTTGCAAATGTGCAACCAGTGATCGCGCTGTTGCCACAATTCGCCATAAAAGCCTCAGACAAGGAACTTCCGCCCAGACAAGACGTTCACGCCCGGGTAGAGGCCATTCGAGAGGCGTTGTCATGCGCGAATTGCAGTTTGCCATACCTGTCCGCATTGTTCCGACTCCAAACCAGCCGGTCGAAGAGATTTATGGCGTCGAACAGGCGATGGACTTCTTGTCCGAATGGCCGACCGGCAAGCAGGGCAAACTCTACCAAACGGCCTTCAACGCCTGTTTCGGTGCCAGCGTTGGTGTTGCGACAGCTGAAGACGCCTGCCGTGCCTTCGCGGCGTTCTGCCGTGCCAGCGGCATCATGGCCAAGGACATGATGCGTCCCCGCAAGCGCGGCGATGATCCGGAGATGCTGCCGGTCTAGTAAGGCCAGCTTCTTTACGAAGCCTGGAAATGATTGGACAGGCTGACACATTATCGAGCCCTGCCTGGGTCTAAGGCCTGAACGTTTCCGACGTGAAGTGTTTCGACAGCCGCTCCAGTTCCGGCCCGAGGATTCTGTCCTGCTGCACCGGCGGTACAATGGATCGCACTTCATTGATGAACTGGGTTAGCCGAGGCGGTGCTTTGCGCTTTGTGGCGTAGAAGGCCTGCGATGCAATGACCGAAAGCGCCGCCAGGCATGCATCGAGATGGCGGCCGGCTTTTTCTTCCTTCGCCCAGGCGATGAATGCGGTCGCTGCCACGTCATCCTGACCTGCGCCCGCCGATTCCGTGCCCGGAATGAAGGTAGTCTGCGCTGCCAGTTTTGCCTGTTCGAGATATCCTGTCGAAGCCATCGGTACATAACCGAGTGCGCCATGCCCGTCGCTGTCGCTCGGATGCCGGTCGACCATCAGCAGGTTGGGTAAGTGTGACACCGCACCGTTCAGCATCTTGGACCCGTGACGGTCGCATAGCAGGCAAAGATCGGCCCAGATTGCGGCCAGATCGTCCAGAGCAGGAGCCGCCATGGCATTGTGGTAGCCGCCGGTACTGATGCAGCGACCGTGGACATGTTGATCGTCCGGCGGAATGAAAACCGGGTTGTCTGAGATGGAACGCAACGAGATCGCCGCCGCGCGCTCCGCAGTCGCAAGGGCACGATGCGCCTGGCCGAGAACTCGCGGCACGATACGGAAGCTGACGGGTGCCTGGTAGTTGCGCCGTTCGTTCGTTCCACCTTCGAGAAGAGTGCGTAGGCCATTTAACGCGGCGGCCTCATGCTCGTCGCCCCAGAGCGTCTCAAGCGCTGCGTCATAATGTTCAAGCGGTGCCCGAAACGCTTCGATCGAAAGGGCAAAGACTTGTTCGGCTCGCTGCAAACGCCTTCTGGCGGCAAGCGCGCTGTCAGCGATCAGAGCAGCTGCACACGGCGAGCCGTTGATCAGCGAGCCACGCTCCTTGACTTCGAGATCGAAGCGCGATGTCAGATCGGCGAATAAGGGATAGAGGGCAAGGATTTCTCCGGCGCCTCCCTGACCGGAAGAGGCAACTGCCGGCATCGACCGTCCGTCGAGCATTGCCGCGACCGCAAGCGCAATCCGGGGAGTGGTTGCCGCATGGCCTTCCACGAAATTCGCGAGCCGCGCAAATACCATCGCGCGCACGACGCGCTCGGGGTAGGGATCGCCAAAGGATGTTGCGGCGGCGAATGCCTTTATCCGGGCATGGCGCTCGCGCTCCTCGACTGAAAGACGCGTGTGGGCAAGCTCACCCATGGCCGTCGTCACGCCATAGATGACGACCGACGGGTCTTTTTCGATGAGATTGAGGAAAGCTGCCCGGCAACGGGCAATCTCGGAAAGAGCAGTTTCGCTGAGCGCGACGTCCTCGTTCTGCCAGGCCACACGCAACACGGTCTCGAGATTGATATCATTCCTGTTCGTAATGATGACCGTCATGAGTGCTTCCTCGCTATCCCCAGGATGGTGACCATACGAGGTGCAACCGTGATTCACCGCTAGTAAAGCGCCCTTTCGGAGTCCGAGACGTCGTAAGCCTGCGACGGCACATCAACAGGCCCTCAGTATCCGAGCGCCAGGCCGTCCTTGCGCGGGTCAGATGCTCCCGTCAGCGTGCCTTTCTTCCAATCGATCAGCACGGCTTGCCCACCGCCGAGCGGGTGAGCGGCTTCTGTCAGTTTATGACCACGTCGACGCAGGCCCTCGATTGCAGAAGGCTGAATGCCTCGCTCCGCTTCGACGACATCGTCGTTGTAAAATACACGAGCGTCGTCAAGCGCTTCCTGGGGATCCATGTTGAAATCGATCATGTTGGTCAGGAGGTGGACATGGCCGAAGGGCTGGTAACCACCACCCATCACACCAAACGGCATCACTGCCCGGCCATCCTTCGTCATCATGCCCGGCATGATCGTATGCATCGGCCGCTTGCGGGGCGCGATGCAATTGGGATGGCTTGGGTCGAGGCGGAAACTGGTGCCGCGATTTTGCAGCACGATGCCCGTTTTCGAGCCAACGACACCACTGCCAAAAGAATAATAGGTCGAGTTGATGAAGCTGACTGCGTTGCGGTCGCGGTCGACGACAGAAATGTAGACCGTGTCGCTGCCGGGCAGATCGATCTGGGGCAGGTCGGTCATGGCATGTTCGCGGTCGATCGCGGCACGCAACCGGTCGGCATGGGAAGCTGAAAGCAACTGCTTTACAGGAACCGCAACATGTTCGGGGTCGGCAAACAAGTTGTCGCGATCGCGGTAAGCTAGCCGCCCGGCTTCGATTTCCAAATGCAATCGCTCGGCGCCGTTGGGATCGAGCGCGCTTAGGTCGAAACCAGTAAGCACATTCAGCATCACCAGAGCGGTGAGACCCTGGTTGTTGGGTGGCATCTGGTGAACGCCATAACCTTTGTACGATGTCGACACCGCGGGTTCGTAGCCGCCTCTCGTTGCGGCGAAATCTTCGAGCGTATGGAGGCCGCCGAGATGACGAAGCCGCGCAATCAAGTCCTCCGCGACCGGCCCTTCGTAGAAACCTGAGCGACCGTGCTTTGCGATGAGGCGCAAGGTCTGAGCCAATTCCGGCTGATAGTGCACGTCGCCTGCCTTGGGCGGCTTACCACCGGGTAGAAAGATCCGTGCAGCAACCTCGTCGGCGGAAAGATCGATTTCCGGGGTTTCCCAGTCGGCGGCAACGCGGTCATGCACGACGTAGCCATTTTCGGCATAGTGAATGGCAGGTGCCAATGCGTCGGCGATACCCCTGCGGCCATGGTCATCCAAAAGGCCGCACCAGGCATCGATCGCACCGGGCACGGTGACCGCGTGTGGGCCTTGCTTTGGCAGTTCGCTGAAACCACGGTCGAGATACCAGTCGACTGTCGCCATTTGGGGTGCTCGGCCAGAACCGTTGAAAGCGACTACGTTGCTTTCGCCCTTAGGGCAGTAGAGAACAAAGCAATCGCCACCGATACCAGTGGATTGTGGTTCTACCACCGCTTGCACAGCCGCGGCGCAGACGGCCGCGTCCATTGCATTGCCGCCTGCGCGCAACATGTCGAGCGCGGCCAGCGTCGAAAGTGGATGCGAAGTTGCGGCCATCGCTTCGGTGGCGCGGGCAGGGGAGCGGCCCGGTAACTGGAAATCACGCATGTTGTTCTGATCCCTACGCTCGGCGTTCGCAGCCAAGTCACTGGGCTGCAGAAAGTAAGATGATCGACAGCACAATTAGGCATGTCGAATGGCGGAAATCGTGGGGGCGACATGATCGCGCAATGCATGAACATGCGTTGCCAGCGTCTCGCCGCCAGAGATGACGGACGAGACGACCACTTCGTCGAAAGAGGTGATGAAGGCGAACTCAACGAACATTGTCCGTTCCATTGTGCCTCCAGTGTTCCCATCTTTATTGTGGATTCTTTTTTGTATACAATTTTGAATGTAGTCTGGTGATGCAAGCTGTCAACCTCTCTCCGGCCTCCATGGTTGAACGGTCAAGGAGTAGATTTAGGTAATCGGGTAGGGAACGGAAAACTGGAAACGATCTTTGGTCAAGCAAACGAAAAACACTCTACGCGATGCGGTCTATAACTCTCTGAAAAAGATGATCGTGACGGGCC
This sequence comes from Terribium retamae, assembly GCF_022347545.1. Lineage (GTDB taxonomy): Bacteria > Pseudomonadota > Alphaproteobacteria > Rhizobiales > Rhizobiaceae > Mesorhizobium > Mesorhizobium retamae. The sequence continues at coordinate 18,795 of NZ_JAKREW010000001.1, forward strand.
AAATCCCACCGGGCGCGCGCGTCACGGAAAACGATATCGCAGCGAAGCTGAACGTCAGTCGCACCCCGATCCGGGAGGCCTTCAATCGCTTGGAGCGTGATGGCCTGATTACCGGAAGGCCGCGCCAGGGTTATGTCGTTACTGAGTTCGATCTCAACATGTTCCGCGAGGCATTCGACATACGCGAAGTGCTCGACGGCTATTCAGCGGAATTGGCTGCCGTGGCAGCGACAGAAGAAGATAAGCTTCGTCTGCGCGAAATACTCGCGGAGTGCGAAGGACTGGCCGCCATCCCCAATCGTACCGTCAATGACCAGTTTCAGGAGCTGCAGATCGGCATCGACCTTCATCGGGTTATCGCCCAGATCGGCGGCAATTCAATGCTGCATGGGATGCTTTGCGGGATACTGGACAAGTGCCAGCACTATGTCTGGGCTGAGCTGCTCTGGCTGGACGAATGGAAAGTCACGCGCGAGGAGCATACCAAGATCGTCGAAGCGATCTGCGCCGGCGAAGTGGAGCTGGCTGGCAAACTGGCGCGTGCACATGTCCGCGGTTCGCGTGACGGCATCCTGCGTCTGTTGCAGATGCGCTCGGACTATCAAACCTTCCTGACGAAGGCTTCGTAATCGAATTGCCCAGATCAGAGATCTATGACTTTCCCATCGACCTCAAACGGTAGCTTCGAAGTCCAAAAGGACACACCGAACAGCCACTTGCAGGCACGGTGAGCGCCAGGAAGTTGCCTGGGCCTGCGTTCAGAAAAGCCCTTATCTCTTTCAATCGATTGATATTGTTTCTTCGGCGGGAAAGCTTCTCGTCGGGTCTTGCTGTTGTCATGAGGCTTTGACACAAGAAGCGCGCCTGCGCCCCATGGCGCGTTGGAAATGAGGAATTCTGCTTCATGAACGCTGTTTCGAATACGATCGCCGGTCTCGACCGAATTCTCACTATGGAACTGGTACGCGTCACCGAGCGTGCCGCGGTTGCTGCGGCGCGGTTGCGCGGACGTGGTGACGAGAAGGCAGCCGATCAGGTTGCGGTCGATGCGATGCGGTCTGAGCTGAACCGCCTCAACATCAAGGGCACGGTGGTCATCGGCGAGGGTGAGCGCGATGAAGCGCCGATGCTCTACATCGGTGAAGAGGTTGGCACAGGCAAGGGACCGGCGGTCGACATCGCGCTGGATCCGCTGGAAGGCACCACGATCTGCGCCAAGAACCTGCCGAACGCGCTGGCCGTCATTGCCATTGCAGAAAAGGGCAGCCTGCTGTTCGCGCCTGACGTCTATATGGACAAGATCGCCATCGGCCCGGGCTACCCGGAAGGCACGATCGACCTCGATGCGTCCCCCGCCGACAACATCGCAAGCCTCGCCAAGGCCAAGGGTGTGCCGGTGAACGAGATCACGGCCTGTATCCTGGACCGCCCCCGACATGCCAAGCTGATCGAAGCCGTGCGCGCGACCGGTGCCGCCATCCGCCTGATTGGCGACGGCGATGTTGCTGGCGTTATCCACACGACCGATCCGGAAGAGACCGGCATCGATATCTATATCGGCTCCGGCGGCGCCCCTGAGGGCGTTCTGGCGGCGGCGGCGCTGCGCTGCACGGGCGGTCAGATTCAGGGCCGGCTTATTCTCGACACGCCGGAAAAGGTTGAGCGCGCCGCTAAGATGGGCATTTCCGATCCGAATAAAGTCTATCGTGTCGACGAAATGGCGCGGGGTGACGTGCTTTTCGCTGCGACCGGCGTGACCGACGGGAACATGCTCGCCGGCGTGAAATTCGGCCGCAACTACATCACGACCGACACGATCGTGCTGCGTTCTTCCTCGCGGACGGTGCGGGAGATCAAGGCGCGGCATCAGGACGTCGATAAGTTTTGATTTTTGCCGGTTTCGCCGTATTGAGCCGTGATGAGGCTCGATACGGTGAATGGTAGCCCCGCATGACGGGCGAGAAGCGCTTTTTCCTGGATGTGAGGCGTTCGGCAACCGGTCTTGCCTGGATGCACCGGCTGTCCGAGCGCCAGGATATGACCGCGCTGGCGATTGCACAGGGACATGGCGTGCCGGACATTGTGGCACGCGTTCTGGCCGGTCGTGGTGTCACGGCGGTTGGCACCGAGCGTTTTCTCGATCCCACGATCCGTGATCTTTTGCCGGATCCTGCGACACTGACCGATATGGAAAAGGCAGCCATACGGCTGGCCGAGGCCATCGTGCGTGGCGAAAGGGTTGCGATTTTCGGAGACTATGACGTTGACGGTGCTGCTTCTTCGGCACTGCTGAAACGGTTCCTCGATCATTTTTCCGTTCCGTCGGAAATCTACATTCCCGACCGTATTTTCGAGGGTTACGGCCCCAATCCGGAGGCCATGCGCGAGCTGGTTGGCCGAGGCGCGACACTGATCGTCACTGTGGATTGTGGCACCAACAGCGCTGCTTCAATCAACGCCGCCAGGGAAGCCGGTGCCGATGTCGTCGTTTTGGATCATCATCAGGTGGGCGGTGCCCTGCCTGCGGCGTCAGCCGTCGTCAATCCGAACCGGGAGGATGACCTTTCGGGACAGGGGCATCTGTGTGCCGCAGGAGTGGTGTTTCTGACGCTCGTACAGACCGCCAAGTTGCTGCGCGAACGCGTACCGGACGCGCCAAGGCCGGATTTGTTGGCGCTGCTTGATCTCGTCGCCCTTGCCACCGTCTGCGATGTCGTGCCGCTCGTGGGCGTCAACCGCGCTTTTGTCGTCAAAGGTCTGCAGGTTGTCCGCCAGCAAAGAAATATCGGTCTGGCCGAATTGGGGCGCGTCTCGCGTATCGGCGAGCCGGTCAATACCTTTCACCTCGCATTCCTGATCGGTCCGCGCATCAATGCCGGGGGGCGCATCGGCGATGCCGCGCTCGGCAGCCGTTTGCTGGCAACGGACGATCCCGCCGAGGCGCGTTCGATCGCTGAAACGCTTGACCGTTTGAACCAGGAGCGTCAGGCGATGGAGCAGGAGATGCTCGCACAGGCGCGCGCCGAGGCCGATGCTGAATTGGCTGGCGGGCAGGGGCCTGCGGTCATCGTGACGGCCTCCGACAAATGGCATCCCGGTATCGTCGGGCTGATTGCTTCGCGCCTGAAGGAGCATGCACGCCGTCCGTCTTTTGCTATCGCTTTCAACGCTGATGGCGTTGGTACGGGTTCAGGACGCTCGGTCGTGGGCTTCGATCTCGGCCGCCTAGTGCGCGAGGCGGCTGAGGCTGGTCTGATCGTCAAGGGCGGTGGTCACGCCATGGCCGCGGGCATAACCGTGGATCGCGAGAAGCTTGGCGCCTTGCGCGCCTTCTTCGAGGAGCGCGCCGCGGCCGACGTGTTCCGCCTGCGTGATGAAGAAAGTCTGTTGGTCGACGGTGCGCTGGCAGCAGAAGGCGCAACGCTCGCCTTGCTCGATACGCTGGAGAAGGCTGGGCCCTTCGGTACGGGCCATGTGTCGCCGCTTTTCGTATTGCCGCGTCATCGACTGGCCGACGCACGCGCCGTTGGCATCAATCACATCCGCGCCGACCTTGTCTCTGAAAGCGGCGGGCGCATCCAGGCCATGGCTTTCCGGGCTGGCGATACTACCCTGGGCCAATTCCTGTTCAACAACAGGGGCAGGACCTTGCACGTCGCGGGCTCGGTCTCCGGCAATTACTGGAACGGCAACCGCAGTGTGCAATTCCGCATCATCGACGCAGCGATGGCCTGATCAAACCTCCTTTATACGTTCGGAGGGGGCTCTAAATGCGATAGCATTTAGGCCAGAACGGCTTGCAGCCGCTTCAATTCGTCGACATGCGCCATGGTGGCTTCATAGCCGAGGCGGATCGCTTCATCGGCGCGGTGGAATTCAGTCAAGCCGACATGGCCGAGCTTCGGCTGCAGAGACAGGTCCGGCGGATCACCTGCCATGCGTGCACGCGAAATCCGATCCTGGATGATGTTGAATGCTTCCACCATCATGCCGGTAATGCCGAGCCGGGTTCCTTGCGCCGTGGCGCTGGGATCGAAGCGGCCGGACCTTGCCGCATCTTTCTGGATCATGAGTTCGCCGGCATTGTGCTTGATGACCGCCGCGCGACCGAAAAGGTCGTAATGAAGGTTCACCGCGACCACCATGCGCTGCTCGTGGGCACGGCACACCGACACCGGGACGGGGTTGACCAGAGCTCCGTCAGCCAGAATGCGGCCGTTGCAATTGACCGGCTCGAAGACGCCGGGCAGGGCATAGGAGGCTCGCATAGCCGTAACCAGCGAGCCCTGTGTGATCCAGATTTCGTGGCCCGTTCTGACTTCTGTTGCGACGGCAACGAGTGGCTTGGGCAAGTCTTCTATGCGCAATCCGTCGAGATGTTCGCGCAGCCGGGCGTCGAGCTTCATGCCGCCGAACAGACCGCTGCCACCCAGATTGATGTCGAGCAGGCCGAAAATGCGCCGCCGGGTCAGGCTGCGCGCAAATTCTTCCAGCTCATCCAGTTTGCCGGCAAGATAGCAGCCGCCGACCAGTGCACCGATCGATGTGCCCGCGATCATGGAGATTTCGAGGCCGACTTCGTCCAGGGCGCGCAACACGCCGATATGCGCCCAGCCGCGCGCCACGCCGCCCCCAAGAGCCAGTGCAATGCCGCATTTCCTGGAATGTTTGATTGCCGGTGCCCCGTCGGATGACGACGGATCATTCGCTTCGCGAGCGAGCCCCCTGCCACGCAATGACGCCCATTCGAGCATCACAGTCTCCCTTATCCCACGGCCACCATACCAGATCGCCGTATCGAAATCATGAATCGGGCAAAGTTGGTCCCGGCGGGATAGTCAACGAGGCGTCCGATAGGTTTCCTGCGCATCGAACAGTGGCTTGGAGCCGTCTGCGGCGAGCGTCCCCTTGCCGTCGACAAGCACCACCGTCCGATAAAAGCAAGAACGCCTGCCGGTGTGACAGGTTGCATCATGGCCCGTAACTTTTACGCGAAGCCAGATTGCATCCTGGTCGCAATCTGTCCTGATCTCTACGACCTGCTGGAGATTCCCTGAGGTTTCCCCCTTCTTCCAGAGCGTGTTGCGCGACCGCGACCAGTAATGGGCGATGCCGGTTTCGAGGGTCAGACCAAGCGCTTGCGCATTCATATGCGCGACCATCAACAGCATGCCGTCGTCGGCGTCCGTGACGACGGCAGTGACAAGTCCAGCCGCATCGAAGCGGGGGGTGAAGACATCCCCTTCCTCGAGAAGGCTCTTGTCCTTGGAGGGTTCGGAAAATTGCACAGCAGTCATCGCCGGATCCTGAGAAGTCTGGAGCCGGCGAGACGGGTCAAGCTCCGCCGCCGGCACGCACCATGGTGACGAACCGGATCTGTTCCTCGGGATTGTCCCGGAAATTGCCGGTGAAGGTGGAGGTCAGGGTGGTCGACCCCTGTTTGCGGATGCCGCGCATGGCCATGCACATGTGCTCGGCTTCGACCATCACAGCAACGCCGCGCGGATTTAGCACGTCCTGGATGACGCCGGCAATCTGCGCGGTCAGTGCTTCCTGCGTCTGGAGGCGATGCGCAAAGATGTCGACCACCCGCGCGATCTTCGACAGCCCAACGACCTTGCCATCCGGCAGATAGCCGACATGCGCCTTGCCGATGATCGGCACCATGTGGTGCTCGCAATGTGAATGGAACTTGATGTCGCGCACGATGACGAGGTCGTCATAGCCAGCGACTTCCTCGAAGGTACGTCCGAGTTCCTCGGCCGGGCACATATCGTAGCCGCCGAACATTTCACGAAAAGCCTTGGCGACGCGTTTGGGCGTGTCGACCAGGCCCTCGCGGTCCGGATTGTCGCCGGTCCAGCGCAGCAGTGTCCGAACAGCGGTCTCGACCTCCTCCTGGCTCGGCCGGTCGGTGACCGGCTTGTCCATATAGGCCGACTGCGGCATCATTTTCTTGATGGCGGCATCCATGAAAGGCATCTCCCGTAGTTCCCTTCATAGAGGGAACGAGTTGAACGGACCACTGCCTTTTGCGGTAGCGGAAACCCCACCCGGTTTCCCGCCCGAAAGCGGCGTGAAAAGGTCGGTCGACGCGACTGCTCGCCGCCTTGTCGATCCCGGACCCGCAGCATTATATATGGTCGTGCCGAGCGATTGAAAGATACGCCAGCAGTATTCGATGATCGTGCCAGCGCAGCAGGCTGAAAGATTATGATCGACGACGTCTACAATGCGAAAATTCTTGGCTTCGCGGGAAATATCGCCCGCATTGGCCGCCTCGAACATCCAGATGCTACCGCCAAGGCGCACTCCAAACTGTGTGGCTCCACAGTGGTGGTGGATATCACCATGCAAGACGGCGTCGTCACCGATTTCGCGCATGATGTGAAGGCTTGCGCGCTCGGCCAGGCTTCGTCTTCCATCATGGCCGCCAACGTTGTCGGCGCGACCGCGCAAGAGCTGCGCGCAGTGCGTGAGACGATGCTTAAGATGTTGAAGGAAAACGGTGCGCCGCCGCAAGGTCGGTTCGCGGATCTCAAATATCTGGAGCCGGTGCGCGATTACAAGGCTCGCCACGCTTCGACGATGCTAACCTTCGATGCTGTTGTCGACGCAATTGGCCAGATCGAGCAGAAGCAGGCTGAAGCGGCCGCCTGAAGCCACACGGTATTTCAGGCCAGGGCAGCGAAGTAGGCTTTTTCGATTTCCGCCGCCATGACATCGGTGCCGAAGCGCGCCCTCAGCTCGGACCTGTCGGGCATTGCTTGCCGGTACGCTTCAAGATCGGCAAGTGCTTCGCCCATCTTCTCGCCAACGTCCTCGACTTCCGGTCGTACCAGGGCAGGGGAGTCGGTGCCGAAGATTTCCGGGATGCCGCCGACCGCGCTGGCGATCATCGGCTTCCCGGCGGCAAGCGTTTCAAGAACAATGTAAGGCATTGCCTCCGCGCGAGACGGCACCACGACGAGGTTGGCGAGCGCAAAGGCCGACCGCGCCGGCATTGGTGCAAGAAAGCGGATGCGGTCATCGAGACCCAGACGCTCCACCTGTGTCCGATAGCGCGGCAAGTCATCGCCATCGCCGACCATGACCGCGCTGATGGTCCGCTCCGTGCGAGCCTCTGCCCGGGCGAGCGCGTCGATAAATATGTCCGGCCCCTTCAGGTCTCGCATCATGCCGATGTAGAGAAGATCCGCGGCGCCCTCGTGGGAAGCGACAGGATCGAATTCCGGTTCGCGCAGGCCATTGTACACCAGCATGTTCGGGACACGCGGTTCACCGACCTTCCGGCGATAGGCTTGCCTCTCATAGTCGGAAACGAACAACAGATAATCCGTGAAGCTCGCCATCGCCCATTCGAGGGCGAAGAACAGCTTTCCGGTCGCCGTACGCTCGTCATAGTGCAGACTGCCGCCATGCGGTGAATAGAGGCGGGCCACGCGAGACCTTGAAACCCGCAACAGTGAGCCGAACAGGCGCGCATAGGCGCCGCCCTTGGCGCCATGGCCATGGAGCACGTCCGGCTGCAATTCCTTGATGATCTTGTAGGTACGCCAGGCCGAAGCGGCGTCTCCGAGACCGATATGGCGCTGCATGGGTGTGCGGTGCACGCCGAGCGCCAGAGTTTCTTTCATCGTGTCGAAAAGCGCTTCCTCGTAGGCGCCGCCCGTCGTCGAATCACAGACGATCCCCACAAGGTGGCCCGCCGCCGCCTGCGCGTCGGCGAGATCACGCACATGACGGAAGATACCACCGACAGGCGAGCGGAAGCAGTGAACGATGCGGAGCGAAGGGGATTGCGCCACGTGATTAGAACAGGCGTTCGCGGACGTAGATCGTGTCACCTGGCAGCAGCGGGTCGGATGTCCTGACCCGGCCGGTCATCACTTCTCCGTTGATATCGCGCGTGACGTCGACTTCCGCTTGATTGGCGCGTGCGGAGAAACCGCCAGCGATGGCGATCGCCTTCTGAACCGTCAGTCCCGGTACATAAGAATATTGGCCCGCCGCCCCGACTTCGCCCATGACAAAGATAGGCCGGTAGCGGTCGATTTCGACCGAAACGTCAGGGTCGCGCAGATATCCTTGGCGCAACTTCACGGCGATGGCCTTTTCCAGTTGCTGCGCAGTGCTGCCCCGTGCGGCCACAGCGCCGACAAGCGGGAAGGAGATGAAGCCGGATTGGTCAACACTGTAGGTGTTGGTGAGACCTTCCTGTTCGAACACCGTCACCCGGACACGATCGCCGGCGCCGAGCCGATAGGGTTGGGTCAGTGCGTCGTGAAAGGCGGGTGGCGTCGGCCGATAGCTCGTACAGCCTGCCAGGAGTGACACCGCAAGCAAGGCGCGAAAAAGCGGGGCAGGGCGTCTCATGAGATGCAACATACCTTCGAGTGGTCGCTGGTTGGCGAACGTTCAGGATCGAGACTCGTTATCGATCCGTTAGGGTTAATGGCCGGTAAAAGTTATAAGCGTCGAATATCAGTAAATGCTGATTGGCAGCCTTCATGTGATCTGGTGGCAGTTGTCGGAGGGGGCGAGTTGATTGATTGGCGTCTCGCGTCTTCTTTAACCGGTGAGTTACCATAATTGTTTACCGTGTATCTGACCCTAGATGGGAGCGGGATGCATGTCAGCCATACAGTCCAATGCAGCAGATGTTGATGTCGACTTGAGGCAGTTGTTCGCGAATCTTGCGCGTAACTGGCTTTGGATTCTCGTCGGCGCAATTGTGGTTGCCGGCATTGCCTTGGCGATCTCTTGGGTCGTGACGCCGCTCTATAAATCGGAAACTCGACTGCTGATTGAAGCGCGTGAGTCGGTTTTCACGCGGCCCAGCACCGGGAATGACGCCGATCGCCCGAATCTGGATGAAGAAACGGTCGCAAGCCAGGTCGAACTGATTTCGTCGACGAATATCCTGAAGCAGGTGGCGCAGACGCTCGATCTGGCGAAGCTGGCTGAGTTCGACGAGACGGTGAACATGTCCCCGCTCAGTCGAGTTCTGATTCTCCTAGGCTTGAAGGGTGATCCAAACGAAATTCCGCCCGAAGAGCGTGTCTTGAAGAAGATGCGCGAAAAGCTGAACGTCTATCGCGTTGAAGGATCTCGGGTCATCGGGATCGAATTCTCGTCGCGCGATGCGAAGCTTTCCGCTGCGGTGCCGAATGCGATCGCCGACGCCTACATCGCCATGCAACGCAATGCCAAACAGGAATCGAATTCGGAAGCCACTGACTGGCTGGCGCCGGAAATCGCGGATCTTTCCAAGCGCGTAAAAGACGCCGAGGCCAAAGTCGCGGAATATCGTGCGCAGTCGGATCTTCTGATTGGCCAGAACAATGCGGTTCTGGCCACGCAGCAGCTTTCGGAAATGTCGAGCGAGCTGTCGCGTGTAAGGGCAAACCGTGCATCTGCCGAGGCGACTGCTCAGGCTGTACGCAAGGCGTTGCAGAGTGGTGGGTCTCTGGATTCCTTTCCCGAAGTACAGGCGTCTGCAGCCATCCAGCGTCTGCGCGATCGGGAAGGACAGATTAAAAGCGATATAGCCGATCTTTCGACGACGCTGCTTGAGAATCACCCGCGCATTCGATCGCTGCGGTCGCAGCTTGCCGATATCGATCGACAGATTCGCGGCGAGGCGCAGAATGTGTTGGCCGCGCTGGTCACGCAGGCGCAGACCGCGCAGGAACGAGAGAATCAGCTGGTTACTGATCTCAATCGCCTCAAGGCCGAATCGGCACGTGCAGGCGAGGAGCAGGTGGAACTCAACGCGTTGGAGCGTGAAGCCGCCGCCCAGCGGCAATTGCTTGAATCCTATCTGACCCGATATCGTGAAGCCTCTTCGCGCCAGGACCGTAACTACCTGCCGGTGGATGCACGGATCTTTTCGCGCGCGGTGATGCCGACCGAACCTTACTTTCCGAAGATCATCCCCATCGTCAGCGCGGCTTTCGTTGCCTCGCTGCTGATCATGTCAATTATCACTTTGCTGCGCGAGCTCTTCTCGGGTCGCGCAATGCGTCCAGCAAACGCCCCGTGGCCTGAGCCGGTAAGGCACGTGCCGATGTCTGTGGTGCGAGACGATGCACGGGTCGACACCGGAGACGTTGAAGCTTCTCTGTCGGAGACGCGCCCCGTATCGGCGACGCAGAGATCCATCGAAGAGGAGCGCGCAACTGCCGTGCGAAAGGCAGCCATACTCCTTGAAAACAGTACTGCCGATCGTCCGGCCGCTGAAGACGCCATGCCCGACGTATCGAGCGAGGAAACAGGCGATGTAGACACCGTTGCAGATGGAGCGGGCCTCGAGATGACGACACCACGGGAATCGGCCCTTGGACTCGGCGAAATCGATATCGAAAAAGCGGCGGAGCGCCTGATTAGCAGCGGCGCGGCCCGCGCGATCTTCGTATCTCCGGAAGGCGATGAGGCCGCTGCCAGTTCCATCCTGGTGGCAAGGGAGATCGCGGACGCTGGCCTGCGCGTGCTGTTGCTCGATCTCACGGCCTCCGGCGCCGCTTCGCTTCCGATGCTGGGGAGTACTTCTTATGCCGGCATCACCAATCTCCTGGCTTCCGAAGCGCAATTCAGCGACGTCATTCACGCCGACAATTATTCGGACTGCCATCTGATTCCTGCCGGAACCGCCGACGCCGCGCTCGCGATGCGCGCCGCTGACAGATTGCCCATCGTGATGCAGTCGCTGACCACTGCTTATGATCTGGTTGTGGTGGAATGCGGTCCTGCCGATGCGGACGGCATCCGTCGGCTGGTGGGGGAGGCGACGGAGGTATTCGTCAGTGTGCTGGAACCCAGCGACGCTGTCGCCGACGCGGCCGTCAAACTGATCGAAAGTGGCTACCCGGATCTGGTGCTGGTGACACCTGCCGGGCACGGGCGGCCTGGCGCGCCGCTTGGTCGATCGGCCGCGTGATTCCGCCCGGGTTTATTCTTCGTCGTTTTTTGAAGCCTGATCATGGCCCTGCGCCTTGCGGCGCAGGGTTTTGGCGATCTTCCAGATCACCGGATTGTTCTTGATGAAGGCTTTGGCCTTTGCACTTTGTTGCAAAGAGGCAGCGAGGATCCGGCCTTTCGTAGTGAGGGGCACAAGCACGTCGCTCTGCTTGATCTCCACATCGCACCATTGCCGCTTGTAGGGCTCGTCCCCGACCGAGAAGTCGTAGAGGGCATTTCCCTGACGACAGGCCTCGTGGATGTTGTCGAAGAACAGGAAGTCGCCTGGGCTGGCAAACGATAGCTCGTCTTCCAAGATCGCGCCGAATTCGCAGACGAGCCGCTTCGGCGAGCGGCTCGAACCGGTCACCGCGCGCAGCTTGCCTGCAACCTCCAGCCCATGCAGGACGAAAGAAGGATTCTTCTGCTCGAGTGCGCTTGCAAACAGCGCATGGAAAAAGGCACGCACGCGTTCGTCGCTGAACACGTTGGTGATGCCCATCTTGCGAAAACGCTGCTCTTTCATGGCAAGGAAGGCGTCGAGCAGACGGCCTGTTTCGTCCGGGGACCTGGCCTCGATCCTTGAAAAGCCGCCGGCAAGCTCGAATTTGCGCGCTTGCGAGCGGTGTTTCTTGCGCTTGCGCTTACCGCTTGCCCGTTCAAGCACGCTGTCGAAACCGCCACTCAGGTCGACGGCGAGCGCCAGGTTTGGACTAGGAGAGGAAGGTAGCACGGCCAAAGGATTGGCTCTTCCGCCAAGCTCGGGCTGCAACCGTTGCAAGGCAACGAGGTCGATATCGGGACGAGCTGATTTGATCGTCGAGAACAGCAGCGACAATACTGCAGCGTCTGTCTCGAATGAGGAAACAACTGGCGGAAAATTGCCGTTGGCGTGGCGTCCGCCGAGAAAACGCGCAATGCGGAACGGACCTGAACGCTCAACCTCCAAGGCCAGGCTGAGCAAAGTTTGGTGGTCGGTCGTCAATGAAGCCAGAATTGCGTCCGGCTGCAGATGCTTGATCCAGCCTCGCACCCAAAGTGGGTCCTGCGGCGGCGCATAGAGGGCAGTTTGGCAGAAATCCTCATAATGGGACAGCGCTTCATCGGAGACAGATTGTGCAGTCGCAACCACGGCCTTAACGCGCAGCTTGCCAGAAGCTGCGCCGGCAACAGAAAACCTGCCATCTTCCGACGCGGTCGCGTCCGCCATGCTTGCATCGTCCCGTTGGTGCCATGATATCACGCGGACGCGTTACGGCGTGCATACTAGACTAAAAAGATAAATGAATCTTGGAATTTGCCGTCAGTTCTTCGGACGTGGCTCTAGGATCAACCATTTGATGATGCCCATCGCCGGCAGCACCCATAACAAGCCGCTGAAAACGAAGAAGGCGAGATGCACGAGCGGACCCGATTGGGACAGCTGTGCAACCGCCACGATCGTCGCGACGATCGCGTAGACGACGACCAGCGCCACAAGGAGAATGGTTCCAATCAGCTTCTTCAGACGCATGCGCATGGGCTGAAATCCTTTATAAGCCTTCGCTTAGGCTGAATGACAGCGAGGTGCAACCGCGGAAGGCTGGCGCGACGGCGTGCCGCGCCACGTCACCTTGCCAGTTTTGGTGCTATGGTCCAGTTGAGAACACAGAAATCAGACGTTCGAACCAGTCATGGCCGCCACGACCGAAATCGCTCCTGTTGCCGAACAGAATCGCGAGCTGCGCAATCGAGCGCTGGTGCGCGGCTGGCTGTATGTCGTGCTTTTGGTGCTGTTTGCGATCGTCATGGTGGGTGGGGCCACCCGCATGACCGGTTCCGGCCTGTCGATCACCGAATGGAAGCCGATCCATGGTGTCGTTCCGCCGCTCAATCAGGCCGAATGGCAGGAAGAGTTCGAGAAGTACCAGCAGATCCCGCAGTACCAGCAGATCAACAAGGATATGACCCTGGATGAGTTCAAGGGCATCTTCTGGTGGGAATGGGCGCATCGGTTGCTGGCGCGCGGTGTCGGTTTCCTGGTCGCAATACCGCTTGTATTCTTCTGGGTAACGCGCCGGCTGGAAAGCCGGCTGAAGCCACGCTTGATTGGCCTTCTGGTGTTGGGCGGCCTGCAAGGCGCCATCGGATGGTGGATGGTTGCTTCCGGTCTCAGCGAGCGTGTTTCGGTCAGCCAATACCGGCTGGCAACACATCTGACGCTTGCCTGTATCATCATCACGGCAGTCGCCTATATCGCGCGCGGCTTGGCACCTTATAGCGACCCGCCGGCACAACGCAGCACGCAACGGTTCGCCGGCATTATGGTTCTGCTGATCCTCGTGCAGATCTATCTCGGCGCCCTGGTCGCCGGCCTGCATGCCGGCCTCACCTACAATACATGGCCGTTGATGGATGGAGCCATCATCCCGGATGATCTGTTCCTCCTCGATCCAGCTTGGCTCAACCTGTTCGAGAACCCGAAGACCGTGCAGTTCGTGCATCGCATGTTTGCATATACGGTCCTGATAATTGCCCTTTGGCACGCACTGTCGACAGTGCGCTCGGCACCGGGAAGCACACATGCGCGGCGCGCCTGGGTTCTGTTCGTGCTCATAGTCGGCCAGGCCGCCATCGGGGTCGCCACGCTGCTGCTGCAGGCGCCGATAGACGTGGCTCTGACTCACCAAGCCTTCGCGATGGTGGTTCTGATTTTTGCGACCGCGCATTGGCGCGGCACCAAGGGTGCCTATCCGCTGGAAACCGAGGTTGTCGTCAGGAGTTGACGACACGCAAGGCGTAGCTGATTTCTCAGAAGCTGCTGTCGCGCACCGAGCGCACGGCTTCGACGATCGACAGTTCGCGCGCCTCTTCAACATCGTTCTTGTCTTGGTTGTGCCAGGACGACGACAGGCAGCCATAGGCAATCGCATGATCGAGCAGTCGGCGAGGATCCTGGCCTATCGAGCGTGAGAAGATCGTTGCCATTGTCGCGATACGCTCGGGTTCAGTGCACAGCCGATCCAGCGGGTTGAAGAACATGTTGGCAGCGTCGAATCCGGGGTCGCCTAAAATGCCCTTGGGGTCGATAGCCAGCCAGCCGCGCGGCGACTGAATGATGTTGTCGTGATGGATGTCGCCATGCAGCGGGCGGACATCCAATGGATCGGAAAGCAGGCGCTCTGCGATTTCGGCGGCCTCGACGTAAGGACTTTCGAGCCCGGCATTCCGGTCTGCTTTCGCCTTGTCAAAGAGGCTGACAAAGCGGTCGCGCAGGGGTTGCAGGTCGCTCGGCGCCGGGTACCGTGATGGGGCGTGAAGCCGCTCCATTACCTCCGCCGAGATCTCGGTGGCCGCAGTATCGCTCACATCGTCCAGAACAGCGCGCAGATGACGTTCACCGGCATATTCGATCAGCATCATCTTGTCTTCGCTGTCGAAGAGGCGGACGAGGCCTTCGCCGCGCCGCCACGACAGCAGGTGGATACCGCGCAGTTCGTCTTCGACGTCGTCGAATTCCTTCAGCGCCTTGACGATAGCCGGCGTACCGTCGGCCTGGCGCACTTTCCAGATGCGGCTGGAGAAGGTTTCGGTGACAAGGACAGGCTCGCTGACATTCCAGCGCGCCGGCAGGGCAGGCGGGTTCATGGCTTGGTTCCAGTTTTGGAAACAAGGCCGCGCCGTCGCGCGGCCCCGTTCTATTGTCGACGGATCAGCCGTTGAGACCGAGCATCAGATCGAGGTTTTGCACTGCTGCTCCCGAAGCGCCTTTGCCGAGGTTGTCATAGACAGCCACCAGCAACGCCTGAGCACGCGCATCATTGGCGAAGACATAGACTTTCATGCGGTTGGTGTCGTTGTACTGCTCGGGATTGAGATCCGGTACGCGATCGACAGCCTCATAAGGTGCTACCTCAACCACGCCACCTTCAATGCCGGCAAAATGGTCGGCGATCGCCGCATGTAACTCGGCACCCGTCGGAATGTGATCGAGCTGGGCCAATTGCAACGGTACCACGGTGATCATGCCCTGCGCGAAATTCCCGACTGCCGGCTGCATCAGCGCGTCGTGCTTCAGCTTCGCATAGGCTTTCAGCTCCGGCAGATGCTTGTGCTTCAGGGACAGCGCATAGGGCGTGAATTCCGAAGCATTTTCGCCTTTGGCCTCATAGTCCTCGATCATCGTGCGGCCACCGCCGGAATAGCCGGAGATGCCGTTGAAGGTGACCGGATAGTCGGCCGGCAGCAGGCCTGCTTCGATCAGCGGGCGCAGCGTCGCGATCGGACCCTGGGGC
This sequence comes from Terribium retamae, assembly GCF_022347545.1. Lineage (GTDB taxonomy): Bacteria > Pseudomonadota > Alphaproteobacteria > Rhizobiales > Rhizobiaceae > Mesorhizobium > Mesorhizobium retamae. The sequence continues at coordinate 34,028 of NZ_JAKREW010000001.1, forward strand.
CAGCAGCCCGGATTGGCGACGCGTTTCGCTGCCGCGATGCGCTTCATCTGTTCCTTGTCCATTTCCGGGAAACCGTATTCCCAGCCGGCAGCAACGCGATACGCGGTGGAAGCATCGATGACGCGGGTCGTGTCGTTCTTGATCAGAGACACGCTTTCCCGGGCCGCATCGTCCGGCAGGCAAAGAATGGCGACATCTGCGGCGTTGAGGAACTCGGCGCGGGCAGCAGTCTCCTTACGGCGCTCGGCCGGCACGGAGATGATCTCGAGATCGCCGCGGTCCGCCAGCCTGGCCCTGATCTGCAGGCCGGTGGTGCCGTGTTCGCCGTCGATGAAGATTTTCGGTTTCATTGCCTTGTCTGGTCCGATCTTTCTGGCCGGGACGTCAGATGTCCTGACCGGTATGGGTCTGGTTGGTGTTCTCTTCGGCTCTCGCCTTTCGCTCCGCCAGCAGGCCGAGATAGTGCATGGCGATGGTCGAGCCGGCGATAGCCGTTATATCGGCATGATCGTAGGCGGGCGCAACCTCCACGACATCTGCACCAACCAGATCGATCTGGCTGAGCAGGCGCAATGTCGAGAGAATCTTCGATGAGCTCGGACCGCCTGAAACGGGGGTGCCGGTGCCCGGTGCAAAGGCAGGATCGAGGCAGTCGATGTCGAAGGTGAGGTAGGTCTTGCGGCCGCCCGTACGCTCGACGATGGCATAGGCGATGTCGGCGGCGCGCATCTCCTCGACTTCGTAGCCGTGCAGGATCTTGATGCCGAAAGTGTCCGGCGCATGTGTGCGGATGCCGATCTGGATCGAACGGTCAGGGTCGATCAGGCCTTCTTTGACGGCACGGCCGACGAAGGAGCCATGGTCGATGCGCTTGCCGTCGTCAGGCCATGTGTCCTGATGTGCGTCGAACTGTACGAATGCCAGTGGGCCGTGCACGGCCGCATGCGCCTTGAGCAGCGGGTAGGTGACGAAATGATCGCCACCAAGTGAAAGCAGGAAGGCACCGCTTTTCAGGATCCTGGCGGCCTCGCGTTCGATGATGCCGGGTGTTTTCTGATGGTTGCCGCTGTCCAACAAGCAATCGCCATAATCGACCACCGCAAGGTGATCGAAGAACTCGCGCGAGAACGGATATTGAGGATCGTTGTCGAAGATGGCGGAGGCACGGCGCATCGCCTGCGGCCCGAAACGCGCACCGGGACGATTGGTGACGGCTGCATCGAATGGAATACCCCAAACAACGGCATCTGCGCCCTTCACGTCCTTGGTGTACTTGCGGCGCATGAACGACAAGGCACCGGCATAGGTCGGCTCGTAAGAGTGGCCGGTCTTGCCGCGGGCGGTAAAAGCGTGGTCGATGTTCTTGTTCGCCATCACATGTTCCTACGGTTGTTCGGGCAGCGACACATAACGGACCGCTAAGAAACTTGCCAGTCGCGAGACGGAGCGCTTGCGGCACTTGCCATGCCGACGCTCCAGGACTGCCGCTCGAGGGCAAGCAAGTCCCGTGTCTCGATTCGGCCATGGAACCTACAAGCCTGTCGGACGCTTCGATCACGCTTTCATTGCACGAACACGACAAGCGGTAACTACGCCCAATGGCGTGGGCCTGCTTGCCGCGTCCCTGGCCCATTCTCGCCCCAAAGCTGTCCGGTTGATCTTGGTCAACGCAGGCCCACTTTCTCCATGGCAGGTTTTACTGACCAATGGAGATTGCGATGTACAAGCATATTCTTGTTCCGACTGACGGTTCCGATCTTGCGGGTAAGGGAGTCAAGCAAGGGCTGGCGCTTGCAAAGGCACTTGGCGCGAAGGTGACGGTGGTGACCGCAACCGAGCCTTTCCCGGTTTCCGGCTTCGCACTCGGTGCCGGCTGGGTCCCATCCGGTGCGGACATGCAGGAATTCAGCGCGGCGCAGAAAGAAGATGCCGGAAAAATCCTGGCTGCCGTGAAGGCAGAGGCAACCAAGGCCGGGGTCGATGCCGATCTCGTCCATGTACCTGATCAGCGTGCTGCCGATGCGATCTTGGAAGCCGCAAAGGCGCACAAAGCCGATCTTATCGTGATCGCATCGCACGGTCGGCGTGGTGTCGAGCGTGTACTCCTCGGCAGCCAGACCTCGGAAGTTTTGGCGCACTCGTCCATTCCGGTGCTGGTCGTGAAATAGGCTTTCGCCCTTTGCTGCCGCAGCCGTCGTCGGTGATGACCACGACTGGCCGGATCAACGATCTGGCTTTTTGGTATAAGGCAGAAACGAAAAGGCCCGCCGGAAGCGGGCCTTTGTTACGCGAACACTCTTACGCGACTTGCACTCGTACAGAAAATCAGAACCGGTTATGCGGAAGTTTCCGCGCGGATGGTTTTCAGTGCAGGCCGGCTTGTCCGGCTTGGTGTTAGGCAGCCTTCTTGTCGAAGGTGTAGAGCTTGCCGATTTCGGCCTGAACGGTCTTGGCACCTTCGACGACGGTGGTCTTGGCGGTCTCCGCAGCACCACGGACGCGATCGATGTTGGCCGAAGCATTTTCACGCACAAAATCAGCCTGGATTTGAACAGCTTCGTTGAAGGACTGTGCACCGGCAATCTTCTCGACCGTGGTCAGCGTGTGCTGGACGTTGGCAAGCGTCGCATCGAGCAAGCCGCGGGAGAAGTTGGCATAGCCGGCAACGAAGGAAGCGGCGAACTTCTCGACCCCGTCGGTCAGCTTGGCAGCGCCACCGTGAACGGTCTCGGCGCGTTCCTTCGCGGTCGAAGCGCCACGCTTCACGAAATCGCGGGCGGCGGCAGGAACTTCAAGCTTCGACTGAACGCCGTCAAAAACGTTCTTGATCGAGGAAAAATAGTTGGAAGCAGGCGCGGTGGTGGTCTTGGCGGTCTTGGTCATGGCGATTCTCCATCCTCATAAGGAGCTATGGGTTGTGCCCCGTTCAGGATCGACCCGGAGCATAACGAGCATATAGGAGTGATTTTTGTGCAATGCAACATAGATTTTTGCTGCGTTGCAATAATCCTGCTAACCCACTGTCTGAAAAGCACTTAAATACTCGTTGCCTAGGCGATGTGAGGTCTATGACGCTGCTTTGGGAAGCCGGTTGAGGGCCGATGCGCCGCAGCAATCGGCATGCGCAATCCTGTTTTCCGATGCTAAGCTCGGCTCATCGAGACAGCAGGAGCGGATCGCAGATGTCGCAGCAGGATGCCACCGCCAGCGGGTTGTTGGGTGCCGACAAGGATGCCGAGGTAAAGCTCGCCGCGCTGCGGCGCACGAAGTTCGTGGCGGCTGCGGCGCTTGCGTTCTGCGTGGTGGTATTCGCCGTCTCGAAGTCCCTGGAGGGAAGCTATCCTTGGCTGGCCTTCATTGCCGCCTTCGCCGAGGCCGCGACCATCGGTGGCCTGGCCGACTGGTATGCGGTGGTAGCGCTGTTCAAGCGGCCGCTCGGTCTGCCGATCCCGCACACCGCGATCATCCCGGAGAACCAGACCCGCATTGCCGACAACCTCGGTCGTTTCATCGAGGTCAACTTCCTGGCACCCGGCCCGGTTCGCGAGAAGCTGAACGAAGTCGACTTTGCGTCGCTGGTTGCCGACTGGCTGGCCGACGAAGAGCGGGCGGCAGGCCTGTCGCGTTTCGTCGTGCGGCTGGTACCCCAGACGCTCGGCGCCATCGAACAATCCGGCCTGCGCGGCTTTGTCACCCAGCGCATGCTGGAACAGATGGAAAAGGTTCAAGTGGCACCACTGGCGGCGGAGTTGCTGGAGGCCTTCACCGAGGACCGCCGCCACCAGAAATTGTTCGACGAGTTCACCCGTGTCATCGGTCGCTTCCTGAACGACGAGCAGGCACTCGCAGCCATGCGTGAGAAGATCCGCGAGGAACTGCCTTCGCTATTCAACCTGTTTCGCGCTGACGCCTATCTCTTGAAAAAGATCGTTGCCTCCGCCGGATCGCTGCTGGAGGAGGTGAGGGCCGATCCCGACCACCCGATGCGCGAGGAATTCGACCGTTTCGTTGCGAAGTTCATCGAGCGATTGCGTCAGTCGAAGGAATATGCCCGTCGCGCCGAGCGGCTGAAGCGGGGCTTCCTTGCACGGCCTGAAATCCGCGAACTTGCACATGATATGTGGGACAGCTTGCGTCGTTTCATCGAGCAAGATGCCGTCGCCGACAATTCGATGATCCGGCAACACCTGACCGGCATGTTCATCGAGGTCGGGCGTCACCTGGCAGGCGACCCGCAGATCAGGGGCGACATGAACCAGGGCTTTGTCGTCGCTTTGGCTTCTTTCGTCGAAAGCCAGAAGAGCGGCGTCTCCAAATTCATCGCCGATCAGGTCAAGCGCTGGGATCTCGCACAGCTCACCCGCTTGATCGAGATGAACATCGGCCGTGATCTTCAATACATCCGTTTCAACGGCATGATCATTGGCGGCTTGGCCGGCCTGGCGCTCTATGCGGTGGAGCGGCTTTTCCTCGTCAATTGACGGTTGTATTCGCTGGTCTATTCTCACCCTTGCGGCAATCGCGCCGGAGAAGAGGAGGAGAAGACGACCATGGCCAAACAGCCCGAACCCGAATCCTTCATGGACATGTTCAGCAAAATCGGCCGCGACCTGAGGATGCCGCAGGTGGATGTCGACGCAATCCTCAGCCATCACCGCAAGAATCTCGAGGCACTGGAGAAATCGGCAAGAGCCACGGCAGCCGGCGCCTCCTCGATCATGGCGCGGCAGCGCGAAGTTCTGCAGGACTCCTTGCGCGAGGTCACCGAATTCAGCCAGAATTACCGCGCGCCCGGCAATCCGCAGGAGTTGATTGCCAAACAAGCCGATTTCGCACGAAGGTCGTTCGAAGCAGCAGTGAAGAACGCTGGCGACGTGGCCGATATCGTCAAGAAGTCAGGTGCGGAATCGGTCGACATCCTGCGCGCCCGCATCAAGGAAGCGATGGACGAGATCCGGCAGAGCTACGAGAAGAAATAGATGGCCACTGTCCGCTATTTTGCCGGTGATGTCGATGCTTCGGTCCTTTTCTACACGAGGCATCTGGGTTTCGCGTTGCGGCAGCAGTTCGGCCCCAACATGGCGATCCTCGATCGCGGCGACCTAACGCTGTGGCTGGCGGGACACCAGGCATCTGCCTCTCGGCCCATGCCCGATGGTGCCATACCCGAACCCGGGGGCTGGAACAGATTTGTTCTCGAAGTAACGGACCTGCCAAGCTTTGTGACAGCTCTGCAGGACGAAGGCGTGTCGTTTCGCAATACCATGATCGAGGGGCCAGGTGGTCGGCAAATCTTGTGCATGGACCCATCAGGCAATGTGATCGAGTTGTTCGAGGCGGCGGCAAGCTAAGTCTGGTCGGGGCAGGGCCCTGCCAGCCATAAAGTTGGGTGGAGGGGGAATGACGGAAACACAGCCCGGCAATGCGCCTGGCCGTCTGCGCCAGATGCAGATCTATGTCACCGGCGCAGGCGGCAAGCGTCCAACCGTGCCCGTCGCCCCGCACCTGCTGGAACAGGCCGCGATCCGCAAGATGACGCCGGAGGCAGCCGCCTACATTGTCGGTGGCGCCGGCAGCGAGACGACGATACGGGTCAATCGCGCCGCCTTCGAACGCCATCGCATCGTTCCGCGCGTGTTGCGTGACGTTTCCAGGCGTGACCTTTCCGTCACGCTGTTTGGCCGCCGTCACCCGGCTCCGGTCCTCCTTGACCCTGTCGGCGTGCTGGAAATGGTGCATCCGGAGGCGGATCTTGCCGTAGCCCGCGCCGCAGCCGCGGAAAATATCGCCTATGTCTTCTCCAATCAGGCGTCCGTGTCGATGGAACAATGTGCTGCCGCCATGGGCGACGCGCCGCGCTGGTTCCAGCTCTATTGGTCGAGCGACGACGATTTTGTCCGCTCCGTGGTCGCGCGAGCCGAGAAGTGCAGCTGTGAGGCGATTGCCGTCACGCTCGATACAACGCTGCTTGGCTGGCGCCCGCGTGATCTCGACGCTGCCTATCTACCGTTCCTGCGCGGGCTGGGGCTCGCCCAATATCTCAGCGACCCCGTCTTCAAATCCAAGATTCCGCGCAGTCCTCCTGAGACTGGCGTGAAACCACGCGGCTTCGATCTGATTTCGACCGCTCTCAGCTTGCGCCGCAAAGGCAAGCAGTTTGATCTGTCTATGCAGCAGATGCGTGCCGCCGTTGCCCATTTCACCGCGACCTATTCGCGACCGGACCTGAACTGGGCCGATCTCAAGCGGCTGCGGACTATGACGAAGCTGCCGATCCTGTTGAAAGGCATTCGCCATGCCGACGATGCGCGACTGGCGTATCAGCATGGTGTCGATGGGATCATTGTCTCCAACCATGGCGGCCGCCAGGTCGACGGCGAGGTCGCCACGCTGGACGCCTTGCCGGGTATCGTTTCCGCGGCCAGTGGCCTGCCGGTACTGCTCGATTCCGGTGTTCGTTCGGGGAGTGATGTCGCCAAAGCGTTGGCACTCGGCGCCACCGCCGTTTTGATCGGCAGACCCTATGTCTATGGATTGGCGCTCGCGGGTGAGACAGGTGTACGCGAAGTGATCCGCAACATCGTTGCCGAATTCGACTTGACGCTCGCATTGGCGGGGTTGGCCAAGGCAAGCGAGCTCGACGCTTCGATCCTGGCGGGGTAGGCACCTCTCTCCTGTGGGTTTTGCCATTCGCCCCCTGCATCACGGCCGGCGAGATGCTAGAGGTCGCCTCCAAATGTCTGGAGCGTGGCTCCGAAAAGTTGCAGACTTTTGGGATAAGAATCATGCGCACAAGAGATGGAGCGGGTGCCGATATCGGTTCCGCTCTGGAAGTCGGCCGGGGTTTTGAATGAAGGTAGCCATCGAGATGGGGACGGCGTCGGGCGCGGCCGCCACGCTCGATCTCGAGGAATTGCTCGCGACACGTCTTCTGGTGCAGGGCAATTCCGGCTCCGGCAAGTCGCATCTCCTGCGCAGGCTCCTTGAACAAAGCGCACCCTGGGTGCAACAGGTGGTGATCGATCCCGAGGGTGATTTCGTCACGCTCGCCGATCGTTTCGGTCACATCGTGGTCGACGCTCAGCGCACGGAAGCTGAACTCACCGGTATTGCCGGCCGCATTCGCCAACACCGCGCCTCCGTCGTGCTCAATCTGGAGGGGCTCGACGTCGAACAGCAGATGCGCGGAGCGGCCGCCTTCCTGAACGGCATGTTCGATGCCGAGCGCGACTACTGGTATCCCGTCCTCGTGGTGGTGGACGAGGCGCAGCTCTTCGCGCCCGCGGTGGCCGGCGAGGTCTCCGACGAGGCGCGCAAGGTCTCGCTCGGCGCCATGACCAATCTGATGTGCCGCGGCCGCAAGCGTGGCCTAGCCGGCGTCATCGCCACGCAGCGGCTGGCCAAGCTGGCCAAGAACGTGGCGGCGGAAGCCTCCAACTTCCTGATGGGGCGGACCTTCCTCGACATCGATATGGCGCGTGCTGCCGATCTTCTAGGTATGGAGCGTCGCCAGGCCGAGATGTTCCGCGACCTGGCGCGCGGCAATTTCGTGGCTTTGGGACCGGCCATGTCGCGGCGGCCACTGCCGGTTGCTATCGGCGCGGTCGAAACCTCGGCGCGTTCGGTCAGCCCGAAGCTGACGCCGCTGCCGGAAGCGATCGAGGATGTCGAAAGCCTGATCCTCACGCCAAGCCCCGAGGAATTGCGGCAGCCTGTGGTGCGACGCCCACGCCCGCCCGCACCGACGCCGACGGCCGACATTCTGGAGCAATTGTCACGTTCGGTCCCTGAACAGACCGCAGCTTCGGAGCCGGCGCCGACATTGTTCGACGAAGTCGAACGCGAGATCTTGATCAAGGCGGTGCTGGCCGAGATCGTAGAGGATCCGGACGCCGCTTTCCGTGCGGATTCATTGCTTTATCAGGATTTCCTGGTGCGTTGCCGTATCCGCCGCGTACCAGGCGACCCCCTCGGACTCTCCGTGTTTCGGCGGCGGCTGGCCATCGCAAAGACGGGTATCGACGAGACGACTGCGGCAAGCGATGTCTGGCAACAAGCACTGGCGTTATCTTCTGACGTTCCCGAGGATTTGCAGGCAGTATTCCTGATCGTCGCGCAGGCCGCTGTTACCGGCTCTCCTTGTCCATCTGACGCTGCGCTGGCGCGAGCCTATGGCACACAGTCGGCACGCCGGGCACGCCGGCTGCTGTCTTTTTTCGAAGAGCGCGGCCTGGCAGTGTTGCGGACAGATTTCCATGGACGGCGCGTTGTCGCGTTTCCAGACCTTGGCTGCGAAACCGCGCCAGGCGATCCCAATCGGCTGGACGATGTGCCGGAACAGCAGGCGGCCGAGTAGCGAAAGTGGCGGGTGCTAGTTCCGTTTCGGGTCTGGGAAGAACAGGCCCTTGAAGCCGCTGCGGTCGAAAGGTTTCCATTCGCCTTCGGCCTGAGCAAGGCGGTCGGCAATGGCATAGACCGCTGCGGGGTGATGCCCGAGGCCACAATGGCTCGCCTCCACCTCGATGCTCTCGGTATGCGGCAGTTCGTTTTCGATGCAGGCCTGCCAGGCGCAGATGCCGTCGGTGCGGCTGTAGATCGCGGTCGTCGGCACCGTTGGCGATTCCGAAATCGCGCCGCCCATGTGGCCTTCGCGGTCATCGACCTTGTGGCCGGAGGTGAACTCGTAGAGTTTCCAGGCGTTGGTCGCACGCGGATCACCGTTGAATGGGCTGCCCAATGTGATCACCATCCGCACTTCGTCGGGCAGCATCTTGGCCAGTTGTCTCGCATAGATGCCACCGAGGCTCCAGCCGACAAGGCTCACCTTGCGGCCATGCTTGTCTGCCAGCGCCTTGACGCGGTCGATCATCTTGCGCTCGACACCGGGCAGGGGGCCGTAGTTGCGACCAAGATCCCAGCCATAGGTGGCGTAGCCTTTGGATTTGAGGAAGCTGCGCAGCGCTGCGGTCGAGCGATCACTGGTGACAAGACCCGGCAAGACCAATACAGGATGACCGTCGCCACGCGGCGCCAGTGCCGTCAGAAGCGGTAGCGAGGCGACGAAACTTCCGAGTTCGGGCAATGCCCTGAGTTCCAGCGCGAACAGCAGTCGCGAAGGCGGTTTCAGCGTATCAGCGTGGGCCATCTAGGCTCCTGTCGGTTGATTCCGGCTGCACTCAACGCCGATTATGCCGCTTTTGTTCACAAAACTGCAATATTGTGCATGGTTTCCGCAGCGGCAGCAGGTTCACCGTTTTGCATCTTTCGGCGAAGGCGGCAGCTTTTCGGCTGCCGCCTTGAGCTCCGCCATGGCCGTGATCAGCAGGTCGCCGAGGTGATCGATATCGGGTACGGCGCGGCGGTCGGCGGTGATGCCGAAATCGAGCCGGTCCTGATAGCTCTGCACGGTGATGTTCAGTGCGATGCCGTGGATGGGGATCGAAACAGGGAACATCGCCAACACCTTGGCTCCGGCACAGTAGACCGAGATTGGTGGGCCGGGAACGTTGGAAATGGTCAGGTTCGTGGTCGACGGCATCACGTCGGCCAGGCCTGTGCGGCCATAGAGCTGAGCGAGGCCGGGAAACAGGATCGGCGCGCCAAGCAGCGTGTAATCTTTTGGAGAGACGTCTTTCACCGTTCCAGCCAGGGCTTTGGAATCGCTGCTGTTTTTGCGAATTGCCAGCAGTCGCTCCAACGGGTCTGCAAGCTCCGTGGCGATCGGGCAGAACATGCCGAAGACCTGATTGGAAGCATCCATGTCGCCCGGCTGCCGCAACGAAATCGGCACGAAAGCCACCAGCGGCTTTCTCGGCAACGCTTCATGATCCTCCAGATAGGCGCGCAAGGCGCCGGCACTTACCGCCATCACCACATCGTTGATCTTGGTGCCGGTTGCCTTGGCGATCATCTTGGCATCGCCAAGCGACAAGGCGCGGGCGGCAAAGGATCGCTGCGCAGTGATGGTGACGTTGAACGGCGTCTTGGGTGCAAGGATATCCGGAATGCCGGGCAGGCCTTCGCTGCTGCCGCTTTTGGCGATGAGCAGGTCCGTAAGCGTGCCGAGCACCTGCGGAACGGCCTCCATCGCCTTGAGTTGCTGGCGCATCACATTCTGCACCACATCGTTGATGCCGAGGATGGCACGTTCCTCGATCGTCGGTTTGCGGGTGGCTGGCTTCGGTTCCGGCGGCTTCACCTTCCGTGGCTGGGGCGACATGTCGTAGAGGGCTGCCGCAATCGCCATACCCGCGCCGCCATCGACGGCGGCATGATGAACTTTGGAGTAAATCGCGACATTGCCGTCTTCGAGCCCATCGATCACGGTGAACTGCCAAAGCGGGCGTGAGCGGTCGAGCAGTGTTGAATGCAAATCGCCAACCAGCCCTTCGAGCTGCTTCCAATTGCCGGGCGCCGGCAGCGTAGCGCGGCGCAAATGATAGGAAATATCGATCTCGCCGGCGTCGACCCAGGCCGGATGGTCGAGTTCCAGTACCGTGCGGGCAAGCTTCTTCTCGAAGATCGGCGCGAGATGCATGCGGCTGAGGAAGAATTCCTTGAAGTGATCGTAGAAGGAGCCTGAAAGATCGGCTGGCGGCTCATAGAGCGTCAAGCCGGCGACATGCATCGGCGTTTCAGGCGTCTCCATATAGAGAAAAGTGGCATCGATGCCGCCGAGCTGCTTCATGCATTCCCTCCCGGCCACCTTACCGATTGAGAGCCGCCAGGCCACGCGGCCTTCTTTCGGTGGATCATTTGCTGGATTGCCGGCAAAGGCAAGGTGCCGCGCGGAAAGGCGGGCCTTGCCGTGAGGACGGCGGCCTCGATTCCGATTGAGGCGCTGCTGGAATTGTTTCCGCTGGGTAATCGCCGTGAGCCGTCTAAGACGTTGTGGGCCGCTTCCCAAGCCTTTCTCGCGCGTCTAGATTGCAGGAATTCGCGGTCCAGGGGAGGAGCGCATGGAGCGTATCTGGGTAAGGAATTACCCTGCCGGCGTGCCGGCCGAAGTTGATATCACCCAGTATTCGTCGGTCGTTGCGCTGTTCGAAGAGAGCTTCGCGAAATACAGGAACGAAAAGGCCTATGTCTTCATGGACAGGGGCTTGACCTTCGGTGATGTGGATCGCCTTTCACGGGATCTCGCAGCCTATCTGCAGGGGCTTGGCCTGAAGCGCGGCGACCGCGTCGCCATCATGATGCCGAACGTGCTGCAGTATCCGATCGCCGTTGCCGCCGTCATGCGTGCCGGTTTCATCGTGGTCAATGTCAACCCGCTCTATACGCCGCGCGAGCTGGAACACCAGCTAAACGACTCCGGTGCGCAGGCGATCATCATCCTGGAGAATTTCGCCGCCACACTTCAAGAGGTCATCACGAACACCCCGATCAAGCACGTCGTGCTGGCCAGTGTCGGCGACTTGTTGGGTTTCCCGAAAGGCGCGGTCGTCAATCTGGTGCTGCGCAAGGTGAAGAAAGCCATACCGGCCTTCTCATTGCCGGGCGCGGTGCGCTTCAATGCTGCACTGATGAGAGGCAAGGGCAAGACATTCGACAAGCCGGAAATCGGCCCGGGCGACCCGGCGGTGCTGCAATACACCGGCGGCACCACCGGTGTTTCCAAGGGCGCGACGCTGCTTCACAGCACCATCATAGCCAATCTGCTGGCTTCCGAAGCCTGGACGCAGCCCGGCCTCAAGCGCCGGCCGATCAGCGGCCAGCTTACCTTCATAACGGCGCTGCCGCTCTACCACGTCTATGCTTTCATCACCTGTGGGCTGCTCGCCATGCGCACCGGTGGGGTCAATGTGCTGATCCCCAACCCGCGTGATATCCCGGCAACGATCAAGGAAATGGCGAAATACCGCTTCCACGTCATGCCGGGCGTCAACACGCTGTTCAACGCGCTCGCTAACAATCCCGAATTCGCCAAACTCGATTTTTCGCAGTTCCGCATCGCCAATGGCGGTGGCATGGCGGTGCAGGAGGCGGTTGCCAAAAAGTGGCTTGCCGTGACCGGCTGCCCGATTGTCGAAGGTTACGGTCTGTCCGAGACATCGTCCGGCATTGCATGCAACCCGACCGACAACGATGCCTATACCGGAACGATCGGCCTGCCGTTGCCCAACGTCGAAATCAGGCTGCTCGACGACGACGGCATGGACGTACCGCGTGGCCAGCCCGGCGAGATCGCCATTCGCGGGCCCCAGGTGATGTCCGGCTATTGGAACCGGCCCGACGAGACAGAAAAAGTCATGACGCCGGATGGCTTCTTCAAATCCGGTGATGTCGGCATCATGGACGACAACGGTTACGTGAAGATCGTCGACCGCAAGAAGGACATGATCCTGGTCTCCGGCTTCAATGTTTACCCCAACGAAGTCGAGGCCGTCGCGGTTCAGCATCCGGGTGTGCTGGAAGCTGCTGTCGTCGGTGTGCCGGACAAGAATTCCGGCGAGGCGGTGATGATGTTCGTGGTGCGGAAAGATCCGGCCCTCAGCAAGGAGGCGCTGGCCGAGTTCTGCGTCAAGCATCTCACCGGCTACAAGAAGCCGAAATACATCGAATTCAGGGACGATCTGCCACGAACCAATGTGGGCAAGATCCTGCGGCGCGAACTGCGCGACCAGATGATCAAGGAGATGGCGGCACCTCGATCAGTGCCGAATTGACAGGGCGGCGCGTTCATGGTCGGACGGGGCAGCTGAAACAATCAGGAATGATGGAATGAGCAAGTCACCTCCGACCTACGAAGAGCTCCGGTCGATGACCGGGCAGGAGCTTGGCGTTTCCGATTGGGTTGAGGTCGATCAGGCCCGTATCGATCAGTTCGCCGAATGCACCGAGGATCGGCAGTGGATCCATACGAATCCCGAGCGGGCGAAGAAGGAAAGTCCGTTCCGCACGACGATCGCGCATGGCTATCTCAGCCTGTCGCTGATCGGTGGTCTCAGCCAGCAGATGAATGTCGTGCCTGAGAACACCCAGGCTGTCTTCAACTATGGGCTCGACAAGGTGCGTTTTCTGGCACCGGTCAGGGTCGGTACGCGGGTCAGGCTGCGCGCTTCGCTGATCTCGGTCGAGGACAAGGCTCCCGGCCAGTACCTGATGAAATTCGCCAACACGATCGAGATCGAGGGCGAGGAAAAACCGGCGTTGATGGCCGAGACATTGGCCATGTTTTACGAACGGCGGAGAAAAGCGGGAGGGTAATTCATGGCCAAGGCGCCGGCGAAGGATAGCAAGGACGGCGAAAAGCGTGGCAGTGAGGAGAGGGCGAAGGACACACGCCCGCTTGCCGAGCAGATCGCCGATGAGGCGGCCGAAAACACGCTGGCCCTCAATCCACTCGTTGGCTTGCGCACGCAGGATATCGCCGCCGCCACCGGCTCGGTGCTGAAGGCACTGGCCAGCCACCCGCAGGCATTGGCCGAACAATGGCTCGCCTTTGCCAGCGAGTTCGGCAAGATCGTCACCGGCCAGTCCGAACTCGCTGCCGATCCCAAGGATCGCCGCTTTGCCGATCCTGCTTGGAAGTCGAGCAGCCTGCACAAGGCGGTGATGCAGTCCTATGTCGCCTGGAGCAAGTCGGTGACCGAGCTGGTCGCCAAGACCGACCTGCCCGAGAAGGACGCGGCGCGCGCGCGACTGATCACGTCCATCTTCGTCGACACCATGGCGCCCTCCAACAACCCTGCCTTGAACCCGACGGCCATCAAGGCTTTGGTGGATACCGGCGGCAAAAGCGCCGTGAACGGGTTGAAGAACTTCCTCGACGACATGACACGCAATGGTGGCCTGCCGTCTTCGGTCGACGCCTCCAAGTTCAAGGTTGGCGAGAATCTCGCCAACAGCCCGGGCACGGTTGTGTTCAAGAACGAGGTGCTCGAACTCGTCCACTACACGGCAACGACGGAGAAGGTTTATCAGCGGCCGCTGCTGGTGGTGCCGCCGCAGATCAACAAGTACTATTCGGTCGATCTTTCGCCGGACAAGAGCATGATCAGGTTCCTGCTCAGCCACGGCATCCAGCCTTATTGCGTCTCGTGGCGCAATCCGACGCCCGAGCAGCGCGACTGGGGTCTCGACACCTATATTGCTGCACTTGATGAAGCCTGTGACGCCGCGCGCGAGATCGCCGGCGCCGATACAGTCAACATCATGGGCTCGTGCTCGGGAGGCATTACGCTGTCGACCTATGTCGCCTGGCTGGCGGCGCAGAAAAAAGACAAGATAAACGCCGTCATCCTGGCTGTGTGCGTGCTCAATACGCAGGCCGACACGGATTCCGACTTCGCCGCGCTGGTGACGCCGGAAACGATCATGGCCGCCAAGCAGATGTCGAAGGCGCGAGGCATCCTCGACGGCCACGAGATGGCAAAGATGTTTGCCTGGATGAGGCCGAACGACCTGATCTGGAACTATTGGGTCAACAACTATCTGCTCGGCAATGCGCCGCCGGCCTTCGACGTGCTCTATTGGAACGCCGACACCACCCGCTTGCCGGCTCGACTGCACAGCGATTTCCTGGACCTCATCTTCACAAACCCGTTCATGAACCCGGGCAAGATGTCGATCCACGGCGTACCGATCGACATGAGCAAGGTGAAGCACGACACCTATGTCATCGGCGGCACCACCGACCACATCACGCCATGGAAGGCAGTCTACCAGACCGCGCGCCTCTACGGTGACAACACGACCTTCATCCTTTCCAACTCCGGTCATCTGCAGAGCCTCCTCAACCCGCCCGGCAATCCGAAAGCCTGGTATGTGAAAGGCAGGACAAAGGAGAAGGATGCCGACGCCTGGACCGCCAAGGCCGAAAAGCATGAAGGCAGTTGGTGGCTCGACTGGGCGGCCTATCTCAAGGAGCGCTCGGGCGCCGAGATCGCTGCGCCGAAGACGCCGGGCAGTGCCAGGCACAAGCCGATGGGGGCGGCACCAGGCACCTATGTGTTCGAGCCGTGATTTGCCCGAGATCTGACAAAAAGCATTGAATCAAACGGGGACGGATTGAATGGCGATGGCTGCAGGCAGAGCCAAGACGGACGGCGCGATGGATATCAAGATGTTCGATGTCGACGGGCAATTGTTGCGCGTCGGTATTCGTCATGGCAACTCCAACCGCCCTCCGTTGATGATGTTCAACGGCATCGGCGCTAATCTGGAGTTGGCGGCGCCCTTCATGGCGGCGCTGGAGGACACCACCGGCATCATCTTCGACGTGCCGGGTGTCGGTGGTTCGCCCAATCCAATATTTCCCTATCGCCCTTCGACGCTGGCGCGGCTCGGAAAACGCCTCGGCGAAATCCTTGGCCATGACAGGCTGGACATTTCCGGCGTGTCGTGGGGCGGCGGGCTCGCCCAGCAGTTCGCCTTCCAATACCCTTCGGTGTGTCGCAAGCTGATCCTGGCAGCCACCGCGCCTGGGGTCACCATGGTGCCCGGCGCTCCCAGCGTGCTTTCGAAGATGGCCAGCCCGAAACGGTACACCGACCCTGGCTATATGCGCTCGATCGCCGCCGAGATCTATGGCGGCGATTTCCGCAAGGATCCAACGCTGATCAACCGTCACGCGTCCGCCATGAAGGGCGCCTCGCAATATGGCTATTTCCTGCAGCTCTTCGCGATGAGCGGCTGGACGAGCCTGCCCTGGTTATGGATGCTGCGCCAGCCGACGCTGATCATGGCCGGCACCGACGACCCGCTGGTGCCGGTGATCAACGCCAGGATGCTCAACACCATGATCGCCCGGTCACGGCTGGAATTGCTTGATGACGGTCACCTCTTCCTGGTGACCAAACCGAAGCAGTCGGCCGAAATGATCGAGGCCTTCCTCAGAGAATAACCCTATTGGCCCGCGCGACTAGAGCGTTTCCGTTTTTTCACGGAAACGCGGAAACGCTCTAAGCTTTTGTTTTTGTCGCATTTTTGTAACGCCAAGTGATTCCACTTGGCTACAAAATGCTCTAGAACCGCGTCACAACGCCGATGCCGGTGCCTTCGAAATTTCCCATCGCCATCAGCGCGGCCGGTGCTTCATCAAGGCTGTAGGTCTTGCCGATCAACAGATCGGGCCGCAGCTTGCCGGTCTTGATCATTTCCATCATCGCGCCATAGCGGAAAGCCTGCATGCCGTGGCTGCCGCGGATTTCGAGTTCGTGGGCAATGATCTTGGCCATCGGGACCGCTGCCTTGGCGTGATCGCCGAGCATCAGCCCGACCTGCACATGCCGGCCACGGCGGCGCAGGTTCGAGATCGAGTTGTAGGATGTGGTCGGATGGCCGAGTGCGTCCATCGACATATGCGCGCCGCCATTGGTGATCTGCTTCACCGCCTTCACCACATTGGGCGTGTCCGCCGCGTTGATCGTGGCGACCGCTCCCAATTTCTGTGCCAGCTCGAGTTTTTCGTTGGTCAGGTCGATCGCCACGACATTGGCGCCCATGGCATTGGCGATCATGATGGCCGACAGGCCGACACCGCCACATCCGTGCACGGCCACCCATTCGCCAGGCGTCACACGGCCCTGATCGACGACAGCGCGGAAGGACGTCACGAACCGGCAGCCGAGGCTGGCAGCGGTGGCGAAATCCATTTCTTCGGGGATAGCGACCAGATTGGTGTCGGCGTGATCGATGGCGACATATTCGGCATACGAGCCCCACGCCGAGAACCCTGGCTGGAACTGGTGCTCGCAGACCTGGTGATTGCCGGAGGCACATTCGAAACAATGGCCGCAGGCCGCAACGAAAGGCACGGTTACACGGGCGCCGGCCTTCCAGTTGTGCACCTGGCGACCAGCTGCCACGACGGTGCCGGCCAACTCATGTCCGGGTACGTGCGGCAAACGGATATCCGGATCATGACCCATCCAGCCATGCCAATCGCTGCGGCAGAGCCCGGTCGCGGCGACCTTGATCACAACGCCGTCGGGTGAGGGGATGGGATCCGGCACAGTGCGGATCACCGGTGTTTCCCCGAATTTCTCGAACACCACAGCCTTCATCGGGCACTCTCCGTTCAAAGTCTTTCAGCGATTGGCGGCCTGGCTGCTTAACCTTCCGCGTCGGGCTGGTTCTGTGGCGCGGCCTTTTGGAAGGCTGGCAACTCCATGCAGGCGGCGTTGATACGCGAAATAACCGGATAGGGGCTCATGTCGACACCGAAGCGGCTGTTGTTGGCAACCTGCGCGACGAGACAGATGTCGGCAAGGCCCGGTGTCTCGCCGTGGCAGAACGTGCCTGTCTGTGACGATGAGGACAGCATCTTTTCAAGAGGTTGAAAGCCTTCATTGACCCAATGCCGGAACCAGTTGACGACGTCTTCGTCACCGGCGCCGAAGACGGTGCGAAGGCTGGTCAGGACACGCAGATTGTTTACCGGGTGGATGTCGCAAGCGATCATCTGCGAAAGCATGCGCACCCGAGCGCGGCCGGCGGCGTCCTTCGGCAGCAAGGGTGGCTCCGATCTGATCTCGTCCAGGAATTCGATTATGGCCAAAGACTGCGTCAGCAACATACCGTCGCCCCAGATCAGTGCCGGTACCAGCCCTTGGGGATTGACCGAGAGATAGGCCGGCTCGAGATGCTCACCATGGCGCAGGTGGTGCGGCACATAGGTATAGGCGACGCCCTTCATCTCCAGTGCGATACGGACCCGATAGGAGGTCGAGGACCGATAGTAGTTGTGCAGGATGATTTCGCTCATCGCGCTTGCCCGATGATGAGTTCGATCGTGCCGATCCCGTCGACACCGCCGCTGACCCGGTCACCTTCAACGAGCGGGCCCACGCCCGCCGGAGTTCCAGTAAAAATGAGATCGCCAGGCTGGAGTTCCACCGCCTCGCTGCAGATCGCCACGATGTCCGCAATTGGCCAGATCAGTTCTTCGAGATCGCCTTCCTGTTTGACGGTGTCGTTCACCGAGAGCCAGATACGACCTTGGCGAGGATGGCCGGATTGCGACGCGGGCACCAGTGCACCGCAAGGCGCAGATTGATCGAAGGCTTTGGCCCAATCCCATGGCCTTGCGGCTTTTTTCGCTTCCTCCTGCAGGTCCCGGCGGGTCAGATCGATGCCGACGCCGTAACCCCAGATATGATCCAGGGCCTGCGCGACAGGGATGCGAAAACCGCCCTTGCCGATGGCTGCCACCAGTTCGATTTCATGGTGCAGGTTCTTCGTCAGGGCTGGATAGGGGATCTTTTGCCCCGAATCGACCACCGCGTCCGCAGGCTTGGTGAAGAAGAAGGGCGGATCGCGTTCATCATTGCCGAGTTCGCGGGCATGAGCTGCATAATTGCGGCCGACGCAGAAGATACGCCGCACCGGGTAACGCTCTGAAGAACCGGCAATGGCGACGGAAGCTGTCGGTGGTGTCGCCAGCGCAAATGCATTCATGCCTCTTCCTTTCCCGAACCAGGCGCATCGGAACGCGCGCACATTCGATTGTTTTGCATCGGCGGGCAAGGCATCAACTTTCGCAAAGCGCTGGTTCTGCGATCAACAGTTGATTGTCGGCAGAGGTATCTGCACCGGGCTGGCGTGATCCAATTGCCAATGTACTATTGGCTAATGAACGGATTGTCGGTGGAGGCGTATGCTGCCCGTGATGATCGAGATCGGGATAAATGCGGCCATGAGTCCAGCGAGCGAAGTCGCGAGATTTCTGATTATCGACGACCACCCACTGTTTCGGGAGGCTTTGCACAGCGCGGTGCGGATGGCTTACCCTGATGTCGATACCGTCGAGGCCCGTTCGATCGGCGAGGCGGTCGAATTGCTGGCCGAGGCGCGGCCATTCGACTTGGCGTTGTTGGATCTCTCGATGCCCGATGTCCATGGCTTTGAAGGGCTGTTGCAGTTGCGCACGCGTTATCCCCACCTGCCGGTGGTCATCGTCTCGGGTTATGAAGACCCCAAGATCATTTCCGAAGCATTGTCCTATGGAGCCGCGGGATTCATTCCGAAGTCGGTGCGCAAGGATGATCTTGCTGCGGCCATTCGCTCGGTGATGGAGGGCGCGATCTACGTTCCCGAAACCTACAAAGCCGAGCAGCCGGATCCGGAAAGCAACGATCGCGCCGACATGGTGCAGAGACTATCGCGCCTGACCCCTCAGCAATTGCGGGTGCTGCAGATGTTGCGTCAAGGTATGCTGAACAAGCAGATCGCCTATGAACTGCAGGTTGGAGAGACGACCGTAAAGGCGCACGTCTCCGAAATCTTGCGCAAGCTCAATGTCTACAGCCGCACGCAGGCGGTGATCGAAGTGTCGAAACTCGACAACGCTGAGCTGTTCCGGGATCAGCAGGGGTTTTAGGGGAGTAAGGCAGTTAGGCAATAGGGCAGTAGGCAGTAGGGCAAGCACCATCTGCCCTATTCCCCTATTCCCTTAACTGCCCTTCTACGCCAGCAAATGCGCCAGCAGAGCCCGTAATTGCGCCGGTTTCAACGGCTTGCGCATGAACTCGATGCCTGCGGCGCGGGCGGCGTTCATGACACTTTCCGACGGGTCGGCCGTCACAAGAAGGGCGGGCACGGCACGGCCGAGATAGTCGCGCACCTGGGAAACGGTCATGGTGCCGAGATCCCCGCCTTCGAGGTGCTGATCGGCAATGATGATGTCAGGCACCCAGTCGGTGTCTCCCAGTGCATCCAATGCCTCGTCGGTCGAGGTTGCTGCCCGCACGGTGCATTGCCAGCGTTCCAACAGCGAAGTCATCGCAGCCAGCACGTCGGCATCGTTCTCCACCAGCAGAACCTTGGTGCCGAACAGGCCGTAACCCGGTTGGCGCTCCGCCTCGACCGTGCCGGGCTCCGGAACGGGATGGGTGGAAACCGGGACATCGATATGAAAGATCGTGCCGCGCCCGACGGTCGAAGAGAAGGTGACGGGATGGCCGAGCGCGCCTGCCATGCGTTTTACTATGGCTAGCCCCAGACCGAGCCCGCCACCGGCCAATTCGGCGTCCGACATGCGTGGACCGCGGTGGAATTCCTCGAACACGGCCTCGCGCTGGTCTTCGGGAATGCCACAGCCGGTGTCGGCAACATCGATACGGATCATGTTGCCACGCTGGCGGGTGCCGACGAGCACCCCGCCTCGCCGTGTATAGCGCAGTGCGTTGGACAGGATGTTCTGCAGGATACGACGCAGAAGCGTGCGGTCGGACCGGACAGCTATGGCCACGGGTCGGAACCGTAGCGATAAGCCCTTCGTTTCGGCGATCGGCTGGAAATCGGAGCGTAGCGCTGAAAACAGTGTCTCCAGATTGACGTCGGTGGTTTCGGGTTCGACCACACCGGCGTCGAGTTTCGAGATGTCGAGCAGTGTATGAAGCAGGTCTTCCATGGTCTGAAGCGAACGCTCCACCTGGCGCACCAGCTTGCGCCCTTCCTCCGAAGTCTGCACTTCCGCCAGTGCGGAAACCGACAGATGGGCCGCATTCAGCGGCTGCAGTACGTCATGGCTGGCGGCTGCCAGGAACCGGGTTTTGGAGAGATTGGCATGTTCGGCGCTTTCCTTCGCAGCCGAAAGCGCCATGTTCGACTGCTCGAGCCGGCGTAGCGTGGAATGCAACTCCTCGGTGCGCATCCGCACCCGGTTTTCCAATGAAATCGCCGTCTGGAACAAGGAGAATGCATTGCCTTGCTGGTCCATCGAGCGTTCGACACGGCTGACGAGCGCTGCGTTGATCTTCTTGAGGCGCTCGACGTCCTGGATATCGTTCAGGGGCACGCGGCTTACTCCGCTGCCTGTGGCTGCCCGAAAGCGATGCCGGTGAAGGTTTGGTTCAAGTGCATGGAGCGATACTGCTCGCCATAGGTACCGAAGCCGATCACCTTGTTGGTGCGATAGAGCTCGGAGATGTCGCGAAACACCTGACGGTTGCGGGCGTCGAGCCGGCGCAGCACGCAGTCGAATCCAAGGATCATGTCGATGCTGCCGAGCTTGCTTTCGACGTCTCTGAGTGCGGCCTTAGTGGTCTCGACCATACCCAGGGGCTGAGCGACGGACAGCACGACGCCGTCGTCGATGGCGCAGAAGAACGAGAGCGAGCCGTCGGAATTCATCTTTTGGATGGAACGGCAGTAATATTCGCCGCCGACTTTGACCACGACCGGATGCGAGGCGAACGAGAAGGGAGTCAGCGTCTGCTGTACGATGCCGACGGAGGCGGCATATTCGGTAGCCGCGACATCGGCATTGAATTCGCGCACGATGCGATGATCGGGATCGGACGCCGTCACGACCAGTTTCTCGTCGGTCGGCACGAAATTGTCGGTCTTGAAGACGTGGAACGGAATGGTTGTGGCGATCAGCACGACAATGGCGCAGTCGGACGCGACCTGGCCGTTGCTGATGAGCGTGGTCGTCTCGAACTTGAGGTCGTCGCCGGCCGACCCGCCAAGCAGCGGGATGTCGTCGAGTCCCCAATGGATGGCCGAAGTGACGGCTTCTTCCGAATAAGACAGACCGTCTATGAAGCAGAGCGCGAAGACATTGCCGGCACGGGCATATTTGCTTGTGGCGCGTAGCGTCCGCCGCAGCACTTCGACTTCCCCGGTAATGCCGTCCATCGCCGAGGACGAGAGGTCCCGCACCATGGCGCTCGCCACGGTGAAGGTGGCCGAAGGAAGCAGCATCGCCAGCATATGGCCTTCCTCCAAACCATCCGGCGTGATCTCGCCCGCCGTCGAGCAAGCGGCGTAGGCCAGGCCGGGGGCATGGCGCTTCAGGGCTGCTGCAAGGGTTTGTGCATCGATCAGGCTTTGCGAGAAGAACAGCAACATATAACCGGCGCCGATCGCGTCGGCTTCCCGGGCGATTTCAGCCGCAAAACGTTCCGCCTCGGGCTCGCTTGAGGTGAGCGCCGACAGGCCGCACGCATAACGCGTCCGCGAAGCGACCAGCTTATCCTCCCAATTTTATCGACGCTCCTCAACGCCAGCTGTATTGTTGCAACAGGCTCTTCGAATGGCAATGGGTGCACCCCGACGCCCGTGACCGAAAGTACAATATACGGCGTATTGGGCGGATTGCATTCTCACGAAATAAGGATAGTTCGGAGCAAATTTTCCAGCAATTCCAGAACACAAGAACAACGGTCTGCCGGTCCGTCCGGAGGAAGCCGGCAGTCTACCGAGGTTGAACACCCAGGGAGGCTTCATGTCGGACATTTCGTTGACCGTGAACGGCAGGCAGGTGCGTGCCGCCGTCGAAGATCGCACTTTGCTGGTTCACTTTCTGCGCGAGCACCAAGGCCTTACCGGCACGCATGTCGGCTGCGACACTTCGCAGTGCGGCGCTTGCGTTGTCCATGTCGATGGCAAGGCGGTGAAATCCTGCTCGATGCTGGCTGCCCAGGCCTCAGGTTCGACCGTCGTGACCATAGAAGGCATAGCCAACGGCGCGGACCTCCATCCCGTGCAGGCCGCGTTCAAGGAACATCACGGCCTGCAATGTGGCTTCTGTACGCCGGGCATGATCATGACCGCGACCGATATGATCGCCCGCCACCCGGAAGGATTGGACGAGGCAACGGTCCGGGCGGAGCTCGAGGGCAATATCTGCCGCTGCACCGGATACCACAATATCGTCAAGGCGATACTGGCCGCTTCTCAGACAATGTCGAAAGCATCGAAGCCGAAGAAGGCGGCCTGAGCTGCGATCGGACAACCGGTCGGCAATCTCCCTTTTGTTGCGAAACCGATCAGGAACTTGGTCGCAACGCGATTGAACCGGCCACAACGAATTCACTTCAAGGTTCCGGAGGAGAATTTTGATGGGTATGGAAGGAATAGGCGCTCGCGTCACCCGCAAGGAAGACAAGCGCTTCATCACCGGCGCCGGCCGCTATGTCGATGACATGGTGGTGCCTGGCATGAAGCACGCCGTTTTTGTGCGCAGTCCGCACGCACATGCGCAGATCAAGAAGATCGACGTCAAGCAGGCACAGGCCATGCCTGGCGTCGTTGCGGTTCTGACCGGCAAGGAATTGAAGGCCGATGGCATCGGGAACCTCATCTGCGGCTGGATGATCCACTCCAAGGATGGCTCGCCGATGAAGATGGGCGCCTGGTCGCCGCTCGCCTTCGACCGCGTCCGCTATGTCGGCGATGCGGTAGCCATCGTGATCGCCGACACCAAGGGCGAGGCGCGCGACGCGGCGGAAGCCGTCGAGGTGACCTACAAGGAACTCAAAGCCGTCGTCGACGCGGTGAAGGCTCTGGAGAAGGGCGCACCGCAACTGCATCCCGAAGCCGAGGGCAACCTGATCTTCGACTGGGAGATCGGTGACGCCAAGGCGACTGATGCCGCAATCAAGGCGGCGCACCATGTCACCCGTATGAAGATCGTCAACAATCGCCTGGTTCCCAATGCCATGGAGCCGCGCGCGGCTCTTGGATATTACGACAAGGGCGAGGACCACTACACCTGCTGGACGACGTCACAGAATCCGCATGTCGCCCGTTTGGTGATGAGCGCCTTCTATAATGTCGCGCCTGAAAACAAGCTGCGCGTCATTGCTCCCGACGTCGGCGGCGGCTTCGGCTCGAAGATCTTCATCTATCCGGAAGAGGTCGTCTGCCTGTGGGCATCCAAGAAAGCCGGCGTGCCAGTGAAATGGGTAGCAGACCGCACCGAAAGCTTCCTGACCGATGCGCATGGCCGCGACCACCACTCGACGGTGGAGATGGCCTTCGACAAGAACAACCGCATTACGGGTCTGAAAGTAGACACAGTCGCCAATCTCGGCGCCTACATGTCGCTGTTCTCGTCCTCGGTGCCGACCTATCTCTACGCCACGCTGTTGTCGGGCCAGTACAACATCCCGGCCATCCACGCCAATGTGCGCACGGTCTATACCAACACGGCGCCTGTCGATGCCTATCGCGGAGCAGGGCGTCCGGAGGCGACCTATCTGCTCGAACGCACCATCGAAACGGCTGCGCGAGAACTCGGCGTATCACCTGCGGAATTGAGGCGCACCAATTTCATCACGCAGTTCCCGCATCAGACACCGGTGATCATGTGTTACGACGCCGGCGATTATGCCACCTCGCTCGATGCGGCAATGAAGGCCGCCGACTATGCAGGTTTCGCAAAACGGCGCGACAAGGCCAAAAAGGCGGGAAAGCTGCGCGGCATCGGCATGAGTTGTTATATCGAAGCCTGCGGCATCGCACCCTCGGCGGCGGTTGGTTCGCTCGGAGCTGGCGTCGGCCTCTGGGAATCGGCGGAAGTGCGCGTCAATGCGGTTGGCACCATTGAGGTGCTGACGGGCTCGCACAGCCACGGCCAGGGTCACGAGACGACTTTTGCCCAACTGGTCGCCGGCCGCTTCGGTGTGCCGATCGACTCCATCAGCATCGTGCACGGCGATACCGACAAGGTTCAGATGGGCATGGGCACCTACGGCTCACGCTCCGGCGCCGTCGGTATGAGCGCCATCGTCAAGGCGCTCGACAAGGTGGAGGCCAAGGCCAAGAAGATTGCCGCGCATCTCCTGGAAGCTGACGAGGGCGATATCGTCATCGAGAACGGTGCGCTGAAAGTGGCTGGAACCGACAAGAACGTGCCGTGGTTCCAGATGGCGCTTGCCGCCTACACCGCGCACAATCTGCCCAGCGGCATGGAGGCAGGCCTGAAAGAGACCGCCTTCTACGATCCCACCAACTTCACCTTCCCGGCGGGCTGTTACATCTGCGAACTCGAGGTGGATCCGGAAACGGGTCTTACTGAGATCATCCAATTCGTGGCCGCCGATGATTTCGGCAATATCATCAACCCGATGATCGTCGAAGGACAGGTTCATGGCGGCATCGCGCAAGGCGTCGGCCAGGCCATGCTGGAAGGAGCGTATTACGACGCAAGCGGCCAACTGCTGACGGCGAGCTACATGGATTATACCATGCCGCGCGCCGGCGACCTGCCATCCTTCAAGGTTTCGACCTCGAATACGCCATGTCCGAGCAATCCACTCGGCATCAAGGGCTGCGGTGAGGCCGGTGCCATCGGCTCGCCTCCTGCGGTCATCAATGCCCTTACCGATGCGCTTGGCGTCGCTGATTTTACCATGCCGGCCACTCCTTCACGGGTATGGGCGGCGGTGCAGAAACACTGAGGGAGGGGAAGGGAATAGGGCAGTAAGGCAATAGGCAAGATCAATGCCCTACTGCCTTATTGCCTCACTCCCCGCCTACTCCGCCACGATTTCCCCTGTGAGGAGAGCAAGATGTACTCCGTCAACTACCATCGAGCCAATTCCGTCGCGGATGCGGTGAAATTGCTGAAGACCGGCGATGCCAAGCTGGTTTCAGGCGGCATGACATTGATCCCGGCAATGAAGACTCGGCTGGCGGCCCCATCGGACCTTGTCGACATATCCAGGATCACGGCGCTGAAAGGCATCAAGGTCAGCGGCAAGGCCGTCACCATCGGTGCTGCCACCACGCATTACGAGGTCTCCACCGATGCCAAGCTGCAAAAGGCTTGTCCAGCATTGGCCGAACTGGCTTCGATGATCGGCGACCCGGCCGTGCGTCATCGCGGCACGATCGGCGGCTCGATCGCCAATAACGATCCGGCGGCAGATTATCCCGCTGCCATGGTGGCTCTGGGAGCGACGATCGTAACCAACAAGCGCGAGATCGCTGCCGACAAGTTTTTCAAGGGATTGTTCGAAACCGTGTTGAAGGATGGCGAGATCGTCACCGCCGTCACGTTTAACGCGCCGGCCAAAGCGGCTTACCAGAAGTTCCGCAACCCGGCCTCGCGTTATGCAATCGTCGGCGTCTTTGTGGCCAAGGGCAAGGATGACGTGCGTGTCGCGGTGACCGGCGCAGGCGACAATGGCGTCTTCCGTGCCAAGACGATAGAGGCCGCGTTGGCCAAATCGTTCGATCCGGCGGCGCTGGCCGGCGTAAAGATATCGGCGGACAGCCTGATGAGTGACATCCATGCTTCGGCCGATTACCGGGCCCACCTCATCAGTGTGATGGCCAAGCGCGCTGTGGCCGCAGCCAACGGTTGATTGCATTCTACGTCTTGCTGGAAGGGGAAGGGGCCGCGTGAGGCCCCTTTTCCGTTGGTCTGCAACTGCGCAGGCATTTTAATCATATGTACAGCATTCCTTTGCATGTTCGTTGGGCAACCGCGGCGTTTGCCGCGCTTACTTCCCAAACGGGGGATGCGCTTTCCTTTCGTTGGTCTGCATGTGGCCGCTTGAGGGATGCGCAGAATTGTCAGGCACGATAAGGTAGCGGCTGGGCGGGCTTCCCGAGTAACGCAGAGGGGAAACTACGTCATGTTCAGTACAAAAGAGCACCACTTTACCAGCGGTGGCAAGGAAGACAGGCCAAACGTCAAGCTCTTCGACCCTTGGGAGCACAAACTAGCGTTCGACCATACGCTCAACGATCGGATGGGCCCGGTCCTTTCTGGTGACGATCGTGAGCGCGCTTCGCGCGACGACCGTTGATATCTGGCTGACCGCAAGAGGCTTCACTGGCTCCTGCGATTCTCTTACCGTCCGCTAGAATTGGGCGGACGGAGAACGTAGATCTCCGCCATCAACGTCGGTCGTGCAGGAGGACTCTCATGCCGCACCAGCCGTGGAACTTGTCAGAACGCTTCAGTTTCAATGGTCATTCAATCGCCTGGGAGGCGATCGGAGAGGGGCCACCCGCTGTGTTGCTCCACGGCACGCCTTTTTCCTCCGTCGAATGGCGGCGGATAGCGCCGTTGCTTGCCCGCGAGCGCCGTGTCTTTTGCTTCGATATGCTCGGCTATGGGCAATCCGACAAGCCGGACGCGGACGTGTCCCGTGGTGTGCAGAACAAATTGTTCGCGGCGCTATACGAGCATTGGGGGCTGGAGCGGCCCGACGTCGTTGCGCACGACTTTGGCGGATCCAACGCCTTGCGAGCCCATCTTCTGAACGGGCTCGACTATCGCTCGCTGGTGTTGATCGACCCTGTCGCAATCACCCCGCAAGGATCTGCGCTGGTGCGGGCAGCCAAGCAGCATGAGCAGGCTTTCGCAAACCTTCCTGCCTACATTCACGAAGCGATGCTACGTGCCTATATCGGCAACGCCGTGGCCAACACGCTGCGCGAAGACGAAATGCGGCTCTATTTGGAGCCATGGCTCGGTCAGATTGGCCAAAGAGCCTTCTGGCGCCAGATCGCGCAAATGGACGACAAGTACAGTGAGGAGGTGGAGTGGCGGTTTGGCGAGATGCGGTGTCCTGTCTCGATCCTGTGGGGAGAAGATGACAATTGGATTCCGATCGCCGACGGTCGCGAACTGGCACGCCGCATGTCGAACGCGCCGTTCACGCCTGTGCCCAATGCGGGGCATCTGATGCAGGAGGATGCGCCGGAAGCAATCGTTGCGACCACTTTGCGCCTTTGGCAGGCACTTGATCAACCCGCGTCAATGAACTGAAAAATATCGCTTTTAACGGGCGTGCTCGACAAGGTCGCGCACATAGTTGCGCAAAGTCGTGCGGCCGTGTTCGGCTTTCTCAAACTCGGGAGGCCTGTCGTCCAGCATAGTTCCCGTCATACATGCATAGGATTGTGCGGCTGCATCTGAAAACCCCAGTTTTTTAAAAGCCTCGACCCAGCTGGCTCGCGGGATGATCTCAACCTCGACGGGTTTGTCGAGAGCTTCGGAAAAGGCGTCTGCGACGTCTCGCGGTGTGTAGCGCTCCGGACCTTCGACATATTTGAGATCGGTGTCACCGACGGGCTCCAGCAAGCGGTTGGCCGCCGCCTCCCCGAGGTCCTGCGGCGCAACCATCGGAATGGAAAGGTCCGCCGGCAGGAAGCTCGGCAGCTTGCCGTCTGCGCGAATGGCGTCGAGCATGCCGCCCCAGTTGCTCATGTAATATGCCGCACGATTGACCGCCGAAGGGATAGGCTGCGCATTCAACGCCTTCTCGAATTCATGAAGAACGGTCAGGTCGCCGCATCTTTCGCCGGGGCGGGCCCCGTAGGTCGACGCCAAAACCACTTTCTCCAGTCCCGAGCCGTCGAGTGCGGTTATAATCGCCGCCAGATTGGCACGCTCTTCCTTGTCGGTGTCGGTGGAGGGGGCAGCCGGTGGATTGAGGAGAAACGCGCGCCTGCCGACGCGGAACGCCTGCCGTAATCTGTCGGTATCGTGAATGTCGGCGACAAGGATTTGCGCGCCGGCTTCCTGGAGCTTCGCACCATGGTCGGCGCTGCGTGTTATCACCGTTACGGGCTCGCCGCGCGCGAGGAGCGCCCTTGCCGTCGCCGAGCCGACCTGGCCTGTTCCGCCCAGGATGATGTGCATGACGCTTCTCCCTTGTTGCAAGTGATAGCCATAGCGGGATGTTGTCGGAACGTGTCAGAAGAGTCCGGGTTCCTTTGGTTTCATGGTGACAGGCAAATCGGCTTGCCGTGCGGTTCGCTGTTACTGCCAAGGATGGACGCGCCCCTATTGGCCCGTCGCGCGTGAACTCGCCGATGTGATCGTTATACGATCAGGTAGCGAAGCGCGGGCGATGGCCGACGCAATGTTCGGGTAATCCAAGGTCTTCATGAATGGATCGCAGGCATGAAGGAGCATCGCGTGAATAGTGCGAGCGACGTTCGTTTCTGGGATCGGAGTTCCAGGAACTACGCCAAATCGGCGATTGCCGATCAGCAGGGGTATAGCCGCACATTGGAGCGCACCCAGGCGCTGCTTGGTTCCGATGGCCACGTGCTAGAGCTCGGCTGTGGCACGGGAACCACTGCGCTGCGGCTCGCCGGTCGAGTACAAAGCTATCTGGCGACGGATTTTTCTCAGGCCATGATTGCGATCGCCAAGGAGAAGCTCGCGGTCGCACCAACCCCTGGACTCGAGTTCCGCACGGCGACCGCCGAAGCCCTGGATGCCGATACCGGGGCGTTCAACGCGGTTCTCTGCTTCAACTATCTCCATCTGGTTCGGGACTTGCCGGGCACACTGCAGCGCATCCACAGCCTGCTCGCTTCAAGAGGGCTATTCATTTCCAAGACGCCGTGTCTTGGGGATATGAATCCGCTGATCCGGCTGGCGCTTCTGCCTGTGATGCGCGCCATCGGCATGGCCCCTCACGCTGGATCTTTCAGCAAGAAGGAACTCGCTCTCAGCATTTCGCTCGCAGGTTTCGAAATCCTCGAAATGGAAAATCACGCCGCCAGAGGCAACGATAACCGCCCTTATATTGTGGCGCGCAAGATAACCGACTTTTCTGAATCATAGAAAATTTCAAGCGATCGCGCCGACGTGCACTGGGCACCGCTCGTCAGGTTCACCATTTCAGCACTTCATTTTCGTGGTG
The DNA here is from genome assembly GCF_022347545.1 of Terribium retamae. GTDB lineage: Bacteria > Pseudomonadota > Alphaproteobacteria > Rhizobiales > Rhizobiaceae > Mesorhizobium > Mesorhizobium retamae. The sequence goes on from NZ_JAKREW010000001.1 coordinate 63,376, forward strand.
CTGAAATTAGACATTGGTAGTGGATCAAATCTTCTCCGTTGCCTGCTCGCCTTGCAGTTCTATCCTCGCTGCAAACGAGGAGGAGAGAGATGCAAGGCAGGACAGAAGCCTCTGGCAGCTGGCTCGATCGCGCGCACACCGTCGCCGACCCCGGTTTCAATCGATGGCTCGTGCCCCCGGCCGCCCTATGTATCCATCTGTGTATCGGCCAGGCCTACGCTTTCAGCGTGTTCAACCTGCCGATGTCGAAGCTGATCGGCATTACGGAATCCGCACCGGACGACTGGAAGCTGACCAGTCTCGGCTGGATATTCTCGATCGCGATCGCTTTTCTTGGCATCGCCGCCGCCTTTGGGGGCGGCTGGCTGGATCGGGTCGGCCCGCGCAAGGCGATGACGCTTGCCGCCGGCTGCTTCGGCGGCGGTTTCCTCATATCCGCGCTTGGCGTCTATCTTCATCAGCTCTGGATTATCTATCTGGGCTATGGCGTCATCGGCGGGATCGGGCTCGGCCTCGGCTATATCTCTCCCGTCAAAACCCTGATCACCTGGTTCCCGGATCGGCCGGGCATGGCAACGGGCATGGCGATCATGGGATTCGGTGGTGGCGCTTTCATTGCCTCGCCGCTCTCAGTCTACCTGATGAAGATCTTTTCGACCGAGACCCATGTCGGGGTCGCCGAGACCTTCCTGGTGCTAGGCGTGGTCTATTTCATCTTCATGATGATCGGCGCCACATTGGTGCGCGTTCCGCCGGATGGCTGGCGGCCATCTGGCTGGACCCCGCCGGTGAAACAGAGCGCAATGGTGACGAGCGCCAATGTCCATCTGGATGACGCGCTGAAGACGCCGCAGTTCTGGCTGCTGTGGGGTGTGCTCTGCCTCAACGTCACAGCGGGCATCGGCGTGCTCGGACAGGCATCGGCAATGAGCCAGGAAATGTTCCCAGGTCGGATTTCGCCGGCCGCCGCGGCTGGCTTCGTCGGCCTCCTGTCGATCTTCAACATGCTGGGCCGGTTCTTCTGGGCATCGGCTAGCGATTTCATAGGTAGGAAGACAACTTACGCTATTTTCTTCTTGCTTGGTGTCATCATCTATGCGGCGGTGCCGTGGACAGGCCAGACAGGCAGCATCTTCCTGTTCGTATTGTTCTACGGGGTCATCCTGTCGATGTATGGTGGTGGCTTTGCGACAATACCAGCCTATCTGCGCGACGTGTTCGGCGTGCGCTATGTTGGCGCTATCCACGGCCGCCTGCTGACGGCATGGTCGGTCGCGGGCGTGCTCGGACCTGTGCTGGTCAACTATATCCGACAGTACCAGATCGACAGCGGCGTAGCGAAGGCTGATGCCTATACGGTTACCATGTACATCATGGCCGCGCTGCTGATTGTCGGTTTTGTGCTCAACCTTTTGATGCGGCCGGTAGCCGAGCGCTTTCACATGAAAGTCGAGCAGCCGGCTTGAGGGAGGACGATATGGCCAATGAAACGCAAGGCAGTTCGATCAAGCTGCTGCTCGCCTGGCTGCTGGTAGGTATTCCGCTTGCTTGGGGCTTCCTGATGACGCTGGCCAGCGCTTTGCCGCTCTTCCAGTAGCGATGGAGGGGCAGCCTCGATGAGGCGCGTCCCTCCGCAATTTAGCCCTTCAGCTGCTTGGCGTAGTAACGAACGGCTTTCTTGCCACCATGGATGACGGCTTCACCGACTTCCCGGAAGCCGAGTGCGGCATGGAAGGCATCCGAGCCTGGATTGGGCGGATCCAAGTTCACTTCGCATGTGACGATGTCGTGGCCGGCCGCCGCGGCACGCGCAAAGAGGTCTTCATACAGGCGGCGCGCATGGCCGCGCCCGCGAGCGCTGGCCGCAACCACGATGCGATCGACATAAACAAAGCTTGGGTAGCGTTCCCGGAACCAAAGGAAGTTCGGGCTGTCGTAGGTGGCTGTCTGGTCAAAGGTCAGCAGGAAGGCCTCGACATCGCCGATGCGGCTTGCTGAGAACGACGTAGTGATCAACGCGGAGAGTTCTTGCGGTTCGAGCCACGACAGCTCGGCGGCGTTCTCATTGTTGAGAACGAGCACGGCCGCTTCGTCCGCGGCTTGCACGGCTTCGATGGGAAGCGATTCCGTCATGCCCGTGCTGCCTTGATGGTGGCTACGACAAGTGCCTCGTCGGTAACGGTGTTGCGGTATTCGCGATCGAGATCGTCACCCCCCATCCCGACATGCGGATTGCGGTAGAGCATGCCGCTGGCTTCATCTCTGGGCGAAGCGAAGTGCATTTCCGTTAGTCCGGTCTTTGCACGCACGGCGCCGATATTGGTCGGATCGAGCGCGCCGCAACCCATGATGATGATGCGTCCGGCCGCCTGCTTGACGAGTGCCGCCAAAAGATCGGCGCCTTCCACGGCCGTGTCACGCTGGCCGGAAGTGAGCACGCGTCCGACCTTGCAGCGGATGAGCGCCTCGAGCGCTTCGGTCGGATCACGCGTCATGTCGAAGGCACGATGGCAGGTGACCGCGAGCGGGCCGGCAGCATCGACGAGGCCGGCCATCCGCTCTTCATCGATCTCCCCGTCCGCCGTGAGACAGCCGACCACCACGCCGGCAACACCGAGCTCGCGAAGCGCGACGACATCGGCCAGCATGGAGCGATATTCAGCATCGCTGTAGAGGAAATCACCGCCGCGAGGGCGCACGATGACGTGGAAGGGGATCCTCGCCAGTTCCAATGCCAGCCGAACCGTCCCGAGGCTCGGCGTGATGCCACCCTCAACCAGGCTGGCGCACAGTTCGACGCGATCGGCTCCCGCACGCTCAGCGGCGAGAAGGCCATCGATGCCCTCGACGCAGATTTCGATCACCGGGAGTTTCGTTGTCACATCGGGGCTGGCCAAGGTCGTCTCCAGTTCGGCTTGAACGTGGCGATGCCTAGCACTGCGTGCAGCAAGGCGGAAGCGGGCAGGGACAGGTAATTCGTCCCGCCAGCGATGTCGTGGGTCCGAATGGGCAAACGCGGCTGGTATCGAACCTGGGTTCGGCATTTCAACGTGTCGTTAGATAGATCGTTCGCATGTGCGGCGACATTTGCAAAAAGCTTTCTGAACTAATTCTACAAATTCAGTAGCGTTTAACCGATCAGCGACGTGCGCTGATGTTTCGGGGGCCAAGCCTCGATCATGGAAAGGGGTAAACGCATGCGCAAACTGTTCACTGCCGCCCTCGCGGGTCTCTCGCTCAGCGCTTCCGTTTCGCTGGCCTTCGCTGCGGACGACAAGAAGGTGGTCATTGCCTACCAGACGGGCTCGACGCCCTATTTCGTCGGCATCGCCAATGGCGAGATTGCCAAAAAGACCGGTTGGGACATCGAATTCCGCCGCTTCAATTCAGGCGCCGACATCTTCGCGGCGATCGCTTCCGGCGCCGTGCAGATCGGTGATGTCGGTTCCAGCCCGTACGCGGCTGCAGTCTCGAAGGGGTTGGATGTCAAAGGCTTCTATATCTCCTCTGTCTCGCGCGACGGAGAGGCGCTGGTGGTCCGGCCCGAGATTGCGTCTCCTAAGGACCTGAAAGGCAAAAAGCTGGCGGCGGCACCGGTTTCCACCGACCATTATCAGCTGCTTGCTGTCTTGAAGCAGGAAGGTATTGCCGAAAAGGACGCTCAGGTCATCGCCATCCCTCAGCCCGAGATCGTCGCAGCCTGGAAGCGTGGCGACATCGATGGCGCTTTTGTTTGGGATCCCGCGCTCTCCGAACTTAAGAAAAATGGCAAGGTGCTCTTGACCGCCGGCGAAGTGGCTGACCGTGGCGCGCCGACATTCAGCGCGCTGGTGGCGACCGGTGAGTTCGCCAAGGAACATCCCGAATTCCTGACGCAGTATGTGCAGCAGGTGGATGGATACTTCACCTCTTTTGCCAACGACAAGGCGGCATGGGGCCCGGACTCTGAAAACATCAAGCTGATCGCCGGCCTGCAGGGCGGTACACCGGCCGATCATGCCGAACGCATCAAGACGACCGTGGTGCCGCCGTTGGCCGAGCAGCTCTCCGACAAATGGCTGGGTGGTGGTGAAAATAGTGGTGTCGCCAAGATCCTCAAGGACACCGCCGGCTTCCTGAAGGAGCAACGCAAGATCACCGCCGTGAAGGACAATTACGGCAGCTTCGTCGATCCGCAATACGCGGCCGCAGCCAAGGTCTCCAACTGAAGAATTGGACAGGTGCGAGCCGGACACGGTTCGTGCCTGTCCCCCGAGGGCACACCATGCTTCAGATCCGAGATGCCAGCGTCACCTTTTCGGCTTCCGATGGAAGCGCAGTTCATGCGCTCGATCATGTGTCGCTGGATATCGCACCCGATTCCATCGTTGTTGCCGTCGGTGCGTCGGGATGTGGCAAGTCGACCTTGCTCAATGCCATCGCCGGCTTCCTGCCGCTCACCGAAGGCTCGATCATATTGGATGGCGAGGAGATCGATCGGCCTGGCGGCGACCGGGGCGTCGTCTTCCAGAAGGATACGCTGCTGCCTTGGGCGAGCGTGGTCGACAACGTTGCGCTGGGGCTGAAGTTTGCCGGCGTCTCGAAGGCAGCGCGGCGTGAGCGCGCCCGTGAACTGCTCGACCTTGTCGGGCTTGCCGATTTCGCCGACAAGCCGCCTTACGAGCTCTCCGGCGGCATGCGCCAGCGTGTCGGTCTGGCCCGTGCCTTGGCGACAGATCCCAAGATCCTGCTCATGGACGAGCCGTTCGGTGCTCTGGACAGCCTGACGCGCGAGACGATGCAGCAATTGCTGGCTTCGGTCTGGGCGCGCACCGGCAAGCAGATCCTGTTCATCACCCACTCCATCGAGGAAGCGCTGACATTGGGAACCACCGTCGTGGTGATGTCACCACGGCCCGGCCGTATTGTCGCGCGTTTCGAGGCGGGATTCGTGCGCGAATTCGCCGGGACGGGCGACATCGGCCCGATTCTTTCTGATCCACGTTTCATCGAGCTGCGCGAGGAAATCCGCGCGCTCATCCATCGGCCAGCGGCCAAGGGAACGTTACAATGACGCTCGCTGCAGATCCACGCGCCGTCTTCACGCACGTCCAGCCGGCACCGACGACGCGTCGCCTGCCTGCGAACCGGGCAGGCAAAACGGTTTCGTCCGGTACAATTCTGATCAGCACGGTTACCCTGCTGGCGTTGTTCGTTCTGTGGCTCGTCGCGACCCAACTCGGTTGGGCCACGCCGCTGTTCCTGCCGTCGCCGGCGGAGGTGCTGACACAATTCCAAGCTGTTGCCGTGGATGGCTATGCCGATGGCACGCTTCTCCAGCACACATTGGCTAGTCTCGGTCGCATCCTCGTCGCGCTCTGCATCGGTGTGCTGCTCGGCGTCCCGCTGGGTCTGCTGATGGGGCTGAACCGCTGGGTCCGGGGCACCCTTTCGGTACCGATCGGACTCTATTGGGGACTGCCGCCGCTCGCCTATCTGCCGCTGCTCATCATCTGGCTGGGCATCGGTGAATCCTCCAAGATCGTTTTGCTTTCACTGTCCACTTTCGCACCGATCTGCTTCTCCGCGCAGGCCGGCGTGCGCTCGGTGCCGGTCGAGCGGATAAATGCAGCACTTTCGCTCGGCGCCACAAGGCTGCAGCTCTTCACCAACATCATCCTGCCTTCGGCGTTGCCCGAAATCCTGACTGGCCTGCGCATCGCGGTTGCCGCCGGCCTGTCGTGCCTTGTCGCAGCCGAACTCATCGCAGCCCGTTCCGGGCTCGGCTACATGATCATGTCGGCCGCCAATTTCCTGTCGACCGATGTGGTTTTCGTCGGCCTCATTCTCATTGCAGCTCTCGCCTTCCTGTTCGCCACCGGCATGCGCTGGCTGGAGCGCAAGCTTGTGCCCTGGAAGGGCAAGATCTGAACAACCGATACTAAGCGATCGCAGAAGGAACGTCCTATGTCCAACGCGCCCCTCGACCTCTACTGGTATCTGCCAACCCATGGCGACGGGCCATATCTCGGCACCGACGAGCGCCATCGTCCTGCTACCTTTGGCTATCTCAGGGAGATTGCCCAGGCAGCCGATAGGCTCGGATTCAAAGGCGTGCTTCTTCCGACAGGTACACGCTGCGAAGACGCCTGGATAACCGCGGCTGCATTGATCCCCCAGACCGAGCAGTTGCGTTTCCTGGTGGCGCTGCGGCCGGGTAGCGGCACGCCGGCGCTGTTTGCGCGCCATGCTGCCACGCTCGACCGCATCTCCAACGGCCGTGTCCTGCTCAATGTCGTCACCGGCGCCGACCCGGCTGACCTCGCAGGCGATGGCAACAAGCTCAATCATGCCGAACGCTATGCGCAGACGGATGAATTCCTGACGATCTGGCGCGGCATGCTTTCGGGCGAGGAGGTGAATTTCGAAGGTCAGTATCTGTCGGCGAAAGGCTCCGATATTTCATTCCCGCCGGTGCAGAAACCTTATCCGCCACTCTGGTTCGGCGGCTCTTCGGACGCCGGCATTGCGATCGCCGCCAAGCATGTCGACGTCTATCTGAGTTGGGGTGAACCGGTCGATCAACTGGCCGAGAAGCTGGAACGCGTGCGCGCAGCCGCGGCCAGGGAAGGGCGCAACATTCGCTTTGGCCTGCGCATCCATCTGATTGTTCGCGAGACCGAGGAAGAAGCATGGGCGGCGGCTGACCGACTGATAAGCCATGTCACCGACGAAGTGATCGCCGAGGCGCAGAACAACTTCGTCAACGTGTCGGAATCAGTTGGCCAGAAGCGGATGTCGGCACTGCATCAGGGCCGACGCGACAGACTGGTCGTTGGTCCCAATCTGTGGGCTGGGCTTGGACTGGTGCGTGGCGGAGCAGGGACCGCCCTGGTCGGAAGCCCGGACAATGTCGCCGCACGTATCCGCGAATATCAGGCGATCGGCATCGAGACGATCATCGCCTCGGCCTATCCGCATCTGGAAGAGGCCTACAACGTTGCTGAATTGCTGTTCCCCAAGCTCAATCTGCATGGCGAGGCCGCACCGGCACTGCGTGGTTGGGATGTCGAATTCGGGCGCGGCGTACGCCCGCGTGTCGCCGCTTCGGCATCCTGAATGAAATAAAGGAGAACCATCCATGACCCGCGCGCGCATTGTCGGCTTTTCCGGCAACATCAGCCGGCCTTCCAAGACTCTGGCTTTTGTCGATCATATCGTCCAGGAGATCGGCCGGCGTAATGGCTTGCCGGCTAAAAGCTGGGATGTTGAAGATCTCGGCCCTTCGCTCGCCACGGCGCGACGCGCAAGCGCCCTGGACGAACCTGCACAGGCAATCCTGCAGGCGGTCACGGAAGCCGATCTCCTGGTGATCGGTTCGCCTACCTACAAAGGAAGTTACACCGGCTTGTTCAAGCATTTCTTCGATCTTCTTGATCCTGCCGCGCTGCGTGGCAAGCCGGTGCTTTTGACCGCAACAGGTGGCGGCGACCGCCATGCGTTGATCGTCGAGCATCAGCTGCGGCCATTATTCGGTTTCTTCGAAGCCTTCGCCCTGCCGACCGCTATCTACGCGACGGACCGTGATTTCGACAATGGCGTCCCGATCTCCGAACCATTGTTGAGACGTGTGGCGCAAGCGGTAGGTGAGGCCGAGACGGTGCTCGCCAGCCGTGCACCCCTCGCAGTGGCCGCTGAGTAGAACTCGGCGTCCTTTTCTCGTGTCCTAGGCGGCCGCCTCGGTGTTGAAATCGATCGACGCGAATGCCGCCTTAAGCACGTCCGGTCCAGCTCCCGGACGTGTGGCATCGGTGGAGAGGATCTGCCGCCAGCGGCGTGCGCCCGGCAAGCCATGAAACAGGCCGACCATGTGCCGGGTGACGTGGCCGAGCCGGCCACCTTGCTCGATGTGGCGCGCGGTGTAGTCGGCCATAGTCTCGATAAGAGCTGCGAAATCGAACGCTGCGGGCTCCTCGCGGGACAACGAAGCATCGACGGAAGCCAGAATGCCGGGTGTATGGTAGGCCGCGCGACCGAGCATGGCGCCGTCGACATGGTCGAGATGGCCGACGGCATCCTCAACCGACGGAATCCCACCATTGATACCGATGAAACGCTCCGGTAGCCGGGCTTTCAATCGATAAACCCGTTGGTAATCCAGCGGCGGGATATCTCGGTTTTCCTTGGGGCTCAACCCTTGCAGCCAAGCCTTGCGGGCATGCACCCAAAGGGCGTCGGCCCCAGCCGCGAAGACGCCATCGGCCAGGGTATCGAGAGCAGATTCAGGATCTTGATCGTCGACCCCGATGCGGCATTTGACGGTGACGGGTATCTTCACCGCGGCCTTCATGGCGGCAACGCAGTCGGCAACGAGCATCGGGGTCTTCATCAGGCAAGCGCCGAACGTACCGGATTGAACGCGGTCCGAAGGGCAGCCGACATTGAGGTTGATCTCGTCATAGCCAAAATCTTCGCCGATGCGCGCCGCCTCGGCGACCTTCAGCGGATCTGAACCGCCAAGTTGCAGCGCCACAGGATGTTCAGCCGCATCGAAACCTAGCAACCGTTCGCGTTGACCATGGATGATAGCATCCGCGACGACCATTTCGGTGTAGAGCAGTGCGCGCTGCGTCAATTGGCGGTGAAAGAAGCGACAATGACGATCCGTCCAGTCCATCATTGGTGCGATGGAGAACTGGTATCGATTGTAATCGCTAATTTTTTTTTTGCCCGACTTCATTTCAATAGCGGTAAATCATCCGCGCCGATGGCGAACTTCAGGTTTTTTCGTATAGCGTTAGGTTTAATTGCCGTCCAAGGATCCCATTGCGGCTTTTCAGCTCACTAAGACATTCGACAAGGATCCAATCGGATGTCAACCAACTGCTCCAATTCAGCTTTGCAGCAGGGCATTTGCAGGGCCTGCGGGAAGGAAACGCCTCGCGATCACGCGTCTTTCTTAAAGACATTGACTGGGATTGGAACATTTTTTGAACGATTTTGCGATCCGCTTGACCATCGGATCGTATTTGGTCTGTTCATTTGCCGAATAGTAGACATCGAAGCAGTAGAGCTTGTCGGCTTTCTTGCACATGCCATAATAAATTTCTTTGCCATCGAAAACGTGGCCAGAAATAACTCCTAGCCTGGGACTGTCGATTTTCTTTGTCGACTTGATGTCATCTGGGGCGACTTTCGCAATATGTTGAAATGGCCTCTTGGGAGACGCCGCGTAGTATTGACGCAGCATGATGGGATATCCCTCGGGTTCGTAGACGGTGCCATATGGCTCTTCCTTCGCCACTTCTGATCAGGCCACGTACCCACGTTTCCGTCATGAATTTTGGGATCTCCAGCGTGCTGCCTCCCCGGGTCGAGGTCGTCCATCGGATTGGCTCGGCCGTGGCTGAAGTTGTCACCAAAACTGCGATGAATAGGGCGATGCGCATATTTCTATTACCGAAGGAAATATGCACTAATAGGTATATTGCGGTGAGACAATATGCAACCGAAAATTGTGTCAATCGCGCAGGATCATGCGGTCGCCGCGCATGTCGAAACCCGACAGGGAGCCGATGAAATTCATGCCGAGCAGGCTTTGGCCAAGCGTGCCAGGGGCAGCGATAAGGACAGGCATGTCGCGCCGGACGATGCCGCCGAGCGCCAGTTCCTTGGTACGGACTGCGGCGGTATTGGCGTTGCCGTTGGCGGTTGAGACGCGCACGGTATAGTTCAAGCCATCCGGGTCGATGCCGGCGGCGCGTGCATCCTCGGCGGTTAGCACCGTTGTTGTCGCTCCCGTGTCCACGACGGCATCGACGGGCTTGCCGTTGATGAGGATGCGGGCCTGGAAGTGGCCGTTATTCCCCTTGTCGAGCGTCACGGTCGCTCTGCCGTCTTCCATGCCGAGGGCGAGCGGGCTGCCGGGAATGAGGCCTGCGGTGACACGGTTGCCGATGTCCTGCAATTCGTAGCGGTATTGATAGCCGGCGATCAGGGCGAGAATGATCACGGCCCAGGTGCCGAGATTGCGTGCCATGCTGCCGAGCGGCTGGCCGGAGCGAAAGAGACCTGCGGCGATCACCGCGCCGATGATGCCCAACCAAACCAGGTTACCGAAATCGTAGTTCTGGAAGCCGAAGGTGCTGCCGGCTGAATCATTGTAGACCAGCAATGCCATGGCTGCCGCGATGATCACCAGAGCAAGGATGAGCGAACGGTTCATCGACGTCAGTTTACCTCGCCGCGTTCGCGCGCCATGCGCGTACGCCGGGTTTCGCGGCGTGGCTTGCGTTCGACCGTCGCAAGTCGCGTAGGCAGTTCGGCCATGACTGTGCGGCGTCCTTCCGGCGTCATGCTGAGCCATGCCGAGATTTCATCGCGCGTGCGCCCGCAACCGAAGCAATAGCCGGTCTTCATGTCGATCGAGCAGACCAGGATGCAGGGCGATTCGATGGCCGTCATGGGAGTATCCTAGGAGCACGCTTCCACATGGTGCAACGAATGTGGCAATGCAAGGCCTTGGGCTTGCGTCACCTCACGTCGCCATCCGGCGACCTGTCGGCGCGGATCTCAAGACCACGCCACCTGGCTCGTTTTCATGGCCATGCGGTTGTGCGAGACGGGCAGGGCGGCTATTGCCGACCTCGAACAGGAACCTGCCATGACCAGCGCGCTGCCCTTCGACGATTTCCGCAACCTGCTCGCCAACTTGCCGCCGATGGACACCTCTGCCGGTGACCGGGTGCGGGCGCTGTTTGCCAAGACAGACAAGCCAAAGGGGTCTCTTGGCCGCATGGAAGATATCGCTGCATGGCTCGCGGCCGTGAGCGGCAAGGCGCCACCGGCAATCAATCGTCCGCTGGTAGCCGTCTTTGCCGGCAATCACGGCGTGACGAGACAAGGCATTTCCCCGCGCGCCGTGGCAGCGACCGCGAACGCGGTTGAACTGTGCGCAGCAGGCGGCGCTGCAGTAAACCAGGCCTGCATCGCTTATGATCTCGGCCTCAAGGTCTTCGACCTCGCTTTGCACATTCCGACTGGCGACATCACCGGGGAGGCGGCGCTCGATGAACGCGGCTGCGCCGCGACCATGGCTTTCGGCATGGAAGCGACGGCCGGCGGCACGGATCTCTTGTGTCTGGGCGATATCGGCGTTGGCAACTCCACTGTTGCAGCGGCGCTTCTGGCGGCCGTCCTGGGGGGCCGTGGTGCGGACTGGGTCGGTGCCGGTTCTGGCGCCGACGAGGCCATGCGAAAGCGCAAGGCAGCCGCCGTGGATGCGGCACTTGCCTTCCACGGTGCCAATCTCAAAGATCCGCTGGAAGCGTTGCGACGCGTCGGTGGGCGAGAATTCGCGGCGATCGCAGGCGCGATCCTTGCTGCACGGATGCAGAATGTCCCCGTCCTGCTGGACGGATTTGCTGCGACTGCCGCCGCGGCCGTGCTTCACGCCGCCAATCCGGCTGTGCTCGACCATTGTCTGCTTGCGGGTGTCTCGACGGAGCCCGGCCAGGTCAAGGCAGCGGAGCGGCTCGGATTGCAACCGTTGCTCGATCTAGGTGTCAGCCATGGCGAAGGTTTCGGTGCCGCCTTGGCAGCAGGGCTTGTCAGGGCCGCGGCTTTAACCAGTTCCGGAATGGCTGCCGCGGTCCGCTAGAAACATTTCCGTTTTTTCACGGAACGCGAATTCATGTCCTTACGCATTCCGAACGGAAAACCGCTGCATACTTTTCCTGCAACTCTTCTATTGCATTAGCGGCGGCGCCCACCCGCGGCCGCCTTGGTAGGCAGCGCCGGCAGCTGTTCCATCACCCTGGTCGGCGGGAAGATCGCAATGGCCTCAGTGCCTTCGCGCAGCTTCGAGAGAAGTTCGAATTCACCGCCGTGCATTGCCATCAATCCCTGCACGATCGGCAATCCAAGGCCTGTACCTTGCTCGGCACTCTTGATGGCGATGGAGCCTTGACCGAAAGCCGAGAGCACGATCGGGATTTCGTCGGCGGGGATGCCTGGGCCGTTGTCCTTGATGGAAACATATTGCCCGCCGCCTGCCGTCCAGCCGACACGGACACGGATCTCGCCGCCGGTCGGTGTGAATTTGACGGCATTGGACAGAAGATTGAGCGTGATCTGTCGCACTGCCCGTTCATCGGCGAACAACCGCGGCAATTGATGTTCGAATTCCTCGACGATGCGGATATCCTTGTTGCGTGCCCGCAACTCCATCATGTGACAGCAATCTTCGACAATCGCGAGAAGAGTTACAGGCTCTTCGTTGAGCTGGTAGCGACCGGCTTCGATGCGTGACAGGTCCAGGATCTCGTTGATGAGGTCGAGCAGGTGACGGCCGGAATCATGCACGTCCGAGGCATAGGTCTTATAGGTGTCGTTGCCCATCGGCCCGAGCACCTCGTTGGCCATCACTTCCGAAAATCCCAGGATGGCGTTGAGCGGCGTGCGCAGTTCATGGCTCATCGAGGCCAGAAAGCGCGACTTTGCAAGATTGGCCTCTTCGGCGCGACGGCGCGCCTCGTCGGACATCGCCTTGGCTGTTTCGAGTTCTGCAATCAGCGAATCTTTCTCGGTGCGGAAAGACAACAGCATCACAGAGGAGCGATTGAGATGATGTGCCACATAAGCGAAGAAGGGCAATGCCACGACCAGAAGGGCGACCATGACTGGCTCCGCCGGTATCCACCCGCGGGAGCCGACATAGGCATAGGTTGCGACCGGAACGGCAAAAGTGGCGAGCAACGCGCCACGCAGCGAAGATGCCATGATCGCCGTTGCAGCCATCGCCATCAAAAGCACGATTGCCTTGATGACCGAGAACTGGTCGAGCACGCAGGCTCCACAACCGAGCGATGCGAAATAAGCCCAGCCGAGACCGCTCACCACATGCGCGGCCAGGAATGCATTGCGGATGGGCGCAGGTTTGATGTCGGCCGCGTCGCTGCGGTCGACGCGATGGGCGATGAAAACGAGGCCCGCGTAGCAACCCATGGTGATGAGAGCCCAAACCAGCGTATCGGCGCTCATACCGGCCAGAACGCCGGCAATAGCAATGGTGAGCACCAGAAGCGGCACCGCAGCGGCACCATTGACGATCGCGCGGGCATGAAGCTTGAGCAGTTCCCGGTCGAAATCCGGAATGCCCGCCTGCTGGGAAAGACGGTCGCGCGTGCGCCGCACGGCACGCGCGACATCGCTGTTGCGATGCGGCTTGCTGCGGTCCACTATATTCTTGTCCGCCGTGTTCGAGCTTAGCAGTGGCATGAAACTTCAATTATTGCGGGCAGCGGCTCCAATCCGGACGCTAAGGCGGAATGATTAAGAACTTGTTTGCCATATGAGCCGGTCGTGGTCGCAGAGGCCTCGGCGACGGCCCTATCAACAGCGTCCCCGCAGCACGTGGCGCAAGTTTTTCGATTATACGCTGGCCGTTCTGTTCCTGGCGCTCGTGGCACTGGTGGTGGCGCGGTTCGATCGCGTTTCCACGCGCCAGGAGAGCGGGAAAGCAATCGTCAATGACGGCGACACGATCACCTTGGGCAACGAACGTATCCGGCTACGCGGGATCGACGCGCCTGAATACACCCAAAGCTGCAAGCGGGACGGAGCCGATTATCCCTGTGGAAAGCTGTCGAGACAGGCACTGGCCAAACTGATTGGTGGCCGAGCCGTTTCATGCAGCGGATGGCAGCGCGACCGCTACGATCGGCTTCTTGGCGATTGCAAGGTTGGGGACTTGGACCTTAATGCCGAGCAGGTCAAAGCTGGCTGGGCTGTTGCCTATGGCGACTATGAATTGGAAGAAGCCGCGGCGCGTGTGAAACGTGCGGGCATCTGGGCGGGCAGTTTTGAGGAACCGCGCGATTGGCGTCGTACTCACGAGGGTGTCGTGGAGCCGAAGCATGGAACGCTCGCAAGTGTCGGCGACACCTTGCGAGAGCTGTTTCGTTTCCATTGATCGACGCTATGGTTAGGCCAAGTCAATTCGGGAGCAGGTGATGAAATTGTTCGACGGCGGGCGCGCGCCCAACCCGCGCCGGGTGCGGATATTCCTGGCTGAGAAGGGGCTGACTGTGCCGCTGGAGCCTGTCGATATGGGGGCGATGGGGCATAGGAGCGACGCTCTGACGGCTCGCAACCCACTACAGCGACTGCCGGTGCTGGAATTGGACGACGGTACGGTATTGACGGAGACTATCGCAATTTGCCGCTATTTCGAGGAACTGCATCCGGAACCTGCCCTGTTCGGCGTGGGCGCACTCGGTCGTGCGAAAGTCGAGATGTGGCAACGGCGCATGGAATTCAACCTTTTCACGCCGGTGGCGCAGGCCTTTCGTCACATCCATCCTGCGATGAAGGAATGGGAGGTTCCGCAAGTCCCTGAATGGGGCGAAGCCAACAAGTCCAAGGCTGTTGATTTCCTCCGTGTGTTGGACAAGGAGTTGGCCGGGCATGAGTTCATTGCCGGCAACGCCTATTCGGTGGCGGACATTACCGGCCTCGTTGCAGTCGATTTCATGAAACCCGCCCGCATCCGCATGCCGGAAGACTGCACGCATGTGCAGCGCTGGCACGAAGCCGTCTCCCAGCGCCCGAGCGCCACTGCCTGAACCGCATGAAGGCTGATTTGGAACAGCTTGTCGCTCGGGTACGCTCTTGCCGAATCTGCGTCGAAAAGCCGAGCGGTCGGCCTTTGCCGCATGAGCCGCGGCCGGTGTTGCGGCCATCGTCGACGGCGCGGATTTTGCTCGCGGGCCAAGCGCCGGGCACAAAGGTTCATCTCTCCGGAATGCCATTCACCGACGCCTCCGGCGACAGGCTGCGAGACTGGCTGGGCGTGACCTCGGAGGAATTTTACGACACCGAGAAATTCGCCATCGTGCCGATGGGGTTCTGTTTCCCGGGGCAGGATTCGAAGGGATCGGATTTGCCGCCGCGTAAGGAGTGTGCGCCAGCCTGGCGTGCGCTGCTCGTGGCGTCGATGCCGCAGATCGAACTTGTTTTGACCATAGGCGTCTACGCCCAAAGTTGGCATATGGGAGCAGGGCTGCGTGCTTCATTGACCGAAACCGTGTCTGACTGGCGCAACATCTGGGCTGCGGCGACCGGTCCGAAAGTGTTGCCGTTGCCGCATCCATCGTGGCGCAACACTGGCTGGTTGAAAAAGAATCCTTGGTTCGAAATGGAGTTGCTGCCGTTCCTGAAATCGGAAATCCGCTCTCGCATTGCTTAATTTCAGCGCAAATTATCACTCGTTTCATGGCGATCAGGCAGAATTCCTTTCTTGTCTGTGACAGAATTTCGAAGGATTATGGGGAAATATTTTCCTCGGGAGCCTAAGATGGATCGCCTTGATAGAAAAATCCTCCGCCTTTTGCAGGAGGACGCGACCCTTGCGGTTGCTGACGTAGCCAAGAAAGTCGGCCTGTCGACGACTCCGTGCTGGCGCCGTATTCAGAAGCTGGAGGAGGAGGGCGTCATCAAGCGTCGTGTCGCGCTGCTCGATCCCGAGAAAATCAATGCACGCGTAACGGTTTTCGTTTCGATCAGGACCAATTCACACAGCCACGAATGGCTGCGCCGCTTCTCGGAAGTGATCCAGGAATTTCCGGAAGTGGTCGAATTCTATCGCATGAGCGGTGACGTTGATTATCTGCTGCGTGTCGTCGTTCCGGATATCGCCGCCTACGATGCTTTCTACAAGCGCCTGATCGCCAAGATCGAAATCCGCGATGTGTCTTCGGTCTTCGCGATGGAGCAGATCAAATTCACGACCGAAATGCCTCTGGATTACATGACGCTCGATCGCGAGGCCGGCCAGAGCGCAGCCTGATCGTTCGGGTTGGCGATAGAGTGGAATGCGACTATTCCGCTCTATCTTTTGTTGAAGCACGACCTTTTCCGAAAACCGGTTCCCACTTTCGGGATCATGCTTAGCTCCGCTTCGCCAGCCTTTCCAGTATCTTCGGATTGTTCAGCTCACGCATCGCATCCTTGCCGATCCAACGTTCGCTTTTGTCGTTCGAGGCCGCCAACTTTTCCGCCAAAGCGAGCGCAGGGCTATGCAGCGCCATCGAGCGCTTGCCGATTTGGCGCAAAGCCCAGTTGACCGCCTTCTTTACGAAGTTGCGGCTATCCTTTGCGTGCTTTTCAATCAGCGGCAGCAACCTTTCGAACGTGGCGTCCGGTTCCTTCTTGCGGTGTACGGAAGCCCAGGCGATCATGGCGAAGGCGGCGCGGCGAACGAACTCCCGTTCGTCCTCGGCGAATTCGGCTATGAGCGCCTTCCAATGTTCGGTGTCGACGAAAAGATTGGTGACACCATCGACGATGTCCCAGGAATCGAAAGTCGCTGCCCAAGCTCTTGCATTGTCTGCGGAAAAGCGTGCCGGATCGGCCGTTGCCGAGGCAATGAACTGCGCCTCGACAATGCCGCTTTCCCAAAGCTCGAAAGCGCGTTCGTGATTGCGCCTGATCTTCCTCGCGATGTCGCGCTGAGGGCCATGAGGAATGCCCAGCGCACGCTCCACCTTGATGCCGAAGCGCTGCATGCCCTTGCGGTTCTCTTCAGAGGAGTGGGTACGCAGATAAGCAAGGACTTCAGCGGCAGTCGAGCCCTGTGAGAGATCGGCCATGGCCCGCACTTTCCCCGGGATTACTTCTCCAGGCGGGCGAGCAGCGAGGAGGTATCCCAGCGGCTGCCCCCCATTGCTTGCACGTCCTTGTAGAACTGATCGACCAATGCGGTGACCGGCAGTCGTGCGCCGTTGCGATTGGCTTCCGCCAGGCAAATGCCAAGATCCTTGCGCATCCAGTCGACCGCGAAACCGAAGTCGTATTTGCCGGCATTCATCGTCTTGTGGCGGTTTTCCATCTGCCAGGAGCCGGCAGCCCCTTTGGAAATGACGTCCACGACCTTTTCGACGTCGAGCCCCGATTTCTTGCTGAAATGAATAGCTTCGGCGAGGCCCTGAACAAGACCTGCAATACAGATCTGGTTGACCATCTTGGTCAGCTGCCCAGCGCCGACCGGCCCCATCAAGCCAACCATGCGCGCAAAAGCCGAAATGACCGGCTTGGCGGTTTCGAAGACATCATCGGCACCGCCGACCATCACCGTAAGCACACCGTTCTCTGCACCGGCTTGCCCACCGGATACGGGAGCATCGAGGAAGAAGAAACCGCGCTTTTCGGCCTCCGCTGCCAGTTCGCGTGCAACTTCGGCAGAGGCGGTGGTGTTGTCGATGAAAGTCGCGCCTTTCTTCATTCCATGGAAGGCGCCATCCGGGCCTATGGTGACGGAGCGCAGATCGTCGTCGTTTCCGACGCAGGAGAAGACGAAATCCTGACCTTCCGCTGCCTGCTTTGGACTCAAAGCAAACGCGCCGCCATGCTCGGCCACCCACTGCTCGGCTTTGGCAGCGGTGCGGTTATAGACGGTCACGTCGTGACCGCCCCTGTTCTTCAGATGTCCGGCCATCGGGTAACCCATCACGCCGAGGCCAAGATATGCAACCGCTGCCATGCCGAAAGTCCCTTCAAGATCGCTGTTCGGGAGTCTTAGCCGATCAGAGCGGATTTGGGCAATTTGCAGTTTGGTCCAGGGTACCGAAGTTCAGCCGGTCAGCGGCGCAGGTGGCGGGTTATGCGCTGTTCGATCCATTCGATGGCGTGGCGCAGCACCTCGACCATGACGAGATAGAAGATCGCCGCCCAGATATAGGCCTGGAAGTCGAAGGTGCGCGAATAGGTCAGGCGCGTGATGCCCATCAGGTCGTAGACCGTGATGATGGCGACGATGGCTGACCCTTTGATCATCAAGATCACTTCGTTGCCGTAGGGGCGAAGTGCGACGATCAGCGCCTGCGGCAGGATGATCCGGCGCAATGTCTGCAGTTTGTGCAAGCCAAGCGATGCCGCACCTTCCCATTGTCCCCTGGGCACGCTTTCGATGGCGCCGCGCAGGATCTCGGCCTGATAGGCAGCCGTGTTCAGCGCGAAGGCGAAGACCGCGCAATTGAAGGCTTCGCGGAAGAAGCTCCACAGGCCAACCATTTCGAGCTGCGGCCGGAACGAGCCGAGGCCGTAGTAGATCAGGAAGGTCTGGGCGAGAAGTGGCGTGCCGCGGAAGAAATAGACATAGGCATAGGCGATGGCGGAGAGGATCGTATTCTTCGACATGCGCATATAGGCGAGCGGGATCGACAGCAACGCGCCGACTACGCAGGAGATTGCCACCAGCTTCAACGTGATGGCGATACCCGAGAAATAACCCGGAGCATACTTCTGGATCAGTTCAGGGTTCCAGGACGTCGCAAGAAACCAGACCAATCCCAGGCCGAGCAGTGACCATAAGGCCAGCAGCACATGTCCCGTTATCCGCGCTTTCGTCCAGCCGCGCGGTGGCTCTGGCGGTTTTTCGACAGCGGTGATGTCGACGGCGCTCATCGCGATGCCTCCCGCCGCCCAACCGCACGTTCAATGGCGTTGATGCCGAAAGAGGAGATGATGGCGAGTACCAGATAGATCAGCGCCGCATAGCCGAAGAACAGGAAGGCATGCTTGGTGACGCGGGCAGCAACACCCGCCTCTCTAAGAATATCGTTAAGGCCGACAGCCGAAACCAAGGCAGTATCCTTGAGCAGGATCAGCCAGAGATTGGCGAGGCCGGGAAGCGCGATGCGGATCAACTGCGGCAGAACGACAAGCCGCATGGTCTGGTTCTTGGTGAGGCCGACCGCGTAGCCGCCCTCATACTGGCCATGGGGAATAGCGCGAAATGCCGACAGGAAGACTTCGCTGGCATAGGATGAAAAGACGACGCCGAGTGCGATCATGCCGGAAACAAAGGCGTTGACCTCGACGGTACCCGTGGGATCGAAAAGCTGCACGAGCTTCTGCAAGGCAATTTGCGCCCCGAAGAACACCAAGAACAGGGTCAAAAGTTCTGGCAGCCCACGGAAAATGGTGGTGTAGAGATTGCCGGCGAGCCTGAGCGACGGTTCTTTCGACTGCTTGGCCAATGCAATAAGAAAACCGATCGCAAGTCCGACGGGCAGGGTGGCAACCGCAAGTGCGATCGTGACCAAAACGCCGTTGAAGATGTTATCCGACCAGCCGTCCGGTCCCCAACTCAGAAGCGTCCAAACGCTTTCCATACGCCCGCCTGTTCCCCTTCTCTTAAACCTTGTCGTGCCGCCCCCTCATGACACGGCCGGTCCTGACAAGAAAGGCGGGAAGTACCCGCCTTTCTGCTTTCAACAATCAATCGATCAGGAATCGGCACCGTAGACGTCGAACTTGAAATATTTCTCGTTGATTTCCTTGTATTTGCCATTGGCGCGAATGGCCTTGATGGCAGCATTGAGCTTGTCCTTGAGCTCAGTATCGCCCTTGCGAATGGCAATGCCGGCGCCTTCGCCGAAGATCTCGACAGGCTGTGGCGAGGGCTGGCCCAGCAGCTTGCAGCAAGCGCCGTCCTGGGTCTCGAGCCACTGGCTGAGCACGACGATATCGTCCTCGACAGCATCGAGGCGGCCGTTGGCCAGATCGAGCTGGTATTCCTGCGCGGTCGGGTACGCCTTCACGGTCGAGTCCGTGAAGGTCTTCGACGCATAGTTGAAATGGGTGGTCGAGGACTGTGTGCCGATGGTCTTGCCGGCAAGGTCTTCCTTGGTCACGCCCTTCAGCGCGCTATCCTTTGGCACGGCGATGGCCGAGGGGGTGTTGTAGTATTTATTGGTGAAGTCGACCTTTTGCTTGCGTTCTTCGGTGATCGACATGGACGCCACGATGGCATCGAACTTCTTGGCCTGCAGGGCTGGGATGATGCCGTCCCAGTCCTGGGCGACGAATTCACACTTGACCTTCATCTCGTCGCACAGCGCCTGAGCGATGTCGATGTCGAAGCCAACGAGCTTGCCGTCGGATGTCAGGTTGTTGAAGGGCGGGTAGGCGCCTTCGGTGCCGATCTTGATGACCTTGTCCTGGGCTTGGGCGGCGCCCAACGCCAGCATGATCGCCGACGTGGCGAGCGCGATACGCATTGCAATACGCATGATGATCCTCTCTGTTGGTCCCGGCCGCTGTCCAAGCGGCTCGTTCGGGCGGAGCTGTTGACCGCCCGCTGGCCCAAATACTGGAACTTTTTGCCAAGTGAAAGCAACTGCAAAACCGCCGATAATATCTTTCAGCATCGGCAAAAATACGTGGGTTTTGCACATATCGTTGGGGAAGCTTACGCCTTTTCGGCCGCGTGCTCAGCCGATGAGGCCGACTCGCCGTTCGATGAAGTCGGCTATCGAAGCGATATCGTCGATGTCGAAGACGGGAAGCGTCTCATTCGCCTGGGGATGGTCGGCAGCGACAGCGATGATGCTGGGATCGGAGGGGGCAAGGGGGACGCGATCCTTGGCTTCCATGCGGCGCGTCTCGATCTTGAGATGCCCCTCGCGTTTATAGCCCTCGACAATGACGATATCCGCAGGCGCCAGCCTTTCGAGAATGTCGGCGAGCTTGGGCTCTTCCTCGCCTCGCAACTCATGCATCAGGGCCCAGCGACGGCCTGAGACGATGGCGACTTCGCTGGCGCCGGCCTGGCGATGGCGAAAGGAGTCGGCGCCTTCCTTGTCGATGTCGAAATCATGGTGAGCATGCTTCACGGTCGAGACGCGCCGGCCCCGTCGCACCAGTTCGGCCACCAGTTTCTCTGTCAGCGTCGTCTTGCCGGAATTCTTCCAGCCGGTGATGCCAAAGACGCGGTTGCTCATGCAGGAAACTCTTTGAGGATTTGCTCAGCCTCTGCGAGGTCGGCGGGCGTATTGATGTTGAAGAATGGGTCGAGCGTGCCGCTGTGCCGCGGAAGCAGCGGAAAGTCCACTTCGATAAAGCGATGCCTCTCAATGAAGGACAAAACACGCCGGTTGCCTTCCTCGAGCAGGAAGTGACGCAGCGATCCGATCAGCGCGGTCGGCCAGAGTGCGAAGGTTGGGTGCAATCGGCCGGAAGAACGAGCAACGGCGATGGTTTCATCACGTCCCTCAACAGCGGCCGCCAGACTGGCTATCAGGTTCTCGGGAAAGAATGGCGTATCGGCAGCCACGGTGGCGATCATCTCAGCCTCCGTTTCCCTTGCAGCCCATTCCATTCCGGCCAGAATGCCGGCGAGGGGGCCAGGAAAACCGGTGACCGTGTCAGCCAGGATGGGGTGCGGAAAGCCTGAAAAGCGGGCAGGATCGCCATTGGCGTTGAGTGCAAACGGACCTACCTGGGGCGTAAACCGAGCGGTCACACGGTCAAGGACAGACTTGTCGCCCAGGGGCAGCAGGCCTTTGTCGCCACCACCCATGCGACTTGACAGCCCTCCGGCCAGGATAATCCCGGCAACTTCGACGCTCATGGCGTGCTTTCATCTCCCTGCAGCTATCGCAGCCTGCGCTTCGCTATATGCCGTCCGGCTCCATTGCGGGTCCAGTGCTTTCGTCGGCATTACGTGGCCGGCCAACGACGCGCTCGCGATAGAAGGTGTAGAGGCCGGAAGCAACGACGATGGCTGAACCCAGCAACATCGCGGAATCGGGGAGGTCGCCGAAGACGCCGAACCCCAGCAGCATCGACCATAGGAGGGCGGTGTAGCGGTAGGGAGCGACGAAAGAGACGTCGCCGGTGCGCATCGACAGAATGACGAACTGATAGCCGATCAGAACGAGTACGGCTGCGATGGCAAGCAAGGTGAGATCGGAGCTCGACATCGGAGTCCATCCGCCCATCGGAACAAGCAGCAACGCACCGAGGATGGTGATGATCATCGCCGTGGTGGTCGAGACCAGCAAGGTCGGAATCTCAGCAGGGATCTTCTTGGTGACGAGATCCCTGACCACGCAGCAGACGACGCTCGCCAGAGCCAGTAGCGAATAGGAACTGAAACCTTCGAAGCCTGGCCGCACGACAATCATCACGCCGATAAATCCCGCGACGATGGCCAGCCAGCGGCGCCACCCGACGCCCTCACCAAAAACCAGCGCTGCGCCCATGGTAACCGCCAGTGGGAGCGCCTGCATGACGGCCGAAACATTGGCCAGCGGCAGATGCGCAAGCGCGAGCAGGAAACAGAGCGTACCGCCCGATTCGGCAAGCGCTCTCAGCGCTATCAGCGGATGCAAGGCTAGGCGCGGCGTTGCCAGTGCGCCATGCCGCCAGGCAAGCATTGCGACCAACGTCGAAGCGAAGACGCCGCGCACCAGCATCACCTGCGCCGTGTTCATCGAAGCGGAGGAATGTTTGGTGATGGCGTCGTTGAATGCGAATCCGACCATCGCCACCATTATGTAGAGCGCGCCGCGCAGATTGGGCGAAAGGGGCAAGGCTGATCCTATCGGCTAGAGGTCAAACACCTCTATCACCGGGGACGACAGCAGCAATGGCGAAGCGATGGGCCAAGGACCTAGCCGATCTGTGCATTTCTTGCGTTAACGCAGAACGGCGCCTTATCCGCCTGTAACGCTCATATGACGCGAGACGGACGGCCGGTTGGTGCGGCGATCGATGACAAAGTCGTGGCCCTTCGGTTTGCGCCCGATCGCTTCATCAATGGCGTTCGAAACCAGCTCATTACCCTCGGAGGCACGCAATGGCATCCGCAGATCGGCGGCATCTTCCTGGCCGAGGCACATATAGAGCGTTCCCGTACAAGTGAGGCGGACGCGGTTGCAGCTTTCGCAGAAATTATGCGTCATCGGCGTGATGAAGCCGAGCCGGCCACCGGTTTCAGCGACGTCGACGTAGCGGGCAGGGCCGCCGGTCTTGTAGGGGATGTCCTTCAGCGTGAAGCTGCGTTCCAGCTCGGCACGCATCAGGGACAATGGCATGTATTGGTCGGTGCGGTCTCCGTCGATCTCACCCATCGGCATGGTTTCGATCAAGGTGAGGTCAATGTTGCGGCCGTGCGCCCAGCGCAGCATCTCCGGAATTTCCTGATCGTTGAATCCCTTGAGCGCAACGGCATTTAGCTTCACCTTGATGCCGGCTGCCTGCGCGGCGTCGATGCCGGCCATCACCTTGCCGAGATGACCCCAGCGGGTGATGGCGTGGAACTTGTCGGCGTTGAGCGTATCCAGCGAGACGTTGATGCGGCGCACACCGCAATCGGCCAATTCGTCGGCAAAGCGGGCAAGCTGCGAGCCGTTGGTGGTGAGCGTCAGCTCCTCCAGCGCGCCGCTTTTCAGATGACGGGAAAGCTCGCGCACAAGATGCATGATGTTCTTGCGCACCAGCGGCTCGCCACCGGTGAGGCGCAGCTTGCGCACGCCTTTTTCGATGAAGACGGTGCAGAGCCGGTCAAGTTCCTCCAGCGTCAGGAGATCCTTCTTCGGCAGAAAAGCCATATCCTCTGCCATGCAGTAGACGCAGCGAAAATCGCAGCGGTCTGTGACGGATACACGCAGATAGCTGATCGTGCGGCCGAAAGGATCGGTCATGGGATTGGCAAATTGCATTCTGTCGCCTTCAGTCCGGTCACGGCAGTCGGAACTCGTTGGTCGAATGTCGGACCTCGGTGACAATCTTTCAAGTCCGGCCAAGCTGCCATTTGGTATCATTTGCCGTCTGCCTGACGCAACCGCGCCCGTGTCGTGTCTAGGATATCCGATCGCCATTCCTAGGCCAAATTGAGGGGTTCGGGTGCCGACCGGTTGCGCATTGCCGTCATCGTCGCCCCGACCGAAGCTGCAACGATCATGGCGATCGCGCACCACTGCAGCAGCGGCAGCGCCTCTCCCAGCAACAACAATCCCACCATCGCCCCGGCGGCCGGCTCGCCGCTGGTCAGCGTGCCATAGGTCTGCGCCGGGAGATGGCGCAGGGCGAACATTTCGAGCGTGTATGGAAACGCACTGGACAGGATGGCAACCACCACCCCGATCAAAAGCACATCAGGCTGGAACAGCGCCATGCCAGCATGTGCGAAGCCGATCGGTGCGACCGCGATAGCGGCAACCACCATTCCAAGCGAGGCGGCGAGCGCTCCATGCTCTTGTCCTGCCCGCTTGCCGGCGATGATGTAGAGCGCCCAGCACCCACCCGCACCGAGTGCGAACATGGCGCCGAGCGGATCGACATTGGCAATGCTGTCTCCAAATGGCAGCAGCAGGAGCAATCCCCCCGCGGCTAGTGCCACCCAAAGCAGGTCGATCTTCCTGCGTGACGACAAGATGGCCACGGTCAGCGGGCCTGTGAACTCAAGCGCGATCGCAATACCCAGGGGAAGCGTATGGATCGACATGTAGAACAGCAGATTCATGCCACCCATCGCGAGGCCATAGAAGACGATCGACTGCCATGATGTGGCGGAGAGACGGACACGCCATGGGCGCAAGACGGCAACCAGAATCAGCGCTCCGATCGAGAGGCGCAGCGCCGTCGTTCCTTGGGCTCCGATGATAGGAAAGAGCTGCTTGGCGACGGATGCTCCCGAGGTGAAGGAGAGCATCGCCACAATCAACGCAGCTATGGGTATCAGGAGCGTTGCAGGAGTTTCAGCCTGCCTGATTGCCGTTGTCATCGCGGTCCCCGCACATTTATCGGGCGGAAATTAACTCTGCCGCTCGCCAAAGGTGATCGAATTTTGCTATTTTGTGATAAAAATTATCACCGGAGACCACGGATGCGTCAAAGCATCAGCCTCGATCCGATCGACAGGCGAATCCTTGAACAGCTTCAGATCGACGCGCGGCTGCCAGTCTCGGTTTTGGCCGAGCGCGTCGGTCTTTCCAGCCCTGCATGTTATCGCCGTATCCGGCATCTGCGTGAAAACGGCACGATCCAACGCGAGGTGGCTGTCATCGCCCCTCGCATGTTGGGCTGGCCACTCTCGATGATTGTTTTGGTGACGCTCGAGCGCGAAGGCTCGCGCACCATCGATGAACTGTTGCGCAAGCTCGAGGCCGAACCCCAGGTGATCGAGGCATGGCAAATCACCGGTGAATACGACTTCGCGGTCAAGATCGTGGCGCGTGATATGGAAAGCTACGACAATCTGGTGCACCGTCTCTTTGCCAGCGACGAGCGGATCCGGTCTTTCGTGACGCTGGTGGTGATCCGCAGCACGAAGAAGTCGGGTTTCATTCCCATCAGCAAGGACATTTCCTGATTTAGCGTTGGGCCAATAGGGATCGCAGTTGCGATCTTCCCAAGGCCGGCGAACAGGCGTAGTCGGGTGCCAATCCAAGAGGGATGTCGATGACCGCACCGAAGGAACTCCGGGTCTCCAAGGACCGCAAGCTGCTGACGGTGACATTTCCCGATCACAGACCGTTCGAATTGTCGGCGGAGTTGCTGCGTGTGCTCTCGCCGTCGGCAGAGGTGCAGGGCCATTCGCCCGAGCAACGCGTAACCGTCCCCGGCAAGCGCGAGGTTGCGATCCTCAAGATAGAGCCGGTAGGCAACTACGCAGTCCGTATCACATTTGACGATTTTCACGACACCGGCATTTTCACCTGGGCTTACCTGCACACGCTTGGCCACGAAAAGGAAAGCCGCTGGCAAGGCTATCTCGACGAGTTGGCCGCGAAGGGATTGAGCCGGGATCGCTGAAGCGCCGCGTAAATCAGGATGCGAAGTCGCTTGCGCGTGATGCGGGGGCTGTCGTCAAACTGTCATTCGGCCAGGATAGGCGCAGGGTTCATGGAGCAAGGACGATGTCGAGAATAGAGACTGTAGAGCAGCTCGAAGCCCTTTATGGACTTCCCGGGGAAGCGTCGCTGGTCAAGGAACTCGATCACGTCATCCCGGAATATGCCGCCTTCATTGAAGCTTCGCCCTTCGTCGCCCTGGCCACCGCGGGGCCGGAGGGGCTGGATTGTTCGCCGCGCGGCGATCTGGCTGGTTTCGTGCGTATCCATGACTCGAAAACGTTGATGATGCCCGATCGCCGCGGCAATAACCGGGCCGATTCGCTGCGGAACATCATCCGGGACCCGCGTGTCGGCCTGCTCTTCCTCGTACCGGGCTCGGGAACGACCTTGCGTGTCAATGGTACGGCTTCCATCACGACCGATACCGAATTGTGTGATTCCTTCGCCATGGAGGGGAAGCCGGCGCGATCGGTCACCATCGTTGCGGTCGACAGGGTCTATTTCCAATGCGCTCGCGCAATCCATCGCTCGGATCTATGGAATGCAGGGAAGCACGTCGATCCGAAACGCCTGCCTACGCCCGGCCAGATACTGGAGGTCACGAGCCGCAAGAGTATTGACGGCACCGCCTATGACAAGGAGTGGCCCGAACGGGCGAAGAAATCGATGTGGTGAAGGCCGGACACAGGCTTGGCAAAGTCAGCTGCCTGAGGGGCGACGCTATTCGACCTTCATGGCTTCGGTGATGCGAAGCATCATCGCACCCATGCGATCACATTCGGCAGGCGTCGACTGCGCCATCACACGTTCGATCAGCGTCGTGTAGACCCGCAAAGCCTCCATGAGCAGGGTTTCGCCGCTGTCGGTGAGGGTAAGCCGCATCACGCGCTTGTCCTTGGCATCGTTTTCGCGCGCAACCAGACCGCGCGTCTCGAGCTGCGGCAGAAGCATCGTGATGTTGGAGCGCCCCACCAACAACCTGCGAGCGAGATCGTGCTGCGACATGCCGGGATGCCGGTAGAGATTCATCAGCATATCGAGCTGGGCGATCTTCAGATCGAGAGGCTGCAAGGCCTTGGTCAATGCCGCAACCACCGCCTTTTCGGCGCGCACCAAAGCGATCCAGTTACGGAATCGCGGATTGTCCCAGGGCAAGTCTTGTTTTTTGTTCATTCTTGAACTAACATGTTCATGGTTGAACTAATCTGTTGGATCGCCACTATGGCATCATTTGGTTTGAAGGTCATCCGCGGCCTGTTTGGGCTCGGTGAACGCGTTGCCCCCGGTCTTGCAGGTCGCGCCGCGTTCGAAGTGTTCTGCCGAACGCCGAATGTCAACAAGGTGAGTGATGGCGAGCGTCGTGCCATCCACCGAGCCGCCGATTTCATGGCAGGGGCCCGACATCACAGGCTGAAAACAAAGGCCGGATGCGTAGTCGTCCACGAATTTCGCCCCGACGGCGGCAAGGGATCACGCGGTACGATTCTTGCCATCCATGGTTGGCGCTCACGTACCGAATATATGCGCTCACTGATCCAGGGGTTCCTGGAAGACGGTTACAGGGTGGTGTCGCTCGATCTGCCCGGCCATGGCAGTTCGTCCGGACGCCGGCTCAATATGGTCAACGCGGTCGAGGCCGCGCGGCTGGCCGGTGACTGGTTTGGTCCCTTCGTCGCCACCGTTGGACATTCCTTCGGCGGGGCTGTTGCGACCAATGCTGCGGTGGGCTCCGTGAAGGGTTATTTACCGGTCAACACCGAGAAACTTGTGCTGATCGCAGCGCCCAGTTCGATACCGGACCTGTTTGCGGAATTCAGTCAGGTTCTCAATGTCGGTCCGCGCTCGCAGACCGCGATGGCAGGTCGCGTCGAACGCCTTTCCGGACGCCCGCTGAAGGAATTCCAGGGTGGCCGCCAACTCGCGCATGTGCCCGTTCCGACCCTGGTCATCCATGCACCTGACGACAAGGAAGTGTCAGCCAGGCATGCTGATCTCTATGCAAGTGCCGGAGATCATGTTCGCCTGCATTGGGCAAACGGCCTGGGTCATCGCCGGATCCTGGCAGATCCGGATGTTGTCGGCAAAGCCGTCGCTTTCGTTGCTGAACGCACCCGACCCGAACTGGTGCACTGAGAAGCGGCTGCCTATTTTTTGCCTTCAGGGGCTTCGACTGGCAAGCCGGCATCCTTCCAGGCCGTGAAGCCTCCGAGGATATGTTTGACCGGTGTCAGGCCCATATCCTGTGCGGTCTTCGTGGCAAGTGCGGAACGCCAGCCACCGGCGCAGAAGAAAACGAAGCTTTTTCCCGAAGCGAAGTAAGGCTTGTGGTAAGGGCTCTCCGGATCGATCCAGAACTCCAGCATGCCGCGAGGGCAGTGTTTGGCGCCGGGTATGCGGCCGCTTTGCTCGACTTCGCGTGGATCACGCAGGTCGACGAAGACAGTGTCATCATCCTCCAGCAGCGCCGCCGCCGCGTCGGGCGAAACCGCCTCGATCTCGGCATTGGCTTCGTCGAGCATCTGGCGAAACCCTCTTTTCACGACTGTCCTCCGCACAACAACGCCTGAGCGTCCTTTTGAGATTTCCATCACACCACGGATGCTTTGTCACGGTTCAAGCTGTTTATCGGCATAGGCCTTATCCACCAAGGGCTGGAAGGCTGCCATGGCCCCTTTGGCCACTGCGTCCAACGCCTCTCGGGATGCGCCATCGCGCGCGATGATCGACATGCCATGCTGGGTCGTGGCGTAGAACAGGGCCGCAGCATCGCAGTCGAAACCGGCGGGCAGGTCGCCCTCGGCTATCCCCCGCTGAAATCGGGACCGCAACGCATCTATGTTTTCCGCGCGGCGTCGCCGCAAATCCGCACAGATCCTTCCGGAGCTGGAATCCTGATGCAATGCGCCAAGCGCAATCAGGCAGCCCTGCGGCAAATCGGTTCTTGAATAGGCTTTGACCGTGGCATTGAGGAAATCTTGCGTCGCTGCACGCGCAGTCGATGCTTTTTCGATCGCTTCCCAGATTTCCGTGCCGATCACCTTGGTGTAGTGCGCTATTGCCTCAAGAAAGA
Source organism: Terribium retamae (assembly GCF_022347545.1). GTDB lineage: Bacteria > Pseudomonadota > Alphaproteobacteria > Rhizobiales > Rhizobiaceae > Mesorhizobium > Mesorhizobium retamae. Next base: position 92,068 of record NZ_JAKREW010000001.1, read on the forward strand.
GATCCTCTTTACTGCCGAATGCGGCGTAAAGGCTGGGACAGCCAATTCCCATCGCTGCGGTCAGGTCATTCAGCGATGCGCCTTCGTAGCCTTTTTTCCAGAACACCTGCATGGCCCGTTCAAGGGCTTCGGTGCGATCAAAACTGCGTGGCCGTCCACGATCCGCCATGGGAGTCTCATTTCTGTATCAATCAGTACATAAATGCCTTGACGGCCTCGCGCAACCTTGCCAGATATTCTGTATCGATCGATACAGAAAGGATATATCGATGACTTCTAGCAAATTGCACGGCAAGGCAGCCCTGGTGACTGGCGGCAGCCGGGGTATCGGCGCAGCCATTGCCCGTCGGCTTGCCGCTGAAGGTGCGGATGTGGCGATCACCTATGTCAGCGGTGCGGAAAAGGCCGAAGCGGTCGTGGCTGAGATCGAGGCGAGCGGTCGCCGTGCAGTGGCGATTAAGGCAGATAACCGCGATGCCGACGCCGTCGAACGTTCGGTCAAGGAGGCGGCCAAGGCCTTGGGGCGTCTGGATATCTTGGTCAACAGCGCCGGCATTTGGCGCGCTGAACCGGTGGACAGTCTTTCGCTTGCCGACTTCGACGAATCGATCGAAGTGAACCTGCGCGCGCCGTTCGTGGCGTCGAAGGCCGCGGCTTCCTTGATGGGCGAGGGTGGTTCGATCATCTCTATTTCGAGCAACCTGGCTGACCGCGTCACCGACCCAGGCTTGGCTGCCTATTCCGCCAGCAAAGCCGGCTTGGTGGGCCTGACCAAGGCGTTGGCACGCGACCTGGGATCTCGTGGCATCACCGCCAACATCGTTAATCCTGGCTCGACAGATACCGACATGAACCCGGCTGACGGGCCACATGCAGAACACCAGCGCCAGAAAATGGCGACACCGCGCTTCGGCGACGCATCGGAAATCGCCAGTCTCGTCGCCTGGCTTGCTGGGCCTGAAAGCCGATTCGTTACGGGTTCTGCCTTCACCATCGATGGTGGCGCCAATATCTGACGCAACCGCTTTTGCACCGGTTTCGTTGTTGTGGCGGTGCGGAACGTTTCCGCGCTGCCACACTGCTCATATAGAAGTGATCGGCAGATATCGCCTTGTTTAACGAAGGCTTAAACAAATGCGCGTGAAACGCTATCATCCCGTTACAGAGCCGCAACGCGAATGATTGGAACATCCGCAGCGGAATTCGGAGCCCGAAGACGGGTCGGAGAGGGTGATCCATGAAATCGTTCGCGAAGAGATCCGCGCTATTGTCGTTTGCGGCTTTGGCCGCGACGCTGGCGGGATCTCCTCACGCTAGTGCCGAAAATCTGTTCGATATGCTTTTTGGTGGCGGTGTCCGCCACGGACCGCCTTCGATGCGCGACGGCGGGTATAACGATCCTTACAGGAGGCCTGCAAAGCGCAGCGAGTTTCCACCGCCGCCGAATACGCGGAAAGCGGCGGCCATCGCCAAGATTACGGGGCCGACATACAATACTTACAAGGCCGATCCCCTGGTGAAGGTCGACTTCTCGTCCTTGTCGGCAGCCCCTCAAAACGCCGCCTTTGAACCGGCACAGGCGAGCGACGCCTTCCATGAGAGCTTGGCTTCTTTGGCCGATTACGATTTGCGTGCCGAAGCGGCAAACGCGAAAGCACTGATCGCTTACTATGGTGTCAATCCCGGTTTCATCTGGGTTACAGATGCGGAGCCGAACGAACGTGCCAGACAGGCGATGCGTGTGCTGGGCGATGCCGCAACCTATGGCCTGGCACCGCAGGATTATCTGGTCGATGTGCCGGCGCCCACGTCCGTCGATCCGGCGGAACGCGCCAAGGAGATGATCCGGTTCGAGATGGCGTTATCGGCACGTGTGCTGCGTTACATCGACGACGCACAGGACGGCCGCATCGATCCGAACCGTATCTCCGGCTATTACGATTTCCCCGCTAAGCCGCTCGATCGGGAAGGCGCCCTCAAGACGCTCGCGCGCACGCAGGAGGTCGCCACCTATCTGGAGTCGCGTCACCCGCAAAATGCTGAATATCAAGCACTGCGGGTCGAACTCGAAGCGCTGAAGGCGAGCGAGGAGAACGAAATCGTCGTTGACTCCAAGCTGAAGCTGAAGCCGGGTGAAACCAGCCCGGAATTGCCCAAATTACTGTCGCTGATCGCGCGCGATCTCGATGACGACATGGGTGGAGAATACGGTGAGGTGTTGGCCAGCCTGGTCACCAGCGAGACTTATGTTCCGGAATTGGTCCCCGTCATCAAGGCCGCGCAGAAGAAGGCCGGGGAGAAGGATGACGGCGTCGTCGGACCACGCACGGTGGCTGCACTCGCCGGCGCTTCGAAGGCAGATCGCATCGCCAAGGTGCAATATGCGCTCGAGGAACTGCGCTGGCATCCGTCTGACCTTGGAGATCCGCGCGTCTTCATCAACCAGCCGTCCTTTAGTGCGAGCTACATCGAAGGCGGCCAAGAGAAACTGAAGATGCGGACGGTTATCGGCAAGGTCGCTAACCAGACCAGTTTCTTTTACGACGAGATCGAACAGGTCGACTACAACCCTTATTGGGGTGTTCCGCAGTCAATCCTGGTCAACGAAATGCTGCCACGGCTGCGCCGGGATCCTGGTTATCTCGACCGCGCCGGTTACGAAGTGACGGATTCACGCGGCAAGCGCATTCCATCTTCGGCGGTCAACTGGGGCGCCTATGGTGCAAAAATCCCCTACAACGTCCGTCAGCAGCCGAGTGAGGCCAATTCGCTGGGGGAACTGAAGATCCTGTTCCCCAACAAGCATGCCATCTACATGCATGACACCCCTCAGAAGGCGTTCTTCCAGCGCGACAACCGCGCATTGAGCCACGGCTGTGTACGACTGCAGGACCCACGCGGCATGGCTGCCGCCGTGCTCGGCACATCGGTCGATTATGTTGCCGGCAAGCTTGCCAAAGGGCATTCGTCCGAGAAGGTAAGCCGCAAGATCCCGGTCTATGTCGCCTACTTCACCGCCTGGCCCGATCTATCTGGAAAGGTTGAGTTCTTCGACGACGTCTATGGCCGCGACGACCGCCTGCGGCAGGCACTGGAAGCAGTTGCTGCCGTGCGTGGGCCGGTGAGCTAGAGCATTTTGAGCCAAGTGGAATCACTTGGCGTTACAAGAATGCGGCGAAAAACAAAACTTAGAGCGTTTCCACGTTTTCCGTGAAAACGGAACGCTCTAAGACGTTCAGCCTCGTTGTCGCGGCTGACGAGCGCGGTCGGCTCACCCCGATGGTGTTTCGATCCGGTGTGACCACTCTTCGGTTTGGCCTGAAGCCAGCCTGGCGGCAGCCAGCCGCCTCCAACTATCTGTCAGACCCGGTAGGGCTGCCAGCTCGGCCAATGCGGGTCGATTCATGCGATCATGATAGAGAAGGTGAGACACACGGGCGATCGTCCACTGTGGATGTGGCCGCGCAATCAATGTGGCGCGAGTTCCCGCAGCGATTGCCCCGGCCTCAACTACCCTGAAATACCAGCCGCTGCGCCCAGTATCCTGTACGCGACGTGCCATATCGGGGAGATCGAAACGCACATTGAGTTTCCAGCAAGGCTGTCTGCCCTGGCTCACTTCCAACAATGCTTGACCCAACTTCCAGCGGTCGCCGAGGCAGAAATCGGCCTCCGTAGCATTGTCGATGACCAGATTTTCTCCGAAAGCACCGGCACGGAAACGGTCGGCACGACATGGCAATTCGACGGCCCAAAGCGGCATATGTGATCTGGCGTAGGCGTGAATCGCCTTGTTCGGGCCGCCATGCAGCCTGCGGTCGCCTTGCTCGTCGCCGTCGAGGCCGAACTGCCCAGCGTGTATTGCCCCTTGAACAGGCTGCTTGTCTATCGCGCTGAATTTTCCTGCAGGACCGTAGGGAACCGCCTTTCCAACACGGATTTCAGCCAAATCAAAGCTGCTCACGGCGGGGCCTCGATCGAATTCTTGTATCGAGATTATTCTGGTCGTCGAAACGACGCCTCATCAAGCCGCCAACGCCCGCAAAGCAATGGCCCATAGGTATGTTGATGCGGCCGATATGATCGATCCGATGCCGTAACTGGAAGATTTTTCGAAACTGCCTGCTAGGTAAGCGGAATGGTGGGCGATGTAGGGATTGAACCTACGACCCCACCCGTGTGAAGGGTGTGCTCTCCCGCTGAGCTAATCGCCCGCTCCATGCCCGAAGGCCAAGCGCGCCGCGATATAAAGTGGGTGATAGATGGAAGTCAACGTGCGTTCTGCGCTTCCCTGGTGGGAAAGTGCGGATACGGCAAAAGTTTTTTCAGCGCGCCGCCACCATCAGTTTTTCGACAAGGGCTGGGGTCAGCTCATCGAAGTGCGAGATGACGACCGAAGGCTCGAATTCGCTGACATGGCGGTCGGTGTAGCCGAAATCGACCGCGACCACCGGGATCCCGGCTGCCTTTGCCGTATCGATATCGGTTTGCGAATCGCCGACCATGACGGCCCGTTCCGGATCGCCGCCGGCGAGGGCGATGGTTTCGAGCAGATGGCGCGGATCCGGCTTTCGGAAAGCAAAGGTGTCCTGGCCGGCGATCGCGGCGAAATGCCCCTTCAGGCCAAGCGCTTCGATCAAGGCCTTTGAATTCGCTTCATATTTGTTGGTGCAGACCGCAAGAACATAGCCCGCCGCTTCCAGCCGGCCGATTGCATCGACAACGCCCGGATAGGGCAGGGACTTGCCCGGAATGTTCTGCGTGTAGTGGGTCATGAAAAGACCGAGCAAGCGGTCGAGTTCTTCTACCGCCAATGCTCTGCGCTGTGCTGCATAGGCGCGCTCGATCATGACGCGTCCGCCCTGGCCGACAAAGCGCTTGAAGCCGATATAGTCCACGCTCTCCAGCGCGCCGTCGAGCAGGCTGTGGTTCAGGCTGTCGAGCAGATCCGGCGCAGTGTCGACAAGCGTTCCGTCGAGGTCGAAAACGATGATGGGGCGCTTCATGGTCCAGTCCGTGGTTGCGGTCGCAGCAGGCGATAACTGTTCGCCGGCTCCGATACAAGCAGTGTACTGGCCAAAGCCTAATGCGCCGCGACCAGATGGCCACCGCCGGCATCCAGCAGCTGCAGTTTCGCCGGTGGGTCGCCAATCCGGCGAATCGGACTTGCGATCTCGCTGTCCAGTCTGGCGAAGCGCGCTCTTCGACGAGCGGGATCCGGCACCGGCACCGCCTCGATCAGCCGCTTCGTATAGGGATGTCGGGGATTGTCGAAGATCTGGTCACGCGTCCCCATCTCCACGATCTGGCCGAGATACATGACCGCCACCTTGTCGGAAATATTCTCGACCACAGCCATGTCGTGGGAAATGAAAAGATAGGCGACACCGAACTCGTTCTGCAGTTCCCGGAGCAGCTTCAGCACCCGGGCCTGGACTGAAACGTCGAGTGCCGAGACACTTTCGTCGGCGATGATCAGCTTTGGCCTGAGCGCCAGTGCGCGTGCGATGCAGATGCGCTGGCGCTGTCCGCCTGAGAACTCATGCGGATAACGCTCCATCTGGTCGGCGGTGAGGCCCACGCGCTCGAAAAGTGCTGCGACGCGGTCTACTCGTTCTTTTGGCGTGCCGATGCCATGGATGAGCAACGGCTCCGCCACCAGATCGCCGACGCGCATGCGCGGATCGAGAGAGGCGTAGGGGTCCTGGAAGATCATCTGGACGTCGCGGCGAACCGCCTTGCGTTCATCGCGGCTTAGCCCCGCAAGATTGCGTCCACCGACAGCAATGTCGCCGCTATAGGGCAGAAGTCCGGCCAATGCCTTGGCGGTGGTGGATTTGCCGCAGCCGGATTCGCCCACCAGAGACAGCGTCTCGTTCGGTGCGATCGAAAAATTCACCCCTTCCACGGCGTGGACGCGACGGGTGACGCGACCGAAGAAACCCCCATGCAGGTCAAAACGCACATGGAGGTCATGTACTTCCGCAACAGCGACTGGCTTGACTTGCTCGTCCGGTTGGGCCGGCATTGCAGCCCGTCCGGCGCCCATCCTGGGGACGGCGGCGAGCAATTCGCGCGTGTAGTCGACCTGGGGACGCTCGAAAATGTCGGAGATGGTTCCTTCTTCGACCATGCGGCCGTTGCGCATGATGATGACCCGATCTGCCATTTCGGCAACGACGCCCATGTCGTGTGTGATCAGGATGACGGCAGTGCCTTGCTCACGCTGCAGGTCACGCAGCAACTCCAGCACTTCGCCCTGTACCGTAACATCGAGCGCCGTGGTCGGTTCGTCGGCGATCAACACATCCGGCTTCAAGGCCAGCGCCATGGCTATCATGACACGCTGGCGCATGCCGCCGGAAAGCTCGTGCGGGAATTGCTTCAGCCGGCTCTCGGCTTCCGGAATTCGAACGGCCTTCAGCGCTTCGATAGCGCGCGCTCGCGCTGGACTGCCGCTCAGACTTGTGTGGGCTTCGATCGCCTCGATAAGCTGGCGTCCGATCGACAGCACAGGGTTGAGCGATGTCATCGGTTCCTGGAAGATCATCGCGACGCGGTTGCCACGGATGGTCTGCATGCGTTTTTCGCTCAAAGTCGTGAGATCGAGATCGCCGAGCAGAATTGAGCCAGCCGAAACACGCGCCTGTGGCTGGGGCAGCAGGCCCATCACGGCCAGCGAACTCATCGACTTGCCCGAGCCGGATTCACCGGCGATGCACAGCGTTTCGCCGCGCGTGAGCACGAAGGAGAGGTCGGACACAACCGCACGCTCGCCTTCATCTCCGCGCACCGAAACGGTGAGGCCGGAGACCGAAAGCACCGGATTGTCCATAACAGGCGCGGCGGTCGCCGCGCCTGAACTTGTATCGGCTGCTGCAGTCATTCGAATACGCAACGCGGGAAGTAGAACGACACCACCCAGTTCGGCATGTCGACGATCTCGCTGATGCGCAGATCACCGCAGACCGAAACCAGCATGTAGGCGTCGACTGGATCCATCTGATAGCGGGCAGCGAGCAGGTCGACCATCTGGGCGACAGCTTCCTTGGCGCCGGTCATCAGGTCAGGCCCGATGCCCGTCGTCACCTCGTAGCCCTTGGCGTCGAGATGGCGCGTGACCGGACCGGGCGTGGTGAAGCGCGGCGTCTTCAGCCGGGCGTCCTTGACCAGATCGAGCGTGAGCACGACATCCATCGGGCTCTCGATCGCGGTACCGCAGACTTCGCCGTCGCCCTGTGCGGCATGCGTGTCGCCTACGGAGAACAGCGCACCGGCCACTTCCACGGGAAGATAGAGCGTGGTGCCTGCGGCGAGGTCGCGAATGTCGAGATTGCCGCCGACACGGCGTGGCGGCACCACCGAATGCAGTCCTTTTTCCGCCGGCGCATTGCCGATTGTGCCGGCGAAAGGTTTCAGCGGTACGCGGCCATTCTTGCCGAATAGCGCGGGTTCCAGCGAGTTCGGATCATATTTCCAGATGGCCAGCGCCGGGTCCTTGAAGTCGTCGGCGAGTAGGCCGAAACCCGGAATGTTGGCCGTCCAGCCGAAGCCGGACGGTTTGAATTGCTCGATGGTGATCTTCAGAGCGTCGCCGGGCTCGGCGCCCTCGACATAGATCGGCCCGGTGACCGGGTTGATCTTGCCGAAGTCGAGCTTGGCGATGTCCGTGACCGTGCTGTCGGGCTGCAACTGACCGCCGGACGAGTCCAGGCAGTTGAACTCGATGGTCGAGCCGGGTTTCACCCGCTCTGCCGGGGCGAAGGAATTGTCCCAGCCGAAGTGATGATGACGCCCGTGGATCGTGTAGTTGCAGTTATTGCACATCGTTCACATACACATAGTCGTAGTTGATCGGGATATGGACCGGGTCGACATAGAGCTTGTCGTCGCCTGCCATGCGCGGCGAGCGCATGGTGAAACGCTGCTCGTTGAAGACCGGAGCCCAAGGCGCGTCCTCCATGACCTTGGCGTAGATTTCGCCCCACAGCTTGTAGCGTTCGTCCGCCTTGGTCGGGTCGACGATCGAGTCCGCCGTTGCGGCTTTGGCGTCAAGGTCCTTGTTGCAATACCAGGCCCAGTTCCAGCCACCCTGAACTGCCCCGCCGCAGCCGAGGATCGGGCCGTAGAAGTTGGACGGATCCGGGAAGTCTGCGATCCAGGCCATGCCGCCGGACCAGATCATGGGCGCACCGGCCTTGTCGCCGCCCGCCGCGATCACGTTGGCCTGCGCCAGCGACTGGATCGAGGCCTTTATGCCGATGGCAGCCAGGTCCTGCTGGATCGCTTGGGCGATACGCGGGTTGGGGTCGGTATTCATCACAAAGAGCTGCGTCTCGAAACCATCAGCATGACCGGCTTCGCCGAGCAGTGCCTTTGCCTTCTCGACATCGTATTTGTAGCCGGCGAAGTTCTTGTCGTAACCGGGCATCGAAGGCGGCAATGGCTGGTTGGCCGGCACCGCGCGGTTGTTGATGATCTTGACGATGCGTTCCTTGTTGATGGCCATATTGACTGCCTGACGCACCTTCACATTGTCGAAAGGAGCCATGGTGGTGTTCATGGTGATGTAGCCGGTCTGGAGCTGGCCACCCTCGACCACGCGCGCCTTCTGTGCCGGATCGGCCATGACTTCCTGGAATTTGGCCGGCGGAATGCCGTCGCCCGGCACGTCGACTTCGCCCTTCTGCAGGCGCAGCAGCGCCACGATCGGCTCCTGACCGATCTCGAAGGTGATCTTGTCGAGATAGGGCAGGCCTTTGTGCCAGTAGTCGGCATTGCGCTCGAAGACGAGGCGTTGGCCGAGCGTCCATTCGCCGAGTTTGTAAGCGCCAGTGCCCACCGGGTGTTTGCCGAAGTCGGCACCATATTTCTCAACCTCTTCCTTCGGCACCACGTGACTGAAATTGATGGCCATCACGTGCAGGAAGGTGGCGTCGGGCCGTGACAGTTCGATCTTGACGGTTGTCGGATCGACCACGACCACACCGGAAAGGCTTTCCGCCTTGCCGCCCGCGACATCCTCATAACCCTTGATCGAGGCAAAGAATCCGGCGCCGGGGCTCTGCGTCTTCGGATTGGTGACCCGGTCGAGCGAATATTTGACGTCGTCTGCCGTCATTTCACGACCGTTGTGGAATTTCACGCCCTTGCGCAGCTTGAACGTGAACGCCGTGCCGTCCGGAGAAATCTCGTAGCTTTCAGCCAGTTCGGGCCGCAGGTTGGTCGTGCCAGGTTCATAGTCCATCAGGCCGTCGAACAGGCTCTTGATCATCGACCAGTTCTGCCAGTCGTAGCCGATTGCCGGGTCGAGCGTCGCAACGTCATCCTTGTAGGTGATGGTGATGGCGCCGCCCTGCTTGGCATTCGGATCGAGCTTCTCTTCAGCCGATGCCGGCATCAGGCCGAGCATCAGGGCCAGCGCCGAGGTCGCTACGGTTGAGGTCAGATATCTCTTCACGTTCTGTTCCCTTCTCTTTGTTGTGGTTGCTGTTGTCAGCGCAGCTTGATGCGCGGATCGATGAATGGAGCGACGATGTCGGCAAGCAGGTTGCCCAGCACGATGGCGCAAGCCGAAACCAGCGTCACACCCATGATGATTGGGATGTCGACGCGCTGGATAGCCTGCCAGGCAAGCTGTCCGATGCCAGGCCAGCCGAACACGCTTTCCACTACGACGATGCCGCTCATGAACAGGCCAATATCGATGCCGATCATGGCGACGACCGGCAGGATGGCGTTGGGCAGCGCGTGGCGAAACAGGATGGCGCGGCGCGCCAGTCCTTTGGCGCGAGCGGTGCGGATGTAATCCTGGCGCAGGACGTCGATCATCGACGAACGCATCATGCGCGAATACCAGCCGGCGCCGAGGATACCGAGCGTAAGCGAGGGCAGCACCGCATGCCGCCAGGTGCCGTACCCCCCGATCGGGAACCAGCCGAGTTGGACAGCGAAGACATAAAGCAGCAGCAGGCCAACCACGAATTGTGGCGCCGAGACCCCGATGAAGGAGCCAACCATCAGGGTCTGGTCGGTAACGCTGCCGCGTTTGACGGCTGCAATCAATCCCATGGTCAGGCCGATCGCCAGTTCGCACAGGATTGCGCCCGCCATCAGGATGAGGCTTGCCGGCAGGCGCGAGACGATCAGTTCCGTGACTTCGGAGCGCTGGATATAGGAACGTCCGAGATCGCCCGACAGCAGATTGGTGAGATAGTTCCAGTACTGCACGACAAAAGGCTGATCGAGGCCGAGCTGCTGGCGGATGCTTTCCACCGTCTGCGGCGTGGCGCTGCGGCCCGCGATCTGGCGAACCGGGTCTGCCGGCAGCAGATAGAGCAGGGCGAAGGTGATGATCGAAACGCCGAGCAGGATGAGTGCGGCCTGGATCAGGCGCCGTGTGAGATAGGCGATCATGCGCGGCCCCTTTGCGTCGGGTCGAGAATGTCGCGCAGTGCATCGCCGACCAGATTGAAGGCAAGCGCCAGAGCCAGGATGGCCGCACCGGGGAAGAAGACCAGCCAGGGGGCTGCCTGAAAGTAGGTCTGGTTCTCGAAGATGATGTTGCCCCAGGAGGCCGTTGGCGGCTGCACCCCGATGCCCAGATAGGACAACGTAGCCTCCAGCAACACCGTGGTCGAGATACCCAGCGTACCCCACACGATGATGGTCGGCAGGAGATGCGGCAGGATATGGCGGAACAAGATGCGCGGCGTGCCGGCGCCGATGGTGCGTTCAGCGTCGATGAATTCGCGTTCGGCCAACGAGCTGGTTTCGGTAAAGACGATGCGCGCTGTCTGGACCCAGTTCACCAGCGCGATGACCATGGCAACGATCCACAGGCTCGGTTGGAAGACGGCTGCCAGGCAGATGGCGAGCAGCAGCGCTGGAAAAGCCATCATGAGATCAGTGAAGCGCATCAATGCGCCGCCGATCCAGCCGCGGAAATAACCGGCGGTCACTCCCACCAAGGTGCCTATCAAAAGGGCTGCTCCATTGGCGACGACGCCGATGATCAGCGAAGTGCGGGCACCATAGAGGATGCGGGTCAGGAGATCGCGCCCGAGCAAGTCCGTGCCCAGCCAGAACGCGGCGTTGGGTGGCAGCGGCGCTCCCTCGAGCGTCAATCCGTCGAACAGCTGCTCGTTGGGATCGTAGGCCGTCAGCCACGGTGCGAAGACCGCCCCGAGGACCGTGATGGCGATGATGATCAAGCCAATAACGGCGAGGGGACGCTTCAGCAGCAAGCCAAGCACGCCAGGCCGGCGTTTCACGGGCATACGCGATGCGGCCTGTGCGTCAGGCGCGATGGGATTGGTCAATGCCGCCCTCCTTTTCGGTCATGGCGACAACCCGCCGGGCAGCTTCTTCGAGGTGCACCTGCCAGCCCATCGCGAGGGAGCGCAGTTGCGCATAGGCGCGCTCGTCGTCGATCCCCTGGCTGGACAGCGCAGCCACCGCGCGCACGATGGTCTGGCGTTCGGCCACACGCGCCTGCAGCATCGCAATCTCGTCGGCCAGACGACGGCGTGCCGCGAAACTCTGGCGGGCAATCAGCAATGCGGAATAGACGCCCGAATTGCCGACAGGTTTCAGGAGTTGCGCGTCAGCATTGTGCGACAGCGCCCATTCGATGCGGCCTGGCGCTTCTGAGCCGATCAAGGCGATGATCGGTATCGGTGCTTCCCCTGGCGCCCAGGGAAATTGCTCGTCGAAGCCGAGATCGACATCGAAGAAGACGAAGTCTGCGCCGAGGGCTTCCGGCGGGAGTTCCGGCCAGCAGTCGATCGCGGAAAGACCAATGGCCGAGAGCTGGCGGATGATGGCGGTAAGGTTGGCATGTGGCCGATGCAGAACGAAAGCTTTCGCGCCGCCCAGGATCGGGATGCGGGTGGCGCGCTTCATGACACCACCTTGAGCCTGCGGCGGCCGAAGACCTTGCTGCGATCGTAACGCGACAGATAAGGATCCGGGTCGACAGCTCTGGTAATACTGACTTTTTCGAAGCCGTTATCCACGATACGACCGATCTGCACAGGTAGCGTTGCGTGCTGTGTCTGAGGGTCGATATTGATCGTCCCGAACGGTGTGTTGAAGCTGCTGCTCGCAAAGGCAGCGGACAACTCGCTCGGACTGGCGTCGCCGCCGGCTGCCAAGATGCAGGCGAGAATTTTCACCGAAGCGTAGGCGGAGGCCTGGAAGGAAGAGGGCCGCGACCCGCCATTTTCCGGTTGGCCAACCAACCAGACTTCTTTGGCCGAAGCATCGTGGAAATAAGGGCCGGCGGAGAGGTGACCGTTACCGGCCGAACCGATGGCGGGCAACTCGCATTCGGTCAGGTTGCAGGAAATGATCGGGCAGTGCTCGGGTGTGAAATGATCGTCTTGACGCGACAGTTCTGCGTAGGCCTGGAAGAAGGCGTAGGATGAAGGGCCGATCAGATTGTTGAGAATGAAATTCGGCCGTATCGCGCGGATCTCATGGATCAGTCGCGCTACATCGGTTTCCCCTAGCGGCAGATAGCGTTCGCCAAGCACGCTTCCGCTGGCGTCTGCAATCAAATCGCGTGCAACACGGTTGGTTTCCCAACCCCAGATGTAGTTTGAACCCGTTAGGAAGCCGTTGGGTCCGTAAAGGGGGATGACGTGCCCGAGCAAAGGTACGAGATGCTGGTTGGGACAGGCATGCATATAGACCACATGCTCATTGGCCTCGAATCCCTCATAAGGGCAGGCATACCAAAGCGTGCCCCCGGCTTTCTCCAGCGCCGGAATGATTTCCTTGCGACTCCAGGACGTGACCCCGCCGATGATATGGCGAGCGCCTGAGTTGCGCAGGATGTCCTCAGCCAGCGTTGCGTAACGATCGGCGTTGCCTTCCGGGTCCCGTTCGACGGGAATGAATTCGATTGGCGAGAAAGGATCGGCGTTGACGGCGGCAACCGCTTGCATGGTGCCGCGATGGCAGGCTTCCGAGACGAGCCGATAATTCCCGGAACGGGAGTACAGAATGCCGATCTCGACGCGGCGTTTCACCAGCAATGTCCCCCAAAACGAAAATGCCCCGCAGCCATCGCCGTCGGGCGAGGCATACGAGGCACACTTGCCGTCCGGCTGACGAGGCCGGTATTTTGTCCTTAAACTATCCGGTGCTGCCTTGCAGTCAAGAGCGAGGTTGCGGTTTTTCGCCTTATTGGAAGAACAGGCAGCGAGCGCTAGTCGAGCCGATCGCCGTTTTTGACGCGGTACGTAGGTTTGTACATGGTGACGAGCTCTTCCGCAGCGGTCGGATGCACGGCCATGGTCCGATCGAAATCATCCTTTGTCAGGCCAGCCTTGATGGGAATACCTAGGAGTTGCGCCATCTCGCCGGCATCAGGCCCAAGGATGTGTGCGCCTAGCACCTTCCGGCTTGCCGCGTCGACCACTAGTTTCATAAGCATCTTTTCGTCACGCCCGGCCAATGTATGGCGCATAGGCCGGAACGAAGCACGATAAATTTCGAGCTCTTCGAAACGCTTGGAGGCGTCGTCCTCGGAAAGTCCGACCGTGCCGATCTCCGGTTGCGAGAACACCGCCGTGGCGATGGTGTCGTGATCCGGCGAGGTCGGGTTGTTCTTGAAGGCCGTTTCGATGAAACACATGGCTTCATGGATGGCGACCGGCGTCAGCTGGACGCGATTTGTGACGTCGCCCACCGCCCAGATGTTCTCGACATTGGTCCGGGAATATTGGTCGACCATGACGGCGCCTATTGGTGACAGCTCCACGCCGGCCGCCTCAAGGCCAAGCTTTTCTGTGTTGGGCTGGCGGCCGATGGCCAGCATCATCTGATCGACGACAAGCACATCGCCTCCGGTCACCTTTACATCGAGCCGGCCGTCGGGCCGGCGTTTCACCTCTTCCGAAATCGTGCGGCAAAGGATGCGTATTCCTTTCTTTTCCATGGTCTCGTGCAGAGCGCGGCGCAGATCCATGTCGAAGCGGCTCAGGATTTCCGTCCCGCGGTAAATCAAGGTCGTTTCAACGCCGAGGCCATGGAAGATGTTGGCGAATTCGACGGCAATGTAACCACCGCCTTCGATGGCGATCGCTTTTGGCAATCTCTCCAGATGGAACGCCTCGTTGGAGGTGATGCAATGTTCATAACCGGGTAATGCCGGATGCGCGGCAGGGCGGCCACCCGTGGCGATCAAGATCTGATCTGCAGTGACGGTACGGTTTTCAGCCTCGAGCCTGATGGTGTGACGGTCCACGAGCGTGGCACGGGTCTGGAAAGTCTCGCCGCCGGCGCCCTGGACACCTTTGGCGTAAAGCCCTTCCAGCCGTGTGATCTCTCGGTCCTTGTTGGCGATCAATGTCTGCCAGTCGAAGCTCGCTTGTGGAACGCTCCAACCGTAACCGGCCGCATCTTCGAAATGCTCAGGAAACTGGGAAGCGTAGACAAACAACTTCTTCGGTACGCAGCCGCGGATCACGCAGGTGCCACCGAAACGGTACTCTTCGGCAATGCCCACTTTCTTGCCGAGCGCTGCCGACACGCGCGCCGCCCGTACCCCGCCCGAGCCGCCGCCGATAACGAAAAGGTCGTAGTCGTAAGCGCTCATGACGAAAAATCCTGTTCCTTTGCAAAATGCAGGTCAGAGGTAGGCGTCGAATCGCCAAAAGAAAAGCCCGGCCATGGCCGGGCTCTTGATCCAGTCGCGCTGCAAACAGCGGTCAGTTGCCGTTGCCTTCTGCAGGGGCGGTGCCCTCGGCCGGTGCCGTTCCTGCCGGTGCAGTGCCGTCGGTAGGGGTCGGTGTGGGGGCCTTGGCGCCTGCTGCTGCCTGCAGGGCTTCGCCCACTTGCTGTGCAAGGTCGCGGGCGACGCCGTTCTGCCAGATCTCAGCTGCCTTCACCAATTCGCGAGTGACGATCGGGCCGCTGTCCAGCAGCTTCTTGCCGGCCTCGGACTGGTAGAAAGTGGCAATGCTATTCAGATCCTGCTCGGAGAACACCTTGGCGTAGGCGGTCGCGGCCTCCTTTTCCAGATCCGCGCGACGCGAGGCCAGCGCGAGAGCTTTGGCGCTGATCGTCTGCGTGATCAGCTCCTGCAGGTCCGGATTCTTCTGGATAAGCTGTGCCTGCAGGGCGGCGGCGGCTTGCGGCAGGATGCTGTCGAACGGATCAGTCGCCCGAATGGCGCTTACGGCGGCGCGGGCCGCCTTGAGGTGCGATTCGGAAATTTCCTGAGCGAAGGAAGGAGCAGCGAAGGCGACGAGGGCAGCAGTTGCCAGCATCGCGGAAAGACGACGGACCCGGTTATTCAACATCATGATCGGAAAAACTCCCTTGTTTATCGGGCGGCGTGGACAGTTTCGATGCCATCGGCACCTGCAACGACCGCCGCGGACGCCAACCCGATGAAAAGACCGTGCTCAACCACGCCGGGGATGGCGTGAAGGGCAGTCGACAGCGCTCTTGTATTCGGAATGCGGCCAAAAGATGCATCGAGGATGAAATGACCGCCGTCTGTAACAAAAGGCTGGCCCGCCGTCATCCTCAATGTGATCGGGCCGGAAAGGCCGAGTTCGCGTGCGGCCGAGGCAACGGCGATCTCGGTCGCGCGCAGGCCGAAGCGATTGACTTCGATGGGTAGGGGGAAACGCCCGAGCGTGTCCACGAGCTTGGAGCGGTCGGCGATAACGATCATGCGCTGTGAAGCCGCGGCTACGATTTTTTCCCGCAAAAGGGCACCGCCGCCGCCCTTGACCAGCGTGAGTTCGGGATCGATTTCGTCGGCACCATCGACCGTGAGATCGAGTTCAGGCGTCTCTTCGAGTGTCGTCAACGGTACGCCGAGTTCCGTACACAAGGCTGCCGTGCGTTCCGAGGTTGGTACGCCGATTACGGAGAGGCCGGTTGCAACCTTCTCGGCCAGCAACCGCACGAACTCCTCTGCCGTCGAACCGGTGCCGATGCCCAACCGCATGCCATCGGTGACATGGGCAAGGGCTGCCCGTGCGGATTCGATCTTCAACTGCCTGGCATCCATGATCGGAATCCGTGCTCCGCGCCTCGTTGCCCGGGCTCCTAGCATTTTTGTCTACGCGGTCAAAGGGTATGGCGGACAGGGCTTCTATATGGGCGGCGCGCGGCCGATGACGAAGGGAGAGCCATCGAGCAGCCATGCGAGGAAGGGTGGCCACAGCGTTTCGGTGAAGCGCGAGCGGAAGAAACCGAGATGGCCAACAGCACCACCTGCATCTTTGGGGGAAATCCAGCGGCGTTCCACCGGAGCACTCCCATAGTGCTTCATCAGCGAGACGACGGCACGTTCCGTCCCCCAGGGATCGTCAGTCATGCGCAGCGACAGGATCGGTGTGCGCACGTCGATAAACCGTGCTGTTTCCGGAAGTCCAGGATCGTCAAAGAAATAGTCCGGCATCGAGCACCAGCGCGCCCAATCACGGAAAACCGTGGCGGGGATCGGCTCACCCAGGCGCATCCATTTGGGCATATTCCGGAACAGATAGGATAGCGGCACACCAAGTAGAAACATGCGAGGGCCGGCCCACCTGTCGTCGAGGCCACGGTAATAGCCCGACATGACGGCGACCATGCCGTAGCGGGTGAAGCGGCTGGAGATGCCGCTCAAGCCGAGCGCCTGGCCGCCATAAGATTGTCCGACCCCGACCATGGGATGCCCTGGCGCGACCGCATCAAGCGCCTTGGCTGCGGCGGGCATGTCGAGCAACGCCCAATCGGCCATGCCGATGCGTCTCGACCAGTTCTTCGGGCGCGTTGAATCGCCCGTGCCTCGGTAATCATAGATGAGAACGGCGCGTGCGCCCGCCTTGACCGCCGCCGTGGCAAAAGTAGCGTAAAAGCCGCGTGGCACCGCGGTCGCCGACGAAACGAGCATCAGCGGTTTCTGACCCGACCCCTCGAACAGGGTCGCGGCAAGGCGAAAGCCATCCTCTGCATCGAAGGTGAAATCACGCCTTCGCACCTGGCCGGATTCCTCGGTGCTCGTCGAAGATGCATCAGCCATGGTAGATTGTGTGGGGGAAGAAGTCATGCTCTCGCCTCCCATGGAGAAACTTGACCCTACCATTGACGTGAACGTCAAAGTCAAGGTGGTCGGTTGGCGATGAATGTGCTGCTTCATGCACGGTTGTCGGGGAGACCAACAGCAGTCTGCGCGGCAATAGATCCAGCAGTCGACAGGCTTTGTGTTCAGGCTGTTATTTCTGTCGCAGCCGCATGCGCGTTATGCGCGCCCAACCATCTTCGAGCATGGGTGCCTTGGCAACCGGCCGGGCAGGCGGGTTGGCCAGGATCGTGGTGATCTCGCGCGGCAAGGTCGGTACCAGCGGCTTCTTGGTTGCAACGCCATCGGCGATGGCAAGAACACTGTGATAGAACTCTTCGCCACTTGCTGAACGCGGTGGGATCGCCTCATGCATGACGCTGATGACGATGACGTCCGGGCAATTGTCCTTGATCGCCTGATGGAAAGCGATCTTGCCTTCCGGATCGAGAGCCGCGGTTGCTTCATCGAGGAATAGTAAGCCCGGTTGCTGCAGAAGGATGCGGGCAACGATCAGCTTTTGTTTCTGCCCGCCGGAAAGAATCTGATCCCAGCTGCGGTTGTCGCGCGTCCCTTCAGCCAGATATTCTATGAATTCGCCCAGCCCAGCCCGATGCAGGGCTGCTGCGGCTTTCGTGTCGGAATGATCGTCTGGGGTATCCGGCAGGCAAACCAGTTCCTTCAGCGAGACCGGCGGGAGCTTCACTTCCTGCGCGGCGTAGAAGGTCTTCACGCCTTCCGGAAAGACGATGGTGCCGCGACCATAGGGCCAGAGGCCGTTGATCGCCTTTATGAGTGACGTCTTGCCGCTGCCGGACTCGCCCTTGAGGAAGGTCCATTCGCCGCGCCGGAAGCGCAACCGCTCAGTCGTCACGAAAGGAGCCGCATCGGCACCCTTCTGCATCAGTTCAAGATGTTGGATGGTGAGGCCAAAAACCGGGTTCTGATGCGTGTAGCTGAACTCCGAATGACCCGTCTGGCGATAGAAGTCAGCGGGTTGCTGCACGTTCTCGATCGCTTCCGCCAGTTCGATGACGCGCCTGCTGTTCGCTCTCAGCGTAGCGATCGCAGGCATTTCCTTGATGATCCACGAGCATTGGCTGATCAGCGAATTCACCAGTTCGGCCCCTGTTATATAGCCTTTGAGGTCGACCTTGTTGTGAATGAAGGGAATGAGCCCCGGACCATAGGCGACGATGCGCGCGCCGATGAAATTGTAGACGAGTTCGAAGGACGAATAGCCGGCGTTAATGCGATTCAAGCGCCCCCAGGTCGTGTCGATATCCTGATAGAGGCGGCCATGCATGGCCTTCTGCACGTCCTCGCCGCGCGAGGCGGCAACGTGGAACGAGCGGCGCAGCAATGTCGTCAGTTCACCGCGATAGCTGCCTTCGGCCTGCTGCATCTTAACCGAAAGACGCTCAAGAATTCCGCCGAGCTTCATGGCGACCCAGGTGCTGACTGGAACGTAAGCGGCAACCGCAACCAGAACCAATACAACGCTGCCATAGTCGCCGAGGAACTCTAGTCCGGCCACTTCCGTGGACGTGGCGAGCAGTTGCTGCCCGACGAAGAACAGCGAGGTGGCGACACCAAGCACGCCCATGGCAAGGCCGATGGCGCCGCCAGTCATGCCCTTGATCGCTTCCTGGACACGCTGGTCGATATTGTCCGGCCCGCCTGCGTCGGCTCCGTTCTGGGCATGGAAATGCGTATGGTTGGCGTCGAGAAGGGCATCGTTGAAACGGCCATTGAGCCAGCCGCGCCATTTTCGATGCAACGTCGCCGAAACCAGTGTGCGGGTGCCGGTGATGCCGACATCCTTTATGATGACGAGAAGAACGAGCCAGCCGGCATTGCTTAAAAGCGAAGTCAACGGCGAGACATTGGCTGCGTCGTGGAAGAAGGCGATCGAGTTGACGAGCTCACCTGAAGCGATCGCGAACCACACGCCAGCCTTGCTCGACAGCGCAGTCAGCAAGGCGATGACGACGGTCAGCGCCCAAGCCTCAGGCCACCGGTTTGAAAACCAGTACGCCCGCATAAGGCCCCAGAAACCGCGCATCGAAGAAACCGGCGTCCGAGCTGGCGGTGTTGCCGTATCCGGGCGCCGCCGTTTCAGGATTTGATGGCTCGGTCTGTCGACCCGAATCACTTCCCGCCAAACCTCTCTAGTTTTGTTACACAGAGTAACACCAATTGATCATTTTCCGTTAACATTCTCTCCAAATCGCTTGCAAGGTCTGTGATTGGCTTCACCTGCGTGTCCCTTGGGCCACAGTGCCGGGCGGGACCATCTTGCCGGAAAAGGAGGTTTGGGGCGCCTTAGGCAAATGGTGTAAGCCTCAAGACAGGCACATAAGCCGTTCGCGTCTCTGCCAAATCCGGGGTAGAATAGGAAACCGGCTTCCTGTATGGAGCCGCATCTCCTTTTAGGGGAGCTAAGGGCTTGGGCGATGGTGCCGAAGCGTGGAAAAGCGCGTTGGGTGCGACAAAATGACAAAGTGGTCCCCGAATTCCTGGAGAGGAAAGCCGATCCAGCAGGTTCCTGCCTATCCGGATCTGGCTGCCTTGAAGGACACCGAAGCGCGTCTTGCCAGCTTTCCGCCGCTGGTTTTCGCCGGTGAAGCCCGCAAGTTGAAGAAGCAGCTCGCTTCAGTTGCCAACGGCGAAGCGTTCCTGCTGCAGGGTGGTGACTGCGCTGAAAGCTTTGCGGAACACGGTGCGGACAACATCCGCGACTTCTTCCGCGTCTTCCTGCAAATGGCAGTTGTGCTCACCTTTGCGGGATCGCAGCCTGTGGTGAAGATTGGCCGCGTTGCCGGTCAGTTCGCCAAGCCGCGCTCATCCGACAATGAAACAAAGGGCGAAATCACCCTGCCGAGCTACCGCGGCGATATCATCAACGGTATCGAATTCGACGAAAAGTCGCGCGTGCCCGATCCCGCCCGCCAGGAAATGGCCTATCGTCAATCGGCGGCGACACTCAATCTTCTGCGCGCATTCGCGCAAGGCGGCTACGCCAGCCTGGAAAACGTCCACCGCTGGATGCTCGGCTTCGTCGCTGACAGCCCGCAGGCCGAGAAATACGAAGCGCTCGCCAACCGCATCACCGAAACCATGGATTTCATGCGCGCGGTCGGCATCACATCGGAAACCAATTTCGCGCTGCGGGAGACGGATTTCTATACCAGTCATGAAGCACTGCTGCTTGGCTATGAAGAGGCGCTGACGCGGGTCGACTCCACGTCGGGCGATTGGTACGCCACGTCGGGCCACATGATCTGGATCGGCGACCGCACCCGCCAGCCGGATCACGCGCATATTGAGTATTGCCGCGGTATCAAGAACCCGCTTGGCCTGAAATGCGGTCCATCGCTGACGTCGGATGGGTTGCTGGAACTCATCGACCTGCTCAATCCGGAAAACGAACCTGGCCGGCTTACCCTCATCGCGCGCTTCGGTGCCGACAAAGCCGCCGATCATCTGCCGAAGCTGGTGCGTGCGGTGAAGAATGCCGGCCGCAGCGTGGTATGGTCCTGCGACCCGATGCACGGCAACACGGTGACGGCCGCCGGCTACAAGACCCGCCCATTCGAACGCATTCTGAAGGAAGTGCAGACCTTCTTCGAAGTGCACCAGGCGGAAGGCACGCATGCGGGTGGCATCCACATCGAGATGACGGGCAAGAATGTCACCGAATGCACCGGCGGTGCCCGCGCCATCACCGCGGAGGATCTGCAGGATCGCTATCACACCCATTGTGATCCGCGTCTCAATGCCGATCAGTCGATCGAACTCGCTTTCCTGGTGTCGGAACTGCTCAAGAAGAGCCATGTTCGTCAGCCGCACACGCAGGCCGCCGAGTAAGACGCCAGACGATCGAGGAGGGCGCCGATGTCGGCGCCTTTTTCATCAAATCAACCCGCCGCGTCGTTCCTGACGCCGAGCCGCGGTTTCATCGGGCCGGAACGCGTGTTGTCACCCTCACCGACGGGCGTTCCACCCGCGCCGGGAAACAGAACTTCGAGGGCGGCAGGCTCGCGCAGCCTGAGGTAGGTCTGGTCGCCGGCGCGCCAGAGACCGATATCCCGCAACTGCGCGTCATTCATTCCTTTGAAGGAACCCAGGCTATCAAAGCGCCGCACGCCGACAATGCTGCGGCGAGAAAAGCCCAGTCTGGCGATAACTCTTCTCAACAGCGCTTTCATCTTGGCCTCAGGATTCGGCGGATCGTGCGAAGCAAGGATGGTGGGTATTATCCCGTCTGACAAAGCGAATTATCGCAATCTGCCATAAAGAATGCTTATGTATGGGCATGAAGCTGCCGCCTATTGCCGCCATCCGGGCCTTCGAGGCCGCCGCCAGATATCAGAGCTTTACGCGCGCAGCCGAAGAACTCGGCATGACGCAGGCGGCAGTCAGCTATCAGATCAAGCTGCTGGAAGATCGCATTGGTGTTGCGTTGTTCGTGCGTGAGCCGAGACAGGTCACCTTAACCGCGGCTGGCCGAAAGTTGTCGCCGAAGGTCACTGAGGCGTTGGATCTGCTCGGGTCGGCTTTCGTTGAAGTCGCAAGAAAGCCCGAGCTCCATCTCGTCATATCGACTTTGCCGACAGTCGCGTCGACCTGGCTGGTGCCGCGTCTGCCGTCTTTCCAGGCTGCAAACCCGGAGATCCGGATCAAGCTGCATACATCGAATGACAGTATCGATTTTGCCAGGGAAGACGTCGACGTGATGATCCGGGGTAGCGACAGCGTGCTACCAGAGCACGAGGTCTTTTCTCTGTTCCCGATGGAATATGCGCCAGTCTGCACCGCAGACTATCGCGAACGGCATGCCATCGCCCATCCTGCGGACCTTCTGAAGGTTCGGCGGTTTGGAGCACAGAGTTGGTGGGCGCGTTGGCTCACCGGCGCCGGCGTGGAGAACGGTTCCGACGACAGACGCATGGATCTGGTTATCGGCGTGCAGACAATAGATGTCGGCCTTACGCTTCAAGGGCAGGGCGTCGCGATGGTGATGCCGATTTTCTTCGCCGATGAGTTGAACAGCGGCCGGCTGATACGGCCGTTCCAGCACATCGGGCGCGATGAACGCAGCTACAGCCTTGTCTATCCGAAATCGCGGCGCCAGTCGCGCAAGATCAGGCTTTTTCGCGATTGGGTCGTTGCTGAGGCCGAAGCGACACGATCAGCCTTTGCCGCGATCCCAGTGTAGCGCGGTAAGTCTTGGATCGTTGGCGAAGGCGGTCCGGTCGAAGCCGATGCGTCGGGTGGGGAACTCGCAGAGTGCTTGTACGCCGAAAGCACTCAGGCGCACGCGCCAGGTTTGCCATTCCGTCGGCTCCGGCTTGGCGAAGATCGCGCAGGTGAGCAGCGCGAGATTCTTGCCTGCCGGGTCTCGCACGGATTGATAGCGGATAACCTCGGCACCAGCCTCACGGGCACTATCCGCCAAGGTTTGACAGGCTTCGTAATCGGTTGGGTGTGTCCAGGCAGTGGCATCGCGGTCAAGAGGCGGTTTGGTGAGATCCAGCGCTTTGCCGGTCTGGAACGTAGCTGAAAAAGCGGTGTATTCGGCTGCATCGCGCGGCCAGGGCGTGTCAGGCGATTCCGCAAAGAACAGCAGTCGGTAGAAGGACATTTCCGCTACGGCGGTGACGATGGTCTCTGCGGCATAGTAGACGCCGAGCGTTCGCCCGGCACGGCGAAAACGGGAACCATAGGGGTAGACTGAACCGTAGCGGAACGGCGTCGCAAGCAGATAGTGTAAGTGCCGGCATTCGAAGGGGATATGCGGCTTGGTATCCTCGATCAGCTCTTCCAGCAACGTTTGCTCTTCCAGCGTGTCGACAAGCTTCAGCGTCGAAACGTGGTGTTGCGCCTCGACCATGCGCCAGCACTGCCCTTCGAGGCCGATCGCCTCAGACGAGAGCGCGGCGGGCGTCCAGATAGGCGATGACATCGACAAGTCCGCTAACTGTCAGGATTTTCTCCAATGGCTTGCCTCCCAACGCCGTGTTGACATTGCGCAGCCATGTCCTGGCCACTGTCTCGTCGCCACCGGTAATGGCGTCGAGTGAGCGGAACAGGCGAATGAACAGGACGGCCAGTTCGAACGGCTTTGAGCCTTTATCGAGCAGGAATTCATTCTTGCGCATGCGCGAGACTGTCGCTTCGGAAACCCCAATGATCATGGACAGCGCCCGTGCTGTCACGTCCAGTCGCTCGGCAGCCCGCAGCGTCGCCTTGGTGATGACGGCGTTTTCTTCTGCTCTCGGGTTTGCATTGAGCTGCGTGGTCATGATTCTTCCTTTCCACTGCAAATATAGGGCGGGAAAGTTCATATGGAAAGGAAATTGCGGAGAATATAGAACAAAACAGGAACATACTTAAGCGGCGGTTTGCGTTTACCGATACACGGAACTACCGCTTACAAATCTCGTAAGTCAGTCTTTCTTGTAGAGCAGCCAGTTCTTGCTGGCGCGGCCAGCCATCACAGAATGGCGGGTGACACGGTTGCGGCCGTCCACCTTCGAACCATAAAGGGCGCGGTCCGCCTTGGAATAGAGATCTTCAGGCCCAATGGCTTCGGAAGCCATGCAGATGCCCATGGAGATTGTCACCGTGCCGTAGGTGGCGCCGCCTTGGCTGCTGACGAAAGGCGTCTGCTCGACGAGGACGCGGATGCGCTCGGCAATGTCGAAGGTGGCCTCTTCGCTGGCACCTTCGATGATGAGAGCGAATTCTTCACCCCCGGTACGGGCAACGAACATGCCGCTGGAAACACTGGTCTGGAAGATGTCGGCAATATCCTTGAGGATCTTGTCTCCGACGGGGTGACCGAAGCGATCGTTGATTTCCTTGAAACGATCGATATCGGCCAGGATCAGTGCATTGAACAAGATGCCTTTGTTGCTGTTGTAGATGCGGGCAATTTCCGCGTCGAAAGCACGCCGGTTCCAGACCTGCGTGAGAGGATCGGTATCCGCGAGGCGTTTATATTCCTCGAGTTTCGACTTGACGCTTTCGAGTTCAGCGGTCTTGTCCCCCAACGTGTTTGCGACTTGCTTGCCGTGGTCGATGCTCGAGGTGGTTGCTGCCGAAACCGCGCCGACGATCTTTTCCAGGAGTTCCTTCGAAATCGTGCTGCGGTTTGCAAGCCCATCGGAGGTTTCGTCGAGGATCTTGCCATATTTTTCGATATGCGTGCGTTCATTGCGCAGCAGCGAGGCAATATCTTCGAGTTCACGCGCCAGCACATCGCGCACATGGTCGACGATGCCATGTTTGTGACTCTGGGCAAAGAATTTGCGCCCGATGCGGTCGAGGTCGTCCTGCGTCGGCCTCTTGCTGAGGTCTAGTACCGCTAGGCTGAGTTCCGGATTGGAGCCGGTCAACGCTTCGTAGAAAATCTCGTAGTTACGCGGCATGGCGATTACGCCCAATTGCCGCATCGTGGCCACGACTGTTGTCGCGATATCGGAGCTCCGTTCAGACGTTACGGCTGCCGGCTGCATCTGCACCCAATCCCCCAACAGTACCGGAGCGAGAACGAAGGCCTCTAACCTGCCGGTTGCAGAACATAATTCGTAGTCGATCCCACACGAAACACGCTCCGCCAACGATTTCCGCTTGCGAGACCTTAGATGAAACTGCGCTAAAGCTTTCTTAACCTGCCAGTCTAGTGGCGGCTTTTTCTACTTGAGGGTGTGCTCGTTCCGCAAGAGCAGGATAATATATTTTTGCTGGCTTCCATTGTTCCGGAATATCGATCATCTGCGATGCTTGTTGCGGTCGATCGAAGGATGTCGGATAAGCGCGCCATTCCATGAACGGACCGGAACCAATCGACCGGGTGTCGCAAAAGGGAAAACGCCTCCATGAAGCGGCTGATCGACGCTTTCTACAATTCAGTGCGCGCGTTCCGGCGGCTTGCGCAAAGCGAAGCAGCTTTTCAGCAAGAGCTGATCCTGCTGGCCATCGCAATTCCATTGGGTTGGTTCGTGGCGACGAGCTGGAGCAGCTATGCCTTGCTGATCGGCGCGGTGCTCCTGCTGATCATGGTAGAGGTTCTCAACACGGGCATCGAGGCGGCGTGTGACGCCATCAGCCGGGAATTCCACATCGACATCCAGCTGGCCAAGGATTGCGGTTCGCTGGCGGTGCTGATTTCCATCCTTCTTGCCACCGGCGTGTGGATGTTTGCCATTATTGAGCGCATCTACGGCGCACCGATCTGATCGGCATCAGCGGTTTGATTTCCCCGTAACCTTTCGCGGCGAAGCAGTGCCCGCGCAATCACAAAGGCGGCCGTCATCACGATGACGCCGATCGCGAAAGCAACAAGCAACCGCTCGTGATGTAGCAGCGCTCTTCCGACGATCTGTTCGGCCCCGAGGCCGAACAGATAGCCGAGGCCGCAGAAGAGTATTGACCATACGGCTGCGGAGATCGCGTTCAGAAACAGGAACCGCGTCGTGGCGACACCCGAAAGACCGGCTACGATGCCGCCCAGGATGCGCATGCCGTAGATGTAGCGGTTGGATAGAACGTATATGTTCGGATGGGCGGTGACCAGCTGGCGGGCGCGGTTGAAGCCGGGTTTGCGACTGATCCGTTGCACCAGTTTTGTCTGCGCAAAACCACGGCCCATCATGAAGAAGGCGCTGTCGCCGAGAAAAGCGCCGGCAAAGACTGCAAGCAGTGTCTGCCAGAATGCGAAGACGTGTTGGTGGGCAAAGAACCCGCCCAACATGGCGACAGTTTCGCCCTCGGCAAGGCAACCGAGCAAAACAGCCAGCAACCCATAGTGTTCGATAATGCCGTGAATCGTCTCGGTCATTGGCCCGAACGGTTTCCGGACAACTTATGGGTCAATCCATCCTCGATCAGCTGCATCTTTTCGGCAAGGCGCGCAATTTCGTCACGCATGGCCATGATCTGGCTGTGCCGCAACTCGTCCAGTTTCTCGTGCAGCGCCATGATCTCGATTTCGGACTTGAGGTTGACCTCATAGTCGTGCGCGGCGGCTGCGCGATCGCGCTCGGCTTGTCGGTTCTGAGACATCATGATCACCGGCGCCTGGATCGCAGCCAGCATGGACAGCACAAGGTTCAGGAAGATGTAGGGGTAGGGATCGAAGGCTTCACGGGCCAGCAGCACGCTGTTCAGCAGCGCCCATGCGACCAGAAACACAATGAAGGCGATGATGAAGCTCCACGAGCCGCCGATCCTGGCCACCGCATCAGCAACACGCGCGCCGGTCGTGGCGCCTTGATGTTCGGCACCTTCGGTGTAGAACGATACCGTCTTTCGGTCGATCGCGCTCTGCAACACGCGGCGCTCGCTGTCGGTTAGCGCATCGGCATTGCGCGATAACCAGCGGCTGGCCAGTTCCGCCATGGTCCTGCGTTGCATGGGTACCTCCTTGCCGGCGCTTGCGTGGTCCGGCGAACTATAGAAGATAGCGCAAACATCTCATCGCGGTCCGGCCGCATGCGGGGAGGGCGAGACATGCTCGATTTTCAGCAGATTCGCGCTCGGGCGGCAAAACGCAAGGGCGGTGATGCTATTCTCGCGTCTCTGCTGGGGGCGGCGCCCGACAATACGGCTCTTGCAAGAACTCCCGACGACCGTGTGCTCTCGACCATGGCCGAGCGTGTCTTCGCAGCTGGGTTCGTCTGGAGTGTCATCGAACAGAAATGGCCGGGCTTCGAGGAAGCCTTTCTCGGCTTCGAACCCAAGCGACTGCTCTTCCAGCCCGATGATTTCTGGCACGATCTCGCTTCTGACAAGCGTATCGTCCGCAATCCGCAGAAAATCCGCTCCGTTCGAGAGAACGCGGCCTTCGTCGAGCGGGTGTCGAATGAGCACGGCTCTTTCGGCAGGTTCCTGGCGGCTTGGCCAGCGGATGATCAGGTGGGATTGATGGCCTATTTCGCCAAAAACGGCAGCCGACTCGGCGGCAATACGGGCCAATATCTGCTTCGCTGGCTGGAATGGGATGCCTTCATCATCTCTAAGGATATGTCTGCCGCCCTGCGAGATGCCGGACTGGACATCGCCGAAAATCCGACGTCGAAACGCGACCTGGACAAGATTCAGACGCAGATCAATAGCTGGGCAACGCAGACAGGCCTGCCGCGCAAGCACATCTCGCGTATTCTATCGATGTCGATCGGTGAAAATCACGCGCCGGAGACCATCCGCGAATATACCGGCGAATAGTGGCCTATCCGATCGCCATTGATGCATGCCGAGAGCCGCGCTAAACCCGACGCCATGACCAGCAAGACCGTTCCCGATACGCTTCGCATCGCTATTGCCCAGTTGAATCCGACTGTCGGCGACATCGCCGGCAATCTTGCCAAGGCGCGTGAGGCGCGATCGGATGCCGCCCGCCAGGGTGCCGACCTCGTGCTGTTCACGGAACTCTTCATTTCCGGCTATCCACCGGAAGACCTGGTGCTCAAGCCAGCCTTCGTGGCAGCCTGCGAAGAGGCAGCCAATGAACTGGTCCAGGATACGGCCGACGGCGGTCCGGCTGTCATTGTGGGTACACCGCTTAAGCGTAAAAGCGGCACCCACAACTCCATCCTTTTTGCCGATGGCGGCAAAGTTTTGGGCGAGCGCTACAAGGTCGACTTGCCAAATTATGGCGAGTTTGACGAGAAGCGTGTCTTCCAGGCAGGGCCTGAAATCGCCGGGCCGGTGAATTTCAGGGGTGTCAGGATTGGCGTTCCGATCTGCGAAGATATTTGGGGTGAGCTTGGCGTCTGTGAAACGCTGGCCGAAAGCGGTGCAGAAATCCTGTTGGTGCCCAACGGCTCGCCCTACTACCGCGCCAAGATGGACGTGCGCCATCAGGTCGTAATCAAGCAGGTCATCGAAACCGGGCTGCCGATGATTTACGCCAATCAACTTGGCGGGCAGGACGAACTGGTTTTCGATGGGGCCTCGTTCGCGATCAATGCCGATAAGTCGCTGGCATTCCAGATGAGCCAGTTCGAAGAGACGCTTGCCGTCACTGAGTGGAAGCGCACCGCAGACGGTTGGCTGTGCACGGAAGGGCCGATGTCGAAAATCCCAGAGCGGGAAGAGGCCGACTACCGCGCCTGCATGCTGGGCCTGCGAGACTACGTCAACAAAAACGGGTTCAAGAATGTGGTCTTGGGTCTGTCCGGCGGCATCGATTCCGCGATCTGTGCCGCTCTTGCCGTCGACGCGCTGGGTGAGGAGCGGTTGCGGGCGGTCATGATGCCCTACCGCTATACTTCGAAGGATTCTCTGAAGGACGCCGAGGATTGCGCCCGTGCGCTCGGTTGCCGTTACGACATCGTTCCAATCTTCGAACCGGTTGATGGTTTCTCGAATGCGCTGACCCAGCTTTTCGAAGGTACCAAGGAAGGCATCACCGAAGAAAACCTGCAGAGCCGTGCCCGTGGCACGATCCTGATGGCGATTTCCAACAAGTTCGGTTCCATGGTCGTCACCACCGGCAACAAGTCGGAAATGTCGGTGGGTTACGCCACGCTTTATGGCGACATGAATGGTGGCTTCAATCCGATCAAGGACCTTTACAAGATGCAGGTCTATGCGCTTTCGCGGTGGCGCAACACGCATGTGCCGCCAGGCGCATTGGGTCCTTCCGGCGAGGTGATCCCGCAAAATATCATCGACAAGGCCCCGTCCGCGGAGTTGCGCCCCAATCAGACCGACCAGGATTCGCTGCCTCCTTACCCGGTACTCGACGACATTCTAGAATGCCTTGTCGAGAATGAGATGGGTGTCGAGGAGATCGTCAAGCGTGGCTACGAGCGAGCCATCGTCGAGCGTGTCGAACATCTGCTCTACATCGCCGAATACAAGCGCCGGCAAGCTGCACCGGGCGTAAAGATCACGAAGAAGAATTTCGGCCGCGACCGCCGCTATCCGATCACCAACCGTTTCCGTGATCGGGCTGACCGTGGCTGAAGTCGACATTTCGTTCGATCGCAATCGCCTCGATTTCAAGGCGACATCAGAGATCATCAAGGCCAGCTACTGGGGTTCGCGGCGCAGCGATGATGTTCACCGTCGCGCTTTCGACAATTCGCTCTGTGCAGCGGCGTTCCTGGGAGACGAGCAAGTCGGCTTTGCCCGGGTCGTCACCGACTATGCCTGTTTCGCCTATCTCTGCGACGTTATCGTCTGGCCGGAGCACCGCGGCGCCGGCATCGGCAAGAAACTGATCAGTGCGCTGCTCGATCATCCGGAACTGGCTACCGTTGGTGGCTGGACCTTGCGCACCGCCGACGCACATTCGCTGTATGCCGCTTTCGGCTTCGAGGCATCCGCCGACGGCAAGACGATGCACCTCAAGCGCAACGGCTGATTGGACAGCGACCACTGCCGCAGTGTTGCAGCTTAGCCTCACCGATTATGCCACGATGCTTTTGTGTCGGGAGTGGGGTTGGCGTGGCAAAATGCCTCTCCTATAAGGTCTGCATCCGCGATTCCCTGACCGGGAGGATACGAATGATGGCATTTGAAAACTCTATACGAGGTAGTGAGGCTTAGGTCTTCGAGGCGGTTCCTTCGGGATCACGCCATCGCAGATTAGGCTTTGGGATACCTCGACCGCCGCCTGGAATCCGGGCTGGTGAGTTCCATCTTTTCATATCCGCATCCAGGGCTGTAATTTTGGCCCACAAAGCGGTGTTTCCTTTACGCTTTTTCGGGATCAGGCACGATCGTGCCTGCACACATCATGACTCGTTTCAAGATCGATTTGCGCGCCGGCGCATTCGGCAGCGTTCTTGGCTTCACCTTTGCCCACTGGCGGCGTCAGCCGCTCAGGGTGCTGTTCATCATGGTGATGATCTTACTTTCGACGCTGGCTGATGTGCTGACGCCGCTTTATTCCGGCCGTCTCGTCGATGCAGTTGCTTCAGGTGCTGCATCAAGCGATGAAGCATGGAACGCTGCCATCGCTGCATTTATCGCCCTGATCGGCTTGGCGTTATCATCCGTCATTTTTCGCAACTTCGGCTTCTACGCCATCGTGGAACTGACGCTGAAAATGATGTCGGACATCTGTGCCGATGCGTTTCATCGCGTCCAGCGCTTCTCGACCGACTGGCACGCCAATTCTTTTGCCGGCTCAACTGTGCGCAAGGTCACGCGCGGGATGTGGGCACTCGACCTGTTGAACGACACGATCCTCATCGCGCTGTTCCCTTCGGTGATCATGCTGGTGGGGTCCACCGTTCTGCTCGGCTGGTATTGGCCGATGATGGGGTTGGTCGTCGCGACCGGCTCGCTTGTTTTCATCATCGTCACGGCGGTGCTGTCGCTTGCTTATGTTGCGCCTGCCGCACGGCTTGCAAATTCCTGGGATACCCGTCTCGGCGGCGCGTTGGCCGACGCAGTCAGTTGCAACGCAGTGGTGAAGGGATTCGGTGCTGAAGAGCGCGAGGAGCAGCGGCTCGCTGACATCGTCACCAAATGGCACCACCGCACGGCGCGCACCTGGAACCGCGGAACAGTCAACGGCACCACGCAAGGCGTGATGCTGCTGATCCTGCGCACGGCGGTCATCGGAACGGTGCTTTTGTTGTGGTTTGGCGGGCAGGCCTCGGCCGGCGATGTCGCCTTTGTGCTGACGTCGTTCTTCGTTCTCCAGGGCTATCTGCGTGACATCGGCATGCATATCCGCAACATGCAGCGCTCGATCAATGACATGGAGGAACTGGTCGACTTCCAGGCGCAGCCACTCGGCATTGAGGATGCATCGGATGCTGAGCCGGCTCGCATTGTCGACGGTGGTATCGTCTTCGACCACGTTACCTTCCACTATGGCAATCACCGCGAACCGCTCTATCGCGACTTTTCGGTCGCGATAGAGCCTGGCGAACGCATCGGCCTGGTTGGGCACTCCGGTTCGGGAAAGACCACCTTCGTCAAGCTGATCCAGCGCCTCTACGACATCAGCGGTGGCCGTATCTTGATCGATGGTCAGGATATCGCGCAAGTGACGCAGGCGTCGCTGCGCCAGCAGATCGCCATCGTGCAGCAGGAGCCGATCCTGTTTCACCGCTCATTGGCGGAGAACATCGCCTATGCGCGGCCGGGTGCCACTCAGGCCGAGATCGAAGAGGCCGCCCGCCTTGCCAGTGCGCATGATTTCATCGCGCGACTGCCCAAGGGCTACGGCACGTTGGTAGGCGAGCGTGGCGTCAAGCTTTCGGGGGGCGAGCGTCAGCGTGTGGCGATCGCCCGAGCCTTTCTGGCAGATGCACCGATCCTGATTTTGGACGAGGCGACTTCAAGTCTCGATTCGGAATCGGAAGTGCTGATTCAGAAAGCGATGGAGCGGCTGATGGTCGGGCGCACCACGCTGGTCATTGCGCACCGATTGTCGACGGTGAGGGCACTTGACCGCCTGCTGGTCTTCGACCGCGGCAAGATCGTGGAAGAAGGCTCGCATGAGGAGCTGATCCGGCTGAATGGCGGTATCTACCGCCGGCTTTTCGAGCGTCAGGCGCTGGAACTCACCAAAGGGCTGGTCTGATACCGGTGAACTGAGGAGGTGGCGGGCGGTCTTCGATGCTGCCCGCCATTTTGTCGTCTGTACTGGGAGTTGGCCCTATTTCCGGCCGATCGGGGTTTTAAGGCGCGCCTTGCCAAGGTCCAACTCATCCGCTACGCCCCGATCATGACAGTTACCGTTCGTTTTGCCCCGTCACCCACCGGCCGCATTCACATCGGCAACGCGCGCACTGCGCTTTTCAACTGGCTGTTTGCACAAAAGCACAAAGGCCGCTTCATTCAGCGCTTCGACGACACCGATACCGCGCGGTCGAAACAGGAATATGCCGATTCCATTCTCTACGACCTGCATTGGTTGGGCATCTTCCCTGATGCCACCGACTACCAGTCGCGCCGCATCCAAATCTACGATGACGCTGTCGAACGCTTGAAGAAGGCCGGGGTGCTTTATCCCTGCTACGAGACACCGGAAGAACTCGATCTCAGACGCAAGATCCGTCGCACGCGCGGGTTGCCGCCGGTCTACGGGCGCGAAGCCTTGACGCTTACGGCCAAAGAGATCCAGGATCTGGAGGCCGACGGCCGGCGTCCGCACTGGCGTTTCCTGCTCCCTAATTTCAAGAGCGATCCCCAGGAGCCCGAGCGTACGGACATCCACTGGAACGATCTTGTGCGCGGTGAAGAAACCGTCGATCTCGCCTCCGTATCCGATCCTGTGCTGGTGCGCGAGGACGGCACCTATCTCTACACATTGCCTTCCGTGGTCGACGACATCGAGATGGGCATCAGCCACGTCATCCGCGGCGACGACCACGTCACCAATACCGGGGTGCAGATCGCGCTGTTCAAGGCGCTTGGCGCTGATGTTCCAGCATTCGGCCACCACAACCTTTTGACCACGACGACTGGTGAGGGGCTTTCCAAGCGCACTGGCTCTTTGTCGATCGAAGGGTTGCGCTCGGACGGCATCGAGCCGATGGCGGTCGCCTCGCTGGCGGTCCTCATCGGCACGTCCGAGAATGTCCAGCCGATGGCGACGATGGCCGAGCTTGCCGGTCATTTCAATCCGGCTGCGACATCCAAATCCGCTGCCAAATTCGACCCGGAAGAACTGGTGGTGCTGAACCGGGCGCTGATGCATTCGCTGTCCTTTGCCGATGCGCGCGACCGACTGGCGATACTTGGCATCTCGGGCGACAAGGCCGAGCCGTTCTGGAACGCGGTGCGAGGCAATCTCGACCGGTTGAGTGATGCGGTTTCATGGTGGCGCATCGTGCACGAAGGTCCGCTCGAAAAGCCGGAATTCGAGCCGGAAGAACTTCAGTTCGTGCGGGAAGCCTTCGATTTGCTTCCCGATGAGCCATGGACCGCAACGGTCTGGAAGGACTGGACGAACAAGGTAAAAGAAGCCTCCGGCCGCAAGGGCAAGGCGCTGTTCTTGCCCTTGAGACTCGCGCTTACCGGGCTTGTTTCCGGGCCGGAGCTTGCTGATCTGTTGCCGCTGCTGGGTCGGGAAGGAACGTTGGCCCGACGACCCTGACCTTGCGCTGCTCCGGCGGGAGTACGGGGAGGGACGAGGGTTCCGGTTTCTGCACCAGTCGGCGTAGCGTCTCAGCGTCGAGTTTCCCGGCAATATTGGCGAGCGTCTCGGGATCATCCGCCGGATCCGGCTTGGCAGCAGGGATCGGAAGGAACGGCATAGCAGAGACAACGCCGGTACCGGGCTGTCGTGCTGATGGATTGCCAGCAATGATCTGAAAGTTTTTCGCTGCGTTACAGCCACAGCCCTGCGGAATCGGTTGACCGGGCGTCTTGTAGAGGAAGGCGGTGGGCAGCTCGGAATAAGGGCGTCCGGTTCTCGACGATGTCATGGTGGCAGGATCGCCATCGAGGCCACGCGAATAATAGACCTGCATCTCGGTGCCGGGACAGCCCGCATTGCAGCGGTTTTGATCGCGCTGGAAGTCGCTGGCAGTTGCGGCGTTGGACATCGGAAAAAAATAACCGTCGCAGGTGCGGACA
Organism: Terribium retamae; assembly: GCF_022347545.1. Lineage (GTDB taxonomy): Bacteria > Pseudomonadota > Alphaproteobacteria > Rhizobiales > Rhizobiaceae > Mesorhizobium > Mesorhizobium retamae. The sequence continues at coordinate 125,696 of NZ_JAKREW010000001.1, forward strand.
CACATCGTGCGAACATTGCCGGAAGGAGAGGGCACGAACGCTGCGTCGAGAGTCGCCTCTTCCACACCACCGGTATCCCGGTCGGCCGGCTTCTCGTTCGGTGATCGCGTCCGCTTCTCGATGGTCCCACCATCGTCACACTCATTGGCTTGCAACGCAGCCGCCACGCGGCGGCGGTCACGTTGCGGCGCGCTGTTTCCCATCCGTGCGCGTTTGCGCTGAAGTTTGTCCAGATTAGCGTTCATCCTGTCGATGGCCGCGTTCAGAGCCGCACATTGACCGATGCTGCTGCCGAATAACGAAAAGCCGCAACCAGCGTCACGCGCTTGCGCCCGTGCTTTGGCGAGTTCGTTGTTCTGTCGCGCTATGGCGCCGTCATAGCGACGTTGCTGCGTAGCGCTGGTGACCTTCTGCAGCGAGGCAAGCTCGGCGCGCAACTGTCGACAGACACGAGGCGAGGCTTCGGCCTGACCGGCAGGCATAAGGATAAACACAATGGCGCCGAGCAGGGTCCACCCAAGCGCCAGCTTTCGATCCGCTGCGGTCATCGCTTTTTTGCCCGCCCCACGAGCCGCAAAAGTAGCGTGAGGCAGTTAAGCTTCTCTTGACCCCTCAACCAGCAGGTGCGTTGAGCGCCGCCTGCGCCTTGTGCGAGGCTTCGACGACCGCCAGGGCCGTCATATTGACCACGCCGCGCGACGTCACCGAAGGTGTCAGGATATGTGCCGGTTTATCTGTGCCGAGCAGGATCGGGCCGACATGCAAGGCGTCCAGCATCGTGCGCAGAGCCGTCAAGGTGATGTTGGCGGAATCCAGGCTCGGGAACACCAGCAGATTCGCTTCGCCCTTCAGCCGCGAATGTGGGTACACGCGTTGGCGCAGGTGTTCCGATAGCGCGGAATCGGCATGCATTTCGCCGTCACATTCGAGGTCCGGGGCGACGCGCGCCAGAATTTCCGCGGCTTTGCGCATTTTAAGGGCACTTGGCGCATCGCGCGAACCGAAGTCGGACAGCGAGAGCAGGGCGGCTTTGGGTTCGATGCCGAAACGGCGAATTTCCTCGGCGGCCAGGATCGTCATCTCGGCGATTTCCTCGGCCGTGGGATCCAGTGAGACATAGGTGTCGGTGAGGAAAAGCACCCCGCGCTGGGAAATCAGCATCGACAGGGTCGAAAGATCATGGTCGCTGATGCCAGGGCGGGGTCCGATAATCAGGGTAACGTTGCGCAAATGACGCGCGAAACGGCCTTCGAGACCGCAGATCATGGCATCGGCATCGCCGCGTTTTACCGCAAGCCCAGCAATGACCGTATTGTCAGTACGCACCATGGTGCGTGCCGCCTCCGGCGTGATGCCGCGGCGACCGCCGAGTTCGATCAGCAGGTCGACATAATGGCGGTAGCGCGGATCCTCTTCCGGATTGATCAAACCGAAATCCACACCCGGTCTGATGCGCAGCCCATAACGTTTGAGGCGAACTTCGATCACATGCGGACGGCCGATCAGGATCGGTTCGGCGATACCTTCTTCCAGCACCACCTGGGCGGCGCGCAGCACTCGCTCGTCTTCGCCATCGGCGTAGATGACGCGCTTGGCAGTGGAGCCGCGGGCCGTGGAGAATACCGGCTTCATGACGAGGCCGGAACGGAAGACGAAGCGGTTCAACTTGTCGAGATAGGCGGCCATGTCGGCGATCGGACGTGTCGCAACGCCGGTATCGCAGGCTGCCTTCGCCACGGCCGGCGCGATGCGCAGTATCAGACGCGGGTCGAATGGCGACGGAATCAGGAAATCCGGTCCAAAGATTGGCGTTTCGCCGGAATAGGCCCGTGCAGCGACATCGGAGGGCTCTTCGCGGGCGAGCGCTGCGATGGCGCGCACGGCTGCCATCTTCATTTCTTCGTTGATGGCGCTGGCACCACAATCCAGCGCGCCTCGGAAGATGTAGGGGAAGCAGATGACGTTGTTGACCTGGTTGGGGAAGTCGGACCGGCCGGTGCAGATCATCGCGTCGGGGCGAGCGGCACGTGCCACTTCCGGCATGATCTCCGGCGTCGGGTTGGCCAGCGCCAGGATTAATGGTTTTTCAGCCATCCCCTTGAGCAACTCCGGCTTCAGCACGCCGGCGGCAGACAGGCCGAGAAATACGTCCGCGCCAGATATGACATCCGCCAGCGTGCGTGCTTCGGTATCCTTGACGTAAGGATCCTTCCAGCGGTCCATCTCTTCGACACGCCCTTTATGGGCAACTCCGAAACGGTCCGTCACCCAGATGTTCTCGATTCTCGCGCCAAGCGAAACCAGCAGGTTGAGGCAGGCGAGAGCCGCGGCACCGGCGCCAGAGGTGACGATCTTGACGTCTTCGATCTTCTTGGCCGCCAGTTCCAGGCCGTTAAGCACAGCGGCGGCGACGATAATGGCGGTGCCGTGCTGGTCGTCATGGAAGACCGGGATACCCATGCGGGCTTTCAACCGTTCCTCGACCTCGAAACATTCCGGCGCCTTGATATCTTCCAGGTTGATGCCGCCGAAGGTCGGTTCGAGCGCAGCCACGGTCTCGACCATGCGATCGATTTCGGGTGCGTCGATTTCAATGTCGAAAACGTCGATGCCTGCGAATTTCTTGAACAGCACCGCCTTGCCTTCCATCACCGGCTTGGAGGCGAGCGGACCGATATTGCCGAGGCCGAGGACGGCCGAACCATTCGAAATCACTGCGACGAGGTTGGCGCGCGCAGTATAGTCGGCGGCTGTCGCAGGATCATCCTTGATCGCGAGGCACGGTGCGGCGACACCCGGCGAATAGGCGAGCGCCAGATCGCGCTGGTTGCCGAGCGGCTTCGTGGCTTGGATTTCCAGCTTTCCCGGGATGGGAAATTTATGGAAGAAGAGCGCGGCCTCATCGAGATCCGAACGTGCCGTCTTGCTCTTGTCGCCTGCCATGCTTTCCCGCCTCCTGTTGCGTCACCCCTTTTAGCACGCAGCCGCGTTATTTCGAGCCGAGATGTGGTTGGCCCGCATGCTTTTTCAATGCGTGGAAAAGCATGCGGGATCAAAGCGCTGACGGAGAAAGTTACGGGAAGCGCCGCAACTTTTCCTGATTAGAAGGCGCTGACATAAAGTCCGCCGTCGACCGGAATGTTCTGCCCCGTGAGATAGCCTGCATGCACCGAGCATAGGAAAGCGCAGATCTGGCCGAATTCCTCCGACGTTCCGAGACGCTTGGCCGGAATGTCGGCCGCAAGACGTGCCTTGCGTTCTTTTGCGGCTTCCGCCGTCTCAACCGAGCCCGGCTCATGCGGTCCGCGCAGGCGATCGGTATCCAGCTTGCCGGGGAGCAAGCTGTTGATGGTGACGTTACGGTCGACGACCGTACGGGCGACGCCGGCGAGGAAGGAAGTCAATCCGGCGCGCGCGCCGGAGGACAGGTCGAGACCTGGGATCGGCATATAGACGGAAAGCGAGGTGATGTTGACGATGCGGCCGAAGCCACGCGCCGCCATGCCGTCGATGACGGCCTTCACCAGTTCGATCGGCGTGACCATGTTATTGGTGACGCCCTCCAGGATCTTTTCGCGGTCGAGTTCGCGAAAATCGCGATAGGGTGGTCCGCCATTGTTGTTGACGAGGATATCCGGGTCGGGGCAGGCGGCCATGATTGCCTTCTGCACTTCGGGTCTCGACACGTCGCCGACAACTTCAACAACCCGCACACCGAAGCGCTCGCGGATGTCCGCTGCTGTTTTCGCGAGAAGCACGGGATCGCGCCCGTTGACCACCAGGTCGCAACCGGCGTCGGCCAGAGCAATAGCGCACCCGCGCCCTAGCCCCTTGCTCGACGCGCAAACGATTGCCTTCTTGCCGCGAATGCCAAGATCCATGTCCGAAACCTCCGATTTGGTTACACTAGGCTAGCGAAAGGACTGGCCTAATCGCAACCGTCATACGGTTGTTGCATGAATCGGGGCATAGCCAGCGCGAAAAGGTGAGATCGCGATGTCCGGCGCCAAACCACATATGTTTCGCTCCATCTTCATCTCGGATGTTCATCTGGGGTCGAAGGCGGCCAAGGCTGAATTCCTGATCGATTTCCTGCGCCATCACGACGCCGATACGATCTTCCTGGTCGGCGACATCGTGGACGGCTGGCGCTTGCGCCGCAGCTGGCATTGGCCACAGGCTCATAACGACGTGGTGCAGAAACTTCTGCGCAAGGCGCGCAAAGGTGCCACGATCACCTACATCGCGGGCAATCATGACGAGTTCGCCCGACAGTTCCAGGGTGTGCATTTCGGCGGCATCGTCGTCGCCGACCGTGCGATTCACGAGACGGCGGACGGCCGTCGCATGCTCATCATCCACGGCGACCAGTTCGACACGGTCGTGCACAATGCACGCTGGCTCGCCTATTTTGGTGATTATGCCTACGATGCCGCCATGCTGATCAATCGCGCCGTGGGGCGTTTCCGCAAGATCTTCGGCATGCCTTACTGGTCGTTTTCTTCCTGGGCCAAAGTGAAGGTTAAGAAGGCAGTCAATTTCATCGGTTCCTTCCAGGAAGTACTCGCCGAGGAGGCGCGGCGCTCGGAAGTGGATGGCGTGATCTGTGGCCATATCCACCACGCGGCGATCGAAAACTTCGACGACGTACAATACATCAACACCGGTGATTGGGTGGAGAGCTGCACGGCAGTGGTCGAGCATTTCGACGGCCGCTTCGAGATACTGCGCTGGGCTCATGTGATGCCGGAAGCGCCGCAGGTAGAACCGGTTCTGGTACCTGTGACTTTTGATGGTTTGCCGAAGAAAGTCAGGACTGCGGCGGCAGCTTGAAGACGGGCAATTCGCGCACACCGCCGAACCCGGGCAAGATTGATATAAATCGATTAGGCCAACCAGTTTCTGGCGGCTGCCGGGCGTGATAGAGCAAGGCAGCGAGCCGGCCATTTTGCCGGCAGCATTCGCCGATTGCCTCTTCGATGTCCCTGCCTCCGCTTTCGCCTGAACAGCAGATCAAGCCGCGCAATTATGAACTGCGCATGGCGCTGATCTTCTTCACCGTTCTGGTGCCGAGCGGTATCTATCTGCCTTATTTTCCGCTCTGGCTTGAAGCGCACGGTTTCAGTCCGGAAAAGATCGCGGTGATTCTATCCGCGCCGATGTTCCTGCGCGTTGTCACGACGCCATTGTTTACCTCACTGGCCGACAAGGCGAGCGACCGCGTCAACGTTTATCTGGCCCTGGCAATCGCCTCGGTGGTAGCCTCGGCGGGTTATTTCCTGCCGCCCAGCTATGCCATCGTACTGGCGGTTTCCCTGGTGCTGGCGGTGGTTTGGACCCCGCATTCACCGATTGCAGATTCATTGGCGTTGTCTGGCGTGCGCCGTTTCGGTGCCAATTATCCGCGTATGCGCATCTGGGGATCAATCTCCTATCTTTGCGCCAATCTCGTCGGCGGCTTCATCCTGACGTCGACCGGAGCGGGCGCGGTACCGATCATGCTGTTCGTTTCGTTCCTGGCGATCGTGGCGGTTGGCCTGCTGGCGCCGCGTTTAGGGCGGCCGCGACGGGCATCGCCACTCTCTGCCACAGACCTGCAGCAAGCCGTGCCCAGTCTGCGAAATCCGTACTTTCTGTACTTCGCCACCGGTGCTGGCGTTCTCGTTGGCAGCCATGGTTTTCTGTATGGATTCTCATCCATCTACTGGAAATCACTCGGTATCAGCGATTCCGTCGTCGGCCTTCTCTGGGCCTTCGGCGTGGTATGCGAAGTTTGCATGTTCATGGCCTTCAACAGGCTGTTCAGTCATGTCACGGTCGTGCGTGTGATGGTGTTGGCGGCCATCGGCGCTATCCTGCGCTGGATTGCGTTCCCTTTGATCTGGCCGCTTGGGCTGGGTGTATCCGGTTTCTTCGGGCTCCAGGCGCTGCATGCGATTTCGACGGCGCTGGTGCTGATCGGCCTGCAGAAGATGATCGGCGAGACCGTTGCAGAAGAGCGTACTGGCGCAGCGCAGGGCATCGCTTTCTTTGCCAACGGCCTTTCCATGGCTGCGGTTACGCTGGCTTCCGGCCCGCTCTACCAGAGCTTTGGTGTCGAAGGATTCTACGCAATGGTGCCCGTGGCTTTGCTGGGCTTGGCATTGATCCTTCTCGCCGGGCGCTCATCCCCACAGCGCTTGATCAGGCGGTGAAACCTGCGATCCTTGGTAGACAAGGCCCGGTTCGCGATCGCGTGCCAGCAACAACGGGCCATCGAGATCGACATAATCCGCTCCCTGCGCCAGAAGTACCGCCGGCGCCATCCCAAGAGACGTGCCAACCATGCAGCCCACCATGATGCCGAGGCCACGCTCGCGGGCGCGGTCGCGCAACTTGATCGCTTCGGTCAAACCTCCGGCTTTATCCAGTTTGATGTTGACGGCATCATAGAGGCCGACCAGGGCATCGATGTCTTCTGCCGCATGCACGCTTTCGTCGGCACAGATCGGGATCGGCCTGGGAATGTGCCTTAGTTTGTCATCGTGACCGGCCGGCAAGGGTTGTTCGATCAAGGTGACGCCAAGAGCGGCAGCAGCGGCAATGTTTTCTTGGACATTGTCGTTAGTCCAGCCTTCGTTGGCGTCAAGGATCAGCCGGCTGTTCGGCGCCGCTTCGCGCACCGCGCGGATGCGAGCGGCATCGTTGTTACCGCCGAGTTTGACTTTCAACAGGGGGCGAGCGGCATTGGCACGGGCTTGGCTGGCCATTGCTTCTGGTTCAGCTAAAGAAAGCGTATAGGCGGTCTCAAGCGGTTTCGGTTCTAGGCCAAGCAATTTGGCGGCCGATGCGCCGGCCGTCTTGGCTTCCAGATCCCATAGGGCGCAGTCTATGGCATTGCGGGCCGCGCCCGGCGGCAATGCGCTTTGCAGCTCGAGCCGGCCCATGCCGGCTTCCAGCGAAGGACGAAGCGGCTCGATCGTCGCCAGAACGCCCTCGATCGTTTCCCCGTAACGCTTGTAAGGTACGCACTCACCCCAGCCAACGTTGTTTCCGTCCCTGATCCTAACCGTGATCACTTCGGCCTCGGTCTTCGAGCCACGCGCGATGGTGAAAACACCAGCGATCGGAAAACGCTCAGTCTCGACAGAAATGACACGCGCCATATTTTTCTGCTCCGGTGGTGCTTGGGTAACGCTGCCGACAAATCGACAGGCAAGCTGCGTCAGGCTAAACAGATGGCATGTTGACGATCCGCAAACGCGACGCAAGCGACAAGGCCGCCGCAGCGGCAGTCGAACCGCGCGTTGTCGTCAGCGAGAGCGATGGAACGCTCGCCTGCGCCTTCCACGGCAATTGGACGACGAGACGTGTTGCGCAGGTCGACGCGGAGATGCGCAAGCTTGAAAAGCGCAACGACTTCAAGGTTCTATCGCTTGATTTTTCAAGCATCGGACGTATCGATACCGCCGGTGCCTGGCTGATCGAGCGGCTGATCAATGCACACGAGACGCGCGGGGCCGAGGTCAAGCAGGTTGGGCAAAGCGAGACGGTCACCACCCTGATTGCCGCGGTCTGCGATGCTGTGAAGCGAAGCGAGTCGGTGCAAACGGTTCATCAGCCGAATATCGTCCTGCGGGCTCTGGAGGTGATCGGGCGACGGGTCTGTGAGGCGGGCGACGATTTTATGGCCGGGATGAACATCCTCGGCGCCACGATCCGCGGCGCGCAGATGAAGCTCGGACGCGGCCATGCAGTCAATCCGGCCGCCATCTTCAACCAGCTCGATCGCATGGGCGTCGGCGCCGTACCCGTGGTTCTTTTGATGTCGACCATCGTCGGCGCAATTGTGGCGCAGCAGGGCGCCTACCAATTGCGTTACTTCGGCGCAGATATCTTCGTGGTCGATCTCGTCGGCGTGCTCGTTTTGCGCGAACTTGGCGTGCTGATGACCGCTATCATGATTGCGGGCCGTTCGGGCAGTGCGATCACAGCTGAGATCGGTTCGATGAAAATGCGCGAAGAGGTGGACGCGCTGAAGGTCATCGGCCTCAATCCGATCGGTGTGCTGGTTTTTCCGCGCCTTGTTGCCTTGGTCATCGGGCTCCCTTGTCTCACCGTTCTTGCCAATTTTGCTGCTCTCGGCGGTGGAATTTTCGCGGCTTGGCTCTATTCGGATATCCCTCCGGCAGCCTTCATCGATCGGCTCAAGGTGGCCATCGACCTTTCGACCATCTTTGCCGGCCTCATCAAGGCCCCGTTCATGGCCATCATTATCGGCACCATTGCTTCGGTTGAGGGGCTCAAGGTGGGAGGCAGCGCGGAATCACTCGGTTTGCATGTGACGCAGTCGGTGGTGAAATCCATCTTCGTTGTCATCATCCTCGACGGGCTTTTCGCCCTGTTCTACGCGTCGATCAATTTCTGACATGACCCTCGTCGACGAACACGCCGATCATCCAGACGACGCTCATGACGGCATCGTGCTGTCGGCGCACGATATCAAGGTGGCGTTCGGCGAAACGGTCATTCTCGACGGACTTTCGCTGGACATCCGGCGCGGCGAAATCCTTGGCTTCGTCGGCGCTTCCGGCGCCGGCAAATCGGTGCTCCTGCGCACAGTGCTTGGCCTCGTGAAGAAGCAGGCCGGAACCATCGAACTGTTTGGCGTCGATGTCGACAAGGCCAGTGATGCCGAGCGCCTTCGTATCGACATGCGACTGGGCGTCCTGTTCCAGCAGGGAGCATTGTTCTCAGCGCTCACGGTGCTGGAAAACGTTCAAGTGCCGATGCGCGAATATCTCGATCTGCCGAAAAAGCTGATGGACGAGCTTGCCATGCTCAAGATTGAGTTGGTTGGACTGCCTCCGGATGCAGCACGCAAATATCCATCCGAGTTGTCAGGCGGCATGATCAAACGTGCCGCATTGGCGCGCGCGCTGGCGCTCGATCCCGACATCGTCTTCCTGGATGAGCCGACTTCCGGTCTCGATCCGATCAGTGCTGCTGAATTCGATGAACTGGTGGTCAAACTGCGCGATACCATGAACCTTACCGTTTACATGGTGACGCACGATCTCGATTCGCTTTTCACCGCCTGTGACCGCATTGCCGTTCTCGGCAAGAAGCGTGTGCTGGTGCAAGGCACGGTCGAGGACATGCTGAAGAGCGAAGAGCCTTGGGTGCGGTCCTATTTCCGCGGAAAACGGGCGCGGCAGCTTGATCTTGCCACGCGCGCGCAGCCATAAGGAAAGCGATGGAAACCAGAGCCAACTACGTCATTGTCGGCATTTTCACGCTGGTGGCGATCCTGGCGGCCTTCGCCTTTGTCTACTGGACGGCGAATATTGGTGACCGGGGCGAGACAACAACGCTGCGTGTGCGCATTCCCGGTTCTGCATCTGGTCTCGCACGCGGTAGTTTCGTGCTGTTCAACGGTGTGAAGGTCGGCGATGTCCGGCGCGTCTACATCGACGTGGATGACCCCACCATTGCCGTGGCAGACACCGAAATTGATCGCATGACTCCGATCACCCGTTCGACCCAGGCCGATATCGGTCTTGCCGGCTTGACCGGACAGGCGAACATCGAGTTGACCGGTGCCAATCCGAAGGAACCTAAACTTCTCGACGAAGCGGAGAAGGACGGGCGCGTGGCGATCATCATCGCCAAGCCTTCGGCTGTGACAAATCTGTTGCAGACTGCGCAGGATATCGCCGGGCGGGCGGACAAAGTCCTGTCCGAGCTTGAAGGTTTCGTTCAGGACGCGCGCGGTCCGCTGACGCAGACGGCGCGAAACGCCGAGAAATTCTCGGAGGCCCTGGCCAGGAACTCCGACGGTATCGACAAGTTCCTTTCCAGCGTCAGCGCTTTGTCCACGGAATTGCAGGGTGTTTCGGGCAAACTCGACGGCGCGTTGAAGGCTGCGGAAGGCCTGCTCAACGCCGTGGACCGCGACAAGGTCAGGGATATCGTTGCTAACGTCGATGAGTTTACCCGCAATTTGAGCAAGACCAGCGACCAGTTCGATGCCACCATTGCCGAGGTCAAGCAGGCGGTGGGTTCGATCAACGATTTCGCTCAGAAAACCCAGGTCACGCTCGACAAGGTCAATGGCGTTCTCGACGGCGTCAATCCGGAAGATGTGCGCACAGCGCTGGCCAACATCAAGGACGCCAGCATCAACGCTGACAAGGCGTCGTCCGACATCGCCAAGGTGACCGAGAAAGTTGCCGCGCGCTCCGACGATATCCAGCAGACCATCAAGGATGCTCAGCAACTCGCGGAGCGCCTGAACAATGCTTCCGTGCGTATCGACGGCATTCTGGTCAAGGTGGACAGCATGCTTGGCTCCGGCGATACCAAGGGACTGGTGGCGCAAGCCAGCGAAACGCTGAAGTCGTTCAGGCAGGTCGCCGATACACTGAACAAGCATGTCGGCGTGATCGCCGAAAATCTGCAGCGTTTTTCCGGCAAAGGCCTCCAGAATGTCGAGGCGCTGGTGGGGGATACGAGGCGCTCGGTCAACAGGATCGAAGAGGCGGTTTCCGATTTCCAACGCAATCCGCAGCGCATACTTTCGGGTGGCGATGGCGAAGTGCGCCAGTACGACGGAAGGGTGCGGCGTTGACGGCGCGGTACGGTTCCATCGATAAGTACCGTCCGGAAGGTAACCTGGCGGCCGTGTTCAGTGGGGGCGTCGCGTGAAGTTGATCCGAGTGCATGCGGGCGCGTTGCTGCTCGTGGCTGTCCTTGCGGGGTGCGCAGTGCTGCCGGGCGGTGGTCCCGCACCGCTCGATACATTCGATCTGTCAACACCGAGCGTGCAGACCGGTGGCCAGAGCAAACGCCAGATTCTCGTCACCCAGCCGGTGGCGCTGAAGGCGCTTGACAGCCAGAACATCGTCATCAAGACGGGGCAGCGATCGATACAATATCTCAAAGGCGCGCAATGGGCTGACAGGCTGCCAGTCATCGTGCAGGCGAGACTAGCTGAAGCGTTCCAGCGCACCGGCCGTTTTGCCGGCGTCGGTCGGCCGGGCGAAGGATTGGCGATCGACTATCAGGTGATCACCGAGATACGTGCGTTCGAAGTGCGTGCCGAGAAAGGCCAGGAGGCGTATGTCGAACTGTATGTGCGCATCCTAAACGATCGCAATGGTGAAGTGCGCGCTTCGCGCAGCTTCCAGGCCAGCGCCCCGGTCTCGGGCGGCGGTGGTAACTCGGCTTATGTGGCAGCGCTCGACCGCGCTTTCGGTCAGGCGGTCGGCGAGATCGTACGCTGGTCGGATTCAACGATCTGATCCCGCCGTCCACTGGTTTGGAACGATCGTTCCTTGGTGGAAACTCATCTGCCAGAGACCATCGATCTGCGGCCACATCGAACTGCGCAGCGCATGCCTCTCAACGCCGAATGCGGATGAGTGGCTGATAGTGCGATAGGTCAACAAGACCGCGTCATCAGAAAAGAACCTGCATGGCAAAATCGTCGGATTCAATCGTCGGTTCGAAACCCGAGACAGGCTCCTTGGCCAGGGCGTCCAGAATTGCAGGTTTGTCATAGACGGAGCCGAAACTGCCGAACTCGATAAAGTCATCCGCGAGCCATTGACCAACGACATCGCGGGAACGTCGGATGTCCGGACAGTGCAGGTTTTGTTCGAGAGAGCGGAAAAATGCGATGTCGGGCTCCGGCATTGCATCCTCCAAAATCAAATAAAAAGGCGGGAATTTACTCCCGCCTTTTTATTGTTCGCCCCGGTCTCAGCGCAGGCGGCCGCTGGCATGAGCCAGCATGGTGTAGACCTTGCCGGTGTCCGAGGTGAGATATGTCTGCGAGATCATGTTGTCGCGGTCGTTGCGGGACACGTCCTTGAGCAGCTTCTCGAAATCGTCGCAATAGCGATCGACAGCGGCGCGGAACTCTGCCTCCGACTGATATTTGCGACGGATATCGTCAAAGGTCTGCTGGCCTTTCAGCGTGTAGAGGCGACGGGTGAACACGTCGCGCTCGCCGCGCCGATAACGGTTCCACAGCTCGATCGAGGCGTCATGGTCGATGGCTCGGGCGATATCCACCGAGAGCGAGTTGAGCGACTCCACCACATGCAACGGCGAACGTTGCACCGGCGTTGCGCGTGGCTGTGCCGGCGCCGGCCGCGCCGCGGCATTGTCCTCCGAGGCGCCGGTCAGCAGATCGCGTACCCAGCCACCTTGTGGAGAACGCGCTCCGGCATCGCTGCGGGGCCGCAAAGCCGTTTCTCCTGGCTCGAGCGAACCACGCAGGCCGCTCGGAGCTTCAGGCGCACGGCGCTGTGGTTCCGCCGCACGTGGCGGCTCTGCCGGACGCGGAGCTGGCGTCGGGGCAGGGCGCAGGTTGCGCGGTTCCGAAACGTCGACAGCGCGGCCTGACTTGGCGACGATATCCGACAGTTCCTTGAGCGCATTGATCTGCTCGGAAACGGCACGGCGAATGGCCGTGGTCGATTCCTTGGCCTCTTCGGGCATTTCGATGACGCCCTTCCGCAATTCGGCGCGGGTCAGATCCAACTCGCTCTTGATGGAGCCGGCTGTGCGCCGCATCTCCTCGGTGGCGTCTGCAAACCGCTTGGTTGCAGATTCGACCACGTCCGAAATGGCGGTGCGGATCTTTTCGGCCGATTCCAGCGTCTTGCCTTCGGCACTCTGCAGGGTCTGGCCAACCAGAGTCTCGAACGAGCGCATGACCTTCTCCAGGTCCTCCGACTTCTTGACCAGGCCGACGGCCAGATCATCGAGCGAAGACTGGCGGGCCAGCGTGTGCTCCAGGTTGTTCTGCGCGGAACCGAGCAGATCCGAAGCGCTGGCCAGCAGACGGCTATGCTCGTCGAAGCGCGTGGCGATGGAGGCCACCTCGCGCAGCGTCGCAGAGGACAGCTCGGTCAATCTGGTTGTGTTGGAATCCACGAGGCGAGCCGAGCTTGCAAAGGTCTGCGCAGCCTTCTCGGTCGTGGAGGCGAAGCTCTGCGTGGAACCGGAAAGGCGGTTCTCGACTTCCCCGAGATTTTCCGAGGCCTTGGCGATCAGCGTGTTAAGTTGGTCGGCCGAATTGGTCATGCGGCCGATGAGGTCTGCGACATTATCGGCAAGTGACGAACGGGCGCCATCGACCGCCGCCAATGTTTCGGCCGTGCGGTTGGCAAGCGCCTCGGCCAGTGTGGCGTTCTCGCGACGCAGTGCAGCTGTGGCACGCTCGGTTGCCTCCTCCATGCTCTTCTGCAACTCGATGCCACCTTCCGAGAAGCGGTCGACCAGCGGACGTGCCGTCTCGTCGATGATCTTGGAAAGCTCGGCGGAACGGGCCGCCAGCATCGAGTTGAGTTCGCGCGTGTTGGCGCCGATGGTCTTGGCCGCTTCGTTCGTGCTCTGGCCGATATGCTGGCCGACCGCTGCGAAAGTCTCGGCGATCACATTGGCGCGCGAGGCGAGTTGGCCTTCGGCCTGAGTGATCTGCTGCTCGAGTTTTTCACCCATCGCGTCAGCGGAAGCCGCGAAACGGTTCTCGGCACTGGCGATGTGATCCTCGACGCGGGCGGCTGCAGCGGCGGCGCTGTTGGTCAGACGCTGATCAGCGCTGTTCAGGGCGCGCTCGATCTCGGCGGCATGGCCGGCCAGTTCCTCGCCGGTCATGCGGGCACGGTCGGCGACGCGGCGCTCAGTATCCTCGAAGGCGCTGACAATCTGGTCGGCATGACCGCCGATCGCGGCGGCGCTGTCGGAGATACGCGACACCATGCGGTTGTCCGCATCGTCGAATACGCGACTGATTTCGGCCGCACGCGCCGACAGCGCGTCCGAGCCTTCCGCGATGCGGCTTGCAAGCTGCTGTTCGACCGTTTCGAACACGCGGCCGAGATCGGTGGCACGAGCTGCCAGCGCCTCGGCGGATTCGGCAATGCGAACACCCATGCGCTGGTCGGCGTCCTCGAAATTACGCAGGATGTCGCCTGCGCGAGCGGCCAATGTTTGCGCCGTCTCAACGGCACGGGCCACCAACTTCTGGTCTGCGGTCTCGAAGGTCTGGGCGATGTCCTCTGCGCGAGCAAGGAGAGCAGCCGAGGTTTGTTCGGCCCGCTCTGCGATCTTGCGGTCGGCGTCGGTAAAGGCAATGCCGGCCTGTTCGTGCAAGGTGTTGGTGACTTCGAGTACCTTTTCGCGCAGTTGGCCGGCAACGTAGAGCGCGCTCTTCTCCAACGCTCCGCGGATGTTCTCGACACCGGCATTGAGAGCACGTTCCATGGTGTTGGAACGTTCCTCGATGACGCCGGTCTGGCGGGCGAAAGCCTGCTCGACCTTATCGATATCTGCAGCGATAGCGTCCGAGATGCTCGTCGACGACGTTGCGATCTGGTCGATATGGCCAGCCAATGCACGATCGATCTCACGCCGGGCATCGGTCAGCTTGGCGAGATCTTCCTCCAGGGCTCGGGTGAGGGCGGAGCGATCGGACGCAAGCCGGTCGTTGTGGCCGGAGATCAGACCCTGGACGTGCTCCAGGCTGCCTTCCAGCGCCTGTGCGAACTCGGCACGGTTGTTGGCCAGCCGTTCGGCATGACCGCCAAGCGCATTGTCGATGGAGGCGAGATCGGTTTCCAACGCGCGGGTCAACAGGTCACGACCTTCTGCCAGCTTTCCGACGTGGTCGGCGATGACGCTGTCGATACCGTTGCGGCTCTCATTGAGCTTGGCAAGGTCGGCGTCGAGCGCGCGACGCAGGATGTCGCGGCCTTCGGCCAGCTTCTCGACCTGGCCGGCAACCAGCCCGTCGATGGACGAACGGCTTTCTGCCAGCTTGGCAAGATCGTCCTCCAGGGCCGAGGTGAGCATCGAACGGTCGGCGGCAAGCCTCTGGGTATGTCCGGCAACGATATCGTTGACGCGGCGAAGTTCATCATCCAGGGCCTGCTGGAACTCTGCTCGGGCTTCGACCAGCTTCTGCGACTGGCCGGCCATGACTCCGCCGATCGACGACAGATCGGCCTCGAGCGCCCGCTTAAGGATATCGCGGCCTTCGGCCAGCTTTTCGACCTGCGCGGTGACCAGGCCGTCAATGGCGGCGCGGCTTTCAGCAAGCTTGGCGAGGTCATCCTCCAACGACCGGGCAAGCAGAGCACGATCAGCAGCCAGCCTGTCTCCGTGGCCGGCGACAAGACTGTTGACGCGGGCGAGATCGGCGTCCAGGGCCTCAGAGAACTGGGCGCGATTGTCGACCAGCTTCTGCGACTGATCGGCGATCGTTGCGCTGATCGTGTTGAGATCGGATTCGAGCGCGCGCTTGAGGATGTCGCGGCCTTCGGCCAGCTTCTCGACTTGACCGGCAACCAGCCCATCGATGGATTCGCGGCTTTCTGCCAGCTTGGCAAGGTCTTCTTCCAGCGCCCGGGTCAGCATGTTGCGGCCTTCGGCCAGCCTGCCGACATGGCTCGCGATGGCCTCGTCGATGCCGCTGCGGCTGTCGCTGATCTTGGCAAGATCGGCTTCGAGGGCGCGCTTGAGAATGTCGCGGCCTTCGGCCAGCTTCTCGACTTGACCGGCGACCAGCCCGTCGATGGACGAACGGCTGTCGGCGAGCTTGGCGAGATCGTCTTCCAGAGCCCTGGAAAGCAGGGCGCGGTCAGCGGCAAGGCGTTCGCTATGACCAGCCACAAGATTGCTGACGCTCGAGAGGTTGTCCTCGAGTGCCTTGGAGAGCAGGGAACGATCAGCGGCAAGACGCTCGCTGTGGCCGGCGACAAGGTGATTGACGCTGGCGAGGTCGGCATCGAGGGCCTGCGCGAACTGCGCGCGGCTGTCTGCCAGTTTCTGCGATTGATCGTCGATCGACGCCGTGATGGCGTTGAGGTCAGCCTCAAGAGCACGCTTCAGGATATCGCGGCCTTCGGCCAGCTTCTCGACCTGACCGGTCACCAGCCCGTCGATGGACGAGCGGCTTTCGGCGAGCTTGGCGAGATCGTCTTCCAGGGCCTTTGAGAGCAGGGAGCGATCTGCGGCGAGACGCTCGCTGTGGCCCGCGACAAGATCGTTGACGCTGGCAAGGTCGGCATCGAGAGCTTGCGCGAACTGCGCACGGCTGTCTGTCAGTTTCTGCGATTGGTCGCCGATCGACGCCGTGATGGCGTTGAGGTCGGCTTCGAGAGCACGCTTCAAGATATCGCGACCCTCGGCCAACTTCTCGACCTGGCCGGCAACCAGCCCGTCGATGGACGAACGGCTTTCGGCGAGCTTGGCGAGATCGTCCTCCAAGGCGCGCGAGAGCAGGGAACGATCCGCGACGAGACGCTCGCTGTGGCTCGCGACAGCATCGTTGACGCTGGCAAGGTCTGCATCGAGCGCTTGTGTGAACTGCGCCCGGTTGTCGGCCAGCTTCTGCGACTGGTCGCCGATCGCCGCCGTGATGGCGTTGAGGTCGGCTTCGAGGGCACGCTTGAGGATATCGCGGCCCTCGGCCAGCTTCTCGACCTGGCCGGCAACCAGCCCGTCGATGGACGAACGGCTGTCGGCCAGCTTGGCGAGATCGTCCTCCAGCGCTTTGGCGAGTTGCGAACGCTCGGAAGCAAGCTGTTCCGCATGGCCGCGCACGAGGTCGCTGACATTGTGCAGATCCTGCTCGAGCAGACGTGCGAAATGAGCACGATCCTCGGTGAGCTTCTGCGACTGGTCGGAGAGTACCGAACCAATCGTGCTGAGGTCGGCTTCGAGCGCGCGCTTGAGGATGTCGCGACCCTCGGCCAGCTTCTCGACCTGGCCGGCAACCAATCCGTCGATAGAGGCGCGGCTTTCGGCGAGCTTGGCGAGATCGGATTCCAGCGTCTGCGACAGCAGGCTACGCTCACTGGCAAGTTGTCCGGAATGATCGGCCACCAGTCTGCGGATGGAGGAGAGGTCCGCATCAAGCGCGCGGCCGAGTTGATCGCGATCGTCCGCCAACTGCACCGAATGGCTTTCCATCAGCGCCTTGATGCTGTCAACGTCCGCCTCCAGTGCGCGCGCCAGCACGGCACGGCCTTCGGAAATCTTCGCAACCTGGCTGGCAACCAGGTTGTCGATTTCAGCCCGGCTTTCGGTCAATTTGTTGAGGTCTGCATCCAAGGCGCGTGCAAGGATGCTCCGGCCTTCGGCCAGTTTGCCGACATGGCCAGAGACCATTTCGTCAATGATCGTGCGGGCATGCACGAGTTTGTCGGCATCCTCGTTCAAAGCCTGGGTCAGCCTTGCGCGCCCTTCCTCCAGACGTTCCAGATGGCTGCCGAGCGATGCGTCGATGGCCGCCCGCGACTCGTTGACCTTGCGCAGATCCTCTTCGAGCGCGCGGCTGATAAGGCCGCGGCCTTCGGAAAGCATATGCACCTGAGAGGTGACCGCTTCGTCGATCGCGGCACGCCCCTCGGAGAATTTCTCCAGATCAGCATGCATGGCGGCGGCCATACGTTCGCGGCTCTCTTCCAGCTTGCGGCTATGGTTCTCGACGGCTTCCTCGATGCCGGCTCTCGCATCTGCAAGACGCGCGATATCGGCGTCGAAGGTGCGCGACACCGCATGACGCGCCGCCTCCATGCGCCCGGCGAAGTCGCTTGCGCGTGCCTCAAGCATGGTCGAGGTGGACGTGATGATGTCAGCCATATCGGCGCCGATTTGCGCCTTGCCCTGGTCTATGATGGCGGTCAGCGTGTCTTTGCCGTCACTGAATGCAGTGGCGATATCGCGAGCACGGTCGACCAGCGTTTCGTTGATCTGGCGTGCGCGGGCCTCCAGTGCGGCATTGAGTTTCTGCGTGCCGGTGTCGAGTGCCTCTGCACGGGTCTGGAATTCACTGATCAGCGCCTGACCGCGTTCGGCCAAGGTGCGTTCGATGCCGGAAAGACTGGCTTCGAATTCGTTGCTCAGGGTGCGGGCAGCGCCGCCCAGTAAGGAAACCATGCCTTGCGTACGATCGTCGAGCAGTTCCGTCAGCGAACGGGTGAGACCATCGGTGCTGTCGGTCAGCTTGGCGATGCGCGTGTCGAGCAGGCTGGCAAAGGCCTCGCCTGAAGTGGACAGACGATCGGTGATCGTGTCGAGGCGGCTTTCGACGGAATCGAAAATCGACATCGAGCTTTCATTGATGCGGTCGATCAACTGGTCGCCCGACGAGGTGATCGTCATCGACAGTTTGGAGGAGGCGCCCAGGATGTTCTCGCGAATGATGTCGCTGGCCGAGTTGATCTCGTCGCGAAGCGTCTCATGTGCGCCGGCGATCGATGCGCGCACACGCTCGGCGTGACCGATGACGGCCTCACGCTCGCTGCCCAGTCCATCGACGAGGTTGCGGATGCGACTCTCGTTTTCAGTATAAGAGCGTTCGAGCTGGCTGACTTCGCTGTGCACCAGGGTCTCGAGTTCAACGGCGCGCGCGAGCGTGCGCTCAATGCCTTCGCCCATGGCTGCCACCTCGCGGCGCACGGCCTGCCCGATCATCATGACGCGATCCTGAGCTATGCTCTCCGGCTCCGCCAGGCGGAATGCCACCTCAGTCATCGACTGCGCAGCCAATCGCATGTCCTGTGCGCGGCGGATCATCGCTGCGAAGGCCCAGAACAGGACGACGGGCACGATCGCGGCAACCGCGATGCCGATCAATTCCGGCCGTTGAAGCAATTGGCCAAACGAACGGATGTTCCAGATTTCGGAGCCGAATAGGAGGTTGGCGAGGGCGGCAGCGCCGGCAATCCATGCGACCGAGACGAAGGCTACCACCCAATAGATCGTGTTGGAGGCGCGGCGGTTCAGGCCATGCAGAAGGCTGCGGTAATCCTTCTGGCGATCGTCATTGGCTGGAGCGAAGCCGGCAGGCTGGGCAGCGCCGTTGCGCGGCTCGACAGGACGAAGTTCGGCCGGCTTGGCTTCATTGGCAGCGACGATGACTGGCTTTTCTGCCTGTGCCTCGGGCGCCTTTTCTGCTCGACCCGCACGCGCCAGTTCGTCGGCCGCCTGCGAAATCTGAGCCTCCAGATCCTCCATCGAGGCAGCGATATCGAGATCTCCCGACTGTCCGGAGAGGTCGAGATCAAGGGCCTGTTCGAGCTCCTTGGCAACCTCGGAATCGAGATTCTTCGTCGTTGTGGTTTTCTTCGCCATGCCTTCGCTACCCTGTACTAGCTGCTGCGAGAGCGGTCGTTATTGTCTATTGTCGTCCCGCGCCGAGGCCTGATTTTTGGACCCTCGTATCGTAATGACACAGGGGGGTAAAGAAAACATGCATTCCGCGGCATACGTAAAACTTTAAATATAAGGTTAACGGAAGTGTGAGCCGGACACGCGCCGCCAAACATTTTTCACAACTCCTTGTTAACCCGCCATCCATCGGAATTCGCTAGCATGTACCGCCTCAGGCGGCTGCGGAAATGGAGTTGAGTGTTATGCGTAGCGTAAACGTCGCGTTCTCGATGCCGGGCGGCGAGGCATCCGGACGGGCTCGGAGCCGGCCTGTGGATATGGAACATTTATCGCGGCAAACGATGGGTGACCGTGATCTGGAGCGCGAGGTGCTGGCGCTGTTCGTGCAGCAGGCGACCTCGGTGCAAGAGAAGCTCCCTGGCGCCGACAAGAGCCAGCGTCTCCTTTTGGCACACAGTCTGAAAGGGTCTGCGCGCGGCGTTGGCGCCTTTGCCATCGCCGATTGGGCAGCGGCATTCGAGCGCCAGCCCTATGACGATCGCCTCGCGCATAAGCTCGGTGCGATGATCGAGGACGTCCGCGACTTCATCGCTGCGATCAGCCGGTAAAGAACATCCTCGGTGGGCTGAGCGGTCGCCATCCGCTGGCCGAAGCCGAATTTTCCGAAAAGCGTCACCTTGAGACGGTTTCGCGCGGCAGTTGACTTGCGCCGCCGAGTGATTATCTCGGCTGTGACTTCTCAGGTGATCAAATGACAAAGCTGACCTACATCACCCATGACGGGACGCATTTTGACGTCGATGCCGAAAACGGCTCAACCGTGATGGAAAATGCTATCCGCAACGCAGTTCCGGGCATCGAGGCTGAGTGCGGTGGCGCCTGCGCCTGCGCAACTTGCCACGTTTACGTTGACGAAGCCTGGAAAGCCATTGTCGGCGAACCGGAGGCGATGGAAGAGGACATGCTCGACTTCGCTTACGAGGTCCAGCCGAATTCACGCTTGTCCTGCCAGATCAAGGTGCGCGACGAGTTGAATGGCCTGGTCGTCCGCATCCCGGAGCGCCAGGGGTGATCTGCAGATCACCTTCGCCTTTATGCTAGGAAAACAGCTTTATTCCGCGGGCATTGGCGCATCGGCTTCGTCGCGGCCACGTAGCGGCTTTTCCGGCATAGCTGTCAGCGCGAGGAGCGTGGCGACGAGCAGCGCCATGCTGACGAAAAAGATCGCGGCAAACGGAATCGCTGACGACACTGGTGTGTGGGCCTGGGTGCCTTCGCCAATCAACGGCAAGCCGTAGGCCACGCCGACAGCACCCAGCAGCGCGACGCCGAGCGCGCCACCAAGCGACCGCATGAAGGTGAGTACGCCGGTCGCCACGCCAAGATGGCTGCGTTCAACTGCATTTTGCACCGAAATCGTCGCTACGGGAAAAGTGGTGCCGGCGCCGTAACCGACGCAAGTTGTCAGCACCACGACCGAAATCAAGGAAGTGCTGCCGGCAATGGAAGCAAGCACGGCCAAGCTAGCGACACCGAATACGACGCCCACCAGCGCGAGTCGCTTGTAATGGACAACGCGCGGAAGCAGCCGACCCGAGGTGGTGGCGCCGGCAACGGTGCCAAGCAGAATGCCGAGCATTGCAATGCCGGACGCCGAAGCGCTCAGGCCAAGATGAGCCTGCAGGTAGACCGGCAGGTACACGGATAAACCGACATTGGCGGCCTGCAGCAGGAACAACGACAGCGTACCGGCAAGCACGATCGAGTTACCAAGCACGTTGAGCGAGATTAGCGGTTCGATCGCCTTGGCCAGTCGCAGCGCGAAGATGGCCCAGACAGCAGCAGAAGCGCCGAACAGGCCGAGGATTTGTGGTGAAGCCCATGGATAGGTGCCTCCGCCCCAATTCAGCGCCAAAAGTAGCAACGACGTGGCGACGATGAGCAAAGCAGCCCCCAACCAGTCGATCCTGTGACTGTGGGCGGCGACCGGGAGTTTCTTCAACGGTTTGTTGATAATGGCCATGGCCAAAAGACCGAGCGGCAGGTTGATCCAGAAGATCAGCGACCAGTGCAGATGCTCGGCGAAAGTCCCGCCGAGCAGGGGGCCGGCGATGCTGGCGACAGCCCAGGTGCCGGAGATCCAAGCGGCGTAGCGGGCGCGTTCCTTCGGTGGCACCAGGTCGCCTATCACCGTCTGCGCCAACGCGAACAGCCCGCCTCCGCCCAGTCCCTGGATGGCGCGGCCGATGATCAACACCAGCATGTTGGGCGCCAGCGCTGCCACAAGGGAGCCGGCCAGGAAGATGAGGATCGCTGCGTAAAGCGTCGGCCTTCGGCCGTGGACGTCGGAAATCTTGCCATAGAGCGGCGCCATCGCAGTGGCCGTAAGCAGATAGCCGGTGACGATCCAGGGCAGATATTGTGCATGACCGAGTGCCTCGGCGATAGTCGGCATGGCTGGAGCGACGATGGTCTGGTCAAGCGCCGCCAACAGCATCGACAGGAGGACGCCACCGATGATGGCGTTCTTTTCGCGCTCAGAGAGCGCGCTACCTTCCGCCTCCGCGGACTTGGAAACAGTTTGGTCCATGGGTCTGTTCACCTGTGGCACGTCCCGGCCAGCCTGATGCGCCCCCCGCGGGGGATGTGGCGGTCTAGATCGTCTGTTCTCGTCGAGGAACCTTTAGTGGCCGAACTGATGTCGTTTCGGCTGTGCTCGTTTCGACAGAACACCGAAAATTCTTGTGATGGAGAGAGCTGGATGCGCGCCCATCAGCCGTCGTCGTTCTCATATAGCTCGTGAGCCTCAAGGGCCAAGGGGGCGCTTGCGTTGATCCTGTTTCGCAAAATCCGATAAAATCTCGGGGTGACCGTTCAGCCGGGCAGGCGGCCAGCTTCGATCTGCTGCATGCGGTAGCGCATCAGCCTGATGATGCGGCTTTCGAAATTGACCATCTCGACCCGGTCGAAATCGACCTGCGCCTGGTCGTGCTGGGCAAGGATCTTTGCCGTTACCTCCTTGGCCTTCGCGGCGGCAATCTTGCAATTATCCTCTTCGCCAATGCTTTTCAGCGAACTTTCGAGGCGGCGGCCATAATCCTTGGCGATTTCGACATGACGGTCCTCATGCCGCTTGATGTCGGAGGCAAGCGTGTTCCAGAACAGCCGAACGTCTTGCCCGACTTTGCCACGTGGTTTCCACCTTGGCAGGATCACATGCGTCTTTACGGTCACGACTGCAGAAACGATGCTGCACGAGTCGGGCCTCTCGGCGTAACCGATGCGGCTGGTGAAGGCCATGCGGGTGGCGCCTGGATGGCGCATGCCGGTGGATTTTACCGACGGCCCTCGTTTCGACAGTTCGGCTTGGATCTGGTCCAGCGAGCGGCCGCCAATGGAAAAATAGCTGTAGGTTTTGACGAGATTCGCTGCCTCGGCCGTCGAAACGGCAAAAAGGACAAGCAATGCGGTAAGCAGGGTTCGATTCATTTTATTGCCTCTTGCCCCACCTTGCGTTACGGCCCTAGCCGGCGCAACGGAAATACGTATCGCCAGCATAGCTTGGCGGGCAAAGATGAACAGACGATGGCAATTGGCGCACGGACGCCATCTTGATCTCGGCGAGAAGTCGGTCGTCATGGGCATCTTGAATGTGACGCCGGATTCTTTTTCCGATGGCGGATTGTTCGATGCGCCGGACCGGGCCCTCGATCAGGCGCGCCGCATGGTGGATCAGGGCGCCGCGATCATCGATGTGGGAGGAGAATCGACCCGGCCGGGTGCTGCTCCCGTTACGGCCGAGGAAGAACAGCAGCGCGTACTGCCGATTGTCGAGCGTCTGGCAGGATTTGGCGAAGCGTTGATTTCCATTGACACCTATCGCGCCGAAACCGCACGTCTGGCACTCAAGGCTGGAGCCAATATTGTCAATGATGTTTGGGGTTTACAAAAGGACCCTGAACTTGCAGGCGAGGTGGCTGCGGCCAAGGCGGGGGTGGTCATCATGCACACGGGTCGTGGCCGCCAGAAGCTGCCCGACGTGATCGCCGATCAAAGGGTTTTCCTCGAAAAGTCGATCGAGATCGCCCGCAATGCCGACATTGGCAATGATCAGATCGTGCTCGACCCCGGGTTCGGCTTCAACAAGGAAACGGCCGAAGAAAATCTCGACCTGATGGCGCGCTTCGACGAGTTGCTTGATCTTGGTTTTCCACTGCTTGCAGGAACCTCGCGCAAGCGTTTTGTTGGCACCGTAACCGGCAAGGACGCGGCTGAGCGCGCTGCTGGCACTGCCGCGACCAGCGTCATTCTGCGGCTAAAAGGTGCAGATCTGTTTCGCGTCCATGATGTCGCAATCAACGTGGACGCACTGGCCATGGCGGATGCTATGTTGGCCCGCAACAACACGCGGCAGGAACTCCGATAATGTACGTCATCCGCATGAAGAACTGCGCTTTCTTCGCCAGGCACGGCGTGCACGACGAAGAGGAGAGGCTGGGCCAGCGTTTTTACGTCGATGCCGTGCTCACCGTGGACCCAGCCAAGGAACTGGAGGAAGACGCCATCGATAGCACGGTCGACTATGGCGTTGCGTTCACCGTCATCGAAAAGATCATCACCGGTGAGCGTCGCTTCCTCATCGAAGCCCTGGCGCTCGACGTGGCCAAAGCGCTGGCTGCACGGTTTCCGCAAATCAAGCGGGCCGAGATCACCGTTCGCAAGCCCAATGCGCCGGTGCCCGGCGTGCTCGATCATGTCGAGGTCACCGTTGTCTGGCCCCAATAGCACCGTTTTCCTGAGCCTTGGCGGCAACCTCGGCGATCCGGAAAAATCCATCGCTGCCGCGCTGCGCATGCTGGATTCCGACGATGCGACGCGCGTGGTGACGGTTTCTTCCCTCTATCGCACACCGCCATGGGGCAAGACCGATCAGCCGGATTTTCTCAACATCGCGGCGGCGCTCGTAACGAGCCTTACACCGCATGCGTTGCTGGAGCTGTGCCTGGAAACGGAACGCAAGCTCAAGCGCGTCCGCGAAGAGCGCTGGGGGCCGCGCCTGATAGACATCGACATCCTGGTCTTCGGGAACCGCGCGATCCATGAGACGGAATTGGCCGTTCCGCATCCTCGCATGCTGGAACGGGCCTTCGTCATGGTGCCGTTGGCCGAGATCGCGCCGGATATCGTTCTGGCCGGTAAAACCGTTTCCGAGCGGCTCGGCTCCATGGACATCGCCGGCATCGAGAAATTGCCATCGCATGGCGACTGGTGGCGGCCCTCAGCCTGACTGCTGGCAAGTTCTCACAAAGGCATGCGCGGATTCCAAAAGAACGCCCTAACGCGTTGAAGCCACGCTTTCTTTCCGAAACTCGACGATCACGCCGATGTGCTAACCCGAAAAGCCGCCGCCGTCGAGGAATGCCTTTTCCTCCGGCGTGGTTTCGCGGCCGAGTGGCGGGTTGCGGTGCGGAAAGCGGCCGAAACGTTCAATGATGTCACGGTGTTCGATCGCATATTTCAGGTATTCCGCAGCATTGGTCTCGGTCAGCTCGACGCTGCGATGCTGATCGTCCAGGTTCTCGGAGTGCTCGAAAGGCAGATAGAAAAAGACCCGCACTTCGGGACCCACCGCCATGTCGTGCCCCGCCGCCACAGCCTTGGCGGCGAAATGCCGTGCAAGTGGGTCAGTGGCAAACATGTGCGCAGTGCCGCGAAAACAGTTCCGGGGAAACTGATCGAGCAGGATCATCAGTGCCAGCGCGCTCTCGGCATGGTTGCCCCAATCGTCCAGTTCCCGCCGTGCCGCGGCATTGTGCAGATCGAGAAAACGGCTGCGGAACTCGGCGTCGAACGCTTCGTTCTTTTCGAACCAGGCGTTTGGGCCGGCGGTGCGCCAGAAGTCGGTTACACCGAGCGCGCGCTTGTCTAATTCCATGTTTCCCTCTTATTTATCAAAATATTACGATAGAAAACTACGAACTAGGACGAAGTGGCCGAGGTGGCATTCTTCAGCACTGCTGCCGTCTCTTCGCTAAGCGCTTGGGCGGGGCGACGCGGCTGCGTCACAGGTGCCGGCACCGGCGTCGCCAGGTTGCCTTTGAGGAAATTGCGCCCATCGCGGATATCGCCGGTGAGCTGGAGGTCGAACCGCGCGGCATCACGCCGACGTACATCTTCGATGACCTCGGCCACTTCCTCCGGGTCTTCGCCCAGCGCCTCGAGGGTCGAACCGCCAAAGACCAGTGCCGATTCGAAGGTTTCGCGCAGCTGATAGTCGACACCAGCCTTGACCAATTGTAACGACGTACCGCGGTCGAAGGCGCGTGCAAACACCGTCACGAGCGGGAATTCGGCCTTGACCAGTTCGGCGATGCGCACCGCGGTTTCCGGCTTGTCGACACAAATCAATACCGCGCGGGCACGGCCGGCGCCTGCAGCATGCAGGATATCCAGCCTGGTACCGTCGCCGTAATAGACCTTGAAACCGAAATTGGCGGCAGCCTGGATCATCTCGACATCGTTATCGATGATCGAAACGTCGACGCCGCGCAGAATGAGCGGCTGGCTGGCGATCTGGCCGAAACGGCCGAAGCCGATGATCAGTACCGAGCCTGACAGACCGTCCGCGACATCGACACCGTCCAGAGAGGGCTCGTCGCGCTGCGGGTACAGATAACGCAGCGCTATGATAGCAAGGGGCGTCAGCGCCATCGAGATGATGATGATGGCTGTTAGTATTGCATTGGCGCTGCCGTCGATGATGCCGGCCTGCGTGGCGGCAGAATAGAGAACGAAAGCAAACTCGCCGCCCTGCGCCATCACGACCGCACGTTCGATGGCCTCCCGATGCGACGCCTTGAGCAACCTTGCCACGACGTAAATACCAAGCGCCTTGGCGATCATGTAGGCAACGACGTAGATCGCGACCAGTTGCCAGTTTTCGGCAACGACCCCAAGGTTGAGCGACATGCCCACCGCCAGAAAGAAGAGGCCGAGCAGCACGCCGCGAAATGGCTCGATATCGGCCTCCAACTGGTGGCGGAAGGTGGATTCGGACAGAAGCACGCCCGCCAGGAATGCGCCCATCGCCATCGAAAGTCCGCTCATCTGCATGGCGAGCGCCGACCCCAGAACGACGAGCAAGGCGGCTGCGGTCATCACCTCGCGGGCGCGAGCATCAGCCAGCACCCGAAACAGCGGGTTCAGCAGGTAGCGGCCAGCCACCACAAGTCCAACGATTGCGGCGATACCGATGCCGATCTCCGTGAAGCGCTGTTGCAGGGTGGTGTCGGCACCGCCGGGCGCAAGGAACGCCACAAGTGCCAGGAGGGGCACGATGGCCAGGTCTTCCAGGAGCAGAATGGACACCATCCGCTGCCCCTTCGGCGTGGCGATCTCGCCTTGTTCTTCCAGCAGTTGCATGACGATCGCGGTCGAGGTCAACACGAAACCCGCACCGGCAACGAAGGCTTGCGCAACCGGGAAGCCGCCCAGAAGACCGCATGCCGTCAACAGCAGGGCACAAAGCCCGACTTGCAATGCCCCCAGCCCGAAGATCTCGCGCCGCAGGCCCCACAGCCGTGAAGGCTGCATTTCGAGGCCGATGATGAACAGGAACATGACCACGCCAAGTTCGGCCACGTGCAAGATGGCTGCGGGATCGGAAAAGATGCGCAGGCCGAATGGGCCGATAACAAGTCCTGCTGCGAGATAACCCAGGATCGAACCGAGACCGGCGCGCTTGAAGATCGGCACGGCGACGACGCCGGCGCCGAGAAGGGCGACCACGTTCACCAGTTCGCTGCTTGAAGCTTCAACCGCCATCGCTGTTCCCGTTCTTGCCGTGTCGTTGGAGGGAGAAGTCCCGTGATCAGGATAGGAGCTTCGTCACGCTGCGAATAGCCCGAATCATCATCTCCCAGCCGGGTCTTCCTGACAGCGCCAGGCGGATAAATCCAATATTTCCAATGGTCGTAGATTGGTGAGTTGCAGCAAGCCGCGATAGCAAGCTATGGACGAGGTGGCTGGGGCTCAAAACACAGGGCGGACGGGATCGCCGCCACTTTTGGAGAGGACTATCATGAAGAAGATCGTGCTGGCAGTTGTCGGCGTGGCGGCACTTGGCCTTTCGGCTTGTTCGAAGGCGCCGGAATGCACAGCGGAAGTCATCGGCAAGAAGACGCAGGAATTGACGACTGCCGTTCAGGAAGCCGTGACCAAGAACCCGGCAAAGGCTACGGAATGGGCCGCCAAGGTTCAGGAAATCGCCACCAAATATTCGAGCTCCAGCAACCAGGCCGATGCCTGCAAGGCTTATGACGAGATCATTGCTGAAGTGAAGAAGGGCTGATCGCCCGCTTTAACGCGAGACGAAGTCCCGCGCCTATGAAAACGGCGGCCTGTGGCCGCCGTTTGCTTTCTGAAGACGATGGCACGTCAATTGCGGGCAATGGCCCCGACCGCGACATCGTCAACGCGCTTCAGATTCATGCCGATGACCGGGACCATCTGCTGGTCGACCTTCACCGAGACGGTGACGATCATCGAATTTTCGTTCGGCACGCGAGCTTGCATGACGCCGCGCAACTGATTGCGATTGATGGCAAAAACGACCTTGCGATTGTCAACCACGTTGCCCGAGATGATGTCGAGGCCGGCGCCGCTCGAGCCGCCCATGAAAGAACCCTTGTAGCCGTCGCGGCCCTTGCGCTCCACCGTAGCCCCCATCTTCTGCGAGAAAACACCGACGCGGCAGTCGCCATCGAGTGTCATGCCGACTTTGCTGCCTTCAGGCGTCGAGCCTTTGAAATTGCAGTTGAATTTGGTGCCCTTGTACTTGCCTGCAACGATCTCACCTGGCCCGACCCATTGTCCTTCAACCGACTGGAAGAACTGCTTGTCACGATCGGCGCTGAAGGCCGAAGTGCCCGCAGAGACAGACACGGCGGCCGCGAGCACGAGAGGCATGGCGGCGGACAGGAACACGCTTTTCATGGATGACACCTGGCAACGAGGACGCTGTGTTGGAATTGGGTCAACCATGAAGAAGATTGGTTAATGCTTCGTCACTTGCCGGTCCGGCGAAGACGCGAAACCTAGGAAGTCGCGCCTTTGTTGCGGTCCTTTTCGCCTGTAAACGACGTCAGCGCGGTAAGAAAGTCCCCCATGCCCGGTCGCTTCACAGCGGTGAAGGGCAAGGGACGAGCGGTTTCCATCGCTGCGATACCGATTCGTGCCGTCATCATGCCATTGACCACCCCTTCGCCCAGTTTTGCGGAGAGCCGTGCTGCGAGGCCATGTCCCACGATTTGCTGAACAAAGCTGTCGCCGACGGCAATCGAGCCGGTGACCGCCAGATGGGCGAGCACACTGCGCGCCAGTCGGAAGAAACCAAGCGTACCGGGACGTCCACCGTAGAGCTCAGAGAGACGGCGGATAAGTCGACCGGCCTCGAACACGACATAGGCTACGTCGACCAGCGCACGTGGACTGACCGCCGTTACAAGCGATACACGCTTGGCGGCATCGAGGATCATGATTTTTGCCTGGGCGTCGAGGGGGCCAAGGATTTCGGTTTCGGCCAGCCGCACGAGGTTGCCGCCATCGATAATTTCCCCGCGCAGCTCCTCAAGTGCACGTCGGCCGGCGGCTGTCTGAGGTCGTGCAGCCACGAAAGCAGACAGCTCGTCCACGACACTGCGCGCTGCACTGGGATCGTCGCGGGCGATGGCGTCGAGAGCCTTGGTTTGAAGTCTTTCAACTTTGGACAGCCGGGAGATTGCTAGAAATTCGCGAGCCAGAATAATCGCCAGCGCCAGCGCCGCGATTGCCGCGACGCCTGCTGCTACCCAGCCCAACCAATCAGCACGCGAGAACAAATCCCGGATCAGCTGATCGAGCCACAGTCCGATCGCCAGGGAAATCAGGATGCCTACGGCCGCAAAGAAGACATTGCCGAGAGACGAGCGTTTGCGTGCCGCCGCCGCAGGCGGTGGTTCGGCGGCAACCAGGTCGGGCTCGTCGAACACGTCGATCGCATCAGGGACGACGATAGCGGCCTCGGTCTTCATCGCGCGGGGCTTGCGCGACGTTTCACCCGGCTTCGCCGCGGGTATTTCGGGCGCGGCTTCCGGATCGATGCGGAACGCCGCCGGTTTGCGGGGCGTGGTCATGCGAGGCGATCTCCAATCAGAAACTGCAGAGCACGATCGAGGCGGATATGCGGCAGCGACAGGGTTATGCCCTCGGCGGTGCGTTCGAGCTTCGGTGGACGAAAGCGTACGAAACGGATGGCAGGTTCGATGCTCTCCTTTTCGCTAGCCGGGCGCTCATCGAAAACCGCATCAGCACTTTTCGGTAAATCGCCGGGAAATATCGCTGTTTCCGTGGTTCCGTCAAAGGTCTCGTCACCGATACGCTCGCCTTCCAGCGGAGTGCCGATGATCACGGGCAAGATCTCGCCAGCTTGCTTCACTGTGCCTTCGCGGGTGGCACGCACGGCCGCCATCGCGACGACGTCGACAGCGGCGCCGGTGAAACTCGCTTTGGCGATGGCGCGATCCGCGAGCCGCCGGACGATCGCCTGCAATCTGTCGTGGCTTTCGTGGTGCAGATGGTCGGCCTTGGTTGCGGCAATCAGGATGCGGTCGATGCGGCGCGCAAACCAGTCCGTCAGGAAATTACCGCGCCCGGGCCGGAAACACGCGAGGATCTCCGTGACCGCGCGTTCGAGATCGGCCATTGCAGCAGGACCGGCATTCAGCGCCTGCATGGCGTCGATAAGCACGATCTGACGATCGAGCCGGGCGATATGTTCGCGAAAGAACGGCTTCACGACGTGGGTTTTATAGGCTTCGTAGCGTCGCTCCATCATCGCATGCAAGGAGCCCGGTCGTCCCCGTGTTGCGGAGACGCCAGGCAACGGTGCAAAGGTCAGAGCCGGCGAGCCTTCCAGATCGCCGGGCATCAGGAAACGACCAGGAGGCAAGGTAGAAAGTGCACGCTCATCCAGCTTGCATGCCTTCAGATAGGCCGAAAAGCTCTCGGCCAGCCGACGAGCGGTGATCTCATCAGCATCTGAATCGGGCGTTACCGTAGCTGAAAGCGCACGCCAGTCGCGGGCGAGATCGGCACGCACCGGCAAGGTTGTCAGTTCGAAGGCTTCGTCGGAAAACTCAGCATAAGACTTGCCGAGGAGCGGAAGGTCGAGCAGCCATTCGCCCGGATAGTCGACAATGTCGACCGAAAGTCTGCCGGCCGAAAACATCCGGTTCCAGCCCGAGGCAGACTCGAACTCGATGGTCAGCCGAAGTTCGGAAATAGCGCGCGTTGAATCCGGCCAGATGCGTTGGTCGACCAGCGCCGCGACGTGATCCTCGTACTGGAAGCGCGGGACGGCGTCGTCGGGCTGCTCCTCCAAAAAGGCGCGCGCGATGCGTCCGGTTTTCTGCGCCTCGAACAATGGCAGTCGACCGCCATGCACGAGATTGTGGACAAGCGCCGAGATGAACACCGTCTTGCCCGCACGAGAAAGGCCCGTTACGCCGAGCCGGATCGAGGGGCGAAACAAGCCCGCAGCACGGCCGGTTACGGTGTCCAGCGCGATGCGGGCCTCATCGGAAATGGTGGTCAGCGATGAAGCCAATCGGTGTCTCTCGCGCTCTGTTCGTCTTGTGACCCGCGCCAGACGGGAACCCCGATATAGGCTGCCGTAGACGGCTTTTGAATGGGTTACCCCGTCGTCAGACCGTGATCGGCGTCAGAAACGCTTCCAGATAACCCTTGCCCGGCGCTGCATTCGTCAGGCTGCCATCAAACCGGACGACGGCGAGTCCAGAGGTTGGGAAGCCGTGCTCCAGGGTCTCTCGCGCACCTGCCTCACCATTGCCGGAAACCGCGATTGTGAGATCTTCCATCATCGGATTATGTCCGATGACAAGAAGTGAATCGAAGTCGCCATGGTCGCGTATGATTTCCAAGTATCCGGCAGCGTCCTCGCTGTAGAGCTTGTCGAAATAAAGCACGCGGCCTGTGTCGGTATGACTGGCTATGCCCCCAAGCGTCTCTCGCGCCCTTAGTGCACCGGAGCATAGCGTCAGGTCTGGAACATAGCCGTGAGCACGCATGGCATTTCCAATCATCTCGGCATCGGTCACGCCGGAGGGGTCCAGTGCCCGGTCGAAATCACGCGTACCGGGCAGGGCCCAACCGGCCTTGGCATGCCTGAGAAGATAGAGTTTCGCCACACAGATCCCCTTGTTGCCGGCGCGTGCTGCCGGACCTCGGCCATAAGAATTAGCCAGCCGGATAGCGCGGCGCAACGGCGTTGCTCTCAGCATAATGGGCAAGAAGGCTGCGACCTGGGGTTGATTGCGTCGTCTGCCAGGGCGGGGTGGGCATGTATTAACAAATGCGTGACGGCATGACGGATTGCGCTTGTACAGCCATTGCCGCGCGAATATATAGGCGCCACATTTGGGGCAGTCGGGTGAGTCGAATGAGCGAAATAGTAGCTTCCGATTACGTACCCTCCGAAGACGAGCCGTTCATGAACGAACGGCAAAAATCATACTTTCGGCAGAAACTAATTACCTGGAAGAATGATATTCTGCGTGAGGCGCGGGAAACTCTCGAAATCCTGCAGCAGGAAAACGCCAACCACCCTGACCTTGCCGATCGTGCATCGTCAGAAACCGACCGGGCGATCGAACTGAGGGCCCGCGATCGTCAACGCAAGCTGATCTCCAAAATTGATTCCGCTCTGCAGCGTATCGATGAGGGAACTTATGGCTATTGCGAAGAGACGGGTGAGCCGATCTCGCTGAAGCGCCTCGATGCCCGTCCGATCGCCACCTTGTCGATCGAAGCGCAGGAACGCCACGAGCGCCGCGAAAAGGTCTATCGCGACGACTGATTGGTTTTCGCATTTTGTCTTCGGAGATGGCCGGCTTTGCCGGCCTTTTCTTTTGGCTACCTTTTGTGGCTTGAAAGCTCGCCGAGCAATTTCGCCATTTCATCGTCCAGGGACGGTGGTTGTGCCTTTGCGTTAGGCTTCGCTGGAGTGACCTCCTCCTCTTCCAAAGAAACTTCCAGTTCGTGCATAAGAGCATCGTCAAGCGGGTCCTCGGCGACGGCAGGCTTTGAAGCCGGAGGAAATACGGGTTCGGCCCGTACAGGATCCGATCGGAGTGCCGGCTGCGTTTGCTGAGGTTTTGGAGGTGGCGATAGGGGCAGCGTCGGTTCGCGCTGCGAGGAGGTGGCGATCTGCTGGCGCGGCGGTTCGGAGCGACGTGCCGGTTCCGTGCGTACCGGCGCGGGTGTCGGCTGCGGTTGGCGCTGTTCGGCGGAAGAGCGCGCCACGGGCTGCGATTGCTGGCCCTCTCCCGTAAGCACGGGGCGACGTGACGGCACCATGCGGATATCGCGCTCGACCACCACATCCGTTGGCCCGCCGATGAGGATAAGATGTTCGATGTCGTCGCGGCGCACCAGGACGAGGCGACGATGGCTGTCGACCGCAGTTGCATCCATCACCGCCAGGCGCGTCTTGCGATTTTTGCCGCCCGCAACATAGGTGCCAAAGGTCAGGCTGCGGACCAATTTGACGATAACCAGCAGGATGACAAGCAGAACAAGTGCTGCGAGGGTCCACAGGATGGCAGGGGCGTAATTTGGCCCTGCCATGCTTTCCAGCCAACTCAGCATCGACGTCCCCAAAATATCCAGCTCAGCGTGCGCGACACTAAAGGTGGTATCCCGTTGCCGCAAGGCGCGTTCGCGCTTTGTGAACAGCGTGCGGCGTAACGTTTTCCCGAGAAGCCTCGCAACAACGTCGATTTTGGCGCACATTTGCCAGCAAGGTCTTTTCCGGGCAGGGAGAATATGATTCAACCGGGCGAGTCGGGCGCCGGTGGCTGGAATTGGTGAGCAGGGGGAAAATGGCCAAGGAAACGAGCGGCGAATTCTATCCGGTGCCGATCGTCGACCAGGGAACGCGGCCGGGCGCGGTTACACGTCTCATCGTCTTCATGCTGGTTCTGGCCGGCGCTGCCGTCGTCTTCGGCATTTTCCGCGAACGCTTTGGCGACCCGTTCCTGCTTGGTATGCTCGGTGTCCTGGCGATGATCGGCGTGGGCTTCCTGTTTGCCACCGCTATTGGTTTTGTCCAGATCGCGCCGCGTTCGACCAGCGACGAACTGTCGAAGGCCTTTGTCGATTCCATGTCGCAAGGCCTGCTGGTCACCGATGCCAAGGACCGGGTCGTCTATGCGAACCGCGCCTATGCCGACATGACCGGTGCTACCTCTGCGGCTGACATCAAGACCGTGGAAGGGTTGCTTTCCGATGTGCCCGAGGCGACCGGCACCGTCTATCGACTGTCCGCCGGGCTGCGCGATGGGCAAGCGGGTGATGGCGAATTCCGGCTCGCGCAACCAATCCGACCGGGTGCGGAGCCCGGCGCGCGCTGGTACCGCGCCCGCGCGCGTACCTTTTCGGTGCCGGGCTTGCGCCAGCCTCTATCCGCCTGGCAACTCGCCGACATCTCGGCCGAGCGAGCCGAGCAGGAGCGTTTTTTTCTCGACCTGCAGCAGGCGATCGACCATCTCGACCATGCGCCCGCCGGTTTCTTCGCCGCCGATCAAGATGGTCGCGTCACCTATATCAATGCGACGCTGGCCGAGTGGCTTGGTATCGACCTTGCGTCATTTACGCCGGGCGCTGTGACACTGCCGGACATCGTGGCCGGTGACGGCATGGCGCTGATCCGCTCGGTGCGGGCTGATCCCGGCACCACCCGCAATGCGGTGATCGACCTCGACCTCACCACCATGGCCGGCAAGGCGCTGCCTGTGCGCTTCATGCACCGTGTTTCAGCAAGCCGTGAGGGGCTGAACGGGCCGAGCCGCACAATCGTGCTCAACCGCACGCAAGGCGAGGATGCCTCGGCCGAACTGCGCGCCTCGGAAATCCGCTTCACGCGCTTCTTCAACTCCACGCCGATGGCAATCGCGGGCGTCGATCACGATGGCCGCATCCTGCGCACCAATGCGCCATTCCTGTCGCTGTTTTCTCCTGCCGTCGACCGCGACGCGCTCGATCGCAAGGTGCGGCTGGATACCGTCATCCATGAACGGGACCGGCCCGCTTTTGCCGCAGCTCTCGAAAAGGCGCATCAGCGCCAGGCCGAGATCGCACCAATCGATACCGTGTTGCCTGATAATGAGGAGCGGCACGTCCGTTTCTACGTCAATGCGGTCGCAGACGGCACCGATGGTGACGGCGCTGAAGAGGCTGCCATCGTCTACGCGGTGGAAACCACGGAGCAGAAGGCGCTGGAAGGCCAGATGGCGCAGAGCCAGAAGATGCAAGCCGTGGGGCAGCTTGCAGGCGGTATCGCCCATGACTTCAACAACGTTCTCACCGCCATCATCATGGCATCCGACTTACTGCTGGCGAACCACCGGCCATCCGACCCATCCTTCCCGGACATCATGAACATCAAGCAGAATGCCAACCGTGCCGCCTCGCTGGTGCGGCAGCTTCTGGCGTTCTCACGCAAGCAGACGCTCCGACCCGAGGTGCTCAACCTCACAGACGTTCTGGCCGACTTGCGGATGCTGCTTGCGCGCCTCGTCGGCAACAACGTCAAACTCAAGGTCGACCACGGGCGGGATCTCTGGCCGGTCAAGGTCGACATCGGCCAGTTCGAACAGGTCGTCGTCAACCTCGCGGTCAATGCGCGCGATGCAATGCCGTCGGGCGGCGATCTCACGGTGCGCACCAAGAACGTCACGGCGGATGAATGCGCAGCCTTCTCCTACCGCGAATTGCCGGCCGCCGACTATGTCGTCGTCGAGGTCGAGGATACCGGTTCGGGCATCGCTCCTGATGTGTTGAAGAAGATCTTCGAGCCGTTCTTCACCACCAAGGAAGTCGGCAAAGGCACAGGTCTCGGCCTGTCGATGGTGTACGGCATCATCAAGCAGACGGGTGGGTTCATTTTCTGCGATTCCGAGGTCGGCAAGGGCACGACGTTCCGCATCTTTCTGCCTCGTCATATTGCCGAAGCCGTCAAGCAACCGCTGGAAGCAAAGCACGATGGCGACAAGACAGCCAGCAACGCTGCCGCAACCGAGTCGGCAAAGAATGGCGATGCGGGAAAGGCGAGCGATGCCAAGGATCTGTCCGGTTCTGCCGTCGTTCTGTTGGTAGAAGACGAGGACGCGGTCCGGATGGGCGGCGTGCGTGCACTCAAATCACGCGGCTATACCGTGCACGAGGCAACCTCGGGCGTCGAAGCCCTTGAGATGTTCGAAGAACTCGAAGGCAAGGTGGACATCGTCGTATCCGATGTCGTCATGCCTGAGATGGATGGGCCGACGCTGCTTGGAGAACTGCGCAAGCGAGCGCCGGCCATCAAATTCGTATTCGTCTCTGGCTACGCGGAAGATGCCTTCGCAAAGAACCTGCCTGCAGATGCCCAATTCGGCTTCCTGCCAAAGCCATTCTCATTGAAACAGCTAGCCACCGTCGTGAAGGACGTGCTGGAAGGCAAGTCGTAGGGGAATCGTCGCTTGACCCGGAACCGGGCTGGCGGCGTTTCCCGAAGATCAGGCCGCCTGACGCCGCAAGGCTTCCACTTCCTCGACGCAGGGGCGATGTCCGCGCAGATAAAGCGCGCAGGTGGTGCGCAGCATAGATGCGAAGTTCGGAATTTCGCCATTGATCTCAAGAGCTTCATCATAGAGCTTCGAGATGAATTTTGGCGTGGTCAGCCCCTGGGTTTCTGCGATCTCGTCCAGCAGTTCCCAGAATGTCGCCTCTAGTTGAATGCTGGTCGAATGGCCGGCCATGCGGATCGACCGGTTGATCTGGCGGTATCCTTCCGGGTCTTGCCCGGCAAACACCCTGCACATCATGAACCTCCCGTCTGTTTTTCTTGTTGCCTGTCAGGGCGCGCCGCACTGCTAGGCTTTGGAACATCTTCGGCCGAAAACGCCAAGCCGGCAATCGGACTTTCGTCCGCGAGGCAACAGCAGAATCGTTCAAAACCATAAGCGAGAGCACGTATTTGCGCGTGGTAATGGGCTGCCACCAAACTCTTTTCGCCGAGCGCATAATTCCGGACAACAGACGACGCGAACGGAGTTTTTCTTGGCCAAGGCAATCCACACTATGATCCGGGTTCTGGACGAGACCCGATCCGTCAACTTCTACAAGCAAGCGTTTGGGCTAGATGTCGCAGAGCGGCTGGACTTCGAAACGTTCACGCTCATCTATCTCTCCAATCCGGAAAGCGATTTCGAGGTGGAGCTGACCGTCAACAAGGGCAGGGCAGAGCCCTACGCGCTTGGTGACGGTTACGGCCATTTCGCCGTCTCCGTTGCCGATCTCGATGCCGAACATGATCGCTTCGGCGCACTCGGCCTCAATCCAAAGAAAATCGTCGAATTCAACCGTGACGGCGCGCTTCTGGCTCGCTTCTTTTTTGTCGAGGACCCCGACGGTTACAAAATCGAGGTTCTGCAGCGTCACGGGCGTTTCAAATAGGGCCCACACCGCCGCATCCGGGGAGGGATGCGGCGCCAGCCACGGCGCCGGAAGGGCGCAACAGCAAGCACGGGAGGAAAAAATGGTCACGATCCACGAAGGCAGGCCAGGCCTGTCGCGCCGCGAACTTCTGAAACGCGGCAGCATAGGCGCCTTGCTGGTCATTGCCGGCAACGCCGTCATCAGCCCCGAAAATGCCTGGGGTCTGGAAACGGCGGCGTTGAAACCGGAAACCATGGCAACGCTCATCCAGATGGCGCGCGATATCTATCCGCACGATCAGCTGGCCGACAAATTCTATGCGGTCGCGGTGAAAAGCCATGATGAGCAGGCCGGCAAGGACGCCAAGCACAAGGAACTGATCGAGGCCGGCATCGCCGATCTCGACAAGCGGGCGGGTACCGGTGGCTATCGCGGTCTCGGCTGGGAGGAAGAACGAGTCGCAGTGCTCAAGGCCATCGAGACGACACCGTTCTTCCAGGCGGTGCGCGGCGGGCTGGTCGTCGGCCTCTACAACCAGAAAGAGATCTGGCCGGTGTTCGGCTACGAGGGCGAATCCTACTCGAAGGGTGGCTACGTCAGCCGCGGCTTCGACGACATTGAGTGGCTTTGAGCCACGCCTCGCGCCCAGCAAGAATTCGTGGGAGGAAATCATGGCAGCACCATTCGATCTGAAGAACGATGACGTGGTCGTCATCATCGGCTCGGGCGCCGGCGGCGGCACGCTCGGCAACGAACTGGCCCAGAAAGGTATCGACGTCGTCATCCTCGAGGCTGGCGGCCGCTATGAATATGACGACTTCATCAATGATGAATGGGACAGCTTCGCCCAGCTCGCGTGGAAGGACATGCGCACGACATCAGGTGACTGGCGCGTAGCTAAAGACTTCCCCAATCTGCCGGCTTGGATCGTCAAGGCGGTAGGCGGCACCACCACCCATTGGGCAGGTGCTTCACTGCGCCTGCAGGAACATGAATTCAAGACGCTCACCACCTACGGCAAGATCGAGGGCGCCAATCTGCTCGACTGGCCCATCACCCTGGCTGATCTCGAGCCCTACTACGCCAAGGCAGAAGACAAAATGGGAGTGACGCGCACCAACGACATCCCAGGCCTGCCAGGCAACAACAATTTCAAGGTGTTGAAAGCGGGGGCTGACAAGTTCGGTTACAAGGAGTGCCATACCGGCCGGATGGCCATCAATTCGCAACCGCGCGATGATCGCAATTCCTGCCAGCAGACAGGATTCTGTTTTCAGGGATGCAAATGGGGCGCCAAGTGGTCGACGCTCTATACCGAAATTCCCAAGGGCGAAGCGACCGGGCATCTGGAAGTGCGCCCGAATTCGATGGTGATCAAGATCAACCACGACGCTACCGGCAAGGTGACCGGCGTCGTGTATGCTGACAAGGACGGCAAGCTGCAGGAACAGAAGGCGCGCATCGTCGCGGTGGCCGGCAATTCGATCGAAAGCCCGCGCCTGTTGCTCAATTCGGAATCGTCAAAGTACCCGCATGGGCTCGCGAATTCCTCGGGGCAGGTTGGGCGCAACTACATGCGCCACACCACCGGCTCGGTCTACGCTATCTTCGACAAGCCGGTGCACATGTATCGCGGCACCACCATGGCCGGTATCGTGCGTGATGAGGCCCGCAACGATCCTTCGCGTGGTTTCGTCGGAGGCTACGAGTTGGAGACGCTGGCTCTCGGATTGCCATTCATGGCCGCCTTCCTGAATCCGGGTGGCTGGGGACGTTCCTTCACGACGGCGCTCGATCACTACGATCACATGGCAGGCCTCTGGATCGTCGGCGAGGATATGCCGCGCGCCGAAAACCGCGTGACGTTGCATGCCTCGGAGAAAGATCCGCATGGCATGCCGGTGGCGAACGTCCATTTCGATGACCATCCCAATGACACCGCCATGCGGGACCACGCTTACAGGCAAGGTGCGGCGATCTATGACGCTGTCGGTGCGACGCGCGTCTTCCCGACACCGCCTTATCCCTCCACACACAATCTCGGCACCAACCGAATGAGTGAGAACCCGGAGCACGGCGTCGTCAACAAGCATGGCCAGACACACGACATCAAGAATCTGTTCGTGTCGGACGGCAGCCAGTTCACAACCGGCGGTGCAGAAAACCCAACCTTGACCATCGTTACGCTGGCGATCCGCCAGGCGGACTACATCGCCAAGCAAATGGCGGCAAAGACGATCTGACCACTCCCGAGCCTGCTCACGCGGAACACCTTAGGTGTTCCGCGTCTCTTTTGGCAATGCACCGTGATGCTAAGGCTTGCGGATCGTGCAGGTCGCCGCGGAGAAGGCGCCGTCCGGCTGGCGCATGACGATGTCGAAGGACGCATCGGTGGGGCCATCAGCGGTGACCTGGGTTACCGAGATACCGTTGCCGCCACTGGTAAAGCCACCCACAGGCCCCAGCCAGCTGACCTCGCCATTGTTGTCCATCTCGTAATTGTAGCCCTGCATCACCGGCCCATAGGTCGGGCCGCTGTAGACGCGTCCCTTGATGTTGATGTCACCGAGGTAGATGAAAGCGCCGAGCATGTAGACCTCGCAGCGATAGCTTCCGTCAGGCAGCGCGCCGTCGGCAATAGCCGCGCGCGCGTTACCAGTCGTGAAGCCTACGGCCATCAGGGAAAGCAGGAAGATCAGGCAACGCGTCATCGGTCGATCCCAGTGCGGTCGGTACATGCTTGCACGACTTTTTCGACAGCAACATTGCCGAACGTTGCCTCTTGCGCAAACTCCGCAACCGAAATCCTATATTTTGGACAACTAATATTGCTCCACCCCGGCTCACCCATGTTACCCTTCGGTTGGCCTTGGTGAGTCGGCCATATTTCCGCGTCAAACTTGGTTTGGGGGCAGATCGAGGAAGACGACGTTAGCGAGGACAAGGTCCGCGCAAGCGATCGACTATAGCGTTTCTTCCATGATCTCGGCGTTACTGGGCATCGGGCAAGGGACGGGCCGGTGGAGACGTTTTTCGAAGACTACCAAAAGCGGCGCCTCGTGGAGCGCGTCGATATCTTGACTGCCATCAACATCTTGAGATCGCAGGGTTATGATGAGGACGAGATCATTACCGAGATCACCCGCGTCTTCTATGTCGATCTCGACGAATACAATGATCTGGTAAGGGCAGCCTGAGGCTCTCGTAACCGCATCTACACCGTTCGGTGTACGCCTGAAGATCTGCGGCAGTCGCATGGTGCTATGCTAACGTGGCCCATCCAACGGGGGGCTTGCGGAGTGAAACATCTTATCCTCGTTCACGGCAGGGATATCAAGCCGGCCGGCACTGCTCTGGCCACGCTCGGCAAACGCGCTATCGTCCGGGGATTGCAGCGAGCAGGCAGGGCCGATGTGGCCGACAGGCTGGAAGGCGGCGGGATCAAGCTCACGAGCGTGTATTACGGCGACGTGAACAACGGCATCGAAGCATCCTACCATGCCAAAACTGCCGCACTGCTGACTGCTCAGAACGATCCGATCTACGATTTCAAACCATGTTTCCCAATTGCCGCGCTGGATGAGGCCTTCGAACTGACCGATAAGCTGCGCAGCTTCAACAAGGTCGCTTATCGCCACGTGCTCGCCATCGCAGAGGATTGGCGTTTCTGGGATGAGGCCGTGCATGCTGCAAGCATGTTCGGCGAACTGTTCACTTTCGGGTTGCTCAACTCTTTGTTTGAGGTTTCGATCAAATGGGATCTTGCCGTCTATCTCACCTCGCAGCGTGTCGGTTCCGAGATCCGTGCACGTCTGCAGGACGTGCTGAAACAATCACTGGCTGATGGTGATGATATTTGCCTCGTCACCCACAGTATGGGCTGCATGGTCGCCTATGATGTGTTCTGGAAATACTCGTTCCGTTCCGAATATGAAGAGCGGCGCGGCGAGGAGGCGAACCCGGTCAAGCTCTGGCTTACATTAGGCTGTCCGCTCGGGGAGATCGGCATCCGCCGTAACCTGCTCGATGCCGTTGCTCTGGAAGAAGAGAAATATCCACGCAACCAATTCCTCGACTGGATCAATGTCCATGCCGAGGACGATTTTATCGCGCATGTGCCAAACATGCGCTCGAGCTTTTCAGCCATGCGCGCGAAAGGTTACTGCCGCTCGATCACCGACAGGAAGATCTATAATTGCTGGCATTATCGGGATGCTTCCGGAGGGCAATTGGTCGCCAATCCGCACGATCTGTACGGCTACCTGATGAACCAGGACACCGCAAAGATCATCGCTGCTTGGGCGGATTGAACTTATGGTTGCGAAAAAACCTCAAAGCCCGCCGATCTCCCTTGCCGAACTGCGCAAGCGCTGCAAGGAGGCTTCGCTCACCGAGCAGGAACTCACGGATTATTTTCTCGTCGATGAAGAGCGCAGCAAGCCTTTTTCGCCTGCGCTGAAGTTCAACGAAGAACTGGTCGATGTCGGCCGCGCCAGATTAAGCCCCGAGGCGATTTCCGCGCTCTATGCCGAGGCGACACGAGCACAAACGCCACTGCCAAAGAAGCCGCGGCGGCTTACGACGACCCATCTCAGGGCGGCGCGCACCAAGCTGTTGGCTGAAGGGGATTCCTGGTTCAATCTGCCGGATTTCATCTATCCCAAGACCGCAATCGATGTTCTCGGAAGTGATTTCGACGTGAGCAACATCGCGCTGTGGGGGGATGAATTGGAGGCGATGGTCAAGGCCAAGCAGTACCGGCAGCCGCTGCGCTCCGGGCTGTTCGGACACTTCCTGTTCTCGGGTGGCGGTAATGATGTGCTGGGTTCCATTCCGGCCTATGTCAAACCCCGCAAGTCGGGCGACACCGACCCTGCCCACGCGACCGACTACATCAAGTCGACTTTTTCCCAGAAGATCAGCCAGATGATGGGCTTCTACCGCACGCTGGCTGACGATACGCGTGACGCCGCGAGCGGTCGCGTAGTGCTTTACGTTCATGGCTATGCCGATGCCATCCCAAGAAAGGGGGGACACTATCTAGGCGGCCCGCTGAAAGCGCTCGGCTTCGATTCGGACGACCATGCACCGCTGTGTCGCGCGATCGTTGCCAAAATGGTCGATTTGTTCAACGTCGCCTTGCAGTCCTTCGCGCAGAGCACGGCGCATGTTGTCTATAACGACCTCAGGCCGGCCATGACCGAGCGTGACTGGTATCGCGATGAAATCCACCCCAAGGCATCCGGCGCAAAGAAGATCGCGAAGGTGCTTTCCGATGCTATCCATGCCAATACGCCGATGGCGTGATATGGCGTGTGGCTTTTGTTCAGCGTTCGAGACGATCTTCGATCGCTGAAACCCATTGATGGTCGAAATGTCGGATGCATTCGGCTGCAAGTTCATCGCCCAACAGCGTGAACAGAGCCGACGCCGAGACCGGTTCCACAGTGGGAACAACATTGTAACCGAGCGCAGCCAGCCGTATCGACAACGAGGGATGGTCCGATTCCGGGTTGTCGGGTTTGTCCCAGGCCTTCTGTGCGTATGGCTGTAGCAACGAACCTTTCTCAAGATTTCTTGCTTCGAGAGCCAGTCGCGCAAGCGGCGGGCGAGGCGGTGTCATTGCTCCAAGAAGTTCGCGTTGCAGTGGCTCATAGACCTTTTCTTCAAAGCAAGCGTCGGCGGCGGCAACCAAGACCAGCGCTCTCGCAGCCTCGTGCGCGTCTCCTGCCACGGCGGCGTGCCTGTCGGCCTGAAGTTCTGCCAAACGCGAGAGTCGCAATTCTTCACTCTGGAGTGCCCGCGACAATGGGCTGAGGGCGGCATAAAGGAGACTTCCAGAGACGCTTTGCCCGGGAGGGGCATAGTCGAAAATCAAGTTGAAGCTCTTCTCCAATTCAGCGAGCTTAAGTCCACCGTTCGTATCCCTGTTTCTGACGTGCGCGTTCTCGTGCGCGAACACCGCTGAAAGTGCCCGTGAATCGGTAACCATCATCAGTGGGATGCCCACAAACAGGAAAACGCGATGCCCGAACAGACCCAAGAAAGGCTGTTCTTCTGCGACGGCTGCGTTCAGCCTGTCGTCCAGAACGATTGTAGTGCGTTTAGCTCGGTTTTCGCCTGCAACGACCTCCCAAAGTGCCCACAATTCCGGGGCCGCCTCTCGGCTAATGCCTTCTAACTTAGTCCGGCGAAATCCTGCAAAAAGCATCCCTATAATCAGAACTGCGGCAAGTATCGCCGAGGGGATGGCAACAATACCCCCGAGAATAAGAACAATTGGATGGCTGTCCAGAAAAAGAAGCCATATCAGCAACGGGCAGAGCAGAAGCACCACGAGGAAAAGAATGGCGAATCTGCCGATACGCCTAGCGATGAACACAAAGGAGCGCATGGGCCCGCTTACAACGGAATGTTGTCGTGTTTCTTCCAGGGATTCTGCAGATCCTTGTTGCGCAGCATCCTGAGAGCCCGCGCTACACGACGGCGTGTCGAGTGCGGCATGATCACCTCGTCGACATAGCCACGCTCGGCCGCCACGAAGGGCGACAGGAAGCGATCCTCATAGCGTTTGGTATGCGCGGCGATCCTCTCGGCATCACCGATGTCCTT
This sequence comes from Terribium retamae, assembly GCF_022347545.1. Lineage (GTDB taxonomy): Bacteria > Pseudomonadota > Alphaproteobacteria > Rhizobiales > Rhizobiaceae > Mesorhizobium > Mesorhizobium retamae. The sequence continues at coordinate 169,010 of NZ_JAKREW010000001.1, forward strand.
GCGGTAGATGATCTCGACCGCGCCCTTGGCGCCCATCACCGCAATTTGTGCCGTCGGCCAGGCATAGTTCATGTCGCCGCGCAGATGCTTTGACGCCATCACGTCATAGGCCCCGCCAAAGGCCTTGCGGGTGATGACTGTCACCTTCGGCACCGTTGCCTCGGCATAGGCAAACAACAGCTTGGCGCCATGCTTGATCAGCCCGCCATATTCCTGCGCCGTGCCCGGCAGGAAACCGGGTACGTCGACAAAGGTGACCAGCGGGATGTTGAAGCAATCGCAGAAGCGCACGAAGCGCGCTGCCTTGCGGGAGGCGTCACTGTCCAGCACGCCGGCCAAGACCATCGGCTGATTGGCGACAAATCCCACCGTGCGCCCCTCGACGCGGCCAAGGCCGGTGACGATATTCCTAGCGAACGAAGCCTGGATCTCGAAGAAATCGGCTTCGTCCACTGTCTTCAGGATCAGTTCCTTGATGTCGTATGGCTTGTTGGCATTGTCCGGGATCAATCGGTCAAGTGACAGATCGTGCTCGGTGACGGACTGGTAGCATTCGACTTCCGGGATTTCGGCAGTGTTGGAGGCCGGCAACAGATCGACCAGCCGCCGCATCTGCAGCAGCGCCTCGACGTCATTGTCATAGGCGCCGTCGGCGATCGATGATTTGGTGGTGTGAACCGAGGCGCCGCCCAGTTGCTCGGCCGTCACCGTCTCGTTGGTCACCGTCTTCACGACATCAGGTCCGGTCACGAACATGTAGGAGGTATCGCGCACCATGAAGATGAAGTCGGTCATAGCAGGCGAGTAGACGTCGCCGCCTGCGCACGGGCCCATGATCAACGAAATCTGCGGGATGACGCCGGAAGCCAGCACGTTGCGCTGGAAGATTTCGGCATAGCCGCCCAGTGCAGCGACGCCTTCCTGGATGCGCGCCCCGCCAGCGTCATAAAGGCCGATGATCGGCGCGCGGTTGCGCAGCGCCATGTCCTGTACTTTCATAACTTTCTCGGCATGCGCCTCCGAAAGCGAGCCACCGAACACCGTGAAATCCTTGGCGAAGAGATAAACGGGGCGGCCATTGACCGTGCCCCAGCCGGTGACGACGCCATCGCCGGCGATCTTCGAGTTTTCCATGCCGAAGTCGGTGGAGCGGTGCTCGACATACATGTCGAATTCCTCGAACGAACCCTCGTCCAGGAAGATTTCGATGCGCTCCCGGGCAGTCAGCTTCCCCTTGGCGTGCTGGGCATCGATGCGGGCCTGTCCGCCGCCCGAACGGGCGATTTCGCGCCGACGCTCGAGTTCCTTCAGCACTTCCTTCATTGGGCGGCCTCCCTCAGATATTTAGTCCGCTTTGGTATCGGCGCCGCGCGGGGAGCGCAAGCAGGGCTTTGGTTTCACGATGCAAACCGGCATTTCACGCGCTCGATTGGGGAAATGTTTCGCCTGCACTTTGCTGCAGTGCAGCATATAGCCCTTGCATTTTCCGGCGAACTCCTCCATATGCCGCCTCATAGGCGCTCGGGCCGGTTCCCTACTTCGGCTTTCTCCTTGATTGAGACTGGTTGCGTCTGTTCCCCTTGCCTGGAGCAAGGTGGTGTAAGCCCCGCGGCAAGAGGCCAGCGGGCACGACAGCGCAGCCGAGCGGACTTTAGGTCCGCCCGCCTTGTCGTCCGATTCCTGTTTCTCACGGCGGGTTGCGCCCCGCTGCCATTGCTGTTTGCGGTATGTGCCGCATGAAAGAAGATTATTTTGATGAATGAAATCGATGCGGAGCTGAACGGCTTCGCCAAGCTTGGAATTTCAGGCCAACTCCTGAAAGCGACGACCGCGGCCGGCTTTACAGATCCGAAGCCGATCCAGGAGCAGGCCATTCCTGCTCAGCTGGCCGGCCGAGACATCCTGGGCATCGCCCAGACCGGCTCCGGCAAGACCGCAGCCTTTGCGCTGCCTATCCTGTCGCGCATCATCGCGCTCGGCACCAAACGCCGCCCGAAGACGGCACGCGCCTTGATTTTGGCGCCGACGCGCGAACTGGCTGTCCAGATCGAAGAGACCATAAAGGTGCTCGCCAAGGGCGCACATATCTCGACCGCGCTGGTGTTGGGCGGCGTTTCGCGCTTCAGTCAGGTCAAGAAGATCGGTCCCGGCGTCGATTTCCTGATCGCGACGCCCGGCCGCCTGATGGATCTGGTGCGCGAGAAGGACGTCATCCTGTCGGAGACCACCTGGCTGGTGCTCGACGAAGCCGACCGCATGCTCGACATGGGCTTCATCAACGACGTCAAGCGCATCGCCAAGGCGACGCATCCGGCACGGCAGACCGCGCTGTTCTCGGCCACCATGCCGGCCGAGATCGAACAGCTGACACAGAGCCTGTTGCGAGACCCGGTCCGCGTGGAAGTGGCGCCGCAGGGCACCACCGCAGCCGAGATCGTGCAGAGCGTCGTGCTCGCCCGCACCAAGCAGAAGCGCAAGGTTCTGTCCGACATGCTGGCGGATGAGGCCATGAGCTCGGTGATCGTGTTCGCGCGCACCAAGCATGGCGCCGACCGAGTCACCAAGGATCTCGAGCGCGATGGTTTCGAAGCTGCGGTTATTCACGGCAACAAGAGCCAGAACGCTCGCCAGAAGGCGCTGAATGGTTTCCGCGACGGTTCGGTGCGTATCCTTGTCGCCACGGACATTGCCGCGCGCGGCATCGATGTTCCCGGAATCAGCCATGTCGTGAATTTCGACCTGCCGGATGAAGCCGAAAGCTACGTTCACCGCATTGGGCGTACCGGCCGCAATGGCCGTGACGGCATTGCCATCACGCTGGTCGATCCTTCTGAAAACAGCAAGCTGCGCCAGGTCGAACGCATCATCCGCATGAAGTTGCCGGTTATCGCCGACCATCTCGGTCAGCCTGACCCGGTCCGCGAACCGCGTCCACAAGGCGAGCGCAATTTTGCGCCGGCAAATGACGGCGCGCGAGAGGGCAAGGAACAGCGCCGCGACGGCAGGCCGCGCAATGACGGATTTGGTAAGAAGCGTTTCGGTGCCAAGCCGCATGGCGATCGCCCTTTCGCCAAGAAGCACGACGGTGACCAGGGCGAGCGCAACCACGGTGGCGAGCGTCCCTTCAAGGGCAAGCCGAGCGGCGAACGCCATTTCCATGGCAAGCCCAAGGGCGATCGCCCGTTTGGCGACAAGCCGCATGGTGAGCGCAAGCCGGAGGGCAGCAAGCCGTTCCGCAACAAACGCCGCTTCAACCGCAAGCCAGCCGCACGGGCCGCTTAACTAACAATAGGGGCCGTCCGATTGGTGTCGGCCCCTATTTCCCGGCCACTATCTGAGCCATGGCAAACGACGGATCGGGTTAAAAAGCCAACTCCTAGCCTTGCGATGGCGCAAAACGCGCGACCAATTCATGACTTTCGGCGGCGTAAACGAAACGCACCTGCGTGACTGGGCGTTCGGCATTCCAGGTTCGGCGTTCCACGACAAGGCAGGGCGAGCCGGCTGCGATGTCGAGCGCCGAGGCAACGTCTTCGTCGGCAGCCATGGCGCGAATGCGATGCTCAGCTGCATTCCACGGTACATGTCCGACAAGCCAGGGATTTGGGCTGATCTTTAGGAATTCTTCCTCCTCAGCCTCAGGGACGGCGGTCAGGTTGATGAGACGCCTTTCCTGGCAGAACGGCCGCTTACCGGCGAAGTGACGGCATTCCACGGCAAGGACTGGGCCCGCTGCGTCAAGGCCGAGCAGTTGGCGATCCTCGGTGCTGGAGCGGCGCTTGAGGCGCGAGATGCGCTCGAAGTGGTAGGGCAGGCCGGTCGCTTCCACTTCGGTGCGGATGTCATGGATCTCAAGGATCGCCGCCTGGGAATGCGGCTGGCGCACGAAACTTCCCGAACGCCGGCGCCGTTCGATCAGGCCGGCCTTGGCAAGCTGCGAAAGCGCCTTGTTCACCGTCATGCGCGAGCAGTTGTATTGGGCGGTCAGTTCGTGTTCGAAAGGAATGCGGTGGCCCGGAGCCCACACGCCGGACAGGATCTTTTCGCTGATGTCGGACAGGATGCGCTGATGAAGCGATGCCGGTTCCGCTGTTGTGCTCATCAGCCTGTCGCCCCCCGCTTTTCGAATCCCTGCAGACCTTAGCCGGCCGACAACCGCATCATCACATTCCGGAAGCGTTCGGCAATGGGCTCGCGTGCGAAATGCCGGCCATTTTCCACCAGCTTGCGCCCGTGGACCCATGCGCTGTCGACTTGGGTGCCGCCGGCAAAGATCCAGGTGTCGAGGATCGCGTTACCAGATTTGCCGGCCAGTGAGGGATGGCTGGGGTCAAGCGAAACGAAATCGGCAGGTGCGCCGGCTTCCAGACCGGCTGATGCAGTACCCAGCGCTACATTTCCGCCGATCAGGGACTGCGTGAACAGGTTTTCGCCGTTGGACTGACCAGGGGCGGCCAACACATTGCGCGCACGATGGAAAATGCGCTGCGAATATTCGAGCTGGCGCAACTCGTCTGAAACCCCGATCAGAACGTTCGAGTCGGAGCCGACGCCGTAGTGGCCGCCATGGCTGGAAAACAGGGACGCAGAGAAAGTGCCGTCTCCAAGGTTCGCCTCGGTGATAGGACAAAGCCCGGCGATTGCGCCGGACTTCGCCATGGCGATCGTCTCTTTATCCGTCATGTGGGTGGCATGGATGAGACACCAGCGGCTGTCGACAGACTGGTTCTCCAGCAACCATTCCACCGGTCGCTTGCCGGACCAGGCAACACAATCCTCCACTTCCTTGACCTGTTCGGCGATGTGGATGTGGATCGGCGCTTTCGGTTCGAGCTCGGCGACAAACGACAACTCTTCGGGCGTTGCTGCGCGCAGACTGTGTGGCGCGACGCCGACGACCGCATGGTTAAGCCCGCGAACGGCTTCCTTCGATTTTTCAAGAAGCTTGGAAAAGCCATTCAGATCGTTGATGAAACGGCGTTGGCCCTCGTTAGGGGCGCCGCCTCCGAAGCCTGAATGCGCATAGAAGACGGGCAGCAAGGTGAGCCCGATGCCGGTTGCCTTGGCGGCGGCCGCGATGCGTTCGGCCATTTCGGCGATGTTGGTATAGGGCCTGCCGTCGCGATCGTGATGCAGATAGTGGAACTCGCCGACGCGCGAAAAACCAGCCTCCACCATCTCGACATAGAGCTGGGCTGCAACCGCCTCGACATCGTCGGGCGTCATCGACAAGGCGAAACGGTACATCACCTCGCGCCAACTCCAGAATGAATCTGCACCTGGACCGCGCGTTTCTGCAAGGCCGGCCATTCCGCGCTGGAAGGCATGACTATGGAGGTTGGGCATGCCGGGAACAACGATGGCATGTCGTTCGTCTCCGGCTTGAATGGCCACGTCAGGTTCCACTTTAGCCAAGGCGCCGTCAGAAACCACGAGGCGCACATTCTTGCGCCAGCCGCCATTCAAGAATGCCTGTTCCGCAAAAATCGCCGTCACGCCTTCGTCCTCCGCTTGCCGTAACCTGCGCGACATTAGTACTTGCGTCGCGTTTCAATATGTATATACATAATTTCAACAGAGTGAAGCGGAAAAAGGCTATGGCTGAGGAGGAGAAAGGCCGGGCAGGGGCAAGCCGTGTCTGGCGCAATGCGCGCCTGGCAACGCTGGCCGAGAATACTGCAGGTCTTGGTGAAATCGAGCATGGCGCCATCGTGTCGAGCGGCGGCCGAATTGTCTACGCAGGGCCCGAGAAGGATATGCCAGCCGCGCCAGCGGGGGCGGAGACCGTTGACTGTGGCGGTCGCTGGATCACGCCTGGCCTGATCGACTGCCACACCCATCTGATCCATGCCGGCAATCGTGCCAACGAGTTTGAGATGCGGCTCGCCGGCGCTACCTATGAAGAGGTGGCTCGCGCTGGCGGGGGCATTGTTTCTTCGGTGAAGGCATTACGCGCCGCGAGCGAGGATGAACTCGTTGCCCAGACGCTGCCACGCCTAGATGCGCTGATGGCCGAAGGCGTCACTACGGTCGAGGTGAAGTCCGGCTATGGGCTCGATCTCGACAATGAGAAGAAGTCTTTGAAGGCTGCCCGCCGTCTCGGCGTCGAGCGCTCGGTAACGGTGCGCACGACGTTTCTCGGCGCTCACGCCTTGCCGCCGGAAGCCAATGGCGACAAGGACGCCTATATCGACCTTGTTGCGAAGACGATACTGCCAGCGATTGCCGCTGATGGGTTGGCTGATGCCGTCGACGGCTTCTGCGAAGGCATCGCTTTCTCTCCAGAACAGATCGCACGCGTCTTTGATGCGGCGAAGGCAGCCGGCCTGCCGGTGAAACTGCACGCCGACCAGCTTTCCAACCTCAACGGCGCTGCACTTGCCGCAAGCTATGGCGCGCTGTCGACCGATCACCTCGAATACACCGACGAAGCTGGCGCTGTTGCGATGGCGAAGGCGGGAACGGTCGCAGGTATCCTGCCCGGCGCCTACTATTTCATCCGCGAGACCCGAAAACCGCCGATCGCACTGTTTCGTCAGCATGGCGTGAAGATGGCGGTGGCCACCGACAACAATCCCGGCACATCGCCGCTGACCTCGCTGCTGCTGACCATGAACATGGCCGCGACACTGTTTGCCATGACGGTGCAGGAGTGCATCGCCGGCACGACACGCGAAGCAGCGCGCGCGCTCGGACTGCTTGGCGAAACCGGCACGCTGGAAGCCGGAAAATGGGCCGACCTGGCCATCTGGGACATCGAGCGGCCGGCAGAACTCGTTTATCGCATGGGCTTCAACCCGCTCCATGCCCGCATCTGGAGGGGACAATGACAGAACTCGTATTAAAGCCAGGCAACGCGACGCTGGCCGACTGGCGCGCGATCTATCGCGGCGCCACGCCGGTGCTGGACCCGTCCTACAAGGCGGCGATCGAGGCCAGTGCCAAGGCCGTCGAACGCATCGTCGCCAAAGGCGAACCGGTCTATGGCATCAACACCGGTTTCGGCAAACTCGCCAGCGTGCGCATTCCTGCCGCCGACCTCGAAACGCTCCAGCGCAACATCGTGCTCTCGCATGCCGCGGGTGTCGGTGAACCGATGCCGGTTGCCGTAGCGCGCCTGATGATGGCGCTAAAAATGGCGAGCCTGGCGCAGGGTGCCTCAGGCGTACGGCAGCAGACCATCGACCTGCTGCAGAAGATGTTGGCAAACGACGTCATTCCGGTTGTCCCGGCGCAAGGATCGGTCGGCGCGTCCGGCGATCTTGCCCCGCTTTCGCACATGACCGCCGTCATGATCGGTGTCGGCGAATGCTTCACTCCGCATGGCCGCGTGCCGGCCAGGGTGGCTTTTGCGTCGCACGGCCTGGAGCCGGTGATACTGGGTGCCAAGGAAGGCCTGGCCCTGCTCAACGGCACGCAATTCTCGACGGCCTATGCTCTCGCGGGGCTGTTCGAGGCCGAGGTGCTCTATCAGTCGGCTCTGGTCGCAGGTGCTTTGTCGACTGATGCCGCCAAGGGGTCTGACGCGCCGTTCGATCCGCGCATTCACCTCCTGCGCAAACACCGCGGCCAGATCGAAACGGCTGATGCCCTGCGCAACCTGATGGCTGGCAGCGCCATTCGTGAATCCCACCGTGTCGGTGACGAACGCGTCCAGGACCCCTATTGCCTGCGATGCCAGCCGCAGGTGATGGGCGCCGCTCTCGATGTGCTGCGCAAGGCTGCCGATACGTTGCAGACCGAAGCCAACGGCGTCACCGACAATCCGCTGATCTTCACCGAGGATGACACCGCACTTTCGGGCGGCAACTTCCATGCCGAGCCGGTGGCGTTTGCCGCCGACATGATCGCGCTCGCAGTCTGCGAGATCGGTTCGCTGTCCGAACGGCGCATCGCCATGCTCGTCGATCCAGCTCTGTCGGGCATGCCGGCTTTCCTCACGCCGAAACCGGGTCTGAATTCAGGCTTCATGATCCCGCAGGTAACGGCAGCAGCACTTGTTTCGGAAAACAAACAGAAGGCCTATCCGGCTTCGGTCGACTCCATCCCGACCTCGGCCAATCAGGAAGACCACGTCTCGATGGCCGCGCATGGTGCTCGCCGCCTGATGGGCATGATCGAGAATGCTACCGCTGTCATCGGTATCGAATTGCTCGCAGCGGCGCAGGGTTGTGATTTCCATCAGCCGCTGGCGTCGAGCCAGCCGCTTGAAGCTGTGCGCAAGGTGCTGAGGTCGCAGGTCCCGCATCTCGATGACGACCGTTATTTCCATCCTGACATGGAGAAGGCGATCGCCTTGGTACGCGACGGCTCGCTTGCAAAGGCGACCGAGGCGGTCAAGCTGCCGGCCGTCAGCGGAGCCGCCGCATGACCCAACCTGCATGGCTTGAAATCCAGCGCGGCGAGGCGCCGTTGCTGGTCAGCATCCCGCACACCGGCCTCGAACTGGCTGGACTGGACGATCATTTCGTTTCGCCCTGGTTGGCTCGCCGTGACGCCGACTGGTGGATCGAAAAGCTCTACGATTTCGCAACCGATCTTGGCGCGACTGTCGTGCGCACCAGCATCTCGCGTTCCGTCATCGACGTGAACCGCGATCCATCCGGTGTGTCGCTCTATCCGGGACAGGCCACGACCGAGCTTTGCCCGACGACGACTTTTGACGGTGAGCCGCTCTACAAGTCTGGACAGGAACCGAACGCCGACGATGTGGCTGGGCGTCGGAAGAATTATTTCGAACCTTACCACGCTGCACTCGAAGCCGAGATTGCGCGGCTACGCGGCCGGCACGCCAAGATCGTGCTCTACGACTGCCACTCGATCCGGTCGGTGATCCCCCGGTTGTTCGAGGGAAAACTGCCGCTGTTCAACCTCGGCACCAATTCCGGCAAGAGCACGGACCCGGTTCTGGAAAAGCAGGTCGCCGACATCATGGCCGCGACCGGGCGACCCTCTGTGGTCAACGGTCGTTTCAAGGGTGGCTGGATCACGCGCCACCACGGCAAACCGGAAGATGGCGTCCACGCCTTGCAGATGGAGCTCTCCTGTCGTGGCTACATGCTGGAGCCGGAGGGCAAGGTCGACCCAGCGAACTGGCCGAGCCGCTATGATCCGGACTTTGCCGCACCGATGCGTGAGACGCTGACTGCAATTCTGACCACTGCACTCAACTGGGCGAAGGCCTGATTTTCGAGGGAGCATTCGCATGACCCAACACACCCGTATCGACAATTCCCGCACCATTCGCGCAGCAACCGGCACCGAATTGACCGCCAAGAGCTGGCTGACCGAAGCGCCGTTGCGCATGTTGATGAACAATCTCGATCCGATCGTTGCCGAAAAGCCGGGCGAACTGGTGGTCTATGGCGGCATCGGCCGTGCGGCACGCGACTGGCAGAGCTTCGACCGCATCGTCGGCGCGCTGCGCAATCTGGAAGCCGATGAGACGCTGCTGGTGCAGTCGGGCAAGCCGGTCGGCGTGTTCAAGACGCACAAGGACGCGCCGCGTGTCCTGCTCGCCAACTCCAACCTTGTGCCGCATTGGGCGACCTGGGATCATTTCAACGAGCTCGATAAGAAGGGCCTGATGATGTACGGCCAGATGACGGCCGGATCCTGGATTTATATCGGCTCGCAGGGCATCGTTCAGGGCACCTACGAGACCTTTGTCGAACTGGGTCGCCAGCATTACGATGGCGACCTGTCGGGCCGCTGGATCCTGACCGCGGGCCTGGGCGGCATGGGCGGCGCACAGCCGCTGGCCGCAACCATGGCAGGTGCCTCATGCCTTGCCGTCGAATGCCAGGCCTCGCGCATCGAGATGCGCCTGAAGACCGGTTATGTCGATGTGCAGGCGAAGGATCTCGACGATGCTCTGGCCATTCTCGACAAGGCTGGCAAGGAAAAGAAAGCCATTTCAGTCGCGTTGCTTGGCAATGCGGCTGACATTTTCCCCGAACTGGTTCGTCGCGGGGTGAAGCCGGATGCGGTCACCGACCAGACATCTGCTCACGACCCGGTTAACGGCTATCTGCCACAAGGTTGGACGGTTGCGGAATGGGAAGAGAAGCGCGAGCGCGATCCCAAGACCGTCGCCAAGGAAGCGAAGAAATCGATGGCTGTTCACGTCAAGGCCATGCTCGACTTCCACAAGATGGGTATTCCGACCGTCGACTACGGCAACAACATCCGTCAGATGGCGCTGGAAGAGGGCGTCGAGAACGCCTTCGATTTCCCCGGTTTCGTGCCGGCCTACATCCGTCCGCTGTTCTGCCGCGGCATCGGTCCTTTCCGCTGGGCAGCGCTTTCCGGCGACCCGGAAGACATCTACAAGACCGATGCCAAGGTGAAGGAGCTGCTGCCGGACAACAAGCATCTGCACAACTGGCTCGATATGGCCCAGAAACGCATCAAGTTCCAGGGTTTGCCGGCACGCATCTGCTGGGTGGGCCTCGGTGATCGCCACCGTCTCGGCCTCGCTTTCAACGAAATGGTCGCCAAGGGCGAACTCAAGGCACCTGTTGTAATCGGCCGTGACCATCTCGATTCCGGTTCGGTCGCTTCGCCGAACCGCGAAACGGAGGCGATGAAGGATGGTTCGGACGCCGTGTCCGACTGGCCACTGCTCAACGCGCTGCTCAACACGGCCTCGGGTGCGACCTGGGTGTCGTTGCACCATGGCGGCGGCGTTGGCATGGGCTTCTCGCAGCATTCCGGCATGGTTATCGTTTGCGACGGCACCGAGGATGCAGCCCGTCGCCTCGAGCGTGTGCTGTGGAACGACCCGGCAACCGGCGTCATGCGCCACGCCGATGCCGGTTATGACATCGCCATCGAGTGCGCGAGGGAGCATCAGCTCAACTTGCCGGGCATCCTTGGGTAAGCCCCATGCGTATCCTGCGCGCCAGCGACTACCGGTCCATGCCGTGGAAGAACGGCGGCGGCGTGACGACGGAGATCGCCGTCTCGCCGCACGGCGCCGGACTTGACGGTTTCGACTGGCGCGTCTCCATGGCACGCGTTGAAACCGGTGGACCTTTTTCGGTTTTCACCGGTATCGATCGCACACTTTCCATTCTGGACGGCGAGGGTATGCGGCTTGCAATCGCCGGTCGCGAGCCGGTCGAGCTGACGCGTTCCAGTGAGCCTCTGTTCTTCCCCGCCGACGCAGCCACCGAAGCTTTGCTGCTGGCAGGGCCTATCACGGATCTCAACGTGATGACCCGCCGCGGACGCGCGCGACACACCGTCCGCCGCATCTCGCTGTCCACATCGCTTGATTTAGTCACCGATGCCGACACGACGCTGATCCTCTGTGATGAGGGATGCGTCAGCAGCGACGAATCACCCTCTGCCGGGCTCGGCGCTCGCGATACGCTGTGGCTTGATGGAGTCGGGCAGGCGGTTCGTCTGCAACCGCAGCCGCATGCGGTACTTTTCCTGATCGCCATCCAAAACGATTAAAGGTTGATTCTAAGCGTTATTGGACCTGGCTCGAAATATCGGGCCGGGCGGTTGCGCTATCACGAAATTGCCTGAATTCTTGCCATTCGCTTCTCCCCGTTGTGAGTACAAGCGCGAGTATCGAGGTTGTCGGGGCGGGAATGACCGCTAATCTTGACGGGAAGACAAACAAGCTCGTCCGACCCGCTTTGCTATGCAACCAATCACCTGTAAATCGATGTTGAAAACCGGGAACGATACGGGCGCGCCGCGACCGACACCCTTCGCACGGATTATTTGATGAATATTCAAACCACCCCCGCCGAAGTCCGGAACGCCACCGCGCGTTTCCCCGCTGCAGCGGAAGAGCCGATCAGGTCCCAGTTCCTGCCTGAGGAGCGGCTACGGGCTTTGGGTGAGAGCCTGGCCAAGGGTGACATTTCCGATCTTGCGGGGCTGCGGCCCTTCGACTTCCAGAAGCGTATCCGCGAGAGCGCCAAGAAGATCCTCGAAGTCTACAGGCTGACCAATGTCGCCCAGGCAAGGGGCGAGACGGTGACGCCGGCTGCGCAATGGCTGCTCGACAACAACTATCTGGTCGAGGAGACGATCTATCAGATCAAGCGCGACTTGCCGCGCCGATTTTATCGGCAACTGCCCACGCTGAAGCTTTCCGACGGCACGGACGTGCCGCGGGCGCTTGCATTGGCTTGGGCCTATGTTGCCCATTCGGACAGTTCCGTCTCCGCGCAGATGTTCAAGGCGATCGTGGAGGGCTTCCAGTCGATCGAACCGATGAAGATTGGTGAGATCTGGGCCCTGCCTTCGCTGTTGCGTTTCGTTTTGATCGAGAACCTCCGCCGGTTGGCCGTCAGGGTCAATCGTTCACGCGACATGCGCCTGATCGCCAATGACGTCGCCGACCGGGTCCTCTCCTCAGCGGACAGCGCCGACCGCGAGGACATCCTTACCAAATACCAGTCCCAGGCCAGTGACACATCCTTTGCCACGCAGCTTCTCTACCGCCTGCGCGACGGTTCGCAGAATGCGGGCCGGGCGTTGGAATGGCTTGAGACCGAGTTGGAAAAACACGGCACCGATGCGGAAAAGGTCACCATTGCCGAGCATCAGACGTTGTCGAGCGGTAACGTCACCACCGGCAATATCATTCGTGGCCTTCGCCTCATCAACGACATCGACTGGACGGTCTGGTTCGAAGGCGTCAGTCGCATCGACGCGTTGCTGCGCGAGCGCACCAATTTCAGTGAACTCGATTTTCCTTCCCGCGACCAGTACCGCACGGAAATCGAAGACCTGGCCAAGCGTTCAAAGCAATCGGAATATGCGGTAGCTGAGAAGGCGACTGACCTTGCGGACGCCGCCAGGCAGGCGGCCGGCGAAGTCGCTGATGTCGCCGATACCACGGACATCGGGTTTTTCCTGGTCGGTTCGCGCCGCCTCGAGCTTGAAAAGGCGATCGGCTATTCGCCGAGTCTGGCGCGCCGCTTCCTGCGCGGTTTCCGCAAGACCGGTTGGCTTGGCATTGTACTGCCGGTCTTCCTGCTCACCATGCTGCTCCTGTGGATGACCGGCAACGCGCTGGCCGCCCTCGGTTTGCCGATATGGGGCATCACGCTGATGCTGGTGCTGTTCGCGGTGCCGGCGAGCGAAGGCGCACTTGCCTTCTTCAACACGGTGGTGCTGCTGTTCCTGAAGCCGACCCGCCTGGTTGGTTATGAATACAAGGACGGTATCCCGGCGGAAGCGCGGACGCTGGTGGTGGTGCCATCGCTCATCGGATCGAGAGATGATGTCGAGGAGAATGTCCGCAATATCGAAGTCCATCACCTGGCCAACATGTCTGGCGAGTTGCACTTCGCGCTGCTTTCGGACTGGCCGGACAGTAAATCTGAAATCGGTGGAAACGACACGGAAATCCTGGACTTCGCCCGTAGCCAGATCGCCGAACTCAACCAACGCTATCCGGCTGAAGGCGCACCGCGCTTCTACCTGCTGCACCGCCGCCGGCTATACAATCCCGCCCAGGGCCGCTGGATGGGCTGGGAGCGCAAGCGCGGCAAGCTGCACGAACTGAATCTCCTGCTGCGCGGCGACAAGGACACCACCTTCCTGCCGCTCGAAACACCGCTGCCGGAAAATGTCGTGCACGTCATGACGCTGGACGCCGACACGCGCACGACGCGCGACGCCGTCGCCAAGCTGATCGGCAAGATGTGCCACCCGATGAACAGGCCGCACTTCGATCCGGCAAAACGGCGCGTTACCGCCGGTTATGCGATCATGCAGCCGCGCATCACGCCTTCGCTCACCACCGGTGACGAAGCCTCGTTCTTCCAGCGCGTGTTTTCGGCCAACCGCGGCCTCGATCCTTACGTGTTTGCCGTATCCGATCTCTACCAGGACGTGTTCGGTGACGGCTCGTTCACCGGAAAGGGTCTCTATCACGTCGACGCCTTCGAGGCGTCGCTGAAAGGGCGGATCGAGGAGAATACGGTTCTCAGTCACGACCTTCTCGAAGGCGCATTGGCGCGTTCGGCATTGGTCACCGACGTCGAGTTGGTGGAGGATTATCCGACGCGATACTGGGTCGATGCCTCTCGTAACCACCGCTGGGCACGCGGCGACTGGCAGCTTCTGCCTTTCATTTTCGACCCGCGCTCCGGCGTGCCGGCGCTGTCGCGCTGGAAGATGATCGACAATCTGCGTCGCTCACTCACCCCGATCTTCTGGGTGATGGCTGCAATTGCAGGTTGGACCCTGCTGCCCTTCACGCAGGCCGCGCAGTGGCAGGCACTGTTGATCCTGACGCTGTTCATGGCGCCGACCTTCGACATCGTGAATGCGATCATCCCGAAAAACCGCGACGCCACGCCGCGCGGTCACTTCTCGGCGCTGGTGCATGACATCGCCTTCGGAACGGCAATGGTAGCGCTGAAGATCGTATTGATGGCGCACCAGGCCTGGATGATGGGAGATGCCATCATCCGCACACTCTACCGCCTGTTCGTCAGCCGCAAGAACATGCTGGAATGGCGTACGGCCTCGCAAGCGCATCAGGGCAGCGGCAACGGCGTTGCCTCTTATTACAGCCTGATGTGGGGAGCGGTGATCATCGGTGCGGTTGGCCTCGCCATTCCGGTCTTCGACGACTCGACCGGTGCTTTCGTTGCCTTTGCCTTCGCGTTGTTCTGGATCGGGTCTCCGGCTTTCGCCTGGCTGGTCAGCCGGTCCGCCGAAACCGAGGATAGGTTGCATCTCCTGCCGCAGGACGTGCATGCTCTGCGCGTCGCTGCTCGCCGCACCTGGCATTATTTCGAAAACTTCGTTACCGCCGAGCATCACCACCTGCCGCCGGACAACTTCCAGGAAAATCCGAAGCCGATCGTTGCCGCGCGCACTTCACCTACGAATATCGGCGTTTACCTGCTTTCGGTGGTTTCAGCCCGCGATTTCGGCTGGATCAGCCTCTCCGAGGCGATTGCCCGTATCGACGCGACCGTATCGACCATCGAGCGCATGGAGCGCAGCCGCGGCCATCTCTACAACTGGTACGAGACGACCACGCTGAACCCTTTGCGGCCGACCTACATCTCGGCCGTCGACAGCGGCAATCTTGCCGGCCATCTGGTGACTGTGGCGGCAACCTGTACTGAGTGGGCAGAAGCGCCTTCCGTGCACCTGCACGGTGATGTCGAGGGCGTTCTCGACACCGTTGCGATCCTGAACGAGAGCCTGGACCAATTGCCGGACGATCGTCGCCAGCTTCGCCCGTTGCGCCAGCGTTTGGCCGACCGTCTCGACGGCATGCGTCGCGCCGTGCGGACCATCAAGGCGCAACCGGAAATGGCATCGGCCCGGACGGTCAACCTGACCGTACTGGCAGGAGAAATCCGTAAACTCGCCGCAGCCATCCATGCTGAAGCGAAGTCGACGGCCAGCGACATCATTGTCGATTGGGCAGCCCGTCTGGAGGCTACCTGCGAAGCACATGTGCAGGACGCGCAGGCCGACGAGAAGGCGGTCGAGGCAATGCGTGCGAAGCTGCTCGAATTGCATGAGCGTACTCGCCGTTATGCATTCGAGATGGAGTTCGGCTTCCTGCTGCGACAGGACCGTAAGTTGCTCTCGATCGGCTACCGCGTCGAGGAGCGCCAGCTCGACGAGGCCTGCTACGACCTGCTTGCCTCGGAGTGCCGCCTGACCAGCCTTTTCGCCATCGCCAAGGGTGACCTGCCGACCGAACATTGGTTCCGCCTCGGTCGTCCCATCGTCGAACTGGGCTACCGCGGCGCGCTGATGTCGTGGTCCGGCTCGATGTTCGAATATCTGATGCCGCCGCTCGTCATGAAGGAACCGCAGGGTTCGATCCTCAACCAGACCAGCCATTTGATCATCAAGCGGCAGATCCAATATGGCCGTTCGAAGGGCGTGCCATGGGGCATTTCGGAAGCGGCCTACAATGCCCGCGACCGTGAAATGAACTATCAATATACCAATTTCGGTGTGCCGGGCCTGGGCCTGAAACGTGGTCTCGGTCAGAACACGGTGATTGCCCCCTATGCGACGATCCTCAGTGCGCAGTTCCTGCCGCGCGAAGCCGTCGCAAACCTGAAACGCCTCGAGGAGATCGGCGCACTCGGCAGGCATGGCTATTACGATGCTGTCGACTTCACGCCACAGCGCGTGCCGGAAGGCGCAAAGTGCGCGGTGGTGCAGAACTATTTCGCGCACCATTCCGGCATGTCGATCGCAGCCATCGCCGACGCCGTCTTCGAAGGACGTCTGCGTGATCGCTTCCACAGCGATCCGGTCATCGAATCCGCCGAGCTGCTGCTGCAGGAAAAGGCGCCGCGTGAAATTCCAGCCGACACCGTACGCACCGACGCCGAGGAGCAGGCGGTCGCCGACGAGACCGAGGCGCAGAACCCCGACACCCGCGTCGTGCTCGACCCGGCATGGGCCTTGCGCGCCACCAACCTGATGTCGAATGGTCGCTACTCCGTAATGGTGACCGCGACCGGTTCGGGGTATTCGCGCTGGGGCGATTTCGCTGTAACGCGCTGGCAGCCGGATCCGACCGAGGACCGGCTTGGTTCCTACATCTTCCTGCGCGACGCCGACACAGGCGACTGGTGGTCTGCGACCGTCGAGCCGAAACGCGCAGCGGGCGAAATCGCGCAGGCGCAGTTCTCTGATGACAAGGCGACCTTCATCAAGACCGTTCATTCGCTGCGCTCGGAGGTGGAGTGCATCGTCATCTCGGAGGGCAATGGCGAGGGCAGGCGGGTCACGCTCTACAATGACGGTGCAACGGACCGGCATATCGAGGTGACCTCCTTCGCCGAGCTCGTACTCGGCCAGGAAGCCGCAGACTACGCGCATCCCGCTTTCTCCAAGATGTTCGTGGAAACCGAGATCGCACCGAACAACAATGCGATCTTCGCCACGCGCCGCAAGCGGGATGCGGGTGATCCCGATATTGCCGCCGCGCATTTCGTGACCGATCCATCCGGCTTCGCCCGGGATGGCGAGGCCGAAACCGATCGGCGAGCCTTCCTCGGCCGTGGGCGCACCATCGCAGATGCTGCTGCCTTCGACCCCGATGCGCGGCTGGGCGGCCATGCCGGGTTCACCCTGGATCCCGTTGCCGTATTGCGGCGGCGCGTCCGCGTACCCGCAAACAAGAAGGTATCGCTCACGTTCTGGACGGTGGTCGGCACGAATCGCAACGAACTGGAAGAAGCGATTGCGCGGCTTGACCATGCCGAAAGCTTCGCGCGTCAGTCGATGCTGGCCTGGACGCGTTCACAGGTACAGACACGCCATATGGGGCTGAGCCTGACGGATGCCTCCATCGTGCAGAAACTGGCGCGGTATCTGATCTATCCGGATCCATTCCTGCGCTTACCGTCGGACGCTGTCGCTTCCGGCCTCGGACGTCAGTCCAGCCTGTGGCCTACCAGCATTTCGGGCGATTTCCCGATCTTTGCGGTCCGTATCGGCGACGTTGCCGATCTGGAGATCGTTGCAGAAGCGTTGCGCTTCCAGGAGTATATGCGTGCCCGTGGCATGACGGCCGATCTCGTCATCGTCAACGAGCAGGCATCCTCCTATGTGCAGGATCTGCAGCAGGCGATCGACGCCCTTTGCGAAAACAGCAGGCTGCGGGGCAACGAGTTCGGTTCGCGACAACACATCTTCGCGGTGCGTCGCGATCTCATGGATGAAACCACTTACAAGACGCTGCTGGCGGTCGCGCGCGTCGTGCTGCACACCCGCAATGGTACGATCTTCGATCAGATCGAACGTGCCGAGACGGCAGCCCTTCAGGCTCGCGACACCCTACATCCGGGTGGCGCGGCTGTTCTGCGAGAGTCCGCGGTACCCGCGCCGCGCAAGTCGGCCCGAAACGACAACAGGCTGGCTGCCGACGGAACCGGTCTGGATCATTGGAACGGTTATGGCGGCTTCGAGGGTGACGGCAGGCACTATGTGGTGCGTCTGACAGGTAATCGCTCGACACCGCAGCCCTGGATCAACGTCATTGCCAACGAGGCATTCGGCTTCCATACCTCAGCTGAAGGCGCGGCCTTCACCTGGAGCCGAAACAGTCGCGACTATCAGTTGACGCCGTGGTCGAATGATCCGGTAACCAACCGTCCGGGTGAGGGAATCTACATCCACGATCTCGGCAGCGGCGAGTCTTACTCGCCGACCGCGGCGATGCTGCGGGATCCGGCCATGGTCTACGAAACCTGGCACGGGCAGGGTTTCTCGACATTCCGTACCAAGCGCGGTGCGTTGTCGATGGATCTGACACATGTCGTCGATCCGACTGATCCTGTTCGTGTCACGCGTCTGCGGGTCCAGAACGCCGGTTCGGCGCCGGTGAAGCTACGTGTCTACGCCTATGCTGAGTGGGTGCTGGGTAGTCATCGCTCGAAAACGGCTGCAACGATCGTCTCGCAGCGGGACGAAGCAACGGGAGCGCTCTTCGCGCAGAACCCATATGGGCTCGACTTCGGTGACCGCGTCGCGTTTCTCGCAAGCGACCGTGAACCTCAGTCGTTCACCGCTGATCGTCAGGAGTTCCTCGGCCGTCATGGTTCGTCGGCTGCACCGCAATCGGTCATTTCGGGCGCTGCGCTGACCGGTCGTGTCGAGGCCGGTGACGATCCGTGCGCAGCGCTGGCGCGCGACGTCGACATCCCAGCGGGCGGCGATGTCACCCTGCTGTGGCTGATGGGCGATGCGGCGTCTCCGGACGAAGCGAGTTCGCTGATCAAGACACATCGCGCCAAGGACTTCGACCAAAGACTGGCCGAAAATGAGCGCACCTGGCGCGGCTTCCTCGACACCATTCAAGTCGAGACGCCCGACAAGGCGCTCGATGCCATGGTCAATCATTGGCTGCCCTATCAGGCCTTGGCCTGCCGCATCCGCGCGCGGTCGGCCTTCTATCAGGCCAGCGGTGCTTTTGGCTTCCGCGACCAATTGCAGGATACGCTCGCCTTGCTGGCACATGATCCATTGCTGGCGCGCGAGCAAATCCTGAATGCAGCGCGTCGACAGTTCCCCGAGGGGGACGTGCAGCACTGGTGGTTGCCCCGCACCGGTGCCGGTGTGCGCACGATGATTTCGGACGATGTTGTCTGGCTGGCGCACGCGGTGTCCCGCTACATGCTGGTGACCGGCGACAAGGCGATCCTCAAGGAGGCGCTGCCGTTTGTCGAGGGCAAGCCACTTGCCGAGGGAGAACACGACGCCTTCTTCGAACCTCAGGTCTCAAAGACAACCGCTTCGCTCTACGAACACAGCGCGCGGGCGTTGGATCTGGCAGTCGAGCGCACCGGAACCGATGGTCTGCCGCTGATCCTGGGCGGCGACTGGAACGACGGCATGAACCGCGTTGGTATCGATGGCAAAGGCGAGAGCGTGTGGCTGGGCTGGTTCCTGCTCAAGACGCTTACCGATTTCGTCCCCGTCGCCAAGGCGCAGAGCGACGCGAAACGCGCCAAGGCCTGGGAGACGCATGCCGCCAATCTGAAACGCGCCCTGGAGAATGCCGCATGGGACGGTGAATGGTACCGGCGAGGCAGCTTCGACGACGGCTCGCCACTCGGCTCGCGAAATTCCGACGAGTGCAAGATCGACTCGATCGCGCAATCGTGGAGCGTGCTGTCCGGCGAGGGCGACCCCGCGCGTTCGCAGACGGCTATGGATCAGGCCGTCAAGCATCTCGTCGACGATGACCTCAAGATCGTGAAGTTGTTCACGCCGCCATTTTCGAAAACGGATAAGGATCCCGGCTACATCAAGAGCTATCCACCAGGAGTGCGAGAAAACGGCGGCCAATACACGCACGCCGCGACCTGGTTCGTCATCGCCCTGGCCGAGATGGGCCGCACAGACGAAGCCTATCGTTGCTTCTCGATGCTGAATCCCGTCAATCATGCCTTGGACGATACGGCCGCCGAGCACTATCGGGTCGAACCCTACGTGGTGGCCGCGGACATCTATGCGGGTGAGGGCAAAGGTGGTCGGGGCGGTTGGACCTGGTACACAGGCTCGGCCGGATGGCTTTATCGGGCTGCCGTGGAAGGTATCCTCGGCATCGAACGGCGCGGTAACCGCATCGAGATCACGCCCAAGCTGCCCACGGAGTGGGAAGGTTATTCGGCGAAACTCAAGATCGCGGGCACCGAACATTCAGTCCGCGTGGTGCGCGCCAAGGCTGCTAAAACCATCTCGCTGGAGGTCGATGGTGTGAAGGTGAAAGGTAACGCTTTCGACCTGAAGGAAGAGGGCTCCAGCGAGATTATCGTCAAGATTCCAGCCTGATAGCTGTAGAAGGCAGCGCCGGAGGCCCTTGGTGGCCTCCGGTTGCACAAAATTACGGCAGCAATGGGCGGCTGCCCTAATTTTGCCGCAGGGTTGCGATTTCACCTTTTATCTCAAACCGTTACGCGATCACGGCAAATTTCTGCCCGTTGTCATGTTTTGTTCGTCGGAACGGAGCAGAAGGCATAGGCGGGCATTGTTTTGCCACCCATCTAGGGCTAGGTGTTCACCGCAATAATGCGGCGCACTATGGATCGTTACGCGGGAGTAATTGAGTTGTCCCTGCTGCAAATCTACTGGAGAGCGCTCGGCTATCTTACCGCCGACAAGAAGCGTCTCATCCTGATCTGCATGGCAAACGTCATGCTCGCGATGGTCGCGGTTTACGAGCCGATGCTATTGGGTAAGGTCATCGGCGCGATTGCCGAGCGCACCAATCCATTCAGCGAACTGGTCATGTGGGCAGGTCTGGGCGCCTTCAACATCATTGCTGTCGTTCTCGTCGCTCGCGGCGCTGACCGCTTCGCTCACAAGCGTCGCTCGGAAGTGCTGTGCGAATCCTTCGAACGCGTCATCACCATGCCGCTGGCCTGGCACCAGCAGCGCGGCACCTCCAACTCGCTGCAGACGCTGCTGCGCGCGGTCGAGTCGCTCTTCACGCTGTGGCTGGAGTTCATGCGCCAGCATCTGTCGACCGTCGTCGCACTGGCGTTCCTCGTGCCGACCGCGCTCAGCCTCGACGTGCGCATGTCCGCCGTTCTTCTGGTGCTCGGCGTTTTCTATTTCGCCATTGGTCGTCTTGTCATGCGCAAGACCAAGCAAGGCCAGGCTAATGTCGAGCGCCACTACCATACGGTTTTCGCCCACGTGACGGACTCCGTAAGCAATGTTGCCGTTCTGCAGAGCTACAACCGTATCGGCCATGAGGCGGAAACGCTGAAGCGCTACGTCAAGGACCTGCTCAATGCCCAGAACCCCGTTCTGGATTGGTGGGCACTGGCTAGCGCCATGAACCGCCTGTCGTCGACTGTTTCGATGATGGTGGTGCTGATGATCGGCTCGTACCTGGTGATGCATGGTGAATTGCGCATCAGCGACGTCGTTGCCTTCACCGGCTTCGCCACGCTGCTGATCGGCCGTCTCGACCTGGTCTCGAACTTCGTCACGCAGATCTCGGAGGCACGTGCCAAGCTCGAGGAATTCTACAAGCTCGAGGAAGATTCCGCCGAAGCCGCCGAGCCGGAAGGCTTGCGCGATCTCGGCAAGGTCTCTGGCAATGTCCGCTTCGAGAATGTCAGCTTCAACTTCGCCAACTCCACGCAGGGCGTCGAGGACGTTTCCTTCGAGGTGAAGGCAGGCCAGACGGTTGCCATCGTTGGCCCGACCGGCGCCGGCAAGACGACGCTGATCAACCTTCTGCAGCGCGTCCATACGCCAAGCGAGGGTCGCATCCTCATCGACGGTATCGATACCCGCACCGTGACCCGCAAGTCGCTGCGTCATTCAATCGCCACCGTCTTCCAGGATGCTGGCCTGCTCAATCGGTCGATTGAGGACAATATTCGCGTCGGTCGCGATGGTGCGACAAACGAAGAAGTGCATGCCGCTGCCGAAGCTGCGGTGGCGCAGGACTTCATCCTCGCCAAGAGCGATGGCTATGACACCATCGTAGGTGAACGTGGTGGCCAGCTTTCAGGCGGCGAGCGCCAGCGGATCGCCATTGCCCGCGCGGTGCTGAAGGATGCGCCGATCCTTGTCCTCGACGAGGCGACCAGCGCGCTCGACGTTGAGACGGAAGGCCGTGTCAAGGAAGCGCTCGACGACCTGCGTCGTGACCGCACCACCTTTGTCATTGCCCACCGCCTGACGACGGTGCGCGACGCCGATCTCGTCATCTTCATGGACAAGGGTAGTGTCGTCGAAATGGGCGGTTTCCAGGAACTTTCAATGCGCAACGGCCGTTTCGCCTCGCTGTTGCGTGCGGGTGGCCTGCTCGCCGACGAAGAGGTCCGCCGGCTCAGCATCGTATCGGTGACCGGCGAAGCTGCCTGACCGTTGGTGACTGTTTTCAGTCATCCCTGAGTAAAATTGACACCGCGCATCCCCTGGGTGCGCGGTGTTGTCTTTTCGGTGTGGCTTCAAACCTCGACCGAAAGGTTCTAATAACACCTCATGAGCGAAATGAGCACACGCCCTTCGAATTGGGCAGACCTGGCCAACCCAACCCGGTTCATGGCACTGGCAGACAGGCTGGTACCTTGGCTGGCAGGCGTTGCAGTGCTCGTCCTTGCGACAGGGCTCTATATGAGCTTTGCCGCACCGGAAGATTTCCAGCAAGGCATCACGGTACGTATCATGTACATCCATGTGCCTTTCGCCTGGCTTTCCATGATGTGTTATTCGCTGATGGCCGTCTCGGCGATAGGAACGCTGGTGTGGCGTCATCCGTTGGCCGACGTCTCGTTGAAGGCCGCAGCGCCCATTGGCGCCGTGTTCACGGCGCTGGCACTGATCACAGGATCGATCTGGGGTAAGCCGATGTGGGGCACGTGGTGGGTGTGGGACGCACGTCTGACTTCGGTCTTCGTGCTGTTCCTGATGTATCTGGGCATCATAGCGCTGACCCGCGCGCTGGATGATGTCACCCGCGCCGCCTGGGCTGCTGCCGTCATCACGCTGGTTGGCTTCATCAATATCCCCATCATCAAATTCTCCGTTGACTGGTGGAACACGCTGCATCAACCGGCGTCCGTATTCCGGCTCGACGGCCCGACAATCGATCCGAGCCTTCTATGGCCTCTCCTGGTGATGGCCATCGGGTTCACAGTTCTGTTCTTTGCCCTCCATTTGACTGCGATGCGCACCGAAATCCGCCGCCGCAGGGTAATTGCCATGCGTCGCATGGCGGCGCGTCGCGCGGACGCCTGACCGAGATCGCGGCGCATCGACAGCCGACAGGCGTTGCGCTATGCGACATGCATAACCTCAGCCGCTTTTCACAGGACCGCCTCCATGAAACGCTCGACCGTGAACGCCATTATTCGTGAGGGCGATGCCTTCATCCGCTCCTTTGGCTATGTCATGCCGCCCTTTGCCTATTGGACACCGGAGGAAATGAAGGCGCGGCGCGACGCTTCCGCCGGCGTTTTCGATTCCCGCCTCGGTTGGGACATCACCGACTATGGCCAGGGCAAGTTCGACGAGCTCGGGCTTTTCCTTTTCACAGTGCGCAACGGCCGCTTCGAAGACATGAAGAAGGGCGCCGGCATGCTTTATGCCGAAAAGATCATGATCACGCGCAAGGACCAGCTCTCGCCGATGCACCGGCACGTCATCAAGGCGGAAGACATCATCAACCGCGGCGGCGGTAAACTGGTGTTGGAACTATTCATGCCCGACGCCGAAGGCGGCATCGACCCCAAGGCCGAGGTCTCGGTTCCAGTCGACGGCACCATCCGCAAGCTGCCGGCCGGTGGCCTGCTCAAGTTGGACCCTGGTGAGAGTGTCACCCTGCTGCCGGGTGTTTGGCATGCCTTCTGGGCCGAGGGCAAGGATGTGCTGATCGGCGAGGTCTCGACCGTCAATGACGATCTCACCGACAACATCTTCCGGGAGCCGATTGGCCGCTTCTCCGATATCGAAGAAGACGAGGCGCCGTTGCATCTCCTGGTGTCGGACTACGAACGCTGGGTAGGCTGAATCCATCGCTTGCCCTAGGCGCGGGGCGACGTCCGGCGCAATTCATCACCTCAGCGCAATCGTTCGTTTGAATCGAATGATTTGACACGGACAATGCGTTGGATTGACGAAAAGGGGAATGGCATTCCAATTCTGCCTGGAATTGGAGAATGCCGTGTCTGCCGTATCGTTTGATCGCCCGATTGCCCCGCCCGTAAAAAGGGGTGAGCCGGCGGCCGCCAACAAAACCACGATCTGGCCCGGCGTGGTGCTGGCGGCAATCGTCGCGGCATCGGCTTTTTCGATCCGCGAATTGCCTGGGCTCGGCATTTTCAGTCCGATGATCTTGGCCGTCATTGTTGGTATCGTCTTTACAAACCTGGTCGGTCTGCCAGCCAACACGCGCACGGGCATCGCTTTTTGCCAGCGCTCGTTGCTTCGATTTGCCATCGTCCTGCTGGGATTTCAGCTGACAGTCACGCAACTGGGAGCGATCGGACTAACCGGTGTCGCGATTGTGGCGCTGTCGTTGGGGGCAACCTTCTGCTTCACGCTTGGCCTCGGTCGATTGCTCGGTGTCGAACGCAAGCTGGCTGAATTGATTGCGGCGGGCACGTCGATCTGCGGTGCCTCCGCCATTGTTGCGACCAATGCAGTGACGAATGCCGGCGACGAGGACGTCGCCTATGCTGTTGCATCGGTCACGCTGTTTGGCACCATCGCGATGCTTGGTTACCCGCTGCTCGCGGCGACGTTAGGCCTCGATCAGCATGATTTCGGCTTATGGGCAGGAGCTTCCATTCATGAGATCGCGCAGGTGATCGGCGCCGGCTTCCAGTTTGGTCCGCAGGCGGGCGAAATCAGCACGATCGCCAAGCTGGCCAGGGTGGCGCTGTTGGCCCCGATGGTGATCGCGCTTGGCATCATGGCCATGCGGGGCAGGGTCGCTGAAAAGACCAGCAAGCCACCGATGCCTTGGTTTGTCTTCGCCTTTGTTGCGGTTGTCGCTTTGAACAGCATTGTTGAGGTGCCGGCCGAAGCCAAATCCCTGATCGTCTTCGCCACTACCTTCATGTTGTCCGTCGGCCTGGCAGCGATGGGCCTGCAGACACACATCGGCAAGATACGCTCGCGCGGTCTGCGTCCCTTGCTGCTTGCGCTTTCGGCGTTTGTCTTTATCGCTTGCTTCAGCCTGCTCCTGATCACATTGATGGGCTAGCGCATCGATCCGAAATCGGTTTCGGCTGCGGGAAAGCATGATGTGCAAACTCAAGAGTTCAGGACGCTGTGTGCGCATCCAAGCGGAAGCCGGGCGCTCTAGGGAGTTGGCATGACGCTCGAGCAGTTGCGTATTTTCGTTGCAGTCGCCGAACGCGAGCATGTGACAAATGCTGCGCGCGACTTGCACCTGACACAATCGGCAACGAGCGCCGCTGTGGCCGCACTCGAGGCACGCTACGCGACCAAGTTGTTCGACCGGGTCGGTCGCCGCATTGCGCTCACGGATGCCGGGCGCCTCTTTTTGATCGAGGCGAAAGCGGTTCTGGCGCGTGCAGCGGCTGCTGAACTGGTGCTTGCCGACCTCGCGGGGTTGAAGGTCGGTTCGCTGGGCCTTGCCGCCAGCCAGACGGTCGGCAACTACTGGCTGCCTCCCTTCATCCAAGCCTTTCGGTCGAAGCATGCCGGCATCGCCGTTTCGCTGACGATGGGCAACACCGAAACGGTTGCTGCCCAGGTGCGCGACGGCGAGGCCAATCTCGGTTTTGTCGAGGGGGAGGTCGATGAGCCCACCCTTTCAGTCACCACCGTGGCAGAGGACGATATGGTGCTGTTGGCTCCCCCCGATCATCCTTGGGGCCAACTCGGCAAGGACGCCAGACCACTCCTTGCCACGGCTAGCTGGATCCTGCGCGAAAGCGGTTCGGGAACGCGCTCGACCCTTGCCGCAATGCTGCGCCAGGAAGGAGTTTCCGAGGCCGATATTGATATCGGTCTGGTGCTGCCTACCAATGAGGCCGTGCGGACCGCCGTTGCCGCCGGGGCAGGGGTTACCATCATGTCTCGCCTTGTCGCGGCCAATGCGCTCGCTGCCGGCAATTTGATCGCGATCGACTATCTAGTGCCTCGTCGCAGATTCTTCATGCTGCGCCACAAGGAACGATATGCAACCGCCGCCGAGACCGAGTTCATGCGGCTGATCCGCGAAGGCTTGCCAAACGGATAGCGGGCCCAGTGCTCAGGTCACCAGCCGCAGCATTTTCAGCACTCGCTCGAACATCGCACCATAAGGTGGATGGAGCAGTGCGCCGCCATTAAAGCGCGATTGCAGGAAGACGGGTTTTTCCTTGCTGAAGGTACGGAAACCCCATTCGCCGTGATAGGCGCCCGTTCCACTAGCGCCGACGCCGCCGAAGGGCTGACGCTCCTGGGCAATGTGCAGCAGGCAGTCGTTGATAGTGACGCCACCGGCAATGGTTTCATGCAGCACGCGTTCGCGCGCCCCGGAATCGGCTCCGAACCAGTAGAGAGCAAGCGGACGGTCGTGCCGGTTCACATGGCCGATGGCATCATCCAGCGACGCATATTCAAGGATCGGCAACACAGGGCCGAAGATTTCCTCTTTCATCAAACGGCAGTCTTCCGGTGCACTCTGCACAAAGGTCGGTGCGAACTTGCGGCCTTCGGAAGGAAGCTCCTCATTGGCCGGATTGACCTCGGTCACGACAGCACCGCCCGCAGCGGCTTCTTCAACCAGGCTCTTCAGTCGCTGGTAGTGGCGGTCTGAAACGATCGAACTGTAATCGGTGTTGGCTTTCAAAGTTGGGTAGAGTTTCTTGACGGTCTCGGAGAATTTCTCCGTCAACGTCGCGGCCTGGCCTTGCGGCACCATCACATAGTCCGGTGCGATGCAGGTCTGGCCGGCATTGAGCAGCTTGCCGAACACGATGCTGCGCACGGCAGCGTCCATGTTACAGGATGGATCCAGGATCGCTGGCGACTTTCCGCCCAGCTCGAGTGTCACTGGCGTCAGGTTGGCGGCAGCGGCAAGCGCAACCTGGCGGCCAACAGCCGTCGAACCGGTAAAGATCAGGTGATCGAACGGCAACGACACGAAAGCCTTGCCGGTTTCAGCGTCACCGGTGACGACGTCGACTTCCTCCGGTGCGAAATGTTCGGCCACCAGGTCGGCGAGCAACGCTGAAAAACGAGGGGTCAACTCCGAAGGTTTCATCAACACCCGGTTGCCGGCCGCGAGTGCCGCCGTCGCCGGCGCAACAGCGAGCTGAAACGGATAGTTCCACGGCGAGACGACACCAACCACACCGAGGGGTTGCGGCACGAGGCGGTTCTTTCCTGGCAGGAAGGGCAGGCTGGTGGCGACGCTGCGCGTACGCATCCAGGAACCAATATGGGAAAGTGCATGGTTGATGCCGGCGCGCACCACGAACAGCTCGGCAAAGCGGGTTTCATGCGCCGAGCGGCTGCCGAAATCGGCGTCAATCGCCTCGCAGATTGCCTTTTCATGATTTTCGGTGAGGGCCTGAAGACGTTTTAGGCGATCTCTGCGAGCGGCAAGGGATGGAAACGGCTCAGCTGCGAAGGCGCGTCGCTGCATATCGAAGCGCTCGCGCAGCAAATCGGGTTTGACATGCAGCATTGTCAGCTCCACCCCTGCTTGATCGTCCAGCCATAAGGCATTGAAAACGCAAAAAGCATGCTGATGCGCCGGACTAATTCCGTACGCATACGGGAATGGAACTCCCGATTTGAACGAGCGTCAACCGCTTTGTGATGAGGCCATAGCTGCCGATGGGGAAGGTTTGCGCTTGCCCAATCGTCAGGCCGTCGCAAGGATGAAGTCGGCACACCGGTCAGCGATCATGATTGTCGGCGCGTTGGTGTTGCCGCTGATCAAGCGCGGCATGATCGAAGCATCGCATATGCGCAAGCGTGGCACACCTCGGACCCGGAGCTGCGTGTCGACAACTGCCAACTCGTCCGTGCCCATCCGGCAGGTGCCAACCGGGTGATACACGGTCTTGGCTGTCTGCATGATGTGATCGACGATCTTGTCCTCGGGCAGATCCGCCGAGCCACCGGGTTTCAGTTCTTCCCGGATCACCGCCTGCAAGGCAGGCTGTCGCAGGATGTTGCGCGCAACCTTGACGCCTTCGACAAGCAGTTTCAGGTCATCGGGTTCCGACAGGAAACCCGTGGTGAAACGGATCGGGTCATTCGGGTCGCGCGAGCGCAATTCCACCTTCCCACGCGATTTGGGTCGCAAGACGCAAGGATTGAGTTCCATGCCGTGCTCTCCTACCGAGCCATGCACGGCGTTTTCGATCATCACTGGCAGCACGTGGAACTGAATGTCGGGTCGCCCGTCGCCATCGGTATCGAAGAAACCACCGCTCTCCACTACATTCGAGGTAAGCAGCCCGGCGCCGAACAGCACATATTGCAGCCCGTGGCGGAGAGCTTTCAGCCCTTTGTCCTGGCCGAGCAGAGAGATCGGATCGCGCGTCGCGGCATAGACCGGGGTTGCGACATGATCCTGCAGGTCCTTGCCGACGCCTGCCATGTCGCGGATCACCGGTATGCCCAGCTCCGCAAGGTGCGCTGCAGGCCCCAACCCTGACAGCATCATGATTTTGGGGTGGCCAACGCGCCTGCAGCTAGGATCACTTCTTCCTTGGCTGATGCCTGCACCATCCGACCGTCGGCAGTCGTATAGGAAAGCCCGCTCGCCGCGCCGTTTTCGAGTGTAAGCGTGCTTACTTGCGCGCCGGTGACGACTGTGAGGTTGCGATTGCCGGCAACTGGTTTCAGGAACACGGTCGCCGCCGATTGGCGCACAGCATCGAGCGTGGTGAGCTGATAGAAACCCACGCCTTCCTGGCGTTCGCCATTGAAGTCGTCATTGTAGCGATAACCGGCCTGCTGCGCGGCCTTCACATAGGCAAGCGAGAGCGGGTGCTTGTGACGCGCGTCCGATACGGGCAGGGGACCGTTGGTGCCGTGATAAGTGCCTTCCAGCCGCTCATTGCGCTCCAGCCGTTTGAAGGCCGGCAACACATCACTCCAAGCCCAGCCGGAGCAGCCCAGGTCACGCCAGCTATCATAGTCTTCGTGCTGGCCGCGGATGTAGAGCATCGCGTTGATGGACGAGCCGCCGCCCAAGGTGCGCCCCTGCGGGATCGGCAGCCGTCGCCCGCCGACATTCGTCTCCGGCTCGGACTCGTAGATGAAGCTGCGTTTGGTGCCGATCACCTTGGCGAAGGTCGCCGGCATGTGGATGAACTTGTCGTTGTCGCGCGGCCCGGCTTCCAGCAGCAGGACGCGCTTGCCGGCGGTCACCAGCCGGTTCGCGACGGTGCAGCCGGACGAACCGGCGCCTGCGACGATATAGTCGAAGATCTGCGTCATCGGCTCAAGCGTACCGCATGATGACGGTCTTCGTTTCCAGGTAGCTCTCCAGTGCGGCCTTGCCGTGTTCGCGGCCGATGCCCGACTGTTTGAAACCGCCGAAAGGCGCGGCCGGATCCAGCGTGTTGTGCGAATTCACCCACACCGTGCCGGCCTTGAGGCCGTGCGCAGCTTTCATCGCCTTGCCGAGATCCCGCGTCCAGACCGACGCTGAAAGGCCATAGCGCGTGTCGTTGGCGAGCCGGATCGCCTCGTCGAGATCCGCGACAGGCATCGCGGCGACAACCGGGCCAAACACTTCTTCCCGCACGATCTCAGCGTCGAGATTCACATTGTGCAGGATGGTTGGAGCGACATAATGGCCCTTGGCTGGCACGGCACGGTTCCCGCTGACGCGTTCGCCGCCGGCAGCCAGTGCACGATCGAGATAGCCGAGAACGCTTTGCTTGTGCTTTTCCGAGACGACAGGGTTGATCTGCGCGCCTTCGTCCCGTCCGGCGCCAAGCGTCATGCCGTCGGCGATGTCAGCCAACTTAGCCAGCGTCCGGTCATAGATCGACTTCTCGATCAGGATGCGTGCGGCCGACGTACAGACCTGCCCCTGGTTGAAGAACATGCCGAGGCCGGCGAGCAGCGGCTCGATGCCGTCTTCCATATCCGACAGAAGGATCATCGGCGATTTCGAGCCCAGCTCCAGCGTGAAGCGAGCGACGCGGTCTACGGCAGCATGGCCGACACGCTTACCGACTTCCGTCGAGCCCGTGAAGGTCAGCTTGTCGACCCCGGGATGTTTGATAAGCGCCTCGCCGGTTACCGTACCTGAGCCGGTAACGACATTGACCACGCCAGCGGGAAAGCCGACGGCCTCGATCAGCTCGGCGAGCCTGAGCAAGCCGAGCGGTGTTTCCTGCGGCGGCTTGATGACGATGGTGCAGCCGGCGGCGAGTGCGGGGGCAATCTTCCACACGCCGATCATCAGCGGAAAGTTCCAAGGTACGATGGCCCCGACGACACCGACGGGCTCCATCACCGTCATGGCATGATGCTTGGCCCCGGGCGGAACCGTAATGGAAACATTGATCGTCGCGCCTTCGATCTTGGTCGCCCAGCCGGCATAATAGCGCAGCCAGTTCGCCGAACCACCGGCCGATAACATCTTGGCGACGCCGAGCGACTTGCCGTTCTCGATGCTTTCGATCTCGGCCAGCAGGTCCGCATCCGCTTCAACGGCGTCGGCGAGTTTCAGCATCAGCCGCTCGCGTTCAACCGGCGCCATCGAGCCCCATGGACCCTCCAGTGCGGCACGTGCTGCCTTCACGGCCTGGTCAACGATTTCAGCGCCGCTTTCGGGAACGCGGGCAACGATCTCACCCGTTGCCGAGTCATCAACCGGCAATGCGCCACCCTGGTCGATATCGACAAAGCGCCCCCCGATGAAAGGGCGATGCGTGCGAGCAAGGAATGCCGATGCCGCGGCGCTGATCGGGGGGACAACTCTCTCGTTCATCAAATCCTCCTGCCGGCCACTCGGCCGTGTGGTGAGGCGTAGGAGGACGGCGCACGCGCTTCAAGGCGAAGACCAGCCAAGTGCACGTTCAGTCAAAACAAAGTTCCCGCTCGGACAAGACGTTATGCCCAACTGCATCGCACTATCGATGTAGACGAACGGGCCGGACTCGGCGGCCCGCCAGCATGGGGTAACGATGAGATTTTCCGGAAAGACCGCATTCATCACCGGCGGCGGTACAGGCATCGGTGCAGCTGTCGCCAGGCGCATGGTCAGGGAAGGCGCCAATATCGTCCTGATGGGGCGTCGCCGCGAACCGCTAGAGGCGGTGGCAAACGACACAAATGCGCTGATCGTGCAGGGTGACGCCGCCGATGCTGGCGCCGTGCGCGCCGCGCTGAAGGAAGTTCGTGCCAGGTTCGGCCTCGTCGATATCCTGATCGCCAATGCCGGTGGCCATGGTGTCGGTCCTACCGTTTCCATGAGCGACGAGACATGGGCGCTGTCGACCCGTTTGAACCTCGACACGACCTTCGTCTGTGCCCGTGAAATCCTGCCTGACCTGATTTCTCAACGCGGCAACATCGTGGTGGTCGCCTCGATCGCCGGCCTGTTTGCAGGTCCGGCCGCAGCCGGCTACGTAACGATGAAGCATGCCTGTGTCGGGCTCGGCAAATCGCTGGCGCGCGACTACGGCCGCCGTGGCGTGCGCACCAACACCATCTGCCCGGGTTGGGTGGCTACCGCCATGGCTGATGAGCAGATGCAGGTGGTCGTCAAGAAGCACGGTCTCACCAGCGTTGACGAGGCCTACAAGCTCGTCACCAAGGACGTACCGCTCGGCCGTCCCGCGACGCCTGACGAGGTTTCCAACGTCATCTGTTTTGTCGCCTCCGATGAGGCCGCGATGATGAACGGTTCGATCCTGACCGTCGATGGCGGCGCCACGGTGGTGGACCTGCCAACCCTAGCCTTTGTCGATTAAGCGTTCGAGGACCTTGCAATGAATGACGTGAACAGACCGGCCGACTGGAAGCATTTCGATGACTTCGCTGCCGGCATCGCCACCAACAGGTTGCCGACGACGGGCGCGCTAGCTGGCCAGACCTTCAAGATCACGCTGAACAGCGGCCGCCAAATCGACCTGGCTTTCACGTCGGCGGACACCGTCGCCTGGAGCGAGGGCAGGGACGCCGGTGTCGACTGGTACGAAGCGCTGGAAGTCGCGGCCGACACTGTTTTCATCAACATGACGTTCGCGGCGCGTCCAACCGAAGACGAAGCCTTCGTCGTCAACACCCGCACCCGGCGTGTGCTTTCCGTGCGCGAAAGGGTGAGGGAAGCAGGCGAGGCGCCAGGCGAGCCACGCGTCGCCCAGACATGGCTGGCCGGTGTGCTCGGCGATCCTTCGGTGGCACCGTCGGGTGTCGAACCCGCACCGTCACGCGACCTCGTTGGCCTGACCGCGCATTACGAATACAGCCCCAACCATGTCTACGAGCACATCTATCTGTCGTCGCAGCGCTACGCCTGGCAGAACCTCGTCGGTGTACAGCGCGGTCATGGCGACGTCGACCTGGCCACGACCTGGAAGTTCGCAGAGGGTCAATACGTTTTCGGCTTCCGCGAATTCATCATCCCGGTGGCGTCGTTGTTCTTCTACAACTGGGAAGACATGCGCTCGACGGGCAAGTTCCTCGGCGTGATCTCGACCGGCGCCATCGAAAACAAGCCAGCCGGCGCTTTCATCACCAAGAAATCGACAATCGACTACGGAAAGGGACCGGCGCCGGTTTGAGCGCGGGTAAAGCCATGAGCAAGAACTACGAAGCGATCAAGGCGCACTACGCCAGCTCCGACAACAAGGATCTGGCGGCGATGATGGCGCCGATCACCGACCGCACCGCCTGGACCGAGATGGAAGGCTTTCCTTACGCCGGCACATATGTTGGGACCGTCGCCATCATAGAAGGCGTCTTCAAGCGCATCGGCGATGAATGGGAGGGGTATACCTTCACGCTGGAACGGCTGGTCGACGGCGGTTCGACCATTATCGGCATCGGTACTTATACCGGCACCTACAAGCGCACCGGCAGGCCGATGAAGGCGCGTGTCGTTCACGTCTGGGACGTCGAGGACGGCAAGGTGCTGCGGTTCGAGCAATTCACCGACACGAAGCTGGTCGCGCAGGCGACCGGCTGACGATCTGGGGCAGGCCCGGCCGGCTTCCGGCGGGAATGGAATTGGGAGGAGAACATGGGAATGAGCCTGAAAGGAATGCTGGCAGCGCTCGCGCTGTCTACGGTGTTGACCGGCGGTGCAACCGTTATTGCCAATGCCGCCGGCGACGAGATCGTCATCGGTGCGCCGGTGTCGCTGACCGGCCCCTTCGCCGGTGACGGCAAGGAACAGGAATGGGCCTACAAGCAGGCTGTGGCCGACATCAACAAGGCCGGCGGCATCATGATCAAGGAAGCCGGCAAGAAGCTCCCGGTCAGGCTGGTCATCGCCGATGACGAAAGCACGGAGGCCAAAGTCGCCTCGGCGATCGAGAACCTGGTCAAGGTGCAGAAGGTCGACATCCTGCTTTCGACCCATTCCGGCCCGCTCAATGTCGCCGGTGCGATCGTCGCCGAGAAGTACAAGAAATTCTACATGATCACGGCGGCTTTCCCGTTCGAGTGGCAGCCGCTGAAGATGAAATATTCGGCGCTGTTCTTCTTCCACCCAGGTCCCGGTGCCGAAGTGCCGTTTGAAATCTGGCAGAAGCTGCCGGAAAACGAGCGTCCGAAGCGCCCCGCTCTGGTCACGGAAGATTCACCGGACGGCAAGGGCTTCGGTGGCGCGTTCGAGGCGGCAGCCAAGAAGTATGGCTACACTTTTGCCTTCAACGATCCATGGGCGACTGGCTCGACCGACTATTCGGCGATGATCACCAAGCTGAAGGCTGCCGACGCGGACGCCATGCTGGTGTTCGGCTCGCCGGCAGACACCGTCACGCTGATCCGCCAGATGAAGGAACTTGGCTTTAGTGTTCCATATTTCCATGGCTGGAAGGGAACCTGGACCGGCGAATTCCATGACGCCCTGGGCAAGGATTCCGACTACGTCCTGACCGACGGTTTCTGGTCGGCCAGCTATCCCTACAACGGCGCCAAGGAATTGGGTGAGCGCTACGAGGCCGAATACAAGAAGGACTCCGTCACGGTCGGCGCCTTCTACGCCAACGCCCAGGTGCTGTTCCAGGCCATCGAGCGCGCTGGATCGACCGATGCCGCGGCAGTGCATGACGCCATCTTCAACCAGGAGTTCAAGGACACCGTGGTCGGTCCGCTGAAGTTCGACGAGACCGGCTTCGCGCTGATCCCATCGGTTGCAACGCAGTGGTGGGAAGGCAAGCATCAGCTGCTGTTCCCGAACGGGACCTGGACCTACAAGCCGGCTCCCGCCTGGGACAAGCGCTAAAACGTTGGGGGTGCCGTCGGGACGACGTCTGGCCGTGTGCCGGCGTCGTCCCGTCGTGCACGCGGTTACCGACGGACCATAGTCAGTCTTTTCCCTGAAGCCAGTGGGCAAAGGAACCGAACAAGCATGCAGTCAGACGAAACCGTGCTCAGCCTGGAGGCGGTGACCAAACGTTTCGGCGGCCTCGTGGTGCTGGATGGCATCGATATGGTCGTTGGCCGAGGCGAGCTGGTTGGACTGATCGGCCCGAACGGCGCCGGAAAGTCGACGCTTTTCAACGTCATGACGGCGATCTACGCCCCGACGCGCGGCAAGGTCCGCTTCAAGGGCAATGACATCACCGGCGCGGCACCACACCTCATTTGCCGCCACGGCATCGCCCGCACGTTCCAGCTGGTACGCACCTTCCTCACCATGACGGCGTTCGAGAACGTCATGGTCGGCGCGGTATACGGTTCCGGCGGGCGGGTGCGGCACGCAAGGGAGGCAGCCGAAACCGCGCTTGATCTGGTCGGCCTCGGCGCAAAGCGCGATGTGACGACGGCACATATGACCTTGTCCGACCGCCGGCTGCTTGAAATAGCACGTGCGGTGGCATCGGAACCGTCGCTTCTGCTGCTCGATGAGCCGATGGCTGGGCTCAACCCGACCGAAATCAGGCAGATGGTCGAAGTCATCCGCCGAACACGCTCCGAAAAGGGCATTTCCATCCTGTGGGTGGAGCACAAGGTGGATGCCATCATGAAGGTGTGCAGCCGCGTCGTCGTGCTCGACCACGGCGTCAAGATCGCCGATGGCACACCCGCCGAAATCGTCGCCAACCGCAAAGTCATCGAGGCCTATCTTGGCGAACCGGTTGCTTGAAGTAACTGATCTCGAAGTCGCCTATGGCGACGTGCGTGCGCTCTGGGGCGTATCGATTCATGTCGACGCTGGCTCCGTAGTCGCCATTGTTGGCGCCAACGGTGCCGGCAAGACCACGCTGCTGAAAGCCATTTCCGGACTTGTCCCCGCCAAGCGCGGCGAGATCAAACTCTCCGGCACATCTCTGCTTGGCCGTCTTCCGGAAGACATAGCCCGCTTGGGCATCGCCCATGTGCCCGAGGGGCGTGGCCTGTTTCGCCAGATGACCGTGCTGGAGAATCTGGAACTGGGTGCCTTCCAGCCCAAGGCACGGGCGAACATGAAACGCGCGCTGGAAAAGGCCTATGACCTGTTTCCGCGTCTAAAGGAGAGGACCGGCCAGAAGGCCGGCTCGTTGTCGGGCGGCGAACAGCAGATGCTGGCGATTGCACGTGCCACCATGTCCGAACCGTCGCTGCTCATCCTGGACGAGCCTTCCATCGGCCTGTCACCACTGGTGGTGCAGCAGATGTTCCAGCTGATCGAGGCGCTGCACAAGCAAGGCGTCACCATCCTGCTGGTCGAGCAGAACATCCACCAGGCGCTGAAGATCGCCGACTACGCTTTCGTGCTGAAGACCGGCGAACTTGCCATGCAAGGTACGGGCGCCGAGCTCATCGCCGATCCCGAAGTCCAGAAAGCCTATATGGGCGTATTGGAGCTGTGATGACCTTGCCATCGCCGGAGATCCTGCTGCAGCTATCCATCAACGGCGCGCTCGGTGGCGCCATGTATGGTGTCGCCGCCGTCGGATTGAGCCTCATTTTCGGTACCATGCGCCTGATCTTCCTCGCGCAGGGCGCCATGATCATCCTGGCCGCCTATCTGGTGCGTGCTTTGTTTCAACACCTCGGCATCGACCCGTTCCTGTCGTTACTGATCATGGTTCCGGTCGGTCTGGTCGCCGGATGGTTGATCTATCAGGGCCTGTTCCGCAAGGCGGCCGCTGAGGAAGATCGCAACATCTCACTGCTGATTGCTGTCGGGGTCATGTTCCTGGTGCAGAACCTGATGACTGTCATATGGGGCGGCAACACCGCCGCCGTGGTCACCACTTACACGGCGAGCGGCATTGAATTGCTGGGCGTGCGTGCCTCCTTCACCCGCTCCATGGGCTTCCTGATTGCGCTCGCGGGTACCGCTCTTGTCGTGCTGTTCCTGCGCAAGACTTTGGTCGGCAAGGCGGTGAGGGCGGCCTCGGAAGATATGACGGCGGCAACGCTGATGGGCATCAGCCCGCACAAGGTCAATGCCATCGCCTTCGCGATCGGCATCGCGCTGGCAGGCGCCGCAGGCGTTGCTGTGGCGACGACCTTTCCCTTCAATCCATTCGCCGGCTTCATCTTCAGCCTCAAGGCGCTGGTGGCGCTGGCGCTTGGCGGCATCGGCAATGTCACAGGAGCACTGGCTGGCGGAATTATCCTTGGTCTTATCGAGGCTTACACACAGTTCTTCATCTCTGGCGGCTGGACCAACGCCATCGCCTACGGCGTCTTCCTGGCTGTCTTGATGTTCAAGCCGGAAGGGCTTTTCAGCCGGCCCTACAAGAAAGCATGACCGCCATGGCCAATGTATCCTGGAAATGGGCGGCAGCGCTGCTCACCATCATCCTCGCTCTGGTGCCGTTCTGGCCGGGGGCGATCGACAGCTACCTGCTCTCCTTCCTGTTCTTCGTTTTTATCTATGCGGTGATGGCGCAGGGCTGGAACCTGGTTGCCGGCTTCGGCGGGCAGATCAGCCTCGGCTCGCACGCCTTCTTCGGGCTTGGCGCCTACACGACGGCGATCCTGTGGAGCGGCAACTATCTCTGGGGCTCGCTCTATGAGACCTTCCCGCGCATCTATTACTTCGATCCTGTGACCATGGTGCTGAGCGGTCTGGTAGCGGCACTGGCGGCCGCGCTGATCGGCCTGCCGCTGCTTTCCAAGCTGCGGGGCGACTATTTCGCCCTGGGCACGCTGGGGTTTGGCGAAATCGTCAAAGTCATCTTCGTCAATGGCGGCGACTTCACCGGCGGTGCTTTCGGCGTCATTGCCCCCTCCAGCACCTTCGAGACGCTGATGCCGCACTACTGGACCGGCCTGGGCCTCACCGTCGGCACCGCGGTCGCAATCGGCTGGCTGATGCGCTCGCGTTATGGCCTGGCGCTGATCGCCGTGCGCGATGACGAGATGGCGGCGTCCGCCAACGGCATCAACACGCTGAAGGTCAAGGTTGCCGCCTTTGCCGGCAGTGCTTTCATCGCCGGTCTCGCCGGCAGCCTGTACAGCTACTACATCTTCCATGTCGGACCGGATTCCGTCTTCAACCTGGACTGGATGCTGTTGCCGCTGATGATGACCGTGGTGGGCGGTACCGGCACCATCCTCGGGCCGGTCCTCGGCGCTTTCATCATGTATGCAGTGTTCGACGTCGCCCGCATCATCGTGCCGGACTATCACCCCATCATCTCGGGGCTGACCATCATCCTGGCGATGCTGTTCCTGCCGAAGGGACTGGTGCGGAAAATCCTGCCGATGTCGGTGGCACGGAACTAACACTCTCTCGGAGGCTCCGATTGCCCTCTATATGGAGGGTAGATCGTCAATGCAGCCGGCTAAGCACGGTATCGCGCAATTCGCGCGGCGAGACTTCATATTTTGCCTTGAAGGCACGCGAGAAGTGGGCGCTCGAGTTGAAGCCGCATGCAAAGGCGATCTCGGAGATCGACGCGCTGTTGCCCGCCATCAAAGCTTCGCGACTGCGGTCCAGGCGGCGATCCCAGACAAAACGCTCCAGCGTGATGTTTTCTCCTTCGAATGCCCGATGCAAATACCGGCGTGAACAACCCATATGGCGGGCGATTTCATCGGCGGAGAGGTCGCTGCGCGACAGGTTGGCGTCGATATAGGCGATGATGCGTTCGCGCAACGCTTCCAGCGGTGACCGACGCTGGTCCGCGACCTGCGGTTTGGCGCAGATCAGCCCATTGACCAACTGCATCAGGCTTTCACCGACGCGCCGGCAATTGGCTTCGTCGAGTCTGCGGCCGTCGTCTATGGCCATGCGCATCAGTCCGGACACGATATGGGTCAGACTGTCATCGTCGCCGGGCAAGGGCAGGGGCGCGGAGAGCCTCGCCAGCGTATCATCGCTGAAGGTGGAACGCGGCACCTGCAGGATGAGTTGGTCGACGCTTGTCAAATTCTGCAAGGAATAGCTGCGCACCGGATCGTAGATGATGGCCGAGCGCGGATTGAGGTCGACGGCCACCGATTGCTGCTCGAAATGGCTGCGGCCGGCAACCTGCACAAGGATCTTGATGGCGTCGGGATCGAAGCTGCGCCAATGGGCACGGTCATTGACCACGACATGTGCCTTGGCTCTGATCTCGGAAAGCCGGCACGGGCCCAGATTGACGGAAACCAGTTTGGGGATCGATTCGACCGAGCCGCGCGCAAAACGTTGCGTGATCGGACCGAACAGGATGCGGGACGTAGACAGGAAAGCTTCGCCGTCGGCGATGCTGACATGGCGGGCGGCATGCTGCATGGGTTCCTCCTCGGTAGGGCCTCCCGTCTTGGTGCGGGCTGGCATGACAACGCCGCATCAGCGGGTGACATATTTGAAACGGAACTTAACACGCTAACCATTCTTTTCGCAACGCGCATGAAAGTGGTCGCGAGCGGATGGTCAAGCGAAGTCGGAGCCTGTTATCCCAATGCTCTTTCTGCTGGCTCTACCGGTTCGCCAATCAGTTGTTTGGTGATCCGCCGGGTAGCTTCAATCACCAAGGCGCCTTGAACCGCAGCTACGGAATCATCGGCGCGCGATACCGGCGATGCGATTGCCACCGTGCCGATGGGATAGCCGTCGGAGCCGAGAATTGGTGCCGCGACTGAATGAACGCCTTCCTCATAACCTTGCCCGCTGCGCGAATAGCCACGCTCCGCCGCAAGCCATACGGCCTGCAACACCTGTTTTGCGTCTGTCATGGTGTGAGGAGTAAAGGCGGCGAGGGGTGTCCGCAGACAGTCGCGTCGTATTTCCTCGCGCACGAAGGCAAGCAGGGCGAGGCCCGACGCCGTGCCATGCAGCGGCAGGATCTGGCCGACATTGACATTGACGCGGTTGGCCTTGGGTGAGAGCTCGACATGGATGGTGAGCAAGGCTCCTGCACTGTATTCCGAAATATGCACAGTCTCGCCGGTCTGCTGTGACAGCTCACGCAGAATAGGTATGGCGACCGGCAACAGCGGCAATTGCGCGTCGCGAATACGCGCGAGCCGCGTCAGGCCGGCTCCTAGCCGATAGCGACGGCTTACCGGCTCTTGTTCGACGAGACGGTGTTCGGCCAGCGCCATCAGCAGGCGACGCGCCGTTGCCTTGTCGAGCCCAGCTTTTCGGGAGAGGTCCGAAAGCCCAATTTCCGGTTCTTCCAGCGTGAACAGCTCCAGCAGGGATACGGCTTTGCGCACGGTACTCATGATCGGTCCCTAAAACGATAGTTAGCGTGTGAATTAACTTGACAGCCGGCGGCCAAGCCTGCAGTCTGCATACAACAAATAAAACGGCGGTTCAAATAATGAACCGATAACGCTTCGATCGTGCCTGGGACGGCATGCACAGGGAGGTTCACAGCTTGACGCTTGCTGCCCGAACAGACCGTAACACGGCGACCATTGCGGAGTTGCTCGACCGGGAACAGGAGCGCTTCCTGCTTACCCATCCGCGCTCGGCGGAGGCCTGGGAGGAGGGGCAGCGGCACTTCCTTTATGGCGGTCCATCACACTGGATGCGCCGCTGGGCAGGTGGCTTCCCGGTCTATGCCGCAGAAGCCAAGGGCGCGCATATCCGCGACATCGACGGCCACGACTACGTCGACTTCGCCCTCGGCGACACCGGCGGCATGTGCGGCCACGCGCCTAAGGCGGTGACGCGCGCAGCACTCAAACAATTGCAGAACGGCACCACCATGATGCTGCCAACCGAGGACAGCCTGTGGGTGGGCGCGGAGCTTTCCCGCCGTTTCGGCCTGCCTTACTGGACGCTGACGACGTCGGCCACCGACGCCAACCGCGGCGCTATCCGCATCGCCCGCATGATCACCGGCCGGCCGAAAGTGCTGGTGTTTTCCGGCTGCTATCACGGCGGCGTCGAGGAAGCGCATGTCGAGATCCGCGACGGCAAGGTCGGCCTGCGCAACATGATCCATCCGAACGGCGTTGATCATTCGACAGTATCACGAGTAGTCGAGTTCAATGATGTCCAAGCGCTCGAACAGGCGCTGTCGGCCGGCGATGTCGCCTGCGTGCTGACCGAGCCGCTGATGACCAATTTCGGCATGATCCCGGTTGCCGACGGCTTTCACGCGGCACTGCGCGAAATCACGCGCCGCACAGGCACGGTTCTGATCATCGACGAAACGCACACGATTTCGAGCGGCCCCGGCGGCTACACCAGCCAGCATGGGTTGGAGCCGGACATGCTCGTGGCCGGCAAGGCAATCGCCGGCGGTATTCCAGCCGGTGTCTTTGGCGTGTCGCAAGAAATCGCCGAGCGGCTGTGGACGATCGTACCCAAGGTCAATCCGCGTGTCCGCCAGTCCGCGCATCTCGGCATCGGCGGCACGCTGGCAGGCAACGCGCTGACGGTGGCCACCATGCGCGCCGTGCTGGAAGAGATTTTGACGCCTGCGAACTTCGAACTGATGGCAGCTAACGCAACCCGGCTTGCCGAAGGTGCGCGGAACATCATCAAGGCCCGCGAACTGCCCTGGCATGTCACGCAGATCGGTGCGCGCGCTGAGATCATGTTCATGCCGAAGCCGCCACGCAATGGCGCGGAGGTGATTGCAAGCAGACGCGGCGACCTCGAGACGCTGCTGCACGCTTACTACATGAATGAAGGCATACTGGTAACGCCCTTCCACACCATGTTCCTGATGTGTCCGGCCACGACCGCCGAGCAGGTCGATCGTCATACGGAAGTGTTCGGGCGTTTCGTCGACCTTCTCGCCGACGCGGGGGTCTCCTGAGGATGGGCACGCAGGGCTTCGATCTGAGCGGACGGGTTGCCTTGGTGACGGGCGGCGGACGCGGTATCGGCGCTGCGATCGCCACCCGTTTTGCCGAAGCCGGTGCTTCCGTCGTCATCGCCAACCGTACCCTTGATGTGGCTGAGGCGCTCGCCGCAGAACTCACCGCCCGCAGCCTGTCGGTCCGCGCGGTGCCACTGACCGGGCTTGGTCGACCGGAATTGCATGAGGTCGTCGGCAACGCGGCTTCGAGAGCAGGGCGGCTCGATATCGTGGTTCACAATGCCGGTGGCTGTCCGTGGGCGTCGATCGACGAGCTCGACGAAGACAAACTCGAACAGGCGCTGTCATTGAACCTCAAGGCATGTTTCTGGCTGGCACAGGCTGCGACCCCCATCATGCGCAAGCAGAATTTCGGTCGCATCCTGGTGACATCATCGGTCTCGGCGCGGGTCGCCATGGCCGGTGGTGCGCATTATTCGGCTGCCAAGGCCGGCGTGAATGCCTTTGTCCGGGGCGCTGCCTTTGAATATGCCCGTGATGGCATCACCGTGAATGGGGTTGAGCCGGGCTTCATTACCAAGGACGGCGGCTCGATGAGCAAGCCCGAAGTGGCGAACCGGCTCAGTCAATTTATCCCGGTCGGGCATTATGGCGAAGCCGACGATATTGCCTTCGCCATGCTCTATCTGGCGTCGCCTGAAGCCAAATACACCACAGGCCAGACCATCATCGTCGATGGCGGATCCACGCTGCCTGAAACCGGTTACGCGGTCGAAAAGCAATGGGGGTTGTCGTGAGCGGGCGCTTGCAGGGGCGCAGGGCGCTGATCACCGGCGCCGCCACCGGCATGGGGCGTGCGACAGCCGAGCTTTTCA
This sequence comes from Terribium retamae, assembly GCF_022347545.1. GTDB lineage: Bacteria > Pseudomonadota > Alphaproteobacteria > Rhizobiales > Rhizobiaceae > Mesorhizobium > Mesorhizobium retamae. The sequence goes on from NZ_JAKREW010000001.1 coordinate 211,188, forward strand.
GCAGGCATGGCGCTGAGATCATCCTGTTCGGGTTGGGTGGAGAGGCGCTCGACGATGCGGCCAAGACAAGTGGCGGCAAGGCCGTGCATGGCGACATCACCGACAAGGCGGATGTGGCGCGTGCTATCGATGCCTGCAGCGGTCAGATCGACATACTCGTCAATGCAGCCGGATTGCTGATCCCCGACAAGCCGGAAACGGTGTCCAACGAGATTTGGGAAAAGACCTTTGCCGTCAATGTAACGGGCACGATGATGGCATGCAGGGCCGCGCTGCCGTTGCTGAAGAAAAAAGGCGGCTCCGTCGTCAACATCGCCTCGGTAGGGGCCTTCAATGCCAGTGCGCAGAACGCTGCTTATTCGGCGAGCAAGGCGGCGCTGGTCTCCTACACACGCTCGCTTGCCTATGCTCATGGGCCGGACGGCATTCGCGCCAACGCGCTTGCTCCCGGTTGGGTGCGCACGCCGATGAGCGAGGAGGAGATGGAGGCTGCGGCGATCGCCAACGGCTCGACGCCGGAGCAGGAATTCGCGGCGCTGACGGGCCGCATTGCTTTGCGGCGCATCGCCGACCCTGCCGAGATTGCCTCCTGCTGCTTGTTCCTGGCCTCCGACGAGGCGTCCTTCGTGACGGGCGCGGTTCTGGTGGCCGACGGCGGCGGGCGGGCCCCGACACAGAACCGGGCGGTGTGAGCAGAATACGGCCGCAACGCCTGCCGAGTGAATTGGGTGGAGGAAAGAGAATGCCGGACAAAAGTGCCGATCTGTTTCTCGGCAACGGCCGCATCTACACGATGAACCGCAAGCAGCCCTGGGCATCGCATGTGGCGGTGAAGGGCGGGCGCGTCGTGGCGGTCGGCGATGCAGCAGGCGTCGCACCTTTTATCGGAAGCGGTACACGCTCCGTCGATCTCAAGGGCGCAATGTTGATGCCGGGCGTTGTCGACGTTCACGCCCATCTCATGATGGGTGGCCAGGCGGAGCTGTTCGAACTGCGTTACGCCTCGACCTCCAGCTTCGAAACCATTGTGGAGAAAGTGCACGAGAAGGCAGTTTCCACCGAGCCTGGCAGCTGGATCATCGGCGGCCAGTGGGGCAGCGACCTGCATGCCAAGCTGAACAGCCTGGAAGCGCTTGCGCGGTTAGATGCCGCCGCCCAGGGGCGTCCGGTGATGCTACGCGACGACAGCTACCACAACCGCTGGGTCAACTCGGAGGCAATGCGATTGGCCGGCATCACCAAGGACACGCCCGATCCTGACCAGGGCTCGATCGGCCGCGACCCGGCAACCGGTGCGCCGACCGGCCTGATGATCGAATCCGCTTCCGGTCTGGTTGAGAGCGTGATCGCCAATTCCGGCTACTACACCGAGGAAATGGATCGGGCGGCGATGGCGCAGTCCATCTCCACGCTGAATTCCTATGGTGTGACTGCGTTTCTCGACGCTGCCGCCATGCAGCCGATCCTGGCCGCACTCAAAGGATTGGATGACCGCGGCGAACTGACGGCATGGTCGGTCTCCGCCATGCCGGCCGTCGAGCCGTCCTTCATGTTCGGCATTACCGGCGATGAATTGATCGCTCTGAAGGATCAGTATCGCAGCGCCCACGCCAGGCCGGATTTCGTCAAGATCTTCCTGGATGGCGTTCCGGGTGCCAAGACCGCCGCGTTTCATGAACCCTATGTCGCCGATCCGATCCTCGGCTGCTGTTTTCGCGGCTCGACCATCGTCACGGTGCCGGATCTCATTCGCTGGGTAGGCAAATGCGAAAAGCTCGGGCTGGCGGTGAAAATCCACTGCGCCGGCGACGCCGCCGTCTCCCAGGCGCTCGATGCCATCGATGTCGTGCGCTCCTTCAACGGCCTGACCAAGCTGATCCACCATATCGCGCATGCCAGCTATATCGCACCCACCGACATCCCGCGTTTCGCCGAACTCGGCGTCGCAGCCGACCTGTCACCATTCCTCTGGTATCCAACCAGCTTCCTGGAGGGCCACAAGCAAGCGATGGGCGTCGAACGCGCGCTGCGCTTCTGGCCGAACCAGCAGCTGCTGGCCGCCGGCGCATTGCTCGCGGGCGGCTCAGACTGGCCCGTCATGCCTAATCCCGATCCATGGAACGGCATTGAAGGCCTGGTGACGCGCCAGAACCCGAATGGCGAGTTCGCCGGTGAAGCACTTTGGCCGGAAGAGGCGATCGACGTCGCAACCGCACTGGAGATCTTCACCATCAATTCGGCGCGCGCCATCGGGCTCGGCGAGACGATCGGTTCGATCGAGGTCGGCAAGTCGGCCGATTTCATCGAACTCGATCGCAACGTGCTCGAGATTCCTGTCGACGAGATCGCCGACATCAAGGTCATGACGACCTGGTTCGAGGGAAGGGTTGTGTATGAGCGAACCTGACCCCGCTGGCGAGCTTATCCCGGTCACCGTCCTTACCGGCTTCCTCGGCTCCGGCAAGACGACGTTGCTCAACCGACTGCTCAAGGAACCGTCACTCGCGGGTGCAGCCGTCATCGTCAACGAGTTCGGTGAGATCGGGCTCGACCACCTGCTGATCGAGGCCAGCGAAGAGCAGTTCCAGTTGCTCGACAATGGCTGTGTGTGCTGCACGGTGCGTGGTGATCTGGTCGAGACGCTGAAGACCTTGCATAGGCGGGCCACTGACGGCGAGTTACCGGAACTCAGCCGCGTCGTGATCGAAACCACAGGCCTGGCCGATCCCGCGCCGATCCTGCACACGCTGATCGCGGAACAGGAACTCGCTGGCCGCTACTACATCGCCGGCGTGGTCACAACGGTCGATGCCGTCAACGGACCGGCGACGCTCGAACGTCACGCTGAAGCCGCCAAGCAAGTGGCGGTGGCGGATCGTCTGATCGTCACCAAGGCTGATCTTGTTGACGGCTGGAAAGTAGATGAACTGCAACACAAGTTGGCGGCACTCGCGCCAGCTGCCGAACGCTGTCTCGTGGCGGACGTGGCGCTGGCAACCTTACTCGACGCCGAAACGCTGGGTTCTGAAGCGCGCGCGGATCAGGTCGCTGCCTGGTTCGACAGGGCAGCGCAGTCGATCCACGATCATGAATGCGGGCCGGATTGCGATCACCATGATCATCATCATCACCACCATCATCATGATGATCATGGCCACCATCACGGTATCCAGTCCTACAGCTTTGTCATCGACGAACCGGTGGAATGGGCAGCCTTCGCAACATGGTTGGACTACATCGCAGCATTGAAGGGAGAGGACCTTCTTCGCCTCAAAGGCCTGGTCCGTGTCGCCGACGACCTCGATCGGCCGCTGGTTCTGCATGGCGTACAGCATGTGTTTCATCCGCCGACCAGGTTGGAGGCTTGGCCATCGCCGGATCGTCGCACGCGGCTTGTCTTCATCGTGCGCGACATCGCGCGCGAAACCATAGAACGGACGCTTGCGAAGTTTGCCGGAGTTCGCCTCGCGAAAACCGAGGAAAGGCATGCCGCATAGCAAATCAACTAACGAAGGGGAGAGAGAAAAATGCACTGGAAATCAGCTTTGCTTTCTGGCGTCTTTGCCGCGATCGGCATCGGCGCGCTGACGGGTGGCGCAGCCGCTGCCGGCCCGACCTGCACCGACGGCACCATCAAGGTCGGTGCGGTCTCGACCATCACCGGGCCTGCCGACTTCAGCGAGGTGCCGAAGGCGACGCAAGCCGCGTTTGATGCCGTCAACGCCGCCGGCGGCCTCAATGGCTGCAAGATCGAATACACCATTGCCGATGACAAGGCGGATCCGGCCGTAGCCGCGCAGGCCGCGCGCGACCTGATCGACAACAAAGAAGCAGTCGCACTGGTTGGTTCGGGCAGCCTGCTCGACTGCGCTGTCAACGCCGTCAACTACAACCGCAAGAAAATCTCGTCGGTTCAGGGTCTTGGCGTCGACGCTGCATGTTTTTCTTCACCCAGCGTCGCTCCCGTCAATGTCGGTCCGCTCACGCTGTCGACAGCCATGGGCTACTACGCCACCAATGTGCTGAAGAGCCAGAAGTTCTGCGCTTTCTTCATCATCATCGGCGGCACCCAGGAAGCCTACAAGAAGGGTATCGAAGACTGGGAAAAGATCAGCGGTCAGAAGGTGCATCTGCTTGACCTCACCTTGCCTTTCCAAGGCGATCTCACGCCGTATGTCATCAAGGCGCGTGATGCAGGCTGCGACACTGTGTTGACCAATCAGGTCGAGCCGCAGGTGGTGCAGTTGATCAAGACGGTGGATGCCCAGAAGATTACCGGCATCAACTGGCTGTTCCTGGCGCCCGGCTACACGGTACAGGTGGCCAAAGCACTCGCGGATACCAAGCAGCCGATCTATGTCGGCACCGAGTGGGAGCCTTTCACCGAAACCGGTTCGGCCGCCAACGCGCAGTGGATCGCCGACATGAACAAGGCCGGCCGGCCGCTCACCGCTTTCTCGCAAGGGGGTTACCTGGCTGCCAAGATATTCCTCAAGGTGATCGAGGGCATCGACGGTGAGGTGACGCGCGAAAGCGTGACCAAGGCGCTTCTGGAAATGAAGCCGATCTCGGATCCGCTCGCCGGCTCGCCTTACGTATTCGGTGAAGCAAAGACCCATTCGCCGATGCGCGCTACCAAGGTCATGAAGCTCGAAAACGGGGCTTGGAAGGTGGAAACACCTGAATGGGTCGTGCTTCCTGATGCAAAGTAGCCGCTGACTGAAGGGCGGCCGACATGTCTGCCATCCTCCTTTTCATTCGGGATCATCGATGAACTCGTTTCTCACACCCGCCATTGCGGGACTGACGGCAGGCGGCACCTATGCGCTGCTCGGCGTCTGCGCTGTCTTCACCTACCGGCTCGTCGCCGTCGTCAATTTCACCGGCGCCGCGATCGGCTCGGCCGGCACCTTTGCGCTGATTGCCTTGACCGAAGGCGGCTATCCGACCTTTCCGTCGGTCATTGCCGGAATCCTGGTCGGTGCCGCGGTCGGCGTGTTGATCGGCTTCATCATGACGCGCTGGTTCGCGGAAGCGAACCCGTCGACCAAGGCAGCGGTCACGGCTGCCCTGTTAGTCGGCTTGATCGCGATCGGTCTCAGATTGACCGGTGGCCAGCACCCGCGCGTCATGCCGGACCTGTTTCCGGGTTCCGCGTTTCGCATGGCGGGTGTCGAGGTGACGATCGCTTCCGTGCTCACCATCGGCCTTGCGATCCTTTTCACCGTGCTGTCCGATCTCTTTCTCAGCCGCACCCGCATCGGCCTGCATCTGCGCGCATTGTCGGACCGGCCGCTGGCCGCCGAACTCATCGGCGTGAAGGTGAGGCTGTTGTCGCTGCTGGTATGGGGTGCCACCGGCGCCTTCACCACCTTCGCGCTGATGATCATCGCGCCGCAGCGCTCGCCGAATTTCATGACGCTCAGCCTATTGGTGGTACCGGCGCTGGCAGCGGCGCTCGTTGGACTGTTCCGCAGCTTCTGGCTGACGCTGGCCGGCGGCATTCTGCTCGGTGTGCTGGAAGGATTGGCGAGCTCGGTCGACTCGATCGCCCAATATCGCAGCGCCATTCCCTTCCTGGTCATCCTGGCCGTGCTTCTGTGGTCGCAAAGGGAGGCCCGCTGGGATGACGCGCGCTAGTATTCGGGCCTCGCTCGTCATTATCATCGCCGCCATCGTGCTGGGCGGCGTCATCACTGGGCTCCTGTCGTCTTACTGGGTGTTTCTGGCGACTTCAGTATTGATCACCGGCGTGGCGTTGCAGAGTCTCGGGCTGGTCGCCGGTCGCACCGGGATGATCGCGCTCTGCCAGATGTCCTTCGCCGGCGTCGGCGCCTGGACAGTGGGGTATTTGAACATCGCCGAAGCGCCGGGCGGTCTAGCAACCTGGATCCTGCTCGGCGGTCTCGCCGCTGTGCCGCTGGGCGTCGCTATCGGCCTGCCGGCACTCAGGCTGCGCGGCATCAATCTTGCCATCATCACACTATCCTTCGCTGCCGCCTTCGACGTCATCCTGGCGACGATGACATTTCCCGGCCAGACCGCCTTCATCCAAGTGCCTCGGCCGGAGCTGTTCGACAGCGACGAGGGCTACTTCGCCTTCGCGTTGATCTTCTATGTGGTCATCGCAGTGGCACTGGAATTCCTGGCACGATCGCGACTGGGCGCCTCCTGGCTGGCGGTTCGCCATTCCGAACGCGCAGCCGCCGCACATGGCGTCAGCGTTGCCAAGGCCAAGCTTTCTGCCTTTGCCATCAGTGCCTTTATTGCCGGTATCTCCGGTGGACTGCTAGCCGGATATCTCGGCACGTTGGTCGCCGAGAACTTCTCGATGATGCAGTCGCTCAGCCTCTACGCGGTCGCGGTGATGACTGGTGCGCATTTCGCCGAAGGCGCCATCATCGGCGGGCTGCTCGTCGTCATGTTCCCGGAAATCCTGCGTCGGTTCGACTTGCCGCAGGACATCGGCAACGTGCTGTTCGCGCTCGGCGCGACGCAAGCGCTATCGACTGGCGAAACGATGAGCGAGACTTACCGTCGGCTGCTACGCAAATTAAGACTCCAGCGCACGGCCGATGGCGGCACCTCGTCCGAGCGCGCTCTGCCTGCCCGCATCGAGCACGCCAGGGGCGCGGCTCTCGTCGTCGACAAGCTCACGGTGCGCTATGGTACGGTGTTGGCGCTCGACAGCGTCGACCTGACAATTCCTGCCGGATCGGTCGCCGGCCTGATCGGGCCGAACGGAGCAGGCAAATCGACCTTCATCGACGCGGTTTCGGGTTTTCTCGCCGGTTATGAGGGCTCGATAATGCTGGGGACGACACCCCTGGAAGGAAAGGCCGCACATCTCAGGGCTCGCACCAGTGTGCGCCGGACATGGCAGACCAATCGCATCGCGCCGGAACTGACGGTGGGCGGGTATCTGCGCCTTGCCGCCGGCAATCTGAGCGAGCCCGAGGTTCGCGCCATGCTCGACTGGCTCGACTGCCCGAACCCCGAAACACCCGTTGTAGCAGTCGATGCCGGCACGCGCCGTCTGCTCGATGTCGCAGGCGTGGTTGCATCAAGACCGGCTGTCATTCTGCTGGACGAGCCGGCGGCGGGGCAGTCGCATGAGGAGACGCTGCGCCTCGGTAAGCGTATCGCGGAAATTCCAGCACGGTTCGGTTCGTCTGTCCTGCTGGTCGAACACGACATGGATCTCGTGCGCGCAGCCTGCAGCCAGGTCACTGTGCTCGACTTCGGCCGCGTCATCGCGTCCGGTCCGCCAGCCGTGGTTCTGGACCAGGTGCCCGTCAAAAGAGCCTATCTCGGCATCGAAGAAAGTGTCGCCGCATGAGTGAGCTTGTCATTTCCTCGCTGTCGATCAGCCGTTCCGAACTGCCGGTCGTCACCGAGATCAATGCCCGTGTCGAAAGTGGCTCGATCAGTGTTGTGCTGGGTGCGAACGGTGCCGGCAAGACGACGTTGCTCGAAGGGCTTTCCGGCATCATTCCGGTAGCGAGCGGAACCATCGCCATCGACGGTCATGAAATCCAGACGGCCCGGCCAGGCCAACGCTCGCGCGAGGGCTTGGCGCATGTCGAACAGGGTCGAACCATCTTCAGTCAGCTGACCACAGAGGAGAACATGAAGGTGGCGCTGCGCGACGGCAGCGATCTCTCCGAAGCATACGGTCTGTTTCCGGAGTTGATGCAGCGCCGCAGCGTACGCGCCGGGCTTCTATCTGGTGGCGAGCAGCAAATGCTGGTCATCGCCCGAGCATTGTTGACGCGGCCGAAGGTGCTGATGATAGACGAAATGTCGGCGGGGCTTGCTCCGGTCATCGTCTCGCGACTGATGGCAGCCGTGCGCAAACTGGCCGATGCCGGTCTTGCCGTACTTCTGGTCGAGCAATTCGCAGCTCTGGCTCTCGGCATCGGCAACCGCGCTTATGTTCTGCGCCGAGGCCGTGTCGTCTATGATGGCGACTGCAAGACTTTGCTGCGCTCGCCGGACGAGCTGCACAGGCTGTACCTTGGAGGATAAAAGACGTCTCCAATAACAGGCTAGTTGCGAGGTGCCATACTCTCTTGGAATTGTGTCATCGTCTCACATGCAAGATCGTCGCTGTCGGTAGGTGATCCTGCCATCGGGGCCTTGGCAATGGCATCAATATACTTCTGCGCTTCGTCCGACGGCATTCCCGCGTTTACGAGCTCTGAGGACGTTATCCGACTGATCGAAGTGAAGAGAACAGGGTCATCTTTCGTTCGACCGCATTGACGATATGACATGATCAGCCAACTGACGGCGTTCTTCAAGTTTTCTTGCTGAAGAAGAGCAGGATTTGCCGCTTCTTGAGCCAAGCTCGCCTGAGTTGTCAGGCTTAGAAATATTACGAACCAACTTAGTCGACGCATTAGGCCCCTCCACCTTTTGCGTCAAGAATAAATCGAAAGCCTCTCTGAAAAGCAAGCCTAGTTTAGTTGGACCAAAAGTCGTCAATGATAGCAAAAAATCTGGCCCGGATATCCGGGCCAGATAAAAGAACTACCATTATTTTACGAATTACTGCGCGGGCGGTGACGCCGTGCCGCTGTCGGCTGGCTTGGCCACGCCTTCAGCGAGCTTTGTGCGATCAAAGGCCGGCGCGCTGTTGAGTTGGTCCTTGGTCGCCTTCATCACCAACCAGGTCTTGCCGTCGCTGCGCGTAGCCATCTGCAACTGGTTGGGGCTAACGGCAACATCCTTTTCTCCGACGCCAAGGAAGCCACCAACGCCAACGATGGCGGCTTCTATCTTGCCATCGGCGGTCAGGATCAGGTCGTTGACCTCACCGACCGTCGCGGCATCGGCCTTATCGCTTTCATAGACGCTCTGGCCGATGAAATTGGTGGCTAGCACCTGCCCGTCCTTGGGCTGGATTGAACCAACCGTGTTGGGGTCGGTCCCAGGAGGCGCGGTGAAGACATCCTTGGTCGAAACCGACATCTCGGTTTCGGCGGCGCCACCGGCGTTAGGGGTTGCAGTTTGCGCAAGCGCAGAACCGCCGATCAACAGCGCGCATGTCGCGCCCAAAAGTGCCGTTTTCATCATGGCTGATCTCCTTTCTGCAGGGGATGCACAATGAACCAACGGCATGTGGACGGGATCGTTCCGAAAAGTTGGTCCGATCGAGACCGAGGCATTCAGCAAAGGGTGTAGCGGTTTTTGCGACCGGGATTTGCGTAACAGTCATGCCGTTCTCGTGTTCCGCAAAAGCAGAAACCTCTATGTCAATCCATGTCGGACGAGGTGGCGCACGACGGGCGAGAACATGTCCTGGCTGATGTAATTTCCGACATTGGTCTTCTGGAACAGGCCTTCGGCCAAGGCTGCGTCCCGTACAACGGGGATACCGGCTGCCTGCGATTGGGCGATCATATCAGTCGCGGTGCGGCCTAGGCCTTTGGCCACCACTGTCGGAACAGGCGTTTCGCCTTTGATATAGCGCAAGCCCACCGCCTGCTCATTTCCGGCAAAGACCATGACTGCATTCTGGATACCCAGTCGCGCCGGCTGCTGGACGGCCTCACGACGCTGACGCCGCTGCTCCTGACGGATGAGCGGATCGCCTTCCATATCCTTCTGCTCGCGCTTGTATTCGGTGGTGGTCATGCGCATGTCGCGCCGGAACAGCCAACGCTGCAAGGGCATGTCCAGAATACCGATCACAAGAAAGGCCAGCGCGGCCGAAACGCCGACCGGTATCATCACCCCCCACAGCATTGGCTCCATACAGCCGAAGCCACATCCCGGCGCTTCGAACAGCGGTTGCAGCCACTGCACCAAGATCACGACGAACAAGGCGGAGAGGAAGATCAGCTTCGCCAAGCCTTTCACGAACTCGACCACGTTGCGCAATGACATGATCTTCTGCAGGCTCTTGGCCGGGTTTATGTGCTCGAACTGCGGCTTGATGGTCTCGAAGGAAAAGACAGGCCCGAACGTCGACAGCATGCCGAAGATGATGGTGACCACGACCACGATGCCAACCAAAGGGGCCGTGACATACATGAGCAGGAAAACGGCATGCCGGCTGCTGCGCGGCAAGATCTCGCCAAAAGGGACGTCGTAATCGGTTATGGTGGCGACCAGTTCCGAAAAGTGCGCCGAGGCCTGGGGCCAAATGAGATAGATATAAGCAAGGGCAGCGCACAGGCCAAAGGCCGAAACAAAGTCACGGCTTTGCGATACCTGCCCCTTGCGTTTGGCATCGCGCAGCTTCTTGTCGGACGCCGGAAGTCGTTTTTCCTCAGCTTCGTCGGCCATGCAAGGAGCCTCTCGGGCTTTCCTTCGCTAGAGCGTTTCCGTTTTCACCGAAACGCCCTAGCTTTTATTTTGCGCAATTGCGGACACAAAACCGCTGCACAGTTTTTGCTGGATTTGCTCTAACCGAGGACCGAACCCAGAGCCTGTGCCTTGGCTTGAGTGCTTCCCTTGGCACGAATGGACTGGGCTTGCGACAACAGCTTGTTGATTTCCTGCGTCGGCAAGCCGACTGGTGGTGCTGCCCTGACCTGGTCGCCCTGACCCAGCAGGCCGTAGACGATCACGGCGTTGCGTTTGTGGTGCAGTTGGGCGTTGGATGCACTGACAAGCTTCTGCGCCAATGGCAGTGCCACGCCTGCATTGCCTTCGAGACCAGCCGCAAGCGCCATGTTGGTTTCGATATCGAGGTCGCCCGGTGCCATCTTGAGCGCCTGACCGAAGGTCACCTGTGCTTCCTGCGTGTGTCCGGAAAGCGTCTGGGCCACGCCCAATCGATTGTAGGAGCTACTCGTGTTGACCAGTGGTGCCGCTTGGGCCAGTGCCCGCATTCCGGCGTTGTAGTCACCGGATTCCATCATCGCGGAGCCCAGGCCTAACATGGCTTCGCCGTTGTTCGGCGCCTTTGCAAGCGCTGCTTCATAGGCCTTGGCAGCTTGGGCTGGATAACCGGCGCGCATATAGGCGTCCCCGGTTTTCACATAGGCGCTCGGCCTGGCGTCCGGCAGGGCGGCAGCCTTTTGATAGAGTGCGATCGCCGTGCCGCTTTCGCCTCGCTTTTCGATGTCGTCGGCGAGCTTGATCAGACGTTCCGACGGTGAGGCCGGCGCGGCCGCCTTTGGATTGGTTGCGCTATGATTGCCTGTCTGGCATCCCGCCAATGCAAGGACCGCCAAAGCCGGCAGGAACATTGTACGCATATCCATCTCTCCCCATTCAGCCTCTGTTTTTGCTCGCCTGCACCGACCCGAATTGCCTTAATTCGTCGGGAGGCGAGGGGCATCCCCACTGAAAGCTCCGCCAAGCGGCTCTGACGGCTGCTCTCCCTCGAGATAGCGGCGCGCGGCGCGCGCGGTTGGCGCTGCTGCAGCAGGCCCCATGCGACGCCCCTCGACGAGGTCGCGCTGGCTCTCGACCATACGCTGCAAATTGTAGGCATTGGCGCAGCCGGGTGGCAGATGCGAGCCGACGCCAGAAATCTGCGTCAAGCTGGCGGATGACGCAGACGGAGGATTGTCGTCGTCAACCGGTTCGTTCAGGCACGCATTGGGTGCAAGAATTGAGCCGGAGGTGCTCTTGTCCGATCCGCCTGGACCGGTCGCGACATAGCTGTAGCCTGGGGAATAATCCTGTTCCGGCTTTGCGTTGCCGACGCAACCGCACAAGAAGATGGTCGGGACGATGAGTTGCAAGGCGCTCGACATTCGCATCGCGGATCTCCTACTTGACGATCAGGCCGACGGAAGATCCGCCTTTGGATTTCCGCTTCGCACGCTTTGCCGGTCGATCTTGCGGCGTTGCGAGACTGTCGCGCACCGGTTCCACCAGGTACGGCGTGATCAGGATGACAAGCTCCGTCTCTTCCCGCTGAAAACGCTGTGACTGGAACAGTGGCCCCAGCACGGGTACGTCACCGAGTACCGGGAATTTTTCGACATTGCGGGCCGTGCGCTGCTGGAACAGTCCGGCGATGGCGAAGGTCTGGCCGCTGGCGACTTCAACCGTGGTATCCGCCCTGCGCACCACAAAGCTCGGCAGGGAGAAGCCATTGGCGCCTATGGCGGCACCGGTTTCGGACAATGAACTGACTTCCGGCTGAACGTTGAGCGCAATACGGTTACGGCCGATCAATGTCGGCGTGAAACCCAGCGAGACGCCGAACTGCTTGTACTGGACCGTGACGACATCATTGCCCTGCGGGATGGGAATGGGGATTTCGCCACCGGCAAGGAATTTTGCCGTCTGTCCGGTCACGGCCGTCAGGTTGGGTTCAGCCAGGATCTTGACGATGCCGTTGCGTTGCAGCGCCTCGACGAGGATATCAAAGTTTACGCCGGGATCCTGGCTTAGATTGAGGCCGAAGTTTCCGGTGTCGCCATTTGGCACACCATTGTTCTGGAACATGTTGAATTCGAAGCCGCCGCTCTTGTAGCCGACGTTCCAATCCACGCCATAGGACTGCAATTCCGTACGAGACACTTCTGCAAAACGCACCCGAATGTTGACCTGCTGCGAGCCTGTCACCGTCATGTTGTTGATCGGTGGCTGTTCGGGCGGCGAGAAAGTGCGTGCAATGTTGTCCATGTCCGTGGCCTCTTCGACGCCACGAGCTTCTCCGGTTGCCACGATCCGGCTGCCAAAGATGGCAAGGTTTGTCGCCGAATTCGGCCGCATCGCCTGCTTCGCTTCATTGGCGGGAGAGATATCCGCCGTCACACGAAATTGAGCCGTTGCCTTGATCCGTTCGTCGGCGGTGATTGCAATCAGATTGGTCAGACCAGGCTTGAGGCCGAAGACGTAAACCACTCCTGGGGAGACGATCTGCAAGTCGGCGATCGTGGTGTCGGCGATCAGCACCGACTCGACTGGCTCGTTGAAGCGCAGGAGCCGCCCCTGGCCGACAGGCAGGTTCACTGTCGGCTGCGCAGTCGAAGGCGAAATGTCCTGCGCCTTGAGTTCCGTCAGCGAGGAGAAGAAACCAACAAGGAGAACGGCAATCGCAAACGCCAGCCACGGCGCTCCCATCCAGGCCGAACTCGATCGTCGTCCGGCTTTCTCACTGTAGCGGCTTGGCATGCAGTCCCTCTCCAAAAGCATTCCCGGCATGCGTTGGTCCCCGATGCCGTTCCTGTTCATCCCCGGTTTCGTTCATCCAACAGTGTTTTGTCCGCCCAGCGCCCCAGCCGAAGGCAGCGATGGTGTTCTGGAGCGTCCGGTGTTTCCCGAGATCGTCGCCAGAGGCTGGACATTGAATTCAGGTGCCAGTTCTTGAAACGAGAGGACCGGCAATTCGATACCGTTCTGCACCATAAGTGCGCGCATATGGCGACGCACGTCGGTTGCCGTCACGATGACCGGCGAAACACTGGCGGCGACGCGAGAAAGGTTGCGCTCGATTTCGGCGGCCAGTGCCTGCGCGCCCGCATCCGCTGTGTTGAGAAAGCTTCCGGTCGATGTCGTCTGCACGGCTTCGCGCAGAAGGTCTTCGGCCGAGCGCTGCAAGATATAGGCCGAGATGATATTGTTGCGGTCGGCGACGCGGAAACTGATCTGGCGCCTGAGCGCAGTCCTGACGTGTTCGGTGAGCTGGATGACCTCCTGTTCACGCTGTCCGGCTTCGACCAGAGCTTCCAGGACGAGGCGCAGGTTGCGAATTGGCACATTCTCGGCCACCAAGCGCCTCAGCACATCGGCGATTTTCTGCAAGGGCACGATCTCGGCTGTCTGTCGTACCAGGTCGGCATAGTCCGTTTCCATTTCGGACAGGAGCTTGCGCGTTTCCTGGATCCCGACGAAATGGCCGCAATAGAGCTGAAGCGCGTGCGCGGTCCATTTGGAAGCGACATCGAGGGGTTCCGAATAGGGCAGGCGCGCTTCCTCGAGAGCGGATATGCCATCCCGGTCGACCCAGAAGAATTTGCGCTGACCGACAAGGGCTGCACCTTCCTCATAGGTGAGGCTGAGCAATTCCAAATGACTGACCTCTGTTTCGACAAGCACCCGGTCCGCTGGAATCTCGGCCTCCAGGATCGGCACCCCTTCCAGGTCGATGCGAATGTTGCGTGGCGTGATCGTCTCGTTGACGTCGACACTAATGGTCGGGATCTCGACACCGAGGTCGTCGAATATCTTTCGGCGCATCGTCTCGGTGCGCTGTCGAAATTGTGGTTCAGCCACTTCGGCCGCTAGCTCTTCCCCCAGCCTGATCACGATCCGGCTGGAACCCAGCAACGGCCTGGTGCTCCCCTCGAGTGCGGTTGCATCGTCAGGTCCCGGCCGCGTCATTGATGGCAAGGTCTCTGCCGGTTCGTCCTCGTTTCGGGAATGTCGGTGGATCATGAAGGCGCCAGCACCGAAGGCGATGCCAAGCGCAACGAAGACAAGGCTGGGGAACCCGGGCACAAGTGCCAGTCCCATCATGATAACGGCTGCAAGGCCGAGCGCACGCGGATCGCGCAGAAGCTGGAAGCTGATCTGCTTGCCCAGATCGTCAGTGCCATCGGCCCCGCCCACACGCGTCACCATCGTGCCGGCCGCAATCGCAACGAGCAGAGCAGGGATCTGTGCGACCAATCCGTCGCCGACCGTGAGCAGCGAGTAGGTTGAGGCAGCCTGGCTGATCGACATGCCGTGTTGCAGCGTACCCACCGTGAAGCCACCGATCAGGTTCACCAGGATGATGACGATGCCGGCGATGACATCGCCTTTGACGAACTTCATCGCGCCGTCCATGGCGCCGAAAAGCTGGCTTTCCCGTTCGAGTTGCCGGCGCAGATGCCTGGCTTCGGCCTGGTCGATGTCGCCGTTGCGAAGCTCCGCATCGATGCTCATCTGTTTGCCGGGGAGGGCGTCGAGCGTAAAGCGGGCAGCCACTTCGGCGACACGCTCGGCGCCGCGCGCGATAACGATGAATTGGGCGACGGTGATGATGAGGAAAACAACCAGACCCACAGCAATGCTGCCGCCAACGACGAAGTTGCCGAAGGCGGTGATGATTTCGCCGGCATCTGCCTGCAGCAGAATCAGACGGGTGGTGGTGATGGTGATCGCCAGCCGAAACAGCGTGGCCAGCAGGATAACAGACGGCATCGACGAGAATTCGAGCGGATGCGAGACGTAAAAAGCCACCAGCAAGATCAGCACGCTTAGAGCGATGTTCGCGGTGATAAGCACATCGACCAAAAAGGTCGGCAGCGGAATCAGCATCATCACCACAGCGACAAGCATCAACACTGCGATGACCAGATCACCGCGCTGCGACGCCTTGCCGAGCAATTGCAGGAGCCTTTGCGAGATCGTCATTGCACCTGCCTCTTGGCCAGAAAGCGTCGGAAGGCTTCACGCGCTTCGGCTTTTCGTCCTGCCACAAGCAAAGCACGGCTCTTCAACAGGTGAAGGGTAGGATGTTGCATTCCTTCCAGTGTCTCCAGCCTCGCGATCGTGGCGAGTGCCTTATCGGCTTCTCCGTCCAGGATGAGCAGGTGTGCCAATGTCTTCAGTATGCCGGCGTCTTCCGGCGAAAGCTGTGCCGCTATCAATAAGTAAACCGCCCCCCGCCTGGCCTGGCCGTGACATCCGTAGAGATGGCCAAGGACATGCAGCAGATGCGCAGCCTCGCGTGGCCCAGTCAGATTCCCGTTCCTCCCTGCAGACGTCCGAGCAGTTCCCGATGGCGCTCGATCTCATCTTCCATCAATGATTTGGCGAGTGCTCTCAGCGGCTCTCCGCCGTCCAGGTCGGGGACGACCTCCGTTATGAAATGATGCAGGATTGGTACTGAACGCCGCAGGATCGCCGGTTCGGGGATTTCCGGCATGACGAATTCTGCAAGAATCTCATCGAGCGACTTGCCGGACGCACCAGCCGATGGGCCTGCGAAAGTCTCTGTCTCCAGACCTTCCGCGCCGGAGGCGGAATTCATGCCTCTGGCCTTGGCCCGTTTGATGTTGTTTAGACGCCGGCGTTCGATCGGCTGGGTGTGCGAAGCATCCGCATGCGAATCCCTTCCGAGCGACTCCGGCCGGGCGTCGAGACGTGGCCCATCGACCCGACGGCTCACTGGTATTTCAGCGCGACCGTGGCGCCGCCCTTTGTAAGCACGAGCGCCGTTTGTCCAATCTCCTTGATTGTCCAACCGTCATTCGTGAAAGCGCCTTCATGATAGCGCGTTCCGTCAGCAGCAATCACATAGGGACGTTCGCCATACCATATGGCTTGCAAGGTCAGGCGTGGCGGCTGTGCGGCATCGCCAATGGCTATGTTCGACACGAGCGGCACTTGTCCGAATTTCTGGTCGAACCAGGAGCGGACTTCCGTCCAGGCGCCGGATTGCGCATTCGGTATCGTGCCCGACACGACCAGGCGCTCGGACGAACGGCCCACCGCAACGGTCTCCAGTCCGGACTGTGCAAGCCGCGCCGTCAAT
Source organism: Terribium retamae (assembly GCF_022347545.1). Classification (GTDB taxonomy): domain Bacteria; phylum Pseudomonadota; class Alphaproteobacteria; order Rhizobiales; family Rhizobiaceae; genus Mesorhizobium; species Mesorhizobium retamae. The sequence continues at coordinate 227,623 of NZ_JAKREW010000001.1, forward strand.
TCGGTCTGCGCCGCCGCGAGATGTTCTACATCGGCGCCGCTGCCCGGAATGCTACCGGTTACCTCGCTATCGGCGAGTGCGAATTTGGCCGGTTTGTCCTCGGTCTTGGCAACGGACAGGCTGTTGGCGGCGATGGAAATCGCGAAGACCGCTGCAACGAGAACGCCGCCGGCGAGCAGTGGTCGTTGCGACAGAGACCAGCGGTTCGTGACCGGTTCGGGACCGGTGAACTGCAGCTGTGCATCGCCCAGGGAAATGCCCAGAGGCATGCGACGCCGACAGCCCTGGCCTTTATGGATGGTCTCGCCGCCGGCAAGTTCAAGATCCCCACCGATGGCCTCAATTTCCAGCTGACTGCCCTTGCGATGAATTCGGGCATGGAGTGCCGCGATTCCCGGATCTCTGAGGACGATGTCGGAACCGCTGTCTGAGCCGATCGTATAGGTTGGTTTCGTCAGTTCCAGGCTGGCGCCACTGTGGAAGCCCCCGGTCACAGCCAGCGTTGTGGGCTTGTCAGAGATAAGGCTCGTGGCGCCCCTGGTCAGGGCACGCAGCCTGCCCGCGCCACCTTCAAGCTTTTCGGTCGAGTGAGCGCTCATGCCTTTCAACCTCCCGCCAAAATGATTTCAAACACCGGTCAGCGCGATATTCCTACGCCGACAAGGCGGCACGCCGCCGGTGACGTCCGGCGGCGCAGAATGCTTGATAACCCTGCGCCTCAGGCCTTTTCAGCCGACTGGCCGAGCGTCCTGGCGGTGCTCATCAACATGTCGTGTTGAGACTTGGCCATCTCTTTCGTGATCTCCAGGCCGAACATACGCTCCTGGTGCTTGATCATCTTGTCCAGGTTCTGTTCCGGACTGCCGCCGGTGATGGGAGGGGTAGTGGTCATGACTGTCTCCTTGAGGAACCATTCCACGCAATCGTGACAGCCCAGCGCAATGGACTCTCTCTAGATTGCTGTTCGAACTTAGTGCAGCGCCGTGGAAATAGAAAGTCCATTTGGAATGCGGACAACATGAAAATTCCACCTGTTGCATTGTCGGCGGGCTGGGCGTAAAATTCGAACCGGGCAAATTGGGGTTATGGAAATGGAAAAAGGTCCTTTGTCGGAACTGCTCGTGGAGCGATTCGAAACGATGCCGCCGCAGTTGAAAGTTGCGGCGCGTTTTGTGCTCGATCATCCTCAGGACGTCGCCTTGATGTCCATGCGCGAGCAGGCGCATCAGGCAGGCGTTTCGCACAGCACCATGATGCGGCTGGCGCGTTGGCTCGGCCTGGACGGCTATGAAGATATGCGAAGCCTTTACGCGCGGGCGCTGCGCGAGCGGGGCGTGGTTGAGGGGCTTCGGCCCGGTCCTTCGCAGCAGCAAGATCCGGACTATCCCGCAGCCGGTGTGGTAGCGGACATACTCGCGGCCCAGATTGCCGCCCTCGGCGAATATAGCAGCGCCATGCAGTTTCTGGCCGCAGCCAGGCTGCTGGCCGAATCGAAGACCATTTTTGGGCTTGGATTCGGCGCTTCCCGTGTTGTGGTCAGTCACTTCGTCCAGACGGTTTCGCCGCTCTTAGACGACGGGCGCCGGGCAATACTCGTCGCGGATTCCAGTTGCGGTGGCGCCGAGATTTTGCTGGGCGCCGGAGCCGGCGACGTCGTGCTCGCCGTTGGTTCTGCGCCCTACGAGCGTGTCACTGTCGACTTTGCCCGCCAGTCCGCCAGTCAAGGCGCAGCCGTGCTGGCCATCACTGACAGCAGCGTTTCTCCCCTGGCGCGCATTGCGCGCGAAACGATCGTGGTGACCTCGAATTCGGGAACGTTCTTCCCAAGCATGGTGCCTGCGTTCGCCGCTGTTGAAATCCTGCTCGCTTTGGCCGCGCCGCTGTCAGATTTCAACGCTGCCGAGAAACTCAAACAGTCGCAAGAGCAGCTTGCTGCCTTCGGCATCTATTGGAAGGCCGCTCGCTAGCATCCTTTGATGCTTCGTCGGACGGACCTTCGGCCAGCCCTCAAGGGCAAAGCATATTGCGGAGGTCGTTCACGTGGTCCGTCCGGTAATGCCGAAGTTGAACCCGGCACCAAAAGTCGACCCAAAAGCCAACGCTGCGCATATCGCGCAATTGGAGGCTCAGGCCACCCAACTGAGGGAACAGATTCGACTCGCCAACAAGATGGGCGAGCGTGAATGGGCCACCACGGCGCGCAAGGAGCTGGAACAGGTCACCAGCAAGCTCGATGGCCTGCAACAACCGGCTGCACAGCCCGTCAATGGAAGCCTTCCTGCCAATGGCGGGGCACCGAGCGTTCAGCCGGCGCTTTTTACCCAACCCACCACCTTGTCCTTTGCACCTGTCAAACTGGACACCGGGGCGCCCAAAAAGGATCCCGCAGCCGACACAACTGCCCATAGCATCATCGATGATGTGACGAAGGGCAAAAGCATCGACAAGATCGCGTCAGAACGGGGGATGACGAGTGAGCAGGTGCTTGCGGCCATAAGGGCGGGTAACAATCTGGAAGTCACGGTCACCGATCCGACGGGCAAGAATGGCGATGTTCAGACGACGGTGATCAAGGACACCAGCGACCCAAAAAACCACAAGACGGTCACGCTCTATTACGATTATCAGCATGATACCTATTATGCGGTCATGCAGGACGGCTCCGCTGCTCCCACCGAGACACCTCTCAGGGATGGCCTTGGGCGCAAACAGACCAGCAGTTATGATTCCGAAACGGGAGCCATAACCACCCGCTACGAGGACGATCTCGGCTCGGGCACCAAAACCGAGCGAACCTCGATGCCAAACGGAGCATCGGTGGAGACAGTGACGCCGAATGGCGGACCTGCACTCCCTGTCACCACTGTGACTGGCCCGGATGGGAAGAAGACTGTCCTTGCACCGACCCAGGATCCCGGCGGTGCCTCGACGAAAGGCATCCAGGACGATCTTGCCGCCGGCAAGAGCATCGACCAGATCGCCAAGGATCGGGGCCTGAGCAGGGAACAGGTGATCGCCGAATTGCAAGGCGCCGGCTACGAGGTCAAGACAGGAGATCCCAACAGCGACAATGGCGATGTCCAGTCGGTCGAGTTGGTCGACCCCCATACCGGCGACAAGACAGCCTACTATTATGACTACCAGCACGACACACGCTCGGTGGTCACCACCAAGGGGGATACTGAAACCACGGTATCCGAAGACGGCAACGGCAAGACGACCAACACCGCTCGCAACACCAAGACGGGCGAGGCCACCACGACCATCGTCGATCCGAAGGCTGGCACCGAGATCAAGATTGTCACCGACAAGGATGGCCGAATTACCAAGACGACCACCGAAAAGATCAATGACGGCAAGCCGATAGATTACGAGGTTAAAGCGGGAGATAACCTCACTCTCATCGCCCAGCAGCACGGCGTGACGCTGGATGAGTTGAGAAAAACCAATCCGGAGCTTTTCGATAACCCCCGCGACCCGAACCTCATTCGCCCTGGCGAAAAGGTCAGGATCGAGAACGGGACCCGCACGACCGTCGAAGTTACGGCCAACGGCTATACGTTGACCACCGATCCCGACGGCAAGGTGACGTTACACAACAACACCACGGGCACGACCCTCGATATCAAGGTTGGTACCGCCCAGGAGGGGTTGGCCACCTTGCTGGTGTCGATCAATCCTGCCAGCAAGGACCCGGAGACGGCCAAGGCAGATACAGTTCTCAAAACCACCCTCGAAGGTATTCTTGGCGGAGCCAGCCCTGAACTCTTCCAGGAGGTCACCAACAAGCAGCAGGCGGTGAAGGATGCGATCGTAAAATACGGTGGCGGAATATCGGCAACGCCACAACTTGATGGCTCCGCCACGACGGTTGGGCCCTTCGGTAACCCACCGACCGAACCAACCAAGTCCGGCGGCGCATGGGTGCCGCTCATGGTCAACGGAAACTGGCAGTGGTTCGACCCGGAAGTGGCCAAGGCGATCGCTGCCGAGAATGCGGCCATTGCGCGTCTCGGCGAGGCACAAGCCAGGCCGATACAAAGCCAGGCGCAGTTGGACGTCTACGCGCTGGATCCTGCTTACAAGGATGCGATGAATGCCGCCAAGTCGACACTCGACAAGGCGTTGGCACCCTATGGCCTGGAATGGAAGGTCCCGACCCCGAAGGGCACGCTCGCCGAGGCGCAAGAGCGGCTGACCCTTGCCAACAACGCGCTTGAGAAAGCCACGACCGCCAGGGTCGAATACACGCAAGGCGAGAAGGATCTTCTCACGGCCATCGGCAAACAGGCGACTTTGCCGGCCATTAACGATCCGAGCCAGCCTGCCGCCGGCCAGTCCGGCGGGCCCAGCAGCATGGAGATCAATCTCGACGCCAAGGCCAAGCATTCCGAGGTCAACAACCTTTTCATCCAATCAAGCTTGCACACCGCCAATGGCAACAAGGCGACCGTCGACCAGATGGTCAGTGCGACCGAGCTGGAGCTGAAGCTTACTGACGCCAAGCCGGGTAGCCCGGAGCATACAGCGCTCACCGAACGGCTCGATGGTTTGAAAACACTGCAAAAAGCTGCAGGCAATCAGGTGTCGCTGGCGGAAGCCTATGCAGAGTATGGCGTCGCGCAAAAGGATGCCCTGGATCTGGCCGCTCGTGTCGAGCCGATCAAACAGCAGATCATCGCACAGGCCAGGGAGAGGAATCCGCATCATTTCGATGAGAAAGGATACACCAACGCCGAGGGCGATTTCACCGGCAAGCTTCTGAAGCAGGAGTTCATCGAGGAAAATGGCCAGCTTTACATGGTCAATACCTATGAGAACGACAACTTCCTGGATGAAAACAACAACGATACCAACGTTCTGAAGGTCCAACTCACCTACAACCTCAACGATGAGAACATCAGGGACGACTTCCGCAATAACTCCCTGAACAAGCAGTGGCAGGAAGTGCTGTCGTCGACGCGGAGCACGCCGACTTCGGCGCCGGTTTGCACCCCCGGTGGCACGGGCTCGGTATCAGCATTGGAGGCAGCCAAAGCCAAGATCATCGGCACGCAGGTCGACCAGCTCGATGCCGGGCTGAAAGATGCGAAGACCAAACTCACCAATGCAGACACCGCTCTCCAGAAGGCAATCACCGACCACGGCGGTGGCACCATCGAAGCACCTGCGGGCACGCTGAAGCCGGGCGAGCAACCGGTGAAGATCACGTTCAACGGCCGCGATCTATGGGTCGCGCCGGAAGTCGCTGAAGCCTACGGAAAGCAGGGGCCAAGTGCGATCGGCGACAGTGGCAAAGCTGTCCAGATCGAGATGAACGGCCAGAAGCTTTGGGTTCATCCGGAGGTCGCCGCCGCCGAAATCGATCGCGGCAAGGCGGAAGATGAAAAGAACCAGCTGGAAAAATGGCAGACCGAGTCACGGCCCGCGATGGTGGCGGCACGTGACTGGTACAGCTTCTCAGCCGGCCACCCCAAGCTTCTCGACGATGCTGGCATGGCGGAGCGTGAATCGAAACTCAAGAACGAATATTTCCAGGAGCATAGAGACAAGGCGCTCGCCGGATACCAGGTCCAGTTCGAGAACCTTTACGACAAGGGTTTTACCGGCGAATACAAGCAATACAAGCCTGACGAGCTGACCGGCGCCGTTGCAAAGACGCTCGGGCTCGACCCCTCCAGCGAGGGGGTCGAGAAAATTACCGAGGAAATTCATGATCGTGCTGGCGACGACGCCCAGGTGAAGATCGTCCCGATCTTCTCACTGGACGGCGGGATGGAGTCGATGACAGCGCTGTTTGCCATCAAGGATGGCGGCGGCAAGGATGTCGGGTATGTCGACACCTCCGGAAAATATTACAGCAGCTTCGACGAATTCCAGCACGAGAACCGCATCTTCAGTGACAAGGGTAAGCTTGTCATGGCCAAGGGCGGCGACATGTCGCTCGGCAAAGATGGCAAATTCACCCTCGACGAGCTGGAGGTCGCTGACGGGCGCAAGGTCGATTTCTGGGACAAGGCCACGGACATAGGCCTTGGCATCGTGGCAGGCGCCGCCACCATTGTGTCCTTCGTTCCTGGCGGACAGTGGGCGATACCGATCGCACTCGCTTCCGGCGCCGCTCTTGGCGGCAAGACCCTGTACAAGGAAGGCGAACACCTGCTGCAAGGCGGCGACTTCGACGGCCAATCGGCCTGGAACGTCGCGACCGGGGTCGTTTCATTCCTGCCGGTCGGTGCGGGTTCGCTGCGAACAATCGGCCTGGCAAAGTCCGGCACATCCTTGACCACGTTCCAGGCTTTCAAGGGCGGATTTGGCATGACGCGAATGGCCGATGCCAGCTGGGGCATCGGCAAATTCAAGGTGAACGTGTCCCAATCCTCCTATGCCGGCGAGGTGAGCAATTTCATGCAAAGCGGCAGCAAGCTCAATACCGCGGCTTGGGGCCTCGATGCGGCTGGTCTTGCTACCGGCGTACCGATACTGATGCGATCTGCGGAGGACCTCTTGCTGCACGGCGGAGAAATGTCTTTCGCCGAACTTGCCAACGCAATCATAGGCATAGGGACAGGTGCTGTCGGCACTGGCCTCGGCGCCCGCGGGCTGCTGTATAGTATGCCGGGAGCATCGGGCCCCCGTGGCGGCGACGGACCGTCGTCAAGCGACACCCCGCCAATCGACTTCCCACCTCCACTTCCTGCTGGTGAAGCGGGCCCAGGGCCTCAGCCGCGCCATGTCTATGAAGCCGGCCCCGACGGGGTCTACAGACCCACCGGAAAATATGTCATTCCGGATCCCAACGAGGTCGTTATCCAGGGCGAGGTTATCAGCGGGGGGGCTCCCAGACACGGTTCCCAGCATGGTTCGACCGGCTCACCGGACGGCACTAAGCCGACAGGTTCGCGCGAGTCGCCAACCGGCGATACCGAAGGTGGTGGACCGAAGCCGACGGGTGACGGCTATCCGTCATCGCGGCCAGGAGTTCGCACAGCGAACGGCGATGGCGCCGATCATCCTGCTCCGGTCGTTATTTCCACGTCCTCGAGCAAGGCGATCGAAGGGCCGTCGAGCGACATTCATGGCGATGGCGCGCCGACGCCGGGCGAACGTGGCGACCCCGAAGGCGTCAGCGATAGCCGCGGCCGGGAGGTGCGCGAGCAGAACACTCAACCCGCCGACAGCGATCCGATCTTGGTTCCGCAAGCCAAGAGCAGTGTCACAAACGATCCGCTGAACGGCCCGCTGATCTGGGATCCTGTCAACAAGAGGTTCACCGGCACCCCGCAGTTGCAGGACACCAGCGCTTACACCTATAGCAGCGGCAAGGATCAGCAGCAGAGCTATTCCGACGGGATACGCCTCTCGGATTCTGCGGTACCGGTCGCTCCGGACGAAGTTCTGGTCCAATCGGAAACCGAGCCGGGCGGCGGCTTGAATCGCGAAACTGGCGAGCGGCAGGGGATCTCCGGCGCAAAGCCGCAAGCAACCGAGACAAGCAGCACACCTCCCTTGATGCGCTACACCGTCGGCAATCGCCAGAGCGGTCAAGTGTTGGTCGATTTCAACTTGCCGGCAGGCTCGCGGGTTGTCGCAGTGCCGGAACCCAAGGCGATCGGACCGGCGCCCAAGCCAACGCCTGAGCCGCTCGAAATCACCGATGGGAGACCGGTGCTCTTTCTCGGGGCGGAAGATGGCCGCTGGTCCACGGATCCGGCCGCGCGCACAAAACCGGTGGAGATGAACGAAGGCGCGCATCCCCGCTCGGTGCGGGACGACGGCACGCCTATCATCGATAGCTTCTCGTCGAATCCGTATAGCCTCGGACAGACATATAAAGCGCTCAAGGCAGGCTTTAGGCGCGCCGGAACGCGCTATCTGGGTCTCGGGCCCCGCTATGACTATCCGAAACTCGGCGAACTGGTTGATAGCATCTACCATCGCCCGGTCCCGAAGGACGGTTTCAAAGCCGGACAAAAGATCTATGTCGAGGTCGATGGCGAGTATGTGAGTGCCACGGTCGTCATCGCCGGTCCGCAGACGAATTCGACCCGTGGCCCTGCCGAGCCGGGTGTGCACGCGACCGAGTCCGGCTATCTTGGCGCCGGCTCGACCGTCGAACGCGCCAAGCGTGGCTCGATAACCACGCCAAACGGCCAGCTTCGTGTCAACACACCGGCAGAAGAGGTGCACACCTACAAAGCCAAGGACAACCCGGAGGTGGGCAATCGCTCGGCACTCGGCGAAACGCTTGCCGAAACCATGCCGAGACATCCTGATGATGCGTCGGTGCCGGCGCCGGCCTGGACCTCAGAACAGGCGAACCTCGTCAGTGACTATCTCAAATCGCTTGAACGTTCGAGCGATCCTGTTGTCCGCGACACGGTCACCAGGACCAGGGTGCAGCTGGGCGGCGAGGGCGGCATGCCCCGGGCCGGTTCCGATATGACGCCGGCGCAATATCATTCGCTCATCGAACTCCTCGCTGCCGACAAGCAGAGCGTATTTACCGGCTCCAAGCCGGAAGGCACGCTTTCGGCGAACGGGTTGACGACCCTTCACGTATTCAGCGCCCAGGGAAAGATGCCCGTCGGGCCTACGGCGGTCTCCCAGAAGCTCGGACTAGCCGATGGCGAGCCGTCGCTCACAGCAGGCGCGCTGCCGGGAGAGGCACGATGGACCGAAGCCGGCCGCAGCATGGTCGGCGATTATCTGAAGGCGACGGCAAGTTCCAGCGATCGAACTCTTGTCGCCGCGGCAAATGCCGCAGCGCCTCAATTCAAAGGTCGCGCCACAAAACCCGGCAAAGCGGTGACGCCTGAACAGCAAGCCGCGCTGATGACGGTTTTGGAAGCCGACAAGGGCAGCACCTGGGTCTACGGCCCGAAATTGCAGCCGGATTCTGCGTACAGCACTCCCGGTAAACTCTCTCCGGAAGGCCGCTACAACGAGCAGGTCCTGTCCGGCCACGAGACCTGGACGCCCTATCTGTGGCGCCAGATGCGCAAATATGCCGCCAATCAGCAGAAATCCGCAGATCCCGCGGTCCAGACGCTCGCCCATTCATTGGAAAACGCGCTCCCCGGCGGCAAGCCCAAGGCTGGTACTGAAATCAACAGCGAGGTACCTGTCCTGCTGCGTCAATTGCTCGAAGCCGACAAGGCGAGCTCGTGGCGCGCGCCGACCTTCTTCACCGATGCGCAAGGGGTGTGGCGCGCCGACCGCGCCACTGTTTCCTGGTACATGCAGGAGCACGAAGCCAATGTCTGGCTCGGTTCAAAGCTGGATGGCGCCGCCGGCAATGCCATTGGGCTTGGAGGATCGATGCTGGGCGTCAAGGTGCCGCTGCCCAGCAAGCAGATCTACGGCGAGCTCAGCCTGAAGAACAACGGACCGGACGGTACCGGTTTCCTGCTGCCGGTTCATCCAAACGACACGCTGGGCCAGGAGATCTTCGTCCAGGGATATAGACCGAACCTTGCACACGACGAATCCGCCGGCTGGGTCGCATCGTCCCCGATGTTGTCGAAGAACACCTACCAGAGCGAAAGCGCCCTTGGCGTGACGTTCTCGATCGCCGGGTTCTCGGTGAGTGCGGCCTACATCAAACGTTCGCTGCTCTATCTGGGCGGCGAAGGCGGCCGGCCGGGCTACACTTACAGAGAGGCCGGGCCGCTCAGCAAGCGGGCGGCTGAGTTCTGGGAAGAGGCTGCGCGCGGTGGCGGCAGCCATTACAGCTCCGAAGGCAAGGTGCCTGGCTTCGAGGATCGCCTGCTGTTCCGGAACTTCGATGTCCTGCCGCCTTTCGGCGGCGGGAAGGAGCCGTGGCGCAGCAGCCCGGCCTTTGAGGGTGTGCCGCGCGAGACCGGCGCAGGGCCCCTGAACCGGCTGAACCGCAAGGACGGTGGCATCGGCTTCGCGGTGGGCTTTAATTCCGTGCCGCTGACGACGGTGGAACTCGGCACCGTGAACAAGGCTGTGATGCCGCATGAACGGACGGCGCGCGCTCACCCCGATTCCTCCGAAGGCGCGCAGAAGGTTTTCAACGCGCTGGCAGAATCCGACGGGCGGCTGACACCAGATGTCCTGCAGCATCTCGACACTTACCTCCAGGAAGTTCTGGCATCGCCGAACGCCGATTTGAGGAACGCTGGTCTGCGCGTGCTGCTGGTCGTGCCGGAACTGGGCATGGCACCGCCTCTCGATCCCTATGCCACGTCTGCGGGGCGACCCGAAGGCATGAACTCAGCCGCGTGGAAAGCCGTACGGCAGGAACTGGATCAGCAAGCCCGTGGCGAGTTGACGCCCACGCAGGCTCATTATCTGAACCAATTGCTCGGGCAGGATGTGCTGAACAACGCACCGCCACCCGACGGCACACAGCCTGCGCTGCCACAGGGTCCGGACGGACCGGTTCCGCAGGCCCCGGAGGGCTTGGCTCCGCCTCCTGGGCACCTGGCGCTGTCTCAAGACAGCAACCCCGCTCTGCCCGAGGGAAGCGCCTCACCGAAGCCGGAGACGGAAGACGGTGCGGCAGCCGACAGCGAGCAACCAGCCCCGAACGGTGGCCCCGTCAATCGCGAAGGCGGCAGGTCGCGCGGAACAATGGAGCTCCGGGACAGGGATGGTCAGGTTATCGTTGCGGTCATGCTGGGAACCGAGCCCAGAAGTCCGGAGCAGGTCTATATTCCGCCAGTCGATGGAGCCCGCCTCGCTGCCGACGCCCCTGAAACCAGGGGCAAGACGCATATTCTCTACTACGATTCCAACAGCGGTGAACCCGTAGTCCTTCCCTGGATACGAGGTGGCTCCGAGGATCACGTTCCGGGCGGCGTAGGAAAGCTTGACGGAGAAACTGTGCCGCGGGAAGGCACGACAGTCGGCAAAGAAGTGGAGTCTGCGCCGGTTAGGAAGGCTTTGGAAGCAGCCCCGCCCACCACCCATTCGCTTCAGCAAGTCCGCAACATGCGGCAACCCGAAAAATGGAAAGCGGGAGAAATATACACGCGCGAACTCAACGGTTCGCTGGGTGAGGTGCACTTCCCAGTCGCAGCCAACCCCAATGGCCCGCATCCTGTTACCGGCGAAGGCGGCCGCTATGTGGACGCCCCTGTTTTCAAGAGTCAGGGCGAAATCGAGGCGATCGAAGTCAAGACCTATCATCGCTGGATCACGGTCGACGGTACAGCGCAAGCACGCGAAGTTCCCCTGTCGGCAAAACTCCAGGAACAGATCAACAAGGACGTTGCGTTGCGCAACGACAATCCGGGCTACCAGCCGCGATGGGTGTTCCTCGACGCGCCACCTTCTCCCGAGTTGCAGCGGGCGCTGGATGACGCTGCCATCATCGGCAATATCTTTGGCCAGAAGAATACGGCAACCGTCAAATCGTCCCGAACGATGGAACTGATGGACAAGGACGGAGAGGTCATTGTCGCCGTCATGCTGGGTAGCGAACCGAGGAGACCGGAAAAAGTGTACGTGCCGCCGGCCGATGGACCGCGTGCAGCGGCGGACGCTCCGGAAACCGCCGACAAGACGCATATCCTGATCTACGATCCCCAGAGCGGCGAGCCCGTTGTCCTGCCATGGATCCGCGGTGCATCCGAAGACCACGTGCCGGGCAGCCTGGGCCGCTCGGATGAGGGAAGCCAGCCCACAGAACCTGTCGGCGATCCGACACGCGCCATGCGCGGCAATGTCGGTCCATATGTGTTCCGCGCCGACACGCGTACTCCGGCAGAAATCCAGGCGGTACAAGGGTTTTCACCCCAGGCGCCGACTGGGATATGGGTTGGCAACACGCAAGGCATCACCCTCAGCAACTACGTGCTCGGCAACACCCATGGCCGTTTCGTAGGCACCAGCCAGTCGATCTCCGGCGCCAAGACGTTCGTTGCCGAAGAGTCCCGCGCCGCAGGTGAACAGGGTCACACCTACCTCTATGTGCTCAACCCTAGCAGGCCGCGCCTGCACGTGCCGACCGAATTCGAGGCTATGGGGCGTCCGGTCGGCGATCTGATGGCGCGCGTGGATGAGACCGCAGTGGACGGCAGCGTCCCGTGGAGCGAGGTCTACGGCTGGCGGATGATGGACCCGGATGGCAATTTCATCGGGGAGTTCACACCCAATCCGGATTTCGTCGATTCCAGCACCTTGGCTCCCAAACGTCCGCAGATCATCCTGCGAACCGCCGATGAATTCTGGGATGCCGGTTCGCAGACGGAAACAGCCACGACACCGGTCACCAACGTCGCAGCCAATGAACCCGCCATGGTGATGGGCGAGACACCTGTGGTGGCCCCCGTGGTAGCCAACGTCGACACGCCGCCATCCGCCTCATGGCCGCCAACGCCCGATCACGGCAGGGCGATCATCGATGCGGCAAGCGGTCGGATCGTCAGCCTTGAGCTCCCACCGAGCTTTGCGGCCGAGCCCGGAGGTACGCAACCGGTTCGTGCGCCTACAGGAAAGGAGGTCAATGCGCTATCGCCTGAGCAGATCTCAGGGCTGACCGGTGCGCAGCTGCATGCGATCAAACCCGAGCATATCGGCAAGCTGACGCCCGAGCAGATCGCAGCGCTCACGCCCGAGCAAATTGCGCAATTGACCTTCGATCAACTGGCGGCGTTGAAACCAAAGCAGTTGCGGGCTTTGAGCGCAGAGCAGTTGCAGGCAATCCGGCCGAGCAAGCTTGAGGCCATTGCACCGGGCCGCATCACGGCGTTCACCCCGGAACAACTGGCTGCGTTCTCGCCCGAACAATTGGCCGCACTTTCCAAGGAGCAAGTGCGCAAACTGACACCGGACCAGATCGCCGCCCTCAGCGACGAGCAGCGCAACGCATTCACGGCTGAACAGTTCGAAGCGTTTAGGCCCGCTCAATTCGGCAAGCTTACGCCGACCGAGGTCGCGGCGTTCAAACCGGACCTTGTCGCGGCCCGCAACCCAGCTACAACCGCCAAAATGTCGCCGGATCACATTTCCGCTTTGACGCGCGAGCATCTTGGCGCCCTGACCATCGAACAGATCGAGGCTCTGACGAAACAGCAGGTCCAGGCGCTCACGCCGAAACAGCTTGGCGAATTGAGTCCTGGCCAACTACGCAAATTCAGGCCTGCCCAGTTCGCCTGGATGACGACGGAGCAGACCAACGCAATGTCGGTGGTGCAACTGACGACTTATCGGGCGACACACAAGAACGCCATGACACCTGATCAGGCGGCCGCGGTTGACGCAGCGCTTGCCCACGCACGCATAGTGGAAAATACCCAGATGCTGGCAACCTTCGGTCCGATGGCCGGGGCAACTTATACGGTCTGGCAAATGCTGCCACCCCAGATGGCAACGACCGCTTCCGGCATCGCTTTTACCATTCGCGGTGTCGTGTTCACGACGCAGTCGCTGTTCCCGAACGCCACGGCAAACCATAAACCGTTGGGCCGTGCGCTGAACGCGGCCAGCGGAGCGTCTCAAATCCTTTCAATGCCTGGAGGGGCAGCTGCCACCTTCCAAGGTACAGGCCCGGCAACGAACTTTATCGCAAACAGCACGTACACTCTGGGTAATGCGATCTTCGGGCCCAAATCGCTTCTGCAAGCGTTCACTGGGAGGCCTGTCTTCCGCACCGCCGCTGATCATGTCGGGAATGCTGCCTTCCTGGTGGGGTCGGGAGCTTACACGGTGTACGCTTGGGATTCTCCGCTCGCGGCCGGCGCAGGCGTGCTCTTCACGGTCGGCAGTGCGGAATTCTGGGCCTCGGCGGTTCGAGCCGATCGGGTTAACCGCAAGTCCGTGCCGAGAACGGATGACGAGATCAAGGCTCGCGAAAAGTCGGACAAACGCTGGGGAGTGGCCGATCGCCTTGCGCTCGGCATAACCTTCGGCATCGGCATGCTGATGTTCGCCTGGGACACGCTGGACGAACAATTGCTGGGTTCCGACAAGGGACCGAGCCCAGATCCGGTCAAGCCGGACGACAAGTCCGGCGTAGACGGCACGACACCCGATGATGGTACCGACAAACCCGATTCCGGAACGAAAGAACCACCGAAGACCTTCCCGCAACTCGTTGTTCTTGCCGATGATGGCTTGAATCTGCGCAGCGAGCCTGATGGCACTGCAACAGTCGTCACGGTTCTTCAGCCCGGTAGTTTCGTCGAGCAGACCGACAAGCCGTCAACCGACAGTTCAGGAAAGATCTGGATTCCCGTCGAGGGATATGGGCCTGACGGGAAGGCACATACAGGCTGGGTTTCAGCGGATCTTGTGAAAGCCCATGCCGATGGCGCCAGCAATCCGGATGGCCGTACCAATCCCAAGCTGGAGCAGAACGGTTATCGGTGGGTGGAGGTCAAGAACGGTGACAGCATTCGGCTCATTGCGACGGCAAATGCGGCGGATGTGGCCGATACTGTCGTCCTCAACATGGATCATATCCTTAGTCCGGACGTGATCTTCGCTGGCGATCGCATCTACCTGCCGACCGTCGCGGTGGGGTGACCCGTATAGGCTACTCCGTCCGCGTCCTTCCGGCCCGGACTGCATAGGAATGCGCTGTACAGGCGGCCAGTTGTGCCGCCTGCTCGGCTAGCGGATTGGACGGCTCGGAAGAGTAGGACGCCGTGAATTGCAGGTCGGACGGGTGCCACTCGCAATCAACGATACGCAATTTGCCCGCCACCTTGTGTTCCAACACCACCTCTTGGGGCAGCGAGGCAATGCCGATCCCGCTCATCGCCATCTTGAGAGCCGCAGCAATGGAATTGGCAGGAAAGATGCGCGGCATTTCTTCCAGGTCGCGGCTGAACTTGCGGTAGAGTTCGGCATAGGGCCGCGTGGAACGGGCATAGCTGATTATCGGGAAACGCGCGAGTTCGTGCAAAAACAACTTTCGGCCCTTAGGCAATTGCAGGTCAGGAGCACAAACCCAGACGAGGGGGAAGGGTGGCAGATCGATGTTTTCGATCGCGTATTCCGAAACGGGGCCCGTCAAGAATGCCAGATCGATGCGGTGCGACATCAGTTCGCTTCGCAGCGTTGCCGATGAATCGACGAGGATATCCGCGTCCACCAGGGGGCAGTTCGCCTGCAATTGCTTGAGAAAGTCGGGCAGCCAAGCATGAACGATGGTTTCCGAAACACCAAGCCGCAGCACGCCGGCGGTTTCCGCTAGCGATTTTGCGGTGAGTTGTAGGCGCTCAGCTACCTTCAGGACACTTTGCGCGGAGGGAAGCAATTGCTGCCCTTGAGCAGTCAGACGCACGGTACTCGACTGGCGTTCGAACAGCTTGGCCCCCAGTGCCTCCTCGAGGCCGGCAATTCGCGTCGAGACGGCAGGCTGCGTGGTGTTCAACCGCTCGGCGGCTTTGCGGAAACTGCCAAATGCAGCCACCAAAAGAAATGTCTCTAATTGCTTGATATTAAAAGGGATCATCGTATCGATCAAACATTCCCAAGGGCTGAAAAGTGTTTTGTTGGCGAGACCTCATTGTCTCACGATAACTTGCGCGCCAACGCGCGCACGGGCGTAAAGATCGATCACGTCTTCATTGGTCAAGCGAATGCAACCCGAGGAATTCGCCTTCCCGACGGTCCAAGGTTGATTGGTACCATGGATGCGGTAAAGCGTATTGCCGATGTAGAGGGCCCTCGCTCCGAGCGGATTGTTCGGACCGCCGGCGACGTGCGCAGGTAGCGATTTTCCGGTCGCCGCGACGCGGCTGCGCATCTCCCGTGGCGGCCGCCAGTCCGGCCATTCCTTCTTGTCCGAAATCCTGTCGCGGCCGGCCCATTCGAAACCTTCCTTGCCCACCCCGATCGCATAGCGCAGTGCTTTGCCGTTGCCGAGCACGTAGTAGAGGTGCCGCTCACCCGTATTGACGACAATCGACCCCGGGGGCTGCGTATCGCGGAAATCCACAATCTGCTTCGGGATCGGCCTCCATGAAGGCGGAGGCCCTTCATCCTCCATGGGCTCGTCGGATTCCCCAAGCGATGAAGGGGGGATCACCGCATTGGTTGCCTCATCATAGGCCCAGCTGCGTGGGTCGTAACCGGAATTGGTCTGCGCGCTGGCTGCAACTGGCGCAACAGCGAAAGCTGCGGTCAACGCAAGCCTTGTTCCCAGCCGAAACAATGAATGCCCGATGATGATCCGATCCATCAAGGACTGCGAGCTGCCACCCAGGTTCAATGGTATCCTCATCAGTTGCCCGTTGCGGTCGCGATGACCATGTCGTGGTCCGCGATTGGAGCGCACCATATCCTTTCCGGGAAAGCGCGCAACATTTGGAACCGATTTAACAAACGCAATCCAAATGGACTTCCCATTTCAGAACGTGCGCGATAGAGTGAATCGGCGGGTGAATATTGCGCGGACCAGCTTGCGGAAAGCCGGTCTTTTCTCGGTAGGATCAATGTTGACGGGACTTGTTTCCTGCAATTCGGATCGACTGTCTTTCATCGTAGCCGCTTTGAAATCGGCCGGTGTTGCCGGTTTTTTTGTCCTCGGCATTTCCACCTATTGTGCGTTGGCCGCCGAGCCCCGCTGGCCGGATGGTCCATATAGATACATTACCGTCGACCAGTCGGTGCGAGATGCGCTGATCGAGCTGGGGCGCAACATGGGGGTTACCGTCAGGGTCAGCGATCAGGTCAAAGGTCGCCTGAGCGGGACCATGCCGGTTGGCACGGCAAAGACGTTTCTCGAGGAAATCTGCAATCGATATGGCCTGGTCTGGCATTTCGATGGTCTTGTCTTGAACGTCGCGACGGAAGCGGAAGTCCGCAATGAAACCATTCCGCTCGATGCCAACGCGGCCGCCGAAGCGGAAGACAAACTGAACAGGCTCGGCGTGATCGACCCGCGTTTTTCGTTGAAGGTCTCGCCACAGGACGATGTGGTTCAGGTGGCCGGACCGCCCTCATACATCGACCTGGTCAAGAAGACGCTCGGCGTTTCCAACTACACAAAACAAAATGCGCAGAAGGTTGTGCCGGTTCGAGTTTTCCGGGGCCGTCAGGCAGAATCCCAGATTGTTCCGGCCGAAAAGCAGAAACAGGGGCAGGAGGCACGTTGATGCAAATTGCACCGATTGGAGCGCTGGAAATCGCGCTTTCGAATATGTCCACGGGCATGGCGCTGCAGCAGCAGGTGGCGACAGGTTCCGCGACACAGTCCGGCAATGGTTCCAATGCCGCTGACCCGAAATCACAGGTCGTGAAGGCGAAGAAAACCGAGCAGGCTGGTGCCACGACCGCCAACCAGCAGGTGGCCCAGAACGCTCCGCAGGCCGGAGCAGCGAGTTCAACGCAGCGGCAGAACCTGGACCCCATTGAAGCGACGAGCGAGCACAAGCTTTTCGAATATCTGACGCAGGTGGAAAAATCGGGGGGCGGGCAGATTTCAGACACCTCCGCATTGCTCGGTTCCGCGGTGAAATCGCTGGAAGGGACGATGCAGAAAGTGCAGGCGGCTCTCAACGAGGCGGGTGTCCGCGCTGATGGCAAGAGCGATGGCAACAAGGATGTTGCTGGCGCCCCCGAGGGTGAGGAAAACAACTCCCCCGCGAAAAATGCCGAACAGCTTTTGGATCGTTCGATCTCGGTGATGTGGGCTGCGGCCAATCTTGAGGTGGTGACCAGCAGCGTTACGGCTGTAACCTCATCCACAAGCACCCTCATCAAGCAGCAATAGGCAATCGCAGTGGTGGGGAAGGTGATGTCGTCGCTGTCGCGCTTGATCGCGCCACTTCGTTTCGGAAGATGGTCGCGTGCGATGCTTGCCGCTTCGATCATGCTCGTTCTGCAGGCCTGTTCCGTCGAGCTCTATTCCGGTCTCAACCAGCGCCAGGCCAACGAGATCGTGGCCACCCTGATCCGTCACGGCATCCCGGCCCAGCGAGAGGCCGGCAAGGACGGAACGATGACGGTCTT
This sequence comes from Terribium retamae, assembly GCF_022347545.1. GTDB lineage: Bacteria > Pseudomonadota > Alphaproteobacteria > Rhizobiales > Rhizobiaceae > Mesorhizobium > Mesorhizobium retamae. Next base: position 245,557 of record NZ_JAKREW010000001.1, read on the forward strand.
CGTGGAGAAGGACCGTTTTGCCGAAGCGATGGCGATCCTCGATGAGAGCGGATTGCCAAAACAGGAATTCCAGACGCTTGGCGACGTCTTCAAACGCAGTGGCATCGTCTCGTCTCCTGCCGAAGAGCGTGCGACCATGATCTATGGCCTGAGCCAAGAGCTTTCGCGGACGATATCCGAAATCGACGGAGTGCTGTCTGCGCGTGTTCATCTGGTACTGCCTGAAAACGACCCGCTGAAACAGGGACTCGTGCCGTCTTCTGCCTCGGTTTTCATCCGGCATCGGGCCTCCGTTCCCTTGAACGACCTGATCCCGCAGGTGAAGATGCTCGTGGCCAAGGGAGTTGCCGGGCTCACTTACGACAATGTGTCGGTGACGCTCGTACCGGTGGCGGCAACGCCGGAACTGTCGACTGGCGAAGCCGGCTTCACGACATTCCTCGGTTTGTGGCTCCACCCTGACAGCGTGGCGGCTGCGCAGTGGCTGTTCTATGGGATGATCGCGGTCATTGCCGCTCTCGCGGGGTGGGTGGTCTATTCACGATGGTACCGGCGGCCCAGCGTTTATGCGCTTGAGGTTCCGGCGAAAAAAGCGTGACACCGTTGGCCGAGCGAGAGGAAGCCATCCATTCGGACTGGCAGGAATTCTGGTCGAACCCCGCCGGGTACGCCGATGCGGGCTGGTTGTCTGATTGTTTTGGCGGCCAGATTGGCTTCGATGCTTGCGAGCGCATGCTGGAGACCTCCCGGTTGCAGCCAAGACTGTCGAAAATCCTGGCAGAGCGGCATGAATTGACCACGAAATATCCACCCCGTCCGCCTGAGCCAACCGACCTTCGGATTGCGCTTGCTTCAGGTGACGAACTCGAGAGATTTGCCCTGCGCGCAGGCGCAATCTATTGGGCGAACAGCCTCGCCGCGGTCATCGACGGGCGTCAGGCCAGCGCCATCCAGGCTGCCTTGGGACCGGAACTCTGCGCCCTCGCTGTAGCCAACAGGGACATTTCCGGCCCGGTCAAGGCGCTGGAGCCTTTGGAGGGTCTGAGCGGCAGGATATTCGCCGATGGTTTGAGCTGTCTTGAGTCATGGCTGCAGGACATGCCGCAGCAACTGAGCAAACGGGTGCGGTTACGGCTGGCTAATGGATTGGCCGGTCTGGGTGACGCAACGCAAGTTGCCGAACTTGGCGCGCGGATCTTTCGCCGCGCCGCGGAATAGCAAAATGGCAAGCAGCGAAGCCAACCGAACCAATCTACCACGGCCACGTGCGCGCATATTGCGCGCTGACGAAGTCAAGGCATGGCAGGAAGGGCATGCGTTTCTTGGGCAGGCCAAGGCGGAAGCGCAGAAGCTGAACGATGCAGCCAAGCGCGCTTATGCTGTCGAATACGCGCAGGGCTACAAAGACGGCAAGGCGCAAGGGGAGATAGAAGCCGCGCGACTGATCGCCGACACATCTGCCAGGGTTGATCGCTACCTAGCAGGCCTCGAGGGCGAAGTTGCCGGCCTTGCGCTCGATGTCGTACGTCGTGTGCTTGGTCAATTCGATGTCGGCACGCTGGTTGCCAGTGCAGCAAGGCAGGCGATCTCCGAAGTTCGGCGCGCGAAATATCTGAAGTTTCGGGTGCATCCGCAGAATATCAGCCGGCTCCGAGACGAGCTTAACCTTGCCCTGCAGGACAGCGATCTCGGCATGTCGGTGGAAATCGATGCCGACGACACGCTGGCGCTCGAGGCCTGCATTCTTTCCACGGATATGGCTGTAATCGATGCTGGGATAGAAGCGCAGCTTGTAGCAATCACCGCAGCGATAGCCTCCAAGTCACAGGGGGGCTCGTGACAGGGGATCGTACCGCCGTCGAAGACCGCCTGGCTTCGATCATGCCCGGTTTGCGTTCCGGGCTGAGCGAGGATGCGAGCCGTCCGAAAAAGGGGCGCGTGCGGCGTGTTTTGGGTACCGTCATCCATGCCGCGGTCGAGGACGCCAGGATCGGCGAAATCTGCGAATTGGTCGACAGGAGAACCGGCCGGACCATGAAGGCGGAGGTGGTCGGCCTGCTGGAAGAGACTGCCGTCCTCGTGCCGCTTGGCGATCTGACCGGGCTGTCGAGCCTGACGGAGGTAATTCCCACCAAGAAGGATCAGCAGGTACCGGTGGGACCCGGTCTGCTGGGAAGAGTCATCAACGCGCTCGGTGAACCACTCGATGGTAAGACACTGACACTGGATGGCGCGTACCCGGTTCATGCTTATCCGCCATCGCCGCTTCAGCGCCGCCTGATCTCCGAACCCATTCAGCTTGGTATTCGGGCCATCGACGGTTTGCTGACTTGCGCCAGAGGGCAGCGGATCGGTATTTTTGGCGAGCCCGGTGTCGGCAAGTCTATCCTGTTGTCCAACATCGTCACGGCTACCGATGCCGATGTCGCTGTCGTCGCCCTTGTGGGCGAGCGCGGACGCGAAGTTCGCGAATTCGTGGAACGGCAACTCGGAACGGAAGGGTTGGCGCGTGCGGTTGTCGTGGTGGCGACCTCCGACCGACCGGCCATCGAGCGGGTCAAGGCCGCCTATGTTGCCACGACGATCGCCGAATATTTCCGTGACCAGGGCAAGCATGTGCTGCTGGCGATGGACAACATCACCCGTTTTGCCCGAGCGCAGCGCGAGATCGGCTTGGCCTCGGGCGAGCCACCGACGCGACGCGGGTTTCCCTCATCACTCTTTGCAGCGCTGCCGCGCCTGCTTGAGCGCTCTGGCCCAGGCGCAAGCGGTTCCATTACCGGTCTCTACAGCGTTCTGCTGGAGGGCGATGGAACATTCGACCCTGTCGCCGAGGAGGTGCAAGCCTTGCTCGACGGGCACATCTTCCTGTCCAGCGAGCTCGCGCAGCGCAACCATTTTCCGGCAATCGATGTGCTACGCAGTCGCAGCCGGCTCATGGAGACCGTAGCCCCCAGCCAACATCGAGCAGACGCAGCACGTCTGCGGCAACTGATGGCCCGTTATGCAGACATCGAATTGCTCGTTCGGGTCGGCGAATACAAGGCCGGCAGCGATCCGCTGGCTGATGAAGCCATGACCAAGATCGACGCCATAAATTCCTTCCTGCAGCAGGCTTCGGTCACAAGTGAAAATCTGGAGGGAACGCGCCAGCGCATGAGGGAGATCGCCGGTGAAAAAAAATGAGATGATGACCCAATTGCAAAAGCTGCGACAACGCCGGGAGGACCACGCACGCGGGATCGTTGCAGCACATCAGGCCAGCGTCCAAGCGGCCAGGCAAGATGTCGAAATGGCATCACAACTGCTTACGGAGCATATGCAACGGGCCATCGAGGAGCAGGACGCGGCAGTCGCTGGCCTCGTCGACCGCGTCGTAAAGGCCTCCGAGCTCCATATGGCGCAGAGCCGATACGAGGCATCATCAGCGAAAACCGGGCAGATCAGGGCCCAAAGCGAGGCGGCAGTCCTTGTGCAAAAGCAGCGCGAAGCAGGGTTGGCCGTCGCTCAACAACATCACCTGCAAAGCAGGAAGGCCCTCATGAAGCTGGAGACGCTATCTGATCAGCTCGAAAAGCGAACGGCTCCCCGCCGCGCCGCCGCGGCTGAACTCCTCGACGACGAGGCGCGTCCAAATACAGCCGTCGCGCTCAAGCAATGACTTTCGATGAACGTGCAGGTGACAGTTCGATGTCTCGATCCCTGACGTCGGCGAAGGTCAAAACACAGCGCAAGCCTGCCAAGCGAAGTCTCAACGGCGATTCGGCCGCTGACGTCGTGAAACTGGAAGCACTATCGCCGGATCAGGCGGCAGCTTTGAACGCCTTTTACAAAAACCGACCGGCAGCCGATATCGAGATCGCGGGGCAGCCGGCCAAGATCGCCGCGGCATGGCCGAGGGCGCAGATGGACGACCAGCCGTCATGCGTGCTTCGCGCAAGGGTTGGAGACGATACCGCCGAACTCCATGTGCCGCTATCTCTGGTCGGGCAGGTACTGGCGACGGTGGAGCCGACGGCGAGACTGGAGAACCTTTTGCCTCCGCACGCAGCCCTCTTGCTGGAGGCTGCTCTGGCCGACGAATTGGACTGGATCGAGTCAAAATTGCAGGCGCCGATGGAACTCGTGACCATCGAGGAACAGACGCCTCCGGCCGGTATGTCACCCTTCAACTTAGTCCTATCCGTTGACGGACACGCAATGGACTGCGCGTTGTCGTTGAGCGACGGCGCGCTGCTTGCAAGGCTCGGTGCATTGCTCGACGAAGCGGTTTCCGGCCAACCTCCGCTGCCGGCCACACTCCCTTTGCCCGTTCGCCTTTGGCGCGACGTCCTCACGATCAATCTGGGCGAGGCGAAGGGGCTGCAATCAGGAGACGTCGTATTGTTTGCCGAGCAAGCGGCAACTGTTCTGATCATCGGCGACAAGCTGGTTGCCCCTGCCGGCATGACCGCGGCAGGCCCTCAGCTTCTTGCCGTGCCAGTCGCAATTGCCGGATCAAAATGGGAGTGGATGATGGGGCAAGAAACCGGGGCCACAGGCCAGACGCTTGATGACGCGACGCTTGAGGACCTTCCGATCGCGCTGGCTTTCGAGGTTGGACGCAAAACGATGCCCCTTGGCGACGTCCGGCAGCTGACCGCTGGGGCTGTCGTGCAGTTGGATGCAACAGGGCAGGGCGTGGACATCCTCGCCAATGGCAAGCGAGTAGGGCAGGGCGAAATGGTCAGGATCGGTGAAAGTCTTGGCGTGCGGGTTATCCGCATGTTCGACAATGCTTGAAGCCTCCCCAAATCTCCTCGGCATTTTGGTGGCTGTCGGCTTTGTCGGCCTGCTGCCGCTTGCCGTGGTGACCATGACAGGTTTCCTGAAGATCTCGGTTGTGCTGTTTCTCATACGCAACGCGCTTGGCGTGCAGCAGATGCCGCCGAACCTCGTGCTCTACGGCATCGCGCTTGTTCTGACAGTCTATGTCACCACGCCGTTGATAAGCGAAATGGGCACGAGGCTGCAGGAGGGACAGGTCCAGTTCCAGACAACTGACGACCTCGCAAGAGCCGCGCAATTGATGAAGCAGCCGCTTCAGCAACATCTGATCAAATTCACCCACCCGCGCGAACGCCAGTTCTTTCTCGATGGCACCACGCGCCTATGGCCTGAGCAGGCACGCCAAAACCTCAAGGACGATGACCTTTCCATCCTGGTTCCTGCCTTTGTCGCCTCCGAACTCACCCGTGCATTCGAGATCGGCTTCCTGCTCTACATTCCGTTCCTCATCATCGACATCGTCGTTGCCAACGTCCTGATGACGCTCGGCATGATCATGGTTTCGCCGGTATTGATCTCGATTCCGCTGAAATTATTGCTTTTCGTTGCCATAGACGGCTGGTCGCGGCTGATGCACGGCCTCATCCTCAGTTACAGCTGAAGAGGCGGTGAAGCGTGAACAGCGATTTCATCCTCGCAAAAGTCCAAAATGCACTGATTACGATCCTGCTTGCATCCAGCCCGGCAATCATCGCGGCGCTGGCTGTCGGACTGCTGGTTGGACTTGCCCAGGCGCTGACGCAAATCCAGGATCAGTCGCTACCTCAGACGATCAAGCTGGTGGTGATCCTCGTGGTTATCATCATTGTCGGCCCGCTGATTGCCCAGCAGATCGCCGAACAAGCCTCTGCGGTGTTTGACGAATTTCCGTCAGCGACCCGCTGAGGCGCCCGATGCCGGTCGAGCCACTTTTCGCATCGCTCAAGGACCTGCAGCTCTACCTTCTGGCAGGAGCCTTCGTGTTGGCGCGCCTGGGTGGCTTCATGCTGATGATGCCGCTCTTCTCACGTGTGCCGCTGTCCGGACTGTTGCGCAACGGGGTTGCGTTGGCGCTGGCGGTTCCGATCCTGCCGATGCTCATGCAAACGCTGGCAGGGCTACAGATCACCGGTGCGATGATCGTTGTCTATATCCTCAAAGAACTTCTGGTCGGTATTGCGCTGGGATTGGCGATGGGCGTGCCGTTCTGGGCTGCCGAAGCAGCGGGCGATATCCTCGACCTTCAGCGCGGTTCGAGCATGGGAAGCCTCATCGACCCGATGATGACGCATGAGACCAGCGCCACCGGCACGCTGCTCGCCATCGTCATGATCGCAATCTATCTCGCAGCCGGTGGGCTGGAGCTGTCGTTGAACGCTGTCTACGACAGCTACGGTCTCTGGCCGGTCGAACAGTTGATGCCGGTATTCAGCAAGGAAGCCGCCGGAGTTTTCCTGGAAATGTTGAACCAATTGCTGAAAATGGCGCTGACACTGGTGTTTCCGCTGATTGTCAGCATGCTGTTGTCCGACATCGTTCTCGCTTTTCTGGCGCGCGCTTCTCCACACTTCAATGTCTTCAGCCTGTCGCTGATCGTGAAGACGCTGGTCTTCAGCTTCGTCTTTGTTCTCTACGCCGCATTTCTTCTGTCATACATGAGACGCGATCTCGGTTTTCTGCACGAAGCTATAAGACAGATCAAATTGCTCAGCTGTGCAGGGTGCCAGTAACGGCAATCGCATGCTGGCTAATAAATACAATTTATTGTCAGGAGAAAATTCTGGTGATTTGACAAGCGGTGCCACTGGCTTCGATTTTAGCGCTTCCTGAAGAGTCTAAGCAATGTGGACTACCTGGAAACATGGGGCGTCAGACCGGTTCAATCGTCGAGGATCTACGACTGGTCGAACCCGACCGGTTACGCCGCCTAGTCAGGGCTGGGGCCTACAAGGGCGCAACGGGCGGTCTGGCACGCGGAAAATTGCAAGCGAATGTGGTTGTCGTGCCGCGGCGTTTCGCTGCTGATTTTCACAAATTTTGTCTCGCCAATCCCAAAGCATGCCCACTGGTCGGAGTCGGCCGCGCGGGCAGCCCCTTTGTTCCGGCCCTAGGCAATGTCGACATCCGCACGGATGCACCCCAATACAGTATCTACTGCTACGGCGAGTTCGTGCATCGCACTTCCCACATCGTTGATCTCTGGCGGCAGGATTTTTCCGCTTTTGCACTTGGAAGTTCGCTGAGTTTCGAGGCTGCTCTGATGGAGAAGGGGGTCGAGCTGCTCCACCGCCGCGCTAACGAAACCGTGCCGAAATATCGGACCAGAATCAGAAGTCGTGCTGTCGGCCCGTTTAGCGGCCACCTGGTCGTTGCGATGCGTTCGATCCGGGCCTGCGATGTCGACAAGGTCAGAGCGATTACCGCGCGTTTTCCCAATGCGCACGGCTCACCCTTCCATGTCGGGGATCCTTCCATTCTCGGAATCAACGATCTCAACGCCCCCGATTGGGGAGATGCAGCTGAAATCGGCAAGGACGAGGTCCCCGTATTCTGGGCGAGCAGCGTCACTGCCCAGGAGGCTCTCGTCCACGCGGAGCTGGCGATCGCCATCACCGCTTCACCCGGCCATCTGCTGATCACAGATCTTGACGCGATGGTTTACGAGGGCGTCGCAAGGGTCGCTTGATCGACTTGCTCGTGGATGAGCGGGCACCGCCAACGATCAGACCTTCAAGAACGTTGACAAACGAGCCCGGAGAAGGAACGTCCTCTCCATGGCGATCAATCAACTTCTCTCCATTGCCGTTATCATCTTGATGATGGTGGCCTTCATCTGGGGACGGCTGCGTTACGATCTCGTCGCTTGCATCGCGTTGATCGCTGCGCTCGCGGTCGGTGTTGTCCCTTACGACCGAGCCTTTTCAGGCTTCAGCGACGACATCGTCATCATCGTAGGGAGCGCATTGCTGGTCAGCGCCGGCGTTGCGCGCTCCGGCGTCATGGAATTCGCAATCCAGCGCTTTGCACCCAATGTGACCAGCATTCCGGCGCAACTGGTGCTGCTGGTCGCCGTCGTCACCGTCCTGTCGGCCTTCGTCAAGAACATCGGCGCGCTGGCAATCATGATCCCCATCGCCTTTCAGTTTGCCCGAAAGTCCAACAGTTCGCCGTCTGTCTTTCTGATGCCGATGGCTTTCGGTTCATTGCTCGGCGGGCTGATGACGCAGATCGGCACCTCGCCGAATGTCGTGGTTTCGCGCATTCGCGAGGAAATTACCGGCAGTTCATTCACTATGTTCGATTTCACACCGGTTGGGGCCGCTCTGGCTGCCGCCGGAATCGTCTTTTTGTCGCTGTTTTACTGGCTCGTTCCGGCCCGGGTTCGCGAAACCGGATCCGTCCAGGATGCGCTGGACGTCAACAACTACGTTACCGAAGCATTGGTCGTGTCCAATTCAACTGTAAACGGCAAAACAGTCGCCGAGCTGATGAATTTTGCCGGCGGCGAAGTGGTGGTTACGTCGATCCTGCGCTCGCGCACGTTTCACATCGCGCCTTTGCCGGACGCAAAGCTGCGCGAAGGCGATATCGTTCTGCTCGAAGGCTCACCGGAAGCGCTCGACCGAGTCGTCGCTCAGGCCAAATTGGACCTGACTGACGGTCGCCAGGCCCCCGATGAGGGTAGCGGCGAAGCTTACATGACGGTCGAAGCGGTTCTGGGGGAAAGTTCGCCTTTGATCGGCTGGTCGGCACAGCGACTGGCGCTCTATGACCGCTACGAGATCAATCTCCTGGCCGTCAGCCGCAAAGGCGAGCGCATCAGCGAGCGATTGGGGGCGCTGCCCCTGCGGTTGGGTGATGTGTTGCTGCTGCAGGGTAAGCGGACACGGCTGCCGGATATCTTGCGCGAACTTGGCGCGCTGCCGCTCGCGGAGCGGCCGATCCTGCTCGGCAGCGTGCGCGGCGGTAGCATTCCGATCCTGATCCTGGCGGCCGCGATGATCGCGACGACGTCAGGGTTCGTCCCCATACCCGTGGCCTTCTTCACGGCGGCGGTCGCCATGGTGCTTTTTCGCGTGGTGCCGATACGTGACATATACAATGCCATCGACGGGCCGATATTGGTCATGCTCGCCGCGCTCATCCCAGTTTCAGACTCCCTGCGCCGCAGCGGCGCGACCGATGTGATCGCAATGTGGCTTGCCGAACTGGGCTCGAAATTGCCACCGGCCGGAGCACTGGCACTTATTCTCGTCGTCGCCATGGCGGTGACGCCATTTCTCAACAATGCGGCAACGGTGCTCGTCGTGGCGCCGGTTGCTGCAGGCTTCGCATCAACGCTCGGCTATCATCCGGAAGCCTTCCTGATGGCTGTCGCCATCGGTGCAGGTTGCGATTTCCTGACCCCGATCGGTCACCAATGCAACACACTTGTAATGGGGCCGGGGGGCTATCGGTTCACCGATTATCCGCGGCTTGGGCTGCCGCTTTCCATTTTGGTGATTGCGGTGGCTGTCCCGATGCTGATGCTGGTCTGGCCGTTGAAGTGAAATAGAAATAGGGCGCGTTGTTCTTTCCACAGCGTCAAGGCAATTCACGGAATTGCATAACGGCCTGCCTCGTGAAAGCGGCTGGTGCCCGCCTGCCACTTTTGTAGGCTCAAGAGCCGGCAGGCGGGCTGCTTCCCGTCGATGTGCACCCCGAGCGATGAAGCAGCGGCGAACATACCCTTTCGGCAGGAAGGCGACACTGTACTTTTTAGCTATTGCTTACCTTGGCAAAGCGAGCCGACCGCCGGCTCCAGCGGGGTGCACGTCGGAATAGATGCCGGCGGTCGGAGTGCCATCTTCGCGAAGGCTGACCATCTTAATCAGAAAGGTCCCTTGCAAACAATCATCCTGCAGAATGATCAAATGTACAGACCAATTCGACAGGTTAACGCCACGCCGCCGCCGCGTCGTAGGTATCGAATACGGGAGCTTCGGCACTCTCATAGACATGCACCGCCAAGCCGCCGGGTGTCGCGTCAACGCTTACCAGCTTGAAGCCGGCGGGCATGGCGCCGTCCCGGAACAGTTTACGGCCTTTTCCCAGAACGACAGGCGCAACCACAAGCCGAAGCTCGTCGATCAAGCCCGCCTCCAGCAGCGAATGAGCAAGCCGTCCGCTGCCATGAATCTGAAGTTCCCGCCCCGGCGTCTCCTTCAAATCAGCGACGCGAGCTGCGATGTCTCCCGAAAGGATGGTCGTAGGAGCCCACGAGGCGTCTTTCATGGAGTGTGATGCAACATATTTCGGCAGACCATTCATTTTGCTGGCAATTGGATCGTTTGGGTCGTCCATCTTCGGCCAATCGCGAGCGAAACTCTCATAGGTCCGGCGTCCGAACAGGAATGCATCGGCCTGTCCGACCCAGGCAGAGACGGTCTGCATGAAGGTCTGCTCGAGGTAGGGGACAAACCAGCCGCCTCGCGCGAAGCCATCGCTCGTATCCTCATCGGGCGCACCCGGTCCTTGGCATACGCCGTCGAGCGACAAGAATTCCATCAAGACAAGCTTCATAGCGAGACCCTCTATGTGATCGCGCGTGATTACGCGTCCGCTTAGGTAATTAGTTATCCTTATGGCTAACTAACGAAAGAAATCACTTAGCGCAAGGGCTAACTATAAACGATGAAACCCGACCCCGGTTGATCGCAGTGCTACAATCGAAGATAGTCATAGCCGCAAGCAGCGGAGCAGGCCTATGAGCACGCCCACGTCTCGCCAGGTGAAAAAGCGCCAGGCTGTCGCCGATGCGCTCAACCGCCACAAGATCTTTGTCAGCTCCCGGCGCTTCAAGGCCGGCGAGGAGCCTACCTATCGCGTCATCGTCGCCAATGAAGCCTATATCGTAGGACAGCGCACGCTCGATCAGCTTCACAAAGGCTATCGTCCCGCCGAACTTGGCCTGGAACCCCTGCGTGAGGAAGCGGGCGAATAAGCGCTTCCATGGCGGATTCTTCCAAACTCCAGCCTTATCGTTCGAAACGCAACTTTGCGAAGACGCCGGAACCTTCCGGCTCACTGGCCGGCGACGATAGCAACCGCTTCGTCGTGCACAAGCATCACGCCACCGCCGATCATTATGATCTCCGCCTGGAGATCGACGGCGTGCTGAAGAGCTGGGCGGTGCCACGGGGGCCATCACTCAATCCGGCGGACAAGCGCCTCGCCGTCCAGACCGAGGACCATCCGCTCGACTATATCGATTTCGAAGGCGTCATTCCAGAAGGCGAATATGGCGGTGGTCCGATGATCGTCTGGGACACCGGCATCTGGGCTCCGATGGAGGATGTCGAGACTTCACTCAAGAAGGGTGCCTTCAAATTCCGGCTGTTCGGCGAGAAGCTGAAGGGAGGTTGGATGCTGACGAGGATGAAGGCGAAAGAGGATGAAGACAAAGTCAACTGGTTGCTGTTCAAGGAGCGCGATCAGTCGGCCGACATCGAGTTGGACATCCTCGCCAAGCGCCCGGAAAGCGTGAAATCGGGACGACGCATCGAGGAGTTGGTTGCCAAACCGAAGTCGGGCAGGGCAATCGCACCGAAGCCGGCAAAGGTTCCCGGTGCCGTCCGAGAGGCGATGCCCGCTCGCCTCGAACCACAACTGGCAACGGCCGTGCCAAGCCCGCCTGCGGGTAAAGGCTGGCTGCATGAGATAAAGTTCGACGGCTACCGCACTGCGGCGCATGTCAACGAGGGTGTCGTCACCTTCATCACCCGCAGTGGTCTAGACTGGTCGAAGCGCTACGGACGTTTGAAGATGGCCTTCGAGAGCCTTGCTTGCGAAAGCGCCATCATCGATGGCGAGATCGTCGTTACCGACGACAAGGGCATCAGCCGATTTGCGGCTCTTCAAGACGCGCTAGCCGCCGGCGAGACCCACAAGCTCACCTTCTACGCCTTCGACCTGCTCTATATCGACGGGTGGGATCTGACCAAGGTCGCATTGGAAAAGCGTAAGGAACTGCTCGGTCAATTGCTCGGTGGCGTCACCGCGAAGAGCGCTCTGCAGCTCAGCGATCATGTCAGTGCCGATGGCGCCGCGCTCTACGAGCAGGCTTCGGAAATGGGACTGGAAGGGATCGTTTCGAAACAGGCAGCCTCGGTTTATTCTCCCGGCCGCTCCACGGCGTGGGCGAAGGTGAAGGCGCGTGCGGTCGGCGATTTCGTCATCGCCGGCTACACCGTCTCGGAAGCAGCCGAAGGCCTGGCGGCGCTGGCGCTCGCCGAATGGGTCGACGGCGAACTGGAATATCGCGGCAAATGCGGTTCCGGCTTCGATGCCGAGACGCTGCCGATGCTGCTGGCCAGGCTGCAGACCCTGCAGGCCGACGCGGTCAAGTTGGAGGGGATGCCCCGCGAAGTCATTCCCGTCCGGCCGGTGCTGATGGCGCATGTCCACTATGCCAATCGTACCGGCGACAATGCGCTGCGCCATGCCGTGTTCAAGGGGCTGCGCGAAGCCGAGCTTTCGGCACGTGCGGCAGCGCCGCGCAAGCGCCTGATTTCCGATGCCGATCTGGCTGGGATTTTTGTCACCAACCCAACGCGCCGCATCTTCGGCAAGACCGGGCCGACCAAGCTCGACATTGCCGTCTATTATGCCGCCGTCGGTGATTTCATGCTGCCGCATATCCTCGGCCGGCCGGTGTCACTGGTGCGCTGCCCGACAGTCAAGCCGGAGGACTGTTTTTTCCAACGACATGCCTTTACCGGCATGCCCGCGACGATGGTGTCGTTTGAGACACAAAATTCCGATGGCGAAGCCAGGAGCTACATCGCGGTTGAAGACGCTAAAGCCTATCTTGCACTCGCGCAGTTTGGTGTCGTCGAATTCCATATCTGGGGTTCGCACCGGCAGAGCATCGACAAGCCGGATCGCGCCGTCTTCGACCTTGACCCCGGCGAGGGCATCGGCTGGCGCGAAGTGGTCGAGGCTGCCATCCACGTTCGTGGCGAGCTGGAAAACTTCGGCCTGGTGCCGTTCGTGAAGACATCGGGCGGTAAGGGCATCCATGTCGTGGTGCCGGTGAAAAAGAAAATAGGTTGGCGGCAGTTCCACCAAGCCTGCAGCGAAATCTCCACCCGCATCGCAGCAACTGCGCCGGAAACCTTCACCACCACCATGGGGGCGGAGAACCGCCGCAAGCGCATTTTCATCGACTTTCATCGCAATGCCCGCAGCCATACGGCGGCCGCGCCCTACACGCTGCGCAGGCGTCCGCATATGCCGGCTTCGACCCCGCTGGAGTGGAACGATCTGGAATCCATCGACGCTGCCGAGGATTTGAATTATTCTTCGCTCCCAGGCCTGTTGGCCGCATCCGGTGATCCTTGGGCGGATATGGATGATTTTGCCCGGGAACTGCCGGCGCCTGCGAAGGCGAAGAAGTAGCGTTGTGTCGTCGCGTAGGAGGCGGAATTGGCACCAAGGGCAAGTTGGAAAGGCTATCTGAAACTCAGTCTGGTGAGTTGCCCCGTGCGGCTCTATCCAGCGACGAGCACGAAGGAGCGGATCTCCTTCAATCAATTGCACAAGAAGACGCACAACCGCATCAATATGAAGCCTGTCGACCCGGAACTCGGTCTGGTCGACCGTGCCGATCTGGTCAAAGGCTACGAATACGAGGACAAGCAATACGTCATCATCGACGATGCGGACCTCGAGAGCGTGCGCATCGAATCCAACCATACGATGAACATCGAAGCGTTCGTCGATGAGAAGGATGTCGACGTCATCTATCAGGACACGCCGTATTATCTAGCGCCTGACGGGGCGATGGCGGAGGAGACCTTCGTCGTCCTGCGCGAAGCCATGCGCAAGTCCGGCAAGCTGGCGGTGGCGCGCCTTGTGCTGTCCAGCCGGGAACGTGTCGTCACGATCGGCGCGCGTGAGAAAGGCATGTTCGTCTGTACGCTACGCAATCCGCATGAGGTTCGCGGCACCGCCGAATATTTCGATAACATCCCACAGGGCAAACCCGACCGCGAGATGCTGCAGCTAGCCGAAGCCCTGATCCAGCAGAAGCTGACCAAGTTCGACCCGAAGAATTACGAGGACCGCTACGAGGCTGCCCTGATGAACATGATCAAGGAGAAGCTGAAGGGTCACAAGCCAATCGTCGCGGCCGCACCAGAACGCGGCAATGTCGTCAACCTGATGGATGCACTGAAAGCCAGCCTCGGCCAGTCCAAGCCGCCGGCTAAGAGCAAGACCAAGACATCCGCGGCTGAGGAGAAACCCGCCAAAGTCGCCGCGAGCGGCGGCGCCAGAGCCGGTGCGAAGAGTAAGAAGTGACCTCGGTCAGAGGCAGGACATTCGGTCTCATCGGCGGCCTTGCGGCCTTTCCGCGCCGCCTGGCCGCGCGCGAGGTCGGCGTCCAGAATGGAGAACTGCAGCGCGGCGTCACCCGGCGCACCACGCATGTGATTTTCGGCCGCAAGCTGCTCGACCGCACCGATGTCTGCCGTATCGCGGCTCGTTACCGTGACGAAATAACCAAAGGCCGCCAGCCATTAAGCGAAAACGGATTTCTCAGGTTGCTTGGCCTCATCGAAGCACCGACTGGCGCGACGCTGAGCCGCCAGTCGATCCTCGATCAGTCCAAGTTGGCTCCAGAGGATTTCGACCTGCTCGCGCTGTTTGATGCCTTCGAACACGATACCGAACCCTTTTCGTTCCGCGACCTGATCCTGGCCAAGAAATATGCCGGACTGATCGCATCAGGGGCCAGTTGGGGCACGATCGCACGGTCGGTACGACGCTCCGGCTCGATCGCCTCGCTTACTGCGCTTTCGCTGCATGCCGACCGAGACAACGCCATCTATGCGCGCTCCGACGATGGCGTCAGCGAACTCGACGGTCAGGCGCTGCTGCCGCTTGAACGCGCCGAACCGGAAGATCTCGAAGAGCTGTTTGCACTCGCCGAAGAGGCTGAGGAAGAGGGCAGGCATGGCGATGCCGCCGATCTCTACCGGCGCTGTATAGCCATCGACCCGAGCGATCCCGTCACCTTCTTCAACCGCGGCAATTGCCTGCTTGCCGCCGGCCGTACCAAGGAAGCCGAACAATCCTATCTCGAAGTACTGAAGCGCGATCCGCGTTTCGTCGAAGCCTGGTTCAACCTGTCCGGCCTGCTTGCCGGCGAAGGCAAGAAGGACACCGCGCGCCGCCATCTGTTGGCTGCCATCGCCATCGACGGTGCCTATGCCGACGCTGTCTTCAATCTCGCCAATCTCGATTATGAAGCGGGCGATCTTACCGGTGCGCGCAAATGGTGGTCGCGTTATCTCGAACTCGACTCCACATCGCAATGGGCCCGTACCGCCAGCAATGGCATCCGCCTGATTGACCTGGCAAAAAGAACAGCGAGTTGAGCATGTCCTTCCTCTTCGACGGTCCGGAAGATGCCGGCTGTACTATCTTGCTCGCACACGGGGCAGGAGCACCGATGGACTCCGCCTCCATGAGCGCTGCTGCAAAGGCGCTTGCTGAAGCCGGCTTTCGTGTCGCACGCTTCGAATTTTCCTATATGGCGAGCCGGCGTACCGAAGGCAGTCGCAAGCCGCCGCCACGCGCTGAAACGCTCAACCCCGAATATGTCGCTGCCATCGCGAAACTCGAAGCTAAGGGACCTCTCGTCATTGGCGGCAAGTCCATGGGTGGCCGCATCGCCTCTATGGTGGCGGACGAGCTTTTCGCCTCCGGCAAGATCGCTGGCCTGCTCTGTCTTGGCTATCCGTTCCATCCGCCGGCAAAACCGCAGCAATTACGCACCAAACACCTTGCCGACCTGAAAACGCCGACGCTGATCGTGCAGGGCACGCGCGACGAGTTCGGTACGCACCAAGAGGTACCGTCCTACACGCTGTCGAATGCGATCGAGGTCTTCTGGTTGGAAGATGGCGACCACGACCTGAAGCCCCGCAAGAGTGTTTCGGGGTTCTCAGCCGCGGATCATCTCAAGACGATGGCCGGAAGGGTTTCGGCCTGGACTGAAACGCTCAAGCGCTAAGCGATGAAGATCGCGACGTTCAACGTCAATGGCATCAACGGCAGGCTCTCCGTACTGCTCGACTGGCTGGTGCAGGCCAAACCTGATGTGGTCTGCCTGCAGGAGTTGAAAGCGCCGGACGAACGCTTCCCGATCACGGCACTGCGGGCTGCCGGTTACGGCGCCGTATGGCACGGGCAGAAAAGCTGGAACGGCGTCGCGATCCTGGCGCGCGGCACCGATCCGATCGAAACGGGGCGAGGACTGCCGGGTGACGAAAGCGACACGCACAGTCGCTACATCGAAGCTGCCGTCGGCGGCATCCTTATCGCCTCCCTCTACGCACCGAACGGCAACCCGTCGCCAGGGCCGAAGTTCGACTACAAGCTGAAATGGTTCGACAGGTTGAAGACGCACGCCGCCGAGCGTCTTGCGCATGACATCCCAATCGTTCTGGCCGGCGATTACAACATCATTCCCACGGAGCGCGACGTCTACAAGCCCGAGCGCTGGCAGGACGATGCCTTGTTCCGCCCCGAAGTGCGGTTGGCATTCCAGGAACTCGTCGGCCAAGGCTGGACAGATGCCATGCGTGCCCTGCACCCCGACGCGCAAATCTACACATTCTGGGACTATTTGCGTAATGCCTGGGGCCGCAACGCCGGCCTCAGGCTGGATCACCTCCTGCTAAGCCCCGCCATTGCCGGTCAGCTGACTGCCGCCGGCGTTGATCGTGAGGTTCGCGGATGGGAAAGGGCCAGCGACCATGCTCCGGCATGGATCGAGTTGTCGATCTAGCTTTCTTCAGAGCGTTTCACTGCGCGAAGACACAACCAGTCGTTACGGAATGGATGCAACCATCCCGGATTTTATCTCTTTCGAGAGAGGAGAAGAATCCCGAGGAGGATTTCGTGAGCGATGATCTGATTTTTGGTATCTCGGCAGCCTGGCTCATTGCCCATCTCTGGTCGCTTGTTGTCGCGATTGTCGTGCTTGCCGCAGGATGGTTCATAGCCAGACTTGTATCGGGCTATACAATGTCGCTGTTGTCCAGGAGCGCGCATAGCGACCTGACGCTCGTGCCAATCGTCGGACAATCGATCCGATATGCTATCATGGCGGTGACGATTATCGTGGTGCTTGGTCAGTTTGGTGTTCAAACGGCTTCGATTCTGGCCGTGCTTGGTGCTGCGGGATTGGCGGTCGCCTTGGCTCTGCAAGGTACGTTGTCGAACATCGCCGCCGGCATCATGTTGGTCTTCCTACGCCCCTTCAACACCGGCGACTACATCGATGCCGATGGCATTGCGGGTACGGTTATCGAAGTTGGCCTGTTCTCATCGCAGTTGAAGACGAGGGAAGGCGTCTACATCTTTGCACCGAACTCCAAGCTGTCGAATGCCAAGATCCTCAATTACACACGCGAACCTTCGCGGGTGGTCGAGATGACATTCAATGTCCCACGAGACGCTGATCTTGGCGTTGTGAGGTCAACAGTTTCGCCGATGCTCAGTACAGAATTCTCGCTCCCTAATACGAGCCCTGAGATTCTGGTTGAAGCACTCAACGACGCCAATGTGACAATGACTGCCCGGGTGCCCGTAAAAAGTCGGGACTGGTGGCAGGCCCGATCGGTCTTGCAGGAAAAGCTGAAGCATACGCTGGATACGACCGATGGCTTCAGCGCATCCAGGGCGTAAGACCCTCGGCGGCATTTCGCGGCCGAGAGTCGCAGGACCCAAAAGTACTGTACCGATCCTCGTGCCAGTACAGATTGTCGAAATCGTATTCCACCGTCTCTGTCGGAACCGATTTTACATCCGTAACACGCCACTGCATGAGAAAGCCGCTATTCTCTAGTTCCGCAGAGCCAGCCGACACATCGCCTATCCTGATCGGCGCTTTGACCCCATTGAGCCGGCCGGGCTGGGTCGACGCCGGCCGCCATCTGCTCGCCGGACTTCAACTGGCCGCCGATGAAATCAATGAAGCCGGCGGAATTGCGGGAAGACCCCTTGAATTGGTGGTCCGAGATACTGCGGCGGATCCTGAGAAAGCTACGGCAGCCGTAGACGAGTTGGCTGCCCTCGGTGTGGTCGCTTTGACCGGCGAATATCACAGCGTCGTCGCTCGTGCTGCCGCTGCCGGGGCTGGTGCTCTCGGCCTGCCGTTCCTCTGCTCGTCAGCGGTGCTCGACGCGCTCACAGAACAGCCTACGAAATGGGTGGCACGTCTCGCGCCGGCGCAGTCCCAGGGCTGGCGGATCTACGCCGACTTTCTTCTTGGTGCAGGCCACAGGCGCATTGCCGCCGCTGTCGACCAGAGCGTCTATTGGGCAGCGGGAACCAGCATTCTGCGCGACCACATCACACGCGGAGGCGGCACCGTCATCGAGCTCGAAATGCGCTCGCTTACCCCTGAATCGCTGTGCGATGAACTCGCCGACAATCGCGCGACTGCGCTGCTTCTTTTGGCCGGCATTCCAGAACCGGTGGGCTCCATCGTCAAAGCGGTCCGCAATGATCGGCGTCTCGCTGAGATCATGATCGGCGCACCGGCCGGACAGCCGGAATTTCCCGAATTTGTGAGATTGCTGGAGCGGGATAGTGCCGAGATACCGTTCCTGCGCTATTTGCCCGAGCGTCTCAGTTCGGTTGGAACACGTGCGGAGGCGTCTCTTCGTCAACGATTGGGCGAAGCGCCTTCCTTCGTCGCTTTCGAAGGTTACGACACGATCGCCGTTCTCGCTGAGATATTTCGTTCTCGAGGCGTAGACCGGGAATCCATTGCCGACTCCTGGCAACACGTCGCGATTGAAGGCACTCGCGGGCAGATTCGTTTCTCTCGCGTGCCCGGCATCAGCGTTTGGCAATGGGCTTGGGCGCCGGTCCAGATCGCAGATCGTGCTCCTTCGCAGCCCCGGCAATTCAGGGTTCTTCGCACTGACTGATCCCCTGCCGTGGAATCTCCGGGAAGAGACGTGGGACCACTTCCCGCAAAGTGGACCTTGCGGACGGCGAAGCCGATCGGTTCCTTCGGCCTGCCAACAACCAGGAGGAAAAACCTTGGCTGAAGATCACAAGATCGTTGTCGCCAACGACAAGGGCGAGTTCTGGACTGACGAGCGCTGCTACATCACTGAATTGCACAACACGGAAGCGTCGCCGGAAGCCTCGTTGGCCGTCGCACGCGTCGAGGTTGGCGTGACCACACAACTGCACAGCCTCACCGGCGTGATCGAGCGCTACATTGTTCGCCAAGGCGAAGGCATGCTCGAGGTCAACGGCGTCAGGCGCAAGCTGATGGTGGGCGATCAGGCGGTCATACCGGCGCAGGCTCCGCAGCGCATCGAAAATACCGGTTCGGTCGACCTGGAATTCTATTGCCTGTGCACGCCGCGCTTCTTCCCGGAATCCTACGTCAATCTAGAACAGTAGGAGGGTCGCCTCGCTAGGCCGCGGTCCTTCGCTGCGCCAGGTCGGAAATCGTTTCGATCGCGAACTGCATCGTCTCGGCCGGGCGCACGAAGGGCAGGCGAATGAAGTCGCCAAAATTTTCCTGCGCTGAATAGCCCGGCCCGGCAGAGAGCAGGAGGCGGTGTCGCTGTGCCTCCTGGCAAAGCGACACCGTGTCGACGCCGGGCATGTGAATCCACATGGCGGTACCGCCCGCGGGTTGCGACCAATGCCAACGGCCTTGAGCCCGTTCGGAAATGAGGTCTTCGGCGGCCTTGAGATGGCTGCTGATCTCCTTGTGCCGATACGCCCGCGCCTCCTGGATGTTTTCGAGCAGGCCGACGGCAAGGTGCTGGTCGAACATCGAGCAGCCGAGGTCGTTGACCGCCTTGAAGCTTGCCAGCCGTTTTATCATCGGCGGGTTTGCGCGGATCCAGCCGATGCGGATGCCGCCCCAGAACAGTTTGGTGAGCGTGCCGATGGTGGCGATCTGGTCGGACGTTGCCTGGCCGGCGATCGGCCTCGGCGTTGCCCCGGCGATCGTCGACAGTTCGTTCTGTGCGCCATCCTCGACGAGGAAAGTTGGGTAGCGATCGAGCAGGTCGACCAGATCGCGGCGGCTCGCATCGTCGAGCGACCTTCCCGTTGGATTGTGCACTTCCGGGAACAGGTAAAGCAGTTTCGGCCGGTTCCTTAAAGCTCGTTCAAGCTGGTCCATGTCCAGGCCATGAGCGCTGATGCCGACTGGAACGATCCGGGCGTTGCGGCGGCGAAAGACCTCCAGCGAGCCGCGATAGGCGGGATCTTCCACGATCACCGCGTCCGACGCATCGACCAGTGCGTTGGCCAGCAGCCACACCGCCTGTTGCGCGCCGCTGGTGATGAGGATGTTATCGGAATGGGTGGGCAAACCCAGGTCCGTGTAATAGCGCGCGACGGCCCAGCGCAGTGCCGGCAACCCAGATGCATCGTAGCCGAGGCCGGAAGCCACGCTTGCCAGATCGGCGCCGCGCAACGCCGCCAGTGCCTCGGTCAGGATGGGAGACGGCGGTAGGGCGCCGCTGGTCATGTCGATGTCTTCAGGCAGCGCCTGCATCTCGCCCGCCAGGCGCGTGTGCGCGACACCGGGTGCATTCGCCGATGCAATAATGCGATGACCGCTGCCATGGCGGCTGTCGAGCACGCCGGCATCACGCAGTGACGCGTAGGCTGCAACGACGGATCCGCGGCTGACCGCAAGGGCGGTTGCCAGCGTCCGTTCCGACGGCATCAGGGCGCCGGCCGGCAGTTCCCTTGCCGTGATCAATCGACCGATCGCCAGGCTGAGCTGTTGGGTGACCTTGCCTTCGGTCGTTTGCCAACCGCCGATGAGCCGGCTGATACGCGCGGGTGAAATCCTGTTCATGCGTGGTCCACTTCTCGACAAGTGGACTTTGCCAGATGCCGCCCAGTAGAGCAATTTCACTTTCGGGAAACGGATAAGAGGCCTCGGTCTGGAGGTCCAAGGGGAGGAGATATGGGCTCTTTTGCCACCAGGGGCGAACATCGCCCGCTGCCTGTACGCCAGGTTGTGCCGACACGTTCGCATACAAACAAGCGCTATCTCGTTCTTGGCGGTGCAGGTGGTGCCGGTAAGGCTGCGGCAGCATTGCTGGCAGTGGAAGGCGCGTCGGTTGTCATCGGCGACGTGCGCGAACAGGCGCTGAACGAAGCGATCGCCGATCTCAACAAGGGCGGTGGCAACATCACAGCTGTCGTGGTCGACCTCGGCAATGCCGCCTCGATCGGGGCCGCGATCGATCAGGCCGAGCAGCGTCTTGGCGGCATCGACGGTCTTGTGAACTGTGCAGCCATCGTCCGTCACGTCGATCCGCTTGAAACGCCTTGGACCGATTGGGAGCGTGTCTTCGCCATCAACGTCTTCGGCGCATTCGAAGCGTCGCGCCTCGTCGCCAAGGCGATGATCGCGAAGGACATCAAGGGTGCGATCGTCAACGTCGCGTCGGAGGCCGGCAAGAAGGGCCATACCCAGTCGCTCGCTTACAGCGCCAGCAAGGCGGCGATGATCAATTTCACGCGGGTGCTGTCGGAAGTGCTCGCCCCCAACGACATCAATGTGAACTGTATCTGCCCCGGCGGCATGGCGACCGACATGCTGCGCGAGGTCGCCGTCGCTTATGGCGATCTGGTCAAACAGGCCCCCGACGACGTGTTCGAACAGCTCATCAGTTCGCAACTGCGCCGGCACATCGATCCGGTCGAAGTGGCCAGGACGATCTCGTTCCTGCTCAGCGACGACGCCATGATCATTCGCGGCCAGTCCATCAACACCGATGGCGGCGATACGCCGTATTGAGGCGATTTCCCTGGCGGACTACGCGGCATGTCCGTGCGTTCCGTTGCAACATTCATGCTTGCCTGTGGGGTTCAAAAATGACGACTGCCAGCAAATTCCTGCATCTCTGCCTGGGCTCGATGCTTGCCCTTTCCGCGGCTTCCGTTCCGGTCCGTGCTGAAGACAATTCGTTCGTCCTGGTCACGCCAAGCCGCATCGGTGTGAACAAGTTCCTCGGTCTCGGCAAGACCGGCATCGAAAAGGCCGCCGCCGATCAAGGCGCCAAGGCCAAGATCTTCGAAGGCACCGATCCGTCCACGCGCCGGCAGCATGTCCAGGCCGCGATCGACATGAAGGCTTCGATCGTCGCGGTCATGGGCTTCGAGTTCGGCGACATCATCGCCGATCTGGCGCCGGAATACCCGGACACCAATTTCGTCATCGTCGACACCTGCATTCCGGATGCACCGAAGAACGTCTATTGCGCGGTCTTCCGCGAACAGGAAGCCGCCTATCTGGCCGGAGCCGAAGCTGCATTGACCTCGGCCAGCAAGACGGTCGGCGTGATCGGCGCGCTCGATATCCCGTTCCTGCATCGCTACACGGATTCCTTCGGGCTTGGCGCAAAGGCGGCCCGTCCTGATATCAACGTGCTGCCCACCTCATGGATCGGTGGCGACAATCCGTTCCAGGATCCGGTGCGGGCGCAGACGCAGGCAACCCTGCAACTGTCGAATGGCGCTGACCGCATCTATGCGGTTGCCGCCGGCAGCAATGGCGGCGTCTTCAAAGCGGTGGCCGATAAGCCTGGCGCAATGGCGATCGGTCTGGACGTCAATCAATGTGGCGATGCGCCCGGCGCCATCCTGGACAGCACTTTGAAGAAGGTGGACGTCGTTCTGCCCGCCACCATCGACGGCATCCTGAAGGGATCGGCCAAGCCCGTGGTCAGCTTCGGTCTCGCCGAGGGTGGTCTGGAACTGGTCGCCACCACCGAAGCGGTCGCCTCTTCCGGTTGCAAAATCGCCGAGTCGCCCGACGTCATCGGCCAGCTCAAGGACATCCAGGCGAAGATCGTTTCGGGCGCAATCACCGTGCCCGATCCGATGGCGCAATAACGCGACCTCGGAGCGCGATGATGACCTTGCTCCAGATGAAGGGCATCACCAAGCGATTTGACGGCGTCGTTGCCAATGACGGGATCAGCCTGTCGGTCAACAGCGGTGAGATCCATGCGCTGATGGGGGAGAATGGGGCGGGCAAATCCACCCTCATGAACATCCTCTACGGCCTGCTGAAACCCGACGCCGGTGAAATCCTGGTCGACGGCAAAGCCATGGATTTCACCAATCCGCTCGGGGCGATCGCCGCCGGTATCGGCATGGTCCACCAGACATTCAGGCAGTTTCCCGACCTGACGGTCTGGGAAAACCTGGTGTTCCAGAACGAGCCCAGGCGAGGACCGTTGGTTTCCGCTGACGCCGCGCGCGATTTCGTCCGGCGTCTTGGCTCCAGACATGGCCTGGAAATCGACCCGGACAGCCGGGTTCGCGATCTCGCGGTGGGCATACGTCAACGCCTGGAAATCCTGAAAGCACTGTCGCGCGAGGCTCGCATCCTCATCCTGGACGAGCCGACGGCCGTCCTCACGCCGCAGGAACGGGATGGCCTGTTCACCGCCATGCGTGAGCTGGCCAGCAAGGGCATGGCCCTCATCCTCGTCACCCATAAGATCCCGGAAGTCATCGCCATCACCGACCAGATCACTGTCATGCGTGACGGCCGCGTCTCCGGCACCCTGGTCACCAAGGAAACGAGCGAGGCGGAGATCATCAAGGCAATGGTCGGTCGGAACGTTCCGCCGACGATCGCCGCCAAGGTCACATCCGATGCCGAGCCGATGCTCTCGGTCAAGGAGCTCTCCGTTCGCAGGGCAGGCGTCACGATCGTGGACGCAGTCTCCTTCGATGTCCGCCCTGGTGAGATCGTCGGCATAGCCGGTGTTTCAGGAAATGGGCAGCCTCAGCTGATCTCGGCGGTCATGGGCCTCGAGTCGGCTACGGGCGCCGTGAGCATCGGCGATCAGGACATTTCCAGGTTTCCGATCGCGCGCCGTCGTGCTGCCGGTATCTCCTACGTGCCGGAGGACCGGCATCTGACCGGCACGGCTCCGGCAGCCTCGATCGCCGAGAACATCGTCTTCGGCACGCATCGCCATGCAGCCGCTTCCAGCAAGGGGTTCCTGCGCAAGGACGCTATCCGTGCCCAGGCGCGCAAGCTGATCGAACGTTTCCGGGTCAAGGCCGCCTCCGAGCAACTGCCGATCGGCTCGCTGTCAGGCGGCAACATGCAGAAGGTCGTCATCGCCCGCGAAGTCGAACACGGCTCGCCGCTGATCATCGTCGAGGAGCCGACCCGCGGCGTCGATGTCGGCGCCATCGAATTCATCCACCAGACCTTGATTGCCGAG
This sequence comes from Terribium retamae, assembly GCF_022347545.1. Lineage (GTDB taxonomy): Bacteria > Pseudomonadota > Alphaproteobacteria > Rhizobiales > Rhizobiaceae > Mesorhizobium > Mesorhizobium retamae. Next base: position 269,661 of record NZ_JAKREW010000001.1, read on the forward strand.
CGGGACAAGGGCCGGGCGATCCTGGTGGTGTCATCCGACTTGACGGAGCTGCTCGCTCTCTCTGATCGAATTCTCGTGATGTTCGAGGGGCGCATCAACGCCAGGCTCACCGGAAGCGACATGAACGAGGAGACTGTCGGCCGCTGGATGATGGGGGGCGCGGAAACCAGATGATCGCAGCGGCTCTCGATACGAAATCCCGCCTGGCGGCAATCCTGTTCTCCATCGTGGCCGCGGTCTTGCTCGGAGGACTTGTCGTCGGCCTGACCGGCGCCAATCCCATCTCGGTCTATCTGGAGATAGCCAAAGGCGCGGTTCTAGGACGCGGATTGGATGAGACGCTGGCCCGCTCAGTGCCGCTGGTCGGTATGGCATTGGCCGCAGCGATTGCGTTGCGGGCAGGGCTGGTCAATCTGGGTGGAGACGGGCAGATGCTGATCGGTGGTCTCGCTGCGGCGTTGGTTGCGCTCTACGTGCCTGTCCCCGGCGTCGCGCGGGCAGTCCTCGCATTGGCAGCCGCGATCTGTGCCGGCGGGCTCTATGCCTGGCTTGCCGCCATCCTGCAGCTCAGCCTCGGCATCCCGTTCCTGATCGCAAGCCTGCTGTTCAGCTACATCGCCCGCGGCCTGACATCCTATCTCGTGCGCTATCCGCTGCGCGATCCTGCCACCGGCATGCCGGAGACCTACCGTGTCGCTTCCGGTGCCCGTCTGCCCGCGCATATATTCGACCTGCCGGTCAGCATGGCCATGATCGTCATGGCAGTCGTCGCTATCGTCATCGTGGTCAACGACCGAAGCGGCGTGAACGGCTTCGAATGGCGCATGACCGGTCTCAATGCCCGTTTCGCCCAGTATTCGGGCGTGAACCTGTCACGTCAGACACAAAGGGTAGCATTCCTCAGCGGCGCGCTAGCTGGACTGGTCGGCGCGCTGCTGATCCTCGGACAGCAATACCGTTTCACCGACGGCGCCTTGCTCGCACCCGGCTATACCTGGTCCGGGCTGATGGCGGCTGTTCTTGCCATGGCCAGCCCGATCGCGACGATCGTCGCCTCGGTGTTCTTCGCCGCGCTCCAGGTCGGCGGCTTTTCCATGGAGCGAGCGCTCGGGCTGCCGGCGGTCCTCACATGGGTGCTGCAGGCACTGATCATCCTGTGCCTCGCCGCGCGGCCGATCCTTTTCAGGAAGCGATAGGCCATGCTCAACATGCTGCTTTCGCAAGTGCTCGATCTGATGACGCCGGTGCTGCTGGCCGCGATGGCCGGCGCATTATGCGAGCGCGCCGGCGTGTTCAACATCGCGCTGGAAGGCAAGATGCTGGTCGGCGCCTTCGTGGCTGTCGCGACCAGCGTCGCCTTCGGCTCGCCGGTCTTGGCGGTGCTCTCAGCCGTTCTGTGCACGGCGGTCTTTGCCTCCCCACTGGCACTTGGCGGTGCACGTCTCGGCGGAGACCCGATCGTTATCGGCATCGGGCTCAATCTGCTGGCAGCCGGCCTCACCACCTATCTGCTGGGGGCGATCTTCGGTGTGACCGGCACGCTGGTCGACCCGGCGGTCACCGCGCTGCCAAAATTCGTCATTGCAGGGCTGGCAGATGTTCCTGTCGTGGGAGCGATCCTCGGGCACAACGCGCTCGTTTATCTGTCCTGGCTGCTGATATTCGTCTTCAACATCTACCTGTTCCGTACGCCTTGGGGGCTGCGCCTGCGCGGCATCGGCGAGGTGCCGTCGGCTGCGGCAGCGATGGGCGCGAATGTCAGCCGCTACCAGACGGCGATCGTCATCCTGGCTGGTGGCTTGTGTGGCCTCGCCGGAGCGCAACTGGCGCTCGGCTCAGTCGCGCTCTTCGCGGAGAACATGACGGCTGGGCGCGGCTGGATCGCGGTCGTTGCTGTGATGCTGGGCCGTGCCCATCCGTTGGGAATCGCCTTGGCCTGCCTCGGCTTCGGGCTCGCCGACGCCGTCGGGCTGCGGCTGCAAGGGCAGGGCTTGCCCAACCAGATCACCGACATTGCCCCCTATGCCATCACGCTGCTGGCGATGATCGGTCTTGGGCTGCGCGGCATGAAGAAAAGAAGCGTTTGAGGAGGAAGGGATGAGTGTTCCAAAGACCGTCTATGTAGCGGGTTCCTGCGACACCAAGGGTGATGAACTCCATTATGTAGCGGGGATCATCCGGGCGCAGGGTGTTTCGGCGGTGCTGGTCGATCTTTCCACCGACAAGCCGTCGGCCAACGCCGACATCGACGCCAGGACCGTCGCGGGGTTTCATCCCGGCGGCGTGGACGCCGTCTTCACGGGAGATCGCGGTTCGGCGGTTTCGGCCATGGGCTTAGCCTTCGAACGGTTCATCCTTTCGCGCGATGATGTCGGCGGCGTCATCGGCCTCGGCGGTTCCGGCGGCACTGCCATGGTAACGCAGGCCATGCGTGTTCTCCCGGTCGGCACGCCGAGGGTGATGGTCTCCACCATCGCCGCCGGCAATGTGAGCGCCTATGTCGGCCCGAATGACATCGCCATGGTCAACTCGATCACCGACATCGCCGGCCTCAACCGGATATCGAGGACCGTTCTGTCCAATGCCGCCAATTCGATCGCCGGCATGGCTCGCAATCGCCAGGAATTGGAGCAGGAAGACAAGCCGGCGCTCGGCCTGACCATGTTCGGTGTCACCACGCCCTGTGTCACCCAGGTGGTGGAACAGTTGCACGACCGCTTTGAATGCCTGGTCTTCCATGCCACCGGCATTGGCGGCCAGTCGATGGAGAAGCTGGCCTCGTCCGGCTTCCTGGCCGGCGTGCTCGACATCACCACCACGGAAGTCTGCGACCTGCTTTTCGGCGGTATCCTGCCGGCCACCGAAGACCGGTTTTCCTTCCTGGCGCAATCGCCCTTGCCCTATGTCGGCTCATGCGGCGCGCTCGATATGGTCAATTTCGCCGGCATCGACACGGTTCCGGAGAAATACCGCAACCGCAATCTCTACATCCACAATCCCCAGATCACGCTGATGCGCACGACGCTGGAGGAAAACGTGGCGATGGGCAAATGGATCGGCGAGCGGCTGAATCGCAGCATTGGTCCGGTGCGTTTCCTGCTGCCGCTGGGCGGCGTGTCGCTCCTCGACGCTCCGGGTCAGCCATTCCACGATCCGGAAGTCGACGAGGCGCTCTTCGCCGCCATCGAGAGCACTGTCCAGCAGACGGCAGAGCGCCAGGTGCTCAGGGTGCCGCACGCGATCAACGCGCCGGAATTCAGTTCCGAAGTCGTCCGCCACTTCAATGAAATCAGCAAAGGTCGGTAGTATGAGATTTGAACGAAGCCAGTTGCTGGGCAAGTTTCGTGAGCAGATCAAGGCGAAGATCCCCATCATAGGCGGCGGCGCCGGCACCGGCCTCTCCGCCAAATGCGAGGAAGCCGGCGGCATCGACCTGATCGTCATCTACAATTCCGGCCGCTACCGCATGGCCGGCCGTGGTTCGCTGGCGGGGCTGCTCGCTTATGGCAATGCCAACGAGATCGTTGTCGACATGGCGCGCGAGGTGCTGCCCGTGGTCAAGCACACGCCGGTGCTTGCCGGCGTGAACGGAACCGATCCGTTCTGCCAGTTCGATCCTTTCCTGGACCAGCTCAAGGAGATCGGTTTTGCCGGCATCCAGAACTTCCCGACGGTCGGCCTGATCGACGGCAAGTTCAGGGCCAATCTAGAAGAGACCGGCATGGGTTATGCGATGGAGGTCGACCTTGTTCGCCTGGCACGCAGCAAGGACCTGCTGACCACGCCTTATGTCTTCTCGGTCGGGGATGCCCGGGCGATGACGGAGGCCGGAGCCGACATCATCGTGGCGCATATGGGCCTGACCACAGGCGGCACGATTGGTGCCGACACGGCGCTTACGCTCCAGGATTGCGTCGGCGAGATCAACGCCATCGCCGCAGCCGCGCGTGCGATCAACCCCGACATCATCATCCTGTGCCATGGCGGCCCGATCGCCGAGCCGGAGGATGCCCGTTACATCCTGCAGCAATGCCCCGGCTGCCATGGCTTCTATGGCGCATCGAGCATGGAACGCCTGCCGGTGGAAAAGGCCCTCGTCGCGCAGACGCAGGCCTTCAAGAACGTAGTCGTCCAACAATAGGAGAGGAATTTGGCTAAGGCTTATGCGAGCGCGGTGATCGACGCGCCGATCGAAACCGTGTGGAAGATGGTGCGCGACTTCAACGGGTTGCCGACCTGGCATCCGGCGATCGCCAAAAGCGAGATCGAGGGCGGCGCGAGCAGCGATTCCGTCGGCTCCATCCGTTCCTTTTATCTCCAGGACGGCGCCCACGTGCGCGAGCAACTGCTTGCCCTCAGCGACAGCGAGCACTCGCTGTCCTACAGCTTCGTGAAACCGGCATTCCCGGTGAAAAATTATGTCGCCTCCATCCGGCTGCTTCCGATCACCGACGGCAACCGCACGTTCGCGGAATGGGTCGCGACCTTCGACGAGGAACCGGAAGATGCGGGGAAGTATGTGGAGATCGTCTCCGACCACGTGTTTGCGGCCGGCTGGAAAGCGCTGCAGGACCATCTGGCCAAATAGCCACTGTGTCTGAGGCGGGCTCCCGAGCGGTACGTTGGTCGCTCGGGAGCGATCCCTCTGGATCAAGATTCCAGGATCATATCCGCCGCGCGCTGGCCGATCATCATGCTCGGCGCATTGGTGTTGCCGGCGATCAGCTTCGGCATGATGGAAGCGTCTGCGACACGAAGCCCTTCAAGGCCACGCACTTTCAGCGTTTTCGGATCAACAACGGCCATGGCGTCGTCACCCATCTTGCAGGTGCCGACCGGATGATAGACGGTCAGCGCCTCCGCGCGCAGATAGGCAAGGATCTCGTCGTCGGAACGAACATCCTTCCCGGGCAGCATCTCGATACCTCGCACCTCGTCGAAGACTGACGATGCAAAGATCGCACGCGCGATTTTGATACCTTCGACGAGAACCTGGGCGTCCTGTTCATCCGAAAAGAAACGGTGGTCGATCCGGGCGGTGGTTGATGAACCGTCGCGTGCCAGCGTGATCTCGCCGATGCTTTTCGGCCGCAGCACGCAGGTGTGGATGGCGTAGCCGTGGCCGTACTCGACCAGCCTGCCGCGATGGCTGCGATAGCCCGGCACGAAATGGAACTGGATGTCGGGCTCGGCTCGTGCGTGGCGGGTTCGCGCGAAGCCGCCGGCCTCGACATAGTTGGTCGTCAGCATCCCCTTGCGGCGCGCGAAATAGCTGTAGGGCGCGGCGAGGATCCGGGGCAGGTTGGCGACGGAAAGTCCGAGCGTGCGCGGGCTCGACGAGCGCACGGTGATCATGCCGTCGACATGGTCCTGCAAGTTCTTGCCGACGCCCGGCAGGTCATGGACAGGCGAGATGCCGACGCGCCGGAGTTCTTCTGCCGGGCCGATCCCTGACTCCAGCAATATCTGTGGCGAGTTGATGGCACCGGCTGAAAGCACCACTTCGCGTGTCGCCTTCAGGGTCGTGTGCGTGCCTTTGTGCCGGATGCTCACGCCTGTCACACGCTTGTCTGAGACAAGGATCGTCTCCACCGAGCATTCGCTCAGCACCGTCAGGTTCGGACGGTCGAGAACCGGTCGGACAAACGCGGTGAAGGCGCTGAAGCGCTGCCCCCGGTCCTGCGTCACGTTGTAGATGCCGACACCGAACTGCGATGCGGCGTTGAAATCGATGTTCTCCGGCAGGCCGGCTTCCTTGCCCGCGGCCACGAACATGCGCGAGAGCTCGTTGGGATCGCGCGGATTGTCGACCAGCAGCTCGCCCTCCGTGCCGTGATAGCGACTGTCCTGATTGAGCAGATTACGCTCCAGCCTTTTGAAGACAGGCAGCACGTCGTCATAGGACCAGCCGGCACAGCCAAGGCTTGCCCACTCGTCATAGTCGGCAGCCGCACCACGGATGTAGACCATGGAATTGATTGAGGTCGATCCGCCCAGCGCCTTGCCGCGATTGACCGGAATCCGGCGGCCGTTCAACTGCGGCTGCGGCACTCCGAAATAGCAATAGTCGTAGTTCGGGTTGCCGTAGAGCGAGAGGATACCAGCTGGAACTCTCACGCGCAGGCTCTGGTCGCTGCCGCCGGCTTCGATCAGGCAGACCTTCGTTGCCGGGTTGGCGCTGAGGCGGTTCGCCAGTACGCAGCCGGCCGAGCCGGAGCCGACGACGATGTAGTCGTATTTGTCATTCATGATCTATGCCGGAGCAGGAGGGCTTCCCGCCCACGGGCTGGGGCGGGAGCGACATGTGGAGGGCGCTACTACTGCAGAAGCTGGGTCCAGACCTTGGTGACCAGCTCTTGAGCGGCGGGCGAGCAGGCCTGCCCCATCTTGACCGGTACGGTCGGGAAAAGCTCAGGCGCGTTTTCCTTGTTGTAAAGTGCCTTGCTGGCGTCCACCTTCACCGGCGAGGAGTGGCCATAGTAGTTGTATTCGATGGTGGCGTTTTCTTCCTTGGCCATGAAGTCGATGAACTTCTTGGCGTTGTCGAGGTTAGCTGCTCCCTTGGGTACGGCGTAGGAATCCAACCAGCCGACGAGGCCTTCCTTAGGCATAGCGTATTCGACATTGGCCTTGTCGTTGCGGCGCACCCGCATGGTGTTGCCATCCCACCAGAAATGCATGGCCACTTCGCCACCGCCAATGCGGTTTTCGATGTTGTCGCTCGAATACGCGGCGACGAACGGCTTCTGCGCTTGCAACAGGTCCAGCACCCGCTTCATCTCTTTCGGATCCTCGCTGCAATAGGGGATGCCGAGATAATTCTGCGCGGCGGGGATGACTTCATCGGCCTGCGCCAGGCTGGCAATCTTGCCCTTCAGTTCTTCGGACGGTTCGAAATAGACCTTCCAGCTGTCGACCGGACCCTTGTAGAGGTTGCGGTTGACGGTAAAGCCGGCATTGCCATAGGCGAGGGGCACCGAATAGTTGCCGGTCGGATCCCACCATTGCTTCTGCCATTCCGGCAGGATCTGCTGGAATGCCGGCATCGAGCTGGCGCCGATATCTTCGAGCAGGCCGCTATCGATCATGATCTTCACGAAGTGCTGGGATGGCGTGACGATGTCGTATCCCGATGAGCCGGCCTGCAATTTAGTCAGCAGATCCTCGTTCGAGGAGAAGGCGTCGACGGTGACCTTGATGCCGGTTTCCTTCTCGAACTTTGCCACCGCCTCAGGGGCGATGGAGTCCGCCCAGGCATAGATTGACAGCGAGCCTTCCGCCCATGCCGGGAGGCTGGTGAGAAGGCTGAATGCGCTGGCCGCGGCCAGCATCGAGAGACGGATTTTTACGGACATGGAGTTCCCCTTATCGTTGTGTTTCCAAGGACGATAACAAACGGGCTCCAGCGATAAATTTCATTTGCCCGACGTGGTGCTTAGGAAAAAGCTCGCTCTCTTCACTGCCGGCGTTGCAGCAGGAAGGCGACGGTGGCGAGCACAACGGAAACGATCATGATCAAGGTGGAGATCGCATTGAGCTGCGGTGAAACGCCCTGCTTGATCAGCGAGAAGATGTAGACCGGCAGCGTCGTGGCGCCACCCGAGTTGAGCAGGTTGCTGGTGATGAAGTCGTCCATGGAAATAACGAAAGCGAGCATCGCGCCGGCGAACACACCCGGCAGGATCAACGGCAGCGTCACACGCCGGAAGGCAACCCAGCTCGAAGCGTAGAGATCACGCGCGGCTTCCTCCAGGTCAGCGTCCATGCCCTGCAATCTCGCCCGTATAGGCAGGAATGCGAAGGGGATGCAGAACGTCGTATGCGCGATGGTAAGTTTCAGCAGGCCATTCGTCAGGCCCATTTCGGAAAACAGGATGAGTACCGCCACCGCGACGACGATCTCAGGCAGCAGCAGCGGCAGGTTGACGATCGTCTCGGAGACACGCCGGAAGCGTACGTTCCTGCCGCGCACCAGTACAAGCGCTGCCATCAGCGCGACGATCGTCGAAAGCACCGTGGCGATGGTGGCGACGAACAGCGATGTCTTCACCGCTCCAACCAGCGCGGCATTCGACAGCGCCGTCGTATACCAGTGAAGCGAGAATCCGCCCCAGTTGGAGACAATGCGGTTGGCGTTGAAGGAATAGAAAACCACAACGGCAATCGGCAGATAGAGGTAGAGGAAGAAGATCAGGCTGAACAGGCCGAAGCCGGGATAGCGGCGAACGTTGCTGTTCACGCCCCGTTCTCCCGGCCTTCCTTGCGCATCGCGTGGATGCCGCGCCACAGCAGGAAGATCATTACCGCGCACATCAACACGATGGAAATGGCTGCGCCCAGCGGCCAGTTGCGGGCGGCGCCGAATTGCAACTGGATCAGGTTGCCCATCATCATCGTCTTGCCGCCGCCGAGAAGAACGGGTTCCAGCACGGCGCCGAGACAGGGAACGAAAACCAGTATGGCGCCGGCGACCATGCCCGGGCGGCAGAGCGGCAAGATCACGCGGCGAAGCGTCGTCAGTCGACTGCCATAGAGATCGTGCGAGGCTTCCACCAGGGCCGGGTCGAGCTTCTCGATCGAGGCGAAGACCGGCAGGATCATCAGCGGGATATAGCTATAGACGAGGCCGATCAGCATCGCCGTATCGGTGAAGAGCAGGCTGCCAATATTATTGGTGATCCCGAGTGCCCGCAGCGCCTTGGCGATGACTCCGTCATTGCCGAGGATGATGATCCACGAATAGACGCGCACGATCATCGAGACCCAGAACGGCAGGGTCACCAGATAGATCAGCAGCATCTTAGCAGACGTTTTCTGCAGTGAGATGAAATAGGCGACCGGGAAACTCAGGGCGAGGCAGATGATCGTGGTCGCCAGAGACAGGATGACAGTCCTTGCTACGACGATCAGATATTGCGGGTTGAACTCGAGTTCTCCGCTCCAGCCCTCATTGAATAGGATCTGCTTGTAAGGTGCGGTGGTGAACACATAGTCGAAGCCGCCATAAGGGCCGCGGGTCGAAAACGACACCAGGATGATGATGCCGACCGGAATGATCAGCGTCAGCAGCATGATCAGTTGCGCCGGAAGAAGCCCCAGAACATTCCAACTCGGTAGTCTCAGGCGCTGGTTCATGTGCCGAGAATCCGCGCCGATTCCGCAGCGAAACTCAGGCGTACCGATTGGCCGACTTCCAGCGTGCGATCGCGGCTCCGGCTGTTACGTTTGGAAACGCGCAGCACGGTGCCCTTCGCATCCACTACATAATGGGTGTAGCCGCCGAGATAGTTCGCACCGACGATGGTGCCTTCGGTCGCAATCTGGCCGTCCTGCGAGGGCAGGCTGATCTTTTCCGGGCGGATAGACATGACGGCCTTGCCGCCAACGGTTGCCCGTTTCTGCGGTGCGTTCAAAGTGACGCCGAGAGGGATCGAAACCGTAGCGCGATCGCCATCGAGGGAGATCACCTCGGCGTCGAGGAAGTTGGTTTCGCCGATGAAGTCGGCGACGAAACGGTTGGATGGCTCTTCATAGATGTCGGTCGGCGTTCCGAGCTGCTGGATCTCGCCGTCGCCCAGCACGCAGATGCGATCCGACATGTCGAGCGCTTCTTCCTGGTCGTGGGTGACGAAGACGAAGGTGATGCCGGTCTGGCGTTGCAGCGTCCGCAGTTCGTCGCGCATGGCCTGTCTGAGCTTGAGGTCGAGCGCCGAAAGCGGCTCGTCGAGCAGCAGCACCTCCGGCTCCGGCGCGAGCGCGCGGGCGAGCGCGATGCGTTGCCGCTGGCCGCCCGAAAGCTGCTGCGGCTTGCGGCTGGCAAACTTCTCCATGTGCACGAGGCGCAGCATGTCGGTCACGCGCGCAGTGCGGCGCTCCTTCGGCCAACCCAGGTTTTCAAGGCCGAAGGCGACGTTCTGCTCCAGCGTCATGTGCGGGAACAGCGCGTAGCTCTGGAACACCGTATTCACCCGCCGCTTGTGAGGCGGCAGGGACTGGATGTTTGTGCCACGCAGCGCGATTTCACCGGTCGATGGCTGCTCGAAGCCGGCGATCATGCGCAGCAATGTGGTCTTGCCGCAGCCCGAGGGACCCAGCAGGGTGAAGAACTCGTTTTCGTATATGTCGAAACTGACCGGCTTCAAGGCCTGGAAATTGCCGAAGGCCTTGGAAACATCCTTGATCTCCACGGCCTTCTTCTGCGGCGCGGGGCGGCTCATATTCATCTGAACGATCTCGACGGGAGGGGCGTGGCTTGTCGCAACGCGATCGGTCGCCGGCATTGCACGTGATGCGGCAATGCCGGCTGGGCGATCACATCTTGACCCACTTGCCGTCGTGCACCATGAACCGGTCGATCTCGACAGGCATCTGCGTCTGACCATCCTGATCGAATGAAACCGTTCCCAGGATGCCTTCGTGCTTGATCGCTCGAATGGCTTCGCTGAGCGCCTGCTTGTCCTCAATGCCCTTTTCCTTGATGACCTCGAGCAGGATCTGCGTCGCTTCATAGGCGTATTTCGCATAGGAGCCGGCCGGATCGGGATAACCCTTGGCCTCATAGGCCTTGTAGAAGGTCTCCAGCTTCGGATTGGTCTGCACGGCGGGTGTACCGACGATCGTGCCTTCGGCCGCTGCCCCGGCGATTTCGATGAACTTCGGATCATAGATACCCGAAATGCCGTACATCGGCAGCGAGCCCATGCCGAGGTCGGCCATCTGGCTGCGCACGAGCGCCGCCTCGGTCACCACGCCGCCGAAGTAGATCGCATCCGGAGCCGCGGCCTTCGCCGTCGTCAGCATGGCGCGGAAGTCGGTCGTTCCGACTGCCGCCGCATCGGAGAACACGATCTCGCCGCCGGCTTCCTTGAAGAAGTCGCCGAACCATTTGGTGTTGGCGGCACCGTAGTCCGTGGTGTCGGAAATGATGGCGATCTTTTTGACCTTGCCTTCTTTGGCAATGGCCTCGGCAAGCGGCTTGTTCTCATTGACTAGCGTCGGCGTTACGCGCGTGACATTGGGCAGGTTCTGCTCCGTGATCTTCGGGCTCACCGCACCCCAGACGATGAACGGCATCTGAGCGCGGTTGAATACCGGAATGGTGGCCAGTGCCACCGAACTGTTCCAATGACCGGTGGCTCCGACGACGGCCGGATCGTTGATCAGCTTCTGGGCAGCCGAAACGCCGACAGCCGGGTCCGACGCATCATCCAGGACGACGCCTTCTACCTGATGCGGGTAGCCATTGGCATTGGCCTCGTCGATCGCTTGCAGGAAGCCGTTGCGGGCACCGAGGCCCTGCTGGGCGTTGCCGCCGGAGAGAGGGCCGATGAAGCCGAGCTTGATCTGGTCGGCGCTGGCCTCAGCCATCCCGAGGGACAGCGCGAATACGGATCCGGCCAGCAAAGAAGAAATGCGCGCGAGCGCGCGGCGCCTGTTAAGCATGGTTCCACCTCTATTATCGTTTTCTGACGCGATGGCCGCGTTCCTTTGGTCCGTGGACCACCATCTGGACGCAACTATATTGCGCCGCTACCTGCCCGCGAAATTCGGAAATTGCTATCCGCTACATCGGAGATTCATTATGTGCTCACTGGGGAGGCACTGGTAATCGTTCGCCTCCAATCGAGCAGATCCAGGAAAAGTGTCTAAAGGTTTCCGTCCGGGATTGCATAAAAACAAAGAGCCAGAGCGCTTCCGTGAGAAATCGGAACGTTCCAGAGAGCGGGTGGTATGGCGGAGCTGTTTGTCCAGCAATTGGTGAACTGGGTGACCCTTGGGTGCATCTATGCTTTGCTGGCTATCGGCTTCAGCCTGATTTTCGGTGTCCTCAACGTCATTCACTTCTCGCATGGCGATGTCGCGATGACATCGCCATTCATCGCACTGGCCGCGGCACAGGCGCTCGCCATCGCGATCGGCGTATCCGGCCCGGTCTGGCTGACCGTTGCCACCTGTATCGCCGTGTTCGCGGTCGGCCTCATCGGTGTCATCCTCGACAAGGTGGTGATCCGCCGTTTCCGAGACGCTCCGGCGATGATGGCGCTGGTCGCCACCGTTGCCCTTGGTATCGTCATTCGCGAACTGATCCGCCATCTTTATCCGCAAGGCTCCAACCCCCACGCATTTCCGCGTCTCGCTTCCGGCGTGGCACTGGAGATCGCCGGCGTCCAGGTCGGCTGGTTCACGCTGCTGGTGGTGTCGTTGACGCTCGTGCTGGTGGTTCTGCTCTTCGCCTTTCTCCGGCTGACGCCGTTGGGTTTGCGGATACGAGCAGCGTCCGAAGATCGCATCGTGGCGCGTATGATGGGTATTCGTGACACACGTGTCTTCCGCGCGACGTTCTTCGTAGCCTCCGCCATTGGCGCGATCGCCGGTCTGCTCTTTGCAAGCTACGCCGGCGTGACCCGCTTCGATTTCGGCGTCATGGCCGGCCTGCTCGGTTTTTCCGCCGCCGTTATCGGCGGCCTGGGCTCGATGCCGGGCGCCATCCTTGGTGGCTTGATCATCGCCGGCATCGAGGTGCTGGCCCAGACCTTCGTGCCGGACGGCGCCTCCTACCGGCTTGTCTTCGTCTTCCTGTTGGTCATTGGCGTTCTACTTTTCCGCCCGGAAGGACTGCTCGGCCGCCCCGTCATGGTGAAGGTGTAGCATGAGCACACATACATCTGCCGAACTGCCTGGCCTGGGCCAGGCTGCGTTTGTGGCGGTTTCCATCCAACTGCTCAGTGCGGCTTTTCTCTATCTAATCCTGAAAGCGGAGGGTGGCTGGCAGGTGATCGGTCTGCTGGCCCTGCTGGGAGCAGGCTTCTACCTGATCGAGAAGCGGCCCCAGATCGCTGATGTCGTCACGGCAAGCTTCTCGCGCGTGCCGGTCGTAGCCCTGATAACCGCTGTCGCCGTCGTGCTGCTGTTTCCGTTCGCGGTCGGCAACAACACCTATGTGCTGCACTTGCTCATCGTCGCGCAGCTTTACGCGGTGCTGGCGCTGGCGCTCAACTTCCAGCTCGGCAGTGCCAATATTCCCAATTTCGCGACGGGTGCCTCGTATGGCATCGGCGCCTATGTCTCGGCATTGCTCGCCATCAATTTCGGCCTGAGCTTCTGGCTGACTTTGCCGGCTGCAGCGATCGCGGCCACGCTGTTCGGTTTCCTCATCGGCATCCCGTCGATGCGCACCCGCGACACCTATCTCGCGCTAGTGACCATCGCTTTCGGCGTGGTCGTGCAGCAGCTTCTGAACAACTTCACTTGGACGGGCGGTCCGAACGGGCTGGTCGGCATTCCGGCGCCGTCGCTGTTCGGTCACTCCTTCGCCAGCCCGTTGGTGGTGTTCGGCTGGAAATTGCCGAGCCAGGCCAATTTCTATTATCTCTCCGCCTTGCTGGTGGTAGTGGCTATCATCACGGCGCACCGCTTACATTCCTCCCGCATCGGCCTCGCCTGGAACGCGTTGCGCGCAGACGAGATCGCTGCGCGGGCGCAAGGCATCAACGTCGCCTGGTTCAAGGTTCTGGCCTTTGCGGTGGACGCCTTCCTGGCAGCGTTCGCCGGTACCATTTACGCTTTCTACGTCTCCTACATCTCGCCCGACAATTTCACTTTCCTGGTATCCGTCACCATCATGACGATGGTGATCGTCGGCGGCATGGACAACATTTTCGGTGTCATCGTCGGCGCGTTCCTGCTGACCATCCTGCCTGAGAAACTGCGCGCCTTCTCCGACTACCGGCTGCTCTTCTTCGGCATCGTCATCATCGCCTTCCTGATGATCCGCCCGCAGGGTCTCTTTCCGCAGCGCATCCGCAGCTACGGAGAAAGCCGGTGAGCCAATTGCTGGAAGTCAATGAAGCGACAATGCGCTTCGGCGGTCTCGTGGCGCTGAATGCGGTCAGCTTCTCCATCGGCCGCGGCGAAGTGCTGGCCGTCATCGGACCGAACGGCGCAGGCAAGTCCACGCTGTTCAACGTGGTCACCGGTGTCTATCGGCCGACGTCGGGCCATGTTCGTTTCGACGGAATCGAGATCACCGGCCATCCGTCACATCAGGTCGTGGCGCGGGGTGTCGGCCGCACCTTCCAGACATCGCGGCTGTTTTCGGATCTGAGCGTTCTCGACAACGTCATCATCGGCATGCACACGCGCACCAAGACGGGGGTTCTGGGCGCGCTGTTCCTGCCCGGCGCGTCGCGGCGCGAGATGGCTGCATGCGTCGAAAAGGCGGAACTTTTGTTGAAGGCAAGCTCCGGCGAGCTCTTCGAGCAGCGTCACCGACCTGCCGGCACGTTGGCGCAAGCCGACCGGCGCAGGCTCGAAATCGCACGCGCGCTCGCTTCCGAGCCAAAGCTGCTGTTGCTCGACGAACCGTCAGTCGGGATGGACGAAGTCGAGACCGACGCCCTGATTGCCGATATCCGTCGCCTGCGGACGGAGCGACCCGAACTTTCGGTGATCCTGATCGAGCACGACATGCGCGTGGTCGAAGCCTTCCCGGATCATGTCATGTGCGTGGATTACGGCAGCAAGATCGCGGAGGGCGATTTCGCGACTGTGAAGTCCGATCCGCGCGTGCAGGAAGCTTATCTTGGCAAGGCGGCCGTCCATGCTTGAATTGAGAGAGGTCGACACCGCCTACGGCCCCGTGCCGATGCTGCGCGGCCTGAGCATCAAGGTGCAGCCTGGCGAACTGGTCTGCCTGCTCGGTCCCAACGGCGCCGGCAAGACAACAACCTTCATGACCGTTTGCGGCGTGGTGCGTGCGCTGCGTGGCAAGGTGGACGTCATGGGCCGTGACATGGCTTCTCTTGGCACAGAGAATCTCGCCGCGCTCGGCGTGGGGCTGGTGCCCGAGGGGAGGCGTCTCTTTCCGAGCCTGACCGTGCAGGAGAATCTCCGCCTCGGCTATGACGCAGTTTCCGGGCGCGGGCCGGATTTCCAGCCGCAGCTCGACAAGATGTGCGACCTGTTTCCGCGCATACGCGAGAGGCTTCGCCAGGCGGCTGGCACGCTGTCGGGTGGCGAACAGGCTATGGTCGCGCTCGCCCGCGCCCTTATCGGAGAACCGAAACTGGTGATCATGGACGAGCCGTCGCTCGGGCTGTCACCCAAGCTGATCGACGAATATTTCGAGATTACCAGCGAAGTGCACCGGCGCGGCACGACCATTTTGCTCATCGAGCAGAATGCCGAGATGGGCCTCGGCATCGCCGACCGCGGCTATGTTCTGGTCAAGGGGCGCGTCGCGCAGGAAGGCCCGGCCCGCGAGCTGTTGTCGTCGAAGGCGGCCAAGAGCCTTTATCTCTGACTTGGATGCTCCCCGTGATTTGCCGCCTTGGCCGGCCTCCGGAGCGAAGTGGCTCGCTTCGGCCGGGCATTTAGGGACAGGCTAAGCATTGCCACGTGAAATCGTAATTTTCGTGATCCGCCCCCTCCAGTAAACCGGGCAGTCAGACCTCCGCTGCGGTTGCAGGAACCCCGGAGGCCAGAGAAGGGCGCGTGAAATGTCGGTCGAAAAAATAGACACGCTTGTCGTTGGCGCTGGCCAGGCCGGGGTGGCCATGAGCGAAAATCTGAGCAAGTGCGGCGTGCCTCATCTCGTTATCGAGCGGCACCGTATCGCAGAGCGCTGGCGGTCCGAGCGGTGGGACTCGTTGGTCGCCAATGGGCCGGCCTGGCATGACCGTTTTCCGGGGATGGAGTTTCCGGATATCGATCCGGATGGCTTTGTCGGCAAGGAACAGGTCGCAGACTATTTCGTTGCCTACGCCAAGATGATTAATGCCCCCATCCGTTGCGGCGTCGAAGTCAAGGAAGTGCGGCGGCTTGTCGGGCGCCCGGGCTTCCGCGTCGAAACCTCGGCCGGCGTCATAGAGGCCAACAGTGTAGTGGCGGCCACGGGGGCTTTCCAGCATCCGATCATCCCGAAGATCGTTCCGGACGATGCCGGTTTGATGCAGATGCACTCCAACAGCTACCACAATCCTGAGCAACTGCCCGAAGGGGCAGTGCTGGTGGTCGGCGCCGGATCTTCCGGCGTGCAGATCGCCGATGAACTCTCGCGTACGGGAAAGCAGGTCTATCTTTCGGTCGGACCGCACGATCGCCCGTTCCGTAGCTATCGCGGCTATGACTTCTGCTGGTGGCTGGGCGTCCTCAACAAGTGGGACGCCGAGACCCCGGGACCAGGAACCGAGCATGTCACCATCGCCGTGAGCGGTGCGCGCGGCGGCGAGACGATCGATTTCCGGCGTCTGGCGGCACGGGGCATGACACTCGTCGGCCGCACCGAAAGCTATGCGAACGGCGTGATGCGTTTCGCGCCGGATCTCGTCGAGAACATCGCGCGTGGCGATGCCAACCACCATGCGCTGATGGACGAGGCCGACGCCTACGCCCTTGCCAATGGTCTCGACCTCCCGGAAGAACCGGAGGCGCGCAAACTCGATCCCGATCCGGCTTGCATGACCGATCCCATTCTCGAACTGAATCTGGCAGACGCGGGGATAACCTCGATCATCTGGGCCACAGGCTATTCCGTCGACTACAGCTGGCTGAAAGTGGAAGCCTTCGATGAGAAGGGCAGGCCGAAGCATCAGCGCGGCGTGTCGAGCGAACCTGACGTCTATTTCCTCGGCTTGCCCTGGCAGTCGCGCAGGGGCTCCAGCTTCATCTGGGGTGTCTGGCACGATGCCAAGCATCTTGCCGACCGCATTTCCACGCGGCGGAAATATCTAGCCTATCACGCTGCCGCCAAACGCCAGACCGAGAACGCCTGACCGATCCGGTTGCGAACTGTTTTCGTCGCTGATTGGCGGGGCTGGTTAGGCGGGTCCTTATCAGCAATGAGAAAGACTGTTCTTTCAGCATTCAGCTCCCCTGACGAATATTCGAAACGACAAATGCGGACATGGGGTCCACTGTCCCATGAGGCGACCCATAAGTCCGATCTGATGGAGACAAGCATGGCGCATACCCGGGTTCGCAAGTTCAATACGAAGGACACTTATCCCGAGCAGAAGCTCGACAATGATCTCTGCCAGGCCGTTGTGGCGCGCGGCACCATGATCTTCCTGCGCGGACAATGCCCGCAGGATCTGGATACGGCCAAGAATCTCGACAGCCACGATCCGGTCGAGCAGACCCATAAGGTCATGCAGAACATCAAGCAGCTCATCGAAGAGTGCGGCGGCAAGATGGAGCACCTGGTGAAGGTGGTGGTCTACATCACCGATGTCCGCCACCGCGAAGCGGTCTACCGGACCATGGGCGAGTATATCAAGGGCGTCCACCCCGTTTCGACCGGCCTGGTGGTGACCGCGCTGGCTCGCCCCGAATGGCTGGTCGAGATCGACGGCACCGCTGTCATTCCGGATTGAGGGCAGGCCATGACCTTCTCCATCGTCGCGCGATGCAGCCGCACGGGCATGTTCGGCGTCGCCGTCTCGTCGTCCTCGCCGGCGGTTGCCGCGCGCTGCGCCTACGCGCAGGCGGGTGTCGGTGCGGTGGCGAGCCAGAACGTCACCGATCCAACTTTGGGAACCCGGGCACTCGACCTGATGGCGCGTGGTGCATCGGCGGGTGAAGCCGTAGCCATTCTGAAGCGCACCGGCGCTTACATGGAGCATCGGCAACTGCTAGCCGTGGATGGTGCCGGCATCAGCGCCATTCACTCGGGCCCGAAAGCGCTTGGTATTTGGGCCGAGGCGCGCGGCGAAAGCGTCGCCTGTGGCGGCAATCTGCTCGCCAATGATGGTGTGCCGCAAGCGATGGTCGATGCCTTCCTGGCTTCGGAAGGACATCTCGGGGACCGCATCATCACCACGATGCGGGCGGCGTTGAAGGCCGGCGGCGAGGCCGGTCCAGTTCATTCTGCCGGCATGAAGCTCGTCCGGGAGGTGGCCTGGCCGGTGGCTGACCTGCGCTGCGACTGGACGGAAGAATGTCCGATCGAGGAACTGGCCAAACTCTGGGACATCTACAAGCCGCAGCTCGACGCCTATGTGACCCGCGCCATCAATCCTTCGGATGCGCCAAGCTACGGCGTGCCGGGCGACGAATAACGGCGCGGCAGAATAAGCAAGCAGGAGCCTTCATGAGCGAACTCAGCCACAAGGACTGGATCGACAAGGCGGCTGCCATCCGCTTCCGCGACAAGGCTTTCATCGACGGTAAATTCGTTGCCGCGCGTTCCGGCCGCACTTTTCCAAGCATCAATCCGGCAACGGGCGAGACGCTGGCCGAGGTAGCCTCCTGTGGCGAGGAGGACGTCGACCGCGCCGTGGCGTCAGCCCGGCGTGCCTTTGCCTCGGGAATCTGGTCCCGGGCGACACCCGCGCACCGCAAGGAGGTGCTGCTGCGCCTGGCGCAATTGCTGCGCGAGAATTTGCAAGAGCTTGCCCTGCTGGAATCGCTGGACATGGGCAAGCTGGTCGTGGACGCCGCCGCCATCGATGTGCCGGGCTCGGCCGGCATCTTCCAGTGGTATGCGGAGGCAATCGACAAGCTCTACGACGAAGTGGCTCCGACCGGCCCCGGCGATCTGGTTCTGGTGCGGCGCGAACCGCTCGGCGTGATCGGCGCAGTGGTGCCATGGAATTTCCCGCTCGATATGGCGACCTGGAAATGCGCCCCGGCCCTGGCTGCCGGAAACTCGGTCGTGCTGAAGCCTGCCGAGCAGTCACCGTTTTCGGCGCTGCGGCTGGCTGAGCTTGCCATGGAGGCCGGTTTGCCGGCCGGCGTGCTCAACGTCGTTCCGGGCCTTGGTGAGACAGCCGGTCAGGCGCTCGGCCGGCACATGGATGTCGACTGTCTCGCCTTCACCGGTTCGACGGCGGTCGGCAAGATGTTCCTGCAGTATTCAGGCCAGTCCAACATGAAGCAGGTCTGGCTGGAAACCGGCGGCAAGAGCCCGAACCTGGTCTTCGCGGACTGCGCCAATCTCGACGCGGCGGCCGACATGGCGGCTTTCGGTATCTTCTTCAATCAGGGCGAGGTCTGCTCGGCCAATTCGCGCCTCTTGGTGCAGCGCGGGGTCAAGGACGCGATGGTCGAGAAGCTGGCCGCGCGCGCTGCAGCAACCCAACCCGGCGACCCGCTCGACCCGGCCTCGAAGATGGGGGCTTTGGTCGACGCACGCCACACAGCCAATGTCATGAGGTTCGTGGAAGCCGGAAAGAAGACGGCGCGGCTGGTGGCTGGCGGCGATCAGGTCACCGTCAACGGCCGCGGCAGTTTCGTCCAGCCGACGATTTTCGACAACGTGTCGCCGCAAGACACCCTTGCTCGCGAAGAGATCTTCGGACCTGTGCTGTCGGTCATCGCCTTCGATGACGAGGAGGAAGCGATCCGGATTGCCAACGACAGCGTCTATGGCCTGGCAGCTTCGCTGTGGACGAACAGCCTTTCGCGTGCACACCGGATCGCCGAGCGTCTGCATGCGGGAACGGTTTCGGTCAACACAGTCGATGCCCTGAGCCCGATGACACCTTTCGGCGGTTTCAAGCAGTCGGGTTTCGGCCGCGACCTGTCGTTGCATGCGCTGGACAAATACACTGCGCTCAAGACAACTTGGATCAAATATTGAGAGACCGGCACGCCTTGATCAGCGCACCGAAACTGGCAACATAGCCGGCCATGCCACTTCGTTTTACGCTCAGACAGCTGGAATATTTCGTTGCCGTGGGCGAGGCGGGATCCATTGCCAAAGCTGCGGAGCAGGTGAACGTCTCGCCGCCATCGATTTCAGCCTCCATCGCCCAACTGGAAACGGAGTTCGGCGTCCAGCTCTTTGTCCGCAAACACTCCCACGGTCTGTCGCTGACCGCTGGTGGCCGTGTGTTCCTGAAGGAAGCAGCACGTCTCCTCGCCGACGCTGATGCCTTGCACGATGTGGCTGGCGACATTGCCGAGAAGGTGAGAGGGCCGCTGGCAATCGGCTGTCTGCTTACTTTCGCGCAGATCATCCTGCCCGCCCTGCGCCGCAGGTTCGAAGAGAGCTACCCCGATGTTCGTGTCCGCCAGTTCGAACGCAACCAGGGGCAACTGCTGGAAATGCTGCAGCGAGGCGAAATCGATGCTGCGCTCACCTACGATCTCGAACTATCGCAAGACATGGCGTTCGAACCTGTCATGCAGTTGCCAGCCTATGTCATGTTGCCTCCCGCACACGCCCTTGCCGGCCGGGAGCTGATATCGCCGGAAGAGCTGGTCAATGAACCGATGGTGCTGCTCGACCTGCCATATAGTCGCGAATATTTCCTGTCTGCTTTCCAGCAAAAAGGGCTTCGACCGTATATCGCCGAGCGCACGGGCGATATTGCAGTGATGCGCTCGATGGTGGCCAACGGTTTTGGCTATGGCATCGCCAACATGCGGCCGCTCAACACGTCATCTCCCGACGGCAAGCCGCTGGTGTTCGTGCCGTTGGGCGGCGACATCCGTCCATTGACCATGGGCATAGCGATGCCAAATGCGGAACATCGCACACAAACCGTGCAAGCGTTTATCCAGCATTGCCGTCGCTTCGTCGTCGAACAGGGTGTGTTCGGGACGGAACGGGTCGTGGGATAATCGCTTATCGGTTGGCTGGTGCTATGCCTTCGACCAGCCGGTCCAGAAGCTTCGCCAACATCTCGTCGCAGCGCTGCATCTGCTCGACGGTGACGAATTCGTCCGGCTTGTGTCCCTGTGCCATCGAGCCTGGACCGCACACCACGGTCGGCGTGCCGATATCGCGGCTGAACAGGCCGCCCTCCGTGCCGAAGGCCACCTTGATGGTGCCGTTGGCTCCGGTCAGCGATTTCACGAAAGCCACGGCTTCCGAATTGGCTGGCGTATCGAGACCCGGATAGGTGTTTGTGATTTCGATTTCGATTGCCGCTTCGGGCGCGATATCTGCGGCACCGGCAGCGATGCGAGCGGCCTCGCCACGCAGCCGCTCCAGGATGACGTCCGGATTGTCGGCGGCGACGTTGCGGATCTCGAAATCGACCTGGCAAAGGTTCGGTACGATGTTGAGCGCCACGCCGCCGTTGATCTTGCCGGCATGGAGGGTGGTGTAGGGGATGTCGTAGTCGCCATCGCGGGCGCCGTTCTGCGCCAGCCGCTCCTGCTCGTTGCGCAAAGCGCTGACGAAGTCGCAGCCTAGGTGAATGGCATTGAGCGCCAGGGGCGCCAGGGCCGAGTGGCCTTCGCGCCCCTTGCAGAGCGCGCGCGCCGCGACCTTGCCCTTGTGGCCGGTGGCAACCTGCATGGAAGTCGGTTCGCCGACGATGCAGAGCAACGGCTTATGTGGAGCGGTGCCGAGCATCTCCACCAGGCTGCGAACACCCAGGCAGCCGATCTCCTCGTCATAGGACAGGGCCAGATGCAAGGGCGTTTGCAATGGGCATTCCGCTCCCTTCAGCGCCGCGGCGACAGCGCAGGCGACAAAGCCTTTCATGTCTGCAGCACCGCGCCCGAACAGCTTGCCGTCCAGCTTCGACATCTCGAAAGGCGGCAGCGTCCAGTCCTGGCCATCGACGGGCACGACATCGGTATGGCCGGAGAGCATGACGCCTGGCCGGTCGGTCGGACCGATCGTGGCGAAAAGGTTGGCCTTGTGCCCGTCGTGATTGTGGATGAGTTGGCACTGGATGCCCTTGGCTTCCAGCAGATCAGCGACATAGCGGATCAGAGCCAGATTGGGATCACGGCTCACGGTCGGGAAGGCGATCAGTCTTTCCAGGATATCGATGCTGTTCATGGCTACGTCTCACATTCGTGGCGACTTTCTAGCATCGGCGCGCAGGATCGTTGAATTCGCATTTGCTTCTGCCCTGCATCGGCTTTGCCATTCTGGGCGGTATGCATGTCTACGGTCGTTAGGCGGCTCCTAAGCGGCACGGAAGAAAACTCTAGTTTTGTGTCGCCGCCGTCCTCCTATGAATAGGCGACAAATATTGCCAGCGCCCGATGCCAGCCGGAGGACAGTTTATGCGCGATCCCCGCTACGACATTCTGTTCGAGCCGATGAAGATTGGCCCGGTCACCGCCAAGAACCGGTTCTATCAGGTCCCGCATTGCAACGGTGGCGGCTATCGCGATCCCTCGGCTGCGGCCGAGATGCGGCGCACGAAATCGGAGGGCGGCTGGGGCGTCATCTTCACCGAACAGACCGAGATGCATCACAGCTCGGAGATCACGCCTTTCATCGAACTGCGGTTGTGGGAAGACCAGGACATCCCGGCATTGGCGAAAATGGCTGCCGCGATGCGCTCACACGGCGCGCTGGCCGGCATCCAGCTCGCCTATTCCGGCATCAACGGGCCGAACCTCTACACGCGCGAGGTGCCGCGCGGGCCGACGGCCTTGCCGATCCGCACCTTCACCAATGACCCGGTGCAGGCGCGCGCCATGGACAAGCAGGACATACGCGACCTGCGGCGCTGGCATCGCAATGCCTTCAAGCGCGCCAAGCTGGCCGGCTTCGATCTTGTCTGCCTTTATGGCGCCCACGGCTTCGGCATCATCCAGCATTTCCTCTCTACCGCCACCAACCAGCGCAGCGACGAGTATGGCGGCTCGCTGGAGAACCGTTCGCGCCTGATGCGCGAGTTGATTGAAGAGGGGCGTGACGCCATCGGCGACACCTGCGGGCTGACGCTGCGGCTCTCGCTGGACGAGATGATCGGCGAACTTGGTTTCGCCAATTCCGAAGTCCGCGACATGATCGAGATGCACGCCGACCTGCCTGATCTCTGGGATCTCGCTCATGGCGCCTGGGAGGATTGTTCGGGCCCTTCGCGCTTCAAAGACGAAGCCGCGCAGGAAAGCCTGGTAGCCGGCATCAAGAAACTCACCTCCAGGCCGGTCGTAGGGGTAGGGCGCTTCACTTCTCCCGATGTGATGGTGAAGATGATCAAGTCCGGCACGCTCGACTTCATCGGCTGTGCGCGCCCGTCGATCGCCGATCCCTTCTTGCCGAAGAAGGTGGAGGAGGGGCGTATCGAAGACATCCGTGAGTGCATCGGCTGCAACATCTGCATCACCGGCGACATGACCATGTCGATCTCGCGTTGCACGCAGAACCCCACCTTCATGGAGGAATGGCGCAAGGGCTGGCACCCGGAACGCATGCAGGCGAAAGGGGCCAGCGAAACCGTTCTGATCGTCGGGGCAGGGCCCGCCGGACTGGAAGCCGCACGGGCGCTCGGCGCGCGTGGCTATCAGGTGGCCTTGGCCGAAGCCGGCAAGGAACTCGGCGGGCGTGTCGCGCGCGAATGCCGTCTGCCGGGTCTCTCAGCCTGGGGGCGCGTGCGCGATTATCGCCAATACCAGCTAAGCCAGATGCCGAATGTCGATATCTACTTCGACAGTCGGCTCTCCGCCGACGAAATCCTTGCCTTCGGCTTCGAGAATGTCGCCATCGCCACAGGCGCCACCTGGCGTCGCGACGGCGTGGCGCGTGCACATGTCGTGCCGATGCCGGCGGATCCGGCCATGCCAGTCTATACGCCCGACGATTTGATGGACGGGAAGGTGCCGAACGGCAACGTCATGCTGTTCGACGACGACCACTACTATATGGGTGGCGTGTTGGCTGAGCTAATGGCGAGACAAGGCGCGAAAGTCACGCTGGTCACGCCATCGGCCTATGTTTCCGACTGGACCCGCAACACGCTGGAGCAAGGGGCAATCCACCGGCGCCTGGCCGAACTCGGCGTCGAGATCGTTCTCAACCGCATCGTGACCCGCGTGATGTCCAGCGGTGTCGCCACGGCCTGCGCCTACACTGGCGCCGAGCGTGACTTCGCCGCAGACGCGGTGGTGCTGGTAACCTCGCGCCTGCAGAACGACGAGCTCTGGAACGAATTGAAGGAACGTCGGGGAGAATGGGCCGACAACGGCATCCGTTCGATCAAGGTGTTCGGCGACGCCGAAGCACCTGGGCCGATCGCCTGGGCAACTTATGCCGGCCACCGTTTCGCCCGCGAACTGGACGAACCGGATATCGGCGATGCTCTCCCGTTCCGGCGCGAGGTCACGGCGCTGGCTGCCGGGTAGAAGATCGCCGCCAGGAATTATTCTCCCATTGTCAGTCAACCCGTTGCCGCCGTTTCACCGACAATATAGCCAAAGGTCAGCGCAGGCCCGAGCGTGATGCCCGGACCTGGATAGGAACCCGACATGATCGAATTGATGTCGTTCCCGCAGGCGTAGAGGCCCGGAATGACACCGCCATCGCGGTTTTTCACCTCGCCCCTGGCGGTGATGTCGAGCCCCATTGTCGTGCCAATGTCGCCGGGAAATATCTCAACCGCGTAGAATGGGGCCTTGAGCGCCCTGACACACGGGTTGGGCTTGTTGTCGGCGTCGCCGAGATAGCGTTGGTAGCTGGTCGTCCCCTTACCGAATTCGGGATCGTTGCCGGCTGCTGCCGCATCGTTGAAGGCCGTAACAGTCCGTTCCAGTCGCACCGTGTCGATACCGCATTGCTGCGCAAGTTCGCCAAGCGATGCGCCGCGCTTCAGGTATCCGCTCCTCAAATGCCTGCCTATTCTTGCCGGGAAGGCGTGGGCCGCTCCCAGACCATAGCGGCGGAGCGCGGTGTGGTCGGCAATCAGCCACGCCGAGCGCTGGCCTTCCTCCAAGAGCTTCGCGATGAGACCCTGGACAAAATCATGATAGCTGACGGCTTCATTGACGAAGCGTCTTCCATCATGCCCGACAGCGATAACGCCCGGTTTGGCACGATCAAGGAAGAGATGCGGGAATGGTCGCCGCGAACCGTCCTTATTGGGCAGCAAGGAGACCGGAGTCCAAAAGCCACCGTTGTCGTTTGTCTCGATGAAGGCAGCGCCGATGGCTTCGGCTGCCGCGATCGCTCCGCCTGTGCTGGATGCGGGCGACATCGAATAATGCGGCAGGCCTTTGCAAACATGGTCGAACCGTTGGGCGCGCCGCGCAGTGTCGTGCGGAAACCCGCCGGTCGCAAGTACGACGCCATGTCTTGCGGAAATGTGCGCCGTCCCATTCGGACCGCGTACTTGCGCGCCGGTGACACGGCCATCTCCGTCCTGGACGAGCTTGATCAACTCATGCCTGGTGTGAAGCGCAATGCCACGCTCAAAAACGGTTTCGGCAAGTCGCCCTGCCACCGCTGCACCCATGACGAGGCGCGTATTTCGTTTCCAGACAATTCGGTCTCCGAGATAGCGAAGCACGGTTTTGGCCGCATAAGCTGCTGATTTGAAGGACCGCGTCAGCCGCAGAAAATGGTAGATATCCGGTCGGCCAAGAGGCATGCCACCAAGAATCGTGAAGTCGGCGATCGGAGGACGCAGGCGATAGAGATTTTGGCCAAGACGCCGCCCATCATAGTCAAGCGCGTCCAGTGATCGGCCACCTTCCGTCGCGCCTTCGCTGTCAGGATGATAGTCCGGCGAAAAGGTGCGATGCGATAGTTTGAGCGCTGTCTTGGCGTGGAAGAAGGCGATCGCTTGCGGCCCTTTTTCCAGGAAGGTGTCGACGAGTTCGGCGTTGAAGCGATTGCCGCTTTCGCCGCGGATATAGGTTCTTGCAGCTTCGCGGCTGTCGGTCATTCCGGCAGCCTGCATCAGTGGATTGCAGGGCACCCAGATGGCGCCACCCGAAACCGCCGTTGAGCCACCGAAAACGTCTGCCTTCTCGATGATGACGGGGTTCAACCCGTGATGGCTTGCAGAAATCGCGGCGGCCATGCCGGCCGCACCCGAACCGACGACCAGGAGATCACAGATCTCGGGAAGTTCAGATGTCGGCATGGATCGGCTCTTCGCGTGGATAACGCCCCATGGCCCATCCGCCGTCGACGGCCAGTACCTGGCCGGTGATGAAGCTTGCCTCGTCCGATGCCAGAAAGCGCACGGCGCGCGCCACATCCTCGGGCTTACCCACGCGGCGAAGCGGAGCGCCGTCGATCATCTGATGCCGTCGCCACGCCTCCGTGCGGATGCGCTCCGCAGTAAGCGGCGTTTCGATCAAACCAGGCGCAACGGCGTTGACGCGAATTCCACTCGGCCCGAAGTCGGTCGCCATCTGGCGCGTCAGCCCGATCACAGCCGCTTTGGAGGCCGAATAACCGCAGGAGTTGAACGCTCCGATCTCTCCGAAGATCGAAGCCGTGTTGACGATAGCCCCACCACCCAGACGCATCATGTGGCCAACCGCCCAGCGCGAGAGCCGAAACAGTCCGAGCACATTGATCTGGAAATAGCGGTCGAACTCTTCGTCCGTCGTCTGCAGGGCATGCGCGCCACGTGCAATCCCTGCATTGTTGACGAGGATATCCAGGGAGAGGCCGGCATCCGCCATTGCCTCGTCGATCACATTGGGAAGCGCCGGATCGGTGACATCGCCGACAATTGACCTCACGCGAGGGTGAGACGCAGCTAGTGTCTCAAGCCCAGCCGTCTCTCGATCGACAGCCACGACATGCGCTCCCGCAGCGAGCAATGCTCGAGCTATCGCCAAGCCGATGCCTTGACCCGCACCGGTCACCACTGCGGTGCGGTTGTCCAAGGCCGAAGGGTTCAGTGAAGAAGATGGAGATAGCAAAAGTGTTCTCCTCAAAAAGCCGCAGTGCCACCGACGGATCGGCCGCCATCGACAATGAGAACCTGTCCCGTGACGTATTCCGCGAATGGGCTGGCGAAAAAGGCTGCGGCATGCGCGATATGTTCCGGCTTGCCGAGCTTCCCCGTGGGCTGCTCCGCCGCCAATTCCGCGACCCCGTCTGGCCGCTCCAGCAGCATGTCCGTCATAATCACACCTGGCGCGATGGCATTGACGGTGATCTGTTTGGCCGCCAGCTCGAGGGCGAGCGCCTTGGTGAGCCCCGCCACTCCCGCCTTCGAGGCAGCATAGTGGGCGTAGTTGCGCGCACCGAAAGCCGCACGCGAAGCCAGATTGATGATGCGGCCACCTTCGGGAAGGACGCGAGCCGCCTGCTGGCAGAGGGTGAACATCGCGATCAGGTTCACCTCATACATGCGGCGGAAATCGTCCGCCGTCAGTTCATTGAATTTCTTCACGTCGAAAATGCCGGCATTGTTGACCAGCACCCGCAAATTTGGGGCGCTGTCAACAAGGCGCTGCGTTGCCGTAGCATCCGTGATGTCGAGGATTTCCGCTCGCGCCTCGTGTCCTTCGGCCCGTATTTGGCGCACTGTTTCATCGGCTGGCGCAGCGGCGCGGTCGACGACGATGGCAGCAAAGCCTTCATGCGCCAGACGGCGGGCGATAGCCCGACCGATACCGGAACCCGCGCCGGTTACAATTGCTTGTGGAAGAACCTGTTTTGGCATTCTGATCTCTGAAAGGGCAGGCGATCCGGCGCAATGGTGAGACGCGCCGGACCTATGTCTGCTCGTTAGTCGGTGCCGAATGTGTTGGGGTCGATCTTGTCGTACAGATTGGTCGTCAGGATCGCAGCCACGGCATCCGGATTGGTACGGTCGACGTCGGCGACCAGCTTGCGCCACTTTTCCTCGAGTGTGACGAATTCATTGAGCACGTCCGTCGGGTCTTCGATGCCGCGGGTTGCAACTGCCTTTGCCGGCAAGGCCTTTGCCACGGAAGCCTGGAACGCGCTCAGCGTATCTTTCATTTCCTGTGTCGGCTCCGAGACTTTGAGACCGCGTTCGGCCGAGCCTTTCAACGCCGCTTCGACGCCGACATGATAGGCCACCTGCGACCGGGCAAGGCCAAGGGCGACCTCATCAAGCAGGATACGGCGCTGCTCCGGCGTCCGTCCGGTCCAGAAATCCTTGTTGAAGACGTATGTCGCTCCCACGACGACCCCCATGGGGAGCGTATTTACCGTCTTTGCCACCTCCCAAAACTTGTTGCCCTTATCGAGATTGGTGGCATCGGACATGGTGCAATCGATGGAGCCGCGCTCCAGCCCCGAATAGACATCCGCGATCGGCACCGAGACCGGAACCCCCTTCAAGGATTGGATCCATTCCGTCTGCGCAGTACCGGCAACGCGGACCTTCTTTCCGGCGACATCGTTCGGGGAGACGATCTCTTTCATGCAGATGAAATTGTAGAAGGGCGTCGAATAGCCGCCGACGAAGACACCGCCATTCTTCGACCATTCGGCCTTGATCTTCGGATTGGTCAGTCCAAGCTCGGTCCAGGCGAAGGCCGCCGCCAGATCATCCTTGGCGACAAAGGCCAGGTCGTTCACCGTGTTGCTGAGCGGGAGTTCGGAAGGCGTGTAAGGCGGATAGACGATGCCAAGCTGCGCCACACCGTCCGAGATCGCCTGCATGGTGGTCGGCGCCGGCACCAGCGCTCCGGAAGAGTAGACCTCGAATTGCAGCGCGCCGTCCGTCGCCTTGGCGACATCCTTGGAGAACTGCTGGTACGGAAACTCGTTGAGAATGTGCGCAGGCGCCATCCAGTTCGTGGCCTGGAAGGTATCCGACCACGCGGCCGAGGTCAGCAACGTCAGTGCCGCTGTTCCTAAAAGCAATTTTCTCATCTCTCACTCCCTTTTTTGTTTGGTTGTTGGTGTGGTCTTGTGGCGCTGAGACGGTCCGCTATCGGCTCATCATCAGATTTGGCAGCCATAGGCTGATCTGCGGAAACGCGATCAATGCAGCCAGCACAAACAGATCGACGATGATGAACCAGGTGACGCCCCCGAAAATCTGGTTGAGCGTAACGCGATCGCCGAGCGCGGATTTGATGACGAAGACGTTCATGCCGACCGGCGGACTGATCAGTCCGATCGTCATCAACTTGATGACCAGAATACCGAACCAGGTGAGATCGATGCCGTGGCTGCTGAGCACGGGCACCAGGACCGGCATGGTGAGCAGCATGATGGAGATTTCCTCCATGAAAGTACCCATCAACACCAGGATGATGCAGATGCAGATGACGATGGTCATCGTCTCGTAGCCTTCAAAGAAGCCCATCACCCAGGTCGGGATGGTGGCGAGCGCAACGAAACGGGCAAACAACGCTGCGCCCAGCACGATCATGAAAATGGCAGAGGTGCCGGAGGCCGTGTCGATGAGGGCACGCCGCAACATCGGATAGTTGAGCCGGCCGCGGATCGCCGCAATGATGCAGGCCAGGAAAGCGCCGACCGCTCCGGATTCTGTTGCGGTGAACGCACCCGTGAAAATGCCTCCCATGACGATGAAGGTGATCACCGGCAGCGGCCAGGCATCGCGGATAAGCGCCCATTTTTCGGCACCTGTCGTCTTGTCGACGTAGCGTGGCGCAAGTTCGGGATTAAGCACGCAGCGCAGCGTGATCATGATGATGAATGCAGCCGCGGTCAGGATGCCCGGCACCACGCCTGCCATGAAAAGCGTGTTGATGGAGCTGTCGACCAGCAGGCAATAGACGATCATCAACACCGAGGGCGGTATCAGCGCCGCGAGCGTGCCGGATGCGGCGACTGAGCCGGTCGCCAGGCCAGGATTGTATTTGCCATCCAGCATCTCGGGGATCGCGATGCGCGAGAAGGCTGCCGATGTTGCGACGCTCGAGCCGCTCGCCGCTCCGAACAGGGCCGAAGCAAAGACAGTGGAGGAGGCAAGCCCGCCTGGAATGCGGGCAAGAAAGATGCGCGCCGCGCCGAACAAGCCGCGTGTCAGCCCGGCTTCGACAGCGACGAACCCCATGAACAGGAACATCGGAATAGCGGAAAGATTCCAGTCGCCGATGAGGTTGAAGGGGATCGCCTTCGAGATGCCGATAGCAGGGCCCAGGCCCATCATGGCCCAGATTCCGAAGAAGGCGGTGCTGCCCATGGCCACGCCGATCGGCACACGGATACCGATCAGCGCGAGAATGGCAAATATGCCGATGAAGCCGATTTCCAGCCGTTCCATCTTGGCCCTCTTAGATTTCTACGGCGGAATGGGCTGCTTTCATGCGACCGCGCTCGCCCATCAGGATGCGCATCAGCAGCACGATGACGACGAGACCGAAACCAAAAGGCAGCAGGAACTTCGCGGGCCAGGTGGTGACACGCCAGATTCCGTCGACTGTTTCGTTGATCTTCCAGGCGTGAACAGCAACGCCCCAGGAGAACCAGGCCAATACGCTGTAGTAGATTGCCGAGACGATGTCGGCCAGGATCAGCATGATCTTCTGCGCGCGTTCCGGCACCTTCTCGTAGATCACCTCGACGACGATGGAGCCGCCTGAAACCTCCA
Source organism: Terribium retamae (assembly GCF_022347545.1). Taxonomy (GTDB): domain Bacteria; phylum Pseudomonadota; class Alphaproteobacteria; order Rhizobiales; family Rhizobiaceae; genus Mesorhizobium; species Mesorhizobium retamae. The sequence continues at coordinate 299,858 of NZ_JAKREW010000001.1, forward strand.
CCCACGCCAGGGGCAGGAACACCGCTCCGATCATGTAGTAGGCCGCGACCACTTCCGCCGTACCGGGCAGCGGCGCGTTGAAAAGATACTTGCCCAGCACATCGACCATGACGTGAAACATCATCAGCAGAACGGCCAGGCCCGCGACCCATGCCAGCAGGCGGGTCAGCGTTTCGGCTATTTTCACCATGATTTCCTCCCTCCCGTGGCGTGCATCACTGCATTCGGTAACCGCCATTGATGTCGATCACCGCGCCGGTGATGTAGGCGGCATCCGGCCCGATCAGGAACGAGACGGCACCCGCGACGTCCTCCGGTGTTCCAAGCCGCTGGAGCGGGATGTTGCTTGAGGCCATCCCATCATTTTCCGGAGGAAGAGACTGCCGAAGCATCGGCGCATCGATCAGGCCGGGAGCCACGGCATTGACCGTGACACCCAATGCGGCCGCTTCGCGCGCACCGGCCTTGATCAGACCAAGGATCGCGGTTTTGGATGCGATATAGGCCGCGCTGGAACGATACCCGCCAAGCTGTGCAGCAACGGAGCTGAAGCCGACAAAACGACCGTTGGCGATCTGTCGCCGGGAAGCTCCACGCAGGAACTCGCGCAACAGCAGGAACGTTCCAGTGGAGTTCACCGACTGCGTACGTTCCCAGTCGGCAAGAGTGATGTCGACGATAGGGGGGCGCTCACCATTGCCTGCAAAGAGCAGGATGCCGGCGGCGGCGACGACCTGATCAATTTGAGTTCCGCGTGCGGCAGCGTCTGCAAAAATGGCGGCCACGTTGCTTTCGTTGGCAACGTCGAGGGCAATCGCGCGGTGACCACGACCTGGCAGGCCGGCAATCGCAGACTCCGCCTTCTGCACCGAAAGATCGGCGGCAAGCACGGAATAACCGTCCTGTGCCAGGCGCGAGACAATAGCTTTCCCGATGCCACCGGCGGCGCCGGTGACCAGACAAACAGTCGACATGCAGAGAGGCTCCTCCCTCTTGAGTGAGGCCACAATGAACACATTATTAGGATTCTCGCAAACAAAAATCGTGCAAATTGACAATTTTGGATACATTATGTGCATATCAGCAGGAGGCCACGTCTTTGACCGATGCCCATACCAGCACTGAGTTCGTCATCGAGCGTATCCGCGAAGCGATCCTGAGCGGGGATCTGCGCCCGGGCGAAAAATTGCATCAGGACAAGCTCGCCGACATGCTGGGAATTTCGCGCACACCGCTGCGGACAGCGCTGACCGCGCTTACCCAGAGCGGTCTGGTTTCCTACGAAAGCAACCGCGGCTTCTATGTCCGCGAGTTCTCGTTTTCGGATGTCGCCGGCGCCTTCCAGGTCAGGGCTGAATTGGAAGCGACGGCCTGCCGCTTGGCTGCCTTCAACATGTCGGAAACGGCCGAAAGGCAGCTGTTCGAGCTCGTCGAAGAAGGAGACCGGCTATTGTCGCCCGGTTCGCTTTCGCCCGAGAATCTGGTGCCCTACCGGCGCATGAATGTTGGCTTCCACACCGCGATCATGGAGTTCGCCGCCAACCCCTGGATAAAGACCTTCGTGGAGAGCCTGCACAACGTGCCGCTCGCTTCTGATCGTGTGATCATGTGGCGCGACTTCTACGTCATTCGCCGGTCGCACGACGACCATCATCGTATTGCCCGCGCCTTGGCCAAAGGGCAGGGCGAGCGTGCTGCCGCCATCATGCGCGAGCATATCACCTTCGCGCTCGAGCACCTGCACACGCAGTTGGAGGAATATCCCGAGGATTTCCTGCGCGTCCCGACGGCCGACACACGCTCATCGAAAACCCGCACCCGCAGACGAAACCGGAGGCCTGCAGCATGACGATCAGACTTTTCTTCTCTCCCGCGTCTCCTTTCGTCCGCAAGGTTATGGTCTGTGCCCATGAGCGAGGACTTGCCGCCGAAGTCGAGAAATTGCCGTCGGCCGCCTGGCCGGTGAAGCGGGACGAAAACATCGTTCGACACAACGCTTCCGGGAAAGTTCCTTGTGCGCTGGTCGACGATGACGCGCCTATCTTCGACAGCCGTGTCATCTGCGCCTATGTCGACTCGCTCGCATCGCAAGAGGGCTCGTTATATCCTCAAGACGCGCGCCGCTTCACTGTTCTCACGTTGGAAGCTCTCGCCGACTCCATCCTCGATGCAGCACTCCTGTGCCGCTACGAATCGGTTTTGCGCCCGCAGCAATTCTTCTGGGAAGACTGGTATCGCGGTCAGATGGAAAAGGTCGATTCAGGCCTCGACGCCTTGGAACATAACTGGTTCCCTGAAATATCCGCCGATTTCCATGCCGGTGCCATCGCTGCCGCCTGTGCACTGGGTTATCTCGACTTCCGCTTTGCAGACAAGGACTGGAGAAGCGGGCACCCAGAGCTGGCCCGTTGGTTCAGCGAGGTTTCGCAGCGTCCGTCCATGACGTCGACATTACCCCATGCCTGAGCATACGAGCCGCCTGCTACATGCCGCCTCGCTCATGAACGCGAGGCGGTATAGAAGCCTCGATGAAAACGGGTTGAGGCTCTCTGTCGTCAATCGCAACGACTAGAACTCACGCGTTCAAGGCACCGGCTATTGAGGAATGCACCGCTATAGCTCCATTTGCGTTCGCTATTCCGTGTTGGTCATTGACGACAAGCGCCACGCCTAACATGGGAAGAATAGCCTTCGGGCTCTCGGTCACCAGGCAACTGTCGAGTGCTTCTCCGCAGATGAAACCAGAGCTGCGCAGATACATGAGCAGGTCCAGCAGCGGGTTCCAGAATTTGCCGAAATTGGCGATCAACAGGGGCTTTCTGACCAGCTCCTGTTTATGCAAAGCGACGATCTCTGCCAGTTCCTCCATGGCTCCGACACCGCCGGGCAATGCGATGAAGGCGTCCGCACGGTCAAACATGGTCCGCTTGCGTGCCTGTGGATCGGCAGCGATCACGAAGTCATCGGCAAAAGGCAAGCGATTGGTGTTAGTTCCTCCCGGGTGAGCCAGCACCGCTGTCACACGACCACCGCATTCGGCGGCCGCGATCGCTACCGTTCCGGTCAAATCTCCAACGCTCCCGCCGTAGACGAGATGAATTCCCTCGAGTGCGATCGCTCGGCCGAGTTCGGCAGCAGACTTTTCAAATTCGGCACTGGTCCCGGGATATCCTCCGCAAAGCAGGCACACCGTTCTCAACGAGTCCCTTGAACGGTCCCGGAGATTCGGGATCACTCCAGTCATGGTATTGCCCCAGGTCACTCCCAACAATCATTTTGAGAGTATGGACGGCGCGCAGGATGCACATCGGGGAAGCTACCCAGATTTCAGGGTTACGATCCCCCATATTTCAGGACGAGATGAAAAAGTCATTGGATCGTCGACGGCTGATCAGTTCCAGCCAACAGCCACGGCTCGACGCGCAACCGTAGGAGCACTTCCATGCGGTTGGCGGCGCTGAACTTAGCCAATACCGCAGAGACGTGATGTTCGATCGTGCGCGGCGAACGCGACATGCGACGCGCGATCTCCTTATTGCCTATCCCCTCTGCCATCAGAGCGAGCACCTGTTGTTCATGACGCGTCAGCCCCAAAGGATGATTGCGCGCTGCCGAATAGGGACCTCGCCGAGTCTTCGGCAGACGGCCAGCCAGCCCCCGACGCGCGGCGAGCTTGCGCGCCAGCAAAGCCGCCGGTCGCGCCTCCAGAGATTCCAGCATGGCGACCGCGCGCGGAAAAATCTCCTTCGCTTCCACACCAGTGGTCTGCAAAGCGGACAGAGCGGCTTCGTAAGGCAATCCGAGCCGCGTCCACTCCTCCGACGCAGTCACGGGATCGCCCCTCAATTCGGCCGCGCGCGGCGAGGGCAGAGGGCCTGTTTGCGGCAAGGAAGCGTCGAGGGCGCAACGCTGCCACCAGACCGCGAGTTCCCCCAGATCCCATGGTCTGAAATTGTTGAGATCCATACCCGCGAGAGCCGTGAGCTGCTCTTCTGCGGATGCACGATCTTCAGACAGCCAGGCTGCCTCGGCCAGTGCCAATCGTATCGGTACGATGCGTTGCGGCTCTCCGGTCTGCAGACCTTCCTTCAGCGCCCGTTCAAGCAGTTCATCGGCACCCGCTTCGCCCAATCTCATCCGCACGGTACCCAGAACCGTCATGGCGGGCAGATGCATGACCATGGGCAACTGGTCGTTCCGCATCACGCCTTCAGCAATCGATTCAGCCTGGCGGAATCTTCCCTGTTCGAGGCGAAGCTGCGCCTGTCTACCGATAAGATATTGGCCTGCTGAATCGAGGTCATGCCGGGCACAGAAGGCGATGCCTTCCGAAAGCAGCCTCTCGGAAAGCTCGAAGTCCTTCTCCATCGCGGCGCACTCGGCAAAATTCGTATAGGCCCGCGCAGAATCGTCATGCAGGCCGTGCTGAAGCGACAAGGACAGGCTTTCCTGCAGTCGCTCGCGGCCACCTGGCCGGCTGGCACACATGAGCGCCGCCCCGACATTGTTCAATGCATGCACCCTGGTACCGATTTCTCCCAGCCGATCCGAAAGGGCGATTGCCCGATCTCCCCATTCGACCGCCTCATCGAAGCGATAGTGCAGCATATGAAGCTGCGAACGCGTGCTGTAGGCGAGAGCCAGTTCGCGTCCGGGTGGAAGTGCTTCGACTTCCTTGACCGCCTCGTCGGCACAGTCTTCTGCCAGACGGCCTTCACCCTGGCGCCAATGCAGTCGTGACAACCAGCGCATGTTCGTGCTGACCTTGTCTGGTCTGCCGAGCTGTCTCCAGATAGCGATCGCCCGATGGCGGGCCTCGAAAATATCGTCATACACCAGCAGGCTCAGCCCGGCCTCATAGGCCCAGTCTTCAAGCAGCTTTGCAGCGAGTTCCGGTTCCGCCAAGCCTATATAGCGCAAGGCCGTTGCCAGATGGGCGGCTGCCTCGCGATGAGATCCCATAAGGCCTGCCTGTCGCGCGGCACGCGGCGCGAGTTCCAGCACACGGCGGCCATTGCCCGCTCCATCCGCATGGTGAACTCTTCTTGACAACATCGCATCCGCCTGCGTCTCGGGCAGTGCCGAGAGGGCCGCTTCGATGCGCGTGTGAAGGTTCCTGTGAAGCGACGGTGCGAGACGCTCCAGCGTAGCCTCGCGAGCCAGTTCGTGCCGGAATGTCAGCACATCGTGTTCACCTCGCCGCAGCAATCCCCGGGCCAGGCATTGATCGATGAGCCCATCGGCCTCTTCCCCGATCAAGGCTTGAACAAGCCAGGTTTCGATGCCTCCCGGCGTAACACTTACGGCATCGAGCAAGCGTCGTTCGCCCGCGCTCAGGCGTGACAGGCGGGCCCACACCGCATCGCGTATGGAGCCGGGCAGACGCCGGGTCTCATGGGGGACATCCGACAGGAGCTCGGAGACGAAGAAAGGGTTGCCTTGCGTGATGCGATAAAGTTCCGCGAAAGGACGGCCTGCATCTTCCGCCAGCCTTGCCACACCTTCTGCCGAAAGTGGCTGAAGATTGATGCGTGTGACGACGGAGGCCGGAAGATCGCCGAGAACGTGACGCAGGCCATGATCGGTATCAACTTCATCACTGCGCACGCTCAGCACCAGCATCGCGGAAATAAGTGAAATTCGACGTCCCAGATATCTGATGAGGTCGAGCGTTGCATTGTCTGCCCAGTGCATGTCCTCGAAGACGAGCACCGTCGTGCCGTCGGCGCGCTGCAACGTCTGAAGGAGAGCGGGAAACAGACGCCCGGGCGCCGCGGATTCCTCCAGGAGCGTTGCTATTGCCGGGTCCAGTTCGGCCGCCATGTCATGGACGGGACCCAGTGGACGCGGAGTGAGCAGTGCCTCGCACCATCCCCACAGGATTCGGCAATCGGTCTGCGTTTTCTCTGAGAAGGCGCGGAGCAGGGAGGTCTTGCCGATGCCAGCCTCGCCCTCGATTGCGACGACACGACCGTGACCTGCCGCAGCGAGAGCGGCGATCGATTGCATCGCCTCAAGCGGGCCGTCTCTCTCCAGCAGCACCTATCGCTCCATCCATGCTCCCAGGTCGCGGATACCGCGTCATGGTAATATCAGGCGCAAGGCAAGTCATTCGGCAAATCTGGACAGCCGTACAATGGTTTGAATGACAGAAGTTTGCTCGCGCCCTGACGAAGCGGGGCGGCGCGCCCTCGATCCATGTGTGAGCGCCGGACTGTCCCGGTGGTGATAGCCGATCTCCACGCGGCTTCCGTCACGTAAGGCGAAACACCATCAGACAGGGTAGACAAGTCGAAAATTCCGATAGCATATTGGCGCAGGCGATGGGGCTTAGCAGGCACGCGATGCCTGTTGGTGGTTGGAAGCAGCAAACCGGTGCAGCCGTACTATTTAAGGCTGTAGGAGAGGAACCCCAACGATGCCGAACCCAAGCCAGACGAGCGACCAATGGTGGGTCAACGACCAGACGCCAGACAATCCATACGGTAAAAGTACGGATTACGAAGCCTATCTCGATTATCTTGGAGCGCTTGACCGTAGCCTGACGCCAGCGATCGCGGCGGGAACGCTGAGGATCAACGTTTACGAGCTTAACGACCATCCCGAATACAAGGCAGCAGCCATCGGCGCCTTGGAGATGTGGTCCCTTGTGACCCCCTTGAAGTTCGAGATCGTCGATGATGCGCCTTACAACAGCGCGACGGACTGGATGGAAGTCGTCAGCCCTGAACTCGGCGAAGAAGACGACGGCAGCGCCTATTCAAGCGACCGCTATGTCAGCATCGGCCAGCGCTTCCACGACACCGAGCCCAACAAGACGGACATTGGCGGCTATGTGTTCGATTCCTTCATTCATGAATTCGGCCATGAATTTGGGCTGAACCATCCCGGGCTCTATAACTATAGCGGCCCCGGCGGTGTCCAGATCAACTATCTGAACAATGCGACCTGGACTTACGACCGTCAGCAATACAGCGTGATGTCCTATTTCGATGGCATCGACGTGGGCGAAACCACCCGCTGGTCGGCTTCCACGCCGCTCATGGCTGACATAGAAGCCGTCATTCGCCGCTTTTTCTCGACCGTAAACGAGGATGGCACGCGCACCTATCAAGAGATCAACCTCAACACAGGCGACAACGTCTACGGCTTTGGTGCCACGCAGGACGGCTATCGCCTCAGCGCCTCCGGCATGCAGCACGATATCGGCTTCGTGATCCATGATACCGGAGGAACCGATACGATCGACTTCTCCGGCTCGACGGCGGGCACGATCCTTGACCTGCGCGCCGGACAGTTCTCCAGCGTGAACGGCCATAGCAACAATGTGTCGATCTTTGCCGGACACAACGCCGATACGACGGCCTATTACATCGAGAACGGGATCGGCAGCAGCTTTGACGACATCCTGATCGGCAATGACGGCGCCAATGTTCTTGACGGCCGCGGCGGCGCGGATCGCATGGCTGGCAATGGCGGCGACGATATCTACTTCGTCGATTCCCTCGACGACATCGTGCGCGAGGAAGCGGATGGCGGCAACGATACCGTCGTCCTGCTGTCCAGGAGCCTGAAAATCGGGAAAATCGCCAACGTCGAAAACATCATATACGCCGACGAATCTTCGCTCCAGCCGGGAGGCGGCAGCGCTGAAACGCCACCCGCCATCGGCGACAACACGATGACCAGCATCATTTTCGGCACCGGCGGAAATGACACGCTCGACGGCGGCGGTGGCGACGACACCATCTTTGGTCAAGGCGGAGACGACCTGATCATCGGCGGCCGCGATTCGCTCGCCAGCCGCGACATCAACAACACGATCGACGTCGAAGACCTCGAAGACCAGACCGAGAGCGATGACGGCAACGACACGCTCTATGGCGGCGGCGGCAACGACACGATCCTCGGCGGCCAAGGCAACGACATCCTCGACGGCGGCGATGGCGATGACACGCTGAGCGGCCAGGACGGCATCGATATATTCCGAGGCGGCGCTGGCGTCGACACGGTCGACTACAGCAAGGAAAGCCCCTTCCAGTTGCTCGTCAACCTCGAGACGAACGTCGCCAGCGGCGGCACCGCCTCCGGCGATACCTTCTACAGCATCGAGAACCTGATCGGATCCGATGACCGCATCGATCGCTTCATCGGCACGGCAGCGGCAAACCATTTCTGGGGCCAGGGCGGCGGCGACTACTTCAACGGCCGTGACGGCGATGACATATTGGATGGCGGCAACGACGGCGACATCCTGTACGGCGAGGGCGGCAACGACACGATCATCGGTGGCGCCGGTCAAGACTATCTGGACGGCGGCGACGGTGTCGATACGGTCGTCTACGCCGGCAGCTCCGACGGTGTGACGATCGACCTCGCGAATGGCACCGCCAGCGGCGGCGATGCGGATGGTCCGGTGCAGATTGTCGGGCGCGGCACCGTTATCCGGCATGATATCCTGGCCGGCTTCGAGAATGCCGTCGGCTCATCGTTCGACGACCATCTCATCGGCAATACTCAGGCCAACGAGCTCTCCGGTGGCGCGGGCGACGATATACTGACCGGCGGTGGCGGGGCAGACAAATTGAATGGCGGCGCGGGCAGCGACACGGCGGATTACGCCGACGCTACCAGCGGCGTCAGGCTCCAGCTGGGCGGCGGCAGATCTGGCGGCGATACCTATGTCTCGATCGAAAATCTCGCCGGATCGGGTTTCAACGATCAACTGACCGGCGACGGCGCGGCCAATGTGCTCACCGGGCAAGGCGGCAACGACACGATCAACGGCGGCGGCGGCGACGACACCCTGCTCGGCGATTTTGCCTATCAGGGAGATGCTCCGCCACGCCCGGGCATGGGCACCGGCTACGCGACACTGGGAGCGGATGCGACGAACAATTCGGTCGCAACCGCTTTCGACATCTCCAACAACTTCTCGCTGACCGAGGATCCGGACATCTTCGATTCGACGACCGTCCTTCATACGACTGTCAACGCCACCGGAAACGGCAAGGGCGGATATTACAGCATCAGTCTGGCGGCCGGCACGATCATCTCGATCGACATCGATGGGATCGCCGACCCCAACGTTCATGACAGCTGGGTCAGGCTGCTGGATAGTGACGGCAATATCGTTGCCCAGAACGACGATGGTGGCGGCGACCCAGGCTCCGCGACCAGCCGAGATTCGAGCACGGTCTTCGTCGTCAAGGAAACCGGCACCTACTACATTCAGGAAGGCAGCTGGTCACCCGATGCGCCCGGCGATGGCTGGGCGGATGCAGTGCCTGAGGGCTCGACTTACAAGCTGAACGTGTCGGTCGAGTTCCCGCCTGCGCCGGCTCAGCCGGGTGTTGCAGGCACCGACAAGCTCAACGGCGGCACAGGCAGCGACCTTCTGGACGGTGGCCTGGCAGCCGACATCCTGACCGGAGGGGCGGGCGAGGATTCCTTCCGCTTCTCGACCGCGCTCGGGGATGGCAATGTCGACCGGATCAAGGACTTCAACGTCGCCGACGACACGATCCTGCTGGACAACCTCATCTTCACGGCCCTGGGTGACGATGGCGCTCTCGCCTTAGGCGCATTCTTCAAGAGTGCGTCAGGCGTCGCTCACGATGCGGACGACCGCATCATTTACGACACCGATAGTGGAGCCTTGTCCTATGATGCCGATGGCTCTGGACAAACCGCAGCCATTCAGTTTGCGCAACTGAACGCACATCTGAACCTTTCGGCAGCGGACTTCATTGTCGCCTGACCCCATAGTGGAGGGGCGCTTTCGGGCGCCCCTTCTTTACTCGGCGTTGGTCACCCTGTGCATTTTTTGAGCCCGCATAGGCACCGCAACGATCACGGAGAGTTTGTGATGAAGCGCCCGACCAATCGCCGCGCTGTATTGATGGCAGCCGGAGCCGCGGCTGTAGCCGCCGCTACAGCGGGAGCCTCTGCGCAATCGACCCATATTCGTGGGACGGTCGCGTTCAAGGGCAATGAGGCAATCCCGGAAGGTCATCTGGATATTTATCTGGAAGATCCCGGCATCAAAGACAAGGCGCAACGCCGTGGCGCGGAAACCCGCATCAAAAGCAGCGGCGGCTCAAAAAGGCTGGAATTCTCGTTGCCCCTGACCGCCAGCGCTGCTGCTGCGTCGCCAACGCTGCGGATCGTCGCGCGCCTCGAGCGTGCGGATGGCTGGCTGGTCGCGCGGGGCAGCGCGAAGGTCGAGGTCGGCTCGCCCGTCCATGTCACACTCAAAACGGTCATGTATTAAGGTCGAGACCATGGCTAACGCGCCTCTTCTCAATTGCGAGCTTGCATGAAGCCGACGCCGTCGCTGACATTGGCCGGAGTTCTATCGTCTTTTCGACGCGCTTTTTCAGGCATTGTCCTGATGAGCGGGGTTGTGAACGTGCTGACCCTGACCGGTTCGTTTTTCATGTTGCAGGTGTATGACCGGGTCGTTCCAGGCCGCAGCGTGCCAACGCTGGTTGGTCTGGCGGTGCTTGCTGCTACCCTGTTCACGTTTCAGGGCGTGTTGGAACTGATCCGCTCGCGCCTCATGGTGCGGCTGGGTCAGGGTCTGGACGCAAAACTCAGCCCTTCGGTCTATTCGGCCCTGATGCGGCTGCCGCTGCGCTCCAAATCTTCCGGTGACGGCTTGCAGCCTTTGCGGGATCTGGATCAGGTTCGCTCCTTTGTCGGTAGCGCCGGACCGACGGCGCTGTTCGACCTGCCGTGGATGCCGCTCTACATAGGCATTTGTTTCATCTTTCATTTCTGGATCGGCGTCACCGCGCTGGCCGGCGCCATTGTCCTGTTCGCACTGACCCTTCTGGCTGAATTCCGGACCAGCGGTCCGACCAAGATCGCCGGGCAGCATGCGGCGGTCCGCAGCTCGCTGGCGGAAGCGACAAGGCGCAATGCCGAAGCCATGCAAGCCATGGGCTTTGGCGGGCGTATCGCCGAGCGATGGTATGCGGTCAACGCCGACTATCTAAACGCGCATGCAGCCGCCAGCGACGTTGCAGGAACGCTTGGCACGATTTCCAAGGTACTGCGGCTGATGCTGCAATCGGGAATACTGGCGATCGGCGCTTATCTGGTCATCAAGCAGGAAGCGACCGGCGGCATCATGATCGCAAGCTCGATCATGATGGGCAGGGCGCTGGCTCCGATCGAATTGGCGATAGCGCATTGGAAGGGTTTCGTTGCAGCGCGCCAAAGCTGGGCGCGCCTGAAGCAATTGCTTTCTGCGCTTCCAGAAAGCACAACCGGTGTAACCCTGCCTGCGCCTGTCAGCAAGTTGGCGGTCGAGAGTGTCAGTGTCGTGCCGCCGGGCGAGCGGACACCGGTGGTCTGGGACGCGAATTTTACGCTGACCAGCGGATCGGGCCTCGGCATCATCGGTCCCAGTGCCTCCGGCAAGTCATCGCTGGTGCGTGCGTTGGCGGGCGTCTGGCTGCCGGCGCGCGGCTCGGTTCGACTGGACGGTGCGACGCTCGACCAGTGGCCGACCGATGAGCTGGGCAAACATATCGGCTATCTGCCGCAGGATGTGCAGTTGTTCGACGGGACGATTGCCCAGAACATTTCCCGCTTCGACCCGGACGCATCTTCCGAAATGGTGCTGGCAGCGTCCAAGGCCGCCGGCGTGCATGATCTCATTGTGCATCTGGCTGAAGGCTATGACACCCGGATCGGCGAGGCGGGTGCCTCGCTGTCGGCCGGGCAACGGCAGCGTATAGCCCTTGCACGCGCGCTCTATGGCGATCCGTTCCTGGTCATCCTGGATGAGCCGAATTCCAATCTCGATTCAGACGGAGAAATGGCCTTGTCCGCCGCCATCCGGGGCGTCAGGGACCGTGGCGGCATCGTGATAGTCGTGGCGCACCGGCCCAGTGCCCTGGCCAATGTCGATACGGTGCTGATGATGGCCAATGGGCATGCCAAGGCCTTCGGCCCAAAGGATGAGGTGTTGAACAAGATCGTCCGATCGGCAGCGCCCCTGAAAGTCGTTGCCGCTGAGGGAGGGGTCCCTGCATGAGCAAGGACAACATCACTTCGCATCAGAGGCAGGTTCATCGCTATCTCGTGGCGGGCGTTGCGACGTGTCTTTTGCTTGTCGGAGGCGTCGGCGGCCTGGCGGCAGTGACCAAAATGTCGGGGGCGGTGATCGCGACCGGCCGACTGGTGGTCGATTCCAATGTGAAGAAGGTCCAGCATCCGACCGGCGGTGTGGTCGGCGAGATCAGGGTCCGCGAAGGCGACCTGGTTAAGGCCGGCGATATTCTTGTACGCCTGGACGAAACGACAACCCGCGCCAATCTGGCGATCGTCTCGACAAGCCTGGACGAATTCTATGCACGGCTGGCCCGCCTGGAAGCAGAGCGTGACGGCCACGACAAGATCAGCTTTCCCGAGGTTTTGACATCGCGGCGCAATGAAGCGGGTGTCGCCGCGTCGATGGCTGGAGAACAATCCCTGTTCGATTTCCGGCGTGAGGCACGATCCGGCCAGCGATCGCAATTGCGCGAACGGACCGCCCAACTGGCCCAGGAGGCCGCCGGATTGACCGAGCAACGGCAAGCGAAACGGCGCGAGATCGAACTGATCCAGATCGAACTGAAGGGCGTGCGGGATTTGTGGGATCGCAAGCTGGTGTCGATCAACCGCAAGACGGCGCTGGAGCGAGACGCGGTGAAGCTTGAAGGCGAGCACGGCCAGCTCACCGCCGCAATCGCCCAGGCAAACGGCAAGGCTGCCGAAGTCGAACTGCAGATCATCCAGATCGATCAGGACCTTCGCAGCGAAGTCGCGACCGAACTGCGCGAAACCCAGGCAAAAATCTCCGAGTTCGTCGAACGGAAGGTTGCTGCCGAGGACCAGCTGAAGCGGATCGACCTGCGCAGCCCTCAGGATGGCGCGGTGCTCCAGTTGGCCGTGCATACGGTTGGCGGGGTGATCACACCGGGCGAACAGGTGATGCAAATTGTGCCCGTAACGGATGACCTGACCGTCGAGGCGCATATCGCGCCCCAGGATATCGACCAGGTGGTCATGGGCCAGCATGCGATTCTACGCCTGTCGGCCTTCAATCAGCAAACCACGCCGGAATTGACCGGGACGCTGTCCCGAATTGCGGCGGATCTGACCACCGACGAACGCACCGGGACGTCCTATTATGTCGCGCGGGTGAAGTTACCGAAGGCTGAAGTCGCCAAACTGCACGGTCTAGCCCTGACGCCGGGCATGCCGGCCGAAGTGTTCTTCCCCACTAGCGACCGGACGATGCTGTCCTATCTGGTGAAGCCGCTGTCGGATCAGATCCAGAAGGCATTCCGGGAAGAGTGAAGCTCTCAAAACCAAAGCCGCCCTTCTGTCGCCTTTCACCACCCGGCTACGCGCGTTTGCTCCCGTGCTTGCGTAGATAATACCAGCCACGCAGGCCGCTTATCATCATCAGACAAAACAACGCTGGAGATACCGGAGCCGCCAGGACTGCAGCAGGTAGGGGGAGGGTGTCGAAGTCCGATGTGGCCTCAGCCTGGCTGATGATCAGCCCGCTGGCTGCCACGATCGCTGTGGCGCACATCAACAAGAACAGCGTCGCCATGATCGGCACCAGACTGAAGAAGCGAGCCCGGATCAACAGCCCGGTCGCGACGAAAGCACAACCAATGAGGAGGAAGCCGAGCGTGCGGTTGCTTTCCGCGGCGCCCATCGTCGCTGGAGCCTGCTCGCCGATCATTGTGAGCAGGGCCAGAACCAGAGCCCAAAGGCCAGTCAGGAATACAGGCAGGCCACACAGGCGGCTTGCATAGACCGCGCTCTCTTCGTCATGGACGAAAACCCAGAAGCCGAGCGGCTGGTTAGCCTCGGTGATTGCCATTTCCAAGCGGCCTCCTGCCCAGAACAAACTCTGGCCCGGCAGAGCAGTTTTGTCACCGCCCTTGTCACTATTCTATGATCCCGCCCGTTTCGATTCCCACAAAAATCAAACGGTTGCGTTGCCACCGATTTCACGCTCGTTGGTGACAAAGTCCTCAGGCAATAATCGAAAAAGATAAGAAAATCAGTTGGCTGGGGAACCTGGATTCGAACCAGGACTAACGGAGTCAGAGTCCGTGGGTCTACCGTTAACCTATTCCCCAAAAAGCATTGAATTCAATGCCTTGGTGAAACGAGCTGAAGTCTGTTCCTGGCTGGAAGCCGACGGCTCGGTATGCCGCGCGCCCGTTTCTGCGCTGCCTTGTAGCTATGCTCCGGAAATAGTCAAGCCTCGACTGCGTTTCAATTGGCGGCCCGACCGAACTGCGAACGTTCGAACAGCAGCACGACGATCAGGGCCAGGACGAGCGGGATGATAAGATAGAACATCCGGAAGACCAGGAGCGCTGCGATCACACCCGCCTGATCCATCTGCGGCAGGCCTGCGAGGAACACGACCTCGAACACACCAAGGCCGCCCGGTGCGTGCGAAATCTGCGCCGCCGAAAATGCTACCAGGAAGATTGCGAAGACGACGAGGTAGCCGGGATTGTTCTCGACAGGCAGCGCGAAATAGAGAATCGCGCCTGCCGCCAGGATCTCCAGCGGGCCGATCACCAATTGCCTCGCCACGATCGGCAGTCTTGGATAATGGATTTGAATGGAACCTATCTTCAGCGGCTTCAGGTGCAGCCAGCTGCCGAAGACGTAGGCGACCACCAGGAGAATCATGGCAATGCCGGCGCCCGCCGACAGCCCGCCATAGCCGACCTCTTTGAAAACGCTTACATCCGCGAATCGATCGAACAGGTCGGGGATGAGGATCAGCACGATGCCGCCGAGCAGGATCGAGGACAGCACGAAGGTGATCCAGCAGATCGCTACCAGCACGCCGACCTGCTGACCGGACAAGCCACGCGTGGCATAGGCGCGGTATCGGATGACGGCGCCGGAAAACACCGAGCCGCCGATATTGTGCGACAGCGCATAGGTGGTGAACGAGCACAGCGTCACGAACAGCCACGACACCCGTTTTTCCAGGTGCATCAGGGCGATGTGGTCGTAGCCGGCGAGCGCGGCATAGGCGACGACCGAACTCAGCGCGGCCAAGAGCCAATGTGTCCAGCGTATGGCAGCCAGGCTCGCCCAGACGTCGTCCAGGGAAATACCGCGCAATTCATTGAACAGAACCCACACCGAAAAGGCGACAGCTGCCAGTCCTATGACCGGCCAGATAAAACGCCTCAAATTCATGCCGTCACGGCCATCAGCAACCCCAAATCCATCACGTGTCGATGTCCCCGCACGGGTGAGCATCGATCATTGTTGCCACGATGAACCCGCTGAAACCAGAAATGCCTGATCGAAGCCGGCTATTCAACACTTGTGGCGCGTTTACGGCGACATTGGCGCTGCCGGTGCTGCGATCGACAATTTTCGCACGGGTCTTGGTGATCGGTGTTTGCGCTGCTACTCTGTCGCCAACTTACGAATGAATGTGCCAGCGGCGTCCGGGCAACCGGTTCGCGCGGCGCTGGAAGGATAGACAGTGAAAGACCGCGACGCCGGCGCAAGAGCGCCGGAGGGCGACGTGTCGGCAGGGATTTCGGCATTGCCCGATCCTGGCCCTCCGTCTGCAGGCCCAGAGGGCCACAACGGTGCGCGATGGGATTCGCACACTCCACAGCCCTTCAAGGGGCGTAAACGGCGCAAGCGGCGGCGTGGACGCAAGGTTTTTGCGCCCATCGATGGCGTGTCGGTCGCGGCTGGGAAAGCGCAACCCGCCGTTTCGGATACCCCACCGGCAAAACCGGTAGCGGATACCGGGCAGTCCGAAAGACCGCGGCCGGGCTGGAACGGCGAACTGCCGGTCTTCGCCGCGCTCGACCTTGGCACCAACAATTGCCGACTTCTGGTAGCCGTGCCCGGCAGGCATGGCCAGTTCCGGGTGATCGATGCCTTTTCGCGCATCGTGCGCCTGGGCGAGGGGCTTTCCGCGAGCGGTAGACTAAGCGATGCCGCGATGGCTCGCGCCATCGAAGCCTTGAAGGTCTGTGCCGACAAGTTGCGCACGCGCAAGGTTGGCCGGGGACCACTGTTAGCCACCCCAGCCTGCCGGTCAGCGGCCAATGGCGCTGAGTTCCTGGAACGGGTGGAGCGAGAGGCCGGGCTGAAGCTCGAGATCATCGACCGCGAAACCGAAGCACGGCTGGCCGTTTCCGGCTGCGGCTCGCTGATCGAACGCGAGACCAAGGGCGTGGTGTTGTTCGACATTGGCGGCGGTTCTTCGGAGATCGCATTGATCGATCTCAGCAACCGCCGCTCGCCACGCCTCGCGAACCATATCGTCTCCTGGACTTCTTTGCCCGTGGGCGTTGTTTCGTTGGCAGAACGTTTCGGCGGCCGTACAGTGACGCGTGACATCTTTACCGCCATGGTCGATGACGTCGCCGGGCGCCTTGCCGACTTCGAAGGCCGGCACAGGCTCAATCATCTGGTCTCGGGGCCGCATTTCCACCTGCTCGGCACATCCGGAACCGTCACGACACTGGCGGGCGTCCATCTCGATCTCGAGCGTTATGATCGACGACGTGTGGACGGCCTGTGGATGGGCCGCGAGAATGTCGACCGCATGGTGGAAAGATTGCTCGGCTGGGATTTCCAGCAGCGGGTCGCCAATCCCTGCATCGGCGCCGATCGCGCCGATCTGGTGCTGGCTGGCTGTGCCATTCTCGAGGCGATCCGCGCCGTCTGGCCGTCCGAGCGGTTGCGGGTTGCCGACCGCGGTCTGCGCGAAGGCATCTTGAGCGAGCTGATGGCTGATGACCGCGCCGCACGCGGTTCCTGGCGCGCGGAGGGGCGGCAATGAGCAACAAGAAGGACGGTGCGGGCAGCACGACGCGCGTCTTGCGCACCAAGGTGAAGAAGAAGCGCGGCTTGAAGGAGTCGTCGCGCCGCTGGCTGGAGCGGCATCTCAACGATCCCTACGTCCAACGCTCCAAGACGGATGGCTATCGTTCGCGCGCCGCATACAAGCTGATCGAAATCGACGACAAATACCGGCTGTTGAAACCAGGCCAGAAGGTGATCGACCTGGGCGCCGCACCCGGCGGCTGGTGCCAGGTGGCGGCGGCACGCACGAAATCGACGGCGCAGGCGCCGCATGTCGTCGGTATCGACTATCTGGAGATGGATGCCGTTCCCGGCGCCGCAATCGTGCAGATGGATTTCCTGGACGACGCGGCGCCGACACGGCTGATCGAGGCGTTGGGCGGAGAACCGGACATCGTGCTTTCCGACATGGCAGCACCCACTACCGGACATCGTCGCACCGACCATCTGCGCACCATGCATCTGTGCGAGGTGGCGGCCGATTTCGCCATGTCGGTGTTGAAGCCCGGAGGTCACTTCCTGACCAAGACCTTCCAGGGCGGCACCGAAAATGAGCTGCTGGACATGCTGAAACGATCTTTCCGTTCGGTTCATCACGTCAAGCCGCCGGCCTCGCGCGACGAATCGGTCGAGCTTTATCTGCTGGCCAAGGATTTCAAGGGAAGGGCGCCGACCGAAGAGTGAGCACGAAGCCTCAGGCTGTCGGCGCGGTGCTCTCGATCGGCTTTCCAGGCTGCGCCTTGTAGCCGGAAACGGCGTTGCCGGCATCCGGCGACAGCCGCATGAAGAACAACGCTGCAAGTGCGGCTACCACCGCAACGATGAAGAAGGCGACATGGAAGTCGCTCAAGGTAAGCGGGCCGCCATGCATCTTAGTGGAGATTTCCAGGATACCGCCGGCCAACGCCACGCCGAGCGCGATGTTCAATTGCTGGGCCACGGCGGTTATCGGCGTCGCCTTCGAAGTGTCTTCGGCCGGGATTTCGGCAAAGGCCAGCGCGTTGACCCCGGTGAAGAACATCGAGCGGATGAAGCCGCCGACAAGCAGCACGGCCAGCATCAGCAGATAGGGCGTCGTCGGCGTGAACAGCCCATTGATGGCGATGGAAGCGGCCGCCAGAAGTGAGCCCCAGATCAAGACGCGGCGGAAGCCTGCGACACGAAACAGCCACGCCGTAACGAATTTCATGCCGATGGCGCCAAGCGCCGAAACAAAGGTGATCATGCCCGACTGAAACGGCGTGAGGCCGAAACCGATCTGAAACATCAGCGGCAGCAGGAACGGTACCGCTCCGATTCCAATGCGGAACAGGCCACCGCCCAGGACGGAGGCGCGGAAGGCTTGGTTCTGGAACAGGTCAAGCGCCAGGAGCGGGTTCCTGGCATGGCGCGCATGCCAGAGATAGAGCCCGCCGCAAACGACGCCGACGATCACGGTGACAAAGCCAACGAGGGACGGCAGTGCCGGCAGGCTGATCACCGAAAGCCCGAAAACGATGCCGGAGGCGGCCAACCCACTCAGGATAAGGCCGATGTAGTCGAGCGGCGGCGTCTCGCCGGGAGGCGTCTCCGGCAAGTAGCGGGTCGCCAGGACCATGCCGGCAATGCCGATCGGCACGTTGATCAGGAAGATCCAGTGCCATGAAAAGTAGGTGGTGATGAAGCCGCCGACGGGTGGGCCGACGAGGGGCCCCACCAATGCCGGAATGGTGAGCCACGACATCGCCGCGACCAGGTCGCTCTTCGGAGTCGCCCTCACCAGCACAAGGCGTCCGACCGGCGTCATCATCGCGCCCCCCATGCCCTGGAAGAAGCGAGCAAGGACGAAAGTTTCCAGGGAGTAGGCTGCCGCGCAAGCCACGGAGCCCAGGATGAACACGGCAATGGCTGCACGAAACACGTTCCGCGCCCCGAAACGGTCCGCCATCCAGCCGCTGATCGGGATGAAGATGGCAAGCGCCACAAGATAGGCGGTGAGTGCCAGCTTGAGCGCGATCGGGCTCGTCTGGATATCGGCCGCGATCGCCGGTAGCGAGGTAGCGATAACGGTGGAGTCCATGTTTTCCATGAACAACGCGACGGCCAGAACGAGCGGGATGATTCTATTCACGAAGAGTCCGGACCCTGAAACGGCGACGGGAACAATTGGCGACGCCGTTATCACGCCAACGAACTGGCGTCCCACCTTGTTCAGTCACTTTTGTGCGACCCGACCGGCATTGCAAGATCCAGGGCCGAGAGGGGAGCACACCAGAACGCGAATCCGATGAAACGTCGATATGAGCACCGCACACGCTTTCCATCAGCGATCAGACGTGTTACCAGCCACCGCCAATCCTGAAAGGGAACTTCGAGTCGGCGCACCCATCCGGGTCAGCGCCCGCTTCGTTTTTTAGACCCCACTTTGTTCAGACAGGGATCGGCAATGGCAAAGATCATCGAAACCGCTACCGGCGCCCTGGCGCTGACCTTCGACGACGTCTTGCTGCAGCCCGGACATTCCGAAGTAATGCCGGGCGAAACCGATATCCGCACCCGCATCGCCAACGACATTGAACTCAACGTCCCGATCATTTCGGCGGCCATGGACACCGTCACCGAGGCGCGGCTGGCCATCGCCATGGCCCAGGCCGGCGGCATCGGCGTCATCCATCGCAATTTCACCCCCGCCGAACAGGCCGAACAAGTCCGGCAAGTGAAGAAGTTCGAATCGGGCATGGTGGTGAACCCGGTCACCATCGGTCCCGACGCAACCCTGGCGGATGCGCTTGGCCTGATGCGCCACTACGGCATCTCCGGCATCCCCGTCGTCGAGAACGGCGGCACTGGTGGTCAGATCACCGGTCGCCTGGTCGGTATCCTCACCAACCGCGACGTGCGTTTTGCCTCCAATCCCGCGCAGAAAGTCTATGAACTGATGACGCGCGAGAACCTGATCACGGTCAAGGAGAATGTCGATCAGGAAGAAGCCAAGCGCCTGCTGCACCAGCATCGCATCGAAAAGCTGCTTGTCGTCGACAAGAAGGGGAACTGTGTCGGTCTCATCACCGTCAAGGATATCGAGAAGTCGCAGCTCAATCCGCATGCCACGAAGGATGCGCAGGGGCGCCTGCGCGCGGCGGCGGCAACCAGCGTCGGCGATGACGGGTTCGAGCGGGCAGAACGCCTCATCGATGCCGGCGTCGACCTTCTCGTCATCGACACCGCACATGGCCATTCGCAGCGCGTGCTGGACGCGGTGACCCGCGCCAAGAAGCTCTCCAACTCGGTGCGCATCATCGCCGGCAACGTCGCCACTGCGGCCGGCACCCAGGCGCTCATCGATGCGGGCGCCGATGGTGTCAAGGTCGGCATCGGCCCGGGCTCGATCTGCACCACCCGCATCGTCGCCGGCGTCGGCGTGCCGCAGCTTTCGGCGATCATGTCGGCAGTGGAAACGGCCGACAAGGCCGGCATTTCGATCATCGCCGACGGCGGCATCAAATATTCGGGCGATCTCGCCAAGGCGCTGGCTGCCGGCGCCAATGCGGCAATGATCGGTTCGTTGCTTGCCGGAACGGACGAGAGCCCGGGTGAGGTCTACCTGCACCAGGGCCGTTCGTTCAAAGCCTATCGCGGCATGGGCTCGGTCGGCGCGATGGCGCGTGGTTCGGCCGATCGCTACTTCCAGGCGGAAGTGCGCGATACGCTGAAACTGGTCCCGGAAGGCATCGAAGGGCAGGTACCCTACAAGGGCCCGGTTGCCGGTGTGCTGCATCAGTTGGCCGGCGGCCTGAGAGCGGCGATGGGCTATGTCGGCGCCCGCGATCTTGGCGACCTGCGCGAGCGCGCGACCTTCGTGCGCATTTCCAACGCCGGCCTGCGCGAAAGCCACGCCCACGATGTGACGATCACGCGCGAAAGCCCGAACTACCACGGCGGCGCCTGAATTTCGGGCTCAAGCCTCGCAACGGGCGAGGGCGATCCTCGCCCTCGCTGTCAGGATTTCAGGTCGAAGACGGCGATCTTGCGCTTCTCGAACTTGATGCCGATTTCACCGCGCACGAGACGCAAAGCGGCGTCGCCAAACACCGCGCGGCGCCAGCCTTGCAGGGCCGGCACGTCGGCATCCTCGCCCTCCGCGGCAATGCGGTCGATGTCGTCGCTTGTCGCCAGCACCTTGGCGGCAACGCCTTGTTTCTCAGCGACGATCCGAAGCAGAACCTTCAGCAGTTCCGACGCAGCGCTCGTGCCTTCAGGTGGCTGAAACACCTTCGGCAGTTTCGGCATCTCCTCTCTTGGGCGAGCGAGCGCCGTGTTGACTGCTTCGAGCAGAGCGGTGGCCGTCGCCGAGCGCTCCCAACCCTTTGGTGTCGTACGCAGGCGACCAAGGGCATTGGCGTCGCGCGGCGCCTGTTGCGCGATCTCATAGATCGCATCGTCTTTCAGCACCCGCCCGCGCGGTACGTCACGCTCTCTCGCCTCACGCTCGCGCCAGGCCGCAACAGCCTGCACCACGGCCAGTTCCTGCGGCTTGCGCAGCCGCATCTTCAACCGCTTCCAGGCATCTTCGGGATGTGGGTCGTAAGTCTCTCGGGAGGTGAGTACCTCCATCTCTTCGTTCAGCCAATGCGCACGGTCTTCGCGCGCCAGCTGGGCTTTTAGGTGTTTGTAGACGTCGATCAGGTGTGTGACGTCGGCCAGCGCATAGTCGAGCTGCTTGTCGGACAACGGACGATGGCGCCAGTCGGTGAAGCGGGACGATTTGTCGAGACGCTCTCCCGTCACCTTCTGCACCAGTTGGTCGTAGGAGACGCTGTCGCCAAAACCACAGACCATCGCGGCGACCTGGGTGTCAAAGACAGGATGCGGAACGAGGTCGCCGAGATGGACGATGATTTCGATGTCCTGCCGCGCAGCGTGGAAAACCTTGGTGACGTTCTCATTTCGCATGAGATCGAAGAACGGCTTCAGGTCCAGTCCCGGGGCCAGCGGATCGACAAGCGCGGTGACACCGGGGGCAGCCATCTGGATCAGGCACAGCACTGGCCAGAAAGTGGTTTCGCGGATGAACTCGGTATCGACGGTAACGAATTCGGATTTGGCGAGTTCGCGAACAACCGCATCCAGTTCTTCTTGGTTTGTAATCAGATGCATCAAAATCTCTTTGGGCAACGAATGCGATCTTGTCTCGCCTGCCGGCCCGCTTCGTCAAGTCTTAGATGGACGCATTGTTGGCGTCGCCGACTTATATCAGCCTTTTTTTCATCGAACTGAAATCCGCCGATGGGAATCGCCAACGTCATTGCAGAACGGAAAGCAAAACCCTGCGCAAATGCTCTTTGACGATCTCTGTTCAGAAATACGGATGGTCCAAATGGTAACGCTGACCGTCAGCACCGACGTCGACGAAGACATCGCCGATTTGATCGGCGAGGGGCTCGATGAATACAACATCGCGAAAGGTGGGCCCTACGATGAAGAAGAGGTCTGGATCCTGGCGCGCGATGACGATGGCAGCGTCCTGGGAGGACTCAAGGGCCATATCGAATATTCCTGGATGTTCGTCGATTGGTTGTGGGTCAGCACCGAGAACCGCAAGGGCGGTCTAGGCAGCCAGTTGCTTGGCAAGGCAGAGGTCATCGCGCGCGAACATGGCTGCCTCGGCGCATATCTCGAAACGTTTTCCTTCCAGGCGCCGGAATTCTACAAGCGGCACGGTTTCGAGGAATTCGGCCGTATCGACGACTATCCTCCCGGACACGCCACTATCTGGCTGAAGAAGCGGTTCTGACGGGCTGCGGCTCCGATAAAACGGGCAGTCAGCCCGTATCGTTCTTCAGTTGGCGCGTTCACCTTGACAAAAGCCGGCTTGCATGCGCTTTTCGCGCCAATTTTTCGGGCATGGAGCACATTGCGCCGCCCGTTCGCATGAACCCCTGAAATCTTGGAATGGCAGTCCTATGCATCGTTACCGCAGCCACACCTGTGCAGCTCTCAGGAAGTCGGATGTCGGCCAGAATGTCCGGCTTTCCGGCTGGGTCCATCGCGTGCGAGATCATGGTGGCCTGCTGTTCATCGACCTGCGCGACCACTACGGCCTGACCCAGATCGTCGCCGACCCGGATTCGCCGGCCTTCAAGGCGGCAGAGACTGTGCGCGGTGAATGGGTGATCCGCGTCGACGGCGAGGTCAAGGCGCGCTCTGCCGAGACAGTCAACGCCAACCTGCCGACCGGCGAAATCGAACTGTTCGCGCGCGAGATCGAAGTGCTGTCAGCCGCCAAGGAACTGCCGCTGCCGGTGTTCGGCGAGCCGGATTATCCCGAGGACGTGCGCCTGAAGTACCGTTTCCTCGACCTGCGCCGCGACACGCTGCATAAGAACATCGTCAAGCGCACCCAGGTTATCGCAGCCATGCGCCGCGAGATGACGGAAGCCGGTTTCGCCGAGTACTCGACGCCGATCCTGACGGCTTCCTCGCCGGAGGGCGCGCGCGACTTCCTGGTGCCGAGCCGTATCCACCCCGGCAATTTCTACGCACTGCCGCAGGCCCCGCAGCAGTACAAGCAGCTTCTGATGGTGGCGGGCTTCGACCGTTACTTCCAGATCGCGCCATGCTTCCGCGACGAAGATCCGCGCGCCGACCGTTTGCCTGGCGAATTCTACCAACTCGACCTCGAGATGAGCTTTGTCACCCAGGAAGACGTCTGGAACACAATGGGTCCGCTGATGACCTCGGTGTTCGAGCAGTTTTCCGAAGGCAAGCCGGTGACCAAGGAATGGCCACGCATCCCTTATGACGAAGCGATCCGCAAATACGGTTCCGACAAACCGGACCTGCGCAACCCGATCGTCATGGAAGCGGTGACGAACCATTTCGATGGGTCCGGCTTCAAGGTCTTCGCCAACATGATCGCTTCGAACCCGAAGGTTCAGGTCTGGGCAATTCCCGCCAAAACCGGCGGCTCGCGCGCCTTCTGCGACCGCATGAACGCCTGGGCGCAGCAGCAGGGCCAGCCTGGCCTAGGCTACATCTTCTGGCGCAAGGAGAGCGACAAGCTGGAAGGTGCGGGCCCGCTCGCCAAGAACATCGGCGAGGAGCGCACTGAAGCGATCCGTACGCAGCTGGGCCTCGACGACGGCGATGCCTGCTTCTTCGTCGCAGGTGAGCCAGACAAGTTCTATAAATTCGCTGGTGAGGCGCGCACCCGCGCCGGCGAGGAACTCAATCTCGTCGACCGCGACCGTTTCGAACTGTGCTGGATCGTCGACTTCCCGTTCTTCGAGTGGAACGAAGACGAGAAGAAGGTCGATTTCGCGCACAATCCGTTCTCGATGCCGCAGGGTGGCCTGGAGGCGTTGAAGAACCAGGATCCGCTCACCATCAAGGCTTTCCAGTACGACGCCGTTTGCAACGGCTTCGAGATTGCGTCCGGTTCGATCCGCAACCAGTCGCCGGAAACCATGGTGGCAGCCTTCGAAAAGGTGGGCCTGAGCCAGCAGGACGTAGAAGACCGCTTCGGCGGCCTCTATCGCGCTTTCCAGTACGGCGCGCCGCCGCATGGTGGCGCAGCCTTCGGTATCGACCGCATCGTCATGCTGCTCGTCGGCGCGAAGAACCTGCGCGAAATCTCGCTGTTCCCGATGAACCAGCAGGCGCAGGACCTGTTGATGGGCGCTCCGAGCCCAGCAACGCTGACGCAATTGCGCGAACTCGAACTGCGCGTCACGCCGCAGAAGAAGGACGCCTGAGCGACGCAACGTACCAATCGCTAAAAAAGGCTCCGGATTTCGGAGCTTTTTTTATTGTAAAAACAGGACCTTGAGCTCAGTGCTTCGCGTGATGCTTGGGTTCGTAGCGACCGTCAGCCGTCTTGTCGAACAGCTCATTGATCTGCGGATGCCGCACCGGCTCGCCGGAATCGTCCTCGAGCAGGTTCTGTTCCGAAACATAGGCGATGTATTCGGTCTCCGAGTTCTCCGCCAGCAGATGGTAGAAGGGCTGGTCCTTGCGCGGCCGGACCTCCGCAGGAATGGATTCATACCATTCTTCAGTGTTTGCGAATTGCGGATCGACGTCGAAGATGACGCCGCGAAATGGAAACAGCCGGTGCCGAACCACCTGTCCGATCGAGAATCTGGCTGTTTTCATCGCACTCACCACACAACTTTCCATTGTTATTTGGCGCAGGAACTGCCGCAATTCAATCCTGCAGCGGCTTGCATGGGCTACCGCTAGGTTATAGGCCGACGCTAGAATTGTCGGAGTACGGCATGTCGGAAGTCATCGGTCTCGTCCTGCCGTTCTTCGGACTGATCTTTCTGGGTTTTCTGGTGGCACGCCTGACCAGGCAGCCGCTGGAGGCGCTCGGATGGATGAACACCTTCATCATCTATGTCGCTTTGCCGGCGATGTTCTTTCAGCTTCTGGCCAAGACCCCGTTCGAGAAGCTCACGGAATGGAATTTCATTCTCGGCTCGGTCTTTTCGACCTATGTCGTCTTTTCCTTGATGTTTGCCGCGTCCGTCATCCTGTCGCGCGGCGAGATCGCGCAATCGACCATCAAGGCGCTGGCGGCTGCCTATGGCAATATTGGCTATATGGGGCCGGGACTCGCATTGCTGGCTTTCGGCGAACAGGCTGCCGTGCCGGTGGCACTGATCTTCTGTTTTGAGAACATCATCCATTTCGCCATTGCGCCGATGATGATGGCATTGTCCGGGGGCGAAAAGAGACCAGCGCACGAGTTGATCGTCGATGTGGTGCGCAAGATCGTCCTGCACCCCTTTATCATCGCCACCGCTGTCGGCGTTGCAGCCGCCTATTTCCAGTTTCGACCGCCGGTGCCTGCGGAAAGGCTGCTTGTCTACCTGTCCAACGCAGCGGCGCCCTGTGCGCTGTTTGCCATGGGGGTAACGCTGGCATTGCGTCCCCTGAACCGCGTGCCCACCGAGATGCTGCCAATCGCGCTGCTCAAGCTCATCGTGCACCCTTTGCTTTGTTATGTAGTGCTGAGTGCAGTCGGCAATTTCTCGCCAGCCTGGCTGTTTTCCGCAGTCCTGCTTGCGGGCCTGCCGACGGCGACCAACGTCTTCGTCATCGCTCAGCAGTATGGCGTGTGGGTGCAGCGTGCTTCGGCCAGCGTGCTGATCACGACCTGCCTGTCGGTCGTTACGGTGACCGGGTTGCTCTATCTGATCCGCAACGGCATCCTACCGCCGGATCTGTTCCCTTAAGCCTCCGGCGAGAGCGGCGAACCCGCTGCCGGGGCGCAAGCCTTCGCGCATGAAGAAGGCGCGCAGCGGGGCAAAGCCCCCGAGCAGACCGAGTCCCGCGCCACGCGCGATCTGAGCCGGAAGCATATCCGAGAGCAGGGACATGTTGAGCAGGTTGACCGCGCCGCTTCTGGCCAGAATGTCTGGCCGGCGCTTGAAATCGTAGGCCGCAAGTGCCGAAAGAGAACCCGGATCATTCGGGTTTTTCAGAGCAACATCAATGAGATCATCGATGTCTCTGATGCCAAGGTTGAGGCCTTGCGCGCCGATAGGGGGAAAAACATGGGCGGCTTCGCCAACCAGCGCAACACGCTTTGCGGCAAAACGCAACGGCGTGGCAGCAGACAGAGGGTAAATCTGTCGACCGGGTTCAACGCTCACACGGCCAAGCATCGATTGCATACGCTCTTCAACCCTGATCGAGAGCGCCGCATCGTCGAGCGCGGCCAGTTCGTCCGCCATCTCCGGCTCGACCACCCAGACCAGGCTTGAGCGGTTGCCAGGCAACGGGACCTGGGTACATGGACCTGTCTCGGTGTGGAATTCGGTCGACACGAAACCATGGTCGACCCGGTGGCCGAAATTCAGCACCAAAGCAGCTTGCGGATAGGTTCGCGCGGCCGTCCTTATGCCAGCGGCCTCGCGTGCCGGCGATGAACGCCCATCGGCAGCAACCGCAAGAACGCCGGAAACGGATGTGCCGT
This sequence comes from Terribium retamae, assembly GCF_022347545.1. Taxonomy (GTDB): domain Bacteria; phylum Pseudomonadota; class Alphaproteobacteria; order Rhizobiales; family Rhizobiaceae; genus Mesorhizobium; species Mesorhizobium retamae. Next base: position 326,700 of record NZ_JAKREW010000001.1, read on the forward strand.
CAGCCAGAGCCGCTGTCGCAGTGTCGTTTTCGAGAGACCAACTGGTGACCAGGGATTTGCGCCATTCTATTTCGGGCGAAGCTTCCACAGCCTTAGCCAGGACCGGATTGAGGACATTGTTGGGGAAGTTCAGGCCGAACTGCTCCTCATCGATCTCGCTTGCGCGGAAGGTGACGACCGGACTGCGAATGAGACGGCGCGTGGCGTCGACGATGCGCATGATCTTGAGCGGGGCGGCTACGACTCGCAATTCGTCGAGAACGCCGATCCGATCGAGCACCGCCAGTGCCGGATTCATCAGCGCCGTGGTGCGCCCGTCGGAGGCGTTGGCATCGGGGCCGACCAAAGACACTCGAAAGCCGGCATGGGCCAACCCCAGAGCGGCAATCAAACCGGCCGGGCCCGTGCCGGCGACGACGATATGGGCTTTGGTCTCTGGCATCGGCACTCGCATGGTTTTTCTGCTGGCGGATCGAAGAGTGTCCGGTGGCGGTCGACCTGCCATGAACAACGCATATAGTGCAGCAGGACTTGCATGATCAACGTGGCGATTCAGCCTATGGCCGGCCAGAGTGAGGATTTCAGCCATCTCGATCGCACTGGACGCGCCGTTGCGGGCGTCGGTCTGAAACCACGTTTCGTGGTTCTGGCGGCGCTCACCGGTGCCGTTTTGCTGGCTTGGCTGCTGCTCGCGGGAATGGCCATACGGAGCGCGCAAGCCGGTCTTGCCGGCGCGGGCAATGGGTTGCTGCAGGAACTGCCGGCAATCCCGCTGCCCGGCTTTCTGGAGCGTTTCGTTGCGCTGTGCGTGGGACCGATTCCGTTCCAGGCCTATTCCGCGAGCGAGTTCGCAGCCTTGGCAATGATGTGGTTTCTGATGGCGGTTGCGACGATGTTGCCCTCTGCTGCGCCGATGATCCGAACCTATTGTGAAATCGTGGATACGGCGTTCACTAAGGGGGAGCCCGCGGTGCATCCGTTGATGCTGGTGGCAGGCTATCTCACGGTCTGGCTCATCGCGTCATTGGCATTCGCAGGCCTGACGCTGGGATTTCGAGTGTCCACCCTGGGCGGGCAAACATTCGACCCAGCCAGCGGCATTGTGGCCGCCATGCTGCTCGGCATTGCCGGTGCATACCAGTTCAGCAGCCTGAAAGAAGCCTGTCTCAAGAAATGCCGGCGGCCGTTCTCCATTCTTTTTGCGCGCTGGAGCGAGCGACCCGAACGTATTTTCAAGTTGGGGGCAGAGCAGGGCTTGTGGTGCATCGGCTGCTGCTGGGCGCTGATGCTGGTGATGTTCGCCGTCGGCATCATGAACCTGTTCTGGATGGCACTGCTCGGGCTGTTCGCACTTCTCGAAAAACAAGTGCATGGCCACATCTCCAGCCGGATCGCGGGAGCGATACTGCTTGTATGGGCCGGCGCCCTGCTATTAGTGTCCCTGTACTAGAGGGACATGCCGCGATGACCGACCACAGCTGGGCGATGAAGGGAGAGCTCGTACTTTCCTGCAATTGCACGGTTTTTTGTCCTTGCGTCCTTTCGCTCGGCAATCACCCGCCGACGGAAGGTTACTGTCAGACCTGGGCCGGGTTCCGAATCGACGCCGGCCATTTCGGCGAGGTCGACCTTTCCGGCCTCAATCTCGGGCTGATCATGGAAATCCCAGGCTATATGAGCCGCGGCAACTGGACGGCCGGTCTGTTCATCGACAAGCGGGCGTCGATCCACGCAGTGAAGGCCTTCACCAAGATATTCACCGGCAAAGCCGGCGGCACGACTTCGTTGCTATCGATCCTGGTTGGAAAGTTCCTCGGCGTGGAGCAGGTACCGATCACCTATGAGACGCAGGATCGCACGCGTGTTTTCCAAATCCCAAAAGTCATCGATGGAGCGGTGACGCCTGTTCCGGGCAAGACGCGAGGGAAGGACACCGTGATCAGCAACTCCGAATACTGGATTGCGCCCGAGATCATCGTCGCCAAATCGGATAAGAGCCGCATGCGCGCCTTCGGCCGCAACTGGAATTTCGCTGGCCGCTCGGCCGAGATCTGCAAGCTGGATTGGCGGGGCCCGTGAAGAAGAAAACAACAGCAAAAAAGATCGCCGAGCGTATCCCGCGCCCGAAGAAGAAGGTGACGTGGCCGCAGGCGAGGGCGTTCTCCGTCCATCTGCTCACCGCATCCGGCTCGTTCCTGGCTTTCCTGTCTCTGGTGGCGGCAAGCGAGCAACGCTGGACTGCGATGTTCTGGTGGCTGGGCCTCGCCTTGTTTGTGGATGGCATTGATGGGCCGATCGCGCGCAAGCTGGAGGTGAAGGAAATCCTGCCGACCTGGTCGGGCGAACTGCTCGACAACATCATCGACTATGTGACCTACGTGCTGATCCCGGCATTCGCGCTCTATCAGCGCGGTTTCATGGGCGAGGGGCTTTCGTTCCTGTCAGCCGCCATCATCGTCGTGTCGAGCGCCATCTACTACGCCGACACCGGCATGAAGACGAAAGAGAATTTCTTCAAGGGGTTTCCGGTCGTCTGGAACATGGTGGTGTTCACGCTGTTCGTCATCGAACCGGGGCAATGGGTATCGTTTGCCGTGGTGGTGATCGCCGGCATTCTGACTTTCGTGCCGATCAACTTCCTCCACCCGGTACGCGTGGTGCGCCTGCGGCCGGTGAATCTCACCGTTACGCTGCTCTGGTGCGCATTCGGAGCGCTGGCACTGGCGCAGTCCGCGCTCGCCAACTTCTACAATCAGATCGGCGTTCTTGGCGAACAGGTCAGCGTGTTCACCAAGATCGGCATCAGCCTGACCGGCATCTACCTGTTCTGTATTGGCGGCGTCATGCAGTTCTTCCCCAATCTCGGCGCCAAGAGAGTTTGAAATGAGCAAGGCAATCCGTATCCACGCCCATGGCGGCGCCGAGGCATTGGTCTATGAAGATGCCGATCCCGGTCGCCCTGGCCCTGGCCAGATCTTGGTGAAGCACACGGCGATCGGCCTCAATTTCATCGACATCTATTTCCGCACTGGTCTCTATCCTGCGCCCAATGGATTGCCGCTGGTTCCTGGTGGCGAGGCGGCTGGCATTGTCCTCGAACTGGGCGAAGGTGTCGAAGGGCTGAAAGTGGGCGACCGCGTCGCCTACGTCATCAACACCGGTGCCTATGCCGAACAGCGTGTCATCGCCGCCGACAGGGTCGTGACGATCCCGGACGGCATCAGTGACGAACAGGCCGCCGCCATGATGCTCAAGGGCATGACGGCTGAGTATCTGGTGCGGCGCACCTTCAAGGTCAGGCCGGGCGACACGATCCTCTATCACGCAGCCGCAGGCGGGGTCGGCGTGATCCTCGGTCAATGGGCCAAACATCTTGGTGCGACTGTGATCGGCACAGCCAGCTCGCCGGAAAAGGCGGAGCTGGCGAGGGCTCATGGTTATGACCATGTCATCGACTACCGAACGCAGGATTTCGTCAGCGAGGTCGCGCGGCTGACAGACGGCCGCAAATGCGATGTCGTCTACGACTCCGTCGGCAAGGATACATTTCCCGGTTCACTGGATTGCCTGCGCCCTCTGGGAACCTTTGTCAGCTTTGGTCAATCCTCCGGCCCGATCCCGCCGTTCAATATCGCGCTGCTGGCCCAGAAGGGCTCGCTGTTTGCCACGAGGCCGACATTGTTCGTCTACAACGCCAAGCGCGAGGATCTCGAGACCTCGGCAAAGGCATTGTTCGATGTGGTGCTGAACGGCATTGTCGAAATCAAGATCAACCAGACCTATGCTTTGAAAGACGCCGGAAGAGCGCAAGCCGATCTCGAAGGGCGCAAGACGACGGGAGCAACTGTGCTTATTCCGTGAGCATAGGTGCCGTCGTCTTGCTGAAATTCTTGAAGCTCTTTCAATTTGCGTGCTGCTATCGGAGTTGAGCCGCTGCTGCCTACGATGATTGCGGGAACACAAAACATATTCGGAAAAACCGAATGGGAGGCACTGTGAGTGCACAAGAAGGTGCTGCGAACCTGCTGGAGGTTCGCGGACTGACGAAGATATTCGGCAGTCTGACGGCGTGCGACCATATCGACCTCGCCATCAAGAAAGGCGAGATCCACGCGCTCCTCGGCGAAAACGGCGCCGGAAAGTCGACACTGGTGAAGATGCTGTTCGGTTCGTTGGAGCCCCATTCCGGCGAGATCCTCTGGAACGGACAAGCGGTCAGGATGACCAGTCCGAGCGTTGCAAAAAAGCTCGGTATCGGCATGGTTTTCCAGCACTTTTCCTTGTTCGAAGCACTGACGGCGGCGGAAAACATAGCGCTTTCGCTGGATGACGGCGCGCCAATCGGCACCATTGCCGCGAAGGCGAGAGCGCTTTCCTATTCGTATGGCCTGCCGCTCGACCCGGAATCGCTTGTCGGCGACCTGTCCGTCGGCGAACGCCAGCGCATCGAGATCATTCGTTGCCTGCTGCAGGCACCGGAACTGATCATCCTGGACGAGCCGACTTCGGTCTTGACCCCGCAGGAAGCCGATAAGTTGTTCGAAACACTCGAAAGGTTGCGCGCCGAAGGCAAGTCGATCCTCTATATCTCGCACCGGCTGGAAGAGGTGAAGCGCCTGTGCGACCGCGCCACCGTGCTGCGCCACGGCAAAGTGGTCGGTCACTGCAATCCGCGCGAGGAAACGGCTGCTTCGCTAGCCCGCATGATGGTTGGCAACGAGGTAAAGTCGGCCGAACGAACGCCGATCAAACTTGATGGTGCGCAGGAATTGCTGAGCGTCTGCGGACTGAGCCGGAAGCCAGCAGGGCCGTTCTCCACGCCGCTCAAGAACATCTGGCTTTCCGTGAAGGCGGGTGAGATCCTTGGCATCGCGGGCGTTGCCGGCAATGGCCAGGGTGAATTGTTCGAAGCGCTGTCCGGCGAGGTGCAACAAGCCAGCGGAGATGCCGTGCGCATCCGAGGCAAGGACGCCGGCAAGCTGGATATCACCGGCCGTCGCCTGCTGGGCGCCGCTTTCGTGCCCGAAGAGCGGCTGGGGCATGGTGCTGCGCCTCGCATGAAGCTGTCCGAGAACCTGCTGTTGTCGCGTTACGCCACAGACGGCAAGGCATTTGTCGGCTCTGCCGGCATGGTCAGGAACGGTGCGGTCTATGAGGCCGCGCAACGCATCATCAAGGCCATGGACGTTCGCAAAAGCGCTCCAGATCCTGAAGCAGCTGCGCTTTCCGGTGGCAATCTGCAGAAATTCATCGTCGGCCGCGAATTGGATCGTCAGCCAACGGTGATGGTCGTCAATCAACCGACCTGGGGCGTCGATGCCGGTGCATCCGCCCACATCCGACAGGCGCTGATCGAACTGGCACGCTCCGGCTCGGCCGTTCTGGTGATCAGCCAGGATCTCGACGAGCTGTTCGAGATTTCGGACGCCATCGCGGTCATGCACAATGGCGAACTGTCGAAGCCGATCCCGATCGCGGAGGCGACGTTCGAGAAAATCGGCCTTTTGATGGGCGGCTCAGAACCCGGTCATGTCGACCACAAGCTGGAGACCGCGTGATGCGCCTGGAACTCGTCAAGCGCCCTCAACGCTCCGTGCTATTTTCGGCTCTGTCGCCCTTCATCGCCTTCGCGCTCACCGTGGTCGCCGGCGCGATCCTGTTTGCCCTGCTCGGCATCAATCCGCTGACGGCCTTCTACACCTATTTCATTTCGCCAATCACGGAAGTGTGGCAACTGCACGAGCTGGCCATCAAGGCGGCTCCGTTGATCCTCATCGCCGTCGGCTTGTCCGTCTGCTTCCGTTCCAACATCTGGAACATCGGTGCGGAGGGGCAGTTTGTATTCGGTGCGATCGTCGGCTCGGTCATTCCCGTGCTCTATCCCGACATGCAGGGCCCCTTCGTGCTCCCGTTGATGTTGGTTATGGGAATGATAGGCGGGGCGGTTTACGCAGCGATCCCAGCTTTCCTGAAGACACGATTCAACACCAATGAGATCCTGACCAGCCTGATGCTGGTCTATGTCGCGCAGCTTTTCCTCGATTGGCTGGTGCGAGGTCCCTGGCGCGACCCGAAAGGCTTCAATTTTCCTCAGACCGTGCAGTTCAATCCGTCCGCCGTCCTGCCGGAGCTGATGCCGATGTCGGGCCGCGCCAATCTGGGTTTTGTATTCGCACTGGTAGCCGCCGTGCTGATCTGGATCTTGATGAGCCGGATGCTGAAAGGTTTCGAGATCCGCGTGCTTGGCTCAAGCCCGCGGGCAGGGCGCTTCGCCGGTTTCTCCTTCAACCGCATGGTGTTCTTCGCCTTCATGCTTTCCGGTGCCTTGGCGGGGCTCGCCGGCATATCGGAAGTATCCGGCGCAATAGGCCAGTTGCAGCCCTCGATATCGCCCGGCTACGGCTTCACCGCCATCATCGTTGCCTTCCTTGGCCGTCTCAATCCGCTCGGCATCGTTGCCGCAGGCCTGGTGCTCGGCTTGACCTACCTCGGCGGCGAGGCGGCACAAAGTGTGCTCGGCATCTCCGACAAGGTGGCGCGCGTCTTCCAGGGCATGCTGCTGTTCTTCGTCCTGGGTTGCGACACGCTGATTCACTACCGCATCCGGCTCGTCGGCCTGGCGCCGACTCCGAAACTAGAGACTGCGCCGAAGCTCGAGGAGGCACATTGACATGGACATCACCGTCAGCATCCTCCTGACCATCGCGACCGCTGCCACGCCGCTGCTGATCGCAGCCATCGGCGAACTGGTGGTGGAACGTTCCGGTGTGCTCAACCTCGGTGTTGAAGGCATGATGGTGATGGGGGCGGTCGCCGGCTTCGGTGCCGGTTATCTGACTGGTTCGCCCTGGATCGGCCTCGCCGCCGCCATCGTTGTCGGCGCGCTTTTCTCGCTCTTGTTCGCGGTGATGACATTGTCGCTCGCCACCAACCAGGTTGCGACCGGCCTGTCGTTGACCCTGCTGGGGCTAGGCCTGTCAGGAATGCTCGGCACCGGCTTCGTCGGCTTGCCGGGTGAACGGCTGCCCAACCTCTACATCCCGCTGCTGACCGACCTGCCGGTGATCGGCAAACTCCTGTTCGGCCAGGATCCGATCTTTTACATCTCGATTGCGCTGGTGTTCGGCGTGTCGTGGTTCCTGTTCAAGACCCGTACGGGACTCACCCTGCGGTCCATTGGCGACAGCCACACCTCGGCGCATGCCTTGGGTATCCAAGTTATCAAATACCGCTATCTGGCAGTGATGTTCGGTGGCGCCTGCGCCGGCCTTGCCGGCGGTCACCTCTCGCTCGTCTACACGCCGCAATGGGTGGAGAACATGACAGCGGGCCGCGGCTGGATCGCGCTGGCTCTGGTGGTGTTCGCGTCCTGGCGGCCGCTGCGCGTGCTCGCCGGCGCCTACATCTTCGGCGCGGTCTGGATCGGCCAATTGCATGCCCAGGCTTTCGGCATTCCAATCCCGTCGCAGTTCCTGTCGTCGCTGCCATATCTCGCCACCATCGTGGTGCTCGTCATTATCTCCCGCAACAAGCGCCTCACCATGATGAACACGCCAGCATCGCTCGGGCAGGCTTTTGTTCCGGATCGTTGACAACCTGAAAAAACAGAAGCATAGCAAGGTTAATCCAGAGAGGTAACATCATGAAAAAACTACTGATTGCCCTGATGACAACGGCAGCGGCGATGTCCGTTGCCGTCTCCGCTGAAGCCGCGGACAAATTGAAGGTCTGTTGGGTCTATGTCGGCCCGATCGGCGATTTCGGTTACTCCTACCAGCACGATCAGGGTCGTCTCGCGGTCGAGAAGAAGCTGGGCGACAAGGTCGAGACCACCTATCTCGAAAACGTTGCGGAAGGTCCGGATGCCGAGCGCGCCTTCGAGCGCCTTGCGCGTCAAGGCTGCAAGTTGATCTTCGGTACCTCGTTCGGCTTCATGGACGCCGAACTGAAGGTCGCCAACAAGTTCCCGGACATCAAGTTCGAACACGCCACCGGCTACAAGACGGCGCCAAACATGGGCATCTACAATGCCCGTTTCTACGAGGGTCGCTATATCCTCGGCCAGATTGCAGCCAAGCAGTCCAAAAGCGGCGTGGCGGGATACATTGTCTCCTTCCCGATCCCGGAAGTGGTGATGGGCATCAACTCCTTCATGCTGGGCGCGCAGTCGATCAACCCGAACTTCAAGGCCAAGATCGTGTGGGTGAACTCCTGGTTCGATCCGGGCAAGGAGGCTGACGCCGCCAAGGCGCTTTTCGATCAGGGCGCCGACATCATCGTCCAGCACACCGATTCCACTGCGCCGCTCCAGGTTGCCCAGGAACGCGGCCTGCATGGCTTTGGTCAGGCATCGGATATGATCAAGTTCGCGCCGAAATCGCAGTACACCGCGATCGTCGACGATTGGGGTCCGTATTACATCGAGCGTGTTGAGAAGGTCCTGGATGGCTCCTGGAAGCCCGAGGATCGCTGGGAGGGCATCAAGACTGGCGCGGTCTTCATGGCGCCCTACACCAATATGCCCGACGACGTGAAGGCCATGGCCGAGGCCACTCAGAAGAAGATCGCCGATGGCTGGAACCCCTTCACCGGCCCGATTTCCAAGCAGGACGGCACTGCCTGGCTGAAGGAAGGCGAGGTTGCCGACGACAAGACGCTGCTCGGCATGAATTTCTACGTCAAGGGCGTGGACGACAAGCTGCCGCAGTAATGCGGGCCGGCTGGCTGAATCGAAAGGGCGCCCCACGGCGCCCTTTTTCTATTCAGCCGAACTTTGCTTGGAGAGCTGTTCAAACCGCCATGCCATGCAGATCATAGGCATCGGCGCGGTCGACCTTGACGGTGACGATGTCGCCGACGCGCAGCGGTCGCCGCGACTGGATGTGAACCGAACCGTCGATCTCCGGCGCGTCATATTTGGTGCGGCCCTTGGCGACCGTGCCATTCGCTTCATCGATGATGACGGGCAGGCGCTTGCCCACCTTCTTCTGCAGCTGCGCCGCGGAGATCTTCTGCTGACGCTGCATGAAGCGATGCCAGCGCGCCTCTTTGATCTCGTCCGGAACCTGCTCGAGACCGAGATCGTTCGAGCGCGCACCCTTCACCGGCTCATATTTGAAGCAACCGGCGCGGTCGATCCTGGCTTCGTCTAGCCAGTCGAGCAGCATCTCGAAATCGTCTTCGGTCTCGCCGGGGAAGCCGACGATAAAGGTCGAGCGAATGGCAAGGTCCGGGCAGATATCGCGCCAGGAGCGGATGCGCTCCAGCGTCTTTTCGCCATGCGCAGGGCGCCGCATGTTCTTCAAAACCTGCGGCGAGGCGTGCTGGAAGGGGATGTCGAGATAGGGCAGGATCTTGCCTTCCGCCATCAGCGGGATGACGTCGGCGACATGCGGATAGGGGTAGACGTAGTGCATGCGCACCCAGATGCCGAGCTCACCGAGTTCCTGGGACAAATCGAGGAATTTGGCGCGGACCTCGCGGTCCTTCCACGGGCTGGAGGCATATCTGATGTCGACGCCGTAAGCGCTGGTATCCTGCGAGATCACCAGCAGTTCCTTGACGCCGGCAGCGGCAAGTTTTTCGGCTTCGCGCAGCACGTCGGCAGCTGGACGCGAGACGAGGTCGCCGCGCAGATCGGGGATGATGCAGAAGGTGCAGCGGTTGTTGCAACCCTCTGAAATCTTGAGATAGGCGTAATGCCGGGGGGTCAGCTTGACGCCCTGCGGCGGCAGCAGATCGGTGAACGGATCGTGTGCCGGCGGTGCCGCTTCATGTACGGCCTCCATCACGCTCTCATAGGCCTGGGGACCGGTGATTGCGAAAACATTGGGATGTTTCTCGCGGATCAGCTCAGGGGTGGCGCCCATGCAGCCCGTGACGATGACCTTGCCGTTCTCCTTAAGTGCTGTTCCGATTGCGTTGAGAGACTCATCGCGAGCGGAATCAAGGAAGCCGCATGTGTTGACCACGACCAGATCGGCACCGTCATGCTTACGGGATATCTCATAGCCTTCCGCACGCAGCCGCGTCAGGATTCGCTCGGAATCGACAAGTGCTTTCGGGCATCCGAGGCTGACAAAGCTGATGCGGGGCGCTGCGGTCATCGTGGCGTTCCAATGGATGCGGGCCGGAACCCTTGAAGGGCCGGCCGGAAATCTCTGATTTTCTGTTGGTGCGCCTCAAGCGGCGCTCAATTCAGCGGCGCAATAGCACAGTTCCAAACTCAAGCAAACCGCACCTTGCCCGAAGGGGGCAGGGCGGGGGCAAGAGCCGCCTTGCCTCAATGCGCAGCGCCGGCAGCCTTGCCGAACCACGGGGTAAGGAACTGGAACTGTTCCGGGAACTGCTCGACCGCGCCGTCGAGCAGCATCTTGAGTGCAACGTAGAGGATGATCAGCAGGCCGATATAGGCGATCCAGCGGTAACGATGGAGCAAGCGCGCTACGAAGGAAGCGGCAAAGCCCATCAAGGCGATCGACAGGGCAAGACCGATAATCAGAACCGTCGGGTGCTCCATCGCGGCACCGGCAACGGCAAGAACGTTGTCGAGCGACATCGATACGTCGGCGATGACGATCTGCCAGGCAGCCTGGGCAAAGGTCTTGCGCGCAGGCCCGGAGGTCGCTTTTCCGCTGTCGATATCGTCCAGAGCCTCGGTGGCCTCATGTTCTTCTTCATGCGTGACGCGCAGTTCCCGCCACATCTTCCAGCACACCCACAGAAGCAGCAGGCCACCGGCGATGAGCAGCATCGGGCCGATCGCAAGCAGCCATTGGGTGATCAAGGCGAAGATGATGCGCAGCACGGTGGCTGCGCCGATACCAACGAGGATCGCCTTCTTGCGCTGGTCTTTGGGAAGTCCAGCCGCAGCAAGGCCGATCACGATCGCATTGTCACCGGCCAGAACGAGATCGATGGCGATGACTTGAAGGAGGGCCGAGAAACCAGCTGCGGTGAAGATTTCCATCGAAGGGAGCGCTCCTCATCGGGTTTTGTAAATTTGGCCCTACGTGGATCAGTCTGTGGCGTCAAGCATCGCTTGTCGCGCCACCGCAGATATCTGCAATCAAAGAGTGGATACCGTTGACGCTGGGAACAGGAAAGCGCTAAAGCCGGCACATCAGTGAGTTTGGCGCAGCCAGGGCAATGCCTCGCTATGAGCCGAACTCTGGAGGGATGGCCGAGCGGTTTAAGGCACCGGTCTTGAAAACCGGCGTGGCAGCGATGTCACCGTGGGTTCGAATCCCACTCCCTCCGCCAAAATTTCTTCCGTCTCGTTAGCCATCCTAGGCTGCTTCCTGGAATCTAATTGCTCGATCAAGCACCAACGCGATCAAGGCGCCCGCCGCCATTCCGCCACAATCTCGCCAGGTTCGAACCATAGTCGGTTAAGAGGCTGATAAGCAATTCCTGCGCAAAAATGGGGCTCTGGGGATCGAGGCGTCGGACAAGCTTGTCATACGAAGCGCTTCGGCTTCGCCTGTGTTTGAGTAGCGTCGCCGTTGTTCGGAGGGGACAGTTCCAGCATGCCAAGTTCGGCGCGTCTTCGTCGCATCTCCACCTATGTGCTGTTGGCCGCCTCGGCCGGTCTTCTCGCTGCCTGCGCGTCGCCCCAACCTAAAAGCATGGTGAGCAAGAAACGCTCCAAGGAGTATTTCGCCGAATCCGCCTATGGCGTGAAGGCCAGCCCGCGTGTCGCCATGCGACGCGGAGGAGGGCGAGACCAAGTCGGCAAGCCGTATCAGGTGCGCGGCAAATGGTACTATCCAAAGGAAGAAAAGCGCTACTCCAAGACCGGAACGGCTTCCTGGTACGGCGAGGCCTTTCACAGCCGCCTGACCGCCAATGGCGAAGTCTACGACCTGTCGCAGCTCACCGGCGCTCATCCCACCATGCCTTTGCCGAGCTATGCGCGTGTCACCAATCTCGACAACGGCAGCTCGGTCATCGTGCGTGTCAACGACCGCGGCCCCTACCATGAAGGCCGCCTGATCGATCTGTCGAAACGCGCAGCAGACATGTTGGGTTACTCGAAAATCGGCACCGCCCGGGTCAAGGTTGATTATGTCGGCCGCGCGCCGCTCGAAGGCAATGACGATTCCTATCTCCTGGCCTCCTATCATCCTGGCAACAAGATGCCCGACCCGTCCGACGGCCTGCCGACCGGTGTGATGGTGGCCATGAATGGTTCGATGCCAACTGCACCTTTGAGTGCCAGCGCCGCCGCGGTTCCGTTCCCCGGGCAGTTGACGGATGTGTCTTCGTCGCCCGAGCCGACCCCGGCCACGCAACCCGTCGGCGTCGACGGTGTCGCGCTTCCGGACGTTGGGCCGATCGCACCGTCACGGCCAGACATTGCCGTCAATCCGAAATTGCCGTTCGAAATGGCCAGCCTGAACTATGCCGCTGAGCGCTCGGAACGTTCCGCTGCTGCCTTCGCGGCGCTGGAAGGCCCCGCAGCCGCTTTGGGCAACTGGAAGCTGCCCGAGGATCCATCCGACGACTATGTCGCCGCCGGCACGTTCGACGACGCAAAGCAAGCAAAACAGGTGGCGGCGGCACTGAAAGCCTATGGCCGCGTCGAGATCGACCAGGCCAAGCTGGACGGCAAGGACTGGTATTCGGTCAACCTCTATCAGGATGGCCGCATGAGCCTCGACAACATGCTGGAGGCTGCCTGGAGTCACGGCGCGCCGGACGCCTTCGCCGTTCGCGACTGAGCAGGTCGCCGTTCGGAAGTCGCCTGTTGTTCGTTCGCCTGCACGATTGATCCGTTGCAGGCGATCCTGATAACGTCGCAATATGATTGCTAAATCCCGCTTTTCTTCTGTTCTGGCCGGCCTGCTCGGCCTTGCTCTGTTGGCGCTTTCGACATTGCAGGCGGCAGCGCAGCTGTTCGAAACCAAGGCGGCGACGGCTTTCATGATCGACGCCGAGACCGGGACGGTGCTGTTTGCCAAACAGGCCGACAAGCCGATCCAGCCGGCATCGCTTGCCAAGCTGATGACGCTCGAAATGGCTTTTAGTGCGGTCAAAAGCGGCCGCATGACGCTGGACGACACTTTCGTGGTCAGCGAGAACGCCTGGCGCAAAGGCGGCGCGCCATCTGGTACCTCCACCATGTTTGCTGCACTCAAATCCTCGATCCGGCTCGAGGATCTCATGAAAGGCATAGCCGTTCAGGCAGCCAATGACGGCTGCATCATCATCGCGGAGGGTTTCTCCGGCTCGGAAGCGAACTTCGCCCAGCAGATGAACGAGCGCGCTCGCCAGATCGGCATGCCGATCTCGACCTTCGTCAATGCCACCGGCCTGCCTGCAGAGGGGCAGAAGACGACGGTGCGTGAGATGACGCAGCTGGCATCGCGTCTGGCACGCGAATATCCGCAATTCTATCCGTATCTCGCTCTCAAGGACTTCACCTGGAACAAGATCACCCAGCGCAACCGCAATCCGCTGCTGGCCATGGATATCGGCGCCGATGGCTTTGCCGTCGGTGCCAGCGAACAGGACGGCTTCGCCATCGTCGGTACACTCAACCAAGGCGGCAAACGGGTGATTGCTGCGATGAGCGGGCTGGCCAACGACCGCGAGCGCTCCGAGGAGGCCCGAAAGCTGCTGGAATGGGGATTGCGCTCCTTCGAAAAGACCGAAATTTTCGCGAAAGAGGAGGTGATCGGCGAGGCGTCCGTGTTTGGAGGCGCCAAATCGAGCGTGCAACTCAAGGCCAAGGGTGCGGTGGATCTACTTCTGCCGATTGCCAACCGTGACAAGGTAACCGCGCGCATCATCTATAACGGCCCGCTGCCAGCGCCTGTCGAAGCCGGCCAACCGGTCGGGACGCTGCGCGTCTGGATCGGCGACACGATGAGTCAGGAAACCCCAGTATTCGCCGCAGAAACAGTAGAAGTCGGCTCCCTGCCGCGTCGCGCCGCTGACGCAGTCAAGGAACTCGCTATCGGCTGGCTGCGGTGAGGTCGCAGCGGCAACGCCGATAAACTTTTCCCGGAAAGTGCACGAATTCTTGTGTTGGGCTCCAGCCTCGCGTTGTGGACCTTTCCGCCGGCCCGCTTTATGAGTGAGGTGATCGGCAAGATGCATTGGGGCACCGCGCGTCCAATCGGACGCGCAAAGGACGCTCCAACACCTCTGAGTCTGCGCATCGTGCTTACCGAAAATCGGTTCCGATTTTCGGGCCGATGCGCTAGTCCTCTCGTCGCAGCGACGTCGGATACCTATGTTGGACGTCGGGGTCACAACCGAGGCGCAGTGTTTGGCGAACGGATTCTTCATCACATTCGAAGGCGGCGAGGGGGCCGGCAAGTCGACGCAGATCAAGCGTTTGGCCGAGCGATTGCGCGCCAAGAAATATGATGTCCTGGTCACCCGCGAGCCAGGTGGGTCGCCGGGTGCTGAGGCCGTAAGGCACGTTTTGCTGTCAGGTGCCGCAGAATCCTTCGGGCCGAAAATGGAAGCACTGCTGTTCGCCGCGGCCCGCTCTGACCATGTCGAGCAGGTGATCCGGCCAGCTGTGGAGCGTGGTGCGATTGTTCTGTGCGATCGCTTCATCGATTCCTCGCGGGTCTACCAGGGTGCCACCGGCGGCCTGGAACCGATCTTCATCGACACGCTGCAACGTGTTGCCATCAATGGCATGGTGCCGAATCTCACCCTCATCCTCGACATCGATCCGGAAGAGGGGCTGCGCCGCGCAACGGCACGCCGCAATCCCGGCGAAACGCCTGATCGCTTCGAGAAGGAAACGCTGGCTATTCATCAGCAGCGCCGCGATGCCTATCTGGCCATTGCCAAAGCCGAGCCCAGGCGCTGCGTGGTCATCGATGCATCCGGTGACGCCGACACGGTCGAACACTCTGTGACAGACGCCGTTTTTGCGATGTTGGACAAGGCCAAGCTCGCAAAAACCAACCACAAGGCGACGGCATGAGTTTCGAGCGGCTCGCGCCCGAACAGCACGATACGCTGGACGACATACCCGAGCCCGCGGAGAACCCGCGGCTGGTTGGCCATCGAGACATCACCGCGGCGCTCGCATCAGCCTACGGCAATGGCAAGCTCCCACATGCCTTGATGCTGTGTGGACCCGCAGGCATTGGAAAGGCCACGCTTGCTTTCCACCTTGCGCATCACCTGTTGAAACATCCAAACAGCAGGCAGGCACCGGAAACGTTAGCCATTCCCGATCCCGCATCGGGGCTTTTCCGGCAGATCGCGATGGGCGCGCACCCATCCGTGCTTCATCTGACCCGGCCGATGAATGACCGAACCAAAGCGTTCAAGAGCGTGGTGACGGTGGACGAGATCCGCAAGGTCGGACAGTTCCTGTCGATGACATCGCACGATGGTGGCTACAGGGTCGTGATCGTCGACCCGGCCGATGACATGAATACAAACGCTGCCAATGCGTTATTGAAAAATCTTGAGGAGCCGCCTGCACGCACGCTGTTCGTCCTGATCGTCCATGCTCCGGGCAGTCTGCTGCCCACCATCCGCTCGCGCTGCCAGGTGCTCAGGCTGGCACCGCTCGGTGGGCAGGATCTGATGGCGGTGCTCGACGCGATCGGGCAGGCGATCCCGGATGATGCCGCCCAGCGCGCGGCGCTCGCAGAGCGGGCAGGGGGCAGTGCCCGTGCTGCCGTTCTGCTCACGCAATATGGCGGGCTGGAAATTGCTGCGGCGCTCGAAAAACTGGCCCTGGCGGGCAGGGTGGACGTCGCCACCGCCCATAAATTGGCTGAAACGGTGGCAGGTCGCGACCAGGCGATACCTTTCGAGACCTTCAATCGCCATGCCCTGGAGTTGTTGTCGGGCGCGGCAAGCTCATCCGCCATCGCTGGAGACCTCGGACGCGCCAAACTCCTGTCCGACACTTGGCAAGACGCCCAGCGCGCTATATCTGAAACCGAGACGTACAATCTCGACAAGAAGCAGCACGCACTCACGATGATCGACCGCCTGAATTCTGCGATGCGAATGTGACGGCCTTCCCGGGATGGCTTTCGCCATGCCGATGCGATATCCACGCCACAACTTCCATTCAGACATTCATGACGGCCCACCATGTCCCGTGAGAAATTCTATATCACCACTGCGATTTCCTATCCGAACGGCAAGCCGCATATCGGCCATGCCTACGAATTGCTCGCAACAGACGCACTTGCCCGCTTCCAGCGGTTGGACGGCAAGGACGTCTTTTTCCTGACCGGGACCGACGAGCACGGCATCAAGATGCTGCAGACGGCCAAGAAGGAAGGAATCACGCCTCGCGAACTGGCAGACCGCAATGCTGCCGAGTTCCGGCGCATGGGGCAGGCGCTCAACGCATCGAATGACGATTTCATCCGCACCACGGAAGAGCGTCACCATGCCTCTTCACAGGCCATCTGGAAGGCGATGGAGGCCAATGGCGACATCTACAAGGGTGGCTATGCCGGCTGGTATTCGGTGCGCGACGAAGCGTATTACGGCGAAGAAGAAACCGAGGTCCGTGCCGACAACGTCCGTTATGGTCCGCAAGGCACGCCTGTGGAGTGGGTCGAGGAGGAAAGCTATTTCTTCCGCCTCTCTGCCTACCAGGACAAGCTGCTGGCGCTCTATGAGAACCAGCCCGACTTCGTCGGCCCTTCCGAGCGCCGCAACGAGGTGGCCTCCTTCGTCAAATCGGGACTGAAGGATCTCTCGATCTCGCGCACCACCTTCGACTGGGGCATCCCTGTACCCGGCGACGAAAAACACGTCATGTATGTGTGGGTGGACGCACTCACCAACTACATCACCGCAGCCGGCTATCCAGACACCCAAGCTCCATCCTGGGGCTACTGGCCGGCAACGCATATCATCGGCAAGGACATCGTGCGTTTCCACGCCGTCTACTGGCCAGCCTTCCTGATGTCTGCGGGCATCGAGCTGCCGAAGCGCGTATTCGCCCACGGCTTCCTGTTCAACCGCGGTGAGAAGATGTCGAAATCGGTCGGCAACGTCATCGATCCGTTCACGATGGTCGATCACTACGGCCTCGATCAGGTCCGTTATTTCTTCCTGCGCGAAGTGCCGTTCGGCCAGGACGGCAGCTACAGCCACGAGGCGATCGTCAACCGCACCAATGCCGACCTCGCCAACGATCTCGGCAATCTGGCGCAGCGTTCGCTGTCGATGATCGCCAAGAATTGCAATGGCGTGGTGCCGCAGCGCGGCACTCTTGTCGAAGCCGACACGGCCATCCTCGAACAGGCAAGTGCGGCTTTGGCGATAGCGCGCAAGGCAATGAGCGAGCAGGCCATCCACCAGGCGCTGGCCGCGATCTTCACGGTGGTCGCTGACGCCAACCGCTATTTCGCGGCACAGGAGCCTTGGGCGCTGAAGAAGACCGATCCGGCACGCATGGAAACGGTTCTGTGGACGACGGCCGAGGTCATTCGGCGGGTCGGTATCCTGTGTCAGCCCTACATACCGGGATCGGCCGAGAAGCTGCTCGATACGTTGGCGGTCGCTGCAGATAGACGCGATTTCGAGCACCTGACCGACGTACATGCACTTGTGCCCGGCACAGCGTTGCCGGCGCCCCAGCCGGTGTTCCCACGTTATATCGAACAGCCGGAAGCGACAGCCTGATGCTGGTCGACAGCCATTGCCATCTGGATTTTCCGGATTTCGCCGAGGAGCGGGCGGCCATCGTTGCCCGCGCCCTCGCAGCCGGCGTCGGTCGTATGGTCACGATTTCAACGCGTGTAAAGCGTTTCCCGCAGATCCTTGAAATCGCTGAGACTTTTGATGAAGTCTTCTGCTCCGTCGGCACCCATCCGCACAATGCGGCCGAGGAACTCGACATCACGGCGGAAGAGCTCGTTCGGTTGGCCGAACACCCGAAGGTAGTCGCAATCGGTGAGGCCGGTCTCGACTATTTCTATGATAAGGCACCACGAGACGCACAGGCGCAAGGCTTCCGTGTGCATATCGCAGCCGCCCGCCAGACCGGACTGCCGCTGGTCATCCACGCGCGCAATGCCGACGACGACATGATCGCGATCCTGCGGGACGAGACAGGGAAGGGCGCCTTCCCCTTCATCCTGCACTGCTTTTCCTCCGGCCGACGGCTGGCCGAGGTCGGCGTGGAACTGGGCGGTTATGTCTCGTTGTCCGGCATCCTGACCTTCAAGAATTCGGCCGAGCTGCGGGAAATCGCCAAGGACGTGCCGCGTGACCGGCTGTTGGTGGAGACCGACGCGCCCTATCTTGCGCCCGTGCCGCATCGCGGCCAGCGCAACGAGCCGGCCTATGTCGCCGACACGGCACGGGTTCTGGCGGAAACGATCGGCGTTAGCCAGGACGAAATCGCTCGCATCACCACCGGCAATTTCTTTCGCCTGTTCTCGAAAATGCCGCGACTGGCGCAACAGGGCGGATGATCTGTGACTGATCGGCTCCGCGTCACCATTCTTGGCTGCGGCTCGTCACCGGGCGTGCCGCGCCTGAATGGCGACTGGGGCAACTGTGATCCTGCCAATCCCAAGAACCGCCGCATGCGCGCCGCGGCACTGGTTGAGCGCATCAAAGCCGATGGCGCCAGGACCACGGTTGCTATCGACACCGGCCCGGATTTCCGCGCCCAGATGCTGATGGCGTCAGTCAGGCACATCGATGCCGTGATCTACACGCATGCGCATGCCGATCACATCCATGGCATCGATGATCTGCGCACCTTTGTCATCGGCCAGAACCGCCTGATGGATATCCACGCAGACGGACCAACGATGGGACGCCTTAAACAGGGCTTTGGCTACTGTTTCGAAACGCCACCCGGAAGCTCCTATCCGCCAATTTTGCGGCCACATCTCATCGAGCACCGCCAGCCATTCGTGGTGGGAGGAGAGGGGGGTGCCCTCACCTTCGAGCCGCTGCCGCAAGTGCATGGCGACATCATTTCTCTCGGCTTCCGTCTCGGCCAACTGGCATATTGCCCGGACGTGTCCGATTTTCCGGCATCGACCGCCGCCCGATTGAACGATCTCGACGTCCTGATCATCGATGCGCTGCAATACAAACCACATCCGAGCCATTTTTCGCTGGCTGAAGCGTTGTCGTGGATAGAACGGCTCGCGCCAAAGCGAGCTGTGCTGACCCATATGCATGTCCCGTTGGACTATACAGCCGTGCAAACTGAAACGCCCGAGAATGTTGAACCGGCGTTTGATGGGATGATCATCGAAATCCCATACAATTCAATGTGAAACACGTACTTGCTTACACGCGCAGTAAGCTCGGCTTGGAGAGAGTTTATCGTCTAGTGATCGCTTGCGACTGCATCACTGTGTGGCGGCGCGTATTGCAGCACAAAGCGCAATGGCACGCGACTCAACTCAACCATTCGCCCCACACCAGCAAGTTCCATAATCTATCTTATGCGACTTTTATTCGTGTAGCTCTTGCGTCAAGCGAAAGAAAACCGGCCTGAACTTCATGGCCGTTTTCTAAAGCGTCTTAAGCATGAAAACGCAGGCCTGCTGACACTTGAGCCAAGCAGGTGCTCGCCCCACTCCAGAGTGTCGTAGCCCATGGCTGTGTAGAACGCATGCACCGTGACGGACGAATGCAGGTTCAGTTCCTTAAGGCCTCTCTCGTGCAGTGTGTTCAAGCTTTTGGATCAATGCTCGACAATCTCGGCAGAATAGTCACAGGCGGCTGTCGTGCGGACTGCTGAATGATGGGCTTCAAGCGCATCGCGCGCGTCGTCCGGACTGACGGGGCGGATAACAAAACTCACAAACCTCGCCCCCAGCTGCCTTATTCACTCACGAATTGAACACCGAGCGAACGCAGTGACCGCCAACGAACCCTCGCCATGCGCGGGGCAACATTTCCTTCCCCTATGGTCAGACTGAAAATTTGCGGGACACCATCTGTGTTATCAAAATCCAGCTTTGCCCCATTTGGGGACAGACTGCGAACTGTCGCTTCGCGGGTGCAATAGCCGCCAAAGAAGGTCAAAACACCGCGTTTCAGCACGCGATGACGTGTTTCGCCGCGTTGCTCTACCTCGCTCCGCGCATTCTTAGGAGATTCCTGAACGATATTCATGACATTCCCTCTCATTCCTGACAGGAACGAAGCAGATTCCATGCCAAACCTGCTAAACTAATCCCCGCCGTAAGAATGAAGAGAGTTCGATGACAGAAATTGCCGAACGGCCGGAAGATCTACCACGGCTCCTGGTCGAACGGTTGATCGCTCGAGACGCTGATGGACTTGCGTTGCTCTATGAAGAGGATGCAGTCATGGCTTTGCCTGGTGGAGAGATTGCCTCAGGCAGAACTGCCATTGGCAAAGCGTTTCGAGCTTTCCTTGAAACAGTACCTTTCGTAGAGCCGGGAGCGCAGGCTCGTGTCCTAAGGAATGGAGATCTGGCTATTACGTCAACCCGGCTTCCGGACGGGACCATCACCGTTGAAGTCGCCCGGCAGCAATCCGACGGATCATGGCTTTGGGTAATTGATCATCCGGCGCTCTATCCCGGCTCTAAAAGTTAGGTCCCATTTCAACCTTGCGTCACCCTGCCCTTGAGCCGCAATTGCGACATTTCTACCCTTGCGCCCCCAACGACGTTACACATCAATCACGCCTTCCGAGAACCATCATAAAAACGGGCGTACCGATAAAAATCCCGGCAATGGAGAACAACGGTCCATAAATCAGCGCGCTCATCGGAATGAAAGAAACACATTCTCCAATGCCATCACTCAAGCAATTGTGCGTACCGCCTTCGAAAATGCCGTAGATGGGCAGAAACAACCCGGCGACAATTAGACTGGTAAAAACCGCCAAAATCGCGGATACAATCAGTTTTATAAAAGTGCTCATGGTTTTGGAATATATACATTTATTGGCCTCAGCCAACTTGTCGTCCTGAAACCGGACAGCCGGTGAAATCCAGCGAAGTGGTGGCGCATTGTTCCAATTGAACCTTCGAGGATTTCCGTTTCGGAAGGTCCTGATCAAATGGCCCATCTGTCTCCTTTGCGGCTTCGTCACATTCGCCACAAGCTTCGCCGAAGAGACATCCACCTGGGCAGAGCAGACGTCAGGTACCACCGACGTTTTCGGCATAGGATCTGTCCAATATACGGTCACTTTCGGTCCGCAATCACGGTGGAATGGAGCGACGCCGGCGACCGAACACAAACGATCTACGAGGGTATTTATGACAAGCCTCCCGCGAGGGTCTGGGGCAATCTTGGTCATCTATGCGTTTCGATGGAAACTTGCGCGCGATATGAGGACGCCTGCACAACGCATGTGATGGCTTATCGATACGACCTCGCAGCAAAGTCTTTCGAGGAAATCCAAGGCGGGGACCGGAGATGTCTGCGGTGACGGATATCGTTGCGCAAATTGCCGGGAGCGACATCATATGTCCTTCACCGCTCCACCCACCAAGGCCCTGCCCTGAAGTTTTCGTCGGCTATCCAGCCATCAAGCCCGCCTGGCCGCGACGCCAGTAAGCGGCAGCTATGGTCTGATCCCGGTCGAGCTTCATTTGACCTCGCCAGGTCTCGCGGACGAGCTTGGCTGCTTCCGCCTCTGCCGCAAACCAGCCGAAGGCGGTGCCTTCCTTCGGCCATTCGGCCGACAGAACCTGTTCGGCCAAGCGTCCATCCGTTCCCGGCGCCTTGCCGTTGCGCTCCAGCCAACGCAGTTCGATCTGCGTTGCGTTGTTTATCCGTTGCCTTTCGGCACTGTCAGCGATTTCAACGAAAGCGATCCCCCTCGTTTGCGGTGGCAAAGTTTCCAGCAACCGGCCCACTGCGGGCAGGCCCGTTTCATCGGCGCCCATCACATACCAGTCAGCTGACCGCACGGGGCGTCCGACCGGTCCCATGATGCCGACCTTTTGACCTGCCCTCGCCTGGATAGCCCAGGCCGAACCAACGCTTTCCCCTTCGTGGATGAGGAAATCCACATCCATGTGGCCGGCCTCCAGATCAAGTGCGCGAATGGTGTAGACGCGAGCTGTCGGCCTCTTCTCGTCCGAAGGCCACACCGGCAATCCGTTCGCCCCGAGGCTTGGCCAAACCGGATCCGGATTGGCCTGCGTCGAAAACAGAATGCGAACGTGCATTCCCTGGAACTTGCCGAAACGACCGAGATCATCTCCAGCCAGCCGAATGCGTCGCATGTGCGGGGTCAAATCGGCAACATGGATAACCGTCATTTCCCGGAACTGGGCGGGGCGAGTGTCCCGAGCAAGATCCCCTGTCCAGATGATCTCAGGCTCGTCCAGCCTGGCGTAAATCTCGATTGCTGTGGCCAGAATGTCCTTGATACGCGCGAGGCCGTCACGATCGTCGGAGCTGGCGCGCAAGACCAGCAGGTCGGCATTCATCTCAAACCGGGCCTCACCGAACGCGAAGCGGAAATCCGCTCGATCCTTGTGTTGAGATATCCTGGCTTCGAAACTCTGTACCCTGTCGATGATCTGATGCAGATAATTCGCCAGGTTCGGCAGCCGCACTCTGGCTTCGCAATTCAACACGGTCATGATCTCCCTTCCTCAACCGCCAATGCGACCGGTCAGGGCAATCTTGAATGTCCTGCCCTTCCCCTGTTCGGTTGCAGCCGTGGTCGACCATGAACTCTGCGGGTCCGTGTAGGACGTGTTGAAGACGTTATCGATTCCGAAATCCAGCTGGGCATGATCGTTGATCTGCCAATTGGCGAAAACATTCACGAGGTTGAAGCCGGGGTCGACGATCGATGGGTCCTTCGGCCGCGACCGGTTCGTGCGTGTGATCTTGCCGATGCTGAGATATTGCGCTCCGAAGCTCAGCTTGTCCTCAAGCGCGCGGAAGCCGATTGTTGCAGCGAACCGGTCGAGCGGCGTGTTGTTCAAGGTCTGGCCGGCGTAGATGCCATCGACGATCTTGGCGTCCACCAGCGCGCCGGACAGATTTACGAAGCCCGCGCCATAGTCATAGACCATTTCTGCCTCGACGCCCTTGAGCCGAGCATCGCCGATGTTGATGGCCGTCCGCGGCGTCGTGGTCAGATCGACGTCGATGTAATCCTCGACATCGGTGTGGAACAGGTTGACCTTGCCGCGAACAAGGTCACCGGCCGTCAGCACGTCGTTGTATTTGAGATTGACACCGGCTTCCCAGCTTCTTGCCGTTTCCGGCCGCAGGAGAAGATTGGGAATGTAGGTGTCTCCGGAACCATGCGCGCCGCCACCGCGGTAGACGTCCTGAAGTCCGGGCGCCCTGTAGCCCTCCGAGTAGGTTCCATACACTTGGAACCCCTCGACCGGGGTAATTCCGACGGTGACACGAGGCGACCAGCGGTCTCCCGAGACCGAGGCGTTAACCGGCGGCTTCGTTCGGGTCTGCCCGTCAAGCGTGTATCCGTCGTAACGCAATGCGGTGATGACCTGCAGCCAGTTGCTATAGTCCCCCTGCCATTGCAGGAACCCGCCATAGCCCTGTTGCTTGCCTGCACCAAAATGGGCCGCATCCGAATCTCCGGTCAGATGGTAGTAATCGGCACCATATGTGACGGTGTGTGCGATCCCTGCCCCGTCGAAGCGCGAGGAATTCTTCAGGTTGAACCCGGTCGTCGCGACCTCATAATAGCGTGATTGACCGATCGCCGATTTCGGCCAGACTTGCGCCTGATCCGCCTTGGTTCGGTTGTGGTAGAGATTGGCACTGAAGTCGATCAAATCGTTGCCTTCAGGCCGGAACGAGTACGCGGTGGTATAGGTCTGGTTCACCGTGTCGGCATCGTAGCGGCTCAAGGTCGGCGATGTAGATCCGCTCGAACCGGTAATGAAGTCATTGTAATTCTGCAGGATCAGGCCAAGCTTGAGCTCATGTCCATCTGCAGGACGCAGTGTGGTCTTAAGGTAGCCACTTGTCACCGTCTCGCCGGTCCAAGGGACCTCGTCTCCGTTGCCATCCTTGTAGGCGTCGCGGTTGCGGTAAACCAGGTTACCGATCACATCCGCATCGTCGCTGAATCGATAGGCGCCGGTCGTGCTGGTGGTAAAGCCCGTGCCGTTGCTTTCGTAGCCGAGTTTCTCGCTGAGCGCCCACCGTTCCTCCGCTATGAGGAAATCGCCCGCATCTTTGGTTTCGAAGGAAACCACGCCGCCGATGCCGCCCGAGCCATAGGCATTGGAGACCGGACCACGGATGACAGTCGCTTCCTTGATCAATTCCGGCTCCACGTAAAATGAGCCGGAGCCATGACCTACACGCCAATAGTCCTGGCGTGCGCCGTCCAAAGTAACCACAACCCTGCCATACTGCTCCAGTCCACGTATGTTGATCGCGGTTGCCGGATCGTCTCCGTTCATCGATGCCGCAACGCCGGGCGTGGCACGGAAGATATCTGCAGCCGTATCTGGCTGGATTCGCTCGATCTCCGTGCCGTCGACGGCACTGATTGCCGCCAGTGCGTCGACCACGGCACCTTTCACCATGGTGGCGGTGATGGTGATGCGATCGAGCATTGTCGGTTGCTGTACTTCTGCGGCACTCAACCGCTCGGTCTTGCCCGTTTCAGCTGTCGACAGCGCGCTCTGGGCATTCGCCGGCCAACCCATCAGTGTGCAGCATAGAATTGGAAGCGCCGTACCGGCCAACCATGCCGTCTTGTGTATAGATTTCATTCCGGATCGAGCCCCCGCGCTCATGAAATGCATGGCTGGCGGTACCCGACGGGCGCTGCTGGCAGTTTGAATAGGCTGCCGATTGGCGGCAGCAGCGGTTAGATATTTAAACTTGATGACATTAGTCAACTTTATTCGTATAGACTTCAAACGGAAAAACGACATCCTTCGAAATCAAGGACCAAGCCGTGGCTACAGACCTGCATCCGGGTAATGTTGTGGTCTCTCGTTCGACAAAGCGCGTGGGAGCCCTCGTGCTGTCCTTCCTGATGGTAGCTATTTTCATCTGCTCCAACGCGGAAGCCGCGGAAGTTGTCGATGCTAGAGGACGCCTGGTCGACACGGGCGCGGCCAAGCGAATTGTCACGCTCGGGTCCGACATCACGGAGATCGTCTACGCGCTCAACGCTGGCGAGCGCATTGTCGCCGTCGACCGCGGCAGCAGATATCCTCAGGCCGCAGCCGAGAAGCCGAATGTCGGTTACAGGCGCAAGCTTTCGGTCGAAGGCTTGGCGGCGCTCGATCCGGATTTGATCATCGCGGCGGATGACATTGGGCCTGCGGAAGCCGTCGATGTGCTGTCATCCCTGACGATCCCTATTGTCTATGTTCCGGAGGACAACTCGCGCGACGGAATTCGACGCAAGGTCGAGCTTGTCGCTGCGACGCTCGATCTCGAGAAAGCTGGGACGAACTTGTCCCGCCAGGTGATGGAAACGTTCGACGTCGCGACAAGACTTACCGCCGATATTCCGACAGAACGGCGTAGGAAAGTGGTGTTTTTTCATGGCCTCGTACGCCTGACGGCGGCCGGTGCCGACACTGCGGCTGATGCCATCATCCGTTATGCCGGCGGCATCAATCCGATGGCGGAAGTTGTTGGTTACAAGGCCGCTTCGGAAGAGAAATTGATCGAGCTTGCGCCTGACGTCATCCTGATGATGGGCGATGGCAAGGGCGGCCCGACAGCGAGTGAGGTGTTTGCCGTGCCTGCGCTCGCTGCCACCCCTGCAGCGAGAACCGAGGCGCTTCTTGTGCTCGACGGAGCCTACATGATTGGTTTCGGCCCGCGCACGGCTGATGCCATACGCGACCTGGCCCGAGCCCTGTATCCGGATATCGCCGCCGGCAACTGACGAACTCCAAGCGGCTCGCGGTCAAATGCTCCGGGCCGGACCGTTCAGACCCGCTACGACAAAGTGGCAAATTCCGACGCCTGCCTCAGATGTTGCCGCAGCAAGGCTTCGGCCCAATCCATGTCGCCCGCATCGATGGCGTCTAGTATGGCCAGATGTTCGCGACACGACTGTTCAATGCGTTCCGGAGGCAGCTCATCAAATCCCGCCGATTCCTGCATGCGGCGCAGATTGTTCTGCTGGCGCACCGCGTCGGCCAGAAAGCGGTTGCCCGAGCAGATCGCCAGCCCCTGATGGAATGACGCATTGATGCGAAACCACTCGTCGCCACCGATGCTGCCGGTATCGCTCAGCACCCGTTCATGCGCTCGCCTCACCGGTGTCAGCACTTGCGGGTCAGCATGGAAGCCGGCAGAGCGCAGCG
Source organism: Terribium retamae (assembly GCF_022347545.1). GTDB lineage: Bacteria > Pseudomonadota > Alphaproteobacteria > Rhizobiales > Rhizobiaceae > Mesorhizobium > Mesorhizobium retamae. The sequence continues at coordinate 352,942 of NZ_JAKREW010000001.1, forward strand.
CAGCGCATTCGACCGCAGCGCGGAACTCATAGCTCTCGCGATAGGCATCCTCGCCGACCAGCGAATCCGCAAAGCGCCAGCCATGCCCCGGCAGACGCTGCACCAGGCCTTCGGCGGCAAAACGCAGCAGGAGCTTGCGGATGATGCCGCGCGAGACGCCATAGCGCGGGATCAGTTCGGCTTCCGAAACCTCCTGTGGCAGGTCTCCAAGCGCGCGCTCGCGCATCATGCGCCGATAGAGCTCCTCGAGGGGCGAACTGGGGAGCACCTCGGCCGTATCGAGGCCGGTGACATCGAGCGCAACCTGCAACCCACGTGTTTCCAACGGGGCCAAAATACCTTTTGACACCAGGAGTTCGAGGGCCCCGCTGACCGGCGAGCGCGAGACACCAAAGGTGCGCGCGAGATCCGGCACGGAAATGCGGGTTCCAACCCCCCAGCCTGAATCGCGAATGCGATCGAGGATACGCCGCGCCAGATCGATCTGCAGCGGGCTTGCCGCCTCGCCTCGATCGCCGTCCTCCTCATGCCGATCCATGCAACCTCCTGATTGGAGCTTCGCATTATAGTCAGCACTCGCGACATAACGAAGAGGGTGATTTCCTAAAAATAATGCTTTTCATGTAATCAAAATGCATTATGCTCAAACTTCATCGTTTTCGAGGTGCCCGCATGACAGTCGTTCCCCACTTCCCGCTCGTCGACGTCAGCGGAACGCCATCCCAACGTGGGCGAGCTTATGGTGAGCAGGCGCGGGATCGCATTGGCCTGTCGATTTCGCTCTACGCTTCGCAGCTGGTGAAGCTCGGCTTCGCCGGCGAGGAAATCAGCCGATTCTCTGGGCTCTTCCTCCCACGCCTCCGGGAATGGGCGCCCGATCTTGTCGAGGAGATGGAAGGCATCGCTGCCGGCGCAAATGTCGACTTGGCATCGATCCTGATGGTCAACGCGCGCACAGAAGTGCTGCAGCTGGCACGGCGCGAGAAAGGCATAGCCGACGACGAGCCGGACGGCTGCACCGGTGCCGTGATCCTGCCGGACGCGACACGCGACGGCCGATTGATTCATGGCCAGAACTGGGACTGGCGCGCCGAATGCGCCGAAACCTCCGTCGTGCTGCGCATCAGGCGAGCTGACGGCCCCGATCTGCTGACTTTCACCGAAGCCGGCGGACTGGCCCGCAGCGGCTTCAATGCAGCCGGCATCGGCATCACCGCCAACTATCTGGAATCGGATCGTGACTATCGCGAGATCGGCATTCCCCTGCCCTTCATCCGACGTCGAGCGTTGGAAGCAGCGCATTTCGCCGATGCCGTCCGTGTCGTGGCGATTACGCCAAAGTCGGGCTCCAACAACATGATCCTGTCCACGGCGGAGGGTTTCGCCGTCGATCTGGAATGTGCTCCGGACGAGGCTTTCTCCATCTATCCCGACAATGATCTCATCGTGCATGCCAACCACTGGCAGAGCCCCGTCGCCTTGTCGAAGCTCAAGGAAACGGGCTTGAAAGACGTGCCGGACAGTTTCTACCGTGACTACCGGGTAAAGCGCCGGCTTACGAAGAGCCAGGGCGACATCACCGCAACCGATCTCAAGGACGCCCTTTTCGACGAATTCGCCTGGCCGCTCAGCGTCTGTAGGCCGCCGGTCCGCAAGGAGGGCGGGAACATCTCCGCAACAGTTGCGATGATCATCTTCGAACCAGCCGCCGGTTTCATGGAGATCGCGCCGCTACCCGCTGAATGCCGTGAATTCACCCGCTACGATCTCGCCATGGATGACGCCGTGCTTGCCCGCATCGAACGCAGCAGCAGCGGCCGTCCCGAAACCGTAGCTCGTGCCGTGGGAGAAAGATGACTCGCTTTATCCTCACCCGTATCGCCAGCGCGATACCGACACTGATCCTGGTATCGATTGCCGTATTCGGCCTGCTTCGCTTTATCCCGGGAGATCCGGCCGCCCTGATGCTGGGGGACCTCGCCAAGCCTGGCCAGGTCGAAGCCATGCGTATCCAGATGGGCTTGGACAAGCCCGTCGTTGCTCAATACCTGATCTGGGTCGGCAATGCGCTGACCGGTGATTTCGGCAAGTCGATCAGCACAGGACAGGATGTCCTGCCGCTCATTCTCAACGCGTTTTCCGTTTCCGCCAGCATCGTTCTCCTTGGTGTGCTCATCGCCGCCTTGATTGCTGTTCCAGCCGGCATGCTGGCCGCGTGGCGACAGAACAGCCCCGGCGATGTAGGCGTCATCGCAGTGTCCACCATCCTTCTGTCGATCCCGAGTTTCTGGCTCGGCCTCATGCTCCTGCTCGTTTTCGGGCTCCATCTCGGCTGGTTGCCAGTCATCGGCTACGTGCCTTTCAGCCAAGGCTTTTGGCCGGCGCTCGTCTATATCGTGCTGCCGGTCACCACGCTGGTCTTGAGCGAAGCAGGGCCAATCGCCCGCATGGCGCGTGCCAGCACCATCGAAGTGGCCCGGCTGGAATACATTACCCACGCCCGGGCGAAGGGCCTGTCTGAGCCGGCGGTGATGTGGCGCCATGCCTTCAAGAACGCGTTCGCACCGACATTGACGCTGATCGGCTTCGTGCTTGGCAGCCTGCTCGGCGGCATTGCCGTCATCGAGACGGTCTTCACTCTGCCGGGTCTCGGCCGATTGTTGGTCGATGCCATCTATGCGCGGGACTATCCCGTGGTTCAGGGCACGATGCTTTTCGTGGCGGCGATCTACGTCGTCGTCAATCTGATCGTGGACCTGCTCTATCCCTTCCTCGATCCGCGGGTTGCAGCATGATCGCGCTGGCGCTTGGACAATCCCGTTTGAAATTTAATGCCGTCTTCGGCATCACTGTGACCACCCTCCTGCTTGTCACGGCAATAGCCGGACCATGGCTGGTGGGCTACGATCCGCTGAAGCTCGACCTGCCCTCTCGGCTGGCCGGCCCCTCAGCGCGACATCTGCTTGGTGCCGACGAGTTCGGACGCGACATTCTCAGCCGTCTGGTGAGCGGTGCACGCACCAGTGCCTGGATCGCCTTCGCAACGGTACTGTTCGCGCTCGTCACCGGCACGGTGTTCGGCATTGCGGCCGGCTTCCTGCGCGGCTGGACCGACCGTATCCTGATGATGATCAACGATGCCTTTCTCGCCTTCCCCGGCTTGCTTCTGGCGCTCGGCATCATGGCCGTGATCGGGGCCAGCCGCGACGGCATCGTGCTGGCACTGGGACTTGCCTATATGCCGATCGTCGTGCGCGTGGTGCGCGCTGCCGTGCTGTCCATCCGCGAGCGCGAATATGTCGAGGCCTCGCGTGTGATGGGCAACAGCGAGTTCATCACCATGGCTCGCCACGTGCTTCCCAACTGCGTCGCGCCGATCATCGTGCTGGCCACGACCATGTTCGGCTGGGTGATCCTCTCGGAAAGCGCGCTTTCTTTCCTCGGCCTCGGCGTTCCGCCACCCGCGCCGAGCTGGGGCAGTATGCTGTCGACCGCCCGCCCCTATATCAGCCAGGCGCCGCATCTCATTATCCTGCCCGGTCTTTGCATCTCCATCACATTGCTCGGCATCAACATGCTTGGTGATGCGGTTCGCGATTGGCTCGATCCCAAACTCTGAGGTCACGATGATGGATGGTATGGCCTTTGAGAAGAATGACATGCTTTCGGTACGTGACCTGACCATAACAGTTGGCCCAAGCGGCAAGCGCATCGTCGATGCGCTGAGCTTCGACCTGGCCGCGGGCGACATGATGGCACTGGTGGGTGAATCCGGTTCCGGCAAGACGATGGCGGCTCGTGCCATCCTTGGCCTGTTGCCACAGCCTTTGGTGACAGCGCCGCAAAGCCGGATCCTGTTCAAAGATAGTGACCTCACTCGTCTCGAACCCAAGGCTATGCGCAAGGTGCGCGGCGCGGAGATCGGCATGGTTTTCCAGGAGCCGATGGTCTCGCTCAATCCGGCCGTCACCATTGGTGAGCAGATGGCGGAGGGCCTGCGCCTGCATCATAAGCTCGCCAAGGTAGAAATCCGCGACCGTTCACTGGCAATGTTGGAGCGCATCCGCATCAAGGAACCCGCAAAGTGCCTGGCCGCTTATCCGCACGAATTCTCCGGCGGCATGCGCCAGCGCATTATGCTGGCATCGGTCATGCTGTTGAAACCGCGGCTGCTCATTGCCGACGAGCCCACCACGGCACTCGACACGCTGGTGCAGCGCGACGTGCTGGACCTAATGGTCGAACTGACACAGGCCAACGGCACTGCGGTGTTGCTGATCAGCCATGACCTCGGCATGGTCTCCCACTACATCCCCAATGTCGTCGTGATGAGCGAGGGCAAGGCAGTGGAGAGCGGTCCGAGCTCTGAAGTCCTCCGCGCACCGACGCACGACTACACGCGTCGACTGCTCGATGCGCTGCCGCAGAGGAGTGCCGGCGGCACCCGTGGCGGCGATTGCGGCAAGCCGATTGTCGAAATTCGCGATGTCGTCATCGACTATCCCGGCCGCAATCGGCTCTTCTCCAGGACGGAGGCCAAACGCGCAGTTCATGGCGTCGATCTCACGGTTCGCCGAGGCGAGACGCTGGCACTTGTCGGAGCGTCCGGATCTGGCAAGACCACGCTTGGCCGCGCCATTGTAGGCCTGGTCAAGCCGACATCCGGTGAGATCTCGTTTCTCGGTGCAGAGGGGCTTGAACCGGCGGATCGTCATGGTCGCCATCGCGAGATGCAGATCGTCTTCCAGGACCCCTATTCTTCGCTCGACCCGCGCCAGCGAATTGCCGACATTATCGCGGAACCGCTTAAACTCGACAAATCGATGAGCGCTGCCGAACGCGAGCGGCGTGTCGAACAGGTTTTCACGGAAGTCGGGTTGTCATCGGATTTCCGCAGACGCTTTCCGCATCAATTGTCGGGAGGACAGCGTCAGCGCGTTGCGATCGCGCGCGCCATTGTCGGGCGCCCTGCTTTCGTGGTGGCCGACGAACCTGTCTCGGCGCTCGACATGACCGTGCAGAAGCAGATCCTGCTGCTGATCCGTGAATTGCAGGCACGGCATAATTTCGCCTGCCTGTTCGTTTCGCATGATCTTGGTGCAGTCGAGCAGGTCGCCGACCGCATCGCCGTCATGCAGGACGGGCGCATCGTCGAGATTGGCGAACGCGACGACGTCATCGATCGGCCGCAACACCCTTACACGCGCCAGTTGCTGGAAGCAGCGATGCTGATTGATCGCCGCTTTGCGGAGACCAATCCGCTGGAACAGGCGATGGCGCGCTGATGGCGCGGCATCAAACTGGGTACGAATGCGCTGACAGCCCTGTCATACGATGATCTCGCGCCAGCTTTCGTGGCTAGGCGGCCCTGCGCAGACGGAAAGCTCTACGTTTTCTCCGAGCGAGTAGATCACCGAACCGATCGTCATCGGTGCGGTCAATGCCGCACTTTGCGGTGTTATTGAGACGATGCCACCTGGCCGTCGTGCGGCAAGAATTGCTTTGACTGCCGCGACATCGGGCGTGGCGGCAATATCCGTCTGCAGGCTATGCAACCGGCCGCGAGAATCCTCGCTGCCCTCCATTCGCACGGTCTCGTCGCGTCGGTCGGTACTGATCAATGGATGATTGGTATGTGGGGAACAGCCGTTCGAGAACGGCACCTGGACAGCACCGCCCGCCGAACATTCGAAAGTGCGCGCCTCGCTTCGATCACCCAATTGATAGTTCTGGCCTGACGCGTGCGGCACCCGAACAAGGAAATCGCCGGCGGCAGCAACCGACCCGCGCGTCAGCGCGCCGCGCATGACGAAGGCTACAGGCAGCCCGCGCGGATTGACGGCAAGCTGGCTCAGCGTATTGACGCAGATGCCGAGACCGCGCCCAGAAACGCCCATCAGGCCGATCATGCCTGCTGAGGTGAAAACCAGACTTTCGTGATTTCCGTCCCGGATCTTGAGCAGTGCCTGGGCGCCATCGTGCCAGCGCGGCAGATCCATCGTCTGCGCGACCAGCGCCGGCAAGCCATCGGAAGGCGCTACTGCGAGACTGCTGCAGTGAGCGGCGTTCGAACGACCCCACCACCATTCTTCATCCATCAATTGAAGCGCATAGGCGGTTTCCTCGGGCAACCCTGCGCCGTCGGCGATACCGACGACTTCATCGGCAAGATCCGGAGTGTGTTGCGCAATCGCCGCGCGGAAATCCGTCGCCTCAAGGAAACGAGGAAGGAACAGCGAGGCAGACATCGCATAAGCTTCGCCGATCGCTTCTCGCCAACGCTCCACCTTGGCGGAAATCACGCCGCGCAGCGCCTCACCATGCGCCTGCCCTCGCCGCCGCGCATCTCCGGCACAGTCGACAACAGGCAAGTCCTCAGTGCGCATTGATCATCTCCATTCGCTCATGCCCGGAATTTTGGAACGCCCGAAAACATGATCGGGGGCCCGCGCCCCCGATCCAACGGATATTTGTCGGGGTGACCGCTACTCGGATTTCCACACACCCCAGGTCCGCGGGTTCTCGGCCGGCCAGGCGGTATAACCTTTCACTTTCGACGAAGTTGCCTCTACCGACGGCTCAAAATAGAGGCCGAGCATCGGCACTTCTTCGGCCATCAGCGTGTGCAACTGCTTGAAAACAGCCTTGCGCTCTTCGAACTTATCTGTAGCTACCGATTTGAGATAAAGCTCCCAGGCCTTTGGACTGTCCCATTGAGCTGTCGGGTCGGTTTTCTTGTCGCCCATGATCGTGCTATACATCAGCGACGGGTCGAAACGGGCGGAAAAACCGAACGATTGCAGTTGGAATTTGCCGGCCAGATAATTGTCCAGCTGCGCCGCCCAGTCGAGCACCTCCAGTTCTGCATTGAATCCGGCAGCCGTGAGCATGGCCTGCAGAAGAACCGAGTTCTCGTACATGCCCTGATAGCGCGTGTTGGTCTGGATCTTCAACTTTTCGCCTTTGTAGCCGGCTTCCGCTGCCAGCGCCTGAGCCTTCGTCGGATCGTATTGCGGCCATTGCGAGGAAAAGCTGTCGTCATAGAAAGCGGTCGCGGGCGCCACGGCCGAAGGATCGGCCTTGGCCAGGCCGTTGGTGCGAGCAGCGGCGATCTGTGAGATGTCCACGGCATGCGCCAATGCCTTCCGCATCTTCGGATTGGACAAAAGCGGATCGTTGGTCTGCAGAAGGATCGCTGTCCAGGACAGCCCCTGCGACGAGACCAGGTTAACGCCGCGAGACTTTGCTTCTTCAATGCGCGTCGTTTCGAAGTTGGGCAGGATATCGATCTCGCCCGCAAAAAGTGCGGCCTCGGCAGCAGAGGTGTCGGGAATGATCGTAAAGCGGACGTGATCGACATAGGCCTCACGGCTGCCGGCGAAGCCGCTCGGCTCCTCAGCAATCGGTTTGTAGCCATCGAACCGATCCAGCGCGATATATTGCCCTTTGACCCATTCCTTCAGCTTGAATGGGCCACTGCCGATCGCTGAATCACCGATCCATTTGCCGTCGGCGCCGACATTCTTGGGGCTGGCGACCCAGATATTAGCCTGGAGGCCAGCCAGCAGAGGCAAAAAGAGCGCGTTGGGTGCATTCAGCTTGAACGTGACGGTGCGCTCGTCGACTACCTCGACGGCTTCGACCTTGAGGCCCTGGGTGCCGTCAAAACTGGTGATGAACAACCATTCGTTGGCCGGGTTCATCCGACGTTCCCAGTTCCACTTCACATCGGCGGCGGTAACCTTGTCGCCATTGTGATAGACCGCCCCTTCGCGTAGCGTGAAGGTATAGGCCTTGCCGTCTTCTGACATTTTCCAGCTTTCCGCCAGCACCGGCCCGATCGACAGGTCGGCGCGGTAGCCGACGAGGGTCTCGAATATCTGATGCATGACCGTATCGGTGTTTGCATCGCGCTGAATGCCATTGGTGGAGCGGATGTCGGCATTCAGGCGGACATTGAGCGTACCGCCTTTCTTCGGCGGCTCCTCGGCCATCACGGGCAAGGCAACGGTGACCATGAGCGCGGCCGCCATCGCTTTAAGGATCTGTCTTCTTCCCACTAACAAGGCTGTTCCCATCTTTTTGTTCTCCAGCTGACGAATTGTTTTCGTTCTTAGCTGGACGCCGAATTCTGCTTCAGCGTCCTTGCGAAGAATTCCTTGACCTTGGGCACGAGATGCAGGTCGTCATGCGTGATGCCTGGCACGATGTCGTGCTGGACTGTGATGCCATGCTTTTCGAAACTCGCCTTCAGTGCACGCATACGGTCATTGCGAGTGGCTCCCGCAAGATCGGCTCCCGGCATCCACCAGGCGTCATCCTTTGTAATCGTGATCTCCCAGGTCTGCAGATCATCCCCACCGATGACCATCTGCACCGCGACCTTGCGCATTGCGTCGAGGTCGATCTTCTTGCCGAAAACCTTCTCGAAGTCGCGCACGCCGACCCAGAAATCGTTGTCAAAGTCGAGCAGCGTCACCACGCCCGGCGCACCGATCGAGGCAGCAAGCAACCGTTCTGGGTGCAGAAACAGGAAGCGGTGGGTGAAATGTCCTCCGCCCGAGAAACCATACATCATCACGCGCTCACCGCGGATGCGATAGCGCTCACGCATCTCTTCGATCATATCGAGCATCACGGCGTCGTAGTGGAGATCGCCGTGACGCAGCATCTTGTAGGATGACAGATCGCCCGGAAAACAAATGCTGGTCGGAAACAACGGCGCCAGCACGATGACGCCATTGGCTTCGGCGAAATCGGCAAAAGCGTTGCGATAGGCTTCCATGCCACGCTCGGTGCCGTGAACGATCACGGCAAGCGGATAGGTCTTGTCACCATCCTCATCGTAGTCCTGCGGAACATAGGCGCAGTAGGCGAAGCGCTGATCGTAACGCGAAGCGTAAACCGTCGTGTGCCCGAAATCGTAGTAGGAGAGCTTCTTGCCGTGCCCTTGGACGTTCCGCATGTCACCCTCTTCGACGCTTCTTGTTGGCAATGACTATTTCATGATTTTGTTTAACTGAAAAGCATATTTTTGAAGAAGTCATGGCAATCAAGCGCACTTTGCATCCATCAACGTCAAAGCCCGAACGCCTGGCAGCATTTCCGTGGCGACAAGATCATGTGCATGTCGTGGGCAAAAGCTGCCTGGCCTCGTTGCAACGCTTGCGATACGGCGCGCCAGCAGCCATTATGTCCTTGAAATAATGCGAGCTTCGGCCGCCGAACGCTTGAGCGCAATCGACACGCATTGTGGCTTTCGCAATTTGAACTGTAGCTAGATGCGTGGATTTCAGACGCTGAAGTAGCGCACCGCCAATGGCCGAAAAGATGCAACTTGGACTGACTGCCGTCGATACCGCACCTCTGCACGAAAAAGTCTATCTTGAGATCGTCCGTGCGCTGATGTCGGGCCAGTTTGCGCCCGGCCAGAAGCTGACGTCGCGAAAGGTCGCCAAGGAACTCGGGACCAGCGACATGCCGGTGCGCAGCGCCTTCATGCGCCTTCAGGCGCTGAGAGCCTTGAGCCCACTGCCCAATGGCAGCATGGAAGTCCCGGTCATCTCGGCCGAACGGTTTTCCCAATTGACGGCGGTACGCACGCTTCTGGAAGGCTCGGCGACGGAACTTGCCGCGCAGCGCATCAATGGCAATGCGCTGCGCACGATCCGCCGCAACTGCGCCGAACTGACCGAGGCCGCTCAGGCCGGCGTCATCAACGACTACCTGCGCAAGAACTACAATTTCAAATTCTCGATCTACCGCCACTGCGGCAACGATCAGATGATTTTTCTGATCGAGACCGTGTGGATGCAAGTTGGCCCGTTCCTGCGAAACCTGACCACGGGCTACGAGGACAATCTCGCCTCCATCCTCGACATCGACTACCACGATGAGGCCGTAGCGGCGATCGCAGAGCATGATGGCGCCCGTGCCCGCGCCGCCATCGTCAGGGATATCAATGACGGCTATCAACATCTGCTGAAGCACGTCAAATTCCCCGAGGCCTGAGCCCGATCAGCCTGGCTTCTGGCCGAAAGCGGAGACTTTCTTCATCAGCTTGATCATCACCTGATCCATTGCCTCGTCGATCGGATTGCTTTCCGCCGACTGCCTCACGATTACCGTTTCCGTTTTGGGATCGATCCAAAGCCATTGGCCATGGATTCCCATCGCCGCCAGTTGGCCGGCGCCGGTTTCGTACCAATAGTTGCGGTAGCTGCCGTTGGGCAGACAATTGGCCTGGTCGCCTGCTGCCCAGATGGCGCGGTCGCCGCCTTCCCAGAGACCTGCCACCCATTCCGCAGGGATCACGCCGCGACCACCCTGGCGCACCAGTTCACCGACACGCGCGAGATCGCGTGCGGTCATCGAAATGCCCCCGGATGCACGCGGATTTCCGGCCCGGTCTACTGTTATATGCGCATCGGTATGGGCTCCCATCGGCCGCCATAGCAGGCGACTGAGCAGCTCCGCAAAACGTTCGCCGGCGGCCCGCTCGATCACCAGCGCAGCCATGTCGGCGTTGGGCGAACGATAGAGGTGCTTCGTCCCGTGCGGATGTGAGGCTTTAGGCAGTGTGCACAGAAAGCTCTTGAGATCCGGCGTCGCTTCATCCTTGTGCTCGGGGTTCCAGAGCATGGCCCTCCTGTAGCGGTCGAACGCACCGCTGCGGTCGAGATAGATCTCATCGAAGTCGATGCTCACCTGCATGTTGAGCAGGTCGCGGACAGGAACATCCCCGTAGGCTGAACCAATCGCTTCCGGAACATAGTCGCCGGCGACGGCATCCAGCGAGAGCTTGCCGTTTCCGACCAGAGCTCCGGCCAGAAGGCCGGTGATCGACTTCGACACCGAGAAGACCAGATGCGGCTTGGAGGCGTCGTTGTGGTCGGCACACCACTCGGCGATGAATTCGCCACCGCGCATGATCACGAAGGCATCGGTGTGGTTCTTCACCAGGAAGTCACGCAGGCTGCGCGATTCCCCGTCGAGATCCTCGACCGCGATGTCTGCGAAATCGCCCAGTTCGCATGCCGGGCTTTCCTGCAAACGGGCACTCCGGATTGTAGCCGTCGGCACGAGCTCGGCGGCGTTGTGAAACGCCCAGGACGAATGCGGCCTCGTGCGCCAATTCGCCAGATCGATCTGCGCACGGTCTGTTATGGAGTTTTGCATTTTTTCTTCCGTATTGAACAAAGGAGACAAACCGCACGAGATCTCGGCAGGCCAAGCCGCTCGCGGCTACTCGCGCTCTCTGCCGAATTTCCAGTAACCCATCAGGTTTGCGAGCCGTCGATCGATCCCGCGCTCCTTGACGAGTGCCGTGCGTATCCGGCTGACCGCTCCGGTCTCTCCGGCCACCCAGGCGTAGAATGTGCTGGGTGCGGATGACGCACGATCCCAAAGCAGATCGTCGCCATCGGGCTCCACCAGCGCCTCGGCATTCGAAGCGGACAAAACTTCCTCCGGCAGCTCAACCTGACTGGCAGCCGTTATCATCTTGTCGCCATATGCATGCGTTTGCCCGGCGGAGCCTTCGCGGACCAGCCAACGCACATCGAGGCCGCCCCAGGACGGCAGGTCGAGCTTATCGGCCTCCGCCGGAACCTCCAGGAAGGCATCGACACGCGGTGGCAGGGCGCGCGCAGCCAATTCCTCCAGAATGCCGGCGGCCGCCGGCAGCGCGGTTTCATCGGCAAGCAGCAGAACGTGCCGGGCACCCGCCGGCGGCTGCCACTCGTAGCCACCAATCTCGCCGCTGTACTTCGCGTTCGGCGCCGATATCTGTATGGGGTCGCCGGGTTGTGCATTCAGGGCCCAGCGTGATGCCGGCGCATTGCCGCCGTGCAGCACGAAATCGACATCGACCTCGCAGCGATCAGCACGCAGATATCGGATCGTGTACGTGCGCATGGGCGCTCGCTCGCGCGGCGGCACGGCGCGATAGATATCATACCAGTCTGGCCGGTTCGGGATCGCCGGCAAGGTCCCGTCCGCTTTCGGGAAAAACAGCTTGATGCGTTGGTCTGGCGCGAATGTCGCCATGGCGGCAACGTCGTCACCGGTAAAGGTGATGCGTGCCATATGGGGCGACAGGATCTGCCTGCCAGCGTGACGAACATCGAAAATGCGATAAGCGCTCTGTTCAGCCACGAGGAGCCCCTTTTCCGGCGCTTCCAACCTGCCTAGTGACCGCGGCGATAGCAGCCACACGTTCTTCATTGGAAGCAGCAATCGAACCGTCGGCGTTCCACAGGCTGTTTTCAAAGCCCACCCGTGCTTTTCCTCCAGCGGCAAGCGCGGCGGAAAGTGCCTCGGTTTCGCCGCGGCCGAAGGCGCACACCATCCAATCCGGTTGAACCGGCAGCGTGGAAGCGGCTTCCAGGAAAGGCTCCAGATCGTCGGCGCGGCTTTCCTGGTCTACGGAATAGCGACCGAGAACGTAAAGCACCGAAAGACCTGCTTCCGGTACGACCCCGCGCCTGATGAGCTCCGCGAGCCTGAGAACGTCACCGGCATCATAGACAATGTGCTGAACGGCGATGCTTTGGCTAACGCACCAGTCGTAGAAGTCGGCAGCAACCGTCTCGGTATCCTCATTGGGGACGAATTCACGGACCGCAGCGGAAATCGCGCGGGGCCGCAAGTCCCGCACCAACGCCATCTGCTCTGCGGGCGTGTAGAGGCCCACAGCCTCGGTAGTGACCTGGACCATCATCTCCGGCACAGCCATGTTGATCAGCCCGATAACCTGCCGGTAGCGACCAGCATCAAGCACATGCCGGCCACCGGTGTCCCGCACATGCAGATGGATGCCCCCTGCCCCCGCCGCAAAACATGTTGCCGCAGTCGTGGCAATTTCCTCTGCGGAGATCGGCAGGCGCGGGTGGTCGGCCTTCGTGCGTCGGGCGCCGTTCGGTGCAACCATGATGCGCGGCAGGATCGGCATGTCGCTCATGCGGCGCTCTCCAGTGTGCGCAGCAATGCAATCAGCAACCTGTCGCGGCGCACCGCCAGTTCTTCGATACTCTTGCCTGCAGCCTCATCCTCGATGCCCGCAACCAAGGCGTCACAGGTTTCCGCATCCAGCTGCGGGGAACCAAGCGATGCCCACCGGGCTTCCTGTGCCGGGCCGAGATGTTTCAGATAGGAGGCGATACCGCCCTCGCCGCCGCCAAGGTGATAAAGCATGTGCGGGCCGTCGATTGCCCAGCGCAGACCGGGGCCCGAGCGGATGGCTCGATCGACGTCCGCAACGCTGGCGATACCTTCGGCAACGATGTGCACAGCTTCGCGCCACAGAGCCGCCGTCATGCGGTTCGCAACGTGCCCGGGAGCTTCACGCGCCACCTTGATCGGCACCTTGCCGATGCGCTCCATGAATTCATACGCGGCGTCTTGCGCCGCCTGTGCCGTCGCCTCCCCTTTCACCAGCTCGACAAGAGGAACGAGATGCGGCGGATTGAAGGGATGCGCAACCAGGACCCGTTCCGCGTGCCTGCACCGCCGCTGCAAATCGCTGGCCATGAATGAAGAGGTGCTGGAGCCGATCACCACATCAGGCGCCGCGACGGCATCGATTGCGGCAAGCAGATCCTGCTTGAGCGACAGTTGTTCGGGCGCGTTCTCCTGAACGTAATCGCAAGCGACCAAAGCGTCTTCGAGACGCTCGAAAAAGAAGAGATTGTCCACGCATACACCGGCGACAGGTTTCAGCTGTGACAGATCTCGAAGCGCATCATCGACGGTTTTGCGCATTCGCATTTCCGCGCCCGGCTGAGGATCATGGGCGCGCACTTTGAGACCGGAACGCAGGAAAAAGGCTACCCAAGCCGAGCCGATCAGCCCTGTGCCGACAACAGCGACCGTCTCGATCGTCTCAGATCGAAAAGTCCCCGCCTTCATCATTTTCAGAGATGCTCTTCACGGACGAGGTCTGCCGTCACCTCGTCGATCGCGTCGCGCAATGTCTCGGCAAGTCGCGACAACTCTGCCTCCGTCACCACAAAGGGTGGGGACAGCGCGATCACATCGGAGTTCGGCAATGCGCGGACCAGCACACCGCGACGGCGCGCCGACAAAGCGACACGACCGGCGACTTTCAGCGAAGCCGGAAATGCCGCCTTCGTTGCCCGATCGGCGACAAGCTCCACGCCCATCATGAAGCCGGCGCTACGCACGTCGCCGACCAACCGGAGATTGAGCAGAGTCTCCGCAAAATACGACCTGAATGAAGGCGCCATCGCCGCGACGCGTTCGACAAGCTTTTCCCGTTCGAGAATGTCCAGATTGGCCAGGGCGGCCGCAGCGCAGGTCGGGTGTCCTGAGTAAGTGAAACCATGCGCAAACGGGCGCCCATCACGTGAGGCTTCTTCGAACACCGACCAGATGCGTTCGCCAACCAGAACCGCCGACAACGGCAGATAGCCACTGGTCAGGCCTTTGGCGGTAACGATCAGATCCGGCTCGATGCCATAGAGTTCGGACGCGAACCATGCGCCGACGCGTCCGAACCCGGTGATGACCTCGTCTGCGACGAGCCGGACGTCATGCTTGTCCAGCACTTTGGCGATCGCTTCAAAGTAGCCGGCTGGCGGCGGCAGCACACCGCCGGTACCCATCACCGGCTCGGCGATGAAACCCGCAACTGTATCTGCCTCCTCGGTGAGGATCGTTTCCTCAAGCTCCTGGGCGAGAAAGGCGGAATAGGATTCTTCAGTGGCACAGTCCCGCGCTGGCGCATCCCGATAAAAGTCAGGACGTGATACGTGCCTTGCGAAATCGAGCGGCAGTCCGAAGTTCTGGTGAACCATCGGAATGCCTGACAGGCTGCCAGCCGCCGCCGTCACACCATGATAGGCATAGGAGCGTGAGATGATCTTGCGTTTTTCCGGCTTGCCGCGAAGCATGTTGTACGACCACAGCATCTTCACTGCCGTGTCGTTGGCATCCGAACCGGACTGACCGTAGAACACACGCCGCATTCCGTCCGGCGCGAGTTTCAAAAGCCTTTCCGACAGCCTTATGCTCGGTTCGTTGGCAACCGTGTTGAAGGAATGGAAATAAGGCAGTTCCAGCGACTGACGATGGATCGCGTCGGATATTTCAGCGCGCCCGTACCCGACGTTGACGCACCAGAGACCGGCAGCGCCGTCGAGATAGGTCTTGCCGGAAACATCGGTGATGGAGGAACCCGATGCCCGCGCCATCACCAATGCCCCGTTGCCCTGCTGATCTGCGATTGCGGTGAAGGGATGAAACTGGGTCTCACGATCGAGGGCCACCAGAGCCTGGCCGTCAGCGCCTGCCACCATTTTCTGCTCCTCCCGAACCGGAAATGTTCAGCAACGTCAGTGCATCTTCTTGTATAATTTGCGATCGACGATCACACAATAGGAAGTCAATGATCCAGCCAAATCGTCTCAGAGGCGACGACAAAAAATCGATTCATCATTTTGTTTTTAAACAATTTATTTGAATAATGATCTCGAAAAATCGTGAAGATCTAGGCTCAAGACAGCCGAAAAAACTAGTTTTGATCGTCCATCGGCTAGGCTTCGACGCAAACCTTTCCGATCGGGCTGGTGGAGCAGGCTAGGACATAGCCTTCGTCCTTTTCTGCCTGGGAAAGCACCGACCGCTCTGGGTCCGCTGAATTGGCAGCCACACGCCATTCTCCGGATATCACCTTGCAGCGACAGCTTCCGCATATGCCGGCTTCGCAGTCGGACGTCAGCTCGACACTGACTTTGCGTGCCAGTTCCAGCAACGTGACCGTCCCGGAGCCGCTGATCGACTTGCCTGTCTTGAGGAAGGAAACCTGGTAGTTGCCGATTTCTGGCAACGGCATTGCCGCACGATCCGGCCCGAAGGTTTCCTCCAGAAACGGAAATTCCGGCTGCGGCGCCCAACCTTCGTAGATTTCACGAGCCTTGGCTCGAAAACCATCCGGGCCGCAACATAGAACTGCCCTGTCGGCAAAATCGGGGCACAGAGTCTGCATCATGGCTGCGTCGAGCCGTCCGGCCAGAATCCGCGCGTTGCGCTCGCCCTCAAGTCTCCCAGCCAATGCATTGACTTGCGTCGCCGCTTCCTTTCCCGTCAGGTTCCAGGAAAGCTTCAGTCGATCTCCCATCTGCGCCTTGATCGACAGCAGTTCGTGCAGAAAGGCAACGTCTGCGACGCCGCGCGCGCTGTGATGGAAGCAGACATCGAGCGGCAGGTTCGTATCGGCAATGAAGCGCAGCATCGATATCATCGGCGTGACGCCGCTGCCGGCAGACAACAGGGTGAGCTTCGTTGCAGCACCAGCCGCCGCGAGGTGGAAGCGACCGTTCGGCCCAAGCGAGCGTATGCTATCGCCAACCTGCAGCGTATCGTGCAACCAGTTGGAGACGCGCCCGTCTCCAACTCGCTTTACCGTCACCGAGATGTAGTGAGGACGCGACGGCGTTGAGGAGATCGTGTAGTTGCGGCGCACGGATTCGCCGTCGATATCAAGCAACAAGGTGATGAATTGGCCGGGCTTGTAGTCTACGGCCTGATCCACCTCGAAACGGAACGTACGGAAATCAGCCGCCTCGTCGACGATCGCCACACAGCGCAGCAGGCGCTCGTGGCTGCCTTGACGGGGAGCGGTGCCGCGGCCGGCCGTGAATGGCAGCCGCGTCACTGGCTGGGCATTCCCCGGCAGGATGGCGATGGCCGGTTTGCGTGACAAGATCTCGACCCGGTCGCCGACATGCAGCCGGCCAAGCGCTCGCGGAACCAGAAACTGGCCGAAATAGGCCTTGCCATCCTCTCCCCGTCGCTGGCGGCCGAGCATTGCCAGCGGCTCATGATCCGGCCTCGCCTCGCCAGTCGTGGGATCGAGCGTAGTCATCACGCAACGGTCACAAGCACCGACGGCCTCGAACTCGACGTCGCCGATCCGCACATGACGCCAGCCGTCTTCGTCGAAGGCCGCCACACCGCTGACGACAAGGTTGGGTCGGAACCGCTCCATTTCGACTTCAAGGTCGAGATAGCGATTGACGTCGGCAAGCGAAGCGAAATTCGTCAACAACAGTGGCGCTGTGTCGGCAAAACTAACTGTTCCACCAGGGCCAATGGCAAGCGGGCGGTGCGTCGCCGCACCCTTGACGACCATCCGACAGGAGCGATCAAGGAACCGCGTCAACCACCGGTGGGGCTCTTCGCCGGCATCGAGCGCCACGACATCGTCGCCCCAGATCGATACGTTTCGGGCGACATCGAGCTGGCTGCGCAAGAACACCAGAGGTGACATGCCGGGCGCAGCGAGAACGATCTCGTCGCCGTCCACATGCGTGCGGATTTGCATGAGACGTGGCGCATTGCGGGCGGTGAGACAGTCGCCGGTCTCATCGACCACCATCATGCGCCGATCGCCGGCCAACCCCTCGGCTTCGAGACGCGCCGTCGCGACCGGAACACCGGCGCCCGATTTCAACGGATAAAAGGTGATGCGCTCCAGGCGGCACGAAGTATCGAACATGACGGCCTACCGCAGATCCCGGCTTTCGAGCGCAGCGCGGACAGCAGCACAGACTTCCAGGAAGGCCGCATCCGACGCCTTCGAAATCCCGGCATGCTGCATGAAATTGTGGATCAATCCATCGAAGCAGCGATAGCGAACATCGTTTCCGGCGGCCTTGAGTTGCTCGGCAAAAAACCGCCCCTGGTCGCGCAATACGTCATTTTCGGCCGCATAGAAGAGGATTGGTGGCAGGCCGTCGATATCGGTCGCCAGCACAGGCGACACGCGGCTGTCGGTGGCCATTTCAGGTTCAGGCAGATAGGCCTTCGCGAAATATTCGGTCTCTGCGAACTCCAGGTAGTAGCCGGTTGCAAACTCGCGGTCCGAGCCAGACCGAGAGGCAAGCCCCAGATAGGGCCTGGCATCGACGAGCGGATAGAGCAGGCAGACGGCTCGGAAAAGCCTTTGCTGCTTGAAGTGGCGCATGAGCGCGATGGACAGGTTCGCGCCTGCACTGTCGCCCATCAGGACAAAATAAGCCGGATCGCCTGCGTGATTGGCTGCCTCCGCCAGGATCCACTCGACCGCTGCAAGTGCGTCTTCGACAGCCGCCGGAAACGGATGTTCCGGCGAGAGTCTGTATTCCACGAAGACGACCAGAGCGCTGCACTCCAGTGCAATGCGCGCCGATTGCAGCGCATAGGTTTCGGCGTCGCCAAGGACAAAGCCGCCGCCATGCAGATAGAGAATAACCGGCAAAGGACCGGCCGCATCGACCGGTTTGTAGAGATGGAGAGAAACGCCGCCCGCGCCCGCTCCAAGCCGGACGACTTCTTCCGTCACCGGCCTTTCGGGAGGCCGGCTCATGTCCCGATACTGATCGCGGTAGCTGCAGCGCGAGCCATTCAGCGTTATCTCATCCTGCTGAGCAGCCTGCTCCGCCGCCAGCCGATCAAGCATGACCTTGATGTCCGGATCGAGTGCCATTTCCACTCCAATTCCCAATCAGGCCACGAATTCCCGCATCGCTTCCGCTGCCTGCATGCGCTCACGATGCAGGCTCACTTCAAAAGATCTGTCCAGATCTTGGTGTACATCGCCTGGACATCGGCTGGACAGCCGATATTGACCTTGCCGTGCTGGACCAGTTCGGCCGGAATGTTGAGCTCCGCTGCCTTCTTCATGTCCTCAGGCATGAATTTCTCTGAGCCCTTGATCCCGTTGGCGTAGCGCGCAAACGCCGACAGCATCGCTGCATTCTCCGGGTCCATGACAAAATTCATGAACAGCTTGGCGTTCTCGACATTCTTGGCATCCTTTACGATCATCAGATTGTCCATCCAGATCGGATAGCCTTCCTTGGGGTAGCCATAGAGGATGTCCGGGTTTTGCAGGCGCGAGCGAAACGAGGCACCATTCCAATTGACGCCCGCCGCAATATCCCCGCGCGAGTATTTGTCGATATTGCCGAAATCCATGGCCAGCCATTTCGGCTTGGCCGCCACAAGCGTATCGCGCACCTTCTTCAACACCGTCTTGTCGCTGGTGCACGGCTCGCCACCCACATAGGAAACGGCAAGGAACATCACGTCCGACATTTCCGGCACGACATTGACTTTACCGACCAGTTCGGCCGGCGGGTCCATGAAGATGGCCGACGTGTTGATGTCGCCGGAATAGACAGATTTGTTGACCGTCACACCCGTCGTGCCCCACATCCAAGGCACGGAATACCGGCGGCCGGGGTCGAACGGGACATCGATCCAACGCGGATCGACGTTCTTGAAATTCTCCATCTGATCCGGCCGGCTCTCCAGGACAAGGCCTTCATCAATCCACACCTTCACCACCGGCGCGGACGGCACCACCATGTCGTAGCCATGACCACCCTGGCGAATCTTGGCGAGCGCGGTGTCGTTGGAATCGTAATCGGTCACCGTGACCTTGACGTCGTATTTCTGCTCGAACTTCTTCACCATTTCGGGGCTGGTGTAGTTGCCCCAATTATAGATGTTGAGCACGCCTTCGGCATGCGCAGCGCTCATTCCGGCAAGCGTTGCGACGGCAGCCGCGGCTAAAGACTTCTTCCAGGCCATTGTGTTCTCTCCCTCCCGGTTTGCGCCTCGTCATGTGCGCTTCAGAGGCAGACTGTCACGCGATCGCTCGTGGCACAAGAGTGCGATCTGCGATCGCAAAAGATTATTTGGCCTCGAGGAATATCGCGACTTGGTCGATAGCCGGCAAAGCCTCCTGCACAACGACAGAAGGTTTGAAAAGCATGCTGAAAACGCTGCAGATGGCGATATTGTCGTCAGCCGAATTCACTCCACGGCGCAAATGTCACGAATGGCGCGAATAGCGGCGAGAGCCTCGATCGAGCGTTCCGGATTGACGAACTCCGGCCAGGTCGACAGTTTCACCGCGGCAAAATCGGTTTGCGGATCCATGTAGATGTACTGGCCGAAAATGCCGCGGCACATATAGGAGCGCCGTTCGGGATCCTCGATCCAGAACTGGTTATGATAGGCACCGTGCGGCAGGACAGTCCGATAGACGCCCTGGAAGAGCTCATGATTGCCGCGACGGGTTTCTTCGATCCATTCCGATGGGACGATCTGCCGGCCATTCAGCGCGCCGCCCCGCAGATGCAACAGCGCAAAGCGGGCATAGTCGCGCAGCGTCGCATTGAGGCCGCCGTCCGCCAGCGCATAGCCGCCGTGGTCGACGGTTATGTAGGCGTCTTCTTCCGCGCCCATCGGCGCCCACAGTTCCTTGCTGATCAGTTCGGCCAGCGGCAAGCCACTGACCCGTTCCAACAGAAAGCCTAGGATGTCGGTCTCGATCGACCGATAGTTGAAAAGCTCGCCATGCGGCCGCTCGAGCTCGGTCAGCGTCATGATAAGTTGCCATACCGTTTGCGGCCAGTCCGGCCGCGTCATAGGCTTCCAGCCGCAGGCCTGATCGAGCTGCTGCATATGCGAGCCCGCCGTCGTGTAGGACTCGTCGAAAAGGACACCGCTCGTCATGTCCAGCACCTGCTGGACAGTCGCGCCTCGATAGGCCGTCGCTTCAAGCTCCGGCAGATACGTCGTCACTGGTGATGCTGTCTCGACAAGCCCCTTGTGAACAAGGATGCCCAGTACTGTGGCAACGATCGATTTGGTAACCGACATCGCCAGGTGATGGCCATGCGGCTTCATCCCGTTCATGTAGCGTTCGGCAACGATTTCGCCCCGCGACAGCACGAGAAAGCCGTCGGTAAAACTGTTATCGAGAAAATCCCGGATCGTACGACGGCGCCCGGCCACCTCGAATTCGATGTGATCGATTTCCATAAGGCGCGTCGGCAAGGGCGAGGCAGGTCCCTGCCCGCGCCAGATTTGTGCCGTGGCAGTCATTTCGCGCACATGCTGGAAGGTCCATCGATGATAAGGAGGGTAATCCCAATCCGTACGCGGAATAACAGGCGACCCAGGCGTCTTCGGATTGCGCCATGACGCGTTGCTGTTGGCATTCATGTTGAACCCACCTCCATTGTCGGCCGGCGATCTGCTCGAACGCCAATCATCCTTCGATGCTTTCTCGCTCGACCATCTGCCCGGGTAACCGATGGAGTGAAGCGACAAGCTCCCGCGTGTAGGTCTCCTGCGGGTTTGTCAGCACATCTGCGGCACCACCCTGCTCCACGATCCTGCCCGAGCGAAACACATAGACGCGCTGGCAGAAGGAACTGACGACGGACAGGTCGTGCGAAATGTAGACCAGCGTCAGTGCACGCTCTCGGCGAAGGCGAGCGAGCAGTTCCAGGATCTGCGCTTGCGTGGTCACGTCGAGTGCCGAGGTGATCTCGTCGGCGATCAGCACTTGCGGTTGCAGTGCCAAAGCCCTGGCGATCCCCACGCGCTGGCACTGGCCCCCAGACAGCTGCCGTGGCTTGCGCTCGCCGAGCGCAGTGGGCAATTCCACCATGTCGAGAAGTTTCGAGGCCTGTCTCAGCGCTTCCCGTCGACCGGCGATGCCATGGCGCCAGATTGGCTCGGCAATCGCCTCCAGTGCGGTCATGCGCGGATTGAGGGAATCGTATGGATTCTGGAAAACCATCTGAACGCGGCGCCGAAATGCCAGGAGGTCACCGCCTGCAAACTGCTCGATGGGACGACCATCCAGTTTGACCGTTCCGGCGGCCGGGCGGTTCTGCCTGATGATGCTGCGTGCCAGCGTACTTTTGCCGGATCCGCTTTCGCCAACGATGCCAACCGTTTCGCCGGTGGCGACGGCAAGGCTCACGCCGTCCAATGCCGCGAAAGGCGCAGGTTTTCGGTTGCGGACGATGTCGATGAGATCGCGTTTCGCCGGAAAGACAACGCGCAAGTCTTCGATCTGCAGCAACGGCGTCTGATCTTCGACTTGCTTCCAACCTGTCTTGAACTGCCTTTTACCCGGCTGAGAGTCCACCAGCAGCCTTGTATAGGGATGTCGGGGTGCCTCGATGATCTGCCCTGCCTCCCCCTGCTCGACGATCTCGCCATGACGCATCACGATGATGCGCGAACAGACGTCCGCCAGAACTCCGAGGTCATGGGAAATCAGCGCAATCGCAAGGCCACGTTGCCGATTGAGCTCCTTGAGCAGCTCAAGGATTTTCGCCTGGACCGTGACGTCGAGAGCTGTGGTCGGCTCGTCGGCAATCAGCAGTCTCGGCGCGCAGCTGATCGCGGCTGCGATCATCACGCGCTGCTTCATGCCGCCCGACAATTCGTGCGGATATGACTTCGCCCGCATTGCGGACTCGCGAATGCCGACGTCATCAAGAAGTTTGACAGCTCTCCCCAGCGCCTCGCTTCGGGAAAGAGCGAGGTGCCGGATCATTGGCTGCGCAATCTGCCTGCCGACTTTCCGCAGCGGATCCAGGTGTGACGCCGGATTCTGGAAAATCATCGCCATGTGGCGGCCGCGCAGCTTCGTCCATTCCGCCTCGCCAAGGCCCAGCAAGCCCTGGCCGTCGAAGTGGACATCGCCGGTCACGTCGGCTGTCGAAGGCAGCAATCCCATCGCAGCGCGGCAGATGGTCGACTTGCCGGAACCGCTCTCGCCGGCAATGCCAACGATCTCGCCCGGCATGATCTGAAACGAGACATGCTTCAGCACCCTTGTATTGCCGAACGTCACCGAAACATCGGCGATATCGAGCAGCGGACGGTCTGCTGTCGTTAGCGGAGCGAGCGGCCCGTTCATGCCGACACCTGCCCGCGACGCAACTGGCCAAGGCCGTCACCGAGAAAGGCCAGGCCGAGCCCCAGCGAAATGGCTGCCAAGCCCGGGAAGGTGCAAATCCACCACGCCTGGCGGATATAGCGGCTTCCATCCGAGATCATCACGCCCCATTCCGCCAGCGGCGGCTGAGCACCCATGCCGAGGAAACCGAAGCTCGCGCCTGCGAGCATGACAAGGACAGCATCGCTCACCGCATAGGCAACCACGGGCCCGAAAGCGTTGGGCAGCACGTGGCGCAACAAGACAACACGATCGGAATAACCCAGGCACTGCGCGGCCTGCACATACTCGCTGTCGCGGATCGCCATGACTTCGGCACGCACCAGTCGCGCATAGGTCACCCAGCCGACCACCGCCAGCGCGATGAAGAAGTTGATCAGCCCCGGACCGAGCACGCCGACGATCGCCAGCACCAGGACGAAGAATGGAAAGGCAGCCGTCAGGTCATAGAGCCGCATCAGAAGCGTATCGACAGTGCCGCCATAATAGCCGCTGAGCAGGCCGACGGTTGTGCCGATGAGGAGTGGCGGCAGCACGCCGGCCAGGCACATCAGGAGATCGATGCGCGCGCCGTGGATGACGCGCGAGAGCACGTCCCGTCCGACTTGATCCGTCCCGAACCAGTGCGCCGCGCTCGGCCCCTTCAGCGCATTCGCGATATCGACTGCGGTCGGATCGAAGGGCGCTACCAAGGGCGCGAACAAAGCCAGGACGATCCAGATACCGACGATCGATCCAGCAACCAGGAGGCTCCACGGCAGAGTGACCGCATGTTGTTTGGTCGCGCCGGAGGCAGGACTGGCTTCCATCGACATGGCGACCTCCTATACCCGTGCGCGGGGATCGATGGCGGCAGACAGGAGGTCGACCAGGAAAGTCACCACCACCGTCGTCACCGCAAACATGAGGGTGAGCCCTTGGACCACCTGGTAGTCACGCGCCAGAAGGGAATTGACCATCAATGTGCCGAGCCCCGGCACCGCATAGACGGTTTCGACGATGATCGTGCCTCCAATCAGGAAAGCGACGAGGACTCCGAACAGGTTGAGCGTCGGCAGGATCGCGTTGGGCAATACCGTACGCCAGAATATCTCTCGTTCCCCAGCCCCTTGCGCGCGCGCCGCAACGACGAAATCGGCGGAGGCCTTTTCAATGAGAGCGGCTCGCAGGCTCTGAACCAGCACAGGCACCATCCAGATCGCAGTGGACAGCGCCGGCAGGAACAGGTGATGCAGGTGATCGGCAAAGGTCTTGCCGTAGCCCGAGACAGGAAACCAGCCGAGCCCGACGCCGAAGAAACGCGACATCATGATGCCGAGCCAGAACACCGGGATGGCCATGCCTGCGATGCCGATGAAACGGATGAGCTGGTCTGCAAGGCTGCCGGGCCTGCGCGCGCTGGCAATCGCCAACGCGATCGATGGTGGTACCGCGAGACAGACGACGTAGCCAGTCAGGAAAAGCGTTGGCCAGATATACTGTCCGATCAAGGCCACGACCGGACGTTTGTAGCGCATCGACTGACCGATATCGCCGGCGAACACGTTGCCGGCATAGGTCATGAATTGCTGCCACAGCGGCTGATCCAAGCCAAAACGCTGCCTGATCGCTTCGATCGTTTCCGGGCTGGCACGGTCACCAGCGATGACCCTGGCGGGATCTCCCGGCACCATGTGCACCAGCAGGAACGTGACGATGCAGATGCCGGCAAGCACGAAGATCAATTGGATGATGCGCCTGAGGATTGTTTGCAACTCGCCACCGTTTCGATCGCTTGCGAGGTCGGCAGAGGCCGACACAAGGAAAGCGGCGCGGTGCCTTTCAGCACCGCACCGCCTCTGGGAGGATCTATTGCTCGATCGTTGTCTCTTCGAGCGTCCACTGCATCGCCGGCGTCATCTTCAAGTTCTTCAGACGTTTCGAATAGGCGATCGCATAAGGCGAATAATAAAGCGGAATCTGCGAGACCTCTTCCGTGGCGATCTTCGAGATCTCCTGGTAGATGGCAGCCCGTTTGGCTGGATCCTGCTCGCGAGACCCTTGCTCGGTCAGTTCGTTCACCCGCTTGTTGTTGTAGAAGGTGTTGAAGGCGTGTGAATCGCATTCGCCGCACAGCGCCCAGCGCACGGCAAGGTCCGGATCGGTCACTTCATTCATCCACCAGGTCGGCGTGGCGTCGTATTCGCCCTTGCCTGTCGCGTCCCACCAGCCGGGCGTGTCGACATTGACGAGCACCGGCTTCAGCCCGATCGCTTCCCACTGTGCCTGCATCAGGAGCCCAATCTGCTGATTGGTCGAGCCACTGCCAAGGATGATCTTCACTTCCTTCCCGGCCATGCCGGATTCCGCCAGCAACTGCTTGGCTTTCTCCATGTCCGCAACGATGCCTGGATAATTGTCGTCATGGAATTGAAGCGACCCGGGGAGCGGTGTGTTCGCCGGCTTTGCATAGCCGCTGGTGACAGCCTGGGTCAGAGCCTTGTTGTCGAGTGCATAGGCGGCTGCCTGTCGTGCTTTCAGATTGGAGAACGGTTCGCGACCATGGTTGAGAAGCGAAACGAAGATGACGTTCGATGGCTCCATACGCATGTCGATGCCATCGGTTGCCTTGAGATCGTCGATCTGGGCCCAGTTGACGCCGCGCATGACGTCGACTTCGCCGGTCTTGAGCATGGCCGCCGCTGTCTCCGGCTCGGCGACTTCGACCAGTTCCACGCTCGCTTCCGATTTCGGATAGCCTTGCCGCCAATAATTTGGATTGGGTGCAAGCACAAGCTTTTCGCCCGGCTTCCATTCCTTGACCATGTAGGGGCCGGAAGAGAGTGGCACCGAGTTGAAGGCACCATCGACACCACGCTTGTCGACATCCGCCTTGGAGACGATGCCGACATTCCACAGTTCGAGATTGGCCAGCATCGGAGCCAGCGCGTGCTTCATCTTGATGACAACCGTCTTCGCATCGGGCGCCGAGATCGATTCCACGGCAGCCAGCGGCGATGGCAAAGCCGACTCCTTATCCGATCGGACACGCTCCAAACTGAAGGCGACGTCCTCAGCCGTCACCGGTGAGCCGTCTGAAAATTTGGCGTCACGCAAATGAAGCGTGTAGGTCATGCCGTCGGTTGCTGCCTCCCATTTTTCTGCGAGACCCGGCTCCAGTTCACCAGTTTCGAAATTGCGGCGCAGAAGCCGGGAGTAAAGCTGTCCATAAACTTCGATGTTTCCGGCGGCACCGGAACGCGACGGATCGAGCGTCGTGGCCGGATAAGGCGATGCGATGCGAATGACGGACTCTGCCTGTGCAGCACCGCCTGGCGAAAAGACCGCCAAACCCAGCGCAGCCGCCAGCATCGCCTTTTTTATCGTTTTCATCTGAAACTCCCTCTGGGGCGCTTTGCGCCTTCTTGTTTTCGTCGCCTGCGCAACGACCGCGAGCAGCACGCCAAACGACTTCATTATGCGATCGCAGATCGCAAATAATGTCAAGGTCGTTGTGAGGGAATGCCCGCGATTTCAACCACACATGTGAGATCGCGGGGCAGGATCTCTTGGCATGTGGCGCTGACGCTCCGAAAAAACGCGAACCGTCATGATCAAGTGCTGCGCCCCTCTTCTCTATGGCAATAACGTTGCGATCACTGTGCCGTGCCGCCTTCATGCCCCTGCCACAATTTGGTTTAAACGGACTCTGGGCTTTGTCGGGACACTCTGAGGTGCCGGGCATCGCTTGCGCTTCTTCAGCTTAGCTTATTGTTTTATCGCAGGTTTTCATCGCAAACTGTGGGACCACTTTTGCGGAACCTGGTTAGGGTTGCGAAAACATCATGAACGACGCCGACGCTCCGATCGACGAGCAGAATATCGGCAGTGGTCTATCACGGACAATTGACCGCATCGTGGAGCCACGCGTTCTCGGCCCGATCGTCGGTGCGATCGCCGTCGCCGTCGCCGTCGTGGCCATCCATGAGATCGGTGGCAAGGTCCACCTGAACCATATCCTCGATGCCATTGCCGCCACCTCGTTCTCCACGGTGGCGCCGGCACTCGCCTTCACACTGATCAGTCTGATGGCGATGGCGCTGTATGATGTCATGGCCATCCGGCACATAGCGCCAGACAAGGTACCGGTCCGACTTGCCCTGTTTGCTGGATTTGTCGGTTACGGCTTTTCCAATGCAATCGGCTTCCATGTTTTCGTCGGAGGTCCGGTCCGCTACCGCATCTACCAATCGGTCGGGCTCGATGCCGCCGATGTCGGACGGATCGTCGGCGTCTCCTTCTTGACCTTCTGGGGCGGGCTGCTCACAATCGTCGGCCTGGCGATGCTGCTCGACCCGGTCGGCCTTCCGGCGCTCAGCCTGGTGTCGCCGGTCGACGACCGCATCATCGGCGGCAGCATCCTTTTCGGGCTCTTGGTTGTGCTGCTGTGGCTGTCGCGTGGCCAGCGGCAGGTCTCGGTGCTCGGATGGACCTTCCCGTTCCCTTCGGCCCGCAGCGCGGCGGTGCAGATCCTGATTGGCGCCGTCGACATCGGTGCGGCAGCGGCCGCTCTCTACGTGCTTCTGCCTGCCGATGTTGCGCCTGGGTTCACGGTGTTCCTCGCCCTGTTCGCGCTAGCAGTCGTCGCAACCGTGGTCAGCCATGCGCCAGGCGGCCTCGGGGTGCTGGAAGCAACGATCCTCTTCGGGCTCGGTGCCGGCGCGCGGCCGGATGTCGTCGCGGCTCTGGTCGTCTTCCGCATCGTCTATTACTTGCTACCGCTGGCGCTGGCGGCCCTGGCACTGCTTGTCTTCGAGATCTACCGCGTGCGCTCCACCGTCTCGACCGTGGCGGGGCGAACGCTTGCGCTGACGCGCCACATCGTGCCGCCGATCAGCGCCACGCTGGTCTTTGCCGGCGGGCTGGTGCTGTTGTTCTCGGGCTCGGTGCCGGCCATCGGCGACCGCACCGACTGGCTGAGCGATATTCTTCCGCTGCCCTTCGCCGAGGCGTCGCATCTTCTGGCCAGCGTCACCGGGCTGCTGCTCATCATCATCGCCCGCGGCCTCTACCGCCGCATCGCCCTGGCGCGCTTCGCCGCCATCGTCCTACTCCTGACCGGTGCCCTCTTTTCGTTGATGAAGGGATTGGACTGGGAAGAAGCCGTCGTGCTGATCGCCGTAGCCGCCACGCTGTTCATCTACAAAGACGCCTTCTATCGCAAAGGCGACTGGCGCTCCTTCCGTCTCGACGCGACTTGGATCGGCCTGTTGGCCATTGTCGTGATCGCAAGCACCATCGTCGGGCTGCTCGCTTATCGCCACGTCGAGTATCAGTCGAGCTTATGGTGGGAATTCGCCTGGGACGGCGATGCACCACGCTTCCTGCGCGCCACCATGGCGCTTGCCATCGTGGCCGCCGCACTTGCCATCGACACGGTCATCAACCGCCCGCCCCATCCCAAGCCATCCGGCCGCTCGGCGGTGCCGGATGCGGTGCGCCGCATTCTCGAGACATCATCCGGCACGGAACCGTGCGTGGCTCTGCTCGGGGACAAGTCCTTCATGATCTCGCCTTGCGAGAAAGCCTTCCTGATGTATGCGAGGTCGGGCAACAGCTGGATCACCATGGGCGACCCCGTCGGCGACGCACAGGCCGGCAGTACGCTGATCTGGCGTTTCGCGGAAGCCGCCGACCAGGCTGGCGCCCGCGCCGTGTTCTATTCTATCCAGCCGGAATTCCTGACTCATTATCTGGACATGAGCCTGGCGATCCTCAAGATCGGTGAGGTGGCCCGCATCAGCCTAAGCGATTTCTCGCTCGACGGCGCGGTGCGGCAGCCGCTTCGTTACGCGTATGGCAAATCGAGCCGTGAAGGCCTTGTTTTCTCCGTCATTCCCAAAGCGGATGTCGCCAGCTTCCTGCCCGAATTGCGAGCGGTCTCCGACGAGTGGATGGGCAAGAAGCACGGTAGCGAAAAAGGCTTTTCACTCGGCTATTTCGACGATGACTACATGCGCGAATTCGACTGCGCTGTGCTGCGCAAAGGGGATGAGATCGTCGCCTTCGCCAATCTGTGGCGCAGCGGCGATGGTGAGGAACTGTCGGTCGACCTGATGCGCTACAAGCGTGGCGTCTCCAAGATCATGATGGATGCGCTGTTTGCGCACATCCTGCTGCTTGGCAAGGCGGAAGGCTACAAATGGTTCAACCTGGGAGCAGCACCGCTGTCGGGGTTGGCCGACCATCCGCTCGCCTCCACCTGGAACCGGATCGGCACCTTCATCTACAAGCGCGGCGACGAGATCTACAATTTCGAAGGCCTGCGCGCGTTCAAGCAGAAATTCGACCCGGTGTGGACGCCGCAATATCTGGCATGCCCCGGCGGTCTCGCCATGCCGCAGATCCTGCTCGATATCACGACCTTGATCTCAGGAAACCCGATCCGGATCTTCAAGCGATGAAACGATTGGCAATAAGAAATCTGGCGATGAAAATTCAAGCTGCCGCCCTCTCGCTGCTGATTTCCTTCGGTTGCAGCGGCCTCGCCCTGGCACAGTCCAATGCACCGGCATCGACTCTTTCGGTCGGGCGCTTGCAGAATGTGCGCCTGCTACCCGCAAAAGGTGATGCCAAGGCGATGGTCGTCTACTTCTCCGATCGCAGCGGATGGAGCGCCAAGGACGACACGACAGCATCTGCCCTCAGCGACGACGGCAACGTCGTCCTCGGTGTCGATCTCGCGACCTATGCCCAAGAGCTCGATAAGGCAGACGGCGTCTGCCTCTACGTCGTCGGTGAGATCACCGACCTCGCCCAGACCGCGCAGCGGCAACTCAACATCCAGACCTATCTGCCGCCGATCGTCGCCGGCAGCGGCGAAGGCGCAACCTTCGCTTATGCTGCGCTCGCCGATGCGCCCGCCAACACGCTCGGCGGAGCCGTTGCTTCCGGCTTCACCAACCGGCTGACGCTGCGCCTGCCGTTCTGTCCCGGCTCGACGGCGAACAAGACCGCCGACGGCAAGGCCTACGACTATGCGTTCGACAAGGCGATGCCGGAAGCGGCAACCCTGTTCGTGAGGGACGATGCGCTCGAGGCGACGCGAACCCAAGCTGCGCGGCAGTCGAACATCACGGTCGAAGCACTCGACCGAGACAACGCAGCCGCCCAGATCGTCACCACCATTTCCTCGCTGGCCGAAGCGAACCAGCCGTTCGGCACGCTGCCCGTCGTCGACCTGCCGTCGACGACGCCGCCGAAGGCCATCGCCATCTTCATTTCGGGCGACGGAGGCTGGCGCGACATCGATAAGACCATGGGCGAGTGGCTGTCGACGCAAGGCGTCCATGTCGTGGGGCTCGATGCGCTGCATTATTTCTGGTCGAAGCGCACACCGCAGGAGCTGACCGCCGACATCACCACCCTGATCAGGGATGCCGACCCGCAGGAGAAGCTGCCGGTGATGCTGATCGGCTATTCCTTCGGAGCGGACACCCTGCCGCTCGCCTATCCCCTCTTGTCGAAGGACCTTCAGGACAGGACCAAGGTGATTGCGCTGATGGCGCCCAGTCTTTCCACCTCGCTGCAGGTCACCATCAGCGGCTGGCTCGGCATCGACGACAGCGGCTATCCGGTGCCGCCCGCGATCGCTGCCCTGCCGAAGGACAAGGTGCTGTGCATCTACGGCAAGGAAGACGACGAGGGCGGCTGTGAGGATCCGGCCGTCAAGGACGTCACCAAGATCGAGACGGATGGCGGCCATCATTTCGACGGCGAATACACCAGCATAGCCCGCCGGTTCCTTGACAAGCTGTGAGACCATAACGGAGTCGATCGGCCGCCCCATGGGCTTAATCTGCCCAAGCTAGGTGCAGGCCCGCGCCTCATCTGCCGCAGTGACTTCGCGGCAAGAGTCTGGCATCTGAAGTCCATGGGAGCCATGCGGGACATTTTCAGGGACAAGCTGACGGCCGCGGCCGTTTCGGTCATCCTTGTCTATCTGTTCCTGCTGCAGGCTTTCGTAGCCGGCATCACTCAAAGCGCGATGGCTGCTTCGGCCGCTGATCCGTTGCACGTCATCTGCACGACCGAGGGCGCGGAAACGCCTTCGGATCCGATCGGTCCCGCAGGAAACGGCAACGCTTGCCCTTGCGCTGCTCTGTGCAACATCACCGGGTTGGCAAGCCCGGCTGTTGTGGGCGGTCAGGACCATGTCTATCTGACCGCCACACGGCCCGGGCACCCCCGCCCGCGCCTTGCATTGAACCCGTTCACGCCGTCATTGCGCGGCTTCGTTCCTGGCCCCAGAGCACCACCGCTTCTTTCCTGACCGCATTGTTGCAACACGACGGCTTCGAGCTGCCGTGCACCTCATCACGTCAGGAGACACCCATGTCCGAACTCACGATCGGGCGGGAGCCCGCAGGCATTGCCGCGCGCTCCGCGTCCAACCTCTATCGCGCCGTCTGGCGCTGGCATTTCTATGCAGGCCTGCTTGTCCTGCCCTTCATGATCACGCTCGCGGTGACGGGTGCACTATACCTTTTCAAGGACGAAATAGACGGTATCGTCCACTCCGACCTCAAACTCGTCGAAGTCCAGGAAAGCGCAGCCAAGGCCCTGCCCTCGCAGATGGTCGACGCAGCTGTGGCCGTCTATCCGGGAACTGCGGTCAAATTCACCGATCCCGTGTCGCCCGACGGTTCCGCCGAGATAACAGTGGAGACCGCCAATCAGGGTAAACTCGCGGTCTATGTCGATCCCTACACCGGCAAGGTGCTCGGTGCCCTACCCGACCGGGGAACGGTGATGTGGACGATCCGTTATCTACACAGCCTCAAATATTTCGGCTCGTTCACACGAGCCCTTATTGAAATCGCCGGCGGCTGGTCGATCTTGCTGGTCGGTACCGGCATCTATCTGTGGTGGCCACGCCGTCAGATGGGTGGCGTGGTGAGTATCCGAGGAACCCCGCGTCGCCGCATTTTCTGGCGAGATACACATGCTGTGACGGGCATCTTCGTCGGTTTTTTCATTGTGTTCCTGGCGGTCACCGGAATGCCATGGTCCGGCGTCTGGGGAGCCAAAGTCAATGATTGGGTGAATGGCAACAACTACGGTTATCCCGCTGGGGTGTGGACCGGCGTTCCGATGTCGGATGAACATGCCAATCATCTCGCCCAGATGTCCTGGTCCCTGGAGCAAGCCAAGGTACCGCAGTCATCTGAACAGCAGAACCAGGCGAGAGCGGTCGGGCTGGATGAGGCCGTCGCCACGTTCGAGAAGCTCGGCCTTCACAAAGGTTATGCAGTCAACCTTCCGACAGATACATCGGGGGTCTACACCGGGTCCGTCTTCCCAGACGATCTTGCCAGCCAGCGGGTAATCCATCTCGACCAGTACTCCAGCAAGCCGCTGATCGATGTCAGCTTTGCCGACTACGGCCCGTTCGCCAAGGGAATAGAATGGGGCATCAGCGTACATATGGGCCAGCAGTTCGGGCTTGTGAACCAACTGGTGCTTCTAGCCGCCTGTATTGCCATCGTCGTTTTGGCCATTTCGGCAGGCGTCATGTGGTGGAAACGTCGGCCTTCAGGATCTTTAGGTGTCCCTCCCTTGCCTGCGGATACGCGCGTGTTCCGCGGCCTGCTTGCCATCCTGATCGTCGGCGGCATGATCTTCCCGCTGGTTGGAATTTCGCTGGTGGTTATGCTGGTTCTGGACTGGATTTATTCCAGCATACGGCCGCAGAGAACCGCCTGACGCCTTCTCTGGGACGCAGCCAGCCTGCTGCGTCCCTCTAGGTGGCTGAAACCAAATACCATGCCGGCTATCTCATACGACACGCTATACGCCCCAGACGCCTCGCCGAGCAAAGTTGTTTCATTTCACGCCGGTCGAACCGAATTAGCTTGTTAGCCTCTGCTCGAATTTCAGGATTCCGTTTCGCGCATTCATCCTTAAGTTTACTATCCTTATGGACTTAAGGGAGGAGCGACGATGATCGAGCGTTCGCGCAATTCCGTCATCATCATTGGTGGTGGCGCCAGTGGCGTGTTGCTGACAGCGCATTTGCTGCGGTCGGACGACCCGGGTCTGCGCGTCACCCTAGTGGAGCGCCGCGAGAGCTTCGGCAAGGGCATGGCCTATTCCGCTCTCCTGCCCGATCACCTCTTGAATGTCGCCGCCACCAATATGAGCGCTTTCCCAGCCGATCCTCAGCACTATTGGCGTTGGCTTCAGCAAAAGCAGATCGTTTCCGCCGATGCCGGTCCCGTTTACACTCCGCGCAGTACCTATGGCCGCTATCTCCAGGAATTGCTGGAGGGCATTGCCGAACGCGAACGCACGATGGGACGGCTACGGTTGGTGCAACAGGAATGCCTGAGTGTCACCACCACGCAGGGCGGCGTAGAGGCACGGCTTGCCGATGGTACCAGCCTTGTCGGCCATGTTGCCGTTCTTGCAACCGGTCATGACGAAGAGCCTGCCCCGGGCCAGAACTTTGCCGTCCGCATCGGTTCAGCAGAAGATACGCCACTTGCTCACGACGCGCCGGTTCTCATCCTTGGCACCGGCCTCAGCATGGTCGATGCGTGGCTAACCCTCGAACATCGGGGGCATAGGGGCGAGATAACGGCGGTATCGCGGCGTGGCCTACTGCCTTGGCCGCACCAGAAAGGCCATCCGATCAAACTGGACAGTGCCGACATCCCGCTCGGCACAGAACTGTCCTATTTCGTCGACTGGTTCCACAAGCTGGTGCGCGAGACGGAGAAAGCCGGCGGCAACTGGCGCGATGTCGTTGATGGGCTCAGACCTTTCAACCAACGCATCTGGCAGAACTGGCCGTCTACCGCCAAACGACGCTTCCTCGAACACACCAAGGCCTGGTGGGATATCCACCGGCATCGTATGCCGCCCCAGATCCATGCTCGTGTGAATCAGGCCGTGCAAAGCGGTCGGCTGAAACTGCTTGCCGCGCGCGTGCTTGGCACTGAATCCGACAATGGCGACAGGCTGGTGAAACTTCTGCCCCGCCGTTCGCGTGATACCGAAATCCTGCGTGTCGGTCGTGTCTATGATTGCACAGGCATCGTCAAGGACGTTTCGACAGGTTCTATTGCGGTAATCCGTTCCCTAACCGACCGCGGCCTCGCGCGGCCTGATCCGCTACGCCTTGGCCTCGACGTGACACTGGATTGCGCCGTCATCGACAAAAACGGTGCGGCCTCCGATCGCTTGTTCGCGGTAGGCCCCCTCACCCGCGGAACATTCTTCGAAATCGACGCCGTGCCCGACATCCGTAACCAGACAGCCAGGCTGGCGGGACGACTGACGCAACGAGCCGCACCAGGGTTCCGCTGAGCTGCTCTCAACGAAAGAAAGCGGCGCGGGCAATATTGTCCGCGCCGCTGCCACGCTTTCTTGACAATGGTCAGTAGTTGCGAGCTGGCACCAGGTCGAAACGGCCCGCCGCAACCCCAGCGTTGGCAGCCCAGGCGGCTTCGCGTCGCGAGAGCGAATTCTGCACAAAGGATGCGACGTGTTCGAATGCGTCGAGATCCGCCACTGTTTCAATGCCGCTGACCAAGAATTCAGAAACCCCGGCATCGACAAAAGTGAGCAGTTGCAGCGCAGCTTGCGCGGGTTGCTTGGAAAGGACTATCCGATCCGGATCTCGGTTTTCAGCACCGAAGAATATGGGCAATGCGAAGCGAACCTTGCCTTGCCGGCCATGCCTTGCCGCAGCTGCACGAACCCGCGCTGAAAGCAAGCGAGCCTCGTCGGAGGACCCGACTGCAAGCTCAAAGATATCCGCGTGCCTGCCGACGACATTAAGTGCTGTTCCGGAAAGGCCACCCATGCGTATAGGCATGGTAAACCCTCTGGCACCCTTACGAGGGACAAAACCGCCGGAGATGCTGTAAAATGGTCCCTCGTGGTCGATCGGTTTCTCGTTCGCCCACAACCGCTTCAACAGAGTCAGATACTCATCTATACGCCGCCAGAAAGCGATGTGGCTCGGTTGCCGGTCGGAATCGACTTGCCCTCGCGCAGGTATCCGAAGTGCAATACGGCCGCGGCTTTGGAGCTGCAGCGCTGCCAACTTCCGGGCTGCGGTGACAGGATCGAGTTCCCCAGCAGCGTGGGGGACTACAATCTGCAGGGACTCGACGTCGGTGGCGATGGATGGATCCGCCGCAGCAAGCGACTCACTCTTTTCATCGAGTTGCCAGGATTGAAAGCCTGCGCGCCAGGCCGAAGCCGGCCGAATCTCGCCCTGCTCCTTAAGAGCAGTGAACGATTGTGCTATGTCGGCAGAAGATACAAAAGTGAACACGACGCTCATCACAACTTCTCCCTTGTTGTGGTGGACAGGCGGGTGGTTCAACTCCTTTGGAGTGACGAGGATGGCCTCGCCTCTTCAACTCAGGGCACGATGCCAAAGATGAAAGCGCTGGCGAAAAGGAAGGAAACGGCAAATACGGCATAGGGCAGAAGTACCCCGGTATTGCCGCTCGGCGACACTGAAATGCGACGGTCGCCGGACCTTGTTGTGCCGACAGGGGCTTGGAAATTCGCCATGGCGTCCTCCATTTCCCCTTAGTCTATAAAATCAGTAGATTTTGTCGATTGCTATTTTCCGGATCGGATTGGCATAGCTTTCTCAAGAAAGAGTACGCCGCCGAACATTGTTCTCAATATCGATAGTTTGGAAAATCCGACGCCTCAGCGGCCCCGATAGGAAATTGCCAAGCGGCGGGTAGCCTCACCTCGCAATAATTCTGGCGAAGCCCCGTCGATTCTCGTATCACTCCGCCGCGCCCAGAAAAAAGGTGGCGCGATGCCCATGGAAAGCCTCAGATGTTCGAAGACCTGCAGCCAGCGCCAACCGACAAGATTCTTGCCCTGATCGGGCTGTATCGTGCTGATCCGCGCACCGACAAAGTCGATCTCGGCGTGGGTGTCTATAAGGATCGCGATGGCAAGACGGCGGTGATGCGGGCGGTGCGCGAGGCCGAAAAGCGCCTTTTGCAGAGCCAGGACACCAAGACCTATCTCGGCCTCGCGGGCGACCTCGCCTTCAACGAAGTGATGGCTAAGCTGGTTTTCGGCGACAGCGCCGACTTCACCCGCATCCGCGCAGCCCAGGCACCAGGCGGCTCCGGAGCACTGCGGCTTGCAGCGGAGTTGCTGAAGCGCACGCGACCGGATGCGACAGTCTGGATTTCCAACCCAACCTGGCCAAATCACGTTCCGATGATGCGGGGAGCCGGTCTCACCATCGCGGAATATCCCTATTTCGACGCCGTCAGCGGCTCGGTTCGCTTCGACGACATGCTGGCCACGCTGAAGACTGCCAAGCCCGGCGATGCCGTGCTGTTGCATGGCTGCTGTCACAACCCAACAGGCGCCAACCTCTCGATCGAGCAGTGGACCAGAGTGACGGATCTGTTGGTCGAACGCGGCCTGCTGCCGTTTGTGGACATTGCCTATCAAGGCTTCGGCGAAGGTCTGGAAGCCGATGCCGCTGGCCTGCGTCTCGTCGCAGGTAAAGTGCCTGAAATGCTGGTCGCCTCGAGCTGCTCCAAGAACTTCGCGGTGTATCGCGACCGCGTTGGCGCCGCGATGATCCTGGCAAAGAGCGGTACGGAGGCAGATATCGCATTGGGCCACATGCTGGCGGCTGCACGCACGCTCTATTCGATGCCGCCGGATCATGGCGCTGCGGCAGTTCGCGTCGTTCTGCAGGACAAGGAGCTTCGAGCCGACTGGGAAGCCGAACTCGAGGAAATGCGCCAGCGCATGCTGCGGTTGCGCGTCGCTTTCGCCGAAGCGCTGCGCCGCCAGTCCAACTCGGATCGCTTTGACTTCATTGCAGAACACCGCGGCATGTTCTCGCGGCTTGGACTGACCGAGGCCCAGGTTGATCGGTTGCGAACCGAGCACGGCGTCTACATGGTGGGCGACAGCCGCATCAATGTGGCTGGCCTGCCGGAAGACGGTTTGGACAAGCTCGCCCAGGCGATCGTCTCGGTGCTGGATTAGGCGAGACACCAAGATTGTGGACAAGGAGCCAATGTCGCCCACCGGCGTTGGCTGTCTTGCCTTGGCGAACTAGAATCCTGCGATGAAGCCCTCCAAGGACATATCCCGTCTCATCGAGATCATGGCGGCGCTGCGTGCGCCGGTCACAGGCTGTCCGTGGGATATCGAGCAGGATTTTTCGACGATCGCCCCCTATACGATCGAGGAAGCCTATGAGGTGGCTGACGCGATCGCGCGTGGCGACATCGACAACCTGCGTGAGGAGCTTGGCGACCTCCTGCTTCAGGTGGTCTACCATGCCCAAATGGCTGACGAGCAAGGTGAATTTGCCTTCGGCGATGTGGTCGAGACCGTTACACGCAAGATGATCCGCCGTCACCCACACGTCTTCGGCGACGAAGAAGCCCGCACTGCCGGAATGGCCAAGGGCATGTGGGAAAAGATCAAGGCAGAGGAAAAAGCTGAACGCCGTGCCGAGCGGATCGCGCGGGGCCTGGATCCGGAAGACCACGGCAAAGGGTTCCTCGATTCCGTGCCCGTTGCCCTGCCCGCACTCACGCGCGCGCTGAAATTGCAGGAAAAAGCCGCACGTGTCGGTTTCGACTGGGGTGAGGCCGTACCAATCCTCGACAAGATCGAGGAAGAAGTCGCCGAGTTGCGCGAAGCCTTGGCCAGCGGCGACACTGCGTCGATTAAGGATGAGTTCGGCGACATGCTGTTTGCCGTCGTCAACCTCGGTCGACATCTCAAAGTGGATTCGGAAGCAGCTCTCTCCGGCACCAACGACAAGTTCCGCAAACGTTTTCACTATGTGGAGCGGGCGCTGGAAGCTTCAGGCCACAGCCTGGAGGCGGCGTCGTTGGAAGAAATGGAAGCCCTCTGGCAGCAAGCCAAGCGCGAGACCTGACGTTGCGGCAAACCTTCGAAAAGGTATAGAGCGGCTTCCGGCCGCTTTGTGTCACGTAAGAGAGGAGCGAATCGCCTCTCCCGCTAGCGATTCCATTCGGCACACTGGAACACGACACGGTACCCATCCGGATCCTGGAAGGTCAGGCCGACCTTGTCCCAATAAGGGTTGAATGAAGGCACCGGATCAAAACCCGCGAGCTTCATGGTATTGACCGCATCTGTCCACGTGGACTGCTCGGGAAGATAGAAAACGAGAAGGTGATCTTGGGATGGCGCCCGCCCTACAACCTCGCCGTGTGCCTTTGTGAATTCCAGATGATAGGGCGCGTTTGGATGTCCCAATATGATCCCGTCGAAGCCGTCGTGATCATCGAAACGTGCAAGCACTTCAAAACCTAAACCCTGTTTGTAAAACTGCAGCAAGGCTTCGAGATTGTCGGACGGCCTTGCGACCCGCATCTTCGGAAGAAAGGGCATCTCAATCGCTTTTGCGTTGCAACCGGCCTTCGATCTCTTCGCGCGCGCTTTCAGTCGCCATCAATGACAATGATACGCTACCATCTTCGTTGTCGGTGCGTTTGACGACGTCGCCATTGCGGTAAAGCCAATCGACCATGCCGAGTTGAGCAGGCTGCAGGGTGATCTCGATCGACTGCAATTCGCCCGAGACGCGTGTTTCGATCAGCGCCTTGAGCGCATCGATCCCCTCGCCAGTCACAGCTGAAATGGCAATCGGCGGGCGTTTTGTATCCGCACTCTCCGACAAAAGACGCTCTCGGTTGCCTTCATCCAGCAAGTCGATCTTGTTCCACACCTCAACGACACGATCGGTATCGGCTGCGTCGACACCAAGATCGCCGAGAATGCGTTCAACATCTTCTGCCTGCGCTGCAGTGTCCGGGTCGGAAATATCGCGCAGATGGATGACGAGGTCCGCTTCCACAACTTCTTCCAGGGTCGCCCGAAATGCGGCCACCAGATGCGTCGGCAGATCGGAGATGAAACCGACCGTATCCGAGAGGATGATCGGCGTGCCGTGCGGCAGGCGTACCCGTCGTAGTGTCGGGTCGAGCGTGGCGAACAACATATCTTCCGCCAGAACCCCGGCGCCTGTCAGCCTATTGAACAGTGTCGACTTTCCGGCATTGGTGTAGCCAACGATCGCAACCACTGGAAAAGGCACTTTTTTCCGCTTCGCGCGATGCAGATCGCGCGTGCGGCGCACCGTCTCCAGCTCGCGCTTCAGCCTGATGATCTTCTCTTGCAATGCCCGCCGGTCCGCCTCGATCTGCGTTTCACCAGGACCACCGAGGAATCCCGCGCCACCGCGTTGGCGTTCAAGGTGGGTCCAGGATCGCACCAGACGACCCTTTTGATAGTTGAGATGTGCAAGCTCGACCTGCAGCGTACCTTCCTTGGTGCGGGCGCGTTCGCCGAAGATTTCGAGGATGAGGCCGGTCCGATCCAGGACCTTGACGTTCAGTTCCTTCTCGAGGTTGCGCTGCTGCACAGGCGTCAACGGATGGTCGATGATCGCCAGTTCGGCGTGCTTGTCCTTGACCGCCTCGGCCAGTTCCGAAACCTTGCCCGAACCCAGCAACGTCGCCGGTCGCGGCTCGGCGACGATGGCGATCGATGTCTGGACGGGATCGAGATCGATGGCGCGGGTCAGGCCGACGGCCTCTTCCAGCCGCGCCTCCGGCGAGCGTGCCAGGCGCACGCGGCCTGTATCGTCCTCCTGCCTGCCGTGATTCGGTAGGACAGGCACGACTACGAGAGCACGGGTCGCCTCTCCGGAGCCCGCGCCCTCATTATTTACGGATTGCCCGCGGCCCTTCCGGCTCGCGTCGTTCTGCTTGGTCAATTAGCCGCCTTGGCTTTCCTCGCCATCGAACATCTGAACCGGCTGGCTCGGCATGATCGTGGAAATGGCATGCTTGTAGACGAGCTGTGAATGTCCGTCGCGTCGCAGCAATACACAGAAATTGTCGAACGAGGTCACCACCCCGGTCAATTTCACGCCATTGATGAGGAAGATTGTGAGTGGGTTCTTACTCTTGCGCACCGAGTTCAGGAACAGGTCCTGAAGATTTTGCGAACGCTCTGCCATTGTTCTTATCTTTCGCCGATCCCCTTCGGTATGCATGCCAGTGCGCCAAAATACTCGGCATATGTCAAGCTTGCAGACATGCTTGTCGTGAACAACGACAAGTAGAACGAGATATATTGATGTCCATTCCTGTTGTGCCGGTTATCAGGCCGGACTTTTTTCCGCAACGTCAAAAAACGCCTGCCGCAACGAAAGTGTTGTTGAGCCGGGATGACCATTAGCAACGGTTTGTCCGTCGATGGCAACCACCGGCATGGCGATCGTCGTCGCAGAACTGATGAACGCTTCACGTGCCGCCTTGGCCTCGGCGACGGAAAAGCTGCGTTCCTCAATCTTCAGGCCGAGCTTGGCCGCAACGTCGAATATCGTGGTGCGGGTAATGCCACGCAGGATCCCGTGCTCCGCCGGCCGCGTCACCAGGACACCGTCCTTGGTGACAATCCAGGCGTTCGAGGAACCGCCTTCCTTGACATTGCCGTCCTCGTCTACGAACCAGGCCTCCTGAGCGCCGGCCTCCTTGGCTTGCTGCTTTGCCAGAACGTTCGGCAGCAATCCGACGGACTTGATGTCGACCCGATCCCAGCGATTCTCCGGCACCGTGATGACTTTGATCCCGTCTTCGGCACGCTTGGCCGCAAGCGCTGGATTCACCTTCCTGGCAGTCACAACCAGGGAGGACATCGTATCTGCGGGAAACAGGAAGTCTCGGCTGGCGACACCACGCGTCACCTGCACATAGACGAGGCCGTTGAAGACCTGATTGCGTCGGACAACCTCCCGCAACACGATCTCAAGCGGTTTTCTGCCGATCGGCCAGTCGATACGAAGCTCGCGCAGCGATCGATCGAGCCGATCGAGATGGCGTTTCATATCGACAATGAATCCCCGCGCAACCTCGCAGACCTCGTAGACGCCGTCCGCGAACTGATAACCGCGATCCTCGATATGCACGGCCGCGTCACGGTGAGCGACATAGCGTCCGTTGACATAAGCAATGCGCGGCATGGCGAACCCTCTGAAATATTAGGATTTCTTACGCGATTCCGAAGGTCGCGTATTGGACAAAGACATGGTCCAGCCGACGGTTTTCAACCACCGGTCAGACCCCCAGCGATTTGAGCTTTCGA
Organism: Terribium retamae; assembly: GCF_022347545.1. GTDB lineage: Bacteria > Pseudomonadota > Alphaproteobacteria > Rhizobiales > Rhizobiaceae > Mesorhizobium > Mesorhizobium retamae. The sequence continues at coordinate 393,896 of NZ_JAKREW010000001.1, forward strand.
TGGAGGGCGGAGCGCTCCATGCCTATGAACTCGGCAGTCTTGGAGATATTGCCGCCGAAACGATTGATCTGGGCGATCAAATAATCCTTCTCGAATTGCTCGCGCGCCTCGCGCAACGGCAGCGCCATGATGTGCTGATCCGACTGGTTCGGTGTGCGTGGCATTACATCACCGATTTCGGATGGCAGCAGATCGGCAGTGATCGGCGCGTCGACATCATCGCCGCGCGCCAGGATCATCAGGCGCTCGATGTTGTTGCGCAACTGGCGCACATTGCCCGGCCAATTGTGGGCCTGCAGCACGGCCAGGGCATCGTCGCCGATGCGACGCGGCTTGATGCCGGCCTGCCTGGAGATCTGCTTGACGAAGGTGTCGACCAGATAGGGGATGTCTTCCCGCCGTTCCGCTAGTCCCGGCACGGACACGGGTACGACGGCCAGCCGGTGATAAAGATCTTCGCGGAAGCGACCCTCGGCGATCATCGCCTCGAGATTTTGCGCGGTCGAGGAGATGATGCGCACGTCGACCTTGACCCGTTTGGTGCCGCCAACCCGCTCGAATTGTTGTTCCACGAGCACGCGCAGGATCTTGTTTTGCGTCTCTCGCGGCATATCCGCCACCTCATCGATGTAGAGGATGCCGCGATGTGCCTCCTCCAACGCACCGACCTTGCGCTCGGTGCCGTTCGATTCCGTTCCGAACAGCTCGATTTCCATACGTTCAGGCGTGATGTTGGCAGCGCTCACCGTTACGAACGGACCGCTCTTTCGTGCCGAAAGGGCATGGATGGCGCGAGCCGCCAGTTCCTTGCCGGAGCCTGAGGGGCCGACGATCATGATGCGGCTGTTGGTAGGCGCCACGCGTTCGATGGTCTGCCGCAATTGGCTCATCGCCGAAGACATGCCGATGAGGTCGAACGTTTCGCCGCTGCGCTGTTTGAGGTCGGAAACCTCGCGGCGCAGTTTGGACGTTTCCAACGCGCGCTCAGCAACCAGGATCAACCTGTCGGCCTTGAAAGGCTTTTCAATGAAATCGTAAGCGCCGCGACGGATCGCGGAAACTGCGGTTTCGATGTTGCCGTGACCGGAGATCATCACGACCGGCAGACTGGGGTGCAGCGTCTTGATCTCGTCCAGAAGCGCCAATCCATCCAGTCGCGAACCCTGCAGCCAGATATCCAGAAAAACCAGCCGCGGCACGCGATCGGCGATCGCTGCCAGCGCACTGTCCGCGTCGTGCGCGGTGCGCGTTTCATGGCCTTCATCGCTCAAGATACCCGCGACGAGTTCGCGGATATCTTCCTCGTCGTCGACGATCAGAATATCAGACGCCATTGCTGACCTTCTCAGTTTCTCGTTCGTTTTCCGCCGTCTCCGCACCGCGAGATATCGCAGTGGAAGCAGGCAGGATGATGCTGATCATGGCCCCACGGCCGTCATGGAATTCGGCCGGCGCATCGTGCAGCTCCAGCCGTCCACCATGGTCTTCCACGATCTTTTTGACGATCGCGAGGCCAAGGCCCGTGCCCTTCTCACGCGTCGTCATATAGGGCTCCAGCAGTCGCTGCCGATTTTCGCGCGGCAGTCCCTTGCCGTTGTCGATCACGTCGATCCGGATTGCCCCGTCGGTATGCGCAGCCTGGATGCGGATGACACCCTTTTCCCCAGGTGCCCATTCGATCCCTTCCATGGCTTCGGCCGCGTTTTTGATGACGTTGCCGAAGGCCTGCGAAAGCAGCCGCGTGTCAAAAGTGCCCTTCAGCGGCTTATCGCCGAAGGCGCGTTCAAAGGCGATGTCTGAACGACTGACCTCCACCAGGAATGAAGCCTCGCGGAGCGGTTCGCGCAGATCGATCGCCTTCATTTCTGGCTTCGGCATCCGAGCAAAAGACGAAAACTCATCGACCATGCGGCCAATGTCCTCGACCTGCCGGATGATCGTGTCCGTGCACTGGTCGAATACTTCCCGATCCTCGGTGATCACCTTGCCGTAGCGGCGCCGGATGCGCTCGGCCGACAACTGGATTGGAGTTAGAGGATTCTTGATCTCATGGGCAATGCGACGCGCGACATCGGCCCAGGCCGATGTACGCTGGGCGGTGACGAGGTCCGTAATATCGTCGACGGTGACGACATAAGACTTCTCGCCGTCAAAACCGTCGTCCTGGTCTTCCTCGATCGTAACCTGGACGTTGAAGGTGCGCTCCGCACCGGCGCGGAAAAATGTCACCTGCTCGCGATAGACCGGCTTGCCGGACTTGCGCCCAATCTCCAACACGCGCCCGACATGAGGCAGCACGGTCGACAAATTCTGTCCAAGCGCAATGTCGGACGACATCGCCAACATCGCCTCCGCGGATTTGTTGACGATGGTGATGGTGCCAAACGGATCGACACCGATGACGCCAGACGTCACGCCGGCCAGCACCGCTTCCGAGAAGCGGCGACGCTCGTCGGCCAGGTCCTTGGCGGTCAGGATCTCGTTGCGCTGCGATTTCAGTTCCAGCAGCATCTTGTTGAAGGTGTCGCCAAGATACGCAACATCGCCATCCGAATGACGGACAGGGACCGAAACGTCGAGGTTGCCGGTCGCCACTTCGTCGGCGGCGCCGATGAGCTGCCGGATCGGCCGCACCAGCCTGTCGGCCACGGCGATACCCGTCCAGATCGCCGACAGGATGACAATGAGCGTCAGCGACATGTAAGGCAGCGCGAACGCGACCTGCGAGAAGCCTCTGTTTGTTTCGAGGCCTCGATACTCGGCGGTGTTTGCCCGCACGATCTCGCGCGCCCTGATCACTTCAGGGTCCACGACGCGGATCGTGTAGAGATAGAGCCCCTCAATTTCCTTCAGCTTGATGATCGCGCCCATGATGTTGCGCGTGCGCGGCTCAATCAGCAGCGGCCTGCCGTCCTGCGCCTGCTTTACAGCGCCATCGGGTGGTCCCGGCATCGGGAAATCGGCATTGGTCCGGGCGCTCATCACGAAGGAGCCGTCCTCCTTGACGAGCGCAGCATGGGCAAGACCGCGTCCGACCGCTTCCTTGTTCATGAGATCGAGGAAACCACCTCGATCGAGGCCATAGAGCGTTCGGGAGCTATCCAGGTCGTAGGCCATGGAAAGCGTCGTCCCCTGCAGATTGCGGGCATTTTCCTGCACATAGGCTTCCGCAATCGACAAGGACGAATTGATGATCGTCTTGGTGCGAATCTCGAACCATCGGTCGAGGCCGATGTTCAACGTGATCGCGGCAATAATGGCGACCAGGATCGCCGGTACGGCCGCGACAAGGGCAAACATGATGACGATGCGCACATGCAGTCGCGACGCGGCCTTGCCGACGCGACGCGCCATGATGATTCGCTGCGCCTCGCGGGCAATCAGCGCCACAAGGAAGAGGATGAACAGCGCATTGGCGCCGATGAGCCAAAGTGTCGTCGTCCGGTCGGGCGTTATCGGTGTTGCGCCGATCAGGATCGCAAAGGAAACCGCGGCTGTCAGCAGCGCGCCGATGATCGCGACGATACCGGGCAGCGCCATCAGCCGCCTGGCTTCCTGCACACCGGATCTTCGAAACAATGGTCCGTTCAATGGTATGGCCTGCTCAGCCATTTTCGCCGCTTGTCGTCATGGTTGCGTCGCATCTATGCAACGCATTGTGGCGAATATGCAACAAGACGTCCGATCACAAAAATCTTTCGGCGTCTCATCAACTGGTTTTTGATGGACTGATATCTTTGAGCCTTGGCGTCAGCCCTGTCGTGCACCACGATAAACGTTGACGCCGAGATCGCGTATCTTCTTGCGCAACGTGTTGCGGTTGAGACCGAGGAGATCGGCAGCACGGATCTGGTTGCCGCGGGTTGCCGTCATCGCTGCCAGAACCAGCGGATGCTCGACCTCTTCCAGGATGCGCTGGTAGAGACCTGCGGGCGGCAATTCGTTGCCGAAGGAGGCGAAATAACGTTGCAGGTAGTGTTCCACCGCCTGGCTGATCGACAAGTCGTCGGGGATCAGGACGTTGGCGCTGGGCGCGACGGCAACCTCACCCGTCTTTAGCTCGGCCTCGATGATTTCGGCCGAAATTTCGTCCTGCGGGTAGAGTGCAGCCAGGCGGCGTACGAGATTTTCGAGTTCGCGCACATTGCCAGGCCAGGGATAGCGCTTCATCAGCTCGATACCGGCCGGCACGATGCGTTTGGTTTGCAAACCTTCCTTCGCGCCGAGCTTGAAGAAATGACGCACGAGGTCCGGAATATCCTCGGCACGTTCGCGCAAACCCGGAAGCCTGAGCGGCACGACATTGAGGCGATAGAATAGATCCTCGCGGAACAGACCCTGGTTGATCAGCATGCGCAGGTCTTTGTTGGTCGCCGCGACGATTCGCACATCCGTCTTGATCGGCGTCCGCCCACCTACCGTGGTGTATTCGCCCTGCTGCAGCACGCGCAGCAGCCTGGTCTGCGCCTCCATCGGCATGTCGCCGATTTCATCGAGAAACAGCGTGCCACCTTCGGCCTGCTCGAAACGGCCGGTGGAGCGGTTCTGCGCACCGGTGAACGCGCCCTTTTCGTGTCCGAACAGCTCCGACTCGATCAGATCGCGCGGGATGGCTGCCATATTGATGGCAACGAAGGGCCCACCGCGGCGGCGGCCATATTCGTGCAAAGCCCGCGCAACCAGCTCCTTGCCGGTACCGGATTCGCCGCTGATCATGACGGTGAGGTCCGTCTGCATCATGCGCGCGAGCATGCGGTAGATGTCCTGCATGGCTGCGGAGCGGCCGACCAAAGGCATGGACTCAGGCTGTTCTTCGGAGCGCGCATCCGCCTTCGGCCGACGCGGTTCAGCCATGGCCCGGCCGACGATGTTGAGCAACTCGGTGAGATCGAACGGCTTGGGCAGATATTCATAGGCGCCGGTCTCGGAGGCGCGGATGGCAGTCATGAACGTGTTTTGCGCGCTCATGACGATGACCGGCAGTTCCGGCCGCGCCTTCTTGATGCGAGGCAACATGTCGAAAGCGTTCTCGTCGGGCATGACCACGTCGGTAATGACGATATCACCCTCGCCTGCGGCCACCCAGCGCCAGAGCGTGGACGCGTTCGACGTCACCCGCACGTCATGACCGGCGCGCGACAGGGCCTGGTTGAGCACCGTACGGATCGCTGCATCGTCATCGGCGACGAGAATTGTGCCCCGGGCGCTCATAGGCGATGTCCTTCCTCGCTTGCGGGCATGGGGTCCTTCCACGCGGGTAGCAGCACGCGGAAGGTCGTTCCGCGCGGCGTCGCATCACATTCGATGATGCCACCATGTTCGCCGACGATCTTGGCCACCAATGCCAACCCCAACCCGGAGCCATTCGGCTTGGTGGTGATGAACGGATCGAAGAGGATCGGCAGGATATCGTCCGAGACCCCCGGACCGTTGTCATGCACGCAGAATTCCAGCGGCAGCGATACGCGATCCTGCGTGCCGGGAACGGACATGCGGATGCCCGGACGAAATGCCGTCGTCAACGTGATTTCGCCAAGCGGGTCCGAGCCGATCGCCTCCGCAGCGTTCTTGACTAGGTTGAGGAAGACCTGGATGAGTTGGTCACGGTTGCCGTAAACCGAAGGCAGTGAAGGATCATAATCCTCCATGATCTTGATTCGATTGGCGAAACCATTTCTGGCGATTGCCTTTACGTGATCCAGGACGACGTGGATGTTGACGGGATAACGATCGATCGGCCGCTCGTCGGAAAACACTTCCATGCGGTCGACCAGCGACACGATGCGATCGGTCTCGTCTGTGATCAGCCGGGTCAATGCCCGATCTTCGTCGGACGCGGAAAGCTCAAGCAATTGTGCGGCGCCACGGATACCTGAGAGCGGATTCTTGATCTCATGCGCCAGCATCGCAGCCAAACCGGTGACGGAGCGCGCAGCCCCGCGATGCGTCATCTGCCGATCGATCTTGTCGGCCATCGAGCGTTCCTGGAACATCACCACGACGGAATCCGGGAACTCCGGCACGGGCGCTGCATAAAGGTCCACGATCTTCTCTATGCCGAGACGCGGCGAGGATACATCGACGCGATATTCGTTGACCGGTGCACGCCGTTCACGAACCTGGTCCACCAAGGTCAGCAGTGGACTGCCGAAGGGAATGAGCTTGGCCAAGGTGTTTCGCGCCAACATGGTTGCGCTGGATCGAAAGAAGTCCTCGGCGTCGGCATTGGCGTAGGTGATATGGCCTTCCGGCCCAATCATGATCACCGGTCGGCGAATGGTGTTGAGAAGGATTTGTGCGGCATCGGCCATGTCCGCAACGGGCGCCGGTGCGATGGTCATGCAGCGCTCCGGATGTCTTCCGCGGCACCGACGCACAGAAACGCCTCGCGCAACAATGCGACAACATGCGCTGGCTCGAAGGAGGTCAGGATACCTTTGCGCAGTGTTGCCGGTGCCGCCGCAGCGTGCCGGTCCAGATACCAGCCGAGATGCTTTCTGGCCTGCCTCAGCCCGCTCTCGATTCCATAATGAGCTAGCATGTCCTCGTAATGAGCAATCACATAGTCGGCGAGTTCGGCCACGTCGCCCGGCAAGCCAGGAGGCTCCGTGCCACTTGCCGAGGCCGCGATAACGCCTGCGGTCCAGGGTGCGCCATAATGGGCGCGACCAACCATGACGGCGTCCGCGCCGGATTGTTCCAGGATCGTGGCGGCATCGACCGCCCCTGCAACATCGCCATTGGCGACCACGGGGATCGATACAGCCTCCTTCACACGGGCAATCGCACGCCAGTCCGCCTTGCCTTGGTAGAACTGGCAACGCGTGCGACCATGAACCGTCACCATGCTCACGCCCGCTTGTTCAGCACGGCGGGCAAGCATCGGCGCATTCAAGGCCTCTTCATCCCAGCCGAGCCGCATCTTTACCGTCACCGGTACCTTCACTGCTCCTATCACCGCCTCAATTAGGGTGAGCGCGTGATCGAGGTCGCGCATCAACGCCGAGCCGGCATAGCCGCCCGTCACCTTCTTGGCGGGACAGCCCATGTTGATGTCGATGATGTCGGCGCCTTCGCCTGCAGCGATGCGCGCTGCTTCAGCCATATGCGCAGCTTCGCGCCCGGCGAGCTGCACCATATGAACCGGCAGCCCGGAATGGCGGATGCGCAGGTCGAATCCTGCCCTGCCCCGTGCGAGTTCGCCGCTCGCCACCATTTCCGAAACCACAAGGCCTGCACCATGCCCATAGGCGCGCTTGCGGAACGGCTCATCCGTGATACCGGACATCGGTGCTAGGAAAACGCGGTTGCGCAGAACCACACCGCCAACAACAAGCGGTAAGGCGACTTTGTTCGGATCGGTCATGCACAAAAACCAAGCAATGTATGTCTTTGCCTATTCATTAGCCAGATCGAGGTGATTGTGCAATGCAGAATGAACAGGCATTGCGGCTTATTTGGGAAAAAGCTGGCCTTCCTGTTCGCCCGCGACTAAGCCTCTGCGCATGAGGGAACCGAGCGCAATCAAGGCTGTATCCGCCGGTGGCGGCGTCGCCGCTGTCATCGTCGCGGCAGGTCGCGGCGAGCGTGCCGGCCAGGCCGATGGGCCCAAGCAATACCGCCATATTGGCGGCCGCGCCATCTTGGCCAGAACGCTGGAAACCTTCCTTACGCATCCGCGCATCGCACGTGTCGTCGTGGTGGTCCACGCCGACGACCGGCTTTTGCTTGAAAAAGCGGTAGGCGATCATCTTGCCAGGATCACGATCGTTACTGGCGGCCGCACCAGACAGGAGTCCGTGCGTCTCGGCCTTGTCGCATTGGATGACACGATACCAGACAAAGTCCTGATCCACGATGCGGTTCGGCCTTTTGCCGATCGCGACCTCATCGATCGCGTCATCGACGTCGTCAGCTCTGGACAGGGCGCCCTGCCGGCGCTTCCGGTCGCCGACACGCTAAAGCGCGAAAGCCGGGACGGCACCATCGGCGAAACGGTGCCGCGTATGGGCCTGCATGCCGCGCAGACACCACAAGGCTTTCCCTTCCGTCCCATTCTGGATGCACATGAAAAAGCCCATCAGGCAGGCAGGGACGATTTCACGGATGATGCGGCTATCGCCGAATGGGCCCGATTGCCGGTCAGGATTGTCGCCGGTTCACCTGACAACGTTAAACTCACCTGGGCACGGGATATCGTCATGGCAGATCAACGACTGAACGGCGCGCGCTTGAGCTTTCCCGACATCCGTACGGGCAATGGCTATGATGTGCACGCCTTCGAACCGGGCGACCACGTGACGTTGTGCGGGGTCGCCATTCCCCACGACCGCAAGCTGTCGGGCCACTCCGATGCCGATGTGGGCCTGCATGCCTTGACCGACGCGCTTCTGGCCACCTGCAGTGCCGGCGACATCGGCACGCATTTTCCGCCATCCGATCCGCAATGGAAAGGCGCTGCCTCGCGCCTGTTCGTCGAGCATGCAGCCAGGATCGTCCGCGCACGTGGTGGTCGCATCGCCAATGCCGACATCACGCTGATTTGCGAAGCACCGCGCGTCGGCCCCCACCGCGAGGCGATGACTGCCGCGCTCTCGGATATGCTGGGCATCACCGCCGAGCGCATTTCGATCAAGGCAACGACCAACGAAAAACTGGGTTTTGTCGGTCGCCAGGAAGGGATCGCCGCAATCGCCACGGCCAGTGTCGTTTATCCTGGCGAGGTGCCGGAATGAACGAACTCACACCGCTGGCCGACCGGTTCCTGAAAGCATGCCAGGCACGCGAAATCTTGGCTGCTACGGCTGAAAGCTGTACCGGCGGTATGATCATCGCGCATTTGACCGACATTGCCGGCTCATCGGCGGTCGTGGACCGTGGATTCGTCACATATTCGAACGAAGCCAAGATGGACATGCTGGGCGTCAAGGCAGCCACGCTGGAAGCCTTCGGCGCCGTGTCATCCGAAACGGCGCTGGAGATGGCTGCCGGCGCGCTTGCCCACTCGCGTGCAGCTATTGCATTGGCGGTTACCGGCATTGCCGGACCCGATGGCGGCTCGGCAGAAAAGCCTGTCGGGCTTGTCTGGTTCGGCCTGGCGCTGAAAGACCAACCGGCCATTTCGGCACACCGGATCTTCGACAATCGTGGTCGCGACTTCATCCGCCGCGAGACCGTGCGGCATGCGCTCGAAATGGGGCTCAAGGCCCTGGCCGGCTGAATGCCATTTGAGGTTCGGATGAGTCGCGCTGACGATTGAGACGTCCTGGATGTGGCAACAACCAGGACCATCAGGGGTCTCGCCCGTAAATCACGTCGGCGCGTTTTTCGAACGCCTCTGAAAACATGCGGAAGGCCCGGTCGAACATCGTGCCCATCATCGCGCCGAGAATGCGGCTCTTGAACTCGTAGTCGATGAAGAAACGTACGAAACAGCCGTCGCTCGCCGGCTCGAACCCCCATATGTTGCTCAAATATTTGAACGGACCATCGATATATTTGACATCGATGATGCGCTCATCCGGCTTCAGCAGCACCTGCGTGGTGAAGGTCTCGCGGATCGCCTTATAGCCGACGCTCATATCGGCAACGAGCACGGTTCGGCCGTCACGTTCACGGCGCGAGCGCACAGCCAGCGCCTCGCACAGCGGTACAAATTGCGGATATTTCTCCACATCGGCAACCAGCGCGAACATCTGGTCGGGGCTATGGGCTACGCGGCGTGTCGCCTCGAACTTCGGCATGAATCCGGCTTACCTGAGCGTGATCCCGAAAAGTTGCAGACTTTTCGGAGAAAGATCATGCGACAAAACAACAGACAGAACGGAATGCCCCGATCGCATTTCGCTCTAGGCGGTTTTCTTGAGCTGCTCCTCGCGCGCCGCGCGCAGCTTTGCGAAATCATCGCCGGCATGGTGCGAGGATCGCGTCAGCGGGCTTGATGCCATCAACAGGAACCCCTTGCTCTTGCCGACGATAGCGTAGGACTGGAACTCCTCCGGCGTAACGAACTTCTTGACCGGATGGTGCTTCTTCGATGGCTGCAAATACTGGCCGATGGTCATGAAATCGACGTCGGCCGACCGCAGGTCGTCCATCAACTGCAGAACTTCGTTCCGCTCTTCACCGAGACCAACCATGATACCGGATTTGGTGAAGATCGAAGGGTCGAGCTCCTTCACACGCTGCAGCAACCGGATGGAATGGAAATAGCGGGCACCTGGACGAACCGTCAGGTAATTGGACGGCACGGTTTCCAGGTTGTGGTTGAAGACGTCAGGCTTGGCTGCCACGACGATCTCCAAAGCGCCCTCTTTGCGCAGGAAGTCCGGCGTCAGGATTTCGATCGTGGTCATGGGCGCGGCTGCGCGGATGGCGAGAATGACGTCCGCAAAATGCTGTGCGCCGCCGTCGTCGAGATCGTCGCGGTCGACCGAAGTGATGACGACATGGGAAAGGCCCATCGTCTTGACTGCCTGCGCCACACGGTTCGGCTCGTCGGGGTCGAGCGCGGTCGGAATGCCGGTGGCGACATTGCAGAAGGCGCAAGCGCGCGTGCAAATCTCACCCATGATCATGAAGGTGGCGTGCTTCTTTTCCCAGCATTCGCCGATATTGGGGCAGCCGGCCTCCTCACAAACCGTCACCAGCTTGTGCGACTTCACGATTTCACGCGTTTCGGCATACCCCTTGGAAACCGGCGCCTTGACGCGGATCCAGTCAGGCTTGCGCAGCACCTCCTGATCCGGCCGATGCGCCTTTTCGGGGTGACGGGGGCGTGGCTTGTTGGCGACGAGATCGAGAACGGTGACCATCTGATCTTTCCTGCTCTCCCCGAGACCTTGCGGAGTCGGGGACTGGGTACGAGCCTCATCTAAGGCTTTTCATCGCTGAGAAAAAGACCGTGCCAACGCATGCCACCACGGTCGTTTTTGCATCCTTACGCGTTCAGAACCCGTCCGTACGCGTCGAGCACGCTTTCCTTCATCGTTTCCGACAGCGTCGGATGCGGGAAGATGGTGTGCATCAGCTCTTCCTCGGTGGTTTCGAGGTTCATCGCCACGACGAACCCCTGGATGAGTTCGGTGACCTCCGCACCGACCATGTGCGCTCCCAACAACTGGCCAGTCTTCTTGTCGAAAATAGTCTTGACCAGACCTTGGTCCTCGCCGAGCGCGACAGCCTTGCCGTTGGCTACGAACTGGAAGCGGCCGACCCGGATGTCCTTGCCCTGTTCCTTGGCCTTGGCCTCGGTCAGGCCGACGGACGCGACCTGCGGGCTGCAATAGGTGCAGCCTGGGATCTTGAGCTTATCCATCGGATGAACGTGGAGACCGGCAATCTTCTCCATGCAGATCACCGCCTCGTGCTCGGCCTTGTGGGCCAACATGGGCGGCCCGGCGACATCGCCGATGGCATAGATGCCCGGAACGTTGGTGCGGCAGAATTCGTCGATGACGATGGCACCACGGTCGATTTTCACGCCGATGGTCTCCAGGCCAAGATTTTCGGTATTGCACTGGACACCCACCGCCGAGATCATCCGGTCGGCGGTGATCTTCTGGGTCTTGCCATCCTTGCCCTCGACCGTCGCGGTCACGGCGTTCGCGCCTTTCTCGACCTTGGTGACTTTTGTCTCGAGCAGGATCTTCATGCCCTGCTTTTCAAGCTGCTTCTTCGCCCAGGTCGAAATCTCAACGTCTTCCACGGGCATGATCTGCGGCATGATCTCGACCACGGTCACGTCAACGCCCATGGTGCGGTAGAAAGAGGCGAATTCGATGCCGATAGCGCCCGAGCCCATCACCAGCAGCGATTTCGGCATTTCCTGCGGTACCATCGCTTCGAAATAGGTCCAGATCAGCTTGCCGTCCGGCTCGATGCCCGGCAGTGCGCGTGGACGCGCACCGGTGGCGATAACGATGTGCTTGGCCGTATAGGTGCCCTCGCCCTTGGTCCCCTTGGGGATCGGGCCCATCGGCTCCATCGGCTTCTTCGAGGACTTGCCAACGACGATCTCGCCTGGCTTGGTGAGCTTGGCTTCGCCCCAGATCACGTCGACCTTGTTTTTCTTCATCAGAAAGCCGACGCCATTGTTCATGCGCTGCGCGATGCCGCGCGAGCGGTCGACGATACCCTTGAGGTCCGGCTTGATCGTACCTTCGAGTGTCAGGCCGTAGCTCTTGGCATGTTCGGCATAATGGAAAATCTCGGCGGAGCGCAGCAGCGCCTTGGTCGGAATACAACCCCAGTTGGAGCAGATGCCAGCCAGATGCTCCCGTTCGACAATCGCAGTCTTGAAACCGAGCTGGGCGGAACGGATGGCTGCAATATAGCCGCCCGGACCGGAGCCGATGATGATGACGTCGTAGTTTTCAGCCATGTTTGTCCTACCTTTTCATCAAGCGGCACCGCGCGTCAGCAGCACCCAGTCATGTTCTTTGCTGTCGTCGAACAGCGGTACGGCTTGCCGTCGCGTCACCTCGGCAAATCCATATGATTTGTAAAGCCCGAGCGCGGTCTCGTTGTGGCTTTCGGTGATCAGACTAATCGGCCGGCCGGCGCCACGCTCGACCTCGTGCCGAAGCAGGCGCTTGCCCAATCCTTTGCCGCGAAGATGTCGGTAGACCCCCAAACTGTCGATGAACCAGTGGCCGACGAGTGTCTTCTGAAGGGCCAGGATGGGCTCGGTGACCGGATGCGACGGCGTTTCATCAATGATGGATTCATCGATCGGATGCCCGATGATCACGCCTGCAATCTCGTCGCGCACCATCGCCACGCTCGAATCCCTCCAACCGGCGCGCTCCGTGTCGGAACGCATGAAAGAACGTCCCTGCTCGAAGGCGGTCTCCTTGCTTCCATCGAGCACGGCACCGTACCAGAACCAGGACGCGAAGCCGTGCGAACTCAAGTCGACCAGAATGGCGAGTTCGGCTGCGTCGCTCTTCGTTGCCGGGCGAATGATGATCTCGTCCGGCACGGTCAAAGCTCCAGCATGTCGCGCACTATGGGTGCCAGCGCGACACCGATGCGGCGGGTGTTGTCGGCGTCAAGATGGATACCGTCCAACGGTGTTGCCTGAGCAACCGTTCCGGCATCGAAGAAGCTGCAATTCGTCTCTGCGGCAAGCGCCGCGTAGAACGGTGCCAGCTTGCGCGATTCCGTGGTGGCGCCCTCATACATGGCGGCAAAATTGACGTTCGCGGTTTCCCGGATTGGTGGCGGCGAAACCAACAGCACTTTGGGCGCCTCGGCGGCCATCGGATAGACCAGGCTGCGCACAATATCGACCAGCCGCCCCATGCCCTGCCTGGCACCGATCGCACGGCCGCAGATGAACGACTTCATGTCGTTGGTGCCAAGCAGCAGAATGATCAGATCGAGCGGTGCATGCGTCGCCAGGATCGTCGGCAGTGTGCGAGCACCATTGCGGTCACAATCGGCCAGATCATCATCAAAGGCCGTTGTCCGGCCATTCAATCCTTCCGGGATCACACGTGCCGTACCGCCGAGTTCCGCCTGCAATACGCTGGGCCAACGATCCTCGAACGCATGACGGGCAAGACCTGCGGCATCGTAGCCCCAGGTCAGAGAATCGCCGTAGCAGAGCACGGTCTTCATTCGGCCGTCCTACGCGGTCATCAGACCAGCATGGTCATCGGGTTTTCGATGATGCGCTTGAAGGCGCCGAGCAGTTCGGCTCCGAGCGCACCGTCGACGGCACGATGGTCGGTCGACAGCGTCACCGACATGACGGTGGCGATCTTGATCTCGCCGCCCTTTACCACCGCGCGTTCTTCGCCCGCACCCACCGCCAGGATCGTCGCATGCGGCGGATTGATGACGGCAGCGAAGTCCTTGATGCCGAACATGCCGAGGTTCGACACCGCCGTGGTGCCGCCCTGATACTCTTCCGGCTTCAGCTTGCGATCGCGCGCGCGTTTGGCCAGATCCTTCATCTCGTTGGAAATCACCGAAAGCGTCTTCTGGTCGGCTTTCCTGACGATCGGCGTGATCAGCCCGCCCGGGATCGACACCGCCACGCCGACATCGGCGTGCTTGTGCTTGACCATGGCGCTTTCCGTCCACGAGGCATTGGCATCCGGCACGGCCATCAGCGCCTGAGCCATCGCCTTGATGATCATGTCGTTGACCGAAAGCTTGTAGGCCGGGACATCGCCCTTTTCGGTCTTGCGCATCGGTGCGGCGGCATTGAGCTCGGAGCGCAGCTTCAAGAGTGCGTCCAGCTCGCAGTCGAGGGTGAGATAGAAATGCGGGATGGTCGACTTCGCCTCGACGAGACGGCGGGCGATGGTCTTGCGCATATTGTCATGCGGGACGAGGTCGTAGGAACCTTCTTCGAACAGCTTGAGCACCGCTTCGTCCGACATCGGCTTGGCCGCCGGGGCCGGAGCCGCAGCGGCAGGCGCCGCAGACGGAGCTGAGGCGGCCTTCGCCACGCCGCCACCGGCAATCGCTGCCTCGACATCCGCCTTCACCACACGCCCATGCGGACCGGAACCGGGGATTGCCGCGACGTCGACGCCAGCATCCTTGGCAATACGACGGGCCAGTGGTGAAGCAAAGGTGCGTTCGCCGGCTGGCGCAGGGGCAGCTCCGTTGCTGCCTGGTTTTGCTGCGGCAGGCGCCGCAGTAGCCTCAGCCTTTGCTGGTTCGGTTTTAGGGGTCTCAGCCTTGGGAGCCTCTGCCTTGGCCGGGGCAGCATCGCCGCCCTTGGCGGCCGCGCTCGCATCCTCGCCTTCAGCGGCCAAGATGGCGATCACAGCATTGACCTTGACGCCCTCGCTGCCGGCTGGAACAACCAGCTTGGCAACGGTGCCTTCGTCAACGGCCTCGACTTCCATCGTCGCCTTGTCGGTCTCGATTTCGGCAATCACGTCGCCGGGTGAAACCTTGTCGCCTTCCTTGACCAGCCACTTGGCGAGATTGCCCTCTTCCATGGTTGGCGAGAGGGCCGGCATGGTGATGTTGATCGGCATATTGTCCTCCCGGCCAGATCAGCGATAGGTGACGGCTTTCACCGCCTCGATCACTTCCGCGACATTGGGCAGCGCCAGCTTCTCGAGATTGGCGGCATAGGGCATCGGCACATCCTTGCCGGCGATGGTGATGACCGGCGCATCGAGATAATCGAACGCCTGGCGCGACACCTGGTTGGCGATGAAATCGCCGACCGAGGACTGCGGGAAGCCTTCTTCCACCGTGACCAGGCGATTGGTCTTCTTCACCGAAGCAATGATTGTATCGAGGTCCATCGGCCGAATAGTCCGCAGGTCGATGATCTCGGCATCGATCCCCATCTTGGCGAGTTCAGCCTCGGCCTTGACCGCATAGGTCATACCGATACCCCAGGAAACGATGGTGACATCCTTGCCGGCCTTGTGGATACGCGCCTTGCCGATCGGCAGAACGAAATCGTCCAGTTTCGGCACATCGAAAGAATGACCGTAAAGGATCTCGTTTTCCAGGAAGATGACGGGGTTTGGATCGCGGATCGCCGCCTTGAGCAAGCCTTTCGCGTCGGCTGCGCTATAGGGTTGGATGACCTTGAGACCCGGGATGTGGCTGTACCAGGCGGCATAATCCTGGCTATGCTGTGCCGCCACGCGGGCTGCAGCACCGTTCGGCCCGCGGAACACGATCGGCGCGCCCATCTGGCCGCCGGACATGTAAAGCGTCTTTGCCGCCGAATTGATGATCTGGTCGATCGCCTGCATCGCGAAATTGAAGGTCATGAACTCCACGATCGGCTTCAGGCCCGTCATCGCGGCACCGACACCGACACCGGCAAAGCCGTGCTCGGTGATCGGGGTATCGACCACGCGCTGCGGGCCGAACTCTTGCAGAAGGCCCTGGGTGATCTTGTAGGCCCCCTGGTATTCGGCGACCTCCTCGCCCATGACAAAGACGTCGGCGTCGCGGCGCATTTCTTCAGCCATGGCGTCACGCAATGCTTCGCGAACGGTAGTGGAAACCATTTCGGTTCCGGCCGGAATATCGGGATCGGCCGCCACCTCAGCCTTCGGCGCGGCTGCAACCGGCGCTGCGGCCGCATTCGGCGCAGGCGCAGGCTCTTCGGCGGTTGGGGCCTCTGCAGCGGGGGCCGCAGCCTTGGCGGGAGCCGCCGACTTGCCAATGTCACCGGTGCTTTCACCTTCCTGCAACAACACTGCGATCGGCGTATTGACCTTCACGCCTTCCGAACCGGCTGCGATCAGGATCTTGCCAAGCGTGCCTTCATCGACAGCTTCCACTTCCATGGTTGCCTTGTCGGTTTCGATTTCGGCAATGACATCGCCCGGAGCGATCTTGTCGCCCTCGTTCTTCAGCCATTTCGACAGATTGCCCTCTTCCATGGTCGGCGAGAGCGCGGGCATGAGAATTTCGATCGGCATGGTCGCACCCTCCCCTTAAACCAGAATGTCCGTCCACAGCTCGGACGCATCCGGCTCAGGATCGGTCTGCGCGAAATCGGCTGCATCGGCCACGATGTCGCGCACCTCCTTGTCGATGTTCTTGAGATCGTCTTCGCTCGCCCATTTCTTGGAAGTCAGGCGCGCCTTCACCTGCTCGATGGGATCGTGCTCCGAGCGCATCTTCTGCACCTCTTCCTTGGTGCGGTACTTGGCCGGATCCGACATCGAGTGGCCCCGATAGCGGTAGGTCTGCATCTCGAGGATGATGGGACCGTTGCCGGAGCGGCACCATTCGGTGGCGAGGTCGCCGGCGGCCTTGACCGCCCGCACATCCATGCCATCGACCTGGATACCAGGGATGCGGAACGAAAGTCCGCGCTGCGAGAAGTCGGTCTCGGCCGACGAACGCGTCACCGAGGTGCCCATGGCGTAGCGGTTGTTCTCGATCACATAGATGACCGGCAGCTTCCACAGCGAAGCCATGTTGAAGCTTTCATAGACCTGCCCCTGATTGGCGGCGCCATCGCCGAAATAGGTCACCGAGACATTCTTGTTGCCGCGATACCGGTTGGCGAAGCCCAGCCCTGTACCCAACGACACCTGGGCGCCAACGATGCCGTGGCCGCCATAGAAATTCTTCTCCTTGGAGAACATGTGCATCGAGCCGCCCTTGCCCTTGGAGTATCCTCCACGGCGCCCCGTCAATTCGGCCATCACGCCGCGCGGGCTCATATCCATGGCGAGCATGTGAGCGTGATCGCGATAGGCGGTGATCATCTGGTCGCCTTCGATCAGTGACATCTTGAGGCCGGTAACGACCGCCTCCTGGCCGATATAGAGGTGGCAGAAACCACCGATGAAGCCCATGCCGTAAAGCTGGCCGGCCTTTTCCTCGAAGCGGCGCATCAGGAGCATCAGGCGGTAAGCCGCGAGATCCTGCTCCTTCGTGAAGTCCAGAGGTTTGGGGGTTGTCAAGTTCGGCGATTTGCCGTCGGATTTGGATTTGGCAGGCGCTTTTCTGGCGGCGGTTGCCATGCTTCACTCCCTGTTGGCGTCTCTTCCCGGACCTGTGGGAGATGTTCGTATCTCCTCACCGATTGGGAAAAGGCTAACATGCGAGCTGCCGTAGCGCCATGCGGAAAAATGCATGGCTGGCATGCGCATAAGCAATTAGAAATATTGGAGATAATTGCTGTTAACTGGAATTCAGTTAATTTGCCTTGGCAGGCAACATGATGACGACTTCGTTAGCAGCCGTCATATTGAGCGCGCGGCGCGCCTGCTCATCCAGCATGTCTTTCTCGAGCGAGCCGTCATGCAAAAGCCTGACACGCTGCTCGATCTCCATGCGCCGTTCCTTAACAGCCGCAAGCTGCTCCTGAAGGCTTGCGACCTGCGCCTGCAACTTGGCTCTGGAATTGATCCCGAAGGCACCATGATAGGCATGATAGCCGAAATAGCTGAGAACGACAGCACACAATGCCGGCACGATGAGCCGTCCGGCGTTTGTCTGCTTATGCTGGCGTGTCCACATGGCGCGACTCCTCGTCCGCCTCTTGTCGCCCGATTGTGCTTAATGGAGGGTTACGAGCATGGTGGATGGGCTCTCATACGAGCCTCTTTCAGCGCCGCACGCGCAACCGAGTTTTTCAGAATACACGCTGCAGGGAACGCGATAACTCGAAGCCTGCGCCATCGCCATTAATGCAGGTGACACCCTTGCGCGCCGAGCGGCAGACAATGGCGCCATGGCGCGCACTTTCTCCGTAGGGCAGCACCGGATAGTCATCGGCGATGGTATCGCCAACACACAGTCGCTCCCCTTCCCGCGAGCCCGCGTGAAGACCGAAATCATGCCCCCATTCCAGCTCGCAGTCAGCCGGCCGATTTGGCAACCGGTTCGAGACCGTAGCGATGCTGCAGCGTACTGAGGAAATATCGAAAAACAGGCACTGGACGTTGCCGGTTGGCGTGCGGAAGCCTTCTGGCAGTTCCTGTGCAATGGCCGCTGCCGGGGAGACAGCGGCCATTGCAAGTATGATCGTCTTAAGACCGGCCATTCCGGTCAATCTCTGGCAATCGATGCGGTGCCCGCCATCAAGCCCGCAAGATTGAGGTGCCGGCGTAGCGCGACTGCTTACCGAGCTCTTCCTCGATGCGGATCAGCTGATTGTATTTTGCCATGCGATCGGAGCGCGACAGCGAGCCTGTCTTGATCTGTCCACAATTGGTGGCAACCGCGAGATCAGCAATCGTGGAATCCTCGGTCTCGCCGGAACGGTGTGACATCACGGCGGTGTAATTCGCCTTGTGTGCGGTCTCCACGGCCTCCAGCGTTTCGGTCAGCGAACCGATTTGGTTGACCTTGACCAGGATCGAATTGGCGACACCCATCTTGATACCATCACGCAGGCGTGCCGAATTGGTCACGAACAGATCGTCACCCACCAGTTGCACCTTCTTGCCGATGAGGTCGGTCAGGTACTTCCAGCCTTCCCAGTCGTCTTCAGCCATGCCGTCTTCTATCGAGATGATTGGATAGTCGGCCGCGAGCTTGGCCAGATATTTGGCCTGCGCCTTGGGATCGCGCGTCTTCTTCTCGCCTTCATAGACATAGTTGCCGTCCTTGAAGAACTCGGTTGCAGCGCAATCCAGCGCCAGCGCAATGTCCTGGCCCGGCTTGAAGCCGGCTTTCTCGATCGAGGCCATGACGAAGTCGAGCGCCAGCGGAGCACTTTTCAGGTTCGGTGCGAAACCACCCTCGTCGCCGACATTGGTGTTGTGGCCGGCTTCCTTCAGGCCCTTCTTCAGCGTGTGGAAGATTTCCGAGCCCCAGCGCACAGCGTCGCGCAGCGTCGGCGCGCCCACCGGCATGATCATGAATTCCTGGAAATCGATCGGATTGTCGGCATGCGCACCGCCGTTGATGATGTTCATCATCGGCACCGGCAGCAGGCGGGCATTCGGGCCACCGACATAACGATAGAGCGGCAAGCCGGATGATTCAGCTGCCGCCTTGGCAACGGCGAGCGACACCCCCAGGATGGCATTGGCGCCGAGACGGCTTTTGTTGGCAGTGCCATCCAGCTCGATCATGGTCTGGTCGATCTGGATCTGATGCTCGGCCTCCATACCGCCGATCGCCTCGAATATTTCGCCATTGACGGCTTCGACGGCGCGCTCGACTCCCTTGCCGAGATAACGTGGGCCACCGTCGCGCAATTCAACCGCTTCATGAGCGCCGGTGGAGGCGCCGGAAGGCACAGCAGCGCGCCCCATCGAACCGTCTTCGAGGACGACGTCGACTTCGACGGTCGGGTTGCCGCGGCTGTCGAGGATTTCACGGCCAACTATGTCGATGATGGCGGTCATTTGAGGCTCCTGCTTGGGATGACGACATTACGCAAGGTTCGCCGGCGGGCGACGGTGCGCAACTCATAGCTAAAGCCCCGCGAAACGCAACGCGCACGAGATCGGTTTTCGTTCCTTTCTCAGGCCGCCGGCTTCACCGTGGCATTGAATTTGCCCATCAGGTAGGGGCCTGACTGCACCGGCTGGTAGCGTGGTTGCTGCCCTGGCTCCAGGCAGGTTTCGATGCAGGCGATCTCTTGATGCCAGTTCGGTTGGTGGAAGAAAGCGAGGGATTGGCGCCTGGATGACTTTGCCGAGCCGACGTCCGGATTGACCACGCGATGCAGCGTCGAGACCCAGCGATCGTTCGTCCACAGCGCCATCAGGTCGCCA
The DNA here is from genome assembly GCF_022347545.1 of Terribium retamae. Classification (GTDB taxonomy): domain Bacteria; phylum Pseudomonadota; class Alphaproteobacteria; order Rhizobiales; family Rhizobiaceae; genus Mesorhizobium; species Mesorhizobium retamae. The sequence goes on from NZ_JAKREW010000001.1 coordinate 414,079, forward strand.
ATATTGATGACAAAGGCTCCGTCCACAGGCGGCACCTCGCGCCAATCGCCTTCCGGAGTATAGATCTGCAGGCCTCCCGAGCCGGGTTGCGGCAAGAGGATCGTCAGGCTGCCATAGTCCGTATGCGCACCAGCGCGCAGCTGACCGGCAAGTGGCGGCGTATCGGTCTCCGGGTAATTCAGGGCCCGCAACGCGCTGATCGGCCGATCGATCATCGGTTGGAAATAGTCTTCCGGCATATCAAGCGCGGTGGCAAACACGCGCATGATGCGTGCGGCGAGGTCTTCCATCGCTGCATAATATGCCTTCCAGGCGCTGACAAAACCGTCGGGTGAGTCCGGCCAGATCGTTTCAGCATAACAGAAGGCAAGCGCCTGCGGATCGACCAGTCCCTCCGGCACCGAAAGCGGCCCCCCGTTGAAGCTTTCCTTGAGATCCGGTGGCGTATCGGCGCCCTTGGATTTGGCCAGAGCCTCGGTTCCTGGGCCAAGATAGCCATAAGGATAACCCGGATAAGGCGCTCTCACCTTGTCTTTCACTTCGGCAGACTGATCGAAAAAAGCGCGCGCTTTCAACCATGCCGCGTCAATAACGGCTCTCGGTACCGAATGCCCGCTGATCGCCAGGAATCCCGTCGTGCGACAAATTTCGTCGACCTCACGCCCGAGCAGCTTGCGGCCGGCAATATCGGACTGCTCGAAACGCGAAAGATCGAAAACCGGAAATGCCGCAACCATTTTCCACTCCCATCGGATTTTTACGCCGATAGGAGCATAACCTTGGTGGCGGCGCCTTCAACGGGGAAAGCGTTGTCCCAGCCAAGCGCTAGTCCGCAAGAATGAACGTAACCTTCATGTTGACGCGGTAGGCAACGATCTTGCCGCCTTCGACCACGATCTTCTGGTCCTGGATCCAGGCGCCCTCGACATTCTTGAGTGTCTTGGAAGCGCGTTCGATGCCCTTCTCGATGGCATCCTGGAAACTTTTCTTGGAGGAAGCGGTGATCTCGGTAACGCGGGCGACGGACATGTCTTACTCCTGATGACAAGCCAATTTGCCCGGCGATCCTACAACCGAGGGATACGGCCTGCAAGCAAAGGTAGTCCTACGAAGGCTTCCCAGCGATCAGGCTTTTGCCACCCTGTCAAAGGCCATCAACCGTTCCAGAAGCGCCGGCATATCCTTGAACGGCACCATGTTCGGGCCGTCGGAGGAGGTCGAATTATCCGGATCCTCATGTGTTTCAATGAAGACGCCGGCCACGCCGACGGCCACCGCCGCACGTGCCAGTGTTTCGACGAAACGGCGTTCGCCGCCCGATGTTGCACCCTGCCCGCCCGGCTGCTGCACGGAATGGGTGGCATCGAAGATCACCGGCGCGCCGATGTCGGCCATGATGGGCAAAGCCCGCATGTCGGAAACCAGCGTGTTGTAGCCAAAGGAAGCCCCACGCTCGGTCACCAGCACGTTGGGGTTGCCTGAGTCGGTGAGCTTGGCCACCACATTCTTCATGTCCCAAGGGGCGAGAAACTGTCCCTTTTTCACATTGACGACCTTGCCGGTCTTGGCGGCAGCGACGAGCAGATCAGTCTGGCGCGACAGGAATGCCGGGATCTGCAGCACATCCACATGCGGCGCCACGATCGCACATTGCTCCTCGGTGTGAATATCCGTCAGGATCGTCACACCAAGCTCCTTGCGCAGTTCGGAGAAGACCGGCAGCGCGGCTTCCAGCCCGGCGCCACGCGTGCTGCTCAACGAACTGCGATTGGCCTTGTCGAAGGAGGATTTGTACACGAATCCAATACCGAGCTTGCCGGTCAGTTCCTTCAGCGCGCCGGCCATATCGAAAGCGTGCTGACGCGACTCGAACTGGCAGGGTCCGGCAATCAGCGACAGCGGCGCGTCATTGGCGAACAGCGCGTTACCGACCGTCACATGGGCATTGGGTTTGGTCATTTCCGTTCCTCGAAGATGAAGGCCGCACCTTGGCCCGGCGCTGACGGCACGACCAGCCGCCCGTCCCGCAGATGGTGCTTGATGCGTTCCGAGACAAGCAGCTGTTGGGTCGCAGTGACATCATCAACGGCAAAAGCCACGGCAACAAAGCGGAGCGCCGAGCGGCCCTCGGGTGTTAGCCCATACTTATTTTCCAGATCCGCTGGCGACATCACCACGATGTCGGCGTTTGGAAGGGTCAACCAGCCGTTCGCCGCAACTGTGTGGACACCGCTCGAGGCCTTTGCCAGAAGATCAAGTTGCCCCGTCGGCTCGTCACTTACGGCAATCACGCTTTGGATCGAAACCGCTCCGTTGGCATGCACTTGTAGGGCCGCGCGGTCGACCTTCGGCGCGTTGACCCTCTGACAGGCGAAAACAAACGCATCCGGCGTATCGCGTCCCGACGCGAAGGCCAGCTTGAAGGAGACGGTATCGCTCTTCCCGGACCGGTCGGTGAAACGGCGCGAAAAATCGAGCTTTTCACCTGCAGAGATACCGGCCTCTAAATAGGCCTGATGATCCGCATCCGCGTCGTCCGTGCCGAACACGATCGCAGAAAACCCTTCCGGGCCGTGATCCTCACGATATGTATGGTCGCGGGCCACAAAGACATTGCCCGCCATGATTGCCTTCGCGGCCACCTCGGCATCACCCACCGCCAGAGGTTCCAGGAACGTGCCATCGGCAAGATAGACACAGCAGTTTTCGGTGCCGAAAGGATGTACGCCGCGCGGCGCTACCGTAAAGCCAAGCGCGGTCAGGCGGGCTTCCGCGCCTTCCAGCGTGGCTGTCGGCAGCACGATATGGTCAAGCGGGTGGACTGGGTGGTGCATCTTAGCGGCGATGTGCATCATTCCGGTTGCCGGTTCAAGGAAAATGGCGCTGCGTGTCGCACTGTCCCCTGCCACGATCCTGCGTCAGCCACGTGACGGCGAACAAGGCATACACGAACGTGCGCACCTGACGGCACCACCATGCTTCGACCACGACCAAATCATCAGGCAAACGCGATCGAATAAATCTCGAAACCCGCTACGGATTGGCGAGATGGTTTTTGCTTCTCATGTTTGACCCTTCGGTTCCACTTTTAGTCACGGTTGCGGCGACATTTTTTGCTGCCGGCGTCGTCAAAGGCGTAACCGGCATGGGTTTGCCAACGGTGGCGATGGGAGTGCTGGGGGCCGCTCTCTCCCCATTGGCGGCAGCAAATTTGCTGATCATCCCCTCGGCCGTCACCAATGTCTGGCAACTTCTTGCCGGCCCAAGTCTCGGTGCGCTCATACGCCGATTCTGGCCGATGATGCTGACGATCGTCGCGGGAACGATTTTGGGTTCAGCATGGCTCGCGGCAGGCGACACCGGCGTGACGACCACCGCGCTTGGTATAGCCCTTGTTTTCTATTCCGCCTACACGCTGTTCGCGAGCCAACTGGATATCGATAGATACAAGGAAACTTGGCTGTCGCCGCTGGTTGGCGCGGTAACCGGTCTCATAACCGGCGGCACCGGTGTGTTCGTCATTCCTGCCGTACCTTATCTTCAAGCTCTTCGGCTGGGGAAGGACGATCTGGTTCAGGCCCTAGGCCTGTCCTTCACGGTTTCTACCCTTGCTTTGGCGGCAGGGCTGGGAATTCGAGGCGCATTTCAGGCTGAAAACCTCGCGCTTTCTGGCCTTGCCGTTGTCCCCGCCCTTGCCGGCATGTGGTTCGGACAGATTCTGCGCACCCGGATCAGCCCGCCTCTGTTCCGCAAAATATTCCTGTTCAGCCTGCTGGCGCTCGGATTTGAAATTTCTCTGAGACCGCTTTTGTGACGCAAGGCCGGCCTGTAAATTTCGAATATCGTCTGCGCAGCCTGGTTCAACGTCTCAAATCCAGTCGCCAGTCATTGCTGCGCATCATAGTGCCCGGCGGATATTCGAAACTGCATTCCCCCATCAACGCGAAGCCAAGTTTGCGGCAGATGGCGTTGGAGGCAGCATTGTCTGGTGCAGGGAAGGCATGCAGATAGCTGTGCCGGCACTCTCCGCGCAGCACGGCAATCAACATTGCCGCGGCTTTGCCGGCAATGCCCAGCCCTTGAAACTCCGGCACCACCGCCCAGCCGGTTTCGTAGGCGAGCCCGCCTCGCCAGGCCTTTTCCCAATAACCGATGGAGCCAGCACCAACGCCATCGGAAGAAACACGAAACATCCGCGTTTTTCCCGGTATGACCTCCTCCAGGTAACGTCGGTGGCGTTCGAGCAGTTTTCCAGGTGTTTCAGGACCGCCGATATAGCGCTTTGCGTCCAACGTGTTGCAGCGTTCCAGAATATCCAGATCACCCGCTGACCAATTTTCCAATGTCACTGCAGTCATAACCATCGCCGCCGCTTCTAGCCGGCACCGGAGCGACTCATGGGATCAAACGCAACATTTCCCTCGCGAGAAGCCCTTTTCTCGTTGAATATCCTTATCGGAAAATCCGGCAAAACGTTGCTTCCCCTTCCCTGACGTCAGGCCTAACCTTCCTGCCCAAAAAATAAGGTCATCAGAGGGGACTAATATGACCATACCTGACGCTTCACCCAATCTCTACAATGAGGATCTGGCGCCCGCCAAGGTCCGCAACTGGGGACCGTTTTCGATCTTCAACGTGTGGACATCGGACGTCCACAGCCTCTGGGGTTACTATCTGGCCGCCAGCCTGTTCCTGTTCTGCGGGGGCTTCCTCAACTTCATCATCGCAATCGGCATCGGCTCTCTCATCATTTATGTCCTGATGAACATGGTCGGCTATGCCGGAGTGAAAACCGGCGTGCCTTACCCGGTGCTTGCCCGGGCCTCCTTCGGAATTTGGGGCGCCAATGTGCCCGCGCTCGTGCGCGCCATCGTCGCCTGTTTCTGGTACGGCGCGCAGACGGCCGCAGCTTCAGGCGCCATCGTCGCGCTCCTGATCCGCAACGAGGGCATGCTGGCCTTTCACCAGAACAACCACATGCTTGGCCACTCGACACTGGAAGTGATCTGCTTCATCGTGATCTGGGCGCTGCAACTGCTTATTATCCAGAAGGGCATGGAAACAGTGCGCCGGTTCCAGGATTGGGCGGGACCTGCGGTTTGGGTGATGATGTTGATCCTGGCCGTCTATCTCTGTGTAAAATCAGGAAAATTCGCCTTCACCAGCGACATCCCGCTGGATGTCCTGCGTGAAAAGACCAAGGACGCCGGCATTCCGGGTGATCCAGGCTCGTGGACGGCGCTGTTCGGCGTCGCAGCCATCTGGGTCACCTATTTCTCGGCGCTCTACCTGAATTTCTGCGACTTTGCGCGCTACGCGCCGAACAATGAAGCCCTGCGCAAAGGCAATATCTGGGGCCTTCCGGTCAATCTCATCCTGTTCTCACTGGTTGCCGGTGTCACGACGATCGCCGCCTACGATGTCTATGGCGAAGTGCTTCTGCACCCTGACCAGATTTCCGCCAAGTTCGACAGTTGGTTCCTGGCGTTGCTGGCGGCGCTGACTTTCGCCGTGGCGACACTCGGCATCAACGTAGTGGCGAATTTCGTCTCGCCGGCATTCGATTTCGCCAATGTTTTCCCGAAGCAGATCGACTTCAAGAAGGGCGGCTACATCGCCGCTTTGATTGCGCTTGTGCTCTACCCATTTGCACCATGGGAAGGCAGCGCAGCCTCTTTTGTCGGCGTCATCGGCGCCACCATGGGGCCGATCTTCGGTGTCATGATGGTCGACTATTATCTGATCCGCAAAGGAGAAATTGACGTCGCCGCACTCTATCATGAAGATGGCGAATTCCGTTTCCAGGGCGGCTGGCATGTGAATGCTTTCATCGCCGCCGGTATCGGCGCAATTTTCTCGTCGATCCTGCCCAATTTCACCAACTGGTTGCCAGCTTGGTGGGGGGTCTATGGCTGGTTCTTCGGCGTCGCGATCGCCGGTATCATCTACTATGTGTTGCGCTCAGCTTCCGTCCGTGTGCCGGCGAGGGCCTGACGCAAGACAATGAAGGGCGCGTTCTCACGAATGCGCCCTTCCCCTTCCGCCTCTGTCGAAGTCGTTGCCCAGGACACAGTAGGTCTAAGCTCACGCAACCATTTCAGCCAACTTTCGCACAGTATTCCAGTTGCGCGAGGTGCCGACCCCTAGCCGCTTGTGGCCGACTGCGCCAAGAAGACGAGAGTTTGGCCTCTCTCTCGAAAAGACGATCCAGATATCGCCGTTCACCAGCGCGATCTTTTCATCTGGTGCCGCATGAGGCCTTAGCGTTTCGAGCGCAGCCTCCGGCACTGGCTGACGCATGACACGCACAGCAACCTGGTCCGCAGCCTGCGTGGACTCTTCGGGAAACGGATTGCTTGCGGCAAATGCCAACCACCCGGCCGCATCGCGCACGATGATGTCGACATGCCGGCCGAAGGCTTTGGGGAAAGCCGCTTCGAGCTGAGTTTCCAACTCGGCGACCGGTGTTTCGGGTGCGTCAAACACCAGATTGCCACTGGCCGCCAATGTGCGCGTGTTGATGAATCCCAGAGCTTCCGCCATCGCCTTGAGATCGGCCATCACCACGCGACGCTGCGGCGTGAGCACGACGGAATAGAGCAGTGCGATATAGGTCCGCACTGCCCTGCCCTAAACCAGCCGACTTTGTTCGACCGCAGCCTCGATAAAGGAGGCAAACAGAGGATGCGGCTCCAATGGACGACTCTTGAGTTCAGGATGGTATTGTACGCCGATGAACCAAGGATGGTCAGGATACTCGACCGTCTCGGGCAAAACGCCGTCCGGTGACATGCCGGCAAAGACCAGGCCGCAATCTTCCAACCGCTGCTTGTAGTCGATATTGACTTCATAGCGGTGGCGATGACGCTCGGAGATCTCGGTATCACCATAAATCTCGGCGATCTTGGAGCCCGATGTTAGACGTGCGTCATAAGCACCCAAACGCATGGTGCCGCCCAGATCACCTGCCGCCTGCCGCTTCTCGAGCATGTTGCCCTTCAGCCATTCCGTCATCAGGCCGACGACCGGCTCCTTGGTCGTACCGAATTCAGTCGATGAGGCATTTTCGATGCCGGCCAGCGAACGAGCCGCCTCGATACAGGCCATCTGCATACCGAAACAAATGCCGAAATAGGGCACCTTGCGCTCGCGAGCGAATTTGGCAGCCAGAATCTTGCCTTCCGAGCCACGCTCGCCGAAACCTCCGGGCACCAGAATGCCGTGTACCTTTTCAAGGAATGGCGCCGGATCCTCTTTTTCGAAGACCTCGCTTTCGATCCAGTCGAGTTTCACCCTGACGCGATTGGCCATGCCGCCATGCGACAATGCCTCGATCAGCGACTTATACGCATCCTTGAGGCCGGTATATTTACCGACAATGGCGATAGTGACTTCGCCTTCCGGATTGTGGATGCGCTCTGCCACGCCCTGCCACGGCTCCATACGAGGCTTCGGCGCCGGTTCGATGCCGAAGGCAGCGAGCACTTCGGTGTCCAGTCCTTCCTCGTGATAGGCCATCGGCACGTCGTAGATATGCCTGACATCAAGCGCCTGAATGACTGCGGATTCCCTCACGTTGCAGAACAGCGAGAGCTTCCGGCGCTCTTCCTTCGGGATCGCACGATCGGCTCGCACCAGCAGGATGTCGGGCGCAATGCCTATGGAGCGCAATTCCTTGACGGAGTGCTGCGTCGGCTTGGTCTTCAATTCACCCGCTGCCGGAATATAGGGCATCAGCGTGAGGTGCACGTAGACGGCGTTGTTACGCGGTAGATCGTTGCCGAGCTGACGGATAGCCTCGAGGAACGGCATGGCTTCGATGTCGCCCACTGTGCCGCCGATTTCGCACAGCACGAAATCGTAGTCGTCATTGCCGTCGAGGACGAAATTCTTGATCTCGTCGGTGACATGCGGAATGACCTGAACGGTGGCACCAAGGTAGTCGCCGCGCCGTTCGCGCTCGATGATGTTCTTGTAGATGCGACCGGTGGTGATGTTGTCGTTCTGGTTGGCCGAACGCCCTGTGAAACGCTCATAATGGCCAAGATCAAGATCGGTCTCTGCACCGTCGTCGGTCACGAACACTTCGCCATGCTGATAGGGCGACATGGTCCCGGGATCGACGTTGAGATAGGGATCTAGTTTTTTGATGCGCGCGCGATAGCCGCGCGCCTGCAACAGGGCTCCGAGAGCCGCTGCGGCTATGCCTTTTCCAAGGGAAGAAACCACGCCGCCGGTGATGAATACATATCGCGCCATGGGAACCATCGCTTAGCGCGGCCTGATCGATTCCGCCAGAGGAAAAACCGCCGCGCGTGGTTTTTCCGGGGAGTACTCACATGGCCGGGCCCGGCCAAAACAAAAGGGCCGGCTGGAGCCGGCCCTTCCGCCATCTGTTCGCATCACGTTACAGGACGACGACCTTGGTGCCCATCTTGACGCGATTGTAGAGTTCGATGACGTGATCGTTGATCATGCGGAAGCAGCCGTTGGACGAGCTGGTGCCGATCGTCTGAGGAGCGATCGTGCCATGAATACGCAGGTGCGTATCCTTTTTCCCGTCATACAGATAGATGGCGCGCGCGCCGAGCGGGTTCATACCGCCGCCGGGCATGCCGTCCTTGTACTGGCCGTACTTCTTCGGCTCCCGTTCCTGCATGTCCTTGGTCGGGATCCAGCGCGGCCATTCCTGCTTATCGCCGACCGTCGTGCTACCCTTATACTGCAAACCTTCCTTTCCGACCGCGATCGCATAACGGCGAGCGGTGGACCAGGATTCAACCAGATACAGACGACGTTCCGCCGTATTGATCACGATCGTGCCGGGTTCGTAGCCGGTGAAAGCCACCTCCTGTGGCTCATATTCCGGCTTCACCTTGAACGGCTTCTTCGCTGCCTTCTTCTCCATCACGGAGTCGAGCGCCCGGGTCTGCGGCAGCATCGACATGGAAGACGAGGAGGAGTTTCCGCCAAACAGACCGGCAAAAAGACCGGTGTTGTTGCGCGGGCGGGCTTCACCAGCGCGAGGTTCGCTGCGCAGCTCGCCGTTGTTGCCATTGACGACGACGTCTTCAACCTCGGCCGTCAGTGGTTCTTCGACCACGGCCGGTATTGGTTTGATCGGCTCCATCACCTCAAGCTTGGCCAGCTTCTTGGCCTGCTTGGCGGTTTCCACGGGCTCAGCCGACTGAACAAGCGGCTTCTGGCCCTTCTTGGTGAGGAATTCCTGGCGTGCGGCTTCCGCCTTGGCCTTGGCGGCTTCGCGCATTGCCATCTTGCGGGCCTCGATGGCCTTTTCCTTTGCCAGTTCGCGTTCGATCTTGACCTGCTTTTCCAATTCCTGGATGCGAGCGAGATCAGCCTCCGTCGGCTTCTTTTTCTTCTTCAGCTGTTTCAGTTCGACTGCCGCGCTCTTGGTCCTGGCCGTGTCGGCCTTGGTTGCCTTCGGATTGGCTGGTGCCGCCGCATAGGCGGGCGCGCCAAGAGTGAACGCGGCGCAGAGGCCGGCGAGAATGAAGCTGCGAAGCCGCATGGCGAAGTTCCGTTCAGAAGAATAGTGTTGCCCACGGCACCAGCGGACGCCCCCAAAGGCGCCCCAATTGCCGCAATTTCGCTATAATCGAACTGCGAGCACCCTCTCAAGCGCCTTGGGGAGCCGGGTAAGATCGAATCTTTGTGATCGAGCCGCATTTGCTGCGACTGTGTTCAAAGAACAACAGGTAATAGTATTACTGTCCCGGCAACGCCGTTGCTTGCCGGTGACTGTTCACAAGCGACACAAAGTCGTCAGCGAGCAGCTAACCGTCACTACAGGCGTTCTGTGAGCGTGATCGAAACGCTGTCTCCCGCTTGCTTGCCAATCGCCTGCAAAAGCTCAGCCTTGAGCGGCAGCTTATGGTTGCCATCGCCAAGCGCCATGAAGGAACTTCTGAATGCGACACCATCAACGCTGGCGCTAACCTTCACCAGACCTCTTGTACCGAAGAACTCCGCTGAGTGCGGCCATACCACATAGGTCCAGCCGCCACTGGCTGTGCTCTTCTGGATTTGCGCATCAAAGGACTTGTTGAGCATTTGTCCCATCGTTCGGCTCCTGATTGAACTCAAATCAAAGGACGCAGTGGGGGAGGCCATTTCGACATCAAGGATAGATTTTTCCGCAGGAATCCGCATCGAGGGTTGATCGCCTCGGGCCAATAACGGCCAGTTCGGCATTCCGCCGCTTCTGGCATAAGCGGGTCCCTTGGAAACTGCCGGGCCGGGCTGGATCTTCGGCTCCAGGTAGTCGCTGTCACAAATGAAAAACGCCCGCCGGACGGCAGGCGTTCGCAAAGAGCTAAGTCGACCGCAGGTTTACTGGTTTGGAACCTGCGGCTGTGCCGGCTGCTGAGGCGCAGGAGCAGTCGTACCGTTTGCTGCCGGAGCGGTACCGTCGTTGGCGGGCGCAGGCGTACCGTTCTGGGCAGGAGCCGCGGATTGTGGCTTTGCCGCACCGTCATTTGACGGTGGGGTCTGGCTACCAGCCGGGGCAGCCGGTGTTACCTGGCCAGGAAGCTGGTCAAGGACGCCCTTGCCGCCGGTCTGCGACTGCGATGCCGGCGAACGATCAAGGAAATCGGTCGCACCCGGGCTGTAACGGGCGACGATCGACAGGATCAGCGAGGTGGCAAAAAACGCTGCTGCAAGAATCGCGGTAGCGCGGGTCAGCGCATTTGCCGCGCCACGCGCCGTCATGAAGCCCGATCCGCCACCGATTCCGAGGCCACCACCTTCCGAACGCTGCAGAAGGACCACGCCGACAAGCGCGAGCACGATCATAAGGTGGATGACGATCAGGACGGTTTGCATTGTCTACCTTGGCAAAACTGGCACGGACACCAGTGGCGACCGGTGAACAGGTGGCGGCTCATACAATGCTTTCGTGGCATTTCCAAGCCCGGCACCCGAATATGGGGATCGGGGTTGCCTTTGCAACCGTCGGCCCAGGTCTCAGAGGCTGCGATAGGCTTCCGCGATGCCAAGGAAATCGGCCGCTTTCAGGCTGGCACCGCCGACCAGCGCGCCATCCACATTGGCCACGCCGAGCAGCTCGACCGCGTTGGATGGCTTGACCGAGCCGCCGTAGAGAATGCGAATCTTGCCTGCTTCTTCGGCTCCAAGCTTTTCGGCAAGCTTGGCCCGAATATGAGCATGCGCTTGCGCCACATCGGCGGCAGTCGGCGTCAGGCCGGTGCCGATCGCCCAAACCGGCTCATAGGCCAGCACCGCCGTGGCGGCCGACGCGCTCGCGGGCACGGAACCGGCAACCTGCTTTGACAGAACGTCCAGCGTGGCGCCCTGCTCACGCTCCTGCCTTGTTTCACCAATGCAGATGATGGCGACCAAGCCGGCGCGCCAGGCCGCTTCCGCCTTGGCAAGAACCGTTGCGTCATCCTCTCCATGGTCGGTACGGCGCTCGGAATGGCCGACGATGACGTGGCTCGCACCGGCGTCCTTCAGCATCTCGGCGGAGATGTCGCCGGTATGGGCACCACTCTCCTTGGCATGACAGTCCTCTCCGCCAATCTTGACCGGCGTGCCGGCCACCGCCTCGGCGGCTCGCGACAGCAGCGTCGCAGGAACACAGACCAATGCTTCGGTCTCCGTGTCCAGACCACTCATGAAGCCTTGGCCGATCGAACGCAGTTCAGCCAGCGCGGCGCCGGTTCCGTTCATCTTCCAGTTGCCTGCCACGAGGGGACGTATTCCTGGCGTCATTGTCATCATCTCCGGCCGGTTGTTGGTGGCCTTCCCTATCAAAAACAGCCCACAAAGCAATCGACAGTGGGCTGGAAGGACGCTATTGCGCAGAGCTTACGTCAATACGGAAGTCATCATGCTCTCTACATTGCGAAGCGCGGCGGGAACCTGGGTCGCGAAAACCCTGCTCTCCCTCTTGGTGGTGAGCTTCGCCGTCTGGGGCATCTCCAGCCGTGTGATGGGCACGATCGCGGGACACCACAGCGTCCTGACCGTCGGCGGCACTTCCGTCTCGGTGACCGAATACCGTCTCGCCTACGATCGCGAGCTCAACGTGATGTCGCAGCAGTTCGGCCAGCGATTGACGCGCGAGCAGGCCAAGGCGCTCGGCGTCGACAACCGCGTGCTTAGCCAGCTCGTCTCCGGCGCCGTGCTGGATGAGCAAGCACGAAAGCTCGGCCTCGGCCTTTCGGAGGACCGTATCGCTGAACTCACCCGTGAGGATCCCGCATTCAAAGGAGATAACGGCCAGTTCGACCGCCGCATGTTCGACTACGTATTGCGGCAGATCAACATGCGGCCCGAAGACTATGTGAGGAATCGGGTTCAGGTGGCGACCCGCCAGCAGATCGTCGAAGCGGTCTCCGATGGCATGAAAGCACCTGACACCCTGCTCAAGGGCCTCGCGCTCTATCGCGGCGAGGATCGTACCATCGACTACATGGTTCTGCCCAAGTCGCTCGTGGAGCCGATCCCGGCGCCATCCGACGCCGATCTCAAGGCTTATTTCGAAACCAACAAGAAGAAATATGCCGCTCCGGAATACCGCAAGTTCTCCTATGTGCGCCTCGAACCCGAGGACATCATGGATCTTTCCGCGGTGACCGAGCAGCAGATCAAGGATGACTACGAAAAGAACAAGGGGCGCTATACGACGCCGGAAATGCGAACCATCGAGCAGCTTGTCTTCAAGTCGCCGGAAGCGGCAACCGCAGCCTTTGATTCGCTGAAGAGCGGCGCCACTTTCGACAAGTTGGTCACTGCCGAAGGCAAGACCCAGCACGACACCTTGCTGGGCACCCTTGCCAAGGACAAGATTGCCGACAAGGCAGTGGCCGATGCGGCCTTCGCGCTCAACGCCAATGAAGTGAGTCCCGTCGTCAGGGGGGCTTTCGGCCCGGTGTTGCTGCGCGTCACGGAAATCAAGCCTGAAGTGGTGAAGCCGGTCGCCGAGGTGTCCGACCAGATTCGCAAGGAACTGGCGATCAACGAGGCGAGCCGCATCCTTCTAGACACGCATGATTCCTATGAAGACGCCCGCGCCGGCGGTTCAACCATGGTGGAAGCTGCCGAAAAGCTGAAGCTCAAGGTCGTCACCGTCGATGCGATCGATCGTACCGGTCAGCGGCCGGACGGCACCGTCGTGACCGGTCTGCCGGAATCGGTATCGCTGATCCGAGCCGTGTTCGAAGCCGAACAGGGCATCGAGAACGAAGGACTGACCACCGCCGACAACGGCTACGTCTTTTATGAGTTGAACGGGATCACCCCGGCCCGCGACCGTACGCTGGATGAAGTGCGTCAGAAGGTGGTTGCGGACTGGACGGAGGCCGAGGCCGAGAAGCGCCTGAACGCCAGGGCCGAGGAGCTGGAGAAGCGTGTCAAGGCGGGAGCAACGCTCGATACCGTCGCCGGTGAACTCAAGCTTGAAAAACAGACCAAGCGTGGGCTGAAGCGTGAGGCGGACGATGCCGATTTCGGCAAGGAAGGTACCGCGGCCGTCTTTGCCGTCACCGAAGGCGGTTCCGGCATCGTCTCCGCCCCCACTGGCACCGCCAAGATTCTGTTCAAGGTCGCAGAAGTGTTCGAACCGGCCGGGGCTGACGCTTCGACGATTCCCGACGACGTGCAGAAGTCCTTCGCAGCCGGCATGTCAGACGACATGCTGGAAGAGCTGGTGGCGCAGCTGCAGAGCCAGTTCCGCGTCGAGGTCGACCAAGTCGCGATCCAGCAGGCGCAACAGGTCCAATGAGCGCGCTGAAACCACACATCGCCAAGGTCGCCGCCGGCAATACCCTTAGCTTCGAGGAGGCACGCGAAGCCTTCGACATCATCATGTCGGGCGATGCTACGCCCGGTCAGATCGGCGGTTTCCTGATGGCGTTGCGCGTACGGGGCGAAGCCGTCAGCGAAATCTCAGGTGCTGTCGCGACAATGCGCGACAAGATGCTGCGCGTCGAAGCCCCCGCGGGCGCGGTCGACATTGTTGGCACCGGCGGTGATGGATCACACTCCCTGAATATCTCCACCGCCTCGGCCTTCGTCATCGCCGGCGCGGGTGTGCCTGTAGCCAAGCACGGCAATCGCGGCCTGTCCTCGCAAACGGGATCGGCGGACGTCCTGATCGGGCTCGGCATCAAGATCGACCTATCGCCGGAAGCCATCGGCCGTTGCATCGCCAAGGCCGGTGTCGGCTTCATGTTTGCCCCCTCGCACCACCCGGCCATGAAACATGTCGGCCCGGTGCGCGGCGAACTCGGCACTCGTACCATTTTCAACTTGCTCGGCCCCCTCTCGAATCCGGCGGGCGTCGGGCGGCAGATGGTTGGCGTTTTCGCACCGGAATGGATCGTTCCTGTGGCTGAAGCGTTGAAGGCCCTGGGAGCCGATCATGCCTGGATTGCGCATGGTGACGGTTACGATGAAATTACCACAACCGGCGAGACGGATGTGGCGGAACTGGTCGGCGGCGCGATCCGCACTTTCAAGTTGACACCCGAGATGGTCGGTTTGAAACGGCACACGAAGCAGGACCTGCGCGGCGGTGACGCCGACTACAACGCCGAAGCCTTGCGCAAGCTGCTTTCCGGCGCCACCGGCGCTTATCGCGACACCGTGCTGATGAATGCCGGCGCAGGCTTGGTCGTGGCAGGCAAGGCCGCGACGATTGAAGACGGCGTTGCACAGGCTGCGGCTTCAATTGACAGCGGCAAGGCCAAGGCAGTGCTGGAAACGCTGGTCAAGGTCTCCAACGAGTAGGAGCCCAGACTATGGCTGATATCCTGCGCAAGATCGAAGCCTATAAGCGCGAAGAGATCGCAGCCGCCAAAGCGCGACTGCCTTTGGCCGAGATCAAGGCACGCGCGGCGGAAGCCGACCGTCCGCGCGGCTTCCTGGCTGCTCTCGAAGCCAAACGCGCGAACCGCGCCTTCGCGCTGATCGCTGAGATCAAGAAGGCAAGCCCTTCGAAGGGGCTGATCCGTGCCGATTTCGATCCGCCCATGCTGGCACAGGCCTATCAGGCAGGCGGCGCTGCCTGCCTTTCCGTTCTGACCGATTCGCCTTCCTTCCAAGGCGCGCCGGAGTACCTTACCGCAGCCCGCAAGGCTGTGCAGTTACCCGCACTCCGCAAGGACTTCCTGTTCGACCCTTATCAAGTCTACGAGGCGCGTGCCTGGGGTGCCGACGCCATTCTCATCATCATGGCGAGCGTCGACGACCACCTGGCCTCCGAGCTCGAGGAGACCGCCTTTGCGCTCGGCATGGACGCACTGGTCGAAGTCCATGACGAGGAGGAGACGGAACGCGCGCTGAAACTCAAGTCGCGTTTGCTCGGCATCAACAACCGAAATCTGCGTACCTTCGAAACCAAGCTCGAAACGTCCGAACGACTGGCTGCCATGGTGCCGCCCGACCGCTTGCTGGTCAGCGAAAGCGGCATATTCACCTATGACGATTGTCGCCGCATGGAGAAGAGCGGCATCGGCACCTTCCTCGTCGGCGAGAGCCTGATGCGACAGGCTGATGTCATCGCCGCGACCCGGACCCTGCTGGGCCTGGATACCAAGGCCGAGGTACTCTGATGTCTGGAACCGCCCTCACCCATCTCGGTGCGCAGGGCGAAGCGCATATGGTCGATGTTGGCGAGAAAGCCGAAACGGTGCGCACGGCGGTAGCCGAAGGTATCGTCATGATGCAGGCAGAGACGCTCGTCATGATCCTCGACGGCAACGCAAAGAAGGGCGACGTGCTTGGTACCGCTCGCATCGCCGGCATCATGGCGGCCAAGAAGACGCACGAACTGATCCCGCTCTGCCATCCTCTGCTGCTCACCAAGGTTTCGGTGGACATCGAGCCTGATCACGCCCTGCCCGGCCTGAAGGTCACTGCGCTGGCCCGCGTTACCGGCAAGACCGGCGTCGAGATGGAAGCGTTGACCGCCGCGTCTGTCGCATGCCTTACCATCTACGATATGGCAAAGGCGGTGGACCGCGCCATGACGATTTCCGGCATCCGCTTGGTGGAAAAAACCGGTGGCAAGTCCGGAGACTACAGGGCGGAAACCTGATGTCGCTGGTGCCAGTTGAAGAAGCGTTGCGGCGGCTATTGGCGGACACCGAGCCACTATCCGCGGAAACTGTGGCATTAGCGGACGCGTTTGACCGGGTGCTTGCGGCGCCTTTGGCGGCGTTGCGCACACAGCCGCCCTTCGACGCCTCCGCAATGGATGGCTATGCGGTAAAGGCCGCCGATGTAGCCGCAACGCCCACGAAGCTGAAAGTGATCGGCAATGCGCCGGCCGGTCGTGCCTTCCAAGGCACCCTCGGCACAGGCGAAAGTGTGCGTATTTTCACCGGAGCACCGTTGCCGGCCGGAGCCGACACCATCGTTATCCAGGAAAATGCGCGCGACCTCGGCAACGGTGCGATCGAAGTATTGGAGCCCTCGCTCGAAGGTCGCCATGTTCGCCGCAAGGGCCTGGATTTCAACGCCGGCGACGTTCTGCTCGAAAAGGGCCGCGTGCTCGACGCCGCGGCCCTTTCACTTGCGGCTGCCGCCAACCATCCGGCAGTTGCCGTGGTGCGTCGACCCCTGGTCGCCATCATCGCCACGGGCGACGAATTGCTGCCGCCAGGCAGCACTCCCGGACCAGACCAGATCATTTCCTCAAATGCCTATGGAGTGGCGGCCGCGGCCCAGGCCGTCGGGGCCCGGGCACTGGATCTTGGCATTGCACCGGACCAGAAGGACGCAATAGCATCCGCGGTTCGGCAAGCTGTCGAGGCCGGCGCCAATGTTATCGTGACGCTTGGGGGCGCTTCTGTCGGCGACCACGATCTCGTGCACGATGTTCTGACCGGCGAAGGCATGACGCTGGATTTCTGGAAGCTCGCCATGCGTCCCGGCAAACCGTTGATGTTCGGGCGCATGGGCGCGATCCGCTGCATCGGCTTGCCGGGCAATCCCGTGGCAAGCCTGGTCTGCTCCCAGCTTTTCCTGAAACCCCTGCTCGCTCGGTTGGGCGATCGTCCCTTCAGCCAGGACCTGCGCGAAGCGACGCTGATGACAAACATAGGCGCCAACGACCGCCGGCAGGACTATATCCGCGCCCGAATCGAGCTGGACAACCACAAGCTGACCGCAACCCCGTTTGGAACGCAGGATTCCTCGATGCTGCGCACCCTATCGGACGCCAACGGCCTGATCGTTCGGCCCCCACATGCCCCCGAGGCCAAGGCGGGTTCCACCTGCCAAGTGTTGATGTTGCGCTGACGCCGATCCACCTGCCAAGTGTTGATGTTGCGCTGACGCCGACTGGAAACTTCCTCATGAACAAAAAGACCTGGCCGGTTCTCAGGCGGCCAGGTCTCGGTTACCGGGTCAATTTAAGACTTCGATGATCTCATGGGTTTCAGGATCCACGAGCACGGTCCTGTTGTCGATGACGGTATAGCGATAGCGTGTGTCGGGGACCTCGTGGAGCGTTACCGTTTCCGGCACCTTCGACCCGAGATTGAGCTCCAGGCCCAGCACATTGATGGAGGCCACCGGGTTCTTTTGCACATACTCGCGGATTACGGTCTTCTGCTCCGGCTGGATTACTACGGCATTTGGCCGTTGTGCCGGGACGACCACCGTCTCCTGTGCATAGGAAGCACCAACGCCGGCAAGCATTGCGCAAACGGCATATACCGGAAGAAGCGTTTTCATCGTTCTCTCCTTTCAAGCACGATTGCCCGGAGAAGAAATGTCGATGACGGATGCACGTTCCCAAATTAATTAAGGTCTTCTTGCGGCGACTTTATGCCGGCGTTGAAGGTCGAGACGTCATGCGGGAGTTCGGGAGAGATCTGACTTTCAACTCCAGGCTGTAAACAGCCTCCCCTTCGTTAAGCTGAACAAAGCATCAACAAATTCATTAAACTTTAAATGGTTGCGGAACACAAATGGAACAGATAGTGTTTGTTCCGGGTTTGTTTTTCTGATTCCTGTTCCGTTCCACGGAGGGTGGCAATGCTGACACGCAAGCAACACGAGCTTTTGCTCTTCATCCACGAACGGCTCAAAGAAAGCGGTATTCCACCGTCATTCGACGAGATGAAGGAAGCGCTCGACTTAGCCTCCAAGTCCGGCATCCACCGGTTGATCACGGCTTTGGAGGAACGCGGCTTTATTCGCCGACTGCCAAACCGGGCGCGTGCGCTGGAGGTTTTGCGGTTGCCTGATTCGATCGCCCCTGGTCTCAACGCAGCCAAGAAGTTCTCGCCCGCAGTTATCCAGGGCAGCCTTGGTCGTCCCGCTAAGGAGCCGCAGCGCTTGCAGGCGCCCAGCAATGACGACGACGCCGTCGCTTCTGTTTCGATTCCTGTCATGGGCCGCATCGCGGCCGGCGTGCCGATCGATGCCATTCAGCACCGCACCCATTCGATCTCGGTGCCGCCGGATATGATTGCGGGTGGTGAGCACTATGCGCTTGAAGTCAAAGGCGATTCGATGATTGAGGCGGGTATTTTCGATGGCGACACCGTCATCATCCGCAACGCCAATACAGCCAATCCCGGCGAGATCGTTGTGGCCCTTGTCGACGAAGAGGAAGCCACGCTGAAGCGCTTCCGCCGCAAAGGTGCCTCCATCGCCCTGGAGGCTGCCAACCCGGCCTACGAAACGCGCATTTTTGGGCCAGACAGGGTCAAGGTGCAGGGCAAGCTGGTTGGGCTTATTCGACGTTATTGAAAGACAGGCGATTCTTTAGCTGGCTATCAATAGCCTATAAGAGAGCTGCAATTAGTTCAACTTAGTTAGCTTGGCCCTTGAATTTGGACATTTTTTCCTCTCGAGGTGGCAGCCCTCGTGCCTCGCGTGTGAAGATGCGTTGAGCATGCCAAGGGCGATCGGAGTGGTCGAGAGCAAAAAGAACGTTAGCCGGCTTATCAGCAGGCGCATCGAACCTGATTGCCGCGCTGCCGAGAAGAGCGAGATCCTGTTTGGTTATCACCACGACCGCCGGTTCGTTGCAAGGATCTGCGGCGGTCGCGTCGTTGATCACAATGACCACGGCAATCGCGCAAGCCGCCCTCGCCACTCCTGCTTTCGTCGCCGTTGCGATCACTGCCCCTGAAGAATGCCTGGCGAAACAGAGACCTCCTCTACATAGAAATGATGTGCCGGGCGGCAGGTCGAGTGCATTTTCGATGGGTATCGCTGACTCTGTCGTCATTTCCTCTGGCGGAACCACGATTTCCGCGTCGAGCGCACGGCGCCAATTGTCGAGCATGAATACGTTCGGCCGTGCGCGGCTGACTGCCAGTTCACCGTCGCCCATGGGCAATGCGACAAGACGCGCGTCTTCTGAGATCAGAACATCAGGTGTGTCGACATCTCCCATGGTCAACAGAGCGGCAAGCGCAAACGGCAATGCGAATAATCTGAGCCAGGTCGTCGCCATCGCGCCAATGGCGAGCGCTGCGCTGACAAGAACCACCGACTGCGTAGAGACCAGTCCCACCCCGTCGACCGGCGACCGCGCCGAAATCCATTCGGCGATAGCCATCATGGCGGTCAATCCCTTGCCCATCGCATAGAGAAATACCCAGTCCACGCCAAACGGCATGAGGAGCGCACTGAGTACGGCCGCCGGCATGACGATGAGCGACACCACCGGCATGACTGCCAGATTGGCCAGCAGACTGAGTGGGGATACCCGTTGAAAATGCCAGACCGAGTACAGCGCTGTAGCCAAGCCGGCGATGATGGACGTGGCCGCCAGCATTGCGACAGCAACCAATGATTTGTGCACGAGCAAGCCGATGAACGAACGCGTCGGTGGAGGTGTTGCCGGAGCCAGACCGCGGCGCTCCGACCACGCGGCATAAGCACCGATAAGCGCCGCGGTCGCGGCAAATGACATTTGGAAAGACGGGCCTACGACCTCATGTGGTGCGATCAGGATAACGATCACCGCTGAAATCGCCAGATTCCGCATGGAAAGCGCCGCTCGATCGAACAACACCGCGATCAGCATCACGGCCAGCATGATGAAGCTGCGTTCGGCTGCAACCACCATGCCCGAGATCGCCAGATAAGCTGCGATCGAACAAAGGGCTGCGAAAGCGGCGTATTTCTTGACCGGCCGGCGCGCTGAAAAATTGGGGAACAGAGCAAAACCGCCACGCAACAACAGCATGACGGTTCCGGCCACCATCACCATATGAAGACCCGAGATCGAGATAATGTGGTAGATGCCCGTGCGTCGCATGGCTTCGTTGACGGACTCCGGGATGCCGGCACGCACGCCCACGATCAATGCTGCGGCGATCTCGCCTTCGGGGCCACCAATCGAAGCACGGATTCGATCGGCAATGGCCTGGCGGGCGGTCTCGACCGCCACCAGCAGGCTCGTCGTTGCTTCCATTTCCTGTTCAGTTGCTACAAGTTTCGGCTTCCCCATGAAGAAGCCCGTCGCGCCGATGCCATCGAAATAACTTTCGAAGGAAAAGTCATAGCCGCCGGGCCGCACAGGGCCGGCGGGTGGCATCAATCGGGCATAGCCGGACACGACGGTTCCCACTTGGATGTCTGCCGACATCGCCAGCGCCGAGAGCCGCACACGGCCCGGTTGGTAGCGTAACTTTGGCCGCTCGGTTGCAATGACATCAAGCGTAAGTCTTGTGCGTCCGCTCGCC
Source organism: Terribium retamae (assembly GCF_022347545.1). Taxonomy (GTDB): domain Bacteria; phylum Pseudomonadota; class Alphaproteobacteria; order Rhizobiales; family Rhizobiaceae; genus Mesorhizobium; species Mesorhizobium retamae. The sequence goes on from NZ_JAKREW010000001.1 coordinate 434,781, forward strand.
ATTGTCTCGACTGAGATGACTCGTCCGGTAACTCGCGTTGATACCTGCGCCCCCAGCAAGTCGCCAGGCATGCGCCAGGTTTCGACCTTGCCGGCAAGAATGCCCAGCGCGAAGAAAAACAACGCGGCTGCAACGAGATGCGCAGCCCGACGAGAGCGTGTGAAGAAAACGATGACGGCAAGAACCCAGCAACTGATCAGCGGCTGCAGAAAAGCCGGCTCGTTGGCGAGGGAAAAATAGACGACGGCGCCAGCCGCCAGAAAAACCGGCGCAAACAGAAAGGCGACACCGCGATCGAGTTCCATCGCCACCGCCGCGGCCAATAGGACGCGCGGATTCCGGCCCAGTTGTTTTCGCAGGTTTTGCCAGTGGTTCTGCAGCCACGAAATATCGTTTGAGGATATGACTTCAGCGCTGGAGCGAATGCGTCGGCGCGCAGCGATCAGATCATCGAGAGGCGATGCCGCATCCCCCTGCGGCAGATCAGACAACGCAGTCGCTGTGCCATTGGAGGCCGTTTCGGGCGCGAAAAGGAGCCGCTCGCTGATGCCCGGTTCGGCATCAGCGCCCCCTTGTCCACCCCGGCCAGTTCCAGCCATTGGGTCTGCCCCTTGCGCCCCTGACCTCCTATGCTACATGAACGCCCAAACAACGAAAGCCCGCGCTTTCTGGCGCCCTTCCCGAGAGTTCCATGTCCGATCAGGTAGTCACCCGTTTCGCTCCCTCGCCCACCGGTTATCTGCACATCGGCGGCGCGCGCACGGCCTTGTTCAACTGGCTTTACGCCCAACACACCAGGGGCAAGATGCTGTTGCGTATCGAGGACACCGACCGCGAGCGTTCCACAGAAGCGGCCACCGCAGCGATCATTGACGGACTGACTTGGCTCGGTCTCACCTGGGAGGGCGAGGCCGTCTCACAGTTCCAGCGGGCAGCACGTCATCGCGAGGTCGCTGAAGAATTGGTCCGACTGGGCAAGGCCTACTATGCCTATGAGACGCCGGCTGAGTTGGACGCCATGCGCGAGGCCGCACGTGCGCAGGGCTTGCCGCCGCGCTACAATGGATATTGGCGCGATCGCGACGCCTCCGAGGCGCCCAAAGGCCTATCGGGTGCCATCCGTATCAAGGTGCCACGGGACGGCGAGACCGTCGTCGACGATCTCGTACAGGGCGAAGTGCGCTTCCCGAACAAGGATCTCGACGACTTCATCATCCTGCGGTCCGACGGCGTGCCGACCTACATGCACGCTGTGGTGGTAGATGACCACGATATGGGCGTCACCCATATCATCCGCGGCGATGACCACCTGACTAATGCTGCTCGCCAGACGGCAATCTATCGCGCGATGAACTGGCAGGTTCCGAAGATGGCGCACATCCCGCTCATCCACGGTGCTGATGGCGCAAAACTGTCCAAACGTCATGGCGCGCTCGGTGTCGAGGCCTATCGCGCAATGGGTTATCTGCCGGAGGCTCTGCTCAACTACCTGGCCCGCCTTGGGTGGAGCCATGGCGACGATGAGGTTATGTCTATCGAACAGATGGTGTCCTGGTTCGACATCGTCGATGTCAACAAGGGCGCTGCCCGGTTTGATTTCGCCAAGCTCGAGGCGCTGAACGGCGTCCACATGCGTGGTATGGACGACACTGCGCTAACCAAGGTGTTTTTCGAAACCCTGCCGCATCTGCCGAATGGCGAGGCGCTTGCCCTCCAGTTAGACGAAAAGAAAAAGGCGAAGGCCCTGCAGGCCATGCCCGGCCTGAAAGAGCGCGCCAAGACACTGGTCGAACTCGCCGATAGCCTTTACTTCATCGCGGCAGATCGCCCGCTGCAGTTGGATGAAAAGGCCGCATCATTGCTCGATGCCGACGCCAAAGCTGTTCTGAAGGGAGTGCTTGGACATTTCCATGCGCTCAACGAGTGGACTGCCGAGACCACGGAAGCCGCCGTGCGCGCCTACGCCGAAACCGCAGGAGTCAAGCTGGGCAAGGTAGCGCAGCCTCTGCGTGCCGCGCTGACGGGCCGCAGCACGTCGCCGGGCGTATTCGATGTGCTTGCAGTGCTTGGTCGCGACGAAAGTCTTGCTCGCATCGCAGATCAAATCGATTAGGAGTTCTGGTCCAAGAACTTTAGCATTGAAAGGTTTCTTTTGCGGTGCAACATTGCCGCCGGATCAATCAGCCCTAATTATCCCGGCGGCTGTAATCTCGTGCATTTCAAGGGCTTGTGGCGTTCCGCGTAGCGGATCGTCGTGGCTTGCAGACAAGCGAACAAGAAGGAGTTTGCGATGACCGGACAGACGGCAAAACTGGAACTCGGCGGCAAGACGCATGAGTTCAAGGTCCGAAGCGGTTCGGTCGGGCCGGATGTGGTCGACATCGGTGCGCTTTATGCAACCACCGGCGCCTTCACCTATGACCCTGGCTTCACGTCGACGGCAAGCTGTGAATCCGGCATCACCTATATCGACGGCGACGCCGGCGTCCTTCTGCATCGCGGCTATCCGATCGACCAACTCGCCGAACACGGCGATTTCCTGGAAGTCTGCTACCTGCTGCTTTACGGCGAGCTGCCGACCAAAGCCCAGAAGGACGATTTCGACTACCGCGTCACGCGCCACACCATGGTGCATGAGCAGATGACCCGGTTCTTCACCGGCTTCCGCCGCGACGCGCACCCGATGGCGGTGATGTGCGGCGTGGTTGGCGCGCTGTCGGCCTTCTATCACGACTCGACCGACATTTCCGATCCCTACCAGCGCATGGTCGCCTCGGTGCGGTTGATCGCGAAGATGCCCACGATCGCGGCCATGGCCTACAAATACCATATCGGCCAGCCTTTCGTTTACCCGAAGAACGAGCTGAATTTCGCCGCCAACTTCCTGCATATGTGCTTTGCGGTGCCCTGCGAGGAATACAAGGTCAATCCAGTGTTGGCGCGCGCCATGGAGCGCATCTTCATCCTGCACGCCGACCACGAGCAGAATGCGTCGACCTCGACGGTGCGGCTGGCGGGTTCCTCGGGCGCCAATCCCTTCGCCTGCATCGCCGCCGGCATCGCCTGTCTCTGGGGCCCGGCCCATGGCGGCGCCAACGAAGCTGCACTCAACATGCTGTCTGAAATCGGCAGCGTTGACCGCATTCCCGAATACATCGCTCGCGCCAAGGACAAGAACGATCCGTTCCGTTTGATGGGCTTCGGTCATCGCGTTTACAAGAATTACGATCCGCGCGCCAAGATCATGCAGAAGACCACGCATGAGGTGTTGGGTGAACTCGGCATCAAGGATGATCCGATCCTCGACGTTGCCATGGAACTCGAGAAGATCGCACTGCACGATGACTACTTCATCGAGAAGAAGCTCTATCCAAATATCGACTTCTATTCGGGCATCACCCTGAAGGCGCTCGGCTTCCCCACCACGATGTTCACCGTGCTGTTTGCCGTTGCACGTACGGTCGGCTGGATCGCGCAGTGGAAGGAGATGATCGAGGATCCGCATCAGAAGATCGGCCGCCCGCGTCAGCTCTACACCGGCGCACCCGAGCGCGACTATGTGCCCATCGCCAAGCGCTGAGCGCTCACACGCCGGCTACATGCCACCGCCCCTGCCGCAGCCGCGTCAGGGGCGGTTTTCGTTGTTCTGGAAGGGAAAAGGAACATTTCCTGCCTCGCAACAAAGACAGAAGACATCACGCCATTCTCAACTACTGTTGATTTGCAAGGCCTGCCATTTGACCAGTCGCCAGTGGTCTCTGTCGCAATTCCCCGCTAGGTGCGGGGAGGCAGCACACGCTGCATTTGAAATCACTCGAACCATTCAACCAAGACATTGAGGGATATTATGCAATTTGGCTTTCTGCAGCGCTGGACACCACAGCTGCTCAGCATTCTGCGCATCGTCACTGCGGGAACGTTCTTAACCCATGGTACGATGAAGCTGCTCGGCTGGCCGGCCCCGTTCCCCTATCCCCTCAACGGCCTCACGACGACGGCTGCCGTGCTCGAGATCGTTGGCGGCTTGTTGCTGATCATTGGCCTGTTTTCGCGCCCTGTTGCCTTCATTCTCTCCGGCCTGATGGCGTTCGCCTATTTTATGGCGCACGCACCACAGGGATTCTTCCCAGTGCTCAATGGGGGTGAAGCCGCCATGCTGTTCTGCTTTGTGTTTCTTTTCATTGCCGCAGCCGGTCCAGGCGTGTGGAGCGTCGACGCTGCTCTCGGCAAAGACAAGTAATCGGGTTCGATCACAAGCAATTCAAACAGCCGGCCGCAAAAGGCCGGCTTTTTCTTGAGTCTAGTCCCTCCTGACGGAAGCCTGGCAGGATAGCACGCGTATCTTCGGTCGTTTCTTCGTCTCGCGGAGCATACGGCGATGTTGGATGCATTCGGGACCCGGTCAAGGCGCAGCCCCGGGGCCGGAGGCAGAACTTCGTAAACGGCCCGGCAGTTCCGCAAGCGTAAGCCAGGTTATCGGCGCTTATCTATCTCCGCCATCACTACCCCCGCGGCGATTTCACCTGCCGGACGATCCGTTGCCATACGGCGCCGTACTTCGGCGAAACCATCCTTTTGCCAGGCACGCAGACCGCTATCCGACCACAAGGCTTCGACTTGGCGAGCAAGGTTCTGCGGCCGCACATAGATGTCGTAGAATTCAGTCACCAGCGCCCGGTCAGCGATAAGATTCGGCAACAACGCAGACCAGGTTGTGATGAGCTTCTGCAGCAGCTTTGCCACCGGATCGAGCTTGTAGGTGGACACCATAGGCACCCCTGACAAAGCCAGCTCCAGCGACACCGTGCCTGATGCAATCAGCGCCGCGTCAGCTTCCCCGAATGCCTGCCATTTGCGTGCTGGATCCAGGATGATTTCCGGCTGTTGCGGCCAGGAGGAAATGGTCGTTCGCACAAATTCCGCGACATGCGGCACGGTGGGCAGGAGCAGCCGCATTCTATGACCGCGCCCGGCAAGTACGGAGACAGTTTCTCCAAATGGTTCGAGCAGCTTTCTTACCTCGCCCCGTCGAGAGCCCGGCAAGAGCAGCAGCGTCTTTTCTCTGTCTTCGCCAAGGTTGCGGGGTGCAGCCTGCTCGGCTGCTGCGTGCAACACCCCTGCGTCATGGCTCAGCCTGTGCCCGACATAAGTACCTTGGGGCCCACCAAGCCTCTCCAGCTCCCGCGATTCAAACGGCAGGATGCATAGGATATGATCGACGTAAGGCCGCATCGCCGGCGCCCTACCCGGCCGCCAAGCCCACACGCTCGGACAGACATAATGTATGATAGGAATTTCCGGGTTTGCCGCGCGCACCTTCTTCGCTACACGCAGTGAAAAATCGGGGCTATCGATGGTGATCAGGCAGTCCGGTTTTTCAGCCGTTATCAGCTTGGTGATCTGGTTGATGCGGCTTATCAGACGCGGCAGGCCAGCAAGCACCGCGCTGAAGCCCATCAGGGCGATCTCGCTGGCATCAAAGGGCGGATTGAGGCCCAGCACCTGAAGATGGCGTCCACCCAGGCCGATCAACTGGATCTCTCGCCCGGTTTTGACTCTCAGCGCGGCTATCAGGTCGGCACCGAGCAGATCACCGGATTCCTCGCCCGCAACAATGGCGACCTTGAGCGGCTCGGACGTCATACGTGCTCCTTCGCCGGCAAGCCGATCACGAACAGGCCAAGAGCATCGGCCCGGGAGATAACCGTAGCGCTGTCCAGAATCAGCGACCGGCCCGCTTCAACCGCGATGCCGGCAAGACCGGCCGCGTGCGCACCCTCAACGGTCTGTACGCCGATAGAAGGCAAGTCGACCCTCAGTTCCTGATCCGGCTTGGCACATTTGACCAGCGCGCCGCCAGTCTTGCCGGCCAGCCTGCCATGGCCGCGTAAGTCCTTCACGCGCGCCAGCAGGCCATCGGTGCCCTCAATACCTTCAAGCGCGATCGCACGACCGCCGATTGCCACTGCACCTTGGCCGATGTCGAGCACGCCAATGGCGATCGCAGCTTCGTGCGCAGCCTTGATGTCCTTCCAGTCGGCCTTGGAAGGCGCAAGACGCGTCAAGGTTCCTTCGCCTGCGGTCAAAGTCGGCACGATCTGATGCGCGCCGACCACGGTGAAGCCACGCGCCTCCAGCCCGCGGACGACAACTTTGAGCAACCCATCGTCGCCGCGCGCCAGCGCCGAAATCACAAGCGGAACAATGGATAACAGGCCGAGGTTGAAGCGCATGGCACCCAGTCTCGGCCGGCGTTTGATTTCGCCTGCCAAAACAATGTGCGTCACACCTCGGCGCTTCAGGATACCCACCAGCGAACCAATGCTCTCAAGCGAAAGCACCTCGTGCTCAAACTGTCCGAGTTGGCTTTCCGGCAAGGCTTCGCCCTGCACCATCAGGATGAATGGCTTGTGCCCCTGATCGGTCAGCCCATTGGCGACGTCGATCGGAAGCTTGCCACCGCCAGCGATGATGCCGACCTTGCTGCCGGGTGGGAGCTGAAGGCGGCCGGCGCCCTCAGCCTTCGTCGTCGGCGTCGTCATCGGCCCCGCCTTTCAGCGGCGGCACGGCATAGTGCCGCTTTCCGCGGCTGGTCATGAAATCGATGATCTTCATCGCTGCCGGCGAACCGGAGAACTCGGCCCTCGCCAATTCCAGATTCTCACCCACGGTGCGGGTGCGGTCGAAGATCATGCGGTATGCACGGCGCAACAGATAGATTTCGGAGCGCGGCAGGCCAGCACGCTTCAGGCCGACGATATTCAGACCACGCAGGCTGGCACGGTTTCCCATGGCGATAGCGTAAGGAATGACATCACCGACAAAGGCTGAACAACCTGCCAGAAAGGCATTGTCGCCGACACGCACGAACTGATGAACGGCACTCAAGCCGCCGATATAGACGTTGTCGCCGATCTCGCAGTGGCCACCGAGCGTCGCGCCATTGGCGAAGGTTGCGTTCTTACCCACCACGGAATCATGCCCGACGTGTGCGTAGGCAAGGAAATTGCCGTTATCACCGATTGTGGTCTCACCACGGCTATTGTCGGTACCGAGATGCATCGTGACATTTTCACGAATTGTGCAATTGGCGCCGATGACCAGTGTCGTGCGCCCGCCCTTGTGCTTGGTGTTCTGCGGCGGCCCGCCAAGCACCGACATCGGCCATACTTTAGTTCCGGAACCGATCGTGGTAGCCCCCAATACGGAGACATGGCTTACGAGTTCGACATTGTCGCCGAGGACGGCTTCCGCACCGACATGGCAGAATGGGCCGATACGGGCGCCCACGCCGATCTGGGCGCCAGATTCGACAACGGCTGCGGGGTGAATAAACGTCTCGATTGTCATAGATATCCGAGCTTATGGCCGTTCGTTTTCGACCATCATCGCCTGAACCTCGGCTTCGGCGACGACCACGCCATCAACCTTGCCCTCGCAGGCGTACTTCAAAAGATTGCCGCGCTTTTTAAGCTTGCGCACATGGATGAACAACTGGTCGCCCGGAGCCACGGGCTTGCGGAACTTCGCGCCATCAATCGTCAATAGATAGACGAGTGATGGCTTTTCGGCTCCGGCGGCGCGAATGCAGATCGCACCGGCGGTCTGCGCCATCGCTTCCAGGATGAGAACGCCCGGCATTACCGGGTGTTCCGGGAAATGGCCGGTGAAATGCGGTTCGTTGATCGTGACGTTTTTCACGCCGATGGCCGAATTGTCACCGTCGATATCGACGATCCGATCGATCATCAGGAACGGGTAACGATGGGGCAGAATCTTCGTCAACCCGATGAGGTCAACGGTCTCGAGTGTCGAGCCGGCTGTATCAGCCATTCTTATCCCCCTTGGTATGCTTCGTGAACGCGCGGATCGCCGAGAGCTCCCGGAAGAAATCGCGCATCGGCTGCGCGGGCATGCCGGCCCAGCGTTCGCCCGCGGGAATGTCATACATCAAGCCGGAGGATGCGGCCACCTGTACCCGATCACCCACAGTGATGTGGTCGGCAATGCCGACGCGGCCACCCAGCATGACGAAGTCGCCTAATGTCACGGAACCGGAGAGACCGCAATGGCCAGCGATGATACAGCCGCGTCCGATGCGCACGTTGTGCGCGATCTGAACCAGATTATCGATTTTCGTCGCCTCGCCGATCACCGTGTCAGCCATGGCGCCACGATCCACCGTCGTGTTGGAACCGATTTCAACGTCATCCTGGATGATTACGCGGCCGATCTGCGGCATGCGTTCCGGTCCCTTGGCACCGCCGGCGAAACCGAAGCCGTCCTGTCCGATCCTGGCGCCACCGTGGATAATGACCCGGTTGCCGACCAATGCGTACTGCACGCTGGCGCCTGGGCCGACATAACCGTCACGACCGATCTGACAATGGCGTCCGATGACCGCATTCGGAGCAATGACGGTGCCGCTGCCCACCGACGCACCGGCTCCGATGACGGCACCGGCCTCTACGATGGCGCCCTCCTCGACATGAGCAGTATCATCGACAAAGGCATGACTGGAAACGCCGGTTTCCGAGGTCAGAGCGACGGGGGTTGAGGCGGCGGGATAGAGCAGCCTCCCCACCATGGCGAAAGCCTGCTGCGGGCGCGGGTTGATCAGGACGGCGACGCCAGCGGGAGCCTTGTCGGCGATATCCGCCGGGCACAGAACAGCGGCAGCCTTGAGCGACGGCATAAGCGCAACGTTGCGCTTGCCGTCGACGAAGACCAACGCCTTTTCATTGGTATCGGTAGCGGATGCGATCGTCTCAATGACGGTTTCGGCGTAGGCCGGGTTAGGCACGGCCGAGCCGGTTAGATTCGCGACTTCGGCCACCGTGAACCGGCGCGAAGGCACAAAAAACACCGGTTCGGTCATTCCTGAGCGGTATCCAGCCAAATCAAACCCTGGCTGTCCGGATCTGAAAACCCGGAAGCAGCCACGGTTCGTAAATCAGAATCGGGTCGATATGCCGAAGTTGAATTCCTGGACGTCGTCCGTGTCTTCCTTCTTGAGCGGGACCGCATAGTCGATACGCAACGGACCGAACGGTGACGCCCACATCAGGCCGATACCGGCTGAGGCGCGCAGGCTCGAACCGGTCGTCGACTTGTCGACACCGAAGACATCATTGCCGTACAGCGTCGCGGCATCGGCAAAGACAGCACCACGCAGGCCAAGACTCTCAGGGACGAGCGGGAGCGGGAATTGCGCCTCGGCAGAAGCATTGAAGTAGGTCGTCCCGCCAAGGTGATCGTAGCCGCCGCTCGGACGCGCCGCAGCCGGACCAATGCCGTTAAACTCGAAACCGCGGATCATACGGTCGTTGTTCTGGAACATGTCGAACACACGCAGTTCCTTATCGCCATAGCTGGCGATGTGGCCCGCACCGCCGGAAACTAGGCCGACGATATCCAGTTCCTCCGACAGCGTTTGGTAGATCGAACCGCGCGCCGTCAACTTGACGAATTTGGCGTCGCCGCCAAGACCGGCAACTTCCACGCCGGCATTGGCGTAGATGCCGTAGTGCGGGTTCTTCATGTCGTCGATGGTGTTGTAGATCAACGAACCGCTGACTGACGACTTGATCCAGGCATCGCGCGTCTCCCCGGTCAGCGGATCGGTGATCGCGTTCTGGATCGCGAGCGACACGTTACACAGGTTCGGGTTGAAAACGCCGTTAACGTCGAAGCAGCCATCGTCGTACTTATACTTCTCTTGCGAGATGTTGTAGGCGAGCTGCGTCGTCAGGTTCTGCGTGATCGGCAGGCCGAAACGGATGGTCGCACCTGTCGTCTCCGAATCATAGGCATCGTATTCACGCGTCGACCGGTAGATGTCGAAGCCAGCCGCGATGCGGCGGCCAAGGAAATACGGCTCGGTGAACGACACGCTGTAGTCGCGCGACCGACGACCACCACCGGCGGACAGCTTGATGAACTGGCCGCGGCCGAGGAAGTTGCGCTCAGTGATCGAACCCATGACCGACGGCCCAGGCGTTTCGCCACCGGTCGAATAACCGGCACCGACCGAGAAATCACCGGTCGACTTTTCGACCAGATCGACGACCAGAACAACCTGGTCCGGCTCGGACCCTGGCTGGGTCGAAATGTCGACCTTCTCGAAATAATCAAGACCTTCGAGACGCTTCTTCGCGCGCTGCACGAGCACCTGATTGAAGGCATCGCCTTCGCTGAGGTCGAATTCGCGGCGAATGACATAGTCGCGGGTGCGGACGTTGCCGCGGATTTCGATACGCTCGATATAGGCCTTGGCGCCCTGATCGATCGTGTAGGTGACCGAAATGGTCTTGTTCTCGAAATTGCGGTCGCCGCGCGGCGTCACCTGGGCGAAGGCATACCCTTGGCCGGCAACCCGCTCGGTCAGCGCGATGATCGAATCCTCGACCTTCTTGGCGTTGTAGGTGTCGCCCTTGTAGGTCTGGACCACGGACTGCAGCGCCTGCGCATCAATTTCCGGGATCGACGAGTCGACGCTGATATCGCCGAAATCGTAACGCTCACCCTCGTCCACCGTGATGGTGACGGTGTACTGATTGTTGGCACTGTCGAGGTCGCCGGTAGCCGACACAACCTGGAAGTCGGCATAACCGCGGTTGTAGTAGAAGCGGCGCAGCAGCTCCTCGTCGGCCTTCAACTTGTCCGGATCGAACACGTCGTCGCGCAGGATGAACGACAGCCAGCTCGACTTCTTGGTGCCGATGACATCGGTCAGGCGGCGGCTCGAGAATGCCTTGTTGCCCACGAAATTGACGGAGACGATCTTGGTGCGTTCGCCTTCGTTGATGTTGTAGACGACATTCACCCGGTTTTCGCCGAGATCCATGATCTGGCTGGTGACCGTGGCATCATCACGCCCGATACGGCGATAGGCTTCCTTGATCGCCTCGACGTCGGCATCGGCAGCGGCCTGGGAATAGGACGAACGCGGCTTCAACTGCACGCCCATGGAGAGCTGGGCGTCCTTGATCTTCTTGTTGCCCTGGAACAGGACCTGATTGACGACCTGGTATTCGGACACGCTGATGACCAGCGCCGAACCGACCTGATTGATGCGGACATCCGAGAACAGGCCTGTGCCGAACAGAGCCTTGACGGCTTCGTCGATGTCGGCACTCGAGAACGATTTGCCGGGCTTGATCTTCACATAGTTGCGGATCGTCTCGGCATCGACGCGGGTGTTGCCATTCACATCGATACGGCTCACCACGGCCGCATGGGCAGCAGACACGGATACAAACTGAACAGCGAGCGAACCTGGAACAACCAGGGCGGCTGACAAAGCCGCCGCAGACGCGGCGCTCAGAAACTTGGATGCTGCCTTCATCGGGCTTTAAAACCTTTTTCTCGTAGTCCCCACGGCGAGAAAACCGGACGTCGCGGTCATTTTCCCGTACCGTATTAACCGGATTTTCCCTACACGCAAGGCTTCTGGTTAATTTGTATTTACTTCCGTTCCCAGCGTGGCTTTCGCGTCACTCATATCCCTGCTCATGGTAAACGGCGCCTCAACAAAGCCACCCCAAGAGCCAAATTCCTTCATGATTTCAGCACCCAAAGAGGTCGTTCCAGAAAACGAACCCCATGAATGCCAGCACGAGAATCATTCCCGTACGATAAACCGCCTCCATCATCCGCTCCGACACCGGTCTCCTGATGACGGCCTCGATCCCGTAGAAGAGAAGATGGCCGCCGTCCAGCGGTGGAATCGGCAGGAGATTGAGTATCCCTATCCCGACAGACAGCAATGCGGCAAGTTGCACTAGCCATTCAAAACCAAGCTTGGCCGCCTGCCCTGCCATACCGGCGATTTTCACCGGCCCGCCCAATTGGCATTTATCCTCGCGCCCAACCGCAAAACGCTTCATGAACAACCAGGTACGCTCGACGATCTGGCCGGTCGCCTCCACAGCCGCAACGACCGCTCCGCCCGGGGAATAGGTGATGTGCCGCGGCTGGCCGACCTCCTTATTGGTGGTGACGCCGATCACGGCAATCTTGACCTTATTGCCCAACGCATCTTCCTGTTCGGACAATTGCGGCGTGGCAACCACGCTGACATCCCTGCCGTCGCGCAGCATGACGAAAGTGATGGCATCCCCCGCCCGGCCCGAAACAAGGCGTTGCACGTCGGCAAAGCTTTCAACCTTGGCGCCATCAACGCTGACGAAACGGTCTCCCGGAAGAATACCGGCTTCCGCTGCCGGGCTGCCCGGGCGCACTTCGGCTACAGCCGGCTCCAGCACCGAGCGGCCGAATGTCATGAACAACACGGCAAAAACAGCGATGGTCAGGAGAAAGTTGAACAGCGGACCGGCAAACACGGTCGCCGCACGTTTCCATACAGGCTGGGTGTGGAAGGCGATTTTGCGCTCACTGTCGGAGAGTCTGTCCAGCTCTTCCTCGCCGGGTTGGCTCGACGTGACATTCATGTCGCCGACGAATTTCACATAGCCGCCCAGTGGAATTGCACAGAGTTTCCAGCGCGTACCGCGGCGGTCGGTGAAGCCGATCAATTCAGGCCCGAAACCGATGGAGAAGGCCTGCACACCGATGCCGCACCAGCGGCCGACCAGATAGTGGCCCATCTCATGCACAAAGACGACAACCGTTAGAACGAACAGGAACGGCACCAGCGTACCGAGCAGAAAGCCCTGAGTGCTGAACAGCGCGGGAAGAAATTCGTTCAATTCATGTCCTCATGTTCCCGGCCGATAGTCCGCAGCGCAAATGTGACATGAATCCAGGCAAATCCGTGGCACCCAGTCTCAGTGCACACCGAATTTCAAACCGGAAATAGCCCCTGCGCGGGATGGTCGGCGGAACCCGTCATCCACCCAATCAAGTAAAGTGCCAAGGCAGCGGCCACAAGCCCATCGACCCGATCCATCACGCCGCCATGCCCCGGGATAATCGCGCTGGAATCCTTGGCACCATGTCGACGCTTGACCCATGATTCGAAAAGGTCGCCTGCCTGCGAGACAACCGACAACGCCAGCGCCACCAAGCCAAGCACGATCAGATTGGGCACGCCGAGAACCATGGCGACCAAAACCCCCGCAACGACACCAAAGATCGCCCCGCCCAAGGCTCCGCTTTGCGTTTTACCGGGTGAGATAGCCGGTGCGAGCTTCGGGCCACCGACCGCTCGGCCGACAAAGTAAGCGAATATGTCGGTTGCCCAGACCACCGCAAACAGGAAAAGCACCGCTGCAAGACCTGACCAGCCGCCGTCGCGAAGAAAGGCTAGAGAAAAACCGGAAAGCCCGGCATACGCGAGGCCTGCAACATCCCACTGCCCTGCCCCGCGCATCGACACACCGATGGCCAGGATGGCGACGAGAAGGGCCAGGATACCAGCCACCGACAGTGCAGGAAGCCCGGCAACGAGCACCCCCATGAAAACCAGCATGAGCACTTCGGGCAGAAAACCGAGACGGCTTCCCCCCTCCGGACGGGTCATGTGCACCCATTCATAAAAGATCGCGCCTGCAATCAGCGCTGCCAACAGTCGGAAAGGCAAGCCGCCGAACCAGGTCACACCCAACACGGCAATACCAAGCACGACAGCGGAGATGACCCGGATCTGAAGATTGCTCAGAGTGCCGCTCATGAGGCAACGTCTTGCGCGGCAAGACCGCCGAAGCGGCGCTCGCGACCACCGAAGTCACGGATGGCGTCAGCCAGGTGTTCGCGGTTGAAATCCGGCCAGTAGCACGGCAAGAACACCAGTTCGCTGTAGGCGGCCTGCCATAGCAGAAAATTCGACAACCTCAGTTCGCCGCTGGTACGGATCACCAGTTCCGGGTCGGGGATATCGGCCGTATCGAGCTGCCCGGCGAACCTGTCCGCATCGATCGCTTCAGGCGCGATTTCGCCTCGCACTGCAGCGGCGGCCAGCTTCTGCGCTGCGCGAACGATCTCATCGCGGCTGCCGTAATTGAAGGCGATCACCAGCGTGAGTGCTGAATTGTTCAATGTCAGCGTCTCAGCCTCTTCGAGAAGGCTGCGAATATCGGGCTGCAGGCCGGCTCGGTCGCCGATGATCCGTACGCGCACGCCGTTCTGGTGCAATTCGGCGAGATCGCGGCGGATGAAGAGCTTCAGCAGCCCCATCAGGTCAGACACCTCGGACTTCGGGCGCGACCAGTTCTCGGAAGAGAACGCGTAAAGGGTAAGATAGGAAATGCCGAGATCGGGGGCCGCCTTCACAGCGCGGCGCACAGCCTCGACACCGGCACGGTGGCCTGCGACGCGCGGAAGACCGCGCGCTTTTGCCCAGCGTCCATTCCCATCCATGATGATCGCGACATGCGCGGGCGTTGCCATGTGGTTTGCTTTCGCGCCAGCCGTGGCCAGTCTAAACCTGCATGATTTCCGCTTCCTTTTCAGAAAGCATGCGGTCGATGGTGCTGATCGTCTCGTCGGTCAGCTTCTGCACGCGGTCGGATTCCTTGCGATGATCGTCCTCGCTGATATCGCCGTCTTTTTCAGCCTTCTTCAGGTAGTCCATGCCGTCTCGACGCACGTGACGGGCAGCCACGCGCGCGTTTTCGGCGTAGCCGTGCGAAATCTTGACCAGCTCCTTGCGGCGCTGCTCGTTGAGTTCCGGCAGCGGGATACGCAGGTTGGTGCCGTCGACGATCGGGTTGAAGCCGAGATTGGACTCGCGGATGGCACGATCCACTGCGCCTACCATCGATTTGTCCCACACCGACACCGAAATCATACGCGGCTCCGGAACCGAGATGGTCGCGACCTGGTTGATGGGCATTGCCGAGCCGTAGGCCTGGACGTTCACAGCATCCAGCAGATTGGACGACGCACGCCCCGTGCGAAGCGAAGCAAGGTCATGCTTGAAGGCAGCGATCGCCCCGTCCATGCGCCGCTTAAGATCGTTATAGTCGCCACTCATAATCGTCTCCCCGGCCCGCTGTCCGGACCTCTTGCATCAGGGCTGCGCCCTGTTTCAACTGTCGGCAACCACCGTGCAGTGACCGCCGCCCTTCAATATCTCGCCGAAACCGCCCTTTTCGTGGATCGAATAGACGATTATCGGAATGTTGTTTTCCCGTGCAAGCGCAATCGCGGCCGTATCCATGATGGAAAGGCCCTTATTGATGACTTCGGCATGAGTTATGCGGTCAAAACGGGTTGCAGTGGGGTCCTTCTTGGGATCGGCAGAATAGACCCCATCCACCTGCGTACCTTTGAACAGCGCGTCTGCGCCGATCTCGGCAGCGCGAAGCGCCGCAGCCGAATCGGTGGTGAAAAAAGGATTGCCGGTACCGCCGGCAAAGATCACCACCCTGCCCTGGTTCATATAGGCGGTGGCCTGGCGTTGCGAAAAGCTTTCGCAGAGCTCCGGCATGGCGATCGCCGAAAGCACCACAGCATCGACCCCGATCTTATTGAGGGAGGTCCGCAATGCCAGCGAATTGATGATCGTTGCCAGCATGCCCATGTGGTCGCCGGTCACCCGATCACCGCCCTTGGAAGCGACCGCGACACCGCGGAAGATATTGCCGCCGCCGATGACCACGCCCACTTCGACGCCGAGCGCCCTTGCTTCGGCGATGTCGGACGCGATGCGGTCGACCACTGAAACGTCGATGCCGAAATGCTGTTCGCCCATCAGCGCCTCGCCCGACGCTTTCAACAGGACACGTCGGTAGAGCGGTTTGGTCGTCATTGGATCCCCTGGGTCATGTCGCGGGATGGTCCCGGGCAAGGCCGGCGCTGTCCCACGCGGGTTGGCGATGTGTGCCCCCGATACACGAAGGGCGCGGCCATGTCACGCCGCGCCCCTGCTCAGTGAACTGTATCTGTTGATAGGATTGTGAGGATTCCTTCAATTAACGCCGGCATATGTTCCCTCGACCAGGACTTCCGGATGGTAGCCCGCCGGCTTGCTGCCAACCGTTGCACCACCGGTGATGCCGCCCTGGATTTCAGAGCCGAAGAAGGAATACGGGAAAGGCGTCGCCGGGCGACTGACCTTGTCGAGCTTCGCTCGCAGGTCGACCGGGATTTCGAAGTCCAACGCGCCGAGATTGTCGTAAAGTTGCTCGACCCTGGTCGCGCCGATGATGGTGGAGGCCACGCCGGGTTGCGTCGTCACCCAGTTCAACGCTACCTGTGCCATGCTCTTGCCGAGCTCGCTCGCAACCTTTTCCAGTTCGGCGACGATCGCCCAATTACGCTCGTTGAACTTCAAGAATCCGGGATTGGTGGTACCGCGCACCGTCTCCAAGCGCCCCCTCGCCCTGTGTGTATCGCCCGCGCGGTATTTGCCGCTGAGTAAGCCGCTGCCCAGCGGGCTCCACACCATGATGCCCGCACCATGCCGCGTGCCGAACGGCACGAATTCGTGCTCGATATTGCGCTCGACCAGGGAGTATTCGAGTTGCAGCGTTGAGACCGGCTCATAGCCGCGGAATTCGGCAACCGCCTGCGCGCGGCTCGCATACCAAGCTGGCACGTCGGATAGACCGACATGACGAACTTTACCGACGCGGACCAGGTCATCGAGCGTGCGCATGACTTCTTCCGGTGGCGTCAGCCGATCCCAGCAGTGCAGGATATAGAGATCGACATAGTCGGTACCCAGCCGCTTCAACGAGGCATCGAGTGCCCGCACGATATTTTTGCGGCCGTTGCCGCCGGTGTTGGGGTCCGGCCCTTCCAGATTCATGCTGAATTTGGTGGAAATCACTGCCCTGTCCCGCAATCCCTTCTCAGCGACGAATTCGCCAAGCCAGGTCTCGGAGGTACCGCCCGTATAGGCGTCTGCCGTGTCGAAGAAATTGCCGCCGGCGTCGACATAGGCGTCGAACAGCGCCCGCGCCGCTGCTTTGTCGGCACCCCAGCCCCATTCGGTGCCGAAGGTCATGGCGCCAAGCGCAAGCCGGCTCACTTTGAGGCCGCTATTGCCAAGGGTGTAGTAGACCATGGTCATTAAAGTCTCCTGAAGTCGAACTGGTTTTGAGAGTTGGACGGCGCGGCTCATCGACCCGGCGTGGTCTTCACCCAGTCGTTGCCGCGCTCATGCGTCTTGTGGAAAGCGAAGGCATCGACCTTCCAGCCATCGCCGATGCGCACCATCTCGGCCGAATAGGTACCCCACACCTCCCACAGAGGTTCGCCATTGCCCTCCATGCGGTTCCAGGCATAACCGTTCGATCTTACCGTGGCCTGGTCGCCGTCGATGGCAACGTCGTGGTTGGTGCGCAGATGCAGGCTGGTTTTGCTGCCCTTCAGATTCCCGGCCCATGCGGCGATCAGATCGTCAGCCGGGATCGTCGTTTCGGGCTGGCCGCTGAGCGAGCTGAAATCGACGCGCACGCGGTCGGCGAAATAACCGCGCGCTCGATTCCAGTCTCGTGCGTCGACGGCGCGATCGATCTGGTCGACGATGCGGATCAAAGCCCGTTCGTCGATAAATCTCTGCAACGCCGGATTCAAAGCTTCCGTTGCTGAAGCACTGCCGTTCGCACCCGGAGCGGCGGCTACGGCAGCATAGAGCGCAAGACGCGTCAAAACGTTCATCGTCGTTCTCCTTTGAAGACCGAGAGGGGGATTGTCGTTGGGAGTGGGAGCTTAGAAAACGCCACCGCCCGCGCCGACATTCTGGCCCGTCACCCAGCCCGCAGCTTCACTGGCCAGAAAAGCAGCGACCTCGGCAACTTCGTGCGGGGTGCCAATACGGTCGAAGGCAGACAGGCCAGCCGCGACGGCACGATCCCGATCCGGCAAGAGCTCAGTGTCTGTGAAGCCAGGCGAGAGGGCATTTACAGTGATGTTTCGTGGGCCCAACTCGCGCGACAGCACGCGCACGAACTGCTCCACCGCGCCCTTGCTGCCGAGATAGAGCGAGGTCTGGCCGAAGAACATTTTTGTACCGCCGGTCGATGTGACGATGATGCGCCCACCATCATGCAGCCGTTTCGCAGCTTCCTGCAGAATGAAGAAAACACCCTTGGTGTTCGTGTCGAAGACACGGTCGTAGTCTTCTTCCTACTGTCGACGAGCGGCTTGACGATCGCTGTGGCGGCATTGGCCACGACGATGTCCGGCTTTCCGAGCAGCGCCTCTGCCTGATCGAACAGCCGCCGGATATCGACGAGCTTTGATACATCGGCTCGAACCGCGATTGCCTTTCCGCCACGCGCTTCGATCCCGGCAACGACCTCTCGCGCGCGATTTTCATTCTCGAGGTAGTTAATGACCACCGCAGCGCCGCCATCAGCCAGCCGTTCCGCGATCGCGCGACCGATGCCGCGCGAACTCCCGGTCACGATCGCGATCTTTCCTTCGAACTGTGTCGACATCACCAGCTCCCGCTTGATTGTTCGCGCTCAAGATGGGGGCTCGGCGAGTGATTGATAACATCGCTTTATTAGCACGCATTATGTGATATCATTCATGAATGGATCGCGATCTGCTAAGCCACCTGCCTGTTATCGTTGCCGTGGCCCGACGCGGGAGCTTTGCGCTCGCGGCTGCGGAACTTGGCATGAGCCCTTCGGCGGTCAGTCACGCGGTGCGACTGGTCGAGGAGCGGATCGGGCAGCCGCTGTTTGCCCGTACCACGCGCTCGGTTGCACTGACGGAAGCAGGCCACGCATTGGTCGCCACAGCCGAACCGGCGCTGGAAGATATTGCCGAACGCATGGAGCGCATCCGTGCCGTCAAGGGACGTGCGAGCGGTCTGCTGCGGCTTAACACCTCGCGCGTAGCCTTCACGCTTGCATTGCTGCCGGTGTTGTCTGCCATGGCGGAACGGTATCCCGATGTCACGGTCGAGATCTTCACCGACGAGCGATTGACCGACATTGTCGGTGAAGGTTTCGATGCGGGCGTGCGGCTGGGCGAAATGATCGCGCAGGATATGGTCACCGTGCGCCTGACACCGCCGTTCCGCACCGCAATCGTTGCGTCTGCGGACTATATTGGACGCCATGGCAAGCCGAAAAGCCTGAGTGACCTCGCCAATCACAACTGTATCGGTTACCGGCTCTTGCGGTCCGGCGCACTCTACCGCTGGGATCTCTCCGACGGCGGCAAGGATGTCAGCGTGGCTACCCGCGGCACAAGCATCGTGACGGAACCGATGTCGGCTCGCGATCTCGCCCTTGCAGGCATCGGCTTGGCTTACGCTTTCGAGCCGCTTCTGCGCGCCGACATCGCCGCGGGCCGGCTGATCGAGGTCTTGCCTGAAACGTCGGTCGAAGAACCCGGCCTCTTCCTCTATTTCCCGCGCCGCGCCTCGATGGCCCCAAAGCTGCGAGCGTTCATCGACACCGCACAAGAAATCGGCCGGGCACCCTTGCGGACACCCGGCCGATCGATGACCTAGAAAGAGGACCGAAGATTACTTCTTGACCGCGGCCGCAACCTCGGCTGCGAAATCGCTCTCTTCTTTCTCGATGCCTTCGCCAAGCGCAAAGCGCAGGTAAGCGGAGATCTTGGCCGGAGCGCCGATTTCCTTCTCTGCGGCCTTCAGGGCCTGCTCGACCGTCAGGTCGGGGTTGAGCACGAAGGCCTGCTTCAGCAGCACGACTTCCTCGTAGAACTTGCGCAGGCGACCTTCGATCATCTTCTCGATAACGTTTTCCGGCTTTCCGGAAGCGCGTGCCTGCTCGGAGAAGATCGCACGCTCACGCTCGACAGCTGCCTGATCCAGCGCGTCGACGTCGAGCGACAGAGGGTTGGTGGCCGCAACATGCATGGCAACCTGGCGCGCGAAAGCGCTGGCCTTGTGCGCGTCGCCCGTGGTCTCGATGGCAACCAGTACGCCGAGCTTGCCGAGATTGTCGGCAACCGCGTTGTGGATGTAGGTCGCGACCGCGCCCTCAGAGACTGTCAGCTTGTCGGAACGACGGAAGCCGAGGTTTTCGCCGATGGTGCCAACGGCGTCCTTGATGGTGTCGGTGACGCTCTTGTCGGAACCCGGATATTTGGCAGCGGCAACGGCCTCGGTCTTGCCATAGGCCAAGGCAACCTTGGCGACATTAGCCACGATCTCCTGGAAGGCATCGTTGCGGGCAACGAAGTCCGTCTCGGAGTTGACTTCGACGATCGCGGCTTCGCGCACGCCCGCGTCGACAGCGATCAGACCTTCGGCAGCCGTACGGCCGGCCTTCTTGTCAGCTTTGGCGATGCCCTTCGCGCGCAACCAGTCGACAGCCGCTTCCATATCGCCGTTGGTTTCGGCCAGGGCCGCCTTGCAGTCCATCATGCCCGCGCCGGTGAGGTCGCGCAGTTCTTTGACCTGTGCTGCTGAAATGCTCATTGTCGCCTCTTTGTTTCGCAATAGGCTGGCGCACCATCGATTCTTCGATGATGCGCCGCGTTCAGGCGCTTAGCGCGCCAAGATATGAAATTGATGAAGGCCTGAGGCGGCCTTCGACTTGGAGCGTTTGCTCGATGCCAAGTGATGCCACCTGGCTGCAAAATGCCTTATGCTTCCGGGGTTTCGCCGGCCGGGGTCTCGCCGAGGACCGGCTCGACCGGAGCTTCAGCAGCGGCGCCGATGTCAACGCCCAGCGCGCCCTGCTGACGGGCGATGCCGTCGATAGCAGCCTTGGCGATCAGGTCGCAGTAGAGCTGGATGGCGCGAGCAGCGTCATCGTTGCCTGGGATCGGGAAGTCGATCTTGTCCGGATCGCAGTTCGAATCGATGATCGCGACCACCGGAATACCGAGGCGCTTGGCCTCGAGAATGGCGTTCGCTTCCTTGTTGGTGTCGATCACGAACATCAGGTCCGGGGTCGAGCCCATGTCCTTGATGCCACCGAGAGCCTTGTTCAGCTTCTCGCGCTCACGATCGAGGTTCAGGCGCTCCTTCTTGGTGAAGCCCTGGGCTTCACCGCCGGAGAGCAGGTCGTCAAGCTTGCGCAGACGCTGGATCGAGTTCGAGATCGTCTTCCAGTTGGTGAGCATGCCGCCCAGCCAACGCGAATTGACGTAATACTGTGCGGAGCGCTGCGCAGCGTCGGCGACGATGTCGGAAGCCTGGCGCTTGGTGCCGACGAACAGCACGCGACCGCCGCGCGCTACCACGTCGGAAACCTGCTTCAGCGCCTGGTGCAACAGCGGCACGGTCTGCGACAGGTCGATGATGTGGATATTGTTGCGAGCGCCGTAGATGTAGGGCGCCATCTTCGGGTTCCAGCGGTGGGTCTGGTGGCCGAAGTGAGCACCAGCCTCAAGAAGCTGGCGCATGCTGAAATCTGGCAATGCCATTGTCTAGTTCCTTTCCGGTTGACCTCCACGGACATTTGACGGTTTCTGGAAAACCGGGTCGAAAGCGCATTGCTTTTCGGGGTTTGCCTGAGCCGCCACCGGAGGTTTCAGCCGGATTTCTCCCGGACAGACACCAAAGCCCGTGTGTGGAATGGTCGCGCCTATACCGGTGTTGCAGCGCAAAAGCAAGCCTCCTGGCTGTGTGTTCACTACCGCGCCGCGATGAACGCTCCCGTGCCGATCATGGCGCCACCGGCTACGCGGTTCATCAACCGCATCCGTGACGGCACGCGGAACCGACGCGAAGCACGCCCCGAAAGCGCCGCGTACACCCCCATCGTTAGAATGTTCGCCGAAACCACGACTGCAACCACCACAAGGCCGTCAGCGAAGGTCATCGCGTTGAGATCCAGGATCAACGGCATGATCGAGGCGTGAAACAGGATCGCCTTGGGATTGCCGAGTGCGATCGACGCGCCAAGCACGAAGGAGCGGACGAACCTCGCCCTTGCCACCATCTTCCGCCTGAGCCGCCGCGGAGCGCCACATCTTAACGCCAAGATAGATCAGGTAAGCGGCGCCGGCATATTTAAGGACCAGGAAGATCCATTCAAACGTTTGCACCAGAGTGACCAGACCAAGCAGCGCCATCGTGACCAGAACCGCATCGCCGGCCGCCACTCCCAGACCAGCGGTAAACGCGCGCGCAAAACCACGCGACACACCGTTGGTAATCACCGCAAACATCGCCGGCCCGGGCGTCATCGCTGCCAATACGACCGCAGTGCTATAGGCAAGAAAGTCAGCCAGCGTCATATCCTCACCTTCCCGTTCTTGACACGGACACGCCGGAATACGGCGACGATTTCCTCGCGGCTGCATTCGATGGCGCCAAGCCGCACCGCGCGGTCGCGTTCAAAGCCGGTAATATCGTAATGCGGCGCCGATGTCTTCGGTGGCCCCTGATAGGAAGAACGCTTCACGCCGAGCTGGGCGGCGAAACCATGCAATTCCTCGATCTCATCGGCGAGGAGATGGCACCAGCGATGGCCAGCCCATTTCCAGATCGCCGCATCAACATAGATCGCCATGGCGCCTGCAGCAGCGCGCTACTGCTTGCAGGGCTTCTGTGGCGTGTCGAACAGCGACAGGTTGACCAGCTTGCCGGTCATCGAGAAGTCGCCATAGTCCATGGTGAGATCCCGTGTCAGCCCGTTCTCGTGCAATTTGAAGGAGATACGGTAGGATGGCAGTTCCTCGCCGCTCGCTTTGTCGGTCTGATCGAAATACGCGATGTCGACCGGCCAATACTTGTCCTTGCTCAGCTTTGCGAGGACCGACAGCTCTGGATCATCCTTCACCGCCTCGGCGGCCTTTCCAACCACGACGGTCGTCGTCATCACCTTGTCGGCCGTATCGGAGCCGTCATAAAGGCTGGTCTCGTAGAAAGTCTCGCCCTTCTCGGCCTTGCCGATCAGTTCGACCAGATGTTGTGTCGGAAACTGTGTCGCCGTGAGCTCCAGCGTCTTCTTTTCCGGCTTGTCCAATTCCACCTTGAGGTCCTGGGGCTCCTTAGTCGCAGTGCCCTTCACTTCCTTGTCCATCGACTGGTCGACAAAGGACTTCGTGACAAAGGAAAACGTTTTGCCCTGCGCATCCTCGAAAGTCGTCGTCTGTTGATCGGTGAGGCGCGTGTTGTTGTCACTCGTGGCGATCTGCGTCACGAACCGGAACTTCACGGTGTAGCCCTCACAAGGCGAACCGTTGAATTCGTAGACCATCCGCCCCGACAAGCCGGTGATACCGGATCGGTCGGAAGCCTTTTCCAGTGCGAGATCATAGACGGCACGGTGCGGCTGCAACATCGGCGCGGCCAGGACCGGCAAGGCAGGCAGAGCGGCAGAGACAAGGAAAGCACTGGCGAGAAGGCGCGTCACGCGCATGGGCAGCTCCGGTCGTCGCAGCTCCCGCAGAGCCGCAGAAAGATAATCCACATCACAAAAAGTCGTGGCGGAAGCGTGTCAAACAATGCAGTTTCCAACCCAACCAACGCGACACCTCCCAGCAATAAGGAATTACCATGGGCGAGACAATCGAAAAGCGGCTAAGCGACCTCGGCATCACCTTGCCGACACCTGCAGCACCGGTCGCGAATTACGTCGCTTTTTCCCGGACCGGCAATTTGCTGCTGACCTCCGGGCAGTTGCCGTTGAGGGACGGCAAGCTCACGTCCACCGGCCTTCTCGGTCGCGATGTCGATGTTGCAGTTGGGCAGGAAGCCGCCAAATATTGTGCGGTCAATATCCTGGCTCAGGCAAGGGCCGCCCTCGGCGATCTCGAAAAGATCCGCCGGGTGGTCAAGATCACTGTCTTTGTCGCGTCGGCGCCCGATTTCGTCGAACAGCATCTTGTCGCCAACGGCGCCTCGGATCTTCTGGCCGCCGTGCTCGGCGAAAAGGGCAAACATGCCCGCTCTGCGGTTGGGAGCGCCTCCCTGCCGCTCAACGCACCCGTCGAGATCGAAGCGATCCTGGAAGTCGAATAGGCCTGTCATGACCGACATATCCTGGCTGACCGCCCGTCCTATCGCGCATCGCGGCTTTCACGACCTCAACGATAAGTGCTGGGAGAACACGCTTTCCGCCTTCTCCGCCGCTATCGAGCGCGGTTATGCCATCGAATGCGACGTGCATCTGACCGCCGATGGCGTGCCTGTCGTCATCCATGACGACGATCTTCGCCGGCTGACCGGCACGGAAGGGTTCGTATGGCAGCGTACCGCCTCTGAGATGGCTCAACTGCGCGTCGGGGGCACCGAAGATCATCCTCCCACACTGCGCGAGTTGCTGGATCTCGTCGACGGTCGCGTGCCGCTTATCGTCGAAATCAAAGGTACGCCCGGCCACGACGCTGGCCTGGTCAAGGCCGTCGGACGCTTGCTGAAGCGTTATGACGGCCAGGTCGCGATCATGTCCTTCGACCACTGGCTGATCCGCGAGTTCGAAACCGAGGCGCCGGGCATTCCCGGCGGCTTGACTGCCTACGGCACCGGCAGCCACGAGATCGAAGCGCATTTCTCCATGCTGGCGCACGGCATTGCCTTCACGTCCTATGCTGCAGGCGACCTGCCCAACCGTTTTGTTTCCTTCGTGCGTGAAAAGCTCGGCATGCCGGTCATCACCTGGACCATCCGTGATCAGCCGGCAATCGACCTCACTTTCAAATATGCCGACCAGATGACATTCGAAGGATTCGAACCCGATCACATACGGGTTGCATGACGCCATCTTGCACCCGCCTCAATGGACCATAAGTAACAGGCCATGGACCATGGCGAAGACGTGAAGGAACAGGACGAGGCAGGCTATGCCGTGCGCATAGCCGCCAGCATAAACGCCTTTACCAGCGAGGAATGGGCAAGCTTCGGCGGCACGACAAGAACATCGGAAACCGGCTATAATCCCTTCATCTCGTTTGATTTTCTGAGCTCCCTGGAAGAATCCGGCTGCGCAATCTCGCGAACGGGCTGGCAGGGTCACCATCTGAGGCTGGAATCGGCCGAAGGGAAATTGCTTGGTGCCATCCCTTCCTATGTAAAATCGCACAGCCAGGGCGAGTACGTTTTCGATCATGGCTGGGCTGATGCCTTCGAGCGAGCCGGCGGTCGCTATTATCCCAAGCTGCAATGTTCCGTACCGTTCACTCCGGCGACGGGCCCCCGTTTGCTGAGTACCGGGAACGAAAATGCCGGCACCGTGAAAGCCGGACTGGCGGCTGGGCTGAAACTGGTCACCGACCAGCTCGGGGTGTCATCGGCCCATGTCACCTTTGCCGACGAGGACGATATCGCCACGCTACAGGCTGCCGGCTTCCTGCACAGGACCGACCAGCAGTTTCACTTCTTCAATGAAGCCTATGGCGACTATGATGATTTTCTGGCCACTCTGGCATCCCGAAAACGCAAGGCGCTGAAGAAAGAACGCCGTGAGGCGCTTGGCGCAGGGATCACCATCGACCGGCTCACGGGCAAGGATATCAGCGAGCGCGCCTGGGACGACTTTTTTGCCTTCTATATGGACACGGGCAGCCGCAAATGGGGCCGGCCTTACCTCAACCGTCGCTTCTTCTCGCTGATCGGCGAGCGGATGGCCGACGACATTTTGCTGGTGATGGCCAAACGCAATGGCCGTTATATCGCCGGCGCCATCAACTTCATTGGCTCAGACACACTTTATGGCCGAAACTGGGGCTGCATCGAGGACCATCCCTTTCTGCATTTCGAGGTCTGCTATCATCAGGCGATCGACTTCGCGATCGAGAAGAAATTGAAAGTGGTCGAGGCCGGAGCACAAGGCGAGCACAAATTGGCGCGCGGCTACCGGCCGGTGACAGTGCATTCCGCACATTACATTGCCCATCCTGGTCTCAGGCGTGCCGTTGCCGATTATCTTGCCCGCGAACGCCGCGAGGTAGCGGCGATGGCCGACTATCTGACCGAGCACACGCCCTTCCGCAAAAGCGAGCCGGCAGCTGATGAACCCTGTCTCAATGCACCACGGTCTTTGAAAACAGATTGATCACCACCACCCCGGCCATGATAAGGCCGATACCGGCCAGAGCCGGCATGTCGAGCGCCTGCCGGAACCAGATCCAGCCGATGGCGGTAATCAAAACGATGCCGGCGGCACACCATAAAGCGTAGACGATACCGACCGGCATCGCACGCAACGGCAATGACAGGAAATAAAAGGCCAGCGCATATCCGGCGATCGACACGAGCGATGGGCCCAGCCTTGTGAATCCGTGCGTCTCCTTGAGTGCGGTGGTAGCGACCACCTCGAACAGGATCGCCACGATGAGGTAGAGATAGTTTCGCAACATGCTTTTCCGCCGGCCGTTTTCGTGCAACCTCAGCACGCATAACCGCATCGCCGAGAGACCACGAGAGGCACACCATGAGCTATGACGATACCAACATCTTCGCCAAGCTGTTGCGTGGAGAGATCCCTTCGCATCGCGTCTACGAGGACGATGCGGTTATCGCCTTCATGGACGTCATGCCACAAGGCAAGGGGCATACGCTGGTGGTGCCGCGCGCGCCGTCGCGCAACCTGCTCGATGCCGATGCAGCCACCCTGGCTCCGCTTTTTTCCGTCGTCCAGAAGGTAGCTCAGGCGGTGAAGAAAGCATTCTCCGCCGACGGTGTCACCATTATGCAGTTCAACGAACCAGCCTCCGGCCAGACCGTCTACCACCTGCATGTGCACGTCATCCCGCGCTTCGACGGCATACCGTTGAAGCCGCATAGCGGCGAGATGGAAAAGCCGGACGTGCTGGCTGCCGATGCCGAGAAGATCAAGTCGGCTCTGAGAACGGCGTAATGAGCTGCGTCTCCCGGCGCGCCTATTCCTCAATGCCGCAAAAGCCAGCAAAGCGAAGAAGTTGCACCTCCTCGTTAGGGGAATTGTAAAGCCGATCTGCAACCTTTCACCTTACGGGGCTCATGAAAGGGGTGTGCGATGCAGGCGGACGGGGCCTTGCCGCTTCATCGAATATTCGGCAACCATCTGACGCGCGCTGTCTGGCAACACCGCAAGTTGCATGGTTTCGCTGCTGCGACATTTGGACTGGCAACCGCCGCTTGGCTGAAAACCGGCAATATGCCGGACGTGGCTATCGTTCTCGATTACGGATTCTATTTTTTGTCCGCGGCCTGGATCTGTGGTTGCATCTTTGCACTTATCCGCCTGTTCCAGCTTGCAGTTGTCGAGCGCCATCCGGCACCGCTGGGCGCCTTCATCCGTTCGTTTGGTCCGGTCTTTGCCGATGGCGAGAGACTCGCCAACGGCATCAATGGGTTTGTTGTGCTGACCCTATTCGCGATATCGTTTTCCACACTGAAGGGCGCGATAGTCCTATTTCATCCCTTTTCCTGGGATCTTACACTGGATTCTGCCGACAAGGTTCTGCATTTCGGTAGAGCACCTTACGAATGGTTGCCCTGGTTGACCGGCGCGCCGTTCGTTCTGTGGCTGGTCAATTTCGCTTATAATTTCTGGTTCGTGGTGCTGCTCGCGGCCATGTTCGCAACGTCCTTCGCAGCACATGATAGCCGGCTGCGGCATCGCTTTCTGTGGAGTTTGATGCTGCTTTGGCTGGGCGGCGGCTTCTTTCTTGCGACGGTATTCTCCTCCGCCGGCCCATGCTTCCTTGCCCGACTCGGCCTCAGCTTAGATTACCAGCCGCTGATGACTGCCCTTGAGACCGCCAATCGCCATTATCCGATCTGGGCTCTTTCGACGCAGGATACGCTATGGGACGGCTATACCGGCGCTCGCCCGGGCAGCGCCGGTATTTCGGCCTTCCCGTCCATGCATGTGGCAACTGCCGTTCTGATTGCACTCTATGCGATACGCCGCTCGCGGCTGGCAGGAGCTTTGCTGTGGATGTTCGCTGCGGTGATCATGGTGGGTTCAGTTGTGCTTGGTTGGCACTATGCCGTGGATGGATATGCTGGAGCGTTGCTGGCGGCAGTGACCTGGAAAGTCACCGGTTTTGTCCTGCAACGGCGGACACCGGCAAGCTTGGCTGAAATCTGAAGACCAGCATCCGGCTGTGATTACAGAGCGAGCTGGAGACCGAGCACCAGGATAAGCTCGGCTGCCAGGATGCCGATGATCATGCGCTTGCCCGATATCAGATAGGCGGCAAAGCCCAGGGCAGCCGCGGCGACACGCAAAGCAGGTGAAGTGTGCGCCAGCGCGCCGCCTGGAAAGACAATGAGATTGCCTATGACGGCTGCCACAAGCGCGGTGGCCATGGTGCGGACAAGCACCAGAACATCGGAATCTTCGGAAATCTTGCCGCCGAGATAGACGCCGAGGAAGCGCCAGAAGTCGGTGGCCGCGAACCCGCCGACGAGGATGAAAACATAGGGCCACCACCAACTGTTGTTGGAAAAATAGCTCATGCGCCACGATCCTTGCGCCGCCACAGATGCCAAGCATAGGCGGCAGCTCCACCGATCAGTCCTGCCGCGAGCAGGTCGAATTGCGGCAGCAACACATGAAAAAGCGGACCGAGACCAAGACCGAGAACCATCGCGACATGCCCTGCCCGCTCCCGCGCCGATCCCCACAGCGAGGTCAGAAAATACATTGGGGTCAGCATTAGCAATGCCGCCGAAACGGTCGATGGTAGTGCATCCGCCACTGCATAGACGGCCGTGACCACGATGATGTTGGCCATCACCAGCGCGCCGCCGATACCGGCATAGAAAGCCGTGCGCATCTCCCGAGGTATGGACTTTAGCCGGTCCATGGCCACCACCCAGGAGGTTACTGCCACGAAATGCGAAAGCAGATAGAGCACCCACGGCCGTGTCCTCTCAGCGCGCATTTCCGGCACCAGTGCGACCACCATCGGCATGAGCCGTATGGCTGACAACGTCACCGCCAGCGCGGCCGCCGGCAGTGTCGCTCCAGAAACGATGGCCCCGACCAGTACGACCATGGACGGCAGTGCCCAGACCGAACCCGTCATGAAGGCGGCCTGCGTCACGGTAACGCCGGCATCTTTCGCCAAGGCCGCGAAACCGACGAAGGAACTGACGAGAATAAGGCCTGGAAGCGAGGCGGCGGCGCGCACACCGCGCAGAAACCAGATCGAGTGAGACGATACGACGTCGGAGGTCGGGAACGACATGAACCGGCCATAGCATGTGCAGCCAGCCGATGCGACCGCACCGGAAGGCGGCATCCAGCCTTTCCATTAATCCAGGAAATCTGTGAGCAAGCCGCCCTTTTGTCGTAGCCTGGCTTCGTCAACGAAGCGCCAATTGAACCCATGGCTGATTGTGGCGGAGACGCGCGTAGCGGCTACGGCTGCATTGCCGACTACGCAAAGCTCAAGTACCGATGACCGACCTTCCGATGGGTTCGGATTTTGGATTCCCCGGCAAGAAAAAAGCCCCGTTGCCGGGGCTTTTTTTGCTCGAGGCAGATCAACCTTTGCGCGGCAGTTGCGGCACTAGGCTACGCTTACCGCCGTCCTTGCCCTTGGGCTCCGGCTTGGAAGCAACCGACTTTTTGGCAACCGCCTTCTTAGCCGCCGCTTTGCGTGGCTTCGGCGCGTCCTCCTCGGGTTCCTTCTTCGGTTTCACCGGTGCCTCGTCAGCCAGCGTCTCGAGTTTGAGCCCGGCCTCGCCGGTCTCCTTCTTCTCAACGGTGACGCGCACTGTGCCGCCATGCTTCAACTTGCCGAACAACACCTCGTCGGCCAGCGGCTTCTTGATGTGCTCCTGGATGACGCGGCCGAGCGGACGCGCGCCCATGCGCTCGTCGTAGCCCTTGTCTGCCAGCCAGGCGATCGCTTCCTTCGACAGGTCGAATGTGACGCCACGCTCCGAAAGCTGAGCTTCCAGTTGCATGACGAACTTCTGAACGACCTGATGCACCACCGGGACCGGCAGCGAGCCGAACGGAATAATGGCATCGAGACGGTTGCGGAATTCCGGCGTGAACAGCCGGTTGATCGCCTCGACGTCGTCACCCTCGCGCTTAGTCGAACCGAAGCCGATCGCAGCCCGTTGCGCATCTGCGGCGCCCGCATTCGTGGTCATGATCAAGATCACGTTGCGGAAGTCGATCTGCTTGCCGTTATGGTCGGTCAGTTTGCCGTGGTCCATGACCTGCAACAGGATGTTGAACAGGTCCGGATGCGCCTTTTCGACCTCGTCGAGCAGGAGCACGCAATGCGGATGCTGATCGACGCCGTCGGTCAACAGCCCGCCCTGATCGAATCCGACATAGCCGGGAGGCGCGCCGATCAGCCGCGAGACCGTATGACGCTCCATGTATTCCGACATGTCGAAGCGCAGCAACTCCACGCCAAGCGAAGCGGCAAGCTGCTTGGCCACCTCGGTCTTGCCGACGCCAGTCGGGCCGGAGAACAGGTAGGAACCGATCGGCTTCTCCGGTTCGCGCAACCCGGCACGTGCCAATTTGATTGCCGAAGTGAGCGCGGTAATCGCGGTATCCTGACCGTAGACCACACGCTTCAGCTCGACATCGAGGCCGGCAAGCACCTTCTCGTCGTCCGCGGAAACCGTCTTCGGCGGGATGCGCGCCATGGTGGCGATCGTTGCCTCGATCTCCTTGATACCGATGGTCTTCTTGCGCTTGCCCTCGGGCAACAACATCTGTGAGGCGCCGGTCTCATCGATGACATCGATCGCCTTGTCAGGCAGCTTGCGGTCGTTGATGTAACGCGCCGAAAGCTCTACCGAAGCCTTTATGGCATCGGTGGTGTACTTCACCTTGTGGAACTCCTCGAAATAGGGCTTCAGGCCCTTCATGATCTCGATGGCATCCTCGACGGTCGGCTCGTTGACGTCGATCTTCTGGAACCGGCGCACGAGCGCACGGTCCTTTTCGAAGAACTGACGAAACTCCTTGTAAGTCGTTGAACCGATGCAGCGAATCGCCCCAGACGACAGAGCCGGCTTGAGCAGGTTCGAAGCATCCATCGCACCGCCCGAGGTCGCACCGGCGCCAATCACCGTGTGAATCTCGTCGATGAACAAGATAGCACCCGGATAGTCCTCGAGTTCCTTCACGACCTGCTTCAGACGTTCCTCGAAATCGCCGCGATAACGCGTACCGGCCAGCAGCGTGCCCATGTCGAGCGCGAAGATGGTGGCGTCGGACAGAACTTCCGGCACGTCTCCTTCGACGATCCGCTTGGCGAGGCCTTCTGCGATCGCAGTCTTGCCGACGCCCGGGTCACCGACATAGAGCGGATTGTTCTTGGAACGGCGGCACAATACCTGGATCGTGCGGTTGATTTCGGACGCTCGGCCGATCAGCGGGTCGATGCGGCCAGCCTTTGCCTTGTTGTTGAGATTGACGCAATAAGCCGTCAGCGCGTCCTGCTGCTTCTTCTTGCCGCCGTCGTCCTGCTGTTCAGCACCATTGGCGCCGTTCTGCTCTTCTTCCGCACCGCGCGGTGAGCGGTTTTCCGACGCCCCGGGGCGTTTGGCGATACCGTGCGAGATGTAGTTGACCGCGTCGTAACGGGTCATCTGCTGTTCCTGCAGGAAGTAGGCAGCATGGCTTTCGCGCTCGGCGAAGATCGCAACGAGCACGTTGGCGCCCGAGACCTCCTCGCGGCCGGACGACTGCACATGGATGACCGCGCGCTGGATAACGCGCTGAAAACCTGCCGTCGGCTTTGAATCCTCGTCATAACCTGTGACGAGATTGTCGAGTTCGGTGTCGATATAGGTCAAAACGGTCTGCTTCAGTTCGTCGAGATCGACATTGCAGGCGCGCATGACCGCGGCTGCCTCGTTGTCGTCGATCAAGGCCAGCAGAAGGTGTTCGAGCGTCGCATATTCATGATGACGTTCGTTGGCGAAGGTCAGCGCCTGATGCAGCGCCTTTTCCAGGCCTTGGGAGAAAGCCGGCATGTTACCTCACTTCTTCTCCATCACGCATTGCAGCGGATGTTGGTTCTGTCGGGCGAAATCCATGACCTGAGACACTTTGGTCTCGGCCACTTCGTAGGTGTAGACCCCGCATTCGCCCACACCGTGATTGTGGACATGGAGCATAATGCGCGTGGCGGCTTCGCGATCCTTCTGGAAAAAACGCTCCAGAACATGAACCACGAATTCCATCGGGGTATAGTCATCGTTGAGGATCAGAACCCGATAAAGGCTGGGTTTCTTGGTCTTGGTTTTGGTGCGCGTGATGACGGCTGTTCCGCGACCGGTACCGTTACCGTCGCTGCCGTTCTGCATTCGCGCCACGCTCGTGGCAGTCTTACCCGTGGTCACGTATTTCTGCCTTCCGGATCGAATCCCCATCAGAACCCGACATGTAGGGTATCGATGCAGGATTTTAAGCCCTTCTGGTTAGCTGACAATATGGCTAGGTCCTCATTCAGTATCGTTTTTAGCAAACGTGAAGATATCGCGCCGGCGGATATGAAAAAACCCGGCTGCGCTAGCGCAACCGGGCTGGTTGAGTGGGGTCGGAAAACCCACAAATCGGCGAGAATGATGCTTACCTCACCTTCGCCGTCAGCGATTCGAAAGGCTTGTAGGCGTCCTTTGCGAGATCAGCATAGAGTTCACTGATCTTAGTGGCTTCTGCCACGAAAGCCTCATACGCCTGCTTGGCGTAGTCGGTCTGGATTTCGATCGCGCTTTCCAGCGACTTGGCCGAAAGCAGCTTCTCGAAATGAGCAGCGCCGTTCTCGAAGCTCTTCTTGGTGTATTCGGTTGCTTCGGCGGCGATCGCCTGTACGCCCGTAGAGAGCGAAGCGAAGCTCTTCAGGCCGGTGTCGGCAAATTCCTTGCCGTATTTGCTGAAATCCTCGTAGGTCTGGCTCATCTGGCATTCCTTTCGGGCGGATTGCTGAATTGTGCGATGCATAAGATGTATGTTGCGCTGCACAAAAAGTCAATTCCGCGCGAATGCACCGTCATCTCCTAAGATTCGAATAAAGCTCGCCTCAACTGCACCTGAAATGGTGAACGAGGCGGTTACCATAAACGGATTGGTAACGAGCGTTAAAGTAGGTTGGCCAAATGCGGGGTCGGACCTTTGCCGACTCCCTGGGGTGCAAGCAAAATTCAAAGGAAGCAGCAGTGCGTCAGGCGTTAACAGGCATCGTGTCCAAGTCCGTTTCTTCTCTCCTCAAAACCTCAATGGTCGCTTCGTTGGCGCTGACTTTCGCTGTGGCGGATGTTGCTTCTGCATTTGCCGCCCCTTCCTCAGCGATCGTGGTGGACGCCAAAACGGGTAAGACGCTCTATTCCAAGGATGCCAATGCGCGTCGATATCCAGCGTCGCTGACCAAAATGATGACGCTTTACCTAACCTTCGAGGCGCTCGCCGCCGGGAAAATCAACAAGAACACCCCGGTTATCTTTTCGGCCAAAGCTGCCGCCGAACCGCCGACGAAACTGGGCGTCCGTAAGGGCGGCGCAGTCACCGTTGAAACCGCAATCCTTTCGATGGTCACCAAGTCGGCGAACGATTCGTCGACTGCGCTTGCCGAAATGCTCGGTGGCTCGGAAGCTAATTTCGCCCGCATGATGACGTCCAAGGCGCGCGCGCTCGGCATGAAGGCGACGGTTTTCCGCAATGCCAACGGCTTGCCTGATCCCGGTCAGTTCACGACCGCGCACGATATGGCGGTTCTCGGCATGGCGTTGCGTGAGCATTTTCCACAATATTATGGCTATTTCTCCACGCGCTCCTTCGCCTACGGCAATCGTCGGATCAACGGTCACAACCGGCTGCTGGGCCGCATAAAGGGTGTCGACGGCATCAAGACCGGTTACACACGCGCCTCCGGCTTCAACCTGGTTTCTTCGGTCGCCGACGGCAACCGCAAGCTCGTCGCCGTGGTGATGGGCGGCTCCTCCGGCGGTGCTCGCGATAAGCAAATGGCTTCGCTGATCCAGACCTATATGCCGCAGACCTCGACCCGCGGCTCTGGTCCGCTCGTGGCGCGCGCCTCCAGCGATACGGCAGTCGCGGCGATTACCAATGTGTTCCTGCCCAAGAAAAATGCCCCGACTCCGGATGAAAAGCCTGAAACGCTCGTCGCTTCCGCCGACGAAACCGTCGCCAATGAAGTTGTCGCTGAAGCGGTTGTCGAGACTCCGAAGACCAAGCCGTCGCGCAAGAAGGTGATAGCAGCCGCCGCTCCTGTGACCGCGTCTGCTGTCGACTCGCCCATTCCGAGCGAGCTTCCGGTCTTTCAGGCCTATGCGCCTGTAGAGGAAAACCCCATCGATCGTCTCGCAACCGCTTCGGTCACCCCAAGTGCAATCTCTTCCAACGGCTGGGCTGTGCAGATCGCATCGGCGCCGCGCGAGGAAGATGCCAAGGCGCAGTTGGACAAGGTCGCCAAGCAGGCTGGGCGCCTGCTGGCCAAGGCTTCCGGCTATACAGTCGCCTTCGACAAGGACGGCACCACCTATTATCGCGCCCGCTTCGGCTTCGAAACCAAGGAAGCGGCGTGGAAGGCCTGCAACGCGCTCAAGCGGAAGAGCATCTCCTGCTTTGCCGTCCAGCAGTAATCGGATTCTCCCGGAAACGTATCTTATCGAAGGAGATTAGTGGTGATTGGAGAGCAGGACGTCCTTGGCTTCGTTGATCCGCGCCGCCAGGAACGACGCGTTTCCGACATCGGGGTGCAGGCGCTGCATCAAGCGGCGGTGCGCCTTGCGGACATCCGTCGCGGCGGCGCCCGCTTCAAGACCAAGGATCTTGTAGGCCTCCTCCTTAGTCATGGCGCCCGGACCTGGCGCAACGCCCAGCCGCTCGCCACGATACGTCTGCGTGTCGAGGCGCCAGGTGGGAAAACGGCCGTCAAGATACGTCTCTAGAAGCTGCGTGCTATCGGGATCGACTGCCAATTCATGATAGAGCTGCCCTAATTCGGCCAGCCCCATGGCGCACAGCATCTTGCCTTCACTACCGCCTGCCAAAACCAGCCCTTCCAATCGGCCGGTATCGTGGTCGAGTTCCATTTCCAAAGCGGCAGTACGCACAAGGGAATGGCGCGCTTCAGGCGTCTTCACCGGGCGTTCCTTGCGAAACATCATGTAAAATGAGCCGGCTGCAGCTAGGGCAAGCAGTCCAAAACCGGCACGGCCGGCTGCAAGGATGGCGAGTCCGGAAAAACCCAGAAAGATCGGCAAAGCAGCGCGCGCATTAGCAGCCATGGCTTTGGGATCGGCACGCAGAAAAAGCGCCATCACTCCCCCAAGAGCCAGCGCTATCGCAGCGACAATGATCACAATACCCATGGCTTTCCCACCCTGGCTCAGCGAAACATACCGCGATCCGAGCACGCCACCAACATGCCGGCAAATCATCCGGCTGGAAACAGCTGTACGAGTTGAGAAACGGCCTCAGAGCAGACCAAGTTCCGCAAGCTCTTGCCTGAGCTTCGGAGGCATTTCCGCCCAACCTACCCTGCCTTTGCCGAGATCGACCGGAGCGTCGGCCTGCTTCAGATAACGCCAGCCCTGGAACGCGCGACGCGGTTGCCATTCAGTACGAACCACCTGAGGATCCAACACCAGATGGCAGCGGCCGATCCCGTCCTTGTCCGTGAACGGCCTGATCTCGGTGATCAATTGCCGGCACTGCACGCTACCCTTGATAACCCAATAGAGCGAACCGCCGTCGACGATCTCGGCAACCCTCGTCGGTACCATGCGCGTGGTGTGATACTGCTCCACCGGCTCGCCCGCCCGGCGCTTGTCGTCGAGGCGATCGGCGATCCACTCCTCGAGATCTTCGACACTGTCGCAGCCGACGCAGAGTTTTATGAGATTGAGAACCATGGATGGAAGGTAGTATGCCAACGGCTCGGGTCAACGGCCTCGACGACTTCTCCACAATGCCAGATGCCGATCCTCAGCATTCCACCACATTGACCGCCAGACCACCAAGGCTGGTTTCCTTATATTTCTCGCTCATGTCGAGCCCGGTTTGGCGCATCGTCTCGATGGCGGCGTCCAGCGGCACGAAATGCTTGCCGTCGCCCTTGATGGCGAGGGATGCAGCGGTCACCGCCTTTACCGCACCCAACGCATTGCGCTCGATGCAAGGCACTTGAACGAGACCGGCTATGGGATCGCAGGTCATGCCGAGATGATGTTCCAGCGCAATCTCGGCAGCATTTTCCACCTGCTCCGGCGTTCCGCCCATGACGGCACAGAGACCGGCGGCAGCCATCGCGGAAGCCGACCCCACCTCGCCTTGGCAACCGACCTCGGCACCGGAAATGGACGCATTCGACTTGATGATCCCGCCGACCGCAGCGGCAGTGAGGAGGAAATCTCGGATCGATGCCTGATCGGCCTCGGGATGGAAGTGCAGCCAATAGCGCAGTACTGCCGGGAGGGTACCGGCTGCACCATTGGTCGGCGCGGTCACGACCCGCCCGCCGGCAGCGTTCTCCTCGTTCACCGCCATGGCGTAGATCGACAGCCAGTCGTTGGCGAGCAGCGGATTGGGCTTGTTCTGCTGCCATTGCTCCTGAAGCTTGTCGTGCAGCTGGCGCGCCCGTCGGCGCACCTTCAACCCGCCCGGCATGATGCCTTCCTGGGTCAGGCCACGCTCGATACAGCCGAGCATCGCGCTCCATACCGCATCGAGGCCGGCGTCGAGGTCCTCGCGTGACATGTGCGTTTCTTCGTTGACCCGCTTCATCTCGGCAATCGATAGTCCACTCTTCTCGGCCATCTTCAACATTTCGACGGCATTCTTGAACGGATAAGGCACTTTCTTGCCTTCTGTTGTGACGGTCCCCCTCGATTTCTTGCGCTGCAATTCTTCGTCCGAAACGACAAAGCCGCCGCCGATCGAATAGTAGATACGCTTCAAAAGCAGCCGATCAGCCCCGTCATAGGCGTAAAAAGCCATACCGTTCGCATGACCGGTCAATGGCGTTTTCTTGTCGAGCACAAGGTCCTTGGCCGGGTCGAAGTGGTAGGACGAGCGCCCAGGTGGCGAAACGCGTTTCTCGGCCGTCACCGCAGCGATGATGGCCTCCGCCTTGTCGGGGTCGACGGTCTGCGGAATCTGGCCAGCCAATCCAAGGATCACGGCACGGTCCGTGCCATGTCCTATGCCCGTATAAGCGAGCGACCCATGCAGGCTGGCGCCAACCCGCTCCACTTTCACGCCCGCTGGACGCGGCCACTCATTGCTTTCAAGTTCTTCGAGAAAGCGCGCTGCC
Source organism: Terribium retamae (assembly GCF_022347545.1). Classification (GTDB taxonomy): domain Bacteria; phylum Pseudomonadota; class Alphaproteobacteria; order Rhizobiales; family Rhizobiaceae; genus Mesorhizobium; species Mesorhizobium retamae. The sequence goes on from NZ_JAKREW010000001.1 coordinate 471,819, forward strand.
GCAGTCATTGGCCCCATCGTGTGCGAACTCGAGGGACCGATACCAATCTTGAACAGGTCGAAAACCGAAAGAAACACGCTTCCAAGCTCCTCGGGCGCAGTCAGATGACTGGCCCACTCTGATCGATCATTCCGCTATTCGCCATTGGCGCGCTAGGCGCCGCCCGACACCTGTTTCACTGCAAGCGACATCGACACGCAAGCGTGGCAGGATAGGGCATTCCATGGCGTTCTATGTATTAGATAGTGTCTATGAGCGATTCTTTTCTGTTTTCGCTGAATGATCTTCTGGCACTGGGTCTTTTCCTCGGGGTCTGGGTGTTCTTTGCACTCGCCGCCGACGGAAAGGTCTTTCAACGGATTTCGTTGACCACGGCGATGAATGCACAGCGCGAAGCCTGGATGCGCACCATGGCCAAGCGCGAACTGCGCATGATCGACACCTCGATCATGATTGGCCTGCAGCAAGGCACTGCGTTCTTTGCTTCCAGCTCGATCTTCGCCATCGGCGGCTGCTTCGCGCTGCTCGGCGCCTCCGACCATGTGCTGGCGGTGGTATCGACGCTTCCCTATGTCGGCACGCCACCGCAAGGCGTGTTCGAGGCGAAGATTGTCGGCTTGATCGCTCTCCTCGCCTACGCGTTTTTCAAGTTCGGCTGGTCATACAGGCTCTTCAACTATTGCTCGATCCTCATCGGCGCGGTGCCGACCACCCAGGAAGGTATCGTAGCCCCGCATGAGACCGAAGCTGCGGTGATGAGGGCGGCCAAGATGAACATTCTCGCCGGCAAGCACTTCAACGCCGGCCTGCGTGGCATCTTCTTCTCCCTTGCCTATCTCGGCTGGTTTGCAAACGCCGGCGTGTTCGCTGCCACCACTCTGATTCTTCTGGCGGTTCTGGTGCGGCGCCAATTCTTCTCGAACGCCCGCGCCGCGGTTTTGAGTTCCGCGAAACCGCTCTAAGCCGGCCCCGGATACAAGCGATCGATCTTGCCGGTAGCCCAGTAGACAAACAGGCCGATCCACTCCTTGATCGCCATGGTGGTCGTCTTCAGTGAATCGACAGGGTTATCCGTGAAAAGGCCGATGCCCTCGCGACCGGACGTGCGGTAGTCAACCGGCCATGGCAGAGTTTCGAAACCGGCCTTGTCGAACAGTGCCTTGGAACGCGGCATGTGGAAGGCCGACGTCACCAGGAGCCAGGTTTCGCCCCCTTTCGGCGTCACCAGCCTGCGTGTGAAGACTGCATTCTCATAGGTGTTGCGGGATTCGCTTTCCAGCACCAACCGTTCCGGCGCCACGCCAAGCGCGGTCAGCAGCCGTTTCGCGGTGATGGCATCGCCCTCCCCTTCGAGGATCAATTCGCCGGTGCCGCCTGAAACCACCACTTTGGCGCCCGGATAACGCCTGGCAAGGATCGCAGTCTCGACAAAACGATCCCCAGCAGTGCTGAGTTCATAACCGCCACGGGCCAGATTGATCGCACCTTCCATGCCTCCCCCGAGAACGACGATACCGTCGACATTCTGTGGCGCGGCCGGGCGCTGATAGCGCTCCTCCAGCGGTGTCATGATCATCGCGCCGAACGATGTCCATACCGACAGGACGAGGATGAGTGTCGCCAGGAAAGCACCGGTCTTCAGCAGCCTGCGGCTGCCGAAGAAACCAGCGACGAGACCGGCGAGCAATAGCAGGATCGCCAGGTTGAGTGGTTGAGCAAGAAACCAGAAAACTTTGGAAAGAAAGAAGAACATCAGACGGCCCCAGTCGTGTCCGAAGGCCGAACCCCAGTCCTCCCTCGACAGGCGGGGATTCGCCCCTACCTAAGCCAGTGCTTTCTTGGGATTCAGGCGAAACTGCGGAATGACAACTGTTCCGTCTTGGAATTCAGTCCAAGATCGGGAATTTCGACCGCTTACCACCACTGATTGGCTTCGAAGCGACCGGCGGCCTTCTCGATGACATGGGCGGTCTGGAAAAGCGTCTCCTCGTCGAATGGCCGTCCGATGAGCTGCAAGCCGAGCGGCAGGCCGTGCGAATCGAGGCCGGCCGGTACGGAAATGCCTGGCAAGCCAGCCATGTTCACCGTCACGGTGAAGACGTCGTTGAGATACATCTTGACCGGATCGGCAGCCATATCCTGATCGGCCACGCCAAATGCGGCAGACGGCGTCGCAGGCGTCAGGATCACATCGACACCCGCCGCGAAAACGTCTTCGAAATCCTTCTTGATGAGGGTGCGAACCTTCTGCGCCTGCAGGTAATAGGCATCGTAGTAACCGGCGGAGAGCACATATGTGCCGATCATGATGCGGCGCTTGACCTCCTGGCCGAAACCGGCGGCTCGGGTCTTCTCGTACATATCGACAATGTCTTTGCCCGGCACCCGAAGACCGTAGCGAACGCCGTCGTAGCGAGCGAGGTTCGACGAGGCTTCCGCAGGCGCAACGATGTAATAAGCCGGCAGTGCATATTTTGTGTGCGGAAGCGAGATGTCGACGATCTCGGCACCCGCCTCCTTCAGCCAGGCGATACCCTGCTGCCACAGCGCCTCGATCTCCTGCGGCATGCCGTCGACACGGTATTCCTTCGGAATGCCTACCTTCATGCCCTTGATCGGTCGGCCGAGTGCGGCTTCATAATCCGGCACTGGACGGTCGACGGACGTCGTGTCCTTAGGATCCACCGACGCCATGGATTTCAACAGGATAGCAGCATCGCGCACGTCGCGCGCAATTGGTCCCGCTTGATCGAGCGAGGATGCAAAGGCTACGACACCCCAGCGCGATACACGGCCGTAAGTTGGCTTGATGCCGACCGTGCCGGTAAAGGCCGCCGGCTGGCGGATCGAACCGCCTGTATCGGTGGCAGTGGCGCCGGCACACAGGAATGCCGAAACTGCCGCGGCCGAACCGCCGGAAGAACCGCCTGGAACCAGTTGCATGTTATCATAGCTGCGGTTTTCCTCGACGCCGCCCGGCTTGATGAAGCCGGCACTGCCGTCATGGAACGTTGGCTTGACCGTTGTCTGCACACGCGAACGGCGCCAAGGATTGATCACTGGGCCGTAATAGGAAGTCTCGTTGGATGAGCCCATCGCGAACTCATCCATATTGAGCTTGCCGAGCATCACGGCACCGTCGGCCCACAAATTGGACGTCACGGTCGATTCATAACGCGGCCTGAAACCGTCCAGCACATGGCTGCAAGCCTGCGTGTGCACACCTTCCGTGGCAAACAGATCCTTGATGCCGAGCGGAATACCCTCCAGCGCCTTACCCTCGCCCTTGGCGATCCGAGCGTCGGAAGCCTTGGCCATGTTGCGCGCCTTGTCGTGGGTAACCGCCACATAGGCGTTGAGCAGCGGATTGGCTTGATCGATCGCCGCAAGATAGGCGTCGGTGATCTCCGTTGCTGAAATCTCCTTGGCCCGCAGCTTGGCGCGTGCTTCGGCAATGGTCAGTCTGGTCAGGTCGCTCATCAGGCAAGCTTCTTTTCGTAAATCTGGAATGGCCGAATTCAGAACCGGGTTCTGTCGGCTACTCGACCACCTTCGGTACAAGGAAGAAGTTTTCTTCTGTCGCCGGCGCGTTGGCGACAATGTCGACAGCCTTGTTACCGTCAGTCACCACGTCTTCGCGTTTCTTCATGGCCATCGGCGTGACCGAGGTCATCGGCTCCACGCCGGTCACGTCGACTTCGTTTAATTGCTCGACGAACCCGAGAATGGTGTTCAGCTCGCCCGTCATGCGTGCAGCGTCGTCCTCGCTCACGGCAATGCGGGCAAGGCGCGCGACGCGCTTGACGGTTTGGATGTCAACGGACATGGGCGCCTCGGCGATCGTGTCGGAAAAGATCAGGCGGCTATAGCCGCGCGCCGTCCTGCGCGCAACCTGGATCGGTACGGATCGGGACAGCGTTAAAGTGAAATAGTCTCTCCCACCTGTGGCAGCGCTACTTTCGTACCAGAACCTTCCATTCCCGCCACGAACTTGTCCGCCGACTGGTCGATCATCGGAAAACTGCCGAAATGACAAGGCACCACGGTGTCGAACTTGAAGAAACGCCGGCAGGCAAGCGCAGCCACCGCGCCGCCCATGGTGAAGCGGTCGCCGACCGGCACAAGGCCGATCTTAGGCTCGTGGAGTTCATTGATCAGCGCCATGTCGGAGAAGATGTCGGTATCGCCCATGTGGTAGAGCGTCTGGTCGTCGGGAAAATGCAGCACCAGTCCGCCGGGATTGCCGAGATAGGTGTTGGCGCCGGCCTCGCCCGACAGCGAAGATGAATGCAAGGCCTGCACAAACGTGGTGGTGAAGCCGCCGCAGTCGACAGTGCCGCCGATGTTGCCGGGGTTGATCCTGTCGCCCGATACGCCCTTGCTGACCAGATGCATGCATATCTCGAAATTGGCGACCAGCATGGCCCCGCTCTTCTTCAGTATGTCCACCGAGCTGCCGACGTGATCGTCGTGACCATGGGTCAGCAGAACGTGGGTGGCACCTTGGGCCACCCCTTCCCATCCTCCTCCCCAAGAGGGATTGCCCACCAGGAAGGGATCGATCAGGATCGTCGCGTCGCCTGCCTCGACACGAAATGCCGAGTGCCCGTACCAGGTGAGTTTCATCAGCCTCTCCTCGATTTTATGATGACAGGAAAATAGAACGGCGGCTGGTCATGTCAAAGGAAAGCGCTTGAGCACCATCGCAATCGAAGAACTGCCCCAACTGCTGGCGAACGGCGGCACGCTGGCAGGCATTGATTTGGGCGACAAGACGATCGGCGTCGCAGTTTCCGATCGCGGCCTGTCCTTCGCCCATCCGCGCCCCGTCATCATGCGCAGGAAGTTCTCGCTCGACGCGGCGGCACTGCTGGCGCTTCTCGGCAAGGACAATGTCGCTGCTATCGTGATCGGCCTGCCCATCAACATGGATGGCTCCGAAGGACCGCGCGCGCAAAAATCGCGCGCCTTCGTGCGCAATATGGCGCCGCTCAGCCCGCTGCCTTTCATTTTCTGGGACGAACGCCTGTCGACCGTCGCGGCGGAACGCGCTTTGCTCGAAATGGACGTTTCGCGCGCCAAGCGCGAGACGCGCATCGATTCAGCCGCGGCTGCCTTTATTCTGCAGGGAGCCTTGGACCGTCTGAGAACACTCGCTCGATCCGGCTGAGCGGAGGTTTGCCGGCACGCCGCTCACGCCACCATGCGGCGATCTGGCGGCGTCGACGGAAAGCCACAATACCTGCGACCAGAAAGGAATCGAAGACGCAGGCCTTGGCAACCATTCCCGGAATCAGCCCGGGATCGACGCCAAGGATCTCGCCGTAAAGCTGGAAAACCAGGTCGTGCAGTTGTCGGCTCAACATGACGTAACCGAAGTTCATGTCGTTGAGCGACAGGAAATACCAACCCCAGAACAAACTCAGCGGTACGATCCACAGCAGCAACAAGGCGCGCATCAGCCAGCCTTTCCTGCCGCCGGGAAACGCAGACCTGCCCATGGCTCGACCCCCACCGCCCGATGGGCGGTCTTTTCCTGGCTTTCGAGCGGTTGCGACGGACTACGCATGGTCTTCCCACGATTGAGAAGAGACAGTGGCGCTTGCCGCCCTTCACCGCAATGGAAACCATTTGTTAAGGTTAACAGCCGGATCGCGGACGCATCCCTGTGGACAACAGCCCCTCTCGACAGGAGACGGAAAGTGCCCCAAGGATTGAGCCGCTAGCTCGTCACCGGATAAAGCGTGTCGAGAATCATGCGGGCGTCATGACGCGAATCGAGCATGCCATAAGTCGTGCGCCATTGGCCGGCCAGCCTGGTCTCGATGAAGGCATCGGCGATGCGCCCTGCCCCCAGCCGCTTCAGCTCGGCGGCGGCCGCCGCCAACGCCAGCTGTTCGGTCAAGAACCGTGCGGAGCCCTCGTCGGTCGAAGCCACCTGCATAGCTGCCTTGAGTACACCGATCGTGCCATGCCCGTTGGCACCAAGGTCACGGTCGATGCCAGCCAAAACCTCTTCGAACAGCGCCGGCGCACGTCCGAGCACGCGCAGCACGTCGAGCGCCATGACGTTGCCTGATCCCTCCCAGATGGCGTTGACCGGTGCCTCGCGATAATAGCGGGCCAACGGCGCTTCCTCGACGTAGCCGTTGCCGCCAAGACATTCCATCGCCTCGTAAAGCACCGACGGCGCAATCTTGCAGACCCAGTATTTAACCACAGGCGTCATGGCGCGCGCGAAGGCCGCTTCGCCGCGATCCGCGGCCGCTTCGTCGAACGAACGCGCGAGGCGGAACGAGAGCGCCGTGGCAGCGGCAACATCCAGCGCTATATCGGCAAGCACGCGCTGCATCAGCGGCTGGTCAACCAGATTGGCGCCGAACACCTTGCGGTGACGGGTGTGGTGAACCGCCTCTGCCAGCCCTGCCCGCATGATCGCAGCGGAAGCGACTGCGCAGTCAAGGCGAGTCAGCGTGACCATATCCATGATGGTCTTGATGCCCTGCCCCGGCTCGCCCACCATTTCGCCGATGGCATTTTCGAATTCCACCTCCGATGAGGCATTTGAGCGGTTGCCGAGCTTGTCCTTGAGACGCTGGAAACGGAAACCGTTGCCCGAGCCGTCACCGAGAATGCGCGGCACCAGGAAACAGGACAGTCCTTCCGAAGCCTGTCCCAGCACCAGGAATGCATCAGACATCGGTGCCGACATGAACCACTTGTGACCGGACAATCGGTAGAAGCCGCTGGAGCCGGCGCGCTCCGCCTTGGTGATGTTGGCGCGGACGTCGGTGCCACCCTGCTTCTCGGTCATACCCATGCCGAGCGTCAGCCCGGTCTTTTCAACCGGAGGCTTCTGCGCCTGGTCGTATTTGCGCGTTGTCACGCGCGGTGCCCATTCGCGGAATATCTTCGGGTTGGCCATCAGCGCGGCCAGTGAAGCACTGGTCATGGTGATGGGGCAGAGATGCCCGGTTTCCAGTTCTGCGGTGAGATAGAACCGTGCCGCCCGTATCTGGTGGCGGCGACCGATTTCTGCGTCGCCGTTTTCCCAGACGGACGAATGCAGGCCATTGGCGACCGAACGGCGCATCAAAGCGTGATAGGCGGGATGATATTCGACCAGATCGATGCGTCGGCCCTGGCGATCATGCGTTCTGAGCTTTGGCGTTTCGATGTTGACCAGTCGTGCGAGATCCTGCGCTTCCTGCGTCAGCACGAAGCGGCCGAGTTGATCGAGATCCTTGCGAACAGGCTCGGAAAACCGCTCGGCCAGCTGAATCAGAAGCGGGTCGCCTCGCCAGGCATTGCCGCCGGCAAGCGGCGGCGGCTGGTTTATCACGTCGTCGGCCACGCTTTCCCTTTCGTATCGCTCCGCTGTCAGTCTCTTCGAATCCGGGACCGCCGCCGGTTTATAACGAAGCTGTCGCGCATAGGCGACGAAAATACCGGTGGAAAGCCGCGGTTTCCATTCCAGGCGCTTGCGGGAGGATCGTACCCGCCCTATAGCAGCGCCTTGAGATGACCGACGCTTCGTCCCTTCCGCTGTTTCCACACCGCCATCTTCTGGGCATCAGCGACCTTTCTCCCACCGACATCGAGATCCTTCTGGAACGCGCCGACCGTGCAGTGGCGATTTCGCGCCAGTCCGAAAAGAAAACGTCGACGCTACGCGGGCGCACGCAGATCAACCTTTTCTACGAAGCCTCGACCCGCACGCAGTCGTCCTTCGAACTCGCGGGAAAAAGGCTTGGCGCCGACGTCATGAACATGTCGGTCGCGTCCTCGTCGGTAAAGAAGGGGGAGACGCTGATCGATACGGCGATCACGTTGAACGCCATGCGCCCCGACATCCTAATCATCCGCCACCAGTCGGCCGGCGCAGCCGCGCTGCTTGCGCAGAAGGTGGGCTGTTCCGTCGTCAATGCCGGCGACGGCACGCACGAGCACCCCACGCAGGCACTGCTCGACGCGCTCACCATCCGCCGCGCCAAGGGCCCGCTTTCCAAGCTTATCGTGGCGATCTGCGGCGACATCCTGCATTCGCGCGTCGCCCGCTCCAACATCATCCTGCTCAATGCGCTGGGCGCCCAGGTACGCGTCGTCGCGCCGTCAACACTTCTCCCTTCCGGCATTGAACGCATGGGCGTCATCGTCGCACCGTCGATGGCCGAAGGCCTGAAGGATGCCGACGTGGTGATGATGCTACGTCTGCAGCGCGAGCGTATGGAAGGTGCTTTCGTGCCTTCGGTGCGCGAGTATTTTCGTTATTTCGGCCTGGATGCGGAGAAACTGAAGGCCGCAAAGGATGATGCGCTCGTCATGCATCCGGGGCCGATGAATCGCGGCGTCGAGATCGCCTCGGAAGTCGCTGACGGGCCGCAAAGCGTCATCCAGGAGCAGGTCGAGATGGGCGTCGCCGTGCGCATGGCGGTGATGGAAGCGCTACTGGACCCGCGTCGCAATCAGGAAGGTCGCGGCGCATGAGCAAGACGGTTTTCCAGCGCGCGCGCATCATCGACCCGTCGCGTGGCATGGATGAGATCGGCACGGTCATCGTCCATGGTAAGACGATCGTCGCCGCCGGTGCTGAAGCGCTCAATCAGGGCACTCCGGACGGCGCTACCGTCATCGACTGTACCGGAAAAGCGATCATCCCAGGTCTCGTCGATGCGCGCGTCTTCATCGGCGAGCCCGGCGGCGAGCACCGCGAAACCATCCACTCGGCAAGCCAGGCGGCTGCCGCCGGCGGCGTCACCTCGCTGGTGATGATGCCCGATACCGATCCGACCATCGACACGGTAGCGCTGGTCGAATTCGTGCTGCGCACCGCCCGCGACACGGCAAGCGTCAACGTTTTCCCTGCCGCCGCAGTCACCAAGGGCCTGCACGGCCGTGAGATGACCGAATTCGGCCTGCTGCGCGAGGCCGGTGCCGTCGCTTTCACCGATGGCCGCCATACCATTGCCAATGCGCTGGTGATGCGGCGTGCGCTCACTTACGCCCGGGACTTCGGCGCAGTCATCGCACATGAAACACAGGATGCCGACCTTGCTTCGGCTGGCGTCATGAATGAAGGGCTCTACGCCAGCTGGCTCGGCCTCTCCGGCATTCCGCGCGAAGCTGAGTTGATCCCGCTGGAACGTGATCTCGCCCTCGCCCGCCTGACCAGAGGCAACTACCACGCCGCCAAGATCTCGACTGCGATGTCGGCCGCCGCGATTGCCCGCGCCAAGGCAGACGGCGCCCGTGTGACGGCCGGCGTGGCCATCCACAATCTGGCGCTCAACGAAAACGACGTCGGGCAATACCGCACCTTCTTCCGCCTCGCACCGCCGCTGCGCAACGAGGAGGACCGGTCGGCCATGATCGAAGCGCTGAAAGACGGCACGATCGACATCGCCGTTTCCTCGCACGATCCCCAGGACGTCGACACCAAGCGGCTGCCGTTCGCGGACGCCGCAGCAGGGGCTGTTGGGCTGGAAACGCTGCTTTCTGTCGCCCTGCGCCTTTATCACAACGAGGACATGTCGCTGCTGAGGCTGGTCGAAGTGCTCTCGACTGCCCCAGCCCGGCTGTTCGGCTTGCCGGGAGGCACGCTGAAGCCCGGCGCATCGGCGGATCTCGCCCTCGTCGACCTCGACGAACCCTGGATTGTCAGCGAGGCCGGCATCCGCTCGCGTTCAAAAAACACCTGCTTCGAAGGTGCACGGCTGCAGGGCAAGGTCTTGCAAACGTTGGTCGCGGGCCGCACAGTATTTACCAACTAACGCTCGGCGGGCACGCGGCAACGGGGGATCAATGTCGCTGATTTCTATTCTTGCACCGATCGTCGGCTATTTGTGCGGTTCGATCCCCTTCGGGCTGCTTTTGACTCGTGCAGCCGGCCTTGGCGACGTGCGCAGCATCGGTTCCGGCAATATCGGCGCCACCAACGTACTGCGCACCGGTAACAAAGGCCTCGCTGCAGCCACACTGGTGCTTGATGCGCTGAAAGGCACCATTCCCGCACTGATCTTCGCGAGCTACGGCGCGGAAGCTGGCGCGATGGCTGGCGTTGGCGCCTTCATTGGGCACATTTTCCCGGTCTGGCTCGGTTTCAAGGGCGGCAAGGGCGTTGCGACCTACCTTGGTGTGCTCATCGGCCTGGCCTGGCAAGTGGCACTGATCTTTGCGGCCGTTTGGCTCGCCATGGCGGTGTTGTTCCGCTATTCCTCGCTGGCCGCGCTCGTAACCTGCGTCGTCGTGCCAATCGCGCTGTTCTTTCTCGGCCACGCGCAATACGCACTGGCATTTGCCCTGATGAGCGTGCTGATCTTCTATAAGCATCGCGCCAACATCGAACGGCTGAGAGCTGGCACAGAGGGCCGCATCGGGGCCAAAGGATGAGCAGGCCCGTTGTCGGGCTGCGCCTCAGCGACCGGCAACGGCTGAATTGGCTGCGCCTTATCCGCACACCGAATGTCGGGCCGGCCTCCTTCCGCGATCTCGTCAACCGTTTCGGCTCGGCCGAAGCAGCACTTGAAATCCTGCCTGAACTGACGCTTTCAGGTGGCGCCACCCGCATGGTCAGGATCCCGGCCGTCGCCGAGATCGAGGCGGAGATGCAGGCAGCAAGGCGCGCCGGCGCACGCTTCGTCTGCATCGGTGAACCAGACTATCCGCCTCTGCTCAAGCATATGGATAATCCGCCACCTGTCCTTGCCATGAAAGGCCCCGGCGCTGTCTTCGCTCTGCCGACCGTCGCCATCGTCGGAGCACGCAATGCCTCGATCGCCGGCATCAAGATGGCGCGCATGCTGGCGGCAGAATTAGGCCGCGAAGGCTATGCAGTCGTATCCGGCCTCGCCCGGGGCATCGACACCGCGGCGCATCAGAGCAGTCTTCCCACCGGTACCATCGCCGTGTTGGCAGGCGGGCTCGACCAGGTCTATCCGCCTGAGAATGCCGGGCTGAGCGACGAGATTGCAGAACGCGGCGCTGTGATTTCCGAAATGCCGTTCGGCTGGCAGCCTCGCGCGCAGGATTTCCCGCGGCGTAACCGGCTGGTCGCGGGCCTGGCATACGGGCTTGTCGTGGTCGAAGCTGCAGAGCGTTCCGGATCGCTGATCAGCGCGCGGCTGGCCACGGAGATGGGCCGCCTGGTGTTTGCCGTCCCTGGTTCTCCGCTCGATCCGCGCGCCCGTGGCACGAATGGTCTTATTAAGGATGGCGCCACTCTCGTGACCGAAACCGCAGACATACTTAATGCACTGAAACCGTTGATCGGCACGCGCTTCAGATCGAACACGTCCTTGGAAGAACCTTCGGATCTTTCGGCGACACCACCGCCTAGCGAAAATGAACGCGAACGCGTCATCGAATCTCTAGGGCAAGCTCCTGTAAATATTGATGAAATCATCCGACACACCGGCTTGCATCCGGCCCAGGTCGCGATGGTTCTGCTGGAGCTCGATCTTGCCGGCCGTCTTGAGCGCCATGCCGGCGGATTTGTTTCGTTGATCTTTAGCCATTGATCAAGATTGCCTGGCCAATTTGCCGGCGAACTCGATCATTCGATAAAATTCTAATCTTATCCTACTGATTTTACTCATGTTTCGTTGAACAGAATCGCGCACCACTCTCGCCGTGCCAGGCGTGGGGAAAACGGAGGCGATTGTGAAGGAACGTTTTGAGTTAGTGCTGGACCCGACGGATCTCTGGACGATCTGGGACAACGAGACCGATCAGCCCGTGGTATTTGCCAATCAACTGCTTGCCGGATTGAGCAAAAGCGAAGCAGAGGCCGCATATCAGATCCTGCAGGAGATCGTTAAGAAGCGGGAGCGGGAAAAGAGCGCCACCCGCACGAACGAAAAAAAGAAACGTTCGAACGACGCAGCCTGACTTTCGTCGAGCACGAACTACGCGCGCCAAAATACATCGAAACCGGGCCTTCGGACCGGTTTCGATGTATCCAGTCTCATTCTATCCTCAGCCCAAACCAGTCCCCAGCGAGAAAAGCGGCTTCGCCTCCCAGCGCGGTGCAAGCAGAGCTCCGATGAGGGCAACGCCCTGGCTCAACAGGCGCTCAATTTCATCAATCCGATCACACGCGAGGTCCGCCGTGGAGCGCTTCTCCGCGGCTAGGCTGTAGCCGTTGGCAGCAAGCCAACCTGCCAACCATCGCCGCTTCCCATAGCCAGCCATCGACCTCTCCTCTGGAACTCGTGAAAACCGGCCGCGTTGAATGCGAGCACTGGAGAACAAGATATGGCCGTTGTGACGAGCGTTCCCCACCTGGATCTCAAGAAGTATCTTGGGCGGTGGTATGAAATATGCCGCCTGCCGCTGAAGTGGGAGGATGAAACCGCCACAGACATTACGGCTACATATTCGCTCAATGAAGACGGCACCGTTCGCGTCGACAATCGCTGTTTTGACGAGGACGGCTCGCCTGCACAGGCTGTCGGCGAGGCGACGCCTGTCGCTGGAACCTCGAATGCACAACTGAAGGTGACGTTCCTCCCGGAATTCGTCCGATGGTTGCCTTTTACAAAGGGCGACTATTGGGTTCTGAAGATCGACCCCGCATATCGTACGGCCTTGGTCGGCACTCCAGATCGCAAGTATCTTTGGGTCCTCGCCCGGCAGCCGAAAATTTCCGAAGAGACCAAAATGGAATATTTGGAGGAAGCCCGCCGCCAAGGCTTCGATCTGGAAAAACTGATCAGCCCACAGCATACGGGCCGAGAGGTGATCGATGCGATGGTCGCGGACGACTGATCAAGACGCCACGATGGCGTAGCGGGACGTGTTTTCGCTTTCAGGTGCGAAGCGTAAGCCATTGAAAAATATGGCGATCCCGACAGGATTCGAACCTGTGACCATCGGCTTAGAAGGCCGGTGCTCTATCCAGCTGAGCTACGGGACCGCTGGCTAACCCCACTGGGGGTAGCAAAGTCAAAGCGGGCTGTCGACGACGTATGCCGAACAATCAGCAATCAATGCGTCCACGGGGTGCGGCGGTCATAGCGGAAATTGTCCGAGTAGGAAATCTGCCGGCGCTTGGTTTCCTTGGGCTCTTCAACTCGAAACGCAAGGCCCTGCTTCTCGGCATAGGCAATCGCTTCCTCGCGCGTCTCGAAGGAAAGCCGGATCTGGCTCTTCATGTCGCCTGAGGTGGTATAACCCATCAAAGGATCGATCTTGCGCGGCTTTTCCGGGTCGAACTCCAGCACCCAGTTGCCAGTTCTGGCCTTGCCGGACTGCATAGCGGTCTTGGCTGGGCTGAAGATGCGTGCGGACATGGAAACCTCGTTGCTCGGCATGACGCCGTTTTCTCCTCGGTGCTTACTGCGCAATGGAAATAACCGCAAGACCGATGGTTTTAGGGCTTGCTTTGCGGCGTGCGACCCACTAGGCAACACGCGGCCTCGGAGTGTAGCGCAGCCTGGTAGCGCACCTGATTTGGGATCAGGGGGTCGCAGGTTCGAATCCTGCCACTCCGACCATCTTTCCTGCCTCTCCAGAAACCCATACGCCGGTCGGGCTTGACAGCTTGCCGGGGCAACGTGCCCCATCTGCTATAATAGTCCTGTCGATAAACACCGATGGGAGTGTTCATGCGGAAGCCAAGCGATCCTGAACTCTGGAATCGCATACAGGCCTATGATCTCGATTACCCTTCTGTCAGCCTGCCCTTCTCGGCAAGGCTCGCCCAAGAAAACGGATGGACCTTAGAGTTTTCACGGCAGGCAATCGAGGAATATAAGAAATTCATCTATCTGATCTGCGTCTCGAACGAGACACTCACACCCTCGCAAGAGGTCGACGAAGTCTGGCATCTGCACCTCGTCTACACGCGTGAATATTGGGACGATTTCTGCGCCGCGACACTCGGCAGGGAAATCCACCATACGCCGACAGAAGGCGGCGCTGCTGAGGACATCAGATTCCGATATGCATACCAGCGCACCAAGGAGCGCTACGCCGAGGAATTCAACACCGAACCGCCATCCGACATCTGGCCGACGCCAGAACTGCGCTTCAATGAAGCAACCCAGAATGGCAACGCATCCTCAACGATCCTGGGCATCGACATCCCTCTCATACTCGCAGGGCTTCTTTTGCTGATTGCCCTGGCTCTGGTTGTAACCAGTGAAGGTGGCCAATCATCCGTCGCGATGGTTTTCTCCCTTGTCGCTGTTGCGATTATGGCGGTTGAATATTTGAGCCCCAGCAAAGGTCGCCGAAAGAAGTCCGACAGCAATAGCGGCTGTGGTGGTGGCGGCGGCTGCGGCAGCAGTTGTGGTGGAGGATGCGGGGGCGATTGAGGCCACCCGAACATGCGCTTCATAAGTTCTCACAGGTTTCCCAATCCCGCTTGAGCACCAATCGGCGGTTGACTCCATTTTTCCACCATGCAATTGGTTGGACCATTGATCCATTTGGATATCAAATGAGCCAGGTTCGCCTTCCTCCGATCCAGACAACGGCGCGCGACGATGCGGTGCTGGCAGCTCTGGCTGGTTTCGTTCAGCAGGAAGGGCTGAAGCCGGGCGACAAGCTACCTACGGAGCGCATCCTGGCCGAGCGGCTGAAGGTCAGTCGCAACACGGTCCGAGAAGCCTTGACGCGCTGGGAAGGACTTGGTCTCGTCGAGCGTCTGCAGGGCAGCGGCACTTTCCTGAAGGCAGCTGTTTCCCCGCATATGCTGCATATGCCGCTGACACTTGCTGGCGGCAACGATTTCGCCAGCCTCATGCAAACACTGGAAGTGCGCCGCGCCCTCGAGGCCGAGGCCGTCGCCCTGTGCGCCGTACGCACCGGCCCGCAAGAGCTCAGTTTCATCCAACGCAAGCTTGAGGTGATGGAGGAGGCATTCCACAGCCGTGCTGGCATGTCATCGGAAGAAGATTGGGAATTCCATCAGGCGATCTACCGGGCGAGCGGAAACCCGCTGTTCGAGCAGTTGATCGCTGCCATGCATGAAATGTTCCATCGCTTCTGGGAGCATCCGCTCGGCGTGCGCGACTTTGGCCACGCCTCGTTCCCCTACCATCGCACCATTTACGAGCGCATCGCAGCCCGCGACGCCGAGGGCGCACGCGCCGAAGCCCTGAAACTGATTGCCACCGTCGAAGCTGATTTGCGGCGCGGCGAAGCAGCACGCAACCAGGCACGACACGCATGAACGACCATCGCCCGTATCTCGATAGCGATCCCATTGCCGAGGCAGCCACGCTGCTCGCCCATGACGACCCGTTCGTCGGCGGCGCAGTGGTTCCTCCGATCTACCAGACCTCGCTCTTCACCTTCGCCAGCTATGCGGAGATGGCCGACACTTTTGCCGGCAAACGCCGTCAGCCGATCTATTCGCGCGGCGACAACCCGACCGTCATGGAGTTCGAAAAACGTGTGGCGGCGCTCGAAGGCGCCGAGGCGGCGCGCGGTTTCTCGTCCGGCATGGCAGCGATCAGCGCCACCGTGCTGGCCTTTGTCGGCGCGGGCGACCGTATCGTGGTGGTGCGCAACTGCTACGGCGACGCCTATCGCCTGTTTGAACGGCTGTTTCCACGCCTCCACATCACGGTCGACTATGTCGACGGCTCTGACCCCGACGCTGTCGCTGCCGCGCTGCCGGGCGCTAAGCTGCTTTATCTCGAAAGCCCGACCTCGATGATGTTCGAGCTACAGGACCTGCCGCATCTGACCCGGCTGGCGAAAGAGCACGGCATCGTCACCACGATCGACAATTCCTGGGCAACCCCGATCTTCCAGAAGCCGATCGCTCATGGGGTCGATCTGGTGCTGCATTCGGCCTCCAAATATCTCGGCGGCCACAGTGACACCGTTGCCGGCGTGGTCGCCGGCTCGTCCGAAAACATCCGCCGCATCAACGAACAGACCTACTCTTATCTCGGCGGAAAACTGTCACCTTTCGAGGCATGGCTGCTGCTGCGTGGCCTGCGCACGCTGCCTCTGCGCCTGCCCCACCACATGAAAAGCGGACTCACCATTGCCGAGCGGCTGCAGGCGCATGGCATGGTCGAGCGGGTCAATCATCCCGTCTATTCGAACCACCCTGGCAAGACGACGCTTGCCGGCTATGCCGGGCTCTTCTCCTTCGAGGTAACCGAGGAGATCGACATCGCGGTTTTCACCGATGCGCTGAACTACTTCCGCATCGGCGTATCCTGGGGTGGTCATGAGAGCTTGGTCGTGCCGGCCAAGGCATCGTTGGAACAGACGCCAGGCGTGAATTCCATGGCGCGCTTTGGCGTCAGCCCAAGAACTATTCGGCTCAATGTCGGATTGGAGAATGTCGAGGACTTGTGGAACGACATTGCACAGGCCCTTGAAAAAGCAAGAAAATAAACCTGTCGAACGAAATGGGAGTGGAAGACATGGGAACGTTGAAGACACTGCTTGCAGCCGTGGCCGGCCTGGCGATTTCGGCAAGTGCGGCGATGGCTGACACCACGATCAAGATGGTCGAGGTCATCACCAGCCCGCCGCGCACCGAGTTGCTGAAGAAGCAGATCGCCGAGTTCGAAGCGGCCAACCCCGGCATCAAGGTCGAGCTCGTCTCGCTGCCCTGGGGCCAGGCATTTGAGAAATTCCTGACCATGGTGCAGGCAGGTGACACGCCCGATGTGGTCGAGATGCCGGAACGCTGGCTGGCGCTCTATGCCAACAACGGCCAGCTTGAAGACCTCGCACCCTATATGGCCAAATGGCCGGACGCTGGCACGATCGGCGAGCGGGCCAAGACCTTCGGCTCGGTGGCCGGCGGCAAGCAATATATGCTGCCCTACGGCTACTATATCCGCGCCATGTTCTGGAACAAGAAGCTGTTCAAGGAAGCCGGCATGGACAAGCCGCCGGCAACGATGGACGAGTTCGTCGAGGCGTCGAAGAAGATATCGGCGATCCAGGGCAAATACGGCTACTGCCTGCGCGGTGGGCCGGGCTCCTATACCGGCGTCAACATGTTCATGAACATCGCCGCCGGAAACGGCGCGCAGTTCACCGAGGACGGCACCTCGACCGCCAATTCCGAGGGCGCGGTGAAGGGGCTGCAGATGCTGGCCGATCTCTACAAGAACGGCTATGCGCCGAAGGACAGCGTGTCCTGGGGCTTCAACGAGATCGTCACGGGCTTCTATTCGGGAACCTGCGCTATGCTCGACCAGGATCCAGATGCGCTGATCGGCGTGGCGGAGAAGATGCCGGCGGAAGACTTCGCGGTTGCGCCGATGCCGGTCGGCCCCAATGGCAAATCCTATCCGACGCTCGGCTATGCTGGTTGGTCGATGTTCGCCGACAGCGAGCACAAGGAAGAAAGCGCCAAGCTGATCGGCGCGCTGACCGCACCGGAGGCAAATCTCGAATGGGCCAAGACGGTAGGGGTCATCCCGATCCACAACGGGGCGGACAAGGATCCGCACTTCGCGACCGAGCAATTCAAGGGCTGGTTCGACGAATTGAACGATTCGGCGAAGTACGAGTTCGTGACGCCGCCGGTGCATCTGGAAAATCTCGGCAACTTCGTCGACCAGGTGGCGATCAAGAACTTCCAGGAAGTGCTGCTCGGCCAGAAGGACGCCAAGACCGTCGCCGACGAATGGGCTGCCTTCCTGACCAAGGAGCAACAGGACTGGCTGGCAAAGAATAAGAAGTAGCCATTCGCCCGCTCTAAGGGACAGCCCTGAGGGGTCCATGAGGGGCGGCGAAGGCAACCTTCCAGCAATGCGCCGTCTCTCGTCCTTGCCCGCAATCGCTTCGCCAAATGCTGGGCGTTCCGGCCACTGAGATTTGACCGATTTGTGATCATTAGAATGACCTACGCAGTCGCAGACATCGCGCCGCCGCCGCGTCGCCGCAACGGCCGTGCCTTCACGCGCGTTGAGCCATGGCTCTACCTCAGCCCGGCTATCGTGCTGCTGGTTACGGTGCTGCTTGTGCCGCTGATCGTCGGTATAAGCTATTCCTTCCGCAAGTTTTCCGCATTCAAATCGGAATTCGTCGGTTTCGCCCAGTATCAGGCGATGTTTTCGGACGCGGTACTGCATCAGGCGCTATGGAACACCCTGTGGTGGACCGTCGCCAGCCTGTTCTTCCAGTTTTTTCTTGGCCTCGGCCTCGCGCTGCTGCTCGACAAGGAGTTCACCGGACGCAAGGTCGTACAGGCGGTGGTTTTCCTGCCTTGGGCCGTCCCTACATTTCTTTCCGGCCTAACCTGGGCTTGGCTATTCAACCCGATTATCGGCCCCCTGCCACATTGGCTCTATGCTCTTGGGCTGAAAGCTGAGCCGACCAACGTGCTTTCCGACCCCTCGACCGCGATGTGGGGACCGATCGTCGCGAATGTCTGGTTCGGTGTGCCATTCTTCGCGATTACGCTGCTGGCTGCGCTGAAATCGATCCCGTCCGAACTGCATGAGGCGGCGGCGATCGACGGGGCGTCCCCCTGGCAGCGCTTCAGCAAGGTCACGCTGCCGTTCCTTGCGCCGACCATCGCGATCACTGTCATGCTGCGAACCATCTGGATCGCCACCTTCGCTGACCTGATCTACGTGATGACCGAAGGCGGGCCGGCGGGTTCGACCAGCACCGTGCCGGTCTATATCTACGTCAGCGCCTTCAAATCGTTGGACAAAGGTTACGCATCGGCGATCGCCGTACTCCTGCTCATCCTGCTCATCGCCTATGCCTTCGTCCTCATCGGCATCCGGCGCTCTCTCGTGAGGCATATGTGATGATCGCCGGTCGCTCTTCATCCTCCCGTCTTTGGGGTGGCGTCGGCCACTACGCGGCGATTGTCGTCTACGTGATCTTTGCACTCTTTCCGATCTATTGGACGCTGAAAATCTCCGTAACCCCAGGCGACCTGCTCTACGCCGAAGGTATCACCCTTTGGCCATCGCGCATGACGCTGGAGAACTTCCGCACAGTGCTCGCGGCTTCCGACTTTCCGCGCTATTTCCTCAACAGTGTCATCGTTTCCGTTGCGACGGCGGCGCTGGTGACGGTGGTCGCCACGCTTGCCGGTTATGCGATGAGCCGTTTCACTTTCCGTGGCAAGGCGCTGGTGTCCATTGCGCTTCTGCTTACCCAGACTTTCCCGCTGGTGATGGTAATCCCGCCGATCTACCGCATCATGGGCCAGATCGGGCTGACAAACTCGCTCACCGGATTGGTGATCATCTACACCGCCTTCAACACCGCCTTCGCCACCTTCCTGATGCAGTCCTTCTTCGACGGCATCCCGAAGGATCTGGAAGAGGCCGCGATGATCGACGGCTGCACGCGCAGCCAGGCCATGCGCCAGGTCATCGTGCCGCTGACTCTGCCCGGCATGGGTGCGACGCTCGGCTTCGTCTTCACGGCGGCCTGGAGCGAGCTGCTCTTTGCACTGATGCTGATCTCCAGCGAGGATCAAAAAACTTTCGCGGTGGGCTTGCTGACCTTTATCGGCAAATTCGCCGTCGACTGGGGACAGATGATGGCCGCATCGGTGCTGGCGCTGATCCCGGTCTGCATCTTCTTCGCCTTCCTGCAACGCTATCTCGTCACCGGTCTCACCGCCGGTGCAGTCAAAGGGTGATCATGGCTTCCGTTACGCTGGAAAAGGTCAAGAAGGACTATGGCGTCGTCCGGGTCCTGAACGAGGTCGATCTTAAAATCGCAGACGGAGAATTCGTGGTGCTGGTCGGTCCATCCGGCTGCGGCAAGTCTACGCTTCTGCGCATGATCGCCGGCCTCGAGGAAGTTTCGGGGGGAGACATCCGCATCGGCGAGCGCATCGTCAACGACGTCGCGCCGAAGGATCGTGACATCGCCATGGTGTTCCAGTCCTATGCGCTTTATCCGCATATGAATGTCTCTTCCAACATGGGCTTCAGCCTGATGTTGCGGAAGACCGAAAAGGCGGCCATCGAGACCCGGGTCGAGGGCGCTGCGAAGCGGCTGGGGCTGGATCCTCTGCTGCAGCGCCTGCCGCGCCAGCTTTCCGGCGGCCAGCGCCAACGTGTCGCCATGGGCCGCGCGATTGTTCGGGACCCTCAGGCCTTCCTGTTCGACGAACCTTTGTCGAATCTCGATGCCAAGCTGCGCACCCACATGCGCACGGAAATCAAGGCGCTTCACCAGCAGCTCAAGACCACATCGATCTATGTGACGCATGATCAGACCGAGGCCATGACCATGGCCGACCGCATCGTCGTCATGCACAACGGCAATGTCCAGCAAGTCGGCGCGCCGCTGGAGCTCTACGACCGTCCATCCAATATGTTCGTCGCCGGATTTATCGGCTCACCGGCCATGAATTTCTTGCCGGCAACGGTTGCCAGGCAAAGTGTCGCCGAGGCGGTTTTCGGGGACGGCCAGAAATTGCGTCTGCCCGATGGTTTGCCGCTGCAGGATGGAGATGTGCTCACCGTCGGCATGCGGCCCGAAGACATCAAGATCGTTGACGATGGTCCACTCAAGGCCGTGGTCGAGGTGGTCGAGCCACTCGGCATGTCGACGCAATATTATGTGCGCCTGGCCGGCGAGCAGTTGCGCATCTATGCCATTGGCCGGCCCGTTCTGGCCCCGGGACACGAGGTGCGCCTTGCCGTGGACCGGAGCGCACAGCATATCTTCGATCCAGTCAGCGGCAATCGGATCGAGCCGGGCACCTGAACCGACGCGAACCACCTACAGTTCGAACTCGCCCTGCCCTTCGTCCATCGCGCTGACCGCGTCGGCGGCCATGGCGCGCGTAATGCGTGCCTTCTGTTCCAACGCCATGCGGTCGAGCCGTTCCACGACCCGCATGGCGGCAGCCAGCGAGCGCTCGATACGACGTACCAGATATTGCACGACATGCGGCTCGACCTCGACCTGGCGGTCGGCGAAGAGTTTTGTGATGACGCTTGCCAGCAACACGTCGTCGGGCTCGTGGATCTCGACGGTTGCTGCTGCTTTCAGCCGAGAGACAAGGTCCGGCAAGGTCGCACCCCATGCGGAGGGAAAACGGCGCGCGGTAAGCAAAAGATGCGATCCGGCTCCCCTCACGCTGTTGATCAGATGGAATAGTCCCTGCTGGTCGAAAGCCTCACCATCGATGTCGTCGATCAGCACTGGCCGGCCGTCGAAGGCAGCTACGCTTTGCGCGATTTTGCCCGCATCGACGACGACCGCATTCGCCGCCTGGCGCCAGATTTCGGCGAGGTGCGTCTTGCCGGACCCAGCCGGTCCGGCCAGCACGACGACCGGCGCGGGCCAATCCGGCCAGCGGTCGACAAGAGCAGCCGCCTGCGAATTCGAAGCCGATACGACGAGATCGTCACGCGAATATGCAGTGCCGTGCCCGAGATCGAGCGGAAGCTGACGGGGCCGTTCCATGGGTTATCCGCGGCGCGACCTGGCCCGCTTGCTTTGCAGAGGTGGCGGCTCGATGCCGTGCCCCTTGTAGAGCGGCGATTCCAGATAGCGCGAAATGGCAAATCGTACGAGAACGGCAACTGCCGCCGCGGCCGGCACCGCGATCAGCAGACCGACGAAACCGAACAATGCGCCGAAGGCGAACAGCGCAAACATCAACCAGACCGGATGCAGGCCGACACTCTTGCCGACCAGCTTGGGTGACAGGATGTTGCCCTCGATGAACTGGCCGATGAAGAACACCGCTCCGACAGCAACGATCATCGTCCAGTCAGGCCAGAACTGCACAATGGCGACACCGATCGCCAGGACCAG
Organism: Terribium retamae; assembly: GCF_022347545.1. Lineage (GTDB taxonomy): Bacteria > Pseudomonadota > Alphaproteobacteria > Rhizobiales > Rhizobiaceae > Mesorhizobium > Mesorhizobium retamae. The sequence continues at coordinate 493,548 of NZ_JAKREW010000001.1, forward strand.
TCCGGTCAGCGAGCCGACATAGGGGATAAAGGAAATCAGACCGGCGAACAGGCCAATGAGTATTCCGAAATTCAGCCCGGTCAGCGTCAATCCGACTGCATACATGGCGCCCAGCACCAGGCAGAGCGTACCTTGCCCCCGCACGAATCCGGCAGTGGCGGTATTGATATCGACGGAAATCTGGCGAACCGTCTCGACATGGTCGCGCGGCACCCAGCTGTCCACCGTCGCCACCATACGATCCCAATCGAGCAGCATGTAAAAAGCCACCACCGGTGTCACGACGAAGAGCGACACCACTGAAACCAGTGCCTTGCCGGAACTCCAGAGTGATTGGAACACGGTCGTCACCAGGCCGAAGCCGGAGCTTAATACGGAGTTCAGCCCGTCCCTCAGGCCTGCCGCATCGACGCCAAAGCGCTGTTCCAGCCATTTCGGATCAAAGTTGGTGACCAAGGCCTGCAGCCGGGTCAGATATTCCGGCAACTTCTCGGCAAATCCTGCCATCTGCGAGGCCAACACCGGCACCAGGATGACGAAGGCCAGCACCAGAGAGACGATGAACGCAATCAGGATCACCACCGTCGCCATCACACGCGACAGGCCGAGCCGTTCCAGCCGATCGGCAACGGGGTCGAGAAAATAAGCCAACACCATGCCGGCCACGAAAGGCAGCAGGATGTCGCTGAAAAGGTAAAGGAAGACGACAAGAATGACGGCGCCGGCCAGCCAGAACCGCAGTTGGCGCCGGAATGCTGCTGCAGCGGCTGCCTCGGCCGCGTCGTGATCAGGGAGTGCTGCCTTCGCCATTACCGCTCATATGCCTCAGCCAGGCCACGAGATAGGCTGCCGCGGAAGCCACGGTCAAGAGCCCGGAGAGCATTATCAAAGTGGTGCGCAACGGATCGAGGTGCATGTCAAAGGTCAGTTCTGCCAGCACTTCGGCAGCCAGGACAATCTGCACGGCGGTGTTGACCTTGGAAACCAGAAGTGGCTTGACCTCGACGGGGTGTCCCATGACGGACGAAAGGACCACCGCGCAAATGATCAGCCCGTCGCGCGAAACCATTGCCACCACCAGCCAAAGCGGCAGTTCCCCACTAATGCCGAGCACGATGAAGACGGAAACCAGCAGCAGCTTGTCCGCTATCGGGTCTAGATAAGCACCCAGCCGGGAGTGCTGGTTGAAATGGCGCGCGATGAAGCCATCGATCCCATCCGATACGCCGGCGATCACGAAGCCGGCTAAAGCCCATTCCCAGCGCGCTTGCAGCATGGCCAGCACCACGAGGGGGACCAGCAGCAGGCGCAGGATGGAGATCAGGTTGGGGATGGTTACCAACAGGCGGCTCGTTCTTGTTTCCAGCCGATACATGGGCGAAGGCTGCCCGAACCGCAAGAGAGCAACAAATGCGAGGCTCTATCCACTGAATTGTCGAGTCTGCGATACTGGAAAATGGGAGGCTATCCCACGAGGGATATCGCACCAGGCCAGATATTGGAAAGCACGGGGCACATTTGACTGGACATACAGAACACTTATGAAGCCGCAGACCTTTCTCTTGTAGTTGCGAGCCAGGACTGTTCGTGCGAAGAGCCGCGTGACGCGCTAAAGTGGTCTCGGCGGTTGCGCAGGCCCAAGCAGGGAACAGCGATGAACGAACAAACCAACGGGCTCACCTACGCCGATGCGGGCGTCGACATCGACGCCGGAAATCTGATGGTGGAGAAGATCAAGCCGCTGGTGCGCGCCACCCGCCGGCCGGGTGCGGATGGCGAGATCGGTGGCTTCGGCGGTCTTTTCGACCTGAAAGCGGCCGGCTTCACCGATCCGGTTCTGGTCGCAGCCAATGACGGGGTCGGCACGAAGCTCAAGATCGCCATCGACGCTGGCAAACACGACACCATCGGCATCGATCTCGTCGCCATGTGTGTGAACGACCTCGTCGTCCAGGGCGCCGAACCGCTCTTCTTCCTCGATTACTTTGCCACCGGCAAACTCGATCCCGATCAGGGTGTCGCGATCGTCAGCGGCATCGCCGAAGGTTGCCGTCAGGCCGGTTGCGCGTTGATCGGTGGAGAGACTGCTGAAATGCCCGGCATGTACCAGGAGAAGGACTACGATCTCGCTGGTTTTGCCGTAGGCGCTGCCGAGCGCGGCCAGCTGCTGCCGACCGACGATGTCGTCGAGGGTGACGTTCTGCTTGGCCTTGCTTCTTCCGGTCCCCATTCCAATGGATATTCGTTGATCCGCCGCATCGTCGCTGCCAGTGGCCTCGCCTGGGATGCCGGAGCGCCGTTCGCGCCGGGTCTGACGCTGGCGGAAGCGCTGCTCGAGCCCACCCGCATCTATGTGAAGTCAATCCTGAAGGCGATCCGCAACACCCATGGCATCAAGGCGCTTGCCCACATCACCGGCGGCGGCTTCCCCGATAACATTCCGCGTGTCCTGCCCAAGGATTTCTCCGCCGAACTCGATCTCGATGCCATTGACGTGCCGCCGGTGTTCTCCTGGCTCGCCAAGACGGGCGGGGTTGTGCCGGCGGAGATGATGCGTACCTTCAACTGCGGCATCGGCATGATCGTCGTCGTGGCCTCGGGCCAGGCTGCGCAGGTCGCCGCCGTTCTGCAGGAGGCCGGCGAGACGGTCGCGCCGATCGGCCGCATCGTGCCGCGCCGCGACACCGGCGTCATCTACCGGGGCTCGATCAACCTATGATACAGCGCAAGCGCACGGCGATTCTGATTTCTGGCCGCGGTTCCAACATGACCGCGCTGATCGCAGCCGCGAGCGACCCGGATTTCCCGGCCGAGATCGTCGGTGTGATTTCCGACAAGCCGGATGCAGCGGGCCTCGGCGTCGCAATCGCGCGAGGCATTCCAACAAAGGTCGTTGCCCGCGCCGATCATCCAGGCAAAGACGCGCATGATGCAGCGATCGACGGTGCCCTGGCTGGCTTCGGCGCTGAGCTGGTGGCGCTGGCCGGCTATATGCGCCTGCTCACCACACCCTTCGTGGAAAAATGGCAGGGCCGGATGATCAATATCCACCCTGCCCTCCTGCCGTCCTTCAAAGGGCTGGACACGCACCGGCGCGCATTGGAAGCTGGCATGCGGATCCATGGTTGCACCGTGCATTTCGTGACCCCTGCCATGGACGATGGGCCGATCATCGCCCAGGCGGCGGTTCCCGTCATGCTGGGCGACGATGAGGCCAGCCTCGCCGCTCGCGTGCTCAAGGCCGAGCATCAGATTTATCCCATGGCGTTGAAGCTTGTGGCGGAAGGCAAGGCGCGCATGGAAGGTGGCCGCACCGTGCTCGCAGGCTTCGCTGACAATGACGCGGCCGCCGAAACGGTCGTTGCGGCGCCCGCCCCGCTGCGCACCATCGTTGACCTGGAGCAATTGGCGCGCATCACGCCTTAGGCTAGGGTGTTGCTCCAATCGACCTTGAAAGCGTCACGCGAGGATCACGTCATGAAACGGCTTCTTCTGCTGCGTCACGCCAAGTCGAGTTGGGATAATCCCGATCTGGCAGATATCGAGCGTCCTCTCGCGCCACGCGGCATCGAGGCAGCGCTTCTGATTGGTCACACCATCGCGCAACGCAACTGGCTGCCTGACCGCGCGCTGGTCTCCACCGCTGAACGCACCCGCGAGACCTGGCGTCTGGCAGCAGGCGAGTGGCTGTCGCGGCCCGAACCGAATTTCTCTCAGGCACTCTACGAGGTGCCGGCCGAGGCCATCCTCGGTGAAATCCAGCGCAATGGCGGAGACGCCGCAACGTTGCTCGTGCTCGGCCACAATCCGGGACTCGGCGATCTGGCCGATCGCCTAACGGGAAGGGCCTCGCCTGGCAAACTGGTGAAGTTGCTGAAGAAGAAATTCCCGACCGGTGCCCTGGCAGTGTTCGAGTTCGATGGCGACTGGACCGACCTCGACATCGGCACGGCTACGCTCACGCATTTCCTTCGACCGAAAGATCTCGGCTAACCCCCGCTCCTCCGGTGGCTATAGGAGCAGACCGCCAAAACACAGCCCTTTTTTCGGCTGCGCTAGTGAATGCTTTCCCTATGCGTGCAAGCCTCACGCTCCATCTGGAGCGTGGTGTGGTGAAGATCGTATTTCTCACGCAGCATGGTCTCTACGTCCAGGCGCACGGTCTCTGCATCTGCCCCCTCATCCAGCACCGCATGCGCGCTCAGTGATGGCTTGCTCTGCGTGATCGCCCACAAATGCAGGTCGTGCACGGAGGCTATACCCGGAACGCCCTTGATGGCAGCTTCGACCTCCGTCAGTTTCATACCGGGAGGCACGCCCTCGAGCAGAATACTGATGCACTCCTTGAGCAGCAGCCAGGTTCGGGGAAACACCATGAAGCCGATGCCTACCGCAATCAACGAATCCACCCATTGCCAACCCGTGAGATAAATAATCACCGCGCCGGTGATGACACCGATCGAGCCCAGCATGTCGGCCCAGACTTCGAGGTAGGCGCCTTTTACGTTGAGGCTTTTGTCGGCATGGCTGGTTAACAGCCGCATCGAGATCAGGTTGACGACCAAGCCAATGGCGGCAATCACCAGCATGCCGACAGACGCGATCTCCTGGGTCTCGAACAGGCGTTTATAGGCCTCGTACAGGATATAGAACGCCACTGCGAGCAACAGCATGGCGTTGAAGGCGGCGGCAAGGATTTCGAAGCGTGCGTAACCATAGGTTCGCAGAAGATCCGCTTCGCGGCGACCAAGCCGGATCGCGATCAACGCGATGACCAGTGCCATGGCGTCGGTCGCCATATGCATGGCATCGGAAATCAACGCCAGGCTGCCGGTGACGATGCCGCCGACGACCTCGGCGACGAGGAACGTCCCGGTCAGCCCAAGTGCCATCCACAATCGCGAAGCCGGCGTGGTCTCCAGGTCGCCGTGCTGATGATCGCCGCTCATCGAAATCTCCACGTTGGATATCAGCTACGCTAGAATGATATGGATACCCGTTGAAAGACACGGCACCGTCCCGTGACAAACAGTTGCACCGGCCTCTATGCCGCGAGGAGCGGCTCTGTTGCGTCCTTCTTCAGCAGAAAATCGATCACAGCGCGCACTGCAGGGAGCTGCCCACGCTTGTGCGGAGTCAGGATCGTCGTCATGACGTGGCCCGCCGTCCAATCCGGCAATATCCGTACCAGCCGTCCCTGTCCGACAGCGTCGGCCGAGATCAATTCAGGCAGGCAGACAATACCGAGGCCAGCTTCGGCAGCCTTCAACAAAGGCACCGATTCGTCGGCATGAAGCCGGGGCCGGGGTGCGACTTCCACAGTGTGGCCACGCCCATCTCTCAAGCGCCAGACCTTCGCGACCATCGCGCTCATCAACCCGTCATGGCCGCTCAGCATCTCGGGAGTTGTCGGCTCACCGCGCTCGGCCAGATAGGATGGCGCTGCCACTGCCGTTATCGGATCCTCGCTCATTCGCCGCTGTACCAGATCGGAATCCGGCAGTGGTGAGAAATGGCTTCGAATGGCGATATCGAAACCATCCTGCACCAGGTCGATGAAGCGGTCGGTGACATGCAGTTGGACCGTCAGCTTGGGATATTGCCGCGCCAACTCCGGCAAGCGATGCGCAAGCCGGAATTGCGCGTTCGGTACCGAAGCCGTGATCCGAACGATACCGCTCGGCTCAGCCAGACGCCGCTGCACCACCATCTCGGCTGCCCCCGCCTCGATCATCGCAGCGCTAGCATGATCGTAGACGTCGCGCCCCACATCGGTCAGCGTGAAACTGCGCGAGCTTCGGTAAAGCAGTTGCGCACCGAGCGCCGCTTCCAAAGCCGCGACCCGCTTGCTCACCGTCGATTTCGGACACCCCAGACGCCTGGCGGCGGCCGCAAAGCCACCATTGTCGACCGCCTGGGTGAAGAAATGAAGGTCGTTAAGATTTAACATCAAAGTCTACGCTCGTGGACATTATGTTCGAAAATGCCAGTCTACAGCATCAAAGTCCATGTCTTTATATCCATCGTATCGACAATGGAGAAACGACATGACATCCGAACCAATCTTCACCTCCGGCTTCCCGCTCGGCTCGTCGGCCGGCCTCGTCGCAGCCTTCGAGTGGCTTGGCAAACCTTATCGCCTCACCCGGGTGGACATGCTGGGCGAGATGCGCACGGACGCCTACAAGCGCCTAAACGGCAGGGTGGAAACTCCAGTGCTGATCACCGGCGAAGGCCGCGTACTCACCGAGACAATGGCAATCGCGCTCTGGCTGGAGGCACGCGATACCGAACGTCGCATCAGCTTCGAACCCGGCACGCCGGAAGCTGACAGGATGCATCAGTATATCGCCTTCCTGAATACGGGCTTCACCGGCGCATTCACACCACTTTGGGTGGCATTGGAAGCCGAAGAGGCAACGGAACAGGAGCGGGAGACATTACGGAAATTCGGCCGTGACTTCGTCGCCAAACGACATGAACAGCTGGAGGCGATGATCGGCGACAGCAGCGCCTATCTGATCGGCGACAAGCCGACGCTGGCCGATGCGGTGTTCGCCGGCGTGGCCCGCTGGGTGGACTTCCACAAGGCCGTCGATCCGAACGACTATCCACGCATCCTGGCGCTGCGCCAACGCATCGAAGCCGATCCGGCATTCCGCTTTGCGGTGGCAGTAGAGGATGGCCGTCCGGCCATTGGCAGCGGCGCGATGAAGGGACTTGTCCCACTCGCCGATGTGCTGCGGGAGACGAGCAGCGCACTCGCGGCCTAGCTTTCACCAGAGAAAATGCGCGCCATCGAACCATGGCGCGCATTCCCACCAAAGCAGCAACAGCTGATTTCGCCTTAAGCCGCCCTCACCCAAACTTTGTTGTCGTGTACGGCAGCTCCGCCGTAAGGCGCGGGTGCATCGGAACCGGTCAACACATTGATGCCTTCGCCGCGCTCATGCGCCGAATTCGGCCAGATACCCTCGGCGATTACGACGCCGCGCTTAAGGCCTGCGAACAGCTTTGCGTGCAGCACGACTTCGCCACGCGGATTGCCGACTTCCACGCGAGCACCATCGACAAGTCCAAGCGCTTCTGCATCCTCCGGGTGGATCAAAAGTTCCGGCCGCACTTCCTTGGCCTGCGACACCGGGGTTTCGGCAAAGGAGGAATTCAAAAAGTTACGCGCCGGCGACGTTGCCAGTCGGAAAGGATGCTGGGCATCCGCCACCTCGATCAGGTCGACATGATCTGGAAATTCCGGCAGTTGTTCGACAGGACCGAAAATGCCCATGCTCTTGGGTGGCTTATTAGGCGCATAGCCGCCGTTCCATTGCGGCTTGAAACGGAACTTGCCGTCCGGATGGCCGAAACCTTTCAGGAAATGCGCGGTCTCGAAATCCGGTTGCATGTCGGCCCAGCGCTGTTCGCGCAACGTGTCGAAATCGAGTTCTCGGTTCTTGAGCAGCGCATTGATGTGTTCTTTTTCGGTCAGGCCGAACCCGGGCATGTGCGAAACGCCCAGGCGCTCGGCCAACTGCTCGATGACATAATGATTGGTGCGTGGACCGGCAGGCGGCTCAATCAGCTTCGGGCCGAGCGTAATGTGCTGGTTGCCGCCACCCTTGTAGATATCGTCATGCTCCAGGAACATAGTGGCCGGCAGAACGACGTCAGCTACCTTGGCCGTATCGGTCATGAACTGCTCGTGCACGCAGGTGAACAGGTCTTCGCGCAGGAATCCTTCCTTCACCAGCCGCTGCTGGGGCGCGACATTCATCGGGTTGGTGTTCTGGATCAGCAGTGCCGTCACCGGCGGACCGCCGAAAAGCGCATCAGGCGCATGAGTAAGGACTGGGCCGATGCGCGAGTGGTCGAGATAGCGCACCTTAGGGTCGCGGTAGCGGTCGCCTTCAAGCAGATCCTTGTTGAACTTGAAGCCCGCAATGCCTGAATTTGAATGGAAAGCGCCACCCCCCTCATATTGCCAGCAGCCGGTCACCGCGGCGATCGATAGAGCAGCATGCATGTTGGCCGATCCATTGCGCTGGCGCGCAAAACCGTACCCCAGCCGGAAGAATGTGCGTTTGGTGGTTCCGACCAGCCGCGCGAAGGCTTCGATCTCGGCGACGGTCAATCCCGTGATCGCCGCGGCCCATTCCGGCGTCTTGTCGGCGAGATGCCTCTCCAGCCCTTTTGGATCATCGGTGTATTTTTCGAGATAGACACGGTCGGCCATGTTCTCGCGGAACAGCACATGCATGACCGCGCAGGCGAGCGCGCCGTCCGTGCCGGGCTTCACCACCAAGCCGATATCGGCCTGCTTCATCGTCGCATTTTCGTAGATGTCGATGACGACGATTTTTGCGCCGCGTTCCTTTCGCGCCTTGATGGCATGGGTCATCACATTGACCTGGGTGACGACAGCATTCGTGCCCCAGATGACGACGCAGTCCGAACGGCCCATTTCCCGCGGATCAGAGCCGCGCAGAGCGCCTGTACCCATGACATACCCGGTCCATGCCAGGTTGGTGCAGATCGAGCCGAAAAAGCCGGAATATTTCTTGGCGTGCCGCAGCCGCTCTATGCCGTCGCGCTGTACCAAGCCCATCGTGCCGGCATAGAAATACGGCCAGACCGTCTCGGAGCCATGTTTCTCTTCCGCGGCGACGAATTTTTCGGCGACGAGGTCGAGAGCAGCCTCCCAGCTCGCTTCCTTCCAGTGGCCATCGCCCTTGGCACCAGCGCGCACCAGCGGCTTCAGCAGCCGGTCGGGATGATGCACGCGATCGGCATAGCGCGCGACCTTGGCGCATACGACGCCCGCCGTGTAGCTGTTGTCCTTGGCGCCATGGATGCGTCCTATGCGGTCTGGCCCCAGCAGCTCGACGTCGAGCGCACAGGTGGACGGACAGTCATGCGGACAGGCAGAATGGCCGATGCGGATCTTGGCATGGGTGTTCATGTCGCTCTTCTACCTGTTCGCCGGCTCCGAGTGTAGGGCCAGTTGCACAAGGATGAGAGGCAACCCAATCTCCCGCTGGGGCCAGAGGAAATCTGTTTCCTACAAATCTGCAGCCAACGGATCCGTAGTCCTGGCCCCCCGTGACAGGACCGACAAACTATTCCGCGGTGCCTTCCTCATATTCGGCCGACATCGTCAGCCAGCGCTCCTCATGCGCATTGAGCTGAGCTGCGAGTTCTGACCGCTCCTTGGCGAACCGCGTCGCCTTGATCGGATCCTTTTCATAGAGTGCCGGATTAGCGAGTTCGTCCTCGATCAGGTCGATGCGCTTGCGCAGTCGATCCATCAACCCCTCGGTCGCGCGGATCTCCTTGGCCAGCGGTTCCAATGCCGCGCGCCTTGCCGCTGCCTCCCTCCGACGATCGGCCTTGGATGCCTTGTCCGCTTCGCGCTTCTCGCGCCGATCGACTGAAACGCCGGTTACCAGCGTCTTGTAGTCATCCAGATCGCCATCATACGGATTGACCGCGCCATCCTTTACGAGCCACAGGCGGTCGGCCGTTGCCTCGAGCAGATGGCGATCGTGCGAAATCAAAATCACCGCACCGGGAAAATCGTTGAGTGCATGGATCAGCGATTCCCTGGAATCGATATCGAGATGGTTGGTCGGTTCGTCGAGAATGAACAGGTTCGGGCCATCGAAGGCAGCCAGTCCCATCAAAAGGCGCGCTTTTTCACCACCGGACAAGTCCTTGGCGGCGGTGTTCATCTTCTCCGTCGCCAGGCCGAACTGGGCGACACGCGCCCTCACCTTCGCCTCGGGTGCATCCGGCATGAGACGGCGCACATGTTCGTAGGCATTCTCGTCGGGGCGAAGGTCGTCGAGTTGATGCTGGGCAAAGATCGCCACTTTCAAGCCGGGGGCGATCGTCATCGTGCCCGTTTCTGCCTTGAGCCTCCCGGCAAGCAGCTTGGCGAAGGTCGACTTGCCGTTGCCGTTGGCGCCAAGCAGCGCGATGCGATCGTCGGCGTCGATGCGCAACGTCATCTTCTTCAATATCGGTTTGCCCGGCGCATAGCCGACTTCAACGCCGGACAGCGCCACGATCGGTGAAGCCACCGTCTTCACCGGCTCCGGGAAGGAAAACGGCTTGACGGAATCGTTGACCAGCGCCGCAATCGGCTTCATGCGCTCCAGCGCCTTGATGCGCGACTGCGCTTGCCTTGCCTTTGAGGCTTTGGCGCGAAAGCGATCGACGAAGGACTGCAGGTGCTTACGCTGCGCCTCTTGCTTGATCCGGCTCTTCTCCTGCAGTTCCTGCTGCTCGGAAAGCTGCCGCTCGAATTGATCGTAGCCGCCGCGCCAAAAACTCAGCTTCTGCTGGTCGAGATGCACGATCGAGTTGACCGCACGGTTCAGCAAATCGCGATCGTGCGAAATGAGCAGCACGGTATGCGGGTACTTCGACACGTAGTTTTCGAGCCAGAGCGTACCTTCCAGATCGAGATAGTTGGTCGGCTCGTCGAGCAGCAGAAGGTCCGGCTCGGAGAATAGCACAGCTGCCAGCGCAACGCGCATGCGCCAACCACCCGAAAAGGAGGATGCCGGACGCGCCTGGGCCGCTTCGTCGAAGCCGAGGCCGGCGAGGATGGTGGCAGCACGCGATTCTGCTGTATGGGCATCGATGTCGGCCAGCCGGATATGGATTTCGGCAATCCGGTTGGGATCGGTCGCCGTCTTCTCCTCTTCCAGCAGTGCGGCACGCTCCTTATCGGCCGCCAGCACGATCTCCAGAAGTGAATCCTCGGTGCCGGGCGCTTCCTGAGCAACCTGGCCGATGCGTGTGTTCTTCGGAATGCTGATCGAGCCGGTCTCCGAAGCAAGATCACCGGTGATCGCCTTGAACAGCGTGGTCTTGCCAGTGCCGTTACGGCCGACGAGACCCGCTTTCGTGCCGGTAGGCAGCGTTAGCGAAGCGTGATCGAGAAGCAGGCGTCCGGCGATGCGGAGCGAAAGGTCGTTGATGATAAGCATGGCGGCGCGGTTTTGGCCCGTATAGCCAACAATGGCAAGGGGATGTGGTCAGCTGTTTCGGCGTGAACGGCGGTCGGAGGCGATGCGACGCCGCTATGCTGTCCGGACAGGCGCTAGCCGGCCAGCCCGCAACAAGTCGCTCAGTGCCGTATCCACGGCTTCCGTCGGAGCGCCGGCACCGAGCCGCCGTGGTGGCGGCAACGAATGACCAATAGCGAAAAGCAGCGCGCTGCCTGCCGAAAACACCGCAAAAAGCAGGAACATGCCTGTTCCGCCGTGGGCTCCGAGCGCCATTCCGGCCAGCAAGGGGCCGAAGAAATTGCCGACGGTGGACAGCGAATGTGCTCCGAAATAGGTGCCTCTGTTGGCAGCCGTGGAAATGCCGTCAACCAGCATGTACTCGGCCGGGACGACCAAGACCTCTCCGACGGTGAAGACAATCATCGAGACGACCAGCATTTCGACACCGGAAGATGCGGCGAAGCCGAGATTGCCAATGAGAAACAGCACGCAACCCAGTACCAGCGCGCGTAGCGCGCCGATCCGCTCAATAACGATGCGCGCCGGCGTGCTGGCCACCAGTACGGCCGCCGCATTGGTGCTGACCAACAAGGCGAAGATCTCGACGCCCTTGGCGAAGTCTTTGATGATGTATTGCGACAGCGGCACCGACCATTGCCCGTAGACGGCAACCAGCAACGTGCCGCCACCCGCGAAGAACATAAGCCTGGGGTCGCGGAATGCACCGACAAGGCGTCGCCAGCCGCCGACGTGCCGCACGGCAGCATTTTCTGCACTGGCCGCGATCTCCGGTACGAACAGAAAAATGATTGCTCCGAACGCAAGATGAACCAGGCCGGCCACGACAAACAGGATGTCGGAAGTCGCACCGAAAGCTAGACCGATCATCGGACCGATCGCCCAGCCGGCATTGATGGCAAGATAGCGCCAGGAAAACACCTTCAATCGGAGTCTTTCAGGCGCCGCATCACTCATCATCGCGCGTGCAGCCGGCTCGTAGACCGCACCGGCAATGGAGGCCACGATGTGAGCGAATGTGAAAGCGGCGACGGACTGGGCAAGCCCAAGGCCAGCCATGCCGAGGCCGGCAAAAGATATGGCTATGGCCAGGACCGTACGTCGTCCAAGCCGATCGGAAATCGCTCCGGCCAGCGGGCTGACCATCGCGCCAAGCAACGGCCCTATGCCGATCAACGCGCCGATGCCCGCCGGCCCAAGTCCGAAGTCCTGCTGCAGCCGGATCGCCAGGAACGACAGGCTCATGCCTTTGGCGATGGCGACAACGCCAGAACCGGCAATCAAGAGCAGCGCAATCATGCGCCCGGTCTTTTCGGAATAGCTGTTCACGGACGTCTCGAAGAGATTACCAGCAAAGCGGTGGTTGGTCCGTCATGGTTCGCATTGGCAAGGCCACCGCGCAATGGAGAACATCGAACGAAGATATGGACCAGGTTCCGCGACCTGCCGAGCTGTGGGGCCACAAATCGACGGCGTTTAGTACCGCAGGACCATCGCTTCCTTACGCGAAAGCGCGTCCGTCTTCTGTACGCTGGAAATGCATCAGATCCAAAGTCAGCGAAGACCTGCCAAGAACGGTCAGGATCATGTGGGCCTGGCCTCTGTGATGCGTCTGATGATTGAAGAGATGATCGAGTGCCGGCGCCAGACGCTGCGAGATTGTACGCATGTCCGTGGTCACGTAGGAAAACCGCCCTGCAATATCCTTGTCGTTCAAGCCATCGACCCATTCGACAATGCGCCTATCTTCGACCTCGCGTGCCATTCGGAGCGCCGGCAATGCCCGCTGGATGATGGCATCAAGGCTGGCAGGGGCATCGCCCTGGCCGGTGAAACGCTTCATCCAGATACGGTCGGTGACCAGCAGATGGTTGAGCGTGCCCATCATCGACCCGAAGAAAGCGCCGCTATCCCGTGTGAATTCTTCGTCGGTCAGATCCTCGGCGGCATCATAGAGACGATTGTTGGCCCACTGATTGTAGGCCGCAAACATCATGAAATGCCTTTTCATCCCAAACCTCGGTATACCGCACACAATTTGCGCCTATCCGGCGAGACCCTTGGTCTAGAATGTCATGAAGGGCAAAGCCAAGGCCATTTGCGTCAGCGGGATGATAGACGCTCCCCTTGGCAATAGGTCGGACGCCTTGTATAGAGCCGCCAAACTCACCCCCATCACCAAAGGACGACCCATGGCGATCGAACGCACTTTCTCGATGATCAAGCCAGATGCTACCAAGCGCAACCTCACGGGCGCCATCACGAAGATGCTCGAGGACGCCGGCCTGCGCGTCGTCGCTTCCAAGCGTGTGTGGATGAGCCTGCGTGAAGCCCAGGGCTTCTACTCCGTCCACAAGGATCGTCCCTTCTTCGCCGAACTGACCGAATTCATGTCGTCCGGCCCGACGATCGTGCAGGTCCTGGAGGGCGAAAACGCGATCGCCAAGAACAGGGAAGTGATGGGCGCTACCAATCCGGCCAACGCCGCAGAAGGCACCATCCGCAAGGTGCATGCATTGTCGATCGGCGAGAATTCGGTGCATGGCTCCGACGCGCCGGAAACTGCAGCTCAGGAAATCGCTTACTGGTTCTCGGGCACTGAGATCGTCGGCTGATTTCGAATCGAGCTTCACGAAAGCCGGGCGCCTAGCCCGGCTTTTCTTTTTGCGCGTCCGAAACACGGTGCGCGCCGGATTTTCCCGTCAGCCGGGTGTGCCGACCTCACTCTGCTGGTCTTGCACCTGCTTCAAGACCATCGTCATTGGCGTGTCGGCGAGTGGATCGACATAATGACGTGCGTTGGTTTCAAACACTGCCTGTCCATCGACGGTGATGCTGGCATCCACCGCATAGGTCGTTTTCGGGCGGATGTCCCGGCTATCGAATTTCAGCGTGAAACGCACAGGCAGCCGGCCGGTAAGCGCGACCCTTTGCTCGCAGATTATCCGCGCCGGAGCATCCGGTTGCGAAGTGTCAAGCAATTGTACGGTGAGCACCGCATTCCCGGGCAAGATCATACGCTCGCGATAGATCACTTCGCCAGTCAATCGGCGTTCGGCCGCCAGAGACATATCCGTCGTGGTGAGGATACCTACCATTAACGGTGCAAGCCCGAAGATCAGGAATTTCGTGATCCTGTCCAACATACAGCTGCTGCTCCATTGGCGCGCGAGACACGACGCCAATGCTAAAATCCGCTGCGATTACGGACAATCAATGGCCAATCTGGGGTATTTTCACGCCCCGACGGCGACTTGCGCACAGTTCTAGCGCCAGCGCGCCGCAGCCTCGTCGTCGCTGTCCTTGGCTTCGATCCAGCCGCCTTCGGTGCCGTCGGCGCGATGTTCCTTCTTCCAGAAGGGCGCGCGGGATTTTAGGTAATCCATCAGGAAATCTGCCGCCTCGAACGCTGCCTGCCGATGCGCGGATGCCGTCACCACCAAGACGATATTTTCGCCTGGTCGAATGCGACCATGCCGGTGGATGACAGTCACACCCCGCAGCGGCCATCGTCCGGCCGCCTCCATGGCTATACGACGGATCTCGGCTTCGGCCATGCCTGGATAATGCTCCAGCTCAAGCGCTGCCAGCGTGCCTGCTTCGTCGCGGCAGAGACCAGAAAAAGTTACCACCGCGCCGACATCGGTGTGCCCTGTAGCCATGGCAGCGATCTCGTCAGCAACATTGAAGTCCTGAGCCTGGATGCTGATTTTCGGTTGGACGGCAACCGCCACCGCATCAGCCTCCCGTCATCGGCGGGAAAAGCGCAATCTCGCGCGCACCGGCGATCTTCTCGCCGTGATCGACATGTTCCTGGTTGATGGCGACGCGGATGGAGCGCAGATGCTGCAAAGCGTGTTCATACTCCTCGCCACGCGATTTCAGCCAGGCAAGCAACTCTGCCACCGTCGTCACATCCCCGGGAAGATCAACGTCTTCCTCGGATTTGCCCACGCGCTCGCGCACCCAGGCAAAATAAATGAGTTTCATGGCCTTTTCCCGCTATTCGTCGACGATATGCTTCAATCCCGCACGGAAATAGTCATAGCCGGTATATAGCGTCACCACTGCGGCGATCCAAAGAAGCACCAATCCGGTTTCGGTGGTGAAGGGGAAAATCTTGTCGCCGGCTGGCCCGGCAAGCAGGAAAGCGATCGCCACCATCTGAATGGTCGTTTTCCATTTTGCGAGTTGCGTCACCGGCACCGAAACCTTCAAGGCAGCGAGATATTCACGCAGTCCTGAAACCAGGATTTCGCGACACAAGATGATGATAGCCGCCCACAGCGACCAGCCGGCAATGCCATCGGCGTCGGCAGCCAACAGAAGCAGACATGTGGAAACCAGCAGCTTGTCGGCGATCGGATCGAGCATCTTCCCGATATTGGACGTCTGCTGCCAGGCGCGCGCCAGATAGCCGTCGAAATAGTCCGTAATGGAAGCGGCAAGGAAAATCGCCAGCGCCAGCCAGCGCGCGAAATCACTCGACTTCAAATGCCCCTCGAGAAAGAAGCACACTACAACCATCGGCACCGCGATGATGCGGGCATAGGTGAGTATGTTAGGCAGATTGAATGCGTGTTTCGCCATACGTGCCTGAGACTTTCACGGTCGTTTCTCTTTGCTTCCGTACTCAAATCAGAAGCCGATATCAGGGGTCAACCATTGAAAATCGACTGGCCAGCGTAAAACAACACACAGAACGTCAATTCTCGTGAAAATGGTTGTAAACAAGCCGCGCGATTTGCTCCGAGATCCCGTCGACCGCGATCAGGTCCTCGACCGCGGCGCGGCTGACCGCTTTCGCGGTGCCGAAGTGCAGAAGCAGCGCCCGCTTCCTGCCTGGACCGATGCCGGCGATCTCGTCCAGGGGACTTTTCACCATCTCCTTCTTGCGACGGGCTCGGTGTGAACCGATCGCAAAACGATGGGCTTCGTCGCGCAGACGCTGGATGAAATAGAGCACCGGATCGCGCACCGGCAATGTGAAGGATGGCTTGCCCTCGACGAAGAAGCGTTCGCGACCGGCCTCGCGATCCTGCCCCTTGGCGATGCCGATGGCAACAACCCGGTCCTGGACACCAAGATCGGCTAAGATCTTGCGCACTGCCGACATCTGGCCTTGGCCGCCGTCGATCAGGATGACGTCCGGCCAGGCTGGGAATCCATTGGAGACGAGATCGTCCGGCTCCTCGCCGCCTTGGTCCGGTGTGACGTCGCCATATTCCTTGATGAGACGCGAGAAGCGGCGCTCCATCACCTCACGCATCATGCCAAAGTCGTCGCCCGGCGTGATCTCCGTCGAGCGGATATTGAACTTGCGGTATTGATTCTTGACGAAACCCTCGGGTCCCGCGACCACCATAGCACCGACGGCGTTGGTTCCCATGATGTGCGAGTTGTCGTAGACCTCAATGCGCACCGGCGGCTTTGTCAAACCGAATGTCTCGGCAAAGCCGGTCAACAGTCTCGCCTGCGTCGACGTTTCCGCCAACCGCCGGCCCAGCGCTTCGCGCGCATTCTGGAGCGCGTGGTCGGTCAGGTCCTTCTTCTCGCCGCGCTGAGGCACCGAGATCGACACTCGGCGGCCGGCGCGGGTCGAGAGCGCGTCGGCAAGCAGTTCC
This sequence comes from Terribium retamae, assembly GCF_022347545.1. Taxonomy (GTDB): domain Bacteria; phylum Pseudomonadota; class Alphaproteobacteria; order Rhizobiales; family Rhizobiaceae; genus Mesorhizobium; species Mesorhizobium retamae. The sequence goes on from NZ_JAKREW010000001.1 coordinate 510,202, forward strand.
TGCTCGTCCACCGCATGCGAAAGCAGCACCGCACGCGGTGTCGGCTTGTCGTCGTAAAACTGGGCCAGGAAGGAACCCAACACCTCGGCCGGTTCCATCGCCGGGTCGGCCTTTGGGAAATAGGCGCGGTTGCCCCAATTCTGACCCGTGCGGAAGAAGAACACCTGGATGCAAACCTGCCCGCCTTCCTGATGGATGGCAAACACGTCGGCCTCCTCCACCGACTGCGGATTAATGCCTTGATGGCTCTGCACATGAGCGAGCGCGGCCAAACGGTCTCGGTAGATCGCAGCGTGTTCGAAATCGAGATTCTCGGCGGCGACCTGCATGGCGGCGGAAATCTCGGTCTTCACCTTCTGGCTGCGACCCGACAGAAAATCCTTCGCTTCGGCAACCAAGGTGGCGTAGTCGCCATGCGAGATTTCACCCGTACACGGTCCCGCGCACCTTTTGATTTGAAAAAGCAGACAGGGTCGCGTCCGATTTTCATAAAAAGAATCGGTGCAGCTCCTCAGCAGGAAGGCCCTCTGCAGGGAATTGATGGTGCGCCCTACGGCTTGCGCCGACGCGAAAGGGCCAAAATAATCGCCCTTTCGCGAACGTGCCCCACGGTGTTTGTAGATACCGGGCGACGGGTGGTCGCCCGTCAGCAAGATATAGGGAAATGACTTGTCGTCGCGTAACAGGACGTTAAAGCGCGGCCGCAAGCGCTTGATAAGATTCGCTTCCAGCAGCAGCGCTTCAATCTCGGTGCGGGTGACGACGAACTCCATCGTCGCCGTCTCGCGCACCATGCGCCCGATGCGATTGGTGTGAAAACGCCCTTGTGCATATTGCGTTACGCGCTTTTTCAGGCTGCGCGCCTTACCGACGTAGAGCACGTCGCCGGTCACGTTCATCATCCGATAGACGCCCGGCGCATTGGGCAGGCGTTTGACCAACGCTTGGATGACTTCCGCGCCAACCTTGCCGTCGGTGTCACCGACGTGCTGGGTCCAGTCGATCGCAGTAAAGGCGACCTCGGGTCCCGAGGGAGCAACTTCCAGTTCACCGTTTTCGTCTTCATCCAGATCGACGTCGGGCAAGTCCTCGCCCACCGCGCGTCCGTTTTTCACTTTGCCGGAACTCATTCCACTACGCCTGTCACATCGGGCGTTTGCCATGCAAGATGCTGGCCGCCATCCAGCGCGATCATCTGGCCAGTGACCGACCGCGCATTCCATAAATATCGTATCGTTCTGCCGAACTCGCCAAGTTCAGCGCCGCGCTTCAGCAGCACGCCGTCGAGTTGGGCCTGGAAGTCATGATCCTGCTGGCGCGCTCCCTTCAAAGTGGGTCCCGGGCCGATCGCGTTGACCCGAACGCGCGGCGCTAGCGCCTGTGCCATGGTTTGTGTGGCGGCCCACAATGCCGATTTAGACAGGCTATAGGAAAAGTAGCGCGGCGTCGGATGCCACACGCGCTGGTCGATCATATTGACGACCAGCCCGTCCTCCTCCTCGGGTAAGGACTGGGCGAAACGCTGCGTCAAAAGCGCCGGCGCTTTGACATGAACAGCAAAATGGCGATCCCAGCCGGACCAGTTGAAATCATCGATTGTGTCTTCCTCGAACAGCGATGCGTTGTTGACAAGAAGGTTGACCGGTCCGAGCGCCCTCGTGGCAGCCTCGATCAGCCCGGCCGTCATGGCCATGTCGGTGAGGTCCGCAGCCACCACGGCAGCGCGTCCGCCGGAAGCGACAACCACGCTTGCAAGGGATTCGGCCTCCTCGCGAGAGCGATTGCAGTGGATGGCGACGGCGAACCCGTGCGCAGCAAGATCCTCGACGATAGCCCTGCCGATCCGTTTCGCTCCCCCTGTCACCAGGGCCGTTGTTATGGCTTTGTCCTTCATCTGGCTTTCATCCACGCGATAATGGCAGCCAGCAAATGAGACCGCTCAATAATAAAATGCTGTTCGTTCCTGTGGCCATATTGTGTCGATGGCCCTGAAGTGAAAGGCCTCGACTCGAATCCTGCAGTCTGATCGAAGGTCCAATATAGGGCCCGCAACCCCTTGCACCAAGCCGGGTTCAGCATCCTCGAGCAAACCCTCCTGACAACTTTGTTGCACTAGTGCAACGTCATGCTTCAGCCTCATTCGCGCCAGCTAAAGACCCAAGTTCAGGTTCGCTTCCGCCGCATTTGCCGCCCAAATTCCGGAACCGTTGAACGCGTGATCCGTTTCCTCCCCCGGCGGGTCTGGTTCGCAAGGAACAAGCCAGCGTCTTTGGCTTTATGGAGTAAGAACTATGTCTATCAACCACAAATTCGCGCGGACGTCGGTTGCTGCGATCGGGCTTTTCGCCGTCCTCGGCACGGTTCCAGCTTTTGCTGCGGACGTCGTCTCGGAAGAACCGCCGGCTCCGATGCCGGTTGCAGAACTGCCGGTCGCTTCCTGGGCTGGTGCGTATGCCGGTGTGAATCTCGGCTATGGCTTCTCGGGCCGCACCAAGGTCGAAGACTTCGACACCAGCATCAAGACTGATGGCTTCGTCGGCGGTGCCTTTGCCGGTTACAACTGGCAACAGGATAACTTCGTGTACGGTCTCGAAGGCGACCTTGGCTACAATGGCACGAAGGGATCGGAAAACGGCTTCAAGTCGAAGTCGGGGCTGGAAGGTTCGCTCCGCGCTCGTCTGGGCTACTCCGTCAGCCCCGACATCCTGCTTTACGGCACTGCCGGCGGCGCCGGCCAGGGCCTGAAGGTCACCGACGAGGTCACCGGTCTCGACGATCGCAAGACCATGTTCGGCTGGACCGCGGGTGTCGGTACCGACATCAAGTTCACGGAGAATGTCTTCGGTCGTGTCGAGTACCGTTACTCCGACTACGGTTCCAAGAACTTCGACAACGGTATCGGCAAGGTCAAGAGCAGCGACAACCGCATCCAGTTCGGTGTCGGTATGAAGTTCTGATCGTTATCCGATCGACATGAAAAGCCGGGCGCGAGCCCGGCTTTTTTGTTTTATGCGGACCGACACCAGTCAATGCGGTGAACAGACGATTTTTAGTTCAGGGTATGCAGCCCTTCAATTCAGGGAACTTCTCGTCGAAACGGGCCGCCCAGCGCACCAACCGGCCACGCCCCTTCTCCCATTTGCCGGCGAAACGCAGCGACAGATAGCCAAGCGCGGCACGCAGCGCGATCTGGCCGACCGTGATCTTCTTCGGCAGCTTGGGTGGATTGGCGTTGAGGCTATCGAGTGATCGAGTGACCTTGACCCACTGCCTGTCAAGCCAAGGCTGGAATACCTTGTCCTCGGGCCGGACCCTCCGCTCATAGACCATCGACAGTGCCGAATCGCAAATGCCGTCCGCCAATGCCTCAAGCGCTTCGGCTTCCGTACGCTTGTCGGCATTGCGTGGAAACAACGCATTCTTGGTTTGCCGGTTGAGATACTGGGTGATGGCTCGGCTGTCGAAGATCGATTGACCGTTTTCCAGAACCAGCACTGGAATCTTGCCCAGCGGGTTCGCGCCAATCAAATCGGCAGGATCCTCCTCCGTCTTGACTGGCTTCAATTCCAACGCGATGCCGGCATAAGCAGCGGCCATACGAACCTTGGAACTGTAAGGAGATGTGGTTGCGTAGAGCAGGCTTGGCATGGTTCCTCGCATTGTGGTCGTGTCCTGATGCCGGGCACAATTGAAAGACCCTGCCGAGAGGCAGGGTCAAGACCAGGCAATAATCCCGGAGATGCTTTAGGCGCTGATCTTTAGCGCAGAATGCGGCAGGCACCGTTGTAGACATACCAGCGGTCGAATCCCGAGACGCAGAATTCGACATTGTCCCCGACGCCTGCGAAGCCCTGTCCTTCTTCGATCAGGTACCAGATGGTGCGCTCGTGTCCGTCCGAGAGCACAACTCTCGCGTCGCAATAGCGGCGACCGATCGGCCAGTTTTCTTCAGCCGGCTGGTACCGTCGCTCATTGATGCGACGGAAGTCCGTGATCTGCACATCAGGCAAGTGCGGAACGTTGCGCACCTGGTGCGCAAAGCGACTGGTGATCTTATTCAGCACCCACGCCTCCCCGCAGACCCCCGGATCGCCCGAATAACTGGAAAGGTCGGCGGCTTGCGCAATCGGGGCAACAGTCAGGACTGAAGCCAGGCCAATCAGTCCGGCGAGAAGGGATTTGAACGAGCGAGTCATGGCGGTGCCTCATTGCTGATCGGCGGCACTGTGCGGATTTGCCGTCACACGGTCAAGCCGGGAAGTATCACCCTCGATCAAATCAGGTGCCGCCCTCGCGTGCCAACCAATCGAGCCGCCAGCCGGCAGCATTGGGCTCAGCCATTGCCGCCTGCAGTGCAGGCAGTATGAGGCGAAGTTCCTGCTCCAATGTGAAAGGCGGGTTCACGACGACCATGCCGGTACCGTCCAGCCGCTCGCTGTTTGAAGCCGGCCGCGCTTCGAAGACTATATCGAGTATCTTGCTTATGCCCGATGCCGCCAGCCGTTTACGGAAATCGGCAACGCTGCTCCGGTCCTTTATCGGATACCAGAGGGCATAGATACCGCCCGGCCAGCGCTTGTAGGCCTTTTCGACACCATCTGCGAGACGCTCAAACTCCCCTTCAAGCTCAAAAGGAGGATCAACCAGAACCAGACCGCGCTTTTCCTTCGGCGGCAAGTGCGCACCAAGCGCCAGCCAGCCGTCCAGTTCTATAATGCGGGTCTGAAAATCGCCTTCGAATTGCTCTCTCAATCGGATAGCGTCCTTAGGGTGCAATTCGATCGCCGTCAGTCGATCCTGATTGCGCAAGAGTCGCCGCGCAAGCCATGGAGACCCCGGATAGAAACGAATGCCGCCATCCATATTGCAGGCATTGACCGCTTCGAGATAGGGCCCGAGCAACGTGGTCGCCTGAATGCCGGGATCGATCCTGGCCAATCGGGCGATACCATCGCGCCATTCACCCGTCTTCTGGGCCTCTTTCGAGGAGAGATCATAGAGGCCGATACCGGCATGAGTATCGATGACGCGAAACGGTTTGTCCTTCCGTTTCAGATATTCGATCAGGCGTACCAGCACGATGTGTTTGACGACATCGGCGAAATTTCCGGCATGGTAGGCGTGGCGATAATTCATGTCTCAGGCGCCGCCACCCCTGCCCCAACGCGGCTTGGGCGGAATTTCAGGTTTAGTTGAAGGTCGTGCCCTGCCGAAACGGATCGCCAGCATCAGGCCGATCAGCCCAAACGCGATCAATCCAAAACCAATTTGAATGGCTCGCTTGTCGGGGACCGCGGCACCAGCACGCAACACAAGATCCACGGCTTTGATCCGGATGTTGTCGGCGTCCCCTGGTCCGATGGTAAAGACATAGGTGCCAGCCTCTTCCACATCGATCAGCCCTGCTTCATCGCGAAACACCTTGTCGGTCAACTGAGGGCTCTGTTCGCGCGGCGACGGATTGCCGCTGAAACTTAAGCGTTCGGCAAGCACCGTCTTGTTGCTGGCAGAAGCTGTCAGCGTCAGAACCGTCCGGTCGAAAGCGTTGATGCGATCGGTATCACTCGTCAGGTCGACGAAAACCCGAACCGGTCCGGTTCCGGCCTTGAGCGACACCGTCGCGGGCTTGAAACGGCCGTCCTGGTAGACATGCCAGGTGCCAAGATCCTCGCCGGAGAAATTTCGAACCGCCCACGGATAGAGAAAACTGAGGGCAACGCCAGCCAGGATGATAAGCAGAAACAATTTGCGCATGGCTCATGCCATAGAGTGCGGCGTGCCCCTACGCAATGTCATGCCTTGCGTTCCCAACGCCGGTCTGCGGTCTGCTGCCAATAGGTTACGGTGTGGCCGGCACTCTTCATATCCTTCCAGTGGCTGCGTGCAGCCTCAACTTGTCCGGCATCATGTCCGTCGAACAGGAATACCGCCCGGTCGTAACCGGCCAAGTCTGGAGGCACTGCACCGTCGACCAGGAAACGGATCTGCGCGGCATTCGTGTTGGTATCGCCTGTGGTCAGCAGAATGGGCTGTTCGGCGGGATAAGGTTCCCGATCGGTCGCGTGCGCCAGGAAGCTATCATCACGACAGACCCACAGATGCTGATCAAGTGCATCCCTGCGCTCTTCGGTCCCTGTCTGAACGACGACGCGCCAGCCACGGTCGACACTGCGCTCGAGAAGACCCGGCAGAGCCTCCTCCAATGTCGATTCCGTCAGATGGTAGAACAGCACCTCGGCCATAGATCAGGATTCGTAATAATCGCGCACCAGTCGGTCGAGCAACCTCACCCCGAAGCCCGATCCCCAGGACTGGTTGATCTCGCTGGCCGGTGCGCTCATCGCCGTCCCTGCGATATCGAGATGCGCCCAGGACGTGTCCTTGACGAAACGCTGCAGGAACTGGGCCGCGATAATGGCGCCGCCATAACGTCCGCCGATGTTCTTCATGTCGGCGTTTTTGGAGTCGATCAGTTTGTCGTATTCGCTGCCCAGGGGCATCCGCCACAACTTCTCTTGTGTGGCGATACCCGCCCGGAGCAACTGCTCGGCAAGCTCGTCGTCATTCGAAAACAGGCCGGCATGATGCTGGCCCAGCGCTACCATGATCGCTCCAGTCAATGTGGCAAGGTTGATCATCAGGCGAGGCTGAAAACGGTCGCTACAGTACCAGAGTGCATCGGCGAGTACGAGCCGGCCCTCGGCATCCGTGTTGAGCACTTCGATCGTCTGTCCCGACATGGAGGTAACGATGTCGCCTGGCCGTTGCGCATGACCATCGACACTGTTTTCCACGAGCCCGAGGATCCCGACGACATTCGCCTTTGCCTTGCGGGCGGCAAGCGCATGCAACAAGCCTGTGACCGCCGCCGCACCGCCCATGTCGCCCTTCATGTCCTCCATGCCGGACGCCGGTTTGATCGAATTGCCGCCTGTGTCGAAGGTCACTCCCTTGCCCACGAAGGCCAGCGGCTTCTCCTTGGCTTTACCTCCATTCCATTGCAGAACTGCGAGCCGCGCGCCACGCGGTGAGCCCTGCGAAACGCCGAGCAGCGAACCCATGCCGAGCTTTTTCATCTCTTTCTCGGTGAGGATCTCGACCTTGACGCCCAGCACCTCCAACTGCTTGGCTCGTTCGGCGAATTCGACCGGGCCCAGAGTATTTGCTGGCTCATTGACCAGGTCACGCGCGACAAACACGCCATCAACCACGGCCTCGAGTTCAGCGAATGCCTTTTTTGCTGCGGCAGGGTTCGCCGATTGAATGGCAATTTTTACCGGTGTCCTGACGTCGTCCCTGGCGTCATCACCTTTCTTGGTTTTGTATTTGTCGAAAGAGTATGCTCTCAGCAAAATGCCCGCCGCGACGTTTGCCGCCGCCGCTCCGTCGGGCTCGGCACCCGGCAGATCAACCACGACCGTTATCTCCTTCGCCTTACGCAGCAAGCCCGCAATATGTCCGCCAAGCTTCAGCCAGCCATATTCATCCAGCGCTGAAACCTTGCCGGCGCCGATCACGGTTAACCGATCGAGCGTAGTCCCTTCAGGCGCGAAGATTTCAGCGGAAGTGCCGAATTTTCCGGAAAAATCCGCAGCCGGCAATACCCTGATCAGCGTGCCGGCAGGATCGTGCGCCTTTGCAACATCGGAAAGCCCCACCTCTTCCGCTGAGATCAAGAAGACTGTGCCTTTTTTGACGGTGGCGAATTTGGCAAAGGCGATCGTAGGTCGGGCAGCCATGAAAACCTGCTTGGTTGATGCGAGGGATAGGCGTCGACATTTCGCGCTTTTCAGTGGTTTGGCAAGACCGTCAAACCGCAAGCCGGCACAAAGGGGTGCTCCGCCATCGAGCATCCCAGTCAGCAACAGCCGTTGCGATTTGGCAGAGGGCGACCCTTGACGATCGACCGCGCCTCACACAAATGTCTGACGCAAATCGCTGTTAACCATACCTATTCGCCTTTTCTTATCCATTGCCGACCAGAGTCGGCGCCACCGGAAATGACGACTTGAGACGGAACCAGACCAGACCGGTTGTACGGGTGTCACCGGAAAGATAACTTCTGAAACTGCGATACCCATCGAAATCAATCGAGAAGAACTGCTCTGAATGAAGGTCGCCGAGCTTTATATCTTCCGGCGCGCGCTCTCGCTCTTTCTCGCAGCGTTGGCGTGGACGCTGGCGATCGTCTGGACGACGCAGGTTCTGACACGCATCAACCTGGTGACGGATAACGGCCAGTCTGCGGTGAGCTTCTTCCAGGTTGCCGCTCTCATTTTGCCAACGATCATCCCGATCGTTGTTCCCTTCGCGCTCATCGTGGCGGTAGCGCAAACTCTGAGCGTGATGAATTCCGATTCGGAACTGGTGGTCATCAATGCCGCCGGCGCTTCACGCATGACTGTCGTCAAGCCGATCCTGATCCTTGCAATGATCGCGAGCGTGCTTTCATTTGTCGTCGACAACGGCATCGAGCCCTATGCCCGCCAGAAAAACCGCGAACTCATTGCGAGCGCACGCGCCGATTTCCTGTCCTTGATCATTCAGGAAGGTACCTTCCGCAAGATCGAGGATGGCCTGTTCGTGCAGATTGGTGAACGCTTCGCCGATGGCGGATTAGGAAGCATTTTCGTGGCGGATTCCCGCCAGGAAGGCACGGATCTGGTCTATTATGCCAAGACCGGCGCGGTCATCGACAAGGGTAACGAGAAGGTTCTTCTGATGAACGACGGCGTCGTTCATCGCAAGGCCCCAGCCGGTGATGTGTCGGTCATCCGTTTCACCTCCTACGCCTTCGATCTCTCGGCCTTTGCTACCGCCGCGCAGGCCACGCTTTATCCGAAGGATCAGACGACGCAGTATCTGCTCAATCCCGATCCCAATGACGGATATTACCAGCAAGCCCCTGATCAATATCGGGCCGAGCTTGCCTTGCGTTTCTCCGAATGGGCTTATTCACTGGCCTTTGCGATGATCGCATTGGCCGTGGCCGGGGACGCGCGCTCCCACCGCGAGGCTCGCATTCACCCGCTGATCACGGCCATCTGCGTCGCCCTGCTGGTGCGTTGGCTGGGTTTCTTTGCCGCAGGCAAGGCCAACACGAATCCTTTCTACAACTATCTGGTCTTCGCTGTGCCATTCGGTGCTTCGGCGATAGCCGGCTGGGTCATATATTCGAATCGGCGAATGGAGCTGCCCGTAAGCTGGGCCGACTGGCTGACCAATCTCTTCAGCCGAATCGGCGAAACCGGTGTCCGGCTTAGATTGTGGTGGGCCAACCGGTCTGCATCCCGCCAGGGGGGTGCCTGATGGGTTGGACGCTTGGCCGCTATTTCTTCTTCCGCTACCTGGGGATCACGATCTGGATCTTCCTTGGGCTGTTTGCCCTGGTGTTCTTGATCGATTTCACTGAGCTGACTGGCCGCATCGCAGGTGTGCCGGGCTTTACCTATCAGACGGGTTTTGCCATCTCCGCGTTGCGTGTGCCGATGATCATGCTGCAGACCGTGCCTTTCGTCGGACTGTTCTCGGCGATGGCGACGCTGGTTTCGCTCAACCGCAAATACGAGTTGGTGATCGCCCGCTCCGCCGGCATCTCGGCCTGGCAGTTCCTGCTGCCTTGCGGCATTGGCGCGCTACTGTTCGGGGCCATTGCCGTTGCCGTCCTCAACCCATTGGCCGCCTATGGTTTCTCTCAGTCCGAGCGAATCGAAAGTGAGCTGCGTTCCGGCTCGTCGAACAACGTCTCCGCGGACGCCGCACCGTGGATCCGCCAAAAAACCGCTTCTGGCGATACCATCATCGGCGCACGCGCCATTCTGAATCAGGGCCTGGAAATGGCGGATGCCGTTTTCTTCCTACTCGACCCGCAAGGCAATATCGTTGAACGCAAGGATGCCAAGAAGGTGTTCCTGCGCGATGGCTATTGGGATCTGCAGGACGTCAGTATTCTGAAGGACGGCAATATCGAGAAAAAAACGACAGACCGTCTGCCGACCGATCTCAAGCCGGAATTTGTGCAGGAGCGGCTGGCACGACCGGAAACAATTCCATTTTACGATCTGCCGCAAAAGATTGAAGTTGCTCGCTCCTTCGGCCTTAAGGCAAATGCATTCGCCATGCAGTTCGATTCGCTGGTGGCGATGCCTTTCCTCCTGGTTGCGATGACTTTGATCGCCGCAACCGTCTCGATGCGTTTTGCACGCATGGGACAATCCGCAACGATGATTCTGGGTGGCGTAGTCGCTGGGTTTCTGCTTTATGTTGTATCTGTTTTGGTCAAAGCGTTTGGAGTGGCGGGATTCGTCCCGACTGTCGTAGCTGCATGGTTTCCGGTGGTCGTGGCGATGTTCTTCGGGGTGACGTTCCTACTGTACAGGGAAGACGGTTAGTGATGAGGACGGTTTTGCAAGGTCGCAGACCGATCCGCGCTGCACTCCTGTGTGGGGTGAGCGCGCTGGCCTGTCTTTTTGCCGGTAGCCTGGCGACTGCCGTACCGGCAGCAGCTCAAACAGTTGAAGCCCCCAGTGTACCTGCCGGCTCGCAGATGCTGCTGGAATCGGACACGCTGGTTTACGACAACGACAATCAGACGGTGACGGCTGTCGGCGGCGTGCAGATCGACTATGGCGGCAATAAGCTCGTTGCCCAGCGCGTTGAATACGACCGCAAAACCAAGCGCCTTGTCGCCTCGGGCAATGCACAGCTGGTGCAAAGCGACGGAACCAAGATCAATTCCGAGCATATCGACATCACCGACGACTTTGCCGATGGTTTCGTCAACGCCCTGCGTGTCGAAACGGTGGATAAGACTTATTTCGGCGCGGAAAGTGCAGAGCGCATCGGCGGCGTGCTGACGACGTTCCACAACGGCGTCTATACGGCCTGCGAACCCTGCGAAGAAAAGCCGGACAAAGCGCCAATCTGGCGCGTGAAGGCCAAGAAAATCATCTGGAACGGCCAGAAGAAGACGGTGCGCTTCGAGAACTCCAATTTTGAGTTCTTTGGCTTCCCGATCGCTTTCCTGCCGGCCTTCGAGATCGCCGACCCGACGGTGAAGCGCAAGAGCGGCTTCCTGATGCCCGGCATCACGTTCAACAGCAAGCTCGGTACGGGAATAACCGTTCCCTACTATTTCGCGCTGTCACCGACCTACGACATCACTGCACGGGGCACCTACTACACCAACCAGGGTTTCCTTGGTGAGGCCGAATGGCGCCAGCGCTTCAACAATGGTCAGTACAGCCTTCGCATCGCCGGCATCGACCAGAAGAAACCGCTGAAGTTCGACAACTATACGGTTGATTCCGGTCCGGCCGGCGATCCGAACAATTTCCGCGGCATGATGGGCACGAAAGGCCAATTTGCGATCAATTCGCGTTGGAACTTCGGCTGGGACATCCTGCTGCAGACCGACAAGAACTTCTCTAGCACCTATCATATCGGCGGCTATGACGCTTCGGTTCATCGTTCGGAGGTCTATCTAACCGGGCTGAACGATCGGAACTATTTCGACCTGCGGGCCATGCACTTCGAAGTGCAGGAAAAAATACTTCCACGGGAAGAAGGCGCTCGCTATCAGACCGGTGCCCGGGACGAGTTCCAGCCTTGGGTGCTGCCGTCGCTCGACTATGCATATATTCCTGATGCATCACTCGCCGGTGGCCAGCTGTCGATCAATTTGAATTCGCGTGTCATCAAGCGCGATCGCCTCGACGAAGCGTTCCGCGCGAATTACGACACGTTCAGCGAAGTGCAGCGTGTTCGCGGTATCGAGGGCGATTCCGGCCGCTTGACTGCCGAAGCTGAATGGAAGCGCAGCTTCGTTACCGACGGCGGCCTGGTCATCACACCACTGCTCGCTTTCCAAGCCGACGCCAACTACCTCAACGCCTCATCGGATTCGCTCAACGCGGTAAACCAGATGGCGACAGCGCAGGGCGTCAGTGCCGATATGCGGTCGTCTTTCGCCAGAACTATGGCCACTGCAGGTCTCGAATTCCGCTGGCCGCTGCTCTTCACCAGCTTGACCGGTGGCTCGCATGTTATCGAGCCGACCGCCCAGTTGTTCGTACGCCCCAACGAATCGTATGTCGGCGGCCTGCGCGTCCCCAACGAGGATGCACAGAGCATGGTGTTCGACGCCACGACCCTGTTCGAACGTGACAAATTCTCCGGCTATGATCGTATCGAAGGCGGTAGCCGCGCGAATGTCGGTGTGCGTTACTCCGGCAGCTATTCCAATGGCTGGAGCACGAACGCGCTGTTCGGCCAATCCTACCAGATCGGCGGCACGAATTCGTTCGCCGAGCCTGATCTGGTCAATGTCGGCGCCTATTCAGGTCTCGAGACCGAGAAATCCGATTATGTCGGCCTGGCCGGTTTCACCAGCCCGTACGGCTTGTCGGCTTCGGTCAGCGGCCGTTTCGACGAGCAGACCTTCGAGGTTCGTCGCGCCGAAGCCAAGGCGGCCTATAGCGGTTCATCGCCGGTCTCGATTTCGGCCCAATATGCCTTTATCCAAGCCCAGCCTGGTTATGGCTTTGAGGAAGACCGCCACGAGGTTTCGCTCGGTGCATCGACCCGCCTCAATCAGAACTGGCGTGTATTCGGTTCGGGCACTTACGACATCCAGACACGGGTGCTGACAAGTGACGGCCTCGGCTTTGCTTATGATGACGAGTGCTTCACCTATATGATGACTGTGTCCGAGAGCCGTGACCGCGTCACTCGAGAAGTCACCCGCAACATCGGCTTCAACATCTCGTTCCGCACCATTGGCGATTTCGGCTCGGCTTCCAGCAGCTTCCAATAAGTCATTACCCCTTGCGGGACATGGTTTCGCCGCATAGGACGGGCAAGGAAATTTGTATCCGGCTCAGTGATGAGCCGGGATCGTAACGGATTTGGAACAGAGACGATGAGGAAACAGCTCTTTTCTGCGAGCCTTGCGCTTCTGGTTGCCACTGCAGGCATCTCGGTGATGGGGATGTCGCAGCCTGCTTTTGCCAGCGAAATCAAATACGTCGTCAACAATGTTGCCATTACCAGTGGCGACATCAAGAACCGGGCAGCCTTCCTGCGCCTGCAAAAACGCAAGGGCGACGCTGCCGACGAAATGATCGAGCAGACGCTTCGTCTCGCCGAAGCGCGCCGTCTGGGCATTCGCATTTCCGATCAGCAGGTGAACGACGCCTATGCGCGTTTCGCCTCCAACAACAAAATGCAGCTGGCCCAGCTCGACGGCGTCATGGACAAGTCGGGTGTCACCAAACAGCATTTCAAGGAATTCATCCGTGCCCAGATGGCTTGGAACCAGGCACTGAGCATGCGCTACCGCTCGGAACAAGGCGGTACCGGCATGAGTGAGCAGGATGCCGTGCGCAAGATGCTGCAGAAAGGCGGCAACAAGCCGTCCGCTACCGAATACCTGCTGCAGCAGATAATCTTTGTGGTTCCAGCGGCCGAACGCGGTGCGTTGATGGGCAAGCGCAAGCGCGAGGCGGAAGCAATGCGCGCCCGCTTCAACGGCTGCAACACCACGCGTGAGTTTGCCAAAGGCCTGATCGACGTCACAGTGCGCGATCTCGGCCGTGTGCTCGCGCCCCAGCTTCCGGCTGATTGGGCGGATCAGATCAAGGCCACCAAGGCCGGAGGCGCAACGAATGTGCGCGAAACCGACCGTGGCATCGAATTTATCGGTATCTGTTCGGCGCGCGAGGTTTCGGACGATAAGACAGCACAGCTGATGCTGCAGAACGAAGGCCTTGACGGCAAAAAAGACGATGCAGCTGATGCGCTGAGCAAGAAGTACGTATCCGAGTTGAAGGCCAAAGCCGTCATCGTGCAGCGCTGACGCGCCGTGCGCGGAACCAGTCTTCCATTGGCTCTGACTGTTGGCGACCCTTCGGGTGTCGGGCCCGAGATCGCTCTCGCAGCCTGGAACTGCCGCAAAGAGCTCGGCATTCCCGCGTTTTACCTGCTGGCCGACCCGGCGCTGGTTGCCGCGCGCGGCCACCGTGTCGGCACGAACGTCCCGATTGTCGAGACGACACCCAAGGAGGCCAGCACAGCCTTCGGCGTTGGCCTTCCCGTTGTGCCTCTTTCAGCCAAATTCAAAGATATGCCGGGGCGTCCTGACCCCGCTAACGCCGAAGGCGTGATCGAGGCCATCGACCGCGCCGTCGCGGACAGTTTTGCTGGACGTGCCGCGGGCATTGTCACCTGCCCCATCGCCAAAAAGCCGCTTTATGATGCCGGTTTCGGCTTCCCTGGCCATACCGAGTATCTGGCGCATCTTGCTGCACGTCATACCGGCGAAATGGCAATGCCAGTGATGTTGTTAGCAGGGCCGGAGTTGCGCACCGTTCCTGTCACCATTCACATTCCGCTTGCTGCGGCGCCGCAGGCGCTGACCACCGACTTGATCGTGGAAACCGCCCGCATTACAGCACGGGATCTAGAGGCTCGTTTCGGCATCGAAGTGCCTCGCCTTGCCATTGCTGGCCTCAACCCGCATGCCGGCGAAGACGGCTCCATGGGGATGGAGGATCTGGAAATCGTTGCTCCCGCTGTCCGGCTGCTGCAGGCCGAAGGCATCGACGCACGTGGACCGCTGCCTGCCGACACGTTATTCCACAAGCGTGCTCGCACGAGCTATGACGTGGCCCTATGCATGTATCATGACCAAGCGCTGATCCCGGCAAAGACGCTGGCCTTTGACGAGGCCGTCAATGTCACGCTTGGTCTGCCCTTTATCCGCACATCGCCAGATCATGGCACCGCCTTCGACATTGCCGGCAAGGGCATTGCGCGGCCAGACAGCCTGATTGCTGCGCTCAAGCTGGCCGCAGAGTTGGCCACCAACAGCAGGAGCGCGGCTGCATGAGCGCCGATGGCTTGCCGCCGCTTCGCGACGTGATCGAACGCCATGGCTTGCAGGCCAACAAGGCTCTCGGCCAGAACTTCCTGCTCGACCTGAATCTGACAGGCAAAGTGGCGCGAACCGCCGGCGATCTGAGCCAGACGACCGTCATTGAAGTTGGTCCCGGACCAGGTGGACTGACCCGAGCCCTACTCATGCATGGCGCACGACAGGTTATCGCCATCGAACGCGACGAGCGTTGTCTGCCCGCGCTTTCAGAAGTATCTGACCATTATCCCGGTCGGCTGGAAGTCATATCGGGCGATGCGCTCAAAACCGATTTTACGACCTTGGCGACCGATGGCCCGGTTAAGATCGTTGCGAATCTACCTTATAACATCGGCACCGAGCTGCTTATTCGCTGGCTGACCGTCGATCGCTGGCCGCCGTTTTATCAATCGCTGACGCTTATGTTCCAGCGCGAAGTAGCCGAACGAATCGTCGCGAAATCCAGTTCCAGCGCTTATGGCAGGCTTGGTGTCCTGGCTGGCTGGCGAACTGAGGCAAAAATCGCATTCGATGTACCGCCGCAGGCGTTTACACCTCCACCCAAGGTGACATCATCCGTCGTACATCTGGTGCCCCGCACGGTCCCTTTGCCGACGAACGTGAAGGTGCTTGGCCGCGTCACGGAAGCAGCCTTCGGACAACGCCGCAAGATGTTGCGGCAAAGTCTTAAAAGCCTTGGCGGTGAAAAACTGCTGGAGCGAGGCGGGATCGATCCGACCCGCCGCGCAGAGACACTGAGCGTCGAAGAATTCGTACGGCTGTCCGAACTGGTGCAGGACGGACTTGAGAGCGCTTCCAGTTTATCGGAAAACGCGGAAACGCTTTAACCTTTGGTTTTACGCAACTCCGAACGGCAAGCTGCTACGCACTTTCGCCGTTCGGCGTCGGTCCAGCGTCCTCAATTCAGGGTCTGGAACTGCATCTGGCCGTTGTTCAGGAAACAGATTTTGTCGAAGACGCCCGGGTCCAGGGGATTCGGCATGCGAATGTCGGCAATATCGGGAAACGGCTTGCTCGACGGATCATATGTACGGTCGATCTGAGAGATGAAGGCGAAGATCACTCCCCTCTGCCTGGCGAACGATTTCAACGCACCAAGCTGAACAATCAACTCCGGACTGGTACGCTTCTGGTCGAGCAACTGCAGATAGTCGATCGCAACAAAACTGCCGTAAGGCGCCTCTCTCAACTCGGCAATGATGTGGTTGGCATCGATCCCGTCGGACCCATCGAATTGAAACAGGTGGTCGAATCCCGCGGGTTCGACACCAAGCGCACGAAAACGATCGATAATGTCCTTATGGGTATATTCGAGCGAGAAGAACACCGCGCGATGACCGGCTTTCATCGCCTCGATAGCCAGTTCGAGGCTGAACAATGTCTTGCCGTGTCCTGGGCGCGCACCAACAAGCAACAAATCACCAGGTTGCAGCAACCTGAACACCCTGCCGGCTGTAGATATCGCCTCATGTCTGACCGCCAGCAAACTCCAACTTGCAAACCCTTCCTTGACGGCGGTGTAGTCGAGCGCGGCATGTAGCGGGATATTCTTCTCCCGCGCGAGACGCTTGGCCTGGCGCTTCAACTGATAGGCGGGAGCCGAAAGCTTCATCAAAACCTCCTATTGCGAGCGAACTTCGCAATCCCTCCTTATGCGTGGTGCTCGAACAGTGGGTTCGACGAGAATGGGCCCCGCATGGACAATGCTTCCCGGATGGAGGGTGGAGGCGCGGGCCAGCGCCGATTAAAAGCATAGCAAGGCTTCGCTGAGTCGAGAACTACCTTGGCGCCCGCTAGCGGCTGAAACGCTCAGACCGCTTCGTCCAGAAGGCCAGAGACGAAGTCGAACAGTCCTGGCCGGCGATCGCGGCGCAGGCGCTCGGCGGCAACGATGGCCCGTACTTCGGTGAATGCCCGATCGAGGTCGTCATTGATGATGACGAAATCATACTCGGTCCAATGCTCGATCTCGGTGCGTGCGTTTTTCAAACGCGTTTCGATGACCTGTTCCTGATCCTCAGCCCGTCGCTTCAGCCGCGCCTTCAACTCCTTCATCGATGGCGGCAGGATGAAGATCGAGACAATGTCGCCGCGCATCTTTTCCTTGAGCTGCTTGGCACCCTGCCAATCTATGTCGAACAGCATGTCACGCCCTTGGGACATAGCGCGCTCGGCGGGTTCGCGCGGGGTCGCATAGAAATTTCCATGCACTTCCGCCCATTCCAGCAATTCGTCGTTGTCGCGGAGCAGTTCGAATTCGCGGCGCGAGCGAAAATGATAGTGAATGCCGTCGATTTCACTGCCGCGGCGCGGTCGCGTGGTAACCGAAACGGAGAGTTCGAACCCCTGATCGCTCTCGATGAGATTGCGCGCGATGGTCGATTTGCCGGCACCGGACGGCGACGACAAAACGAGCATCAGCCCCCGGCGGCGGATGCGGGAACCGGTGTCCTTGACCACCATCTTCTACTCCAGATTCTGGACTTGTTCGCGAAACTGGTCGACGACGGCCTTCAGTTCCAACCCGATTGCGGTGACTGCGGCGGCATTCGACTTCGAACACAAAGTATTCGATTCGCGGTTGAATTCCTGCGCGAGAAAATCGAGTTTGCGGCCAATCGGGCCACCCGCGGCGAGGAGCGACCTGCCCGACGCCACATGCGTCTTCAAACGGTCGATCTCCTCGCGAATGTCGGCCTTGGTGGCAAGGAAAGCCGCCTCCATGTGGAGCCTCGCCTCGTCCAGCCCGGCGCTAGCGTCCATCAATAGGCGAACTTGTTCGGCTATCCGCTCGCGGATCGCGGCCGGTTGGCGCGAAGGATCCGCTTCGGCTTTCAGAGTGAGCGTCTCGATGGTGTCGAGATGGCTGAAGAGAAGCGCGCGCAAAGCCTCTCCTTCAGCTTTGCGCGCTTTGACAAGACCAGCAAGCGCCTCTTCCAGCGATTGCTCGATCGCCGAGTCCAGGGCGACACGCATCTCTTCCGTCTCAGCTGTTTCTGGCACGTCCAGCACACCGCGCAATGCAAGCAGACCGTCTGCCGTCGCAGGCGCAATACCGAACTGGTCCTGCAATCGCTTGGCCAAGCCAGCGATGTCTTTCAGGAATGCCTCATTCACCACCGGCTGAACTGCCTGGCTGGAAGAACGTCCCACGGTTAGCGTGGCTTGAAAATTGCCGCGGGAAAATTGCTTCTGGATCGCCTGGCGCGTCGCCTGCTCAAGCCTGTCGAACCCCTGCGGGAGACGCAGCCTGACCTCGACGCTCTTGCCATTGACCGACTTCACTTCCCAGGCGATGGCGGTGCCTTGATGATCCGCGGCTGCGCGCGCGAAGCCGGTCATACTCTGCAAATTCATGTCCCCGCCCCCGAAACGCCCTACTGGACCGTATTCGTACCTGTTGCGGCCGCATCACCGTTTGAAGGCTGCGTCGCGTTTCCAGCCTTGGCGGCTTCCTCGGCTTGCTTCTTCATCAAGGAGCGATAGCGGGCGACGTTTTGGTTGTGCTCATCCAGCGTGGCCGCAAAGACATGCCCACCATTGCCGTCAGCGACGAAATACAAATCCTTCGTCTTCGAAGGATTTGCCACGGCTTCGAGCGAGGCGCGGCCGGGGTTGGCGATTGGCGTCGGCGGCAGGCCACTGATCTGATAGGTGTTGTAGGGCGTCTTCTTGTCGATATCAGACTGATATATTGGGCGATCACCAGGTTTTCCCTTGCCGCCGAACAAGCCGTAGATGATCGTCGGATCCGATTGCAGGCGCATGCCTTTGCTGAGCCGGTTCAGGAATACTGCGGCAACACGCGAGCGCTCGTCACTGCGACCAGTCTCCTTTTCGACGATCGAGGCAAGAGTGACGAATTCATCGACATTGGCCAGCGGAAGGTCCGGTGAACGGCGCTTCCAGATCTCGTCGACAAGCTCCTTCTGGTCGGCCGAAAGCTTGTCGATCATCTGCTTACGCGTGGCGCCGCGCGTGAAACGCAGCGTATCGGTGGCGAGCGTCCCCTCCGGTGGAAGGCTCGCAGGCATATCACCGGTCAATGTTTCAGCTGTGGCGATGCGTTGGAAAGCCTGCTCAACCGTCAAGCCTTCCGGGATGGTGAGTGAATACATCACCGACTTGCCGCTCTTCAATAAATCCATGATCTCGCGCATCGAAGCGTGCGGCTTGATCTCATACTCGCCGGCCTTGAGCCCCTGGTCGTTGCCATAGGCACGCACACCGAGCCGGAAAATGCGTGCGTCGCTGATAAAACCACGACGCTCGAGCTGCTCGGCAATGTCCTGCACACCGCTGTTCGGACGGACCAGGAAAGTGTCGCCATTGGCCGCCGGTCCGGGCCCAAAGAATTCCTGCCGCCCGAAATAAACAGCTACGCCGGCAGCCAGAACCACCAGCATGATGCAGGAGATGAGGAAGTTCATGAAGACAACGATCTGGCTGCGCGAAGCACGTGAACGCTTAGCCGGAGGCGGAGTACCCGCTTCAGGACGGAGAGCCTCGCTTGCCGTCTTCGGGATGATCGGCGTGGAAGTCGCGGCGGCCTGGCTGACGTCCTCGTTGTTCGTCGGGGTCGTGTTCATGGCGCCCTACCGTATATCCTATCCACGAATCCCCCGAACGTAGCAGGGAATATGGCAAAAATGACGGATCACCCGTCCTGAGGCTGTGGTAGACCGACCGAGCCGGTCAATTAGCCATTATAGCGCTGGAAGACCAGCGATGCGTTGGTACCACCGAACCCGAAGGAATTGGACAGCGCGACATCGATCTGCCGCTGGCGCGGCGTGTTCGGAACGAGATCGATTGCCGTTTCGCGCTCGGGATTGTCCAGGTTGATCGTGGCTGGTGCGATATTGTCGCGTATGGCCAGGATCGAGAAGATGGCTTCGGCGGCGCCAGCAGCACCGAGCAAATGACCGATCGACGATTTCGTTGACGACATCGACACCTTGGAAGCGGCGTTACCGACCAGACGCTCCACGGCACCGAGCTCGATCGTGTCCGCCATCGTCGAGGTACCATGCGCATTGATGTAGTCGATGTCGGCAGCCGTCAGCTTCGCACGCTTCAAGGCCGCGGTCATGCAACGGAAAGCACCGTCGCCATCCTCGGCCGGCGCGGTGATGTGGTATGCATCTCCGGTCAGGCCATAGCCGGTGACTTCGGCATAGATCTTGGCGCCGCGTGCCTTGGCATGTTCCAGTTCTTCCAGAACGACCACGCCGGCCCCCTCGCCCATCACGAAGCCGTCGCGGTCGCGATCATAGGGGCGGGACGCTTTTTCGGGTGTGTCGTTGCGCTCGGTGGAAAGAGCGCGACAGGCGGCAAAACCAGCCAGTGAGAGACGCGTGACAGGGGCTTCCGCGCCTCCGGCGACCATCACATCGGCGTCGCCGAACTGAATCAACCTGGCAGCGTCGCCGATGGCGTGCGCGCCAGTCGAACACGCTGTCACGACAGCATGATTTGGGCCCTTGAGGCCGTGCCTTATCGAAACCTGTCCCGAGACGAGATTGATGATCTGTCCGGGGATGAAGAATGGGCTGATGCGGCGAGGCCCCTTCTCCTGAAGGATAAGGGCATTTTCAGCGATACCTTCAATACCGCCGATGCCAGAACCGATCATCACGCCGGTCGCACATTGCTCCTCGTGAGTTTTCGGCTGCCAGCCGGAATCCTTCAACGCTTCATCGGCGGCCGCAATCCCGTACAGGATGAAGTCGCCGATCTTTCGCAATTCCTTGGGCTCGAGAACGGCTTCCGGATTAAACGTAGCGTTCTCGCCATTGCCGCGCGGAATGACGTGCGCGATCTTGCAAGCAAGGTCTTCGACTTCGAACTCGGTGACGCGCCGAGCGGCGCTGCGGCCGCTCAGAAGTTCCCGCCAACCGTGCTCGACCCCGACGCCAAAAGGCGAAAGCAGGCCGAGGCCCGTAACGACGACGCGCCTCATTCCAAGCCCTTCCCGAAAACCTTTACCGGAAAGATCAGGCCGAGGCCTTGTCGATATACTTCACGGCGTCACCGACCGTGAGGATTGTCTCAGCCGCGTCGTCCGGGATTTCTACGCCGAACTCTTCCTCGAACGCCATGACAAGCTCAACCGTGTCGAGGCTGTCCGCGCCGAGATCGTCGATAAAGGAGGCCTGCTCCGTCACCTTGTCGGCATCGACGCCCAGATGCTCGATAACGATCTTTTTGACGCGCTCTGCGGTGTCACTCATGTTGGCATCCTTCGTTCTGTGATCTGTCTTCGTTAGCGGGCACAATGCCGCTAATCAAGCTGAAAGATAGGCCGGGCTAAAACACAACAATATCTCGCCGGCTTTTGCCCGAACCGCCGGGTTGCGGGCCGCATTACACGAAAACGGCTTGGCATCCAAGGCGTAGGCGTTGTTTTTCCAAAGCTGCGAGGGCTCGCAGCCCTAGTTAGATCATTGCCATACCGCCGTTGACGTGAATGGTCTGCCCCGTCACATAGGAGGCTTCCCCCGAGGCAAGATAAACAACTGCGGAGGCGACTTCGGCACTCGTTCCCATGCGCTTGGCGGGAATCGCAGCCATAATCGTCTCCTTCTGCTTCTCGTTCAGCTTGTCGGTCATAGCCGATTCGATGAAGCCGGGAGCCACGCAGTTGACAGTGACGTTGCGGGTGGCGATCTCCTGCGCCAACGACTTCGAGAATCCGATCATCCCGGCCTTCGAAGCGCAATAGTTGGCCTGCCCAGGATTGCCGGTCACACCCACGACGGACGTGATGTTGATGATGCGGCCATAGCGGCGGCGCATCATCGGATGCGTGAGCTCCCGGGTCAGCCGGAAGACGGCGGTCAGATTGACCTCGATCACGCTGTCCCAGTCGGCATCCGACATGCGCACGAAGAGGCCGTCCTTGGTAATCCCGGCGTTGTTGACCAGAATATCGACACCTTCGAGCTCGGCTTCGGCCTTCTGACCTAGCGCCTTGACCTCGTCACGATCGGACAGATTCGCCGGAAAAAGCTTGACGCGATCACCAAGTTCGGCAGCCAGCGTCTCGAGCTTCTCCACACGCGTGCCATGCAAACCGACGATTGCACCTTGCGCATGCAACACGCGGGCGATCGCCTCGCCAATGCCGCCCGAGGCGCCGGTGACGAGTGCCTTGCGACCAGTCAGATCAAACATGTTTCGTCCCTTTCAAGCACACCCTCACACAGGGAGAAGAATCGTCAGTTTCATCACGCCAGTGCCACTGTGGCGGCATCGATTTCAGCGGGATTGCCCACTGACGCAATCGCGATGTCGCGGTTGATACGCCGCGCCAGGCCGGAAAGCACTTTGCCTGCACCGATTTCATAAAGGGTGGTCACGCTGTTGGCGCCAAACCATTCCACCGTCTCACGCCAGCGCACACGGCCCGTCACCTGCTCGACCAACCGAGCAGCAATGATTTCTGGATCAGTGGTCGGTGAAACCGAAACGTTGGAAACCACGGGAACGCTAGGTGCGTTTTTAGCGACACCTGCCAGAGCCTCGCGCATGGCCTCCGCAGCCGGGGCCATCAGCGCCGAATGGAACGGCGCCGAAACCTGCAGCATCAATGCCCGCTTGGCGCCCTTTTCCGTGCAAAGTTTCGCAGCGAGTTCAACAGCGGCCTTGGCGCCGGAGATAACCAGCTGACCACCACCATTGTCGTTGGCGATCTGGCAAACCGAACCTTTGGCAGCTTCCGCACAGGCGATTTCGACGTCCGCCTGATCGAGTCCGATGATTGCCGCCATGGCACCCTCGCCGACCGGTACGGCCGACTGCATGGCATTGCCGCGGATACGCAACAGACGGGCAGCGTCGGCAACGGACACGAAACCGGCAGCCGCCAGGGCCGAATATTCGCCCAGGGAGTGGCCCGCAACATAGGCAACTCTATCCTTCAGCGAGAAACCGCGGGCTTCGAGCGCCCGGATCGTAGCCAGCGATACAGCCATCAGCGCAGGCTGTGCATTGGCAGTCAATGTCAGCGTCTCTTCCGGCCCTTCCCAAATCAAGGTGGACAGTTTTTCGCCAAGCGCCTCGTCGACTTCATCGAATATACGCCGGGCTTCCGGAAACGCATCGGCCAGATCTTTACCCATTCCGACCGACTGGCTGCCCTGCCCTGGAAAGGTGAACGCGACCGCCATAGAGAGCTCCAATTCCTTGATCTCGCCTGCCGTGTGCGCAAGCCGAGGCGACAAGTCAAGCCCGGCCGAGGCTTCGGGCGTCGATCCAAACCCCGCGTCGACACGTCTCGGGGCGATCAATCATGATGAAAATCGAACACGATTCGTTTGCTGGCTCTTCTAAATTTCGCCACAGGCGCTAGCTTTTTGTGACATTTGAGTGACAGTTGCGTGACGCCTTTTTTGCGGTCGGGGGACTTGTGAGTTGACGAAAGGATGGTCGAGGAGCCGCATGAGCGCGCCGAAGCACAGGTATGATGGTGTCGTTGCCGGGTTCGAGCCTGGCGAAGAAAAGCGTACCCTGCGCTATTGCCTGGTAACGCTGGCGGTTTCGGCCGTGCTGGTGTTTGCCATTGAGTTGATCTTCCGCGGCGACCTTGCAGCCACCTTCGGATTTTTTCTCCAGCCGTTCAAGCCTGGCTGGACAACGATCATCCTGTTCACCCTCATCCTGATCGGCCTCGATGCCTTGCTCGGACGCAACCATCAGAGCCTCATGATCTTCGCGCCCTTGACCCTGGCGCTCGCCTTCATCGGCCATCAAAAATCACGCTATCTCGGCGACCCGCTCTACCCGACCGACTTCCTCTATGCGCGACAGATCGTCGAACTCATGCCGCTGCTGGTCCGTGAGCGACCTTGGACGGGCGTAGCTCTGGCGGTTGGCATCATCGGCACGCTGGCCGCGTTGGTCACACTGTGGCGCACATGGCGTCGCCGGACGCCCGCCTTGCGCTACAAGGCACGGCTGGCGCGATTGACCGTTGCGATCCCACTCCTCGCCTTCTTCGTCTCCATTATGGACTATGCGACGTTTTCGTGGACGCGCGACCGGCTGCAGATCATTCCGATGATGTGGGACCAGAAGGAGAACTACAACTCCAACGGCTTCGCGCTGGCCTTCGCGCTGAATGTGCCGATGGCGCATGTCGCTGCACCGGCGGGATATTCGGACAAGGCGATCGCCGCCGTCGCCAGGCCCGTGGTTGGGGCAACGATACCGGAGGAAAAGCCGGACATCATCATGGTGATGAGCGAATCCTTCTGGGATCCGACGATCCTCCCTGGTGTCTCGATCAAGCCGGACCCGATCGCAACCGTGCGCAAGATCCGCTCGGGCTCCATGCTCTCGCCGGAATTCGGGGGCATGACCGCCAATGTCGAATTCGAGGCGCTGACCGGTTTTTCCAACGCTTTCCTGCCGTCGGGGTCGATTCCTTATCAGCAATATGTACGCGCCCCGGTGCCTTCGCTGGCCACCTTTCTGAAAAGCGAAGGCTATTCGGCGAGAGCTTTCCATCCTGGCACGAACTGGTTCTGGAACCGCACAGCCGTCTATACGGATTTCGGCTTCGATGACTTCCAGTCGGAAGAGACGATGCCCTATATGGAAAAGCGTGGGCCGCTCGCCTCCGACAAGGCGATGACCGATCAGCTTATTTCAGCGGCAGAGGTGTCCGAAGAGCCATTCTTCTTCTTCGCTGTCAGCCTTCAGAACCACGGCCCATACGAACCCAACCGCTATTTCGACCCCTCCCATACGGTGGAAGCGCCGATCAGCCAGTGGGCCAGGGATTCGCTTCTGTCTTACGCAGAAGGGGCCGCCGACGCTGATCGCAACTTGAAGCGTCTCATCGATTGGGCCGAGAAACGGAAACGTCCCACCGTCGTCG
Organism: Terribium retamae; assembly: GCF_022347545.1. Classification (GTDB taxonomy): domain Bacteria; phylum Pseudomonadota; class Alphaproteobacteria; order Rhizobiales; family Rhizobiaceae; genus Mesorhizobium; species Mesorhizobium retamae. The sequence continues at coordinate 535,017 of NZ_JAKREW010000001.1, forward strand.
TCTTTTTCGGAGACCATCTGCCACCACTCGGTCCGGTCTATGTTGAAACCGGCTTCCTCAAGGACAATGTCGCGCCGCGCAGGGAAGCCCCCGACCAGATGAAGCTGCACCGCGAGACTCCGCTCGTCGTATGGTCGAACCGCACGGGCCTTACCAAGGATATCGGTTCGGTCAGCCCAGCGTTCCTGCCCTATCACATGCTGAAAGCTGCGGGGATCACGCACCCCTACTACACGGGCTTCCTCGGAGAAGTGAGCAAGAAATACAGCGCGGTAGACCGCAGCGTGTTGCTGGGCGTCAACAATGAGGCAGCCGTCGATTGGGCGAGGCAGAAGCAGATCGAGCCGCTGATCCGGGACTATCGCTATCTGCAGTACGACATGATGTTCGGCAAACGCTGGTCGGCACGGGATTTCTTCCCCGAGACGTTGAACCGGCTGGTCGCCCACACGAGTTAAGGAGCGGCGGCGGCCCGGCAATGTCCGGTCACAACCCGGCCCGGACTTGACTTTCCGGGCGCTTTCTTTATGTGTCCGGCCAAGTTTTCCGCGTCCGGGTGTTTACCCCGTGCTCCAGCGGCTCGAACTCCAAGAAAATCAACGGACGAACATCATGGCCAAAGCCGCGAACATCAAGATCAAGCTTCTGTCGACCGCCGATACCGGCTTCTTCTATGTGACGAGCAAGAACAGCCGCACCAAGACCGACAAGCTGTCATTCCGCAAGTACGACCCGATTGCCAAGAAGCACGTCGAGTTCAAGGAAACCAAGATCAAGTAATTCTGGTTTTCCAGTTGCATCGTTGACGCCGCCCCAGGGCGGCGTTTTTTGTTTTGCGTGTGTGCGCTTACACATCCAGGACGCCTCAATCGCCGCCGCGGCCCATCCGGGCCACTTGGCTCCGCGCCTACGGGCGCAGCGCCGGGTCGCGCGCCAACGGTCATTCTGAATGACCGTTGGTATAGGTGTTCAGTTGATGTCATGGAGCAGGAAGGGGGCCGGTCGGCGTGATGGCAGCGGTACGAGGAGGCCACTATATGCCAGCGCCGGCCGGCCGACCCCACGGACCCAGGAGATGCGGCGGACCTGAGCATCATGGGGTATAACTGAACTGCCGGCCTTGCCCCCGCCGACCCGTTCCCCGTTTTGCGCGTGCACATTTGCGCAAGCGCCGATGAAAAGCAATACTTTCTTAACCACGACCAGCGATTCGCGCCGGTTAAGGTAAACAGCTAGCGTTACCGATCGAAGTAATCGGCTTCCTTCCGCCTAAGCAGCTTTCGCTACCACGCGGTTGCGACCGCTGTTCTTGGCTTCATACAGGGCGATATCGGCCCTCTTGATCAGATCTTCCACAGTATCCGGTCCCTTGAGCAGGGACGAAACGCCGACACTGATGGTGACATCCACGGTCTTCCCGTCCCGCCCGATCGTGAACGGTGCGCGCGCGATTTCAGCACGGATGCGCTCGGCGACCTTTTCCGCCACGGCACCTTCGGTATCCGGCATCACGACCACGAACTCCTCTCCACCGAAGCGGCAGGCGAGATCGATGCCACGCACATTCTTGCGCAGCCGATGGGCAAATTCGCGCAGCACGTCATCACCGCCATCGTGCCCGTAGGTATCGTTGATCGACTTGAACCTATCCAGGTCGCTGATCATCATCGATAGAGGACGACGGCGCGCCACTGCCCTGTCGAACAGCGTCTGGAGGTGACTGTCCAGATAACGACGGTTGTGCAGGCCAGTCAGGCCATCGATCACAGCCATCTCGATGGTCTGTGTCACCGACGCGCGCAATTGATCGTTGTAGCGCTTGCGCCGGACCTGCGTACGCAAGCGCGCCAACAATTCGTGTGGGTCGATCGGTCGGGTCAGATAGTCGTTGATGCCAAGTTCCAGCCCGCGGATGACGCGCTCTTCTTCTCCCGGGTCGGCGAGCAACATGATCGGGACGAACCGCGTGCGATCCAGCGAACGCAATTGCGAACAGAGCCGAAGCGGATCGAAATCGGTAAAGTCGGTCGAAATCAGGATGCATTCATAAGGCGCTTCCGCGGCCTGGAAGAACCCGGCATGCGGATCCTTCACAGCATCCAGCACCGCTTTGTCACGCAGCACTTTCTGGATACGTTCCGCCGAACTCTGGCGTTCGTCAATCAAAAGAACCCGGGGCAAAGCGCTCAAATCGGCGAGGCTGCGGCTCAGCAACTCCTCAATGCCGATATTGCGTGTCGTGGATGCACGCAGGCGCAGTTCGTCGGTCAGCATCTTCAACCGCACGAGGCTCTTCACCCGCGTCATCAATTGCAGGTCATTGGCAGGCTTGGTCAGGAAATCATCGGCGCCAGCCTCCAGGCCGCGCACACGATCGCTCACCTGGTCCAGTGCAGTAACCATCACGACGGGAATGTGCGAGGTGGCTGGATCGCTTTTCAGCCGCCGGCACACCTCGAAACCGTCCATATCCGGCATCATCACGTCGAGCAGCACGACGTCGACCTTGCCGTTCTCGCAGGTTTCAATCGCATCCGGACCGTTCGAGGCTGTCAGCACATCGAAATATTCGGCCAGCAACCGAACCTCGAGCAACTTCACATTAGCCGGGACGTCGTCGACGACAAGAATGCGGGCTGTCATCTCATGCAACTCCGGACCACAATCGGGCAATCATCAGGCGTCACCCAGATAAGACTTTACCGTCTCTATGAAGCGCGGCACCGAGATCGGCTTGGAGATATATGCCTCACAGCCACCTTGCCGGATTCGCTCTTCATCGCCTTTCATGGCGAAAGCAGTGACGGCAATGACCGGAATGACGTGCAGTTCGTCGTCTTCCTTGAGCCATTTCGTCACCTCCAGCCCGGAAACTTCGGGCAACTGGATATCCATGAGGATCAGATCCGGTCGATGCTTACGTGCCAGATCAAGTGCTTCGAGACCATTGCGGGTGCGCACGGTTTCATAGCCGCTAGCCTCGATAAGGTCGCGAAAGAGCTTCATGTTGAGCTCGTTATCCTCGACGATCATTACCTTTTTCGGCATGAACTTCCCGCTCCGACGGCACTCCCGCTTGGAAACCGTCGCCAATGCGCTCCAACAGAGAGCGCCCAAACCAGGTTTACTTTAGCGCGAGATGATTGACGAAACGCAAACCGGCCGGCTGAACTCCGCACGGTTTGCTCGCGACAAAACAACGGTAACGCAACACAAGCCTTGCCCTTGGCGGAGCTTGTGACTACTTCCAGACGCAGACTCATCACCATTGTTGGGATCAAGGTAGCGATGGCAGACGCAGCGTCAATGCGTGAGCAGGCGGAGGCCCTCGCCGTCGAGGCTTTGGCTTTTGTGGCAAACGACGCCGAGCTGTTGCCCCGTTTCCTGGCGATCACCGGTATCGAGGCGAGCTCCATCCGCCGTGCAGCTGCCGAGCCCGGCTTTCTGGCCGGCGTATTGCAATTCATTCTGGCGCATGAACCAACGCTGATGCGCTTCTGCGAGCAAACCGGTACCCCTCCCGCATCGATTGGCAAGGCACTGCGCGCCCTGCCAAATGGCAACCAGGATTACGAGCGATCGACATGAGCGATGATCCCGAAACAGCCCGACAGATCGCTGAGCTCGCAAGTGACGATCGTCCTCTTCTCGTGCTCGACGTCGATGACGTGATCCTGGAGTTTATCCGACCTTTTCCGCGCTTCCTGGAAGTTCGTGGCTATGACCTGACCTTCGCTTCCTTCCGCCTCACTGGCAATGTCGCGGAAAAGGCTACCGGGCGCGTGGCCGAACAGCATGAGGTGCACACCCTGCTCGATGATTTCTTCGCCGGACAGGCCGAGTGGCAATACTTGGCCGAAGGTGCAGCGGATACGCTGCGTTCTCTCGAAGACAAGGCCGAAATCGTGCTTTTGACGGCGATGCCCCACAAGCACCGCTCAACACGCCGCGCCCACCTCGATCAGCTCGGGCTCACCTACCCACTGCTTACCACCGAAATGGCCAAAGGACCGGCAGTGGCGAAGCTGCGTGGCAGCACGGGACGACCTGTTGCCTTTGTTGACGACCAACCCAACAACCTGATCTCGGCGCGCGGTTCAGTTGCTGATGCGCATCTGTTCCATCTCATGGCCGACAACTCGCTGCGCGCGTTTCTGCCGCCATTGCCGGAGGACCTCATCGTGGTCCAGGATTGGCACGAAGCGGCGCCGAAAATTGCACAAGCGCTGGGTTTCTAGAAACAAAGAGTTGGAGCGCTTTCCATCAAGACAGGAACGCCTTAGGAAAGCCGCATAAAGGCCACTGCAGGAAAAAGCCCCGCTTGCGAACCGAGCGGGGCTTTTCTATGCGCAAGCAGGCAACCGGTGGGTTATTGTTGCGTAGGCTGCTGCGGAGCCTGTTCTTCTTGTGCCGGTTCAGTGGCATCTTGAGCAGGGTCAGTGCCTTCTTCCTGGATTGCGTCGCCAGCCGCGCCATCCTCGGCCGGATCGACAATCGGATCGGGTCCCTTGACGGTAACGCCATTGACGGCCACGCTGCCATCCGACTTACCGTTCAACACCCATTCAATACGGCCGTCCGGCAACGTCTTGGCAAATCCTTTCATTGCCAGCGCAGCGGTAACAGCATTGCTCGCATCCGGCGTCGTCTTGGCCGCCTCCTGCAGCGTCTCGACGATCTTATCGTAGCCCAAGACCGTAACGGTCAGATCCATATCCGGCTTCTTGGTTGGATCTGGCTTGTCGAACGGGAAACGAACCTCACCTTTAAAGGCGATCTCGGCATCCTTGTTCTTGACGATGCTGGGCTCGATCAGAATCTTCGGCGACTTGGCCAGGAACTCGGCACCGATCTTGTCACCGAAATCGGCTGGCAGCGGAGGCTCCTTAGTCAGGTCCAACGTGTCGATGGTCTTCCTGGCCATCGTGTCGAGGTCGAGATTCGAACCGCCGAAATTCAGTTCAACATCGGTCGGCAACAGTGAAATGCTCCAAGTCGGCAGCATCTGCCCAGCGCTTGCCGGGACGGTCAGGCCGCTGGCTTTGAAGCCATAGTTCAATTTACCGTTCTGGCTGACACCATCGGCGCCGAATTTAGCGACCAGTTCAGTCATGCCGAATTCGCCGAGCGGCGTACCAAGCTTGAAATCCTTGAAATTGTACGAGCCGTCGAAACGCTGCCAGACCGGCAATGCGGCCAGGAGCAACGTTTTCAGTTCAGCCTGGTTGGCCTTGACCTTGGCTTCGTCCTGATTGGCGACGCCAAAGGCGACGAGGTCGAGGATCGCCCGACTGCGCAGCCCCTTCGCTGTCGCGTCCACTACGAAGCTCGGCGCACGGAAGGTCAGCGGCACCTTCATGCCGCTTTCGGGATCGTCGATCGTCACCGTCTCGCTGAAATCGGCAACAGTCTGGTTCATAGTGAAATCGACACCGCCGTCGGCAGCCTTCCCGCCCGAGCCCGTCATTGTCGAAGCGCCGGCGCTGGCTTGCACGCTCGACTTCGGATCCTTCGACGACATGGTCATGCCGGCCATGGAGGACGTCATGCTGGTGAACGTCGCTAAAGCGGTGTCATAGACGCCCGAGAATTTGCCGTCCTTGATCTCGATCTCGGTGTTCTGCTGACCATCCGGAGTCTTGACCTCGAAGGTCCCCTTCGAGGGCAATGCACTCGACACGTCCCAGGCGCCATCGGCGCGCGGCTTCACGGCGAGCACATAGGCGGGCACGTCGAACTTGACGAAATCTTGCTTGGGCAGTGTGTTGACCAGCGCCTTGAAGTCGATTGTCAGTTGATAGGCATCGCCCTTCGGCTCAACCTTGATCACCCCCTTGTCGAAAGCCTGGCTGCCGAGATAGCGAGCGATGTCCTTCTGGACCTGGGCAGCACCCTGGCTATCGATGCTCTGGCCATAGGCCGGAGCGCAGATCGCCAGAGCAGAAACAGTCGTCAAAACACGGCGCACTTACATCTCCACTTTTATCGAGCAATGGAAAAGCCCATCCATTTGGGCTCCTTCGTATGAAATTACCGCCACAACCACAAGGCGACATGACGACCGGTTTCATTTCGAAATGATATGCTGAGGCAGCCGTTTCGCGGCTTTCGCACCCAACGCCCCAAACTCGGCGCTAGAGAACGAGTCGCATCAAGGGGCGCCCTGCTTTGCGTTCGGCCAATCGCTCGAAGCCAGCCTTTTCGAAGACCCGAGATGAACCGACGAAAAGGCCAACCGAGCGAGAATCCCTTGAAAGATCGATCGGACAGGCCTCGATTTGCCTTGCGCCACTGGTGCGGGCGAAATCGATGCCACCAGCAACCAGCCGATGCGTCAGCCCCTGCCCGCGTGCTTTCGCACGGATGAAGAAGCAGGAAATGGCCCAGACTGCGGGATTATCAGCATCCTTGAGATCGATCGGCGCTGATCCTCTGCCCTTGTTGTTCCATTCGGGCACGTCAGCGCGCGGACCGATCTGCATCCAGCCATGCGCCGTACTGTCCTCTATGGCGAGCAGACCAGGCGGCGGCCCCGCTTCGATTCGCGCCTTGATGTGATCTCTGTTGCTTTGGCGGTTGCTCGCTCGTCGCGCTGCCGGCGCGAGCCTGAAATGCGTGCACCAGCAGCCGTAACAGGCACCTTGCTTGCCGAAGAGATCTTCGAATTGCGGCCATAGATCTGGCGTCAACGGAAGAATTTCGATGTTCATGACTTGTCCCTCCGGTCGCCTTGCGAGGCCCGGCCGTGTAGACTAGGTTACATGTGTTCCCTTTATGTTCGCAGCGATGGCGGCCCCTGTCAACGATCCCGAGCATGGTTTTTGTCGCGACTGCCTGACGCTTCAGCGCGGCAGGACGATGCGTTGCGAGCGTTGCGGCAGCCCCCGCATCGTCCGCCACCCTGAACTTCACAAACTGCATATCGCCCATATCGACTGCGACGCCTTCTACGCCGCGGTCGAAAAACGTGACAATCCAGCCTTGCGCGATAAGCCGGTGATCATCGGAGGGGGTAAGCGCGGTGTGGTGTCGACTGCCTGCTACATCGCTCGCATCCAGGGTGTGCGCTCGGCAATGCCGATGTTCAAGGCTCTGGAAGCCTGCCCCGAAGCGATCGTCATCAAGCCGGACATGGAAAAATATGTCCGCGTCGGTCGCGAGGTGCGTGCCATGATGTTCGCGCTTACCCCGCAGGTCGAACCGATCTCGATCGACGAAGCGTTCCTCGATCTCGCAGGCACCGAAAAGCTGCATGGCTTGCCGCCCGCCATGGTGCTTGCGCGCTTCTCGCAGGCGGTCGAAAAGGAAATCGGGATTACCGTTTCGGCAGGCCTTTCCTACTGCAAATTCCTGGCCAAGATCGCATCCGATTTCCGCAAGCCTCGTGGCTTCGCGATCATCGGCAAAGAGGAGGCCGTGTCGTTCCTTGCAGACCAGCCGGTGACCATGATCTGGGGTGTCGGCAAAGCGTTTTCCGAAGTTCTGGCACGCGATGGCATCCGAACGATCGCGCAACTGCAGAAAATGGAACGCAGCGATCTGATGGGACGCTACGGTGTCATGGGCGATCGGCTCTATCGTTTGTCACGCGGGCAGGACGATCGCCGTGTCGAGCCCGATCACGATGCCAAGAGCGTCTCCGCCGAGACCACCTTCGACACCGACATTGCCACGATGGACGACCTTGTGCCGGTGCTGCGTGCCTTGTCCGAAAAAGTCTCGACGCGCCTGAAGAAGGCCAACCTTGCCGGGCGCACGGTGGTGCTCAAGCTCAAGAGCCAGGATTTCAAGATCCGCACACGCAATCGTCAGCTTGGCGACCCAACCCGCCTCGCCGATCGGATCTTCTCGACCGGGCTCGACCTCCTGCGCAAGGAAACCGACGGCACCAAATACCGGCTTTTGGGTATCGGCGTCAGCGATCTTTCAGATGATGGAAAGGCCGATCCGCCTGACCTTGTCGACATGCAGTCGCGCAAGCGTGCACTGGCCGAGGGTGCGATCGACGCCTTGCGCGACAAATTCGGGCGAAAGGCGGTAGAGACCGGCTACACCTTCGGCAAAGGTCATCGCGGCCGCCCTTCACGTCCCGACGAAGACGAAGGACCGGAGGTGCAACATCCCTGGGAGCGCATTTGAAGCCCCGAAAGTTCCGCTTTGTGGCTCATGTGAAAAGCCGGCCTAGTGATTGTGGCATGGTGATCGTTCTGCCAGACAATCGGCAATGACACCCACTCCCTCGATCCCCAAAGCCGCATTCTGGATGGCGCTGTCGATTGCGTCGTTCCTGCTGATGTCGGTAGCAGGCCGCACGACAACCACCGTACTCAGCGTGTTCCAGGTGCTGGAACTGCGCTCGATCATCGGCTGGGTCATCCTGCTGCCGCTGGTTCTTGCCAGAGGCGGCTTTGCAGCAATGGCATCGCAGCGATTGCCGCTGCATATAGCGCGCAACATCGTCCACTATGTCGGCCAGGGTGCGTGGCTCTATGCTTTGACGTTGATCCCACTCGGCGTGCTCGTGTCGATCGAGTTCACCACGCCAATCTGGACAGCGCTGCTGGCTTTCTTGTTCCTTGGCGAAAAATTGAACCGCGGCCGCATTGCCTCGATCATCTTCGGCCTGATCGGCGTCTTCATCATCGTGCGACCGAGCGCAGGCTCCATCGAGTCGGGCCATCTCGTCGTGTTGGGCGCAGCCATGTGTTTTGGCGCTTCGGTGGTGATGGTGAAAGCACTCACCCGTACCGACAGCGTGGTGCGCATCATCTTCTGGATGCTGGTGGTGCAATCGGTGTTGGGACTGGTTCCGGCACTTATCGAATGGCGCAACCCGCCGCTCGAAATCTGGCCTTGGCTGCTTGTCATCGGCTTCACCGGCATGTCTTCGCATTTTTGCATGGCGCGAGCGCTCACTTATGCGGACGCCACTTTGATCTCACCGATGGATTTCCTGCGCGTACCGTTGTCGGCACTGATCGGGTGGCTGCTCTACAAGGAGCAGATCGACATCTTTACCGCAGGCGGGGCAGCGCTGATCCTGACGGGTAATCTGCTCAACTTGCCGTGCCGTTCGGCGAAAATGGCTGCGGCGACGGCAGATTGACCTAAACCGAGGGTCAGTTTCGCTTCAAATCGACCTGGGCGGTAATCACCGATTTGCCTGTCGTCGCGTCCTTGTCGACGGTGACGATACGCATGGCATCTTGCCCAAGCTTTTCAACACGCATTTCGGCGTTCCGATCGCCATTGACCGGTTTGGCCCAACGGATACCAAGGCTGAGCACATCTCCCCGGCGTTGGCCGGAAAGCGCGGCAGGGCCGGTTCTTGAGCCTATATAGGTTCCTCCATAGCGCGGCCCTTCGGCCTTCAAGCGGACGCCGATGCTGCGCGAGATCAACACCAATCCCTGGCAATTGCCATCGAGCGTGAGCGAGGCGGAGTTTGCCTTGGCGGCAAAGGAACAGGAAACGCTGACTGCCGGTGCTTTGGTGTTGACGCGGAAACTGCCCTTGCCGGTCCATTTGCCGCCCAGCGAGGTGAGGAAGGCTGGCTCGGCGGCGTTCGAGGGTTGTGTCAGAAGCAAGCTAGCCAGCGCTGCAGTCAGGTAAAAACGGATCGGCATTCATTTCCTCCCTTGAATCACGAGAACCCTGCTTCGCTTTTCGTCATCCTGTATTTCAGTTTTGTGTCAGCGGTCAGTCGCCCTCGTCCGGTATATTGAGAACATGACCGCAAGCCTTGCAATGCACTGCATCGGGTTCGTGGCGCTGCAATCCGCATTGCGGGCATGGAAACAGCACCTTGCCTGGACGGACGACAGCTTGAGCCAAGCGCACAAACAGCGAGATACCGGTGATCATGGTGACGATGGCCGTGAGCTTGCCGGCTATGCCCGGTAGCACGATATCGCCGAAACCGGTGGTCGTCACTGTCGCCACAGTGAAATAGAGCGCATCGACATAGCCGGCGAGACCGGACCCCTCCCTGAAGAAAAAGGTGTAGACGAATCCGGTTACCACGAACAGGAAGGTCAGCAGATTGACGACCGCCTGCGTGGTCTCTCGCCATGCAAGGAATCGGCCGGCACCGAGGTGCCGCCACAACACGCCGCGGCGAGACAGCGACCAGAGCCGCAAGATGCGCAGGAAGCTGAGGTTGGCGAGCGCTGTCGGGAACAGCAGGGTGAGCAGGACAAAGACATCGACCCAGCTCGTCGGCTGCCGCATCAGACGCAACATATCCGTCGAAGCAAGCAGGCGCGCCAGGAGATCAGCAGCGACGAGTATCGCCACGGCATAATCCAGCCACAGAAAAGAAGCCGAGTCCTGCAGCAGTGGTGTGGCGATAAAGAAGGCGATGGTGATAAGGTCGATCAAAGCCGCCATGGCCTGAAAGCGAACGGCTTCAGGCGCGTGGCCGTGATAAAGACGGCGCAAACGATCGCGCAGTCTCGTGAGAAAAGAGTCGTTCGCGACTTCAGGCTTCGCTTCAGATGCCATTGCTATCGGGTAGCGTCAGCCACGCCGCTCGTCCAGCGTTTTCCAGATCGCCCCTGGACGCCTACACCAATTCGACTTCGATCACCCCTGGCACAGCTCGCATGGCCGAAGCGACCTGGGGCGAAATGCGATAGCGTGTGGGCAACTCGATTTCGATTTCGCCTTGTCCGCCATCCTTGATCAGCACGAAAGAAACCTGCCCCTCGCCTTTCACCGTAAGTTGCCCAGCCAACGTGTTGAGCGGGCTGGCATCTCGCAGGAATATACGCAAAGCCTTCTGAATACGGCTCGCCTCGTCTTCCAACGACTGTACCGTCTGAATACGCAGGTTGACCCCTTCCGGCCTGTCTTCCGCCGCGACCGTGATAACGACGGATTTTCCAGGCTCCAGCATGTCGCGGTACTGCGCGAGTGTTTCCGAGAACATCACGGCTTCGTACTGACCGGTCATGTCGGAGAAATTGACGACGCCCATCTTGTTGCCGGTGCGCGTCTTTCGCTCCTGCTTGGCCGTGACGGTCCCGGCAAGTCGGCCTGCGGAGGCGCCACGCTTCACTGCGGCTGAGAACTCGGCCCAGTTCTGTACCCGCATCTTCTGCAGCGCGGCCTTATACTCGTCAAGCGGATGTGCCGACAGATAAAAGCCGACCACCTGGAATTCTCGGTGCAAGCGGTCCGCCGCCAGCCACGGCTCGGTTGCTGGCAGATTGAGCGCCTGGGACTGCGCGCCTAGTGATGCGCCGAAGATATCCGCCTGTCCGGACGTGGCGTTCTGCTGCGCCAACGCCGCCAGGCCCATCATGCGCTCGACCCCTGCCATCATCTGCGCCCGATCGTGCCCGAAGCAGTCGAGCGCGCCGGCCATGATCAGGCTTTCGAAGACCCGTTTGCCGACGATCTTGGGGTCGATCCGCTCACAGAAGTCGGCAAGGCTCTTGAAGGGCCCATCCTTGCGTTTTTCGACGATGTGTTCGACGGCGGCATCGCCGACACCCTTCAATGCCGCCAGCGAGTAAAAGATCTTGTTTTCGCCCACCTCGAAATCGCGGAAGCTGGTCAAGACCGAAGGGGGCACGACCTCGATGCCGAGCCGCATTGCGTCCTGGCGGAAATCGGCCAGCTTGTCGGTGTTCGACATATCGAGCGTCATGGACGCAGCCAGGAATTCCACCGGGTAGTGCGCCTTGAGATAGGCAGTCTGGTAGGAGACGATGGCGTACGCGGCCGCGTGCGACTTGTTGAAGCCGTAGTCTGCGAACTTTGCCAGCAGATCGAAAATGAAATCGGCCTGCGGCTTGGCAACGCCGCGTTCGACGGCACCCGCGACGAAGATATCGCGTTGCTTGTCCATTTCGGCGCGGATCTTCTTGCCCATGGCACGACGCAGCAGGTCGGCCTGTCCGAGCGTATAGCCGGCAAGCTCCTGGGCGATCTGCATCACCTGTTCCTGGTAGACGATAACGCCCTGCGTTTCGCGCACAAGATGGTCGATCTTGGGGTGGATCGACGCAATCTCCTCTTCGCCATGCTTGCGTGCGTTGTAGGTGGGGATGTTCTCCATCGGACCGGGACGATAGAGCGCCACCAGCGCAATGATGTCCTCGATGCGGTCCGGCCGCATGCCGATCAGCGCCTTGCGCATGCCGGCACTTTCAACCTGGAACACGCCGACGACCTCGCCGCGCGACAGCATGGCGTAGGTCTGCTGATCGTCGATGGGGATCGTGGCGAGGTCGATGTCGATGCCGCGCCGACGGATCAGCTTCACCGCCTTGTCCAGCACCGTCAGCGTCTTCAAGCCGAGGAAGTCGAACTTCACCAGTCCGGCGTCCTCGACCTTCTTCATGTTGAACTGGGTGACCGGCATATCCGAGCGTGGATCGCGGTACATCGGCACCAGTTCCGACAATGGACGGTCACCGATGACGATGCCGGCGGCGTGCGTCGAAGCGTGGCGGTAGAGCCCTTCCAGCTTCTGCGCCATCTCGAGCAGCGTGGTGACGATCGGCTCCTTTTCCGCCTCCTCGGCGAAGCGCGGCTCGTTAGCGATGGCATCCGCCAGCTTCACCGGATTGGCAGGGTTCTGCGGCACCATCTTGCAAAGCCGGTCGACCTGGCCATAGGGCATCTGCAGCACGCGGCCGACATCGCGCAGGACTGCGCGGGCCTGCAGCGTACCGAAGGTGATGATCTGTCCGACCTGGTCGCGACCGTACTTGCCCTGCACATAGCGGATCACCTCTTCGCGGCGGTCCTGGCAGAAGTCGATGTCGAAATCCGGCATCGAGACACGATCAGGGTTGAGGAAGCGCTCGAACAGCAGCGAGAACTGCAGCGGATCGACGTCGGTGATGAGGAGTGCGTAGGCGACCAGCGAGCCGGCACCGGAACCGCGACCTGGCCCCACCGGAATATCGTGCTGTTTTGCCCATTTGATGAAGTCCGACACGATCAGGAAGTAGCCGGGAAACTTCATACGCTGGATGATGCCGATCTCGAACTCCAGACGCTCGCGATACTGTTCCTCCGTAAAACCTCCTTGAAGGCCACGTGTGGCAAAGCGCATGGCCAACCCTTCGCGGGCCTGCCTGGCCAATTCTTCGGCTTCGGCCCTTTCAGCGGCTTCGGCATCGGCGACGTCAGCGCCGGCGAAACGCGGAAGGATGGGCTTGCGGTTCTTCGGATAATACGAGCAGCGCTGCGCGATCTCGATCGTGTTGTCGATCGCCTCCGGCAGGTCGGCAAACAGCCGCGCCATCTCCGCCTGGCTCTTCAGGTAATTGTCCGGCGTCAGGCGGCGGCGCTCGTCGGCTGCAATCACCGAGCCTTCCGCGATGGCGATCAACGCGTCATGCGCCTCGAAATCCTCGCGCGAGGAGAAAAACGCCTCATTAGTCGCAACCAACGGCAATTCGTGGCGATAGGCCAGCTCGATAGAGGCATGTTCTATACCGCGATCATAGCCAGCCATGCGCTCCAGTTCGACGTAAAGCCGGTCACCGAACAGAGCCTTGAGGGTCAACAAGCGAGCCTCGGCCAGATCTTTGCGGTCGTCGCGCAGGGCTGCCCCGACTGGCCCCCGCGGCCCACCGGTCAAACAAATGACGCCTTCAGCAAGTTCCGCTACCATGCCCGTGGTGACGTGCACCGGCTCGCCGGACGGCGTTTCCAGATAGGCCCGGCTGATCAGCCGCACCAGATTGGCATAACCGGTCTCAGTGGCAGCGATGAGCAACACGGGACGCAAATCAGGCCCCTGCTTGCGACGATCGCGTTGCCCGTCATTGCTCTCGCCGGAAAAAGCCAGGTCGATCTGGCTGCCCATGATTGGCTGAATGCCGTCCTTGACCGCTTTCTGCGCGAATTCCAGCGCTCCGAACAGATTATTGGTGTCGGTGACCGCGATAGCCGGTGCCTGATCCTTGATGGCATGACCAACGATCGGCCCCAGCTGCAAAGCGCCTTCCAGCAATGAATAGGCCGAATGAACGCGCAGGTGAATGAACGGACGCGCAGGAATTTCCTCCCTTTTGGGTGCCATCGCCTCACGTTTGAGAGGATCGCGTATTCTGACGTCGCTTGTCACTGCTGAACTCGATCTGGCCAACGAATCTTCGGCTATTCGTTATCAATGTAATCAGCGGATCCTCACCCCGCTACATCCATCCCTTGGATCGGGACCTCGATCACAGAAAACACGCGTGCCTCGGAGGGCATCCCGTTGCACCGCAAGCGAAATACCTACCGCGCCTGTGTTTACGTCGTGACTGACCAGAAAGTAGGGCAACTAGCTGCCTGTGATTCAGCGGGCGCTCCACACCCGCTGATCAATCTTACATTCAGGCAAATTCCATAATGACCGCATCGACGGCAAGGCTATCTCCCGGCTTGGCGTTCAACTTGGCGATGGTCAGATCACGTTCCGCGCGCAAGACGTTTTCCATCTTCATTGCCTCAACCACCGCCAGCGTCTCGCCGGCCTTCACCTCTTGACCCTCTGCCACCGAAATTGAGACGACAAGTCCCGGCATCGGACACAACAGCAGCTTGGACGTATCCGGCGGCAGCTTCACCGGCATCAGCCGCTCGAGCGCAGCAGTTTGCGGCAACATCGCCTGCGCAGCCACCGAGATGCCTTTCCAGGCGATGCGCGTACCGTTCGGCAGGGACCGCAACTGTGCCGCGATACGGTGCTGGCCGACCGTGCCGCGCCACACCGGCTCACCCGGCCGCCAATCCGACGTCACCGTAAGCGCCTTGCCGCCCTCAATCGACAGGTCAAGCTCCATGGGGATGGAGATCATGCCTTCGAGCACTGTGGCCGACAGGTAATCCTGGCCGAGTTTCACCACCCAGTCGCGCTTGAGAGCGCCGGAGTGCGGGGCCAATCGGCCGCTGAGACGATCGAGACGGTCGCGGCGTAACAGTTCCACCGCCGTCGCAATCGAAGCCAGCACCGCCTTGTCATCGGCATCTGGCGCGATCGGCGCGAAACCGTCCGGATATTCTTCGGCGATGAAGCCGGTGGATAACCGCCCCTCCCGCCAGCGCGGGTGCTGCATCAATGCGGAAAGAAACGGAAGGTTGTGCTCGATGCCGTCGACTACGAACTCGTCCAACGCTTCCGACATGGCATCGATCGCCTCGATGCGGGTCGGAGCCCATGTGCAGAGCTTGGCGATCATCGGATCATAGAACATCGAGATCTCAGAGCCTTCGGTCACGCCGGTGTCGTTGCGCACGACAATCTCCTCGAACTTACCTTCTTCCGGCGGCTGGTAACGCGTCAGCCGTCCGATCGACGGCAGAAAGTTTCGGTAGGGGTCCTCGGCATAGAGCCGGCTTTCAACCGCCCAACCGTTCAGCTTCACATCGCTCTGCCCAAAAGCCAGTTTTTCCCCAGCCGCGACGCGGATCATCTGCTCGACCAGATCGACGCCGGTGATCAACTCGGTCACGGGGTGCTCGACCTGCAATCGTGTATTCATTTCAAGGAAATAGAAGTTTTTGTCCTTGTCGACGATGAACTCGACAGTGCCGGCGCTCTGGTAATCGACAGCCTTCGCCAGCGCTACCGCCTGCTCGCCCATGGCCTTTCTGGTCTTCTCGTCGAGGAAGGGCGACGGCGCTTCCTCGACGACCTTCTGGTTGCGGCGCTGGATCGAACATTCGCGCTCGCCGAGATAGACGGCGTTGCCATGCCCGTCGGCAAGAACCTGGATCTCGATATGGCGCGGATCGACCACAAACTTCTCGATGAAAACGCGATCGTCTCCAAAGGAACTCTTTGCCTCCGAACGGGCGCGATCGAAACCGTCACGGACTTCGTCCTTCGTCCAGGCAATGCGCATGCCCTTGCCGCCGCCGCCGGCGGACGCCTTGATCATCACCGGATAACCGATTTCGTCGGCAATACGCTCAGCGTGATCCGCGTTCTCGATGACGCCCAGGAAGCCTGGCACGGTCGAGACCTTGGCGGCATTGGCAAATTTCTTCGACTCGATCTTGTCTCCCATGGCGTTGATCGCCTTGGGCTTAGGGCCTATGAAGACGATGCCTTGCGCTTCCAGCGCCTCACAAAAAGACGCCCGTTCCGACAGGAAGCCATAACCCGGATGCACGGCTTCGGCGCCGGTCTCCTTGCAAGCTTCGATGATCCTGTCCGCGACCAGATAGCTCTGTGCAGCAGGCGCAGGCCCGATATGCACGGCCTCGTCCGCCATTTCGACATGGACGGCATCCCGATCGGCATCCGAGTAGACCGCCACGGTGGCGATTCCCATCCTGCGCGCCGTCTTGATGACACGACAGGCAATCTCGCCGCGGTTGGCGATCAGGATCTTCTTGAACATGGATGCCGCGTCCTCCGCTAAGTCCTTACCTTTTATGGAGTCCGGTGCGCCTGCTCAAGCCGCAGTGATCCGCTAAGCCGGTGTTCGAAAGTTGAAGACCGAATCCGCAAGCCGGTCATCAGGATCATCGTCGTGCGGTCGACGTACCCGCCGTCTACTCCAGCCATTCGGTAATGAAGGCTCCTGCAACATGGACGTCGGTGCTTTCGAATCGCCCGGGACCAAGGTTGGAGAATTTATGTGGGACATCAGCAGGAACGACCAGGATCTGCCCGGCCGTTGCTTCGATTGTCTTGTCGCCGATGGTGAACAGGCCTCGCCCTTCCCTGACGACGAAGACTTCCGCATAGGGATGTTTGTGCAATTTCGGTCCGCCACCGATCTGGTCGGAACTATAGAAGATAACCGAGACTTCGGCACCATAGGCTCCGGCTTGGAACTCCCCATGCAAGACATCCGGTTTTCCAACCCATTGCTCGCGCTCGATCAGATGTGCCATGGTCGCTCCGTCTCGTTTGCCGGCGCCGACCTTAGATCAAGATGTCGCGCGCCGGAACATTACCCGGGAACCTCACACGCATCGGGATATTTTGATGGCTGAAGCTGGTTACAGCATTGACGTGCGCACTCTCGACGAATTCGAACCGAGAGAACTCTACACCATGCTCAAAATGCGAACCGATGTGTTCGTCGTCGAGCAGAAGTGCCCCTATCCCGAACTCGACGGTAAAGACCCCGAGACCTTGCATCTGCGTTTGTTGTCCGGTGACGAATTGCTCGCCTGTGCCCGCATCAGCAAACCCTCGACCGCCGATGAGCCCGCCGTGATCGGTAGGGTCGTGGTCTCGCCGAACCATCGCGGCAAACGCCTTGGCGACGCGCTGATGAAAGAAGCCATCACGACTTGCGAGCGGCTCTTTTCCGACCACGCAATCGTACTGTCAGCCCAAAGCCATCTCCGGCGTTTCTACGAAACATTCGGCTTTGTTGCTGTTTCGGAAGAGTATTTGGAGGACGACATCCCGCATATCGATATGGAACGGAGATTGACAGCAGCGGCCGGATAACATCAACCACATCCATGACAGTCTCAATCTACGTCGACGCCGACGCCTGTCCGGTAAAGGAAGAGGTGATCAAGGTTGCCGAGCGGCACGGTGTCACCGTCACGTTCGTTTCGAACGGCGGCCTGCGTCCTTCGCGTGACCCGATGATCCGCAACGTGGTCGTCAGCAAGGGCGCCGACGCTGCTGACGACTGGATCATTGAAAACGCCGTGGCGAATGACATTGTCGTCACCGCCGATATTCCCCTTGCTGCGCGGGCCGTTGCGCTCAACGCTCATGTGCTCGGACCGACCGGGCGCCCCTTCACGCCGGAAACGATCGGCATGGCGGTTGCCATGCGCGACTTGAAGCAGCACCTGCGCGAGACAGGTGAAAGCAAAGGCTACAATGCCAGTTTCACGCCGCAGGACCGCTCGCGTTTCCTCGGCGAACTTGACCGAATCTTGCGACGCGCGCTCAAATCAGCGGTGCCAAGCTGAGAACAGCAGGTTCCGGTCATGAGAATATTGATTGGTAAGTCCGCAAACCGACTGCTACCGTTTGCAGCAGCCGCGTGCGTGGGACTCATCGCGCTGGCAATAGCCCTGCAATTCAAACTCGCGATCGCTTATTCCATCGGCGCAGATGCATTCTTCCTGGTGTATGTCGGGCTGATGCTGGCGCGCATGCCTTACCTCACGGCGGAACATTTACGCCGCAAGGCGCGTGTCGACGACCTCCCGGTCTTCATCATCTTTGCGGTGACCATCGCGGTCATTGCCGTCGTCGTCGGCTCGCTGTTTCTGATCGTCAACGACAATCATAAGCATTCGCCCGCCGAACTGCTGATGTCACTGATATCACTGCCGCTCGGCTGGCTGACCATTCATACGATGGCTGCTTTTCACTATGCCCATGTCTATTGGCGCGACGACGACGAGGTGCGTGACGCAAAAGGACGACCCATACGCCAGCCGGTCGGCGGCCTCGACTTCCCGGGAGACGCGCCGCCGCAGGGCTGGGATTTTTTCTATTTTGCCATCGTCATCGGCATGACGGCGCAAACCGCGGACACCAATGTCACCACCACGCGCATGCGCAAGCTGGTGATCCTGCATTCGCTGATCACTTTCTTGTTCAATACCGTCATCGTGGCTGCGGCGGTGAATGTTGCCGTCACGCTCGGCAACTGAAGCGATTCGCGCACAAAATCGTGATGGATTGAAACAAGACGAGGCCAGGACTCGTACTACCATGCGAAAACCACTCGCGAGCCGGATCACGCGGCAGAAGGGGCGCGGCATGGACGCGATCGCCAGCATCGACCAAAGCAAGGAAGCTCAGGCAGGTCAGTCGAAGAAAGGGCCACTGATCTACCGGCAGAATCACTGGACACGGCTGACGCATTGGGCCTGGGCTTTTGCCCTGTTCTTCCTGCTGCTGAGCGGCCTGCAGATTTTCAACGCGCGGCCACAGCTTTACATCGGCAAGGAATCGGGTTTCGGCTACAACAATACGATCCTTCAAATCGGTGCCGAGGACACCGCCACAGGCCCTCGCGGGTTCACCGAAATCTTTGGCCATCGTTTCGATACCACAGGCGTTCTCGGGTGGTCGGGGCCACCCGGCAACGAGAGTGCGCGCGCCTTCCCATCCTGGGCAACGATCCCATCCTATTACGATCTCGGTACTGCGCGCGTCGTCCATTTCTTTTTTGCATGGATCTTGAGTGCAACACTGCTCGTCTGGCTGCTCGTCGGGCTGTTCAGCGGTCACATTCGACGCGATCTTGCACCGCGTCTGGCCGACATCCGCAATCTGCCTCGCGATGTCGCCGACCATATCCGGCTGCGTTTCCATCATTCCGGCCGGTACAACACGCTGCAAAAACTCGCCTATGGCGGCGTATTGTTTGTTCTTCTGCCGCTGATGGTCCTGACCGGACTTGCCATGTCACCCAGCATGAACGCGGTACTGCCTTTCCTCAATGAGCTGTTCGGAGGAAGGCAAACGGCGCGCACCATCCACTTCGCGGTCATGGTGCTGCTCGTCCTGTTCTTTCTCGTTCACATGCTGATGATCCTGGCTGCGGGGCCGATCAACGAGCTGAGATCGATCATCACCGGTTGGTATCGCACCGATCCGCCGAACGGCGGAACAAATTCGACCGGGCGGAGCGAGTAAGATGGCCAAGTTCCAGATCAACCGTCGCAAGTTCCTGACTGCCGCCGGCCTGGGAGCGTCAGGCTTCACGCTTTCCGGCTGCGACGCCTTCGATAGCCAGCTAGGCATGGGCGACGGCCTGCGCAATTTCCTGGAGGGAGCAAACGGCCTGACCTATCGGGCGCAACGCCTGCTTGCTGGACGCGATACCCTCGCGCCCGAATTCTCCGAGGCCGATATCCGCCAGCCGATGCGGCCTAACGGCATCACGGCACCGGACGATGACACCTACAAGAGCCTGCTCACAAACAACTTCGTCGACTGGCGCCTCGAAGTCACCGGTCTCGTGGAAAAGCCGCTGTCGCTGACGCGTGAGCAACTGCTGGCCATGCCGAGCCGTACGCAGATAACCCGACATGATTGCGTCGAGGGCTGGAGTTGTATTGCCAAATGGACCGGGACGCCGCTCTCATTGGTGCTCGACCAGGCCGTGGTGAAGCCGCAGGCGCGTTACGTCATGTTCCATTGTCTTGATACGATCGATCGTAATCTTTCCGGCGACATCAAATATTACGGCTCGATCGACTTGATTGACGCGCGCCATCCGCAGACCATTCTGGCCTATGGCCTCAACGGCAAGCCGCTGCCCGTGGAAAATGGCGCTCCGCTGCGGGTAAGGGTCGAACGCCAACTCGGTTACAAAATGCCGAAATACATCCAGCGCGTCGAACTGGTCGATTCTTTCGCCAATTTTGGTGGCGGCCGCGGCGGCTATTGGGAAGACTACGGCTATGATTGGTATGGCGGTATCTAACCAGCGCTTTCAGCCAGCGACGTCGTCGCCAAACAAAAAAGCGGGGTCAAAACCCCGCTTCCTCGTCTGTCGAAAACTCACCGCCGGTCCATCCGCGGTCGATGAAATCGTTCGACACCCATCTTATAGCCACTCAATACAACAACTAGGTGACAGGCAGGTGCGATCTTCGGCCGATTTTGGTTAAGCATTCGTTACGCTGGAGCATTCCCGTTTTCATGGAACCTCGGAAACGCTCTAACCCCTTGTTTTTACGCAATTCCGGACGGTAAACCGTGAACACTTTTCCTGGAATTGCTCGAGATTCAGCCTCGCTCGATCCGACACTGATAACAATTGTTCCGTGCCGATCGCATATGCAGATAGGCCACGTCTTCCCGCTTCAGGATCATGTCCGCCCGCTTGGCGATATCCGGTGTCGGCACCACCGCGCCGGTTCCATAGACGATACGGTCGTCGGCGCCGTATCCGCGCACGATGTAATCGCTGGTTTCGAGAAACAGCTCTGGAATCGTCCCTGCGTCCTCTGCGCGCTCGCAAGCCTCGGCGTGCAGGAAAATCGGCCCGGTCTCGGCATAAGGCTGCAACCCCGGAAATGGCCGATAGGCCAGGATCAGATATGCTTCGCCGGCCGCGACATTCTTCAAGCAGTGACGGCAGGGAACGCCATCGCCATCAGAAATCCTGCGCTCTGGCACGAGGCCATAGGCGTCGAGACCACCTTTTTGCAACGCCCTTGCGGTTTCGGTGGGTAAAGCCTTGAACAGGACGGACATAGGTCGGTTCTCCGGTTTCTCGAACCGTAACCCTATGCCGATGGCCAGACGCTCTCCCACCCGAATCCTGACTTGGCTGCGAACTCAGCAACCATCAGCGGATGAAGTCGTCGAAGCGGCGCAACGTGACACGCCGATTGCGCCAATTCTCGTTATCAGTCGGCACCAGCAAGAATTCCTCGCCGTAACCGACGGTCTCCAGAGCATAACCGGGCACACCGAACTCTCGCACCAGGGTCCGCTTCAGCGACGACGCTCGCTGCTCCGACAATGCCTGGTTCGAGGCAAAGGAACCGACGGCGTCGGTGTGGCCTTCGATAAGGACCCGTGCACCGGGATGGCGACGCAAGGTACGACGCAGGCCATCGGCGATGATCTCGACTTTCCGATATTGCGACGGTTCGATCGCAGCGGATCCAAAGGCGAAATTGATGGACTGGATGTCGATCGACGGCGCCATGCGGCGCAGATCGGGCCGGCGTTTGAATTCACGAATGGTGACGCGCTCGTTTGGGCGCAGCTTCAGGCGCGGTGCCGCCTCCAGCTTGCGTTCGATCTGCGCTGCAGAAGGGGTCTGTGCCTGCGCGAAGGCAAGACTGGGCAGCGCGATCGAAGCAATCAGCGCAACGGCGACGGTACGGCGGGAAATCATGCTTGGCTCCTGAGAGGTCATGCCGGATCAACGTTGGCCGCACCATGACAGAGCCAAGCTGAAGCCGGCATGAACGCACTGTTCAGCGGTCCCGAGCAATTCTGAGCAACGGAAGCGCTTTAGCGCATGACGCTGGCCGACCGCTCGGCGAAAGACATCGGGCGCACGATTTCTTTTTTCTGCGCCACCGGTTTGAAGCCGAGTTTCTGGTAGAGCGGCAACGCCGCCGGATGATCGAGCGTGCATGTCTGCACGGTCACCCGCTTCGGTCCGTGCGACCAGCAAGCTTCTATGGCCGCGCCCAGGAACCAACGGCCGATACCCTGCCCCGTGGCATGTTCCATCATGCCGAAATAAGCAAGCTCGGCCTCCTCCGGCAGATGCGGCTTGACGTCGAAAAAACCCGCGGGCGCGCCATCGAGATAAAGCACGCGGATGTCGCGATCTTCCCGGTGCAAGCCGGCGGCCAATTCGTCGTCGTTGAGTTTGAGCACGTTGACCCAAAGCCATTTGCGCCCGACCCGATCCTGCAGATAACGATAGAAATGCAGCGGAATCATCCGCGTCCTCAGAAGCGCGATCTGTCTGTTGTACGGCAGCGGCGGATAGTAGGCTGGCGGAACGTCCATTTCGAGGAACGTCACCGTAACGTCGATCCGCTCCTGATCGTCGGCGCTCATGGAGTTAACGATCCTTGCCCGTCTCGACCGGTGTGTCCAGCAGGCTGCCCCACTCCGTCCACGAACCGTCATAGAGCTTGTTGTCGGTATGGCCAAGCGTTTCAAGCGCCAGCGTGATGGCAGCAGCCGTGATGCCGGAGCCACATGAGGTGACGACCGGCTTCGACAAATCCACCCCGGCCCGCTCGATAACCTCGCGCAGTTTCGACTTGGGCAGCAAGGTGCCGTTTTCAGAGAGTGCGCTGTAAGGCAGATTGTGGGCGCCGGGCATATGGCCGGCACGCACGCCGGCTCGAGGCTCCGGTTCGATGCCGGCGAAACGCCCCGGTGACCGAGCGTCGGCAATCTGGCTTTCGCCGCTGGCAACGATACGTCGCATGTCCTCGAGCGACGCCACCCGGGATGCATCGAAATCGGCATGGAAGATGCCGGGGGCGATCTTGGTCGGCTCAGCCGTCACCGGATGTCCTTCGGCCTTCCAGCGATCGAAGCCCCCGTCCAGGATATAGGTCTGGAACACGCCCATCACGCGGAACATCCACCATGCGCGCGGCGCTGAAAAGAAGCCCGGCCCATCGTAGACGACGATCGTGTCGTCCGCCGATATGCCCATCGATCCGACATATTGAGCGAACTCGCGCGGTGAAGCCAAGGTGTGCGGCAGTGACGAATTCTGGTCTGAAACCGCGTCCTGATCGAGAAAGACGGCGCCGGGAATGTGCGCGGCGTCATATTCGCCACGAGCATCCCGCTTCTGCGCCGGCAGGTACCAGGAAGCATCGACGATCGACAGACCGGGTTGACCGAGCCGCTGCTCAAGCCAGTCCGCGTCGACGGTAAAGGGGCTGTCCTCGGCCATACTGTTCTCCCAGATTTGAAGCCAGCCCGGTCAGGCGGCCGGCAAAGGCCCGAATCGGATGCGGAAGCGCCGATTTTCGCGCCCCTTCTTTTCAATCTTGCCGATGTGAATCTCGCCGATTTCAGCTGTACGGGCAACATGAGTGCCGCCGCAAGGTTGGCTGTCCACCGCGGCATTTTCTCCGATGAGCACGAGGCGGATGCGCCCGGTACCGCTCGGTGGACGCACATTCTTCGACTTCACCAGGCCGGGATTGGCGGCCAATTGTTCGTCCGTGATCCATTCGATCGAAACTGGATGATCCGCTCGGACCAGTTCCATCAGCTTCGCCGTCACCTCTTCCTTGGAATAGCCGGTGTCGGGAATGTCGAAATCGACACGGGAATCGTCTTCTGCAACGGCCGCGCCGGTGATGGGGAATGGACACACCACACTCAGCAGGTGGCAGGCGGTGTGCATGCGCATCAGCAGATGGCGACGATCCCAGTCGATGATGGCTTTCACTTTTTCACCGACAGCCGGCATCGACTGATCCGGCGCAGGAGCGTGGATGATCTCATCCTTGGTTTCGCCGGTCACCGTGGCTGCGATCGCAACGCGGCTCCCATCCGCCCGTTCGAAATGACCCGTATCACCCGGCTGGCCGCCGGACGTCGCATAAAAGACGGTGCGATCAAGGATGATGCCGCCGCGGTCGTTGATCGCCACCACGGTCGCTTCAAGTTCCCTCAAATAGGAATCGTCGCGGAAAACGGCCTCGGTTTTCAAGGCCATTACGCCACCTGTTCGAACGGCACGGGAATGGTGCTCACCGCCTCCATCCAGTCCGGTGTCGGCAGGTTCTTGCTACGCAGGAATTCCGGATTGAACAGTTTCGACTGGTAGCGCGTGCCGTAGTCGCAGAGGATGGTCACGATGGTATGGCCGGGTCCGAGCTCCCGGGCTAGGCGAATGGCGCCGGCAATATTGATACCGGTCGAGCCGCCGACACACAGACCTTCTTCCTGGATCAGGTCGAAGACGATCGGCAGTGCCTCTTCGTCCGGGATCTGGAAGGAAAAATCCGGCGTGAAGCCGTCGAGATTGGCCGTAATGCGTCCCTGCCCGATGCCTTCGGTAATCGAGCTGCCCTCGGCCTTCAGTTCGCCGTTGGTGTAGAAGGAAAATAGTGCCGCACCCAGCGGATCGGCCAGCGCGATCTTGACGTCCTTGCTCTTGCCTTTGAGGCCCGCGGCTACACCGGCCAGCGTACCACCGGAGCCAACGGCGGACACGAAGCCATGGACCTTGCCGCCCGTCTGCGCCCAGATCTCTTCAGCCGTGGTGTGGATATGACCGTCGCGGTTGGCGACATTATCGAACTGGTTGGCCCAGATGGCGCCGTTCGGCTCGCTTTTCGCCATCTGTTCGGCAAGGCGGCCGGACAGTTTCACATAGTTGTTGGGGTTCTTGTACGGAACGGCCGGAACTTCGATCAGCTCGGCGCCGAGCAGCCGGATGGTATCCTTCTTCTCCTGGCTCTGCGTATCGGGAATGACGATGACCGTACGATAGCCCAAGGCCTTGGCAACCAAAGTGAGCCCGATACCGGTGTTGCCCGCCGTGCCTTCGACGATGACCCCACCCGGCTTCAAAAGGCCACGTCGCTCGGCGTCCCGGATGATGAAAAGACCGGCGCGGTCCTTGACCGATTGGCCGGGGTTCATGAACTCGGCTTTGCCCAGTATCTCGCAACCGGTCTCTTCGGAAGCGCGGTTGAGGCGGATCAGCGGCGTGTTGCCGATGGCGTCTATCACCGAACGGTGCATGAGGAATCCTTCTCGTGTCAGCGAAGAACCCTAGAAACGCTGGCCTGCCGTTTCAAGGCTGGAAATGGCCTGGACCAGTTGCATTCGCGCTTGCAGCGCTGCTCGATAGTGCAAACCATCAGTTCAAACTAAAATAGTGGGCATCCAAGAACATGCTTTCCTTTCGACTTCCGCGCGGCTAGATGACCCATTGAAAGAGCTTTCGGGACACTGAATGACACTCTATCGGGCCAGCCCGAAAGACGGCGTTGCCTGGATTACCGGGGGCAGTTCCGGCATCGGCAGGGAACTCGCGAAAGAATTGGCGGCAAAAGGCTTTGTCGTGGCGGTCACCGCCCGCGAGGAAGACCATATTGGCTTGCTCATCGCGGAAACCACCTCCCTGCCCGGTCGGATTGTCGCCTTTCCATGCGATGTTACCGATGAACAGGGGATGGCCGACACCGTTGCTGCCATCGAGGCCGATCTCGGCCCGATCGCACTCGCCGTCTTCAATGCCGGCAGCTATACCCAAGTTGCCGGTGACAATCTGTCCGTGCGCAAATTTCGCCGTACCTTCGACGTCAATGTGATGGGCATCGTCCATGGGCTTGTGCCGACGGTGAAGTTCATGCGCAGGCGTGGCCGCGGCCATATCATCATGGTTGGCTCGATCAGTGCCTATTTCGGCTGGCCGACAACAGCCGCCTACGGCGCCACGAAGGCCGCCATCAATGTGATGGCGCAGTCGCTGAAATTCGATCTCGACAAGCTGAACATCCGCGTCCAGGTGATGAACCCCGGCTTCATCGACACGCCGATGACACAGAAGAACGGCGTTCGCCTGCCGGCGGTCATTTCCTCAAGCTGCGCGGCCGACAGAATGATGCGCGGCATCGAAACCGGCGGTTTCGAGATCACGTTCCCGCGCCGTTTCACCCTATGTCTCAAGGTTTTGGGGATGCTGCCGCACCCGCTGCGTCATTGGTTCCTCAACCGCATGACCGGATGGGGCGACAGGCCGCTGAGTTTCGGTCGCAAGCCACGCCAACCCATCTAGGGCTGGCGCAGGCCGCCTGAGCCCGACCCGTTGCGTGTCGCCAGGCACCACAATAATTTGCGCCGATCAGTCTGGAGTTTGTCATGGGGCGCCGTATCGCGGTGATGTTCCTGGGTCTGATCATCCTGGTCGTCCTGGCGGTTTTGCTGGGACCGCGCGTGCCTGTCGACACCAAGATCCGCTTCGACCCATCCAAGATCGGCGATGATCCACAAGCCTACCTCATCCGCGAGGAGGCCAAGGTGGCCAATATCCGTGACGGACTGGAGAAAGAGATCGTCTGGGTCAATCCAATGATCCATGCCAGGACGCCGCTCGCCGTGGTCTATATCCATGGTTTCTCCGCCTCAAAGGAAGAAACCCGCCCCCTGGCCGACAAAGTCGCGGAGGAACTCGACGCCAACCTCTTCTATACGCGCCTGACCGGACACGGCCAGGACGGTTCGGCGATGACGGAGGGAAGCGTCAACGCGTGGATCAACGACTATGAGGAGGCACTCGCCATCGGTCGCGCGATCGGCGACAAGGCCGTGGTCGTCGCCACCTCGACCGGCGCCTCGCTCGCGACCTGGGCTGCAAGCCAGCCGGATGGGTCGAAGGACCTCATCGGCATGGCGTTGATTTCGCCAAACTACGGCGTGCGGGCGTCCGGCGCGGAGATGTTGCTGTGGCCATGGGGCAAGCAGCTCGCAGAATTGATCATCGGCAAGCAGCGCTCGTTTGTACCTCGCAACGCCCTGCACGAAAAATACTGGACCTGGCGCTACCCGACGGGGGCGCTGCTGCCGATGGCAGCCTTGGCCGAACTCGCCTACGCAGCACCGGTCGGCAACGCCAAGGTACCTGCGCTCTTCATCTTCTCAAACGATGACAAGGTGGTGCGACCGGAACGTACACGCGAGATCGCTTCGCAGTGGGGAGCCGTGCACGAAGAAGTGCCTGTCGACAACAGCGGCGATCCCGACAACCACGTTATCGCCGGCAATGTCTTGTCGCCCGACACCACGGATTTCATCGCCCAGCGGATCGTGGTCTGGGTTAAGGCACTGATGGATGATGTGCCGCCCGGCATGCATCGGGGCGGAGCGTCGACACCAGCCGACGCTCCGAAACAATAGCGTTTCGGCGCTCAGATAGCGGCGGTGATGATGATCTCGACCAGATACTCCGGGCCGGCCAGCTTGGCCTCTCCGGTGGCGCGAGCCGGCGTGTTGCCCTGCGGCACCCAGGCATCCCATTCCTTGTTCATCTCGGCGAACGTGCTCATGTCGGAGAGCCAGATGATTGCCTGCAGGATCTTGGTCTTGTCAGTGCCGGCCTTGGCGAGCAGCGCATCGACGGTCGCCAGGATATCCTTGGTCTGTTCGCCGACGGTCTTGCCCTCACCGACCTGACCGGCGAGATAGGCGGTGTTGCCGTGGATGACCACCTGGCTCATGCGGGGGCCGACATCGATGCGACGAACGCTCATGATATGTTCCTTTCCTGATTGGAAAGGCTTGTTTAGAGAGCGCCTTGCCCGGCGACAAGGCCAAGCCCGCCGAATACAGCCGCAGGCGCAATCGGTCGTCGTCCACTGTCATAGCGGGGCCGGTGCCCGCTTCCGCGCAGGCCACATCTTTTTTGCGGCCCATGTTGACACATGTAATAACATAACATACGACCTCTTTCCCAAGAGTACGGACTACCATGAGCCAAGCTGCCCTCACCTTTCGCGACCTGACCCTGGGCTATGGCAGCCACCCGGCCGTCCATCACCTGAACGGCACAGTGCGGAAGGGATCGCTGACCGCGGTCGTCGGCGCCAACGGCTCCGGCAAATCCACACTCATGAAAGGCATCGTCGGCGCGCTGAGACCGATGGCGGGTGCAGTCGTCAAAATGGCGGGCATCCGCATCGCCTATCTGCCGCAGCAATCGGAACTCGATCGTAGTTTCCCCGCACGCGTCGTCGATCTGGTCTCGCTTGGACTCTGGCCCCGCCGCGGCCTGCTCGGCCGGCACACCGCGGAAGATCGCGCATCCGTCAGCAAAGCACTGATGGCGGTCGGACTTGAGGGATTTGAAAGCCGCGGCCTGGACACCCTTTCCGGCGGCCAGTTGCAACGGGCCCTGTTTGCACGCGTGCTGGTGCAGGACGCCGATCTCATCCTGCTCGACGAACCGTTCAATGCCATTGACGCCAAAACGGTTGGTGATCTGATCGCACTGATCAAACGCTGGCACGGTGAAGACCGCACGGTCATGGTTGTTGCACACGACCTCGAACTGGTGCGGCAGAATTTCCCCGAAACGCTGCTGCTTGCCCGCCAGCCGGTCGCCTGGGGCGCCACCTCGGCAACGCTGAGTGCGGAAAACATGCTGCGCGCCCGCAGGTTCCACGAAGCGTGGGAAGATAATGCACCCTGGTGCGAACCGGACGGCCATGGTCATGACCACGTTGCCCACGATCATTCGCACCATGACCACGACCATCCCTCGAAGCAGAAGGTAGCGTCGTGAGTTCGCTCTATAGCTTCTTCATAGCTCCCTTTGCCGATTTCGCATTCATGCAGCGGGCCCTGGCCGGCTCACTCATGCTGTCACTCGGAGCCTGCCCGGTCGGTGTCTTCTTGATGCTGCGCAGAATGAGCCTCTCGGGCGACGCCATGGCGCATGCCATCTTGCCGGGTGCCGCTGCTGGCTTCCTGCTCTACGGATTGGAAATCCTGCCGATGACTGTTGGCGGACTGATCGCAGGTGTCATCGTCGCGCTGGGTGCCGGCGCAGTCTCGCGCTTCTCCATACAGCGCGAAGATGCCTCGATGGCCGCTTTTTACCTGATTTCGCTGGCAATCGGCGTGCTGATGGTTTCGATCCGCGGCTCAAGCGTCGATCTGATGCATGTGCTGTTCGGCACCGTGCTGGCACTCAACAACGAGGCGCTTTTGCTGATCGGCGGTATCGCCGTCGTCACCCTGGTCGCGCTTTTCTTGTTCTGGCGAGCACTTGTCGCCGAATGCCTGGACCCGCTTTTCCTGCGCTCGGTGAGCAGGCTCGGCAGCCCCGTGCATTTCATCTTCCTCGGGCTCGTCGTGCTCAACCTGGTCGGCGGCTTCCAGGCGCTGGGCACCCTGCTCTCTGTAGGTCTGATGATCCTGCCGGCCGCCGCTGCGCGCTTCTGGAGCCAGCGCGTCGGGCCGATGTGCGTTCTTGCCGTCGCGATCGGCTTCATTTCCTGCGTCGCTGGATTGCTTCTCTCCTATCATGCAGCACTCCCATCCGGCCCGGCCATCATCCTCTCTGCCGGCGCAGCCTATATCGCTTCCATCCTGGTTGGACCGCGCGGCGTGCTGCGCTCGCGCCTCGTCCACCATCGCCACAGAACCGCCTGACTGTTTAAAGGAGTTGGCCATGCTGAAATCGATCCGCCGCGCCCTGATATTGAGCGTTATAACATTAACATCCCTCAGTGCAGGACATGCCTTTGCCGAGCCGCTGAAGGTGGTAGCGAGCTTTTCGATCATTAGTGATTTCGCAAAGAATGTGGGCGGCGATCGCGTTGAGGTGACAACGCTGGTGGGTCCCGACGGCGATGCCCATGTCTACGAACCTAGCCCGGCCGACGCTGTCTCAATGGCATCCGCCAAGCTGGTGCTCGTCAACGGCCTGCATTTCGAAGGGTTCCTGCAGCGTCTCGTCGAGGCAAGCGCAAGCAAGGCAGCGATCGTCGAATTGACCAAGGGCATCACGCCGATCGACTTCAAAAAGGAATTCGCCGAAGCTGAGGAGGCCGAGGGTGGTCACGAAGGTCACAATCATGGCTCTACCGACCCTCATGCATTCCAGTCGGTCGTCAACGCAAAGATCTATGTGAAGAACATCGCTGACGCCTTCTGCAATGCCGACAGCGCCGGTTGCGACACCTACAACGCCAACGCCGCCGCCTATACCGAAAAGCTCGATGGTCTGGACAAGGAAGTCCGCGAGGCCATCGCGGCAATTCCGCAGGAAAAGCGCATCGTCATCACGTCCCACGACGCATTCGGCTATTTCGAGCACGAATACGGATTGACTTTCCTGGCACCCCAAGGGCTTTCCACCGACTCCGAGCCATCGGCCGCCGACGTCGCCAAGCTGGTCGAACAGGTGAAACAGGACAAGGCCGCGGCAATCTTCGTGGAGAACATCAGCAATCCACGCCTGATCGAACAGATCTCGGTCGAAACCGACGTCAAGGTGGGTGGCACGCTCTACTCGGACGCTTTGTCGAAGGCGAATGGTCCGGCTGCAACCTACATCGACCTGATGCGCAACAACATCAAGCAGATCAAGGGCGCGATCCTCGGCAGTTAAAGTACTGCTTCTATTAGTCCACCGATCGGCCCGATCAACACTAGCTCTCCTGGCGGAAGAGATTCCTTCCGCCTATTTCCAGCAACAATATGTTTTTAAATAACATTACAGGAGAATCCCATGAAACGCCTTCTCGCTGCGGCCTCGATCGCCGTTCTTGCTGCGGGCATGGCCACGACCTCCTCCTTCGCCGAGGAAAAGACCGCGTGGCGCCTCTTCGTGTCGGATCATGGCGAACCGGTCATCAACGTCGTCGATGCCCTTACTGGCAATAAGATCGACACATTGCCGCTGAAAGGGCCGGCTTCGCTCTATCGGAGCGCCAGCGGCCGTATCGTATTTGCAGTACAAGGCAAGGCTGACATGGTTTCCGCCGCCTCCACCGGCATAACCTTCGAAGACCATGGTGACCACGGTGATATAGAGATAACCGCACCGAGGCTCACGGGCACCGAGATCGCCGGGACGAAACCATCGCATTTCGTCGAACATGACGGCGAGTTCGCTCTCTTCTTCGATGGCGAGGGCGTCGCTCGGATCCTCGACGAGAAGAAGGCTCTCGACGGTGAAACCAGCGTTCGCGAAGTAAAGGCCGAGGCACCGCATCATGGCGTTGCCGCAGTCTTTGGCGACTATGTACTGTTATCGGAACCCAACAAGGAAAAGCCCGACGAACTGCCAGTCGGCATCCGTGTCGTAGACAGCGCAGGCAAACAGGTCGGCGACATCCGCGCATGTCCCGATCTGCATGGCGAAGCAACCTCCGGCAAACTTATGGTCTTCGCCTGCGCCAGCGGCATCTTGCTGGTCCGCGACGCAGATCAAGGTCCATCCATCGAGCACATCGCCTACCCTACCAGCCTACCGTCCGGAAAAGCGACGACGCTGCTCGGCGGCAAGGGACTGCAATACTTCCTTGGCAATTACGGTGCTGATCGCCTTGTGCTCATCGATCCTTCAGCAAACGACATGTTCCGTCTGGTCGAACTGCCGACACGGCGCGTACACTTCGCGGTGGACCCGATACGTCCCCGCTTTGCCTATGCATTCACCGAAGATGGCCAACTTCATCAGGTCGACATCGTCGCCGGCAGGCTCGCTCAGTCCGTGAAGCTGACCGATCCTTACTCGATGGATGGCCATTGGAGCGACCCGCGGCCACGCATCGCCGTTGCGGGTGATCGTATCGTTGTCACGGACCCGTTGAAATCCCAGCTCCACCTTGTCGACGCAACGAGTTTTGCAAAGACGGGCGACATCTCACTCACCGGCAAGCCTTTCAACATCGTCGCCGTCGGCGGCTCTGGCGAAACGCACGCGACTGAATAGCCTCCTCCCAAGGCTAGCCGCTGCGCCGCTGCCGCCTGATGAAATCCACAAAGGCGCGCAGTGGCGCAGGCACATGCCTGCGCCCGGGATAGTATAGAAACGGACCGGGAAACGGAGGCAGCCAGTCATCCAGCACGCTGACAAGGCGGCCAGCCTCGATATCTACCCGAACATAGTCCTCAAACGTTGCCCAGAATCCGACGCCATCGCGGCAAGCGCGCAGTTGTGAGGTAATGTTGCTGGAGAGCAGCCTGGCTTCCGGCTCAAGCTTTTCAAGCACGCCGTCCTGTTCGAATTCCCATGGCAGTTTCATACCGCTCGGGAACTGTGTGCGAATGCACGGGCGGCCAAGCAGGTCGCGTGGCTTCAGGACTGGCGGGCCGGCGGCGATAACCGACGGCGCGGCCACCACTACGTAACGCTGCTGAGGGCCGAGCGGAACGGCGATCATGTCCTGAGCCAGGCTCTCACCCCAGCGCACACCTGCGTCGAACCCGGCCGACACGATGTCGATGAAAGCCGTTTCTGCGGTAATCTCCAGCCGTAGGCGAGGAAACTCGTTGAGAAACGGGCCAACAAGTGGCGCAAGAACCAGATCGATCGCCGGCTGGGGCGCGTTGATACGCAGCGTACCGCTTGGGCTGTCGGCTTCCAGCTGCAGGTGATCGACAGCCGATGTGATGTCGGCCAGTGCTGGTGCCAGCCGTTCGAGCAACCGGACGCCGGCTTCGGTTGGCGCCACGCTGCGCGTAGTGCGGTTCAGAAGCCGCAAATCGAGAGCCGCTTCGAGGTCGCGGATCTGCTGGCTGAGCGTCGAGGCTGACACACCACGCTCCACCGCCGCTGCCCGGAAATTACGGCGGCGGGCGACGGAGGCAAAAGCCGCGAGCAAATTAAGGTCGATCGGCATTGTGCGAAAATCCACACAGTCTATTTGGAAAAGGGCATCTTATCGCACAGTGTAGCATGCGCCATCTTTTCGGCACCATCGGTTCAAAACGAAAGGATTCGCGATGCACGAACATACTCTTGGAACGAACGGACCTGTCGTCTCACGCCTGGGCCTCGGCTGCATGGGCATGTCTGATCTCTATGGTCCGGCGGACCGGACCGAAAGCCTGGCGACATTGCACGCCGCGCTGGATGCCGGCGTCACACTGCTCGACACCGGCGATTTTTACGGCATGGGTCACAACGAAATGCTGATCGCCGAGGCGCTAGCCACCCGCAGCGCCGGCGAGGTGGCGCTCAGCGTCAAATTCGGCGCGCAGCGCGGTCCCGACGGAAGTTGGCTTGGCTTCGATACCCGGCCGAATGCAGTCAAGACTGCGGCGGCCTACAGCCTGAAGCGACTGGGTGTCGAAGCAATCGACATCTACAGGCCCGCGCGGCTCGACCCGAACGTGCCGATCGAGGAAACGATCGGCGCCATCGCCGATCTGGTCAAGGCAGGTTATGTCAAGCATGTCGGATTGTCGGAGGTTGGCTCCGCAACCATTCGCCGCGCCGCTGCCGTGCATCCGATTGCCGATCTGCAGATCGAGTATTCCCTGCTGTCGCGCAATATCGAGGACGGCATTCTCGACACCTGTCGCGAACTCGGCATTGCTATTACCGCCTATGGCGTCCTTTCGCGCGGGCTGATCAGCGGCCATTGGGACAGAACCAAGGCCACGGCCGGAACCGATTTCCGCAGCCACAGCCCACGCTTCCAGGGCGACAATCTCGATCGCAATCTCAAACTGGTCGAAGCGCTGCGCCAGGTCGCGGAAACGCGCGGTGCCAGCGTCGCGCAGATTGCCATCGCCTGGGTGCTGGCGCAGGGTGGCGATATCTTCCCCTTGATCGGCGCCCGCACCCGAGACCGGCTGACGGAAGCACTTGGTGCGCTAGATCTTGCTCTTTCTGCCAGCGATATCGCAGCCATCGAGGCTGCGGCGCCGAAGGGCGCGGCAGCCGGACAGCGTTACGCCGAACATCAGATGGCGATGCTGGACAGCGAACGGGCAGCTTAGCTCGCCCCTGCAGCGCCGGCTGGGAAGATCGGCGCTGCCTCAACAGGCGAAGGTTGCAGCCCATCGCGCGCGATGGCATGACAAGCGAAACATCCATCCGCCCCGGAGCTGCTTACATGAACATCCGCCAGATTTCCGACGCTTATTCCGTCTCGCCGCAAATCAGCGTCGAGGATGTCGCGGCGATCAAAGCCGCCGGGTTCAAGAGTGTCATCTGCAACCGCCCAGACAACGAAGATCCCGGCCAGCCAAGCGCCGGCGAGATCAAGGCGGCGGTCGAGGCTGCAGGGCTTGAATTCCGTTGGGTTCCGGTCATCAGCGGCCAGATGACCGCACAGAATGTCGAGGACCAGGCCGAAGCCCTCGACGCCCTGCCCGGCCCGGTTTTCGCCTATTGCCGTTCCGGCACGCGCTGCACCAACCTTTACGCTGCCGTACGGCAATTGAAAGGCTAGATCGGCAGCGCGCCGGTCTCCTTCAGCGTCTCCAGCACGATCGCCGTTTTGACATGCTGCACGGATTCGTGCGGCAGCAGCTCGTTGTTCACGAATTCGGATAGCGATTTCAGGTCGGGCGTAACGACTTTCAGGATATAATCCATCTCGCCGGTCAGTGCGTGCGCTTCCTGCACCTCGGGAAGACGTTTGACCAACTCAGCGAACCGCCGGGCATTGTCCCGGTTGTGTGTGGCAAGCGTCACAGTGATGACGTTGACGAGCGAGAACCCCAGCCTGTCGCGATCGAGCACCGCCTGGTAATTGCGGATGTAACCTTCCTCTTCCAGCCGCTGCCGTCGGCGTGAACATTGCGATGCTGAAAGGTTCACACGCTCAGACAGGTCGTTATTCGTAAGCCGCGCATCGCCCTGTAAAAGAGCCAATATCTTGCGATCGAACTGATCAACGCGCGCGACTTCAGACATTTTCCCCTCAATCGTGCATGAATTTCGCACATTATGATCCTTGCAGGCACTGTAATGCAAGCACCGTGCGGGCATCCAGCCTTATACTGGTCGCAACTG
The DNA here is from genome assembly GCF_022347545.1 of Terribium retamae. Lineage (GTDB taxonomy): Bacteria > Pseudomonadota > Alphaproteobacteria > Rhizobiales > Rhizobiaceae > Mesorhizobium > Mesorhizobium retamae. The sequence goes on from NZ_JAKREW010000001.1 coordinate 569,909, forward strand.
GAGACGAACCGGAGGATTTGCCATGGGTCCCTTCCCGCACGACGCGCCACCCGCCACCATCAGCGAGACCAACCCCGCCGGTACCGATGGTTTCGAGTTTGTCGAATTCGCCCATCCAGAGCCGGAAAAGCTTGCCGAACTGTTCGCCCGCATGGGCTACACTGAAGTCGCCAAACACAAGACCAAGAAGATCTCGGTCTGGCGTCAGGGTGACATCAACTACGTCCTGAATGCCGAGCCGGGCTCTCATGCCATGAAGTTTGTCGACGAACATGGCCCCTGTGCGCCGTCGATGGCCTGGCGCGTGGTCGATGCCAAACACGCTTTCGAACACGCCATCTCCAAGGGCGCCAAGCCCTACGAAGGCGCGGACAAGGCACTCGAAGTGCCCGCGATTGTCGGCATTGGCGGCTCGCTGCTCTATTTTGTCGAGAAATACGGCGCAAAGGGCTCAGCTTATGACGCCGAATTCGACTGGATCGGCGAGCGCAATCCGAAGCCGGCCGGCGTCGGCTTTTATTTCCTCGACCACCTCACCCATAATGTCTACCGCGGCAATATGGACAAATGGTGGGACTTCTATCGCGACCTGTTCGGTTTCAAGCAGATCCACTTCTTCGACATTGACGGCAAGATCACCGGCCTGGTCAGCCGCGCCATCACGTCGCCTTGCGGCAAGATCCGCATCCCGCTGAACGAATCCAAGGACGATACCAGCCAGATCGCCGAGTATTTGAAGAAGTACAAGGGCGAAGGCATCCAGCATATCGCCGTCGGAACCGACGACATCTATGCCGGCACCGACAGGCTGGCCGACAATGGCTTGAAATTCATGCCCGGCCCTCCCGACACCTACTACGAGATGTCGCACGACCGGGTGAACGGACACGACGAGCCGATCGAACGCATGAAGAAGCACGGCATTCTGATCGACGGCGAAGGCGTGGTGAATGGCGGCATGACCAAGATCCTGCTGCAGATCTTCTCCAAGACCGTGATCGGCCCGATCTTCTTTGAATTCATCCAGCGCAAGGGCGATGAGGGATTCGGTGAAGGCAATTTCCGCGCCCTGTTCGAGTCGATCGAGCAGGACCAGATCAAGCGCGGCGTGCTGAAAGTACAGGCTGCCGAATAGCCAGGCAGCAGGCCGGTTCACAGGTCGAGCGTGTCAAAGTCCCAGGCGCTCGACCTCTTTTTTTCTGAGCTTGATATCGTAGTCGAGCAGGAACTCGTCGAGTTGCGGCGGCTTGACCGATGTGCCTGATAGCATGGCGTGCACCTGCCCGCGATGGTGGATCTGGTGCAGGAACAGGTGCGCCAGCAAGTCGCCGATACGCTCGGGAATCATACCATTGTCGCCCCGGTCGGTCGGCACGCGCCGATCCAGGTCGACCTTTTTCAGTTCGTTGCAGAACGACAGCAGCCGCCGGTCGGTCTCCGCCTGGACCGCGGCCAGTTTGGCGGGTATTTCGAAATCCGCCCAGTCGTCGAAGATGGCGAGCCCGACACCGCCCTCTTCCACCATGTCGAGATAGTAGAGATCGACTGACAGGACGTGGTTGAGCGTCGCCTTGATGGACGGAAAGAAACCGGTTCTCTCGGCCTCAAACTCACCGGGCTTCAGTGCCATCAAAGCCCGGTAAAGCCGGTCGTTAGACCAGAGATTGTTCGCGGCCATGCGGCGGAAATGATCGATCAGGTCCATCGCCGCTCCTTTTTGCTCAATAGTCAGTCCTGGTATTTTTCCACCTTCTGCTCGATGGCACCGAAGATCGAATGCCCAGCCTTATCCTTCATCTCGATACGCACCGTGTCGCCGAAGCGCAGGAATGGCGTTTTCGCTTCGCCACTCTGGATGGTTTCGATCACACGCTGCTCCGCAATGCAGGAATAGCCGGAGCCACCTTCGGCAACGGGCTTGCCAGGGCCGCCGTCCTTTTTGTTGGAAATCGTGCCGGAGCCAATGATCGCACCGGCTGAGAGCGGCCGGGTTTTGGTTGCGTGCGCAATCAAAGCCGGAAAATCGAACGTCATGTCTACGCCCGCATTGGCGCGCCCAAACGGCTTTCCGTTGAGGTCGACGCAAAGCGGAAGGTGCAGCTTGCCGCCATCCCAGGCATCGCCGAGTTCATCCGGCGTGACCGCAACGGGCGAAAACGCCGAGGACGGCTTCGATTGGAAGAAGCCGAAACCTTTGGCAAGTTCCGGCGCCGTCAGTGTGCGCAGCGTGACGTCGTTGACCAGCATGACGAGGCGGATCGCATCGCGTGCCTGCTCCTTGTCGGCTCCCATCGCCACATCGTCGACGATGACCGCGACCTCTGCTTCAAGGTCGATCCCCCAGCCCTCGTCGGCCATGCGGATCGGATCTCGCGGCGGGATGAACGCGTCCGACCCGCCTTGATACATCAACGGGTCGGTCCAGAAGCTTGCCGGCATTTCGGCATTGCGTGCCTTGCGCACCAGTTCGACGTGATTGACGTACGCCGAACCGTCGGCCCACTGATAGGCGCGCGGCAGCGGCGAATGAGCATCATGCTCATGAAACCGCTCCGAAGGCACGGAACCATGCTCGAGCGACTCGGCCAACGCCGCAAGATGCGGAGCGATACGACGCCAGTCGTCAAGCGCCGCCTGCAGGGTCGGCGCCAGAAACGAAGCGTCGGTCAGGCGCGTCAAATCGCGGGACACGACGACAAGCTTTCCGTCGCGCGTCCCGTTCTTCAAGGTGGCAAGCTTCATTCAGTTCCCCTTATCGCTCCATGAAGACTTTGAACCCACCATAGATCAGCCGCTTCATATAGGCAGGCATATTTTGCATGCCCGGCTGCATCCGCGGGTCCTCCATCACTTTCTTCATCACCTCGTCGCGATGCTCGCGCGATTTATAGGTGACGTAGGAAAATACGATTGTGTCACCTGCTTCCTTCTTCACTGCAAGCGGGAAAGAGGTGATCTCGCCATCGGGCACATCATCGGCTTGGGCCTCGACGTAAGACAAAGCACCATGTTCCATCCAGACCGTGGCGGCGAGGTCGACATTCTTTCGGTATTCCTCCCACTCCGCCTGCGGCACCGGCAGAATAAAGCCATCGACATAGGTCATGATCGTCTCCTTGTATGTTGACGGTCACAGGACGCATGACTGGCGCGATTTCCGACAACCGGCCCCTGAAAAACCGATGATGCTGATCGGATCAGCTCCAATCGCCTTCAGGCGTGCCGTTAAATCGCTTCTTCAGGTCCTTCCAGCAGTCGATGTAGTCCTCCTGCAAGGTGGGGAGTTCTGCACCGAAACGTGTCAGCATCTGCGGAAAGCGCGTCTCGAACATGAATGCCATGGTGTTGTCGAGCTTCACCGGCTTGAGTTCCGCCTTGGATGCCTTTTCGAAGCCAGGCGCGTCAGGGCCGTGCGCCAGCATCATGTTGTGCAGGCTCATGCCGCCGGGCACGAAGCCTTCTTCCTTTGCATCATACTGGCCATGGATCAGGCCCATGAACTCACTCATGATGTTGCGGTGATACCAAGGCGGGCGGAAAGTGTTTTCCGCCACCATCCAGCGCGGCGGGAAGATGACGAAGTCGACATTGGCGGTGCCCTCTTCGCCGCTCGGCGCGGTCAGCACTGTGAAGATCGACGGATCAGGATGATCGAACAGTAGCGCCCCGACCGGCGAAAAAGTAGCAAGATCATACTTATACGGCGCATAATTGCCGTGCCAGGCGACGACGTCGAGCGGTGAATGGTCGAGTGCCGTGGCATGGAACGAACCACACCACTTCACGATCAGCCGGCAAGGCTTCTCCTTTTCCTCGAACCACGCACAGGGCGTCTTGAAGTCACGCGGATTGGCAAGGCAATTGGCGCCGATCGGACCGCGGTCCGGCATGGTGAATTTGGCGCCGTAGTTCTCGCAGATATAGCCGCGTACCTCTGGATCGAGCAGCTCGACCTTGAACACCAACCCACGCGGCAGGACGCAGATCTCGCCCGGCTGCATCTCGATGACGCCCATCTCGGTGACGAAATTCAGCCGGCCAACCTGCGGCACCACCAGCATCTCGCCATCGGCATTGAAGAAATGATCGTCCACCATCGACGTGTTGGCGACATAGACATGAGCGGCCATGCCGCTCTGCCCAAGGGCATCGCCCGCCGTCGTCATGGTGCGGATGCCGGCGATGAAATCGGTCGGCTCCGTCGGCATCGGCGTCGGGTTCCAGCGATATTGCCCTAGCGCCAGTTCATGGTCGCCAACATTGGGGGCGGTCTTCCACAGCGGATAGCTCGTTGTCTTGAAACGGCCGGTATGCTTCACGCTTGGACGGATGCGGTAGAGCCAGGATCGCTCATTTGTGCCGCGCGGCGCGGTGAAAGGCGATCCCGACAGTTGCTCAGCATAAAGCCCATAGGCCGGCCGTTGTGGTGAATTTCGCCCTTGCGGCAGTGAACCCGGCAGCGTCTCGGTTTCGAAATCGTTGCCGAAACCCGGCATATAGGAAAACGGCATGACATCCTCCCCGGATTGACCAAATTGGTTACATCTGTAACCATCCAAAATGTAACTATCAACGCCACGACAGCTTCTCTTGAAGCTCGGCCGGAATGACCAGCATGGCAAGACAAGACGACGTCCTCGAGCTGGAAACGTTCCTACCTTATCGGCTCTACCATCTCGCTGACCTGGTCAGCCGGGAGTTTGCACGCATCTACAAGGACCGCCTTGGCTTGACGCGTCCGGAATGGCGCACCCTGTCAGGGCTAGGCCAGAGCGGGACAATGACTGCGAAAGAACTCGGCGAACAGTCTGCGATGCACAAGACCAAGGTCTCGCGTGCCGTGGCTGAATTGGAGCGACGGCGCTGGCTGACCCGCACCCCGGATGAGAAAGATCGACGTATCGAGCATCTGGCCCTGACGAAGACAGGCCTTGCCGCTTACCTCGACATGGTGCCGCTGGCGAAGGCATTCGAGCAGGAATTGCTCGGAAAACTCGATAACGGTTCCCGCGAAGCTATCATCCAGTTGCTCGGAAAACTCGAATCCGCAATTTTAGGCCGGGGTTGAGATACGCCTTACGACGACTTTGGGGGGCAAAATGCAAACTTTACGGTAGATCATCATCGGCTTGGCTACCATCATCATGGCAACAGCTTCTTACGCGAAAGAGATGCCGTTGTGGGAGGGCGTGCAGAAGACCGCTGAGATGCAGGAGGCCGATAAGAAGTTTATTGAAAGCGTTCGAAAATCCACCAACGACAATCTGCAAATCGGCGCCAAACGGGCCATCGAACTGGGCTGGCAATCATTTCAAAATCAGGACTTTGAAACGGCGATCCGTCGATTCAACCAGGCTTGGCTCCTGGATCCCGAAAATCCGTCAATCTATTGGGGGTTCGCCTTGACCACGCATCAGCGTGGCGAGCCTTCGGAAACGGTCGAGCGGTGGTTCGCGGAAGCTGAAAAACGAATGCCGAGTGCAGCGCCTCTTCTCTCCGATCATGGCCGAACACTGGAAGAACGAAATGAGGATACGAGAGCAGCCGAGTATTTCAAGCGCGCGCTGGCGATCGATCCCAACCATGTCGAGGCTCACATTGGCATGGCGCGCATTGCCCAGAAAACCGGCGATCAGTCAGCTTATGAGCTGCATTTGAAGGAACTCGACCGTTTGCAAAGGAATGCCCCGGCATCTGGCAGCCCGAACTAGCCTGCTCAATCCACCCGGCGTGGATAGTGAAGGCGCGGCGGCAAGCGATGGTGGACGACGCCGAGTCCGACCAGACTGATCGAGCCGATCAGGATCGTGCCGAACAACGAAGCACTTTGCAGAGGCGCAGCAATCGCAATCAGCGGCACAGCACCAGCTGGCGGATGAGTGACGCGCAGCATCGACATCAGCGCGATCGCAGCGCCGACGGCCAAGGCCGCCACGGTCCAGTTTCCAGGGAGCGTCAAGGCTGCCGCGACGCCCACGATCGTAGCCAGCAGATAGCCGCCGAATACATTGGCAGGCTGCGCCAGCGGGCTGGTGGGCTGGCCAAAGATCAAGACCGCCGTGGCGCCCAGCGGTGCGAGCAGCAGCGGCAGATCGGTCAGCGTTGCGAGGCCACCGACTGCGCCGATGCCGATAACTGCGCCAAGGCCCGACTTTGCATGCGAAAGCGGATGACTGGCTGGCTCGTGGCGCGCAGTGAAGTGACGGATATGGCGGCGCATAGTCGGAATTCCGGCCCTCACACATCACCCCGAAAATCGTTTCGATTCCCGGGGCGAGGCGCTTGCACAATTAGGTCTGCTGCATTAGCAAACGCGCTCGCGGCGCGGCAACAAACGTTATTCGAAAAAATCCACTGTTAAGAAAAAATTTTTCCTACCAATCCATAACGACCTTGCCGGAATTGCCGCTGCGCATGGCGTCGAACCCCGCCTGATAGTCGTCAATGCCAATGCGGTGGGTGATCAGTCCGCTCACATCCAGCGGCCCTTGCACCAACGCGATCATCTTGTACCAGGTCTCGAACATTTCGCGGCCATAGATGCCCTTGAGATGCAGCATCTTGAAGATGACCTTGTTCCAATCGATCTCGAACCCGGTTGGCGCAATGCCAAGGATGGCGATCTTGCCGCCATTGTTCATGGTGTCGATCATGTCTCGGAAGGCGACGGCTGATCCCGACATCTCCAGACCGACATCAAAACCTTCGGTCATTCCCTCGTCATGCATGACATCGCGCAGTTTTTCCTTCGAGGCGTCGACGACGTGATGCACCCCCATCTTCCTGGCCAGCGCCAAGCGGGTCGGGTTGATGTCGGTGATCACAACCTTACGCGCACCAACGCATTGCGCCACCAGGGCCCCCATGATGCCGATCGGACCCGCCCCGGTAACAAGCACATCTTCGCCAACCAGGTCGAAGGACAACGCGGTATGAACCGCATTGCCGAGCGGATCGAAGATCGCCGCGATCTCGTCCGGGATATCATCGGGGATCGGCACGACATTGTGCTGCGGGATGGCGACATATTCGCCGAAAGAACCGGGCCGATTGACGCCAACGCCCAACGTATTGCGGCACAGATGCCCCCTGCCCGCGCGGCAGTTGCGGCAGTGGCCGCAGACGATGTGACCTTCACCCGACACACGCTGTCCGACCTTGTATTCGCTCACGGCTGAACCGACATCGGCGATGGTGCCGACGAATTCATGGCCTGTTACCATCGGTACCGGCACGGTCTTCTGGGCCCACTGATCCCAGTTGTAGATATGGACGTCGGTGCCGCAGATCGCCGACTTCTTGACCTTGATCAACACATCGTTGGGGCCGATCTCAGGAACCGGCACACGCTCCATCCAGATTCCTGGCTCGGGCTTCGCCTTCACCAGCGCGCGCATCATGTTGGACATTCTGTTCTTCCTCAGGAAATGATGCCGAGTTCCTTGCCAACTTCATCGAACGCCGCGACGGCGCGATCTATATCGGCCGTGGAATGCGCCGCCGACATCTGCGTGCGGATGCGCGCCTGTCCCTTGGGCACGACGGGGAACGAAAAGCCGATGACGTAGATGCCGCGCTCCAGCATCTTGGTGGCCATCTGCTGCGCCAGCGTCGCATCGCCAAGCATCACCGGTATGATCGGATGGTCGGCGCCGGCAAGCGTGAAACCGAGCTTGCTCATCGAGGAGCGGAAATGCGACGCATTCGCGTAGAGCTTTTCGCGCAGCGCATCGCCCTCGTCGATGATGTCGAACACCTTGAGTGACGCCGCTGCAATCGCCGGCATCAGTGTGTTGGAAAAGAGATAAGGCCGTGAACGCTGGCGCAGCCACTCCACCACCTGCCGCTTGCCGGATGTATAGCCCCCGGAGGCGCCGCCCAGTGCCTTGCCGAGCGTACCGGTGATGATGTCCACCCTGCCCTCGACACCGCAGTGCTCGGCCGAGCCGCGCCCATGCTTGCCAACGAAGCCGACGGCATGGCTATCGTCGACCATGACCATGGCGCCGTATTTTTCCGCAAGGTCGCAGACGCCCTGCAGGTTGGCGATGATGCCATCCATCGAAAAGACGCCGTCGGTGGCGATCAGCTTGAAACGGCTGCCTTCCGCCTTCTTCAGCTCTTCCTCGAGTGCGGCCATGTCGTTGTTTGCATAGCGGAAGCGCTTGGCCTTGGAGAGGCGCACGCCGTCGATGATCGAGGCATGGTTCAGCGCATCCGAAATCACCGCATCTTCCTCACCGAGCAGCGTCTCGAACAATCCACCATTGGCGTCAAAGCAGGAGCCATAGAGAATCGTGTCTTCCAGGCCCAGGAAGGACGAGATCTTGGCTTCGAGTTGCTTGTGCTCTTCCTGCGTGCCGCAGATGAAGCGCACGGAGGCCATGCCGTAGCCGTAGCGGTCCAGCGCCTTTTGAGCGGACGCGCGCAATTCTGCATTGTCAGCAAGGCCAAGGTAGTTGTTGGCGCAGAAATTCAGCACTTTCTCGCCGGACACCTCGATCTCGGCCGACTGCATGGATGAGATCACCCGTTCGGATTTGTAGAGCCCTGCCGCCTTCAGGCCGGCCAGTTCAGCGTCGAGATGGGCGAGAAAGCTGCTACTCATGAAGCACGGACTCCCTTGAAGCTGGCCACGCATACTGCGACGGACCGGTTGAAAGCTAGCACAAAAACGACCGACGGATCTGCCGCTTCCTTGGCGGCGCCCGACCTTTCGGGGCGATAGCCTGATGCACCATCACATCGGCTCGCATCGCCAGGGAACCCCAGGATGACCATCGCCTCCATCAGTCTCTACCAGCAATGGCAACCGTTTCGCGACGGCACCTACACCTGCTCGGGCGGACGCAGCGCAGAGGGTTTCGATTCGACCATTGTCGAGATCAGCAGCCACGACGGCAGCAAGGGCTATGGTGAGATGGCGCCGCTGGGCTCCTTCTACGATCCGGCCTTTGCGGAAGGTGCGCGGTCTGCCATGCGTGAGTTGGCGCCGCGCCTGATCGGCGAGGATGCCGCCGGCATCGAGGCGTTGAACCGCCGCATGGATCTGTTGCTCAAGGGCCACCCCTACTCCAAGGCCGCCATCGACATGGCGCTGTGGGATCTTGCCGGCCAGCGCTGTGGTCTTTCCTTGGCGACCATGACCGGCGGCGCAGAAGGCAGCGCCATCCCGCTCTACCGTTCGCTGGCGCAGCAGAGCCCCGATGCCATGGCCATGCGGGCCAGGAAATACATCTCCGAGGGCTATCGCCGGCTGCAGGTCAAGGTCGGCCTCGACGTCAACGAAGACATCGCTCGCCTCGAAGCCGTTCGCGCCGCGGTGCCCACTGGCACCGTGCTGTTTTGCGATGCCAATGGCAGCTGGGGCACAGCGGAAACCCGGCGCTTCCTGCAGGCGACACGCACGCTCGACTACACCCTGGAACAGCCTTGTGCGAACTACGAGGAAAATCTCGCCATCCGCTCGGCTTGCGACCGGCCGCTGGTGTTGGACGAAACCATTGATAGCGCCGATGCCCTGCTGCGTGCCATTGCCGATGGGCTTGTCGACGGCATCACCATCAAGCTCGCCCGCGTCGGCGGACTGACCAAGGCCAAGCTGATCCGCGACATTGCGATTGCCCGCAATCTCAAAATCACCATCGAGGACACCGGTGGCGCGCAGATCGACACCGCGGCCTATTGCGGCCTTTTGCTGTCGACGCCGGAATTGCTGCGCCAACACACGGTCGATTTCCACAACTGGGTCACGGTTGCCAACGGCAAGGCCGATTTCACTATCGAGGACGGTGGCATGACTCCTCCACGAGGTCCCGGCCTGGGGGTCGAGGTGGATCCGGACACGTTCGGCGAACCCATCTTCCGCTGCTGACAAATGCCTTCATTCGCGGCCCGCGTCACCTCTATCGCGTTAGGGAAAGGATGTCCGCGCCGTCCACGATATAGCGCGCGTAGCGGAAATCCTTGATTTCCATCAGCAGGTCGCCCTCCCAGCGCAGAAGAACGATGTAAGCCGGTAGCAATGGCGCCGTTTCGCGATTGTCGAATACCAGTGCCCCCGCATATCCTTCGAGCGCGCCGGCAGTCAGGCGCCAGCGCAGGTCGCTGGCATAATTGCTGTAGTAGTTTGAGACTTCGCGACGTCCTCGCATCACCGTCTGGCCGACAAGTTCCGCCTTGACCTCATCGGCCAAACGGTCTCTCAACGCCTCGAAGTCTCGTGCATTGAAGCGCTCGACATAGAAGAACAGTCGTTCGCGCTCCTGCGGCGAAAGCACCGGCAAGGGTTTATCGATTGGTTCGGCGGCAAAGGTTCGCAACTGATTCCTGCCCCGATGCAAAAGGGCCTTGATGGCCGGAATACTCATCTGGGTCACAGCACCAATTTCGCTTAGCGAATAGCCGAGCACGTCCATCAGGATAACGCAGCTACGCTCACGCGTTGGCAACTGCATGAAGGTACGCAAACTTGCCGTGGCTGCGATTCGCCTGTCCGCATCGGCCGGCAGCTCGGCAGACATCTCCAATCCTGCTGCGGTCTCGTATGCTTGGATACGCCGGCGCCGGCGTAGAAAATCAAGCGCGGCATTGTGCGCAATGCGAAAGAGCCAACCTTCGGGATTGGTGAGCGGTACGGAGGCAGGAAAGGCCTCCACGGCCTTTTCCAGAGCTTCCTGCAGCACATCTTCGCCCTCTATCGCGGAGCCGGTCATACGGGCACAATAGCGGTGCAGTTTCGGCCGAAGCGGCGCGATCAACGACGCAAGTTCCGTGTTGTATCTCGAGCGGGCGCGCTGTGCTTCAGTCATCGGTTGCTGACCATCCAGGCACGCCAAAGCTGCCGACAACTTTGACCCTGCCCTGCACAGGCGCTTCAAGACAACGGGCCCCGATATCGCGCCGAAAATCCCGGAAAGCGTCGAGGGCAGGTATCGGGTTTTCGCCCTCTTCGGCCACGCCAACCACATGGAAGAAAACACCCTCATCCATCCGCAATGCGACATACTGCACGCCAATGGGTGCCTTCTGGTGCAACTCTTCGAAAACCTGCTCGATCAATCGCTGGTTTTCTTCGCTTTGTTCCGGCTTCGTCCGATAACGGATCATCGTGTGCTTCACGGCTGGCTCCTTGCAAGATTTATACAATGAAGACGAACGCCAGAGCTCGAAGGATTCGCCCCTGGGAAATTTCTCAGAATCCTTTCTGCTTCACGAGACGTCTCCTGGATCGAACCCGCGGCATGACGCTGTCGGGATGAACCGAACGAAGGAGACGACGATGCCCGTTTTCATCATTGAAGGTCCTGCGGGGCTGCAGGACGAAGCCAAGAAAATCCTGATGGCGGAAGTCACCGCCGCGCTCGACGAAGCCTATCACATCCCGGACGTGCGTATATTCTTGCGGGAGCACACGGCAGCCAACGTCGCTCAGGATGGGTTCGCCGACGCCGAGCCGATACGGCCCGTCTGCTTCGTCGAAGCACCCGCACTCCCGAACCCGGGGGCCCGCCGATCTTTGATTGCGAAGCTCAACGGCGTCATTGCAAAAGCATATGCCGGCATCGCCAACACGGACGACATTCTCATCCTCTGCAACGACTATTCGCTCGAAATGGCCGGAGCCGGCGGGCGCCTGCAATCGGAAAATCCTGAGATTGTCGCGGCGCTTGACGCTGCCAAGTGAAGTGGTGCCGACGAGGCAGGTGGCCTCCTCGTCGGCGTCTGCCCCTTCAGCATCAACCCGACTGCATTCAATGCTGGCTTGGGCCGTTCCTTGAGGATAGAGCCTATCTCGAAAGGAGTTCATCCATGACGGAAACGGAAAACCTGACCCAACTCGGTGCCAAGGTCGAGACGCCTGACAGTCCCGACGACGCAGTGCTGGAGACCGTGCCGTTCACACGCGGCGACGGTCCGCCGGCGATCGTGCGCTTCACCTGCCCCGAATTTACCTCGCTCTGCCCCGTCACCGGCCAGCCGGATTTTGCACACATCGTGATCGACTATGCGCCGGATACTCTTCTTGTCGAATCCAAATCGCTGAAGCTGTTCCTCACTTCTTTCCGCAACCATGGCGCCTTCCATGAGGATTGCACGGTGATGATTGGGCGACGCGTGGTGGCGGCCACCAAGCCGCTATGGTTGCGCATCGGTGGCTACTGGTACCCGCGCGGTGGTATTCCGATCGACGTATTCTGGCAGACCGGCGAACCACCGAAAGGCGCCTGGTTACCTGACACGGGTGTCGCGCCCTATCGCGGCAGAGGCTGAATCGCGGCTTTCCCGATTGCCGTGCCAACAAACATTAAGTGCTCATCCGCTCGCCGGCAGCCTGCCAGTTGATACGTTCCGACAGCAGGGCACCGACATGCTCGCCCTTGCGGTTCTCGTAGTCGAGGTAATAGGCATGCTCCCATAGGTCGATGCCGACAAGCGGTTTCAACCCATCCGGCAGCGGATTGCCGGCGTCTTGATAGCCTTTGACGGCCAGCTTGTCGTTATCGGCCACAAGCCATACCCAGCCGGTGCCAAATACCGCATCGCTTTCCTTGGCGATGGCTTTGAACAGGCCTTTTTCGTCGCCGAAGTCGCGCTTGACCGCGTCGGCGAAGGCGCCGGTCGGCTTGGTTGGCCCACCCTTGAACTGCTGCCAGTAGAAAACATGATTCCAGGCTTGGCCTGCTTGGTTGAAGACCTTGTCCTCGCCGTCCTTCTTGGCTGCCACCACGACCTTCTCAAGCGTCATATCGGCGTAGGGAGTGCCGGGCACAAGCTGGTTCAGCTTGTCGAAATAGGCCTTGTGATGCTTGCCGTAATGAAGGCCCACGGTGCGGGCGGATATCTGCGGGGCCAACGCATTCTCGTCAAAAGGCAACGGTGGCTGCTCGAACGGCTTTGCTGCGCGCAGGATGGAAGGGCGTGCCAGCGTCGCCGCGGCGGTGCCGGCGGCAAGCAGAAGGACGGAACGGCGTGTCGCAATCATCGTCTCGGCTCCTTGTTGGGATGAGCATGCCCAACGCGCAAACGGAGCGCACGTTCCCGCGACAAACCCGCCGTGTCGAGATTTGAACCCGCAGAACGAAAAATCCCTCGGCGTCACTCGCACTGATATTGACTGAGAGCCCATTCGCCGGTGACCGACAGAAGATCGGTTATCTTCCAGGTGCCTTCGACCTTCTTCAACTTCCACTCCAAGCGATGCGGCTCACTGCCCTCGACAAAGGCAACCACCACACGCGCCTGGTCTCCGCTGATCGATTCCAGTGACTTGAAGGTCTTTTCGAGCGCGGCCTTGTCGTATGGCACCTGATCGAGCGGCATATTCTGGTCGAGGCAATCGCCTTGCCCTGACTTCTTAAGAAGTTCGTTCTTCTCCAGCACCGTCCTTGCAGGATCGACGAAATGGTCGCGGTCGGCCAAAGCCAGATCCGTGCCGTCCGCATAGAAGGGCCTGACTCGCGCCGTGGGCGAATCCGGATCGACTGCAGTCGCCAGGTTCGACGCGGTCGGAGCCGCACCGGCAGGTGCGGTCGGCGACGCGGGCGTCTTGGCGCCCAGCAATCCCTCTGCGCAAGCTCCCGCGGTCGAGGCACCGCATGCACATCCGGCCAACAGCAAAAGCAAAAAGCGGTGTCCGCGCACCATCGGCTTATTCCGGCTCTTCTCCACCCGAGCAACCCAGTTCGCTAAGCTTCCAGCTGTTGCTCCTGGAGGCGATGTCAGCGACCTTCCAGGCTCCCTCGATCTGCCTGAGGTCCCAGACCATTTCGCGTCTGGAATCTTCGCCTTCGGTGAACAGGCTGAAGCTTGCGGTGACTGTCGCCTTATCGCCGTCGACGGTCTCTGTGAGCTTCACACTGTCGGTAACGGTCTTGTCGTCGTAGTCCTGGGCATCCAGCGCCGGATCGAAATCAATGCAAGCGACCTCGTCCGGGTGTTTCTTGATGGCGGCATCATTGAGTTGGAACAGCTTGATGACGGGGTCGGTGAAGCGATCCCGATACTGCGGATCGGCGGCGAATTTTACCGGTGAATAGAAAAACATCACCGCATCCGAAGCCGGCCCAGCCAAAGCAGGACCCGAATAAGTCAAAACGGATAAGGCAAGCAGCAATCCCGGCTTCATGATTCCCCAATCCCGAGTGGCATCTCATATCACGCATCCGCCATCTCGGCTTTTTTACGGCCTGAAATCGAGCATTAACTGGGCCGTGACACCAGGTGGATTCACGCCGCTGTCACCGAGCATGCCTACCCTGCCCCGGTAGTTTGCAGGCAGAGGCTCCCTTGATCACACGACGCAACCTCCTCAGGATAGGCGGCACTGCCGCAATGTTTGCACCGTTCGGAGGCTTTACTGTCGACGCATCGGCAGCGGATGGAAAGGCGCCGCTTTTCAAATTCGGTATTGTCGCCGATCCGCAATACGCACCGGTCGTGCCCAACCTCAAGCTCGACCGCTATTATTCGAACAGCCTTTGGAAACTGTCGGAAGCCATTGAAGCCTTCAACCAGGAAGACCTGCGCTTCGTCGCAACGTTGGGCGACATCATCGACCGTCATTGGGAGAGCTACGCACACATCCTGCCGCTCTACGACAAGCTGAAGCATGAGCGCTTCTTCCTGCTCGGCAATCACGACTATGACGTCGCTGCCGAATACCTGACCTCGGTCGTGCGTACCGCAGGCATGGAAAAGGCCTATTACGATTTCGCAGGCGGCGGCTATCGCTTCATCGTGCTCGATGGCAACGACGTCAGCTTGTTTGCTCCACCGAAGGACGATCCGCGCCGGGAGACCGCCGCCAAGCGGCTCGAAGAACTGAAAGCGAACGGCGCCGTCAATGCGCAAACCTGGAACGGCTCGCTAAGCGACGATCAGTTCGCCTGGCTCGACAAGACCATCAAGGCGGCACAGTCGGCGGGAGAGAAAGTGATCGTGATGGGTCACTATCCGATCTATCCCGAAAACGAGCACAATATGTGGGATTCCGACCGCATCGTGGAACTGCTGATCAGCTCCAGCAATGTCGTCGCTTATTTCAATGGCCACAACCATGCTGGGAATTTCGGCGAACTCAACGGCAAATACTTCATCAACTTCAAGGGCATGGTCGACACACCTGCCACCAGCGCCTACGCAATCGTCGAAATCTATGATGAGAGGGTCGAGATTCGCGGCTTCGGACGCGAGGAAAACCGTACCTTGAAAATCCGGACCGCGTAGTCGCATTTGGATGGGCTGAAATCGGCGGAAAGTTTCCGCCGATTTCGCTGTGGTCTTTGCACGAATAGCCGGGCATGGTTGTTCGCCGGTTTGGCGAATCCCGCTATAGTCCAGCCATGCCCATCCGCCAGCTTTCCGAAACGATGATCAACCAGATCGCCGCTGGCGAGGTCATCGAGCGTCCCGCCAGTGTCGTCAAGGAATTGGTCGAGAACGCGCTCGATGCGGGCGCTGGCCGGGTCGAGATCGTCACCGCCGGCGGCGGGCTGAATTTGATCCGTGTTACCGACGACGGGTCAGGCATTCCGGAACCGGAATTGGCGCTTGCCGTGGCGCGCCATTGTACGTCGAAGCTCTCCACCGACATCAACGACATCCGGTCGCTCGGCTTTCGAGGCGAAGCCTTGCCTTCGATCGGTTCCGTTGCACGGCTGTCGATCCGCTCGCGCACGGCGCAAGGCGATAGCGCCGCCGAAATCAGCATTGAGGGCGGGCGCGTGGCGCCTGTGCGGCCCGCGGCAGCCAATCGCGGCACGACCGTAGAGGTGCGCGACCTGTTCTTCGCCACGCCTGCGCGATTGAAATTCATGAAGGGCGAGCGCGCCGAAAGCTCTGCCACAAGCGACGTCATCAAGCGCATCGCAATTGCCTTCCCTTCCGTACGGTTCACGCTTGCTGGTTCCGATCGCTCGACGCTGGAACTGCCGGCGACCGACGACAGCCCAGAAGGACAGTTGCGCCGCTTGGCGCAGGTGATGGGTTCCGAATTTCCCGACAATTCCATCGCCGTGGACGCCATGCGTGAAGGCGTGCAGCTCACCGGTTACGTTTCGATCCCCTCCTTCACGCGCGCCAATGCCTTGCAGCAATATGCTTATGTCAACGGCCGGCCCGTGCGCGACAAGCTCATCGCCGGCGCCATCCGCGGCGCCTATATGGATGTGCTGCCGCGCGACCGCCACGCCGTGGTGGCGTTGTTCCTATCGCTCGATCCCGCGACGGTCGACGTGAATGTACACCCGGCCAAGGCCGACGTGCGCTTCCGCGATCCCGGACTTGTTCGCGGCTTGATCGTCGGCGCGATCCGCGAGGCACTGACGAACGCCGGTATACGGGCAGCAACCACGGGGGCAGCGGGCATGATGGCCGCCTTCAGGCCCGGCGCTACCAACTTCGGTCATGGCGGCCCAGCGAATGGTCATCGCAGCTACGATGCGGCCCATCATACCTCCGGACCTGTGGGTTTCGATGCCACGCGTTCACCGCAGCGGCCGCTCGAGATGGGTTTTCGCGAACACGAACAGCAGACTTTCGATACCGGGCCCGCAGTCAGTGCCGATGCCCGCGCCAGCCAGATCGAGGCCACCGATACCTTGCTCGGCGCAACGCTGGGTGCGGCGCGCGCGCAAGTGCATGAGAACTACATCGTCGCACAGACCAGGGATTCGCTGGTGATTGTCGACCAGCATGCCGCGCATGAACGCCTTGTCTATGAAGCGCTGAAGAACGCGCTGCATTCTCGCCCCGTGCCGGCGCAGATGCTGCTTCTGCCGGAAATCGTCGATCTGCCCGAAGACGATGCCGAACGGCTGGCGATGCATGCCGAAACCCTGAAGCGTTTCGGTCTCGGTATCGAGCGTTTCGGGCCCGGTGCCATTGCCGTGCGCGAAACACCGTCCATGCTGGGCGAGACCGACGTGCAGCAGCTCGTCCGCGATCTGGCCGACGAGATCGCCGACAATGACACCACTGAAGCGCTGACGGAACGCCTCCATCACATCGCCGCCACCATGGCTTGCCATGGCTCGGTGCGCTCCGGCCGCCTGCTTAAGCCCGATGAGATGAACGCCCTGCTGCGCCAGATGGAAGCGACGCCGGGGTCCGGCACCTGCAATCACGGCCGCCCGACCTATATCGAACTCAAGCTTGCGGACATCGAGCGACTGTTCGGCCGACGCTAAGCCTCTCGTCAGCGCTTCATGTTGACGATGATCACACCGCCGAGCGCAAGCACGCCGCCGATGATGCCGAGCGTTGTGGGCACTTCGCCAAGCCAAGCAAAGCCGATCACCGTCGCCACCGGTGAGACCAGGTACAAGTAGTTGGAAGCGCGTGCTGCCGGCAGACGCGACAGCGCCGTTGCCCAGGCGGCGTAGGAAATGAAACTCGGGATCAACCCGAGATAGATGACAGCAGTCAGGCCTGCCTTGTCGGCATGTGAGGCCTGGACAAGGCTTTCTGGAAAGAATGGCGCAAGGCACAGCGCGCCGAGCACCATGTTCCACGCAGCGACTGTCAGTGGATGATGTCGTGAAAACAGCGGCTTTTGCACGATGGTGTTGACCGACGAACACAGCGCCGAGCCCAGGATCAGCAACGCACCGGTGTTGAACGTCAGCCCATTGCCCTCGCCCATTGCGATGACGCCGATACCGGCGAAGGAAACGAAAGTGCCGAACCAGGCGAGCACCGGGAACCGCTCGCCGAGCAGGAACATCGCCATGATTGCGGTGAAGATCGGGCTGACATTGATGATGAATGCAGCGGCACCAGCCGACACTGTGGTCTCGCCAATATTCAGCATCGCCGTGTAAAGCGCGACGAAGATCGCGCCACCAACCCCAAAACGCCACAACTCGTTGAGCTTGGGCAATGCCGGGCGCTTGATGGCAAGGAAGATTGCCGCCGGCACGGCTGCAATCGCAAAGCGCAGCGCACCGAGCTCCAATGGCCCAAAGGCAGCGAGACCAGCCCGGATCGCGGGAAAGGCTGAAGCCCACCCGACCACTGTAAGCGCCACTGCCAACATTGCCGTGACATCGGTCCGCTGTTCCGAATTCGCCATGCTCATTTGTGCACTCATGATCTTTCTCCGCGCCAATCAGGGTCGCAGTGGCAGAAAACGCTTTTCCGGCCCCGTTGACAAACGATGAAATCGAGGATGAGCTGTGAACATGGATCACAGCTTGGATATATTGCCCCCACTCGAAACCTTGCGGGCCTTCGACGCCGCGGCCAAGACAGGCAGCTTTTCGGCCGCAGCCGAGAAGCTCAACGTCACTCATGGCGCGGTCAGCCGCCAGATTGCGCGGCTCGAAGACTGGTTCGGGCTCAAATTGTTCGAGCGCAAGGCGCGCGGCGTCTCTTTGACCATCGAGGGCAATCGTTTGCATCTGCGCACCAGCGAAGCTTTCGCGTTGATTGCTTCGAACTCCGACCGCTGGGTCGAACCGCGTGGCTCCGCAGTGGTGCGGCTTGCGTCCATTCCTTCCATCAGCGGCCTCTGGCTGATGCCCCGCATGGCGAGGTTGGAATGCGGCGACCCGAAGATCCGGATCGTGCTCGATGTCGACAACCGCCAGATCGATCTGGCTGACGAAGGCATCGACCTTTCCATCCGCTGCGGTCGCGGGCGCGTACCGGAGCGCATCGCCATGCAATTGTTCGAGGAGCACATGTTTCCGATCGCCTCGCCGCAACTGGCAAAGGAAATCGGTACCGGCGATGCCGAACGGTTGCTGAAATACCCGCTGATCCACGATTCCGACGCCGCCGGATGGCGCGCCTGGTTCGGTGAACAAGGTGTCGACTACCGGCCTCGCCCGCAGGACCGGCGCTTCGAGGACTACAACCTGGTGCTGGATGCCGCCGCCTACGGGCTCGGCATCGCCCTTGCCCGGCCACCTCTGGCGGAAGGCCAAGTCGCGGCAGGACGTGTCGTGGCAGTGGACAAGCGCACAGCGCTCAATCCGGTATCCTACTGGCTTGATCGCCCAGCCGGAAAACCGCGTGCCGCAGCCGCGGAACTCGCGCGGCGTATCGCCGAGGCCGCCGGCGTGCCCATGGAGCGCTTCCAGAGTTTCCTGGATGCGGAGCGCTAAGACCGCGGGCCCATGAACCATACCGATTTCGAGCGTTCGATCACGTCGAAAGGTTCGGTCAAGCTTAAAACAGCAAGAGGATGATCAGCAGGAATAACGCGAGTGCCGCAAACGCGAAGGCAATCGTACGCGCACTGATCGTCACCTCCGCCGGAATGCGCCAAGACTCCTCACGCATTGGCTTTATCTGCCCGGCTCGTCTCTTCTTGGCAGTTTCATCCGTCAGGCCCAGAACAGTCGCAGCCTGCAGCGGCGGAGCAAACGCATAGTTTGGCATGGGTTGGGCGCGCATGCCAGAAACGGCATCATCGCGGCTGGTTGGCGAGCCCGACAATGATCGAAGCCCAGTTTCCATTTCAACAGCGGCTGCGCTCACCGTTGACGATCGCGGGCTTACCGACGCTGCCGCCGCTTCGTCCAGTTCAAGCGCAGCGCGGTATGCGTCGATGATCTGCGGCGAAGCCTCCTTCTGCGCCAAGGTACCCTTCGTCGGCACGATGAGCGGTGGCGCTATCGACGGCATCGGTTCGGCTCCGCGTGGTGCGAGCGGTGTCACCAGCGTCTTGATCAAAGCTGCCTTGTCTGGACCCGGCCTCGCTACCGGCGCTGGCACATCGCCTGCGGTGGCCTGCTTGAGCAGAGCAGCAAGGCGGGAAACGGCAACGACCATGGCGATCCGACATATGTTTTTTTCGACAATAAGCCGTCTCGGTTGTGCCAGGCTGGCCTCGCGCTTGACCTTGCCCGCGTTTTATGGCGGAAACGCTTGAAGTCAGGCCGACAAGGCCCGACCTTCATGAACACAGGTCTGCCGTGATGATGAATCGTTTCGAAGGTCCCGGAGGTCGCGAAGCCCGCATTCGCTATCTTGACGGCGATTTCCAGGTCACCAGTCCGGGCGCCTTCGTACGCTGCGCCGTAACCGGCGAAAACATCGCTCTGGACGAGCTCAAATATTGGAGCGTGGCGCGGCAGGAACCCTATGTCAGCGCTGCTGCTTCCCTGCAGCGCGAAATCGAGGTCAATCCGGATCTGCGAAAGCGCGGGTAACGAAAGAGCCTTTCCTCTAGCGGGCGGGCTTCACCTATCCACCTACACGTCGCCTGCGCCAGGCTTCGAGTGTTTCATCGATGATGCGCTGTGGCGTTTGATCGGGCTCGAACACCGTCTCGATTTCAAGCACGCTGAGCTTTTCAAGGAACCCCGAGGGGATTGCGCCGTGCCGCAGCCGCGCAGCATCCTTGGCGGTGGTAACGAGGCCGAGTTCCGCCGTCTTGGCGGTGGAAAGCAATTCCGCCAGTTCGTCCGCGCCATAGACGTGATGATCGGGGAACGAGCGGCTAAGCACCACCTTGCCGCCGGCTTCCGCCACCGTGTCATAGAACTTTTCGGGATGGCCGATCCCCGCGAAAGCCAACAACCGCTTGCCGGCGAACTGACTGGCATCGCGTGGCCGGGCGCGTGCAGCAAAGATCGGCTTGCCCGCGCGCGCAGCTTGCCGCACCACGATGTCGGCCGCCGTACCGTCGCCCATTCTGAGCAATGCATCCGCATAGAGAAGCTGGGTCACCACCGGCGCTCTCAGTGGACCACCCGGGATGACGCGGCCATTGCCCAACCCATAGCGGGCATCCACGACAACAAGAGCGAAATCGATATGGATCCGCGCGCTCTGAAAACCGTCATCCATGATGAGGAAGTCACAGCCCTCTTTCTCGATCAACATGCGAGCGCCGGCGGCACGGTTCGGCGACACCGCCACAGGCGCGTGTTCCGCCAGAAGCAGCGGCTCGTCGCCGACATGTTTGGCTGCATCATGACGCGCATCGACAATGTGCGGCTCGGCAAAAGAGCCTCCGTGCCCGCGCGACAGAAATCCCGGATTCAGCCCTCGCTGCAAGGCGTGCCCCGCAAGCGCAATAGCCACCGGTGTCTTGCCGGAGCCGCCGACCGTGAAGTTTCCGACGCAAAGCACTGGTACGTCGATCTTTTCACGTTTCGCGGAACGCATACGCCGGCCAGCGATCGCGCCGTAAAGCCAGGAGAGCGGCGACAGGGCACGAGCACGCCAATCCGGTTTTTCCCACCAGAACGGTGGTGCTTCGCTCGCCATGCTCAGCGACCTCCCGCCACCTTGAGGCGGGCTTTGACGACAAGCGGCTGGATGTAGGGCTCCAATGCCCTTTGCGTGGTGGCCAACGCGCCACGCATCTGCTCCACGGTCGCGGCACCCGCCGCCATCATCTCACGGCGGGCTCCTTCATTGGTAAGCAGGAAATTGACTGCGCCAGCCAGCATCGGGCGATCGCGCACCAGCTTGGCGGCACCGGCGTCCAACAGCTTCTGATAGGAGTCGCGGAAGTTCTGGACGTTGCGGCCAGCGAGAACGGCGGTCTCGAGCATAGCCGGCTCAAGCGGATTCTGTCCTCCTTCCGACGTCAGTGAACGACCGACAAAGGCGATCTCGGTGAGCCTAAGATAAAGCCCCATCTCACCGATCGTATCACCGAGCAGGATGTCGACATCGGGTGTGATTTGGTCGTCCAGGCTGCGCCGCGCCACCGTAAGCCCCATACCGGCGAACGTTTCGACGAGTTCTTCCGCACGCTCGGGATGACGCGGCACGATGATGGTGAGCAGCCCGGAATGCCGTGGCGCGAGCGTCTTGTGTACTTCGGCGGCAATGACTTCCTCGCCGTCATGGGTCGAGATGGCCGCCCAGGTCGGCCGGCCGCCGATCTGCCGGTCAAGCAAGGCAAGCTCACTCTGGTTGACCGGCGGCGGCGGTGTGTCGACCTTGAGATTGCCCGAAACTGTTACCGGTCGTGCGCCAAGTGCCCGGAACCGCTCTCCGTCGACTTCCGACTGCGCGACGACGTGGGCAAGATTTTCGAACAACGCCTCAGCGATGTTGGACCGTTTCTTCCAGGAGGCGAAGGAGCGATCAGACAAGCGCCCGTTGACAAGCACTTGCGGCACGCTGCGCGCGCCGAGTTCCAGAATAGTGTTCGGCCATATCTCGGATTCGGCGATGATGACGAGGTCGGGATGCCAATGATTGAGGAACCGGCTCACGGCCGGCCTCAAATCCAGGGGTACGTATTGATGGATAACACGATCGCCCAGCCGCTCCGCCACCAGTTTGGCTGAGGTGACCGTACCGGTGGTCAACACGACCGTGACGCCATAGTCGAGAATCGAGCGGACCAGCGGCACCACGGCATTGGTCTCGCCGACGCTTGCCGCATGCACCCAGATCAGCGGTCCGTCAGGCCGCTCCTGGCTGGCAACACCGTAGCGTTCGCGACTGCGGGTACGGTCTTCCTTACCTTTGGAAGCGCGCCAGGCGACATAGGGGCCGGCCAGCGGATAGGCAGCCGAACCGGCGACACGGTAGAGCGACAGCATCATGCGGGCCCACCGCTCGCTCATCGCGCAGAATCCACCAGGTCGTATGCCTTGGCGGTAGCGGCGTTGAGCGCATCGGTGAGTTCGAGGCGCTTGCGCTCCATCTCGGCTTCGTCGGCATTGCTTGCTACGAAGATGGGCTCGCCGGCGGCGATCGCCGAGCGGCCGAACGGCAGGTTGATGGTCGTCTTGTCCCAGCTCTTCTCCAGCACCTTGCGGCGGCTGGTGGCAAGGGCCGCCGGAATGATCGGTCGGCCCGACAGCTTGGCGAGCAGGATGACACCGAGGCCCGCATCGCGCGGCGTGCCATGCGGGATGTCGGCGATCATGCAGACATTCTTGCCGGCCATCAGCGATTTCTTGAGTCCGATCAGTGCCTTGGCGCCACCCTTGTCGATGTGGCGCGCATCCGCGCGGCCGCCCGATCCACGCACGGTCTCGATACCGAAGCGCTCGATCACCTGTGCGTTGATCTCGGCGTCAGCGCTGCGCGACACCATGGCAACCAATCCGCGCTTCGAAGGGTAGAAGGCCGGCATCAGGATATGCTGACCATGCCAAAGCGCGATGATGCCTGGCTCGATACCTTCATATTCCTTGTCGCTGAATTTGGCCGACTGGGCAACGCGCGGATTGGTGAGCCGGATGAAACGCATGGTCAGCGTGAACAAGCTGACGATCAGGCTCTTGACGAAACGCGATTGTGCAAGCGGCTCGCGCACCTTCTTCCACAGCGGCTTCAGCGCGCTGTTGGAGCGCTTCCTTTCGCCCGCGGGCCGATCAGCCTGCGGTTTCGCCACTTGCTCTTCCATCGTCACGCGCTGGTCTGCCCCTGTGGATCGAGCAGGCGATGCAGATGCACGACGAAATAGCGCATATGGGCATTGTCGACGCTGGCCTGCGCTTTGGATTTCCAGGCATTCAGCGCCGACTGATAGTCGGGATAGATGCCGACGATGTCGAGCGCATCGAGATCGCGGAACTCGCTGCCGCCGAGCGCCTTCAGCTCACCACCAAACACCAGGTGCAAAAGCTGTTTCTTTCCGTCTTCCCCGGTCATGTCCGTCCTTCACATCATGTGATTTGGTGCTTGGTCTAGACCAAAGCCGCTAATTTTGGAACCTATGAAACGCCTCAGCCTGCGTGGCCGGAAATCACGCCGGCCATCATGGCAAGCATTTCGCCGCTTCCGGCGGCCAAGGCGCCGTGACTGACTTTTTTCTTGGCGAAGGCGGGCGTAACGCCATGACTGTCGATCAGCTGCCCGCCGGCTTCGCGCAGAATCAGCTCTGCGGCGGCGATATCCCAGTCATGGGCATTCGGCTTGACGAAGGTGGCGTCAAGCCTGCCACCGGCAATCATCGCCAGCCGGTAGGCCAAGGAAGGGATGTAGGCGGTCCGCTTCAACCGCCGCTGCCAAGCTTGCGGCACAAGGTCCTGCAGTGCTTTCGGACCTGCCAACTCGGCGATGTCCGGGATGTTGCGGACCTGGATGCGCTTCCCGTTGAGGAATGCCCCTGCACCGGGCGTCGCCCAATAGGTTTCGTGTGCCGCCGGACATTCGAGCACGCCGGCAATCGGCTTGCCGTCTTCGACTACCGCCACACTGACGCACCAGAACTTCTGTCCGTCGAGAAAGCCTCGCGTGCCATCGATGGGATCGACAACAAAGATGCGGCGAGCGCTCAGGCGCTCCGGACCATCAGCCGTTTCCTCCGATAGCCAGCCGTAGTCGGGCCTCGCCGCCAGCAGCGTGTCGCGCAGATAGGTGTCCGCGGCGTAGTCCGCTTCGCTGACCGGAGAGGTGCCGCCCTTCATCCACACTTCCGGGTTCTTGCCGAAATAGCGCAACGCGATAGCACCGGCCTCGCGCGCGGCAACCCGCAACAAGGCAAGATCTTCATTGGCGCTGGCAAGCCCGGCTGGGTCAACTTCCGGCAAGGGTCATCCCTTCGACAAGCAGCGTTGGTGCAGCCGTGCCGTATTCGCGGTCGAGATCGTTGGCAGGCACAAGCCCCAGGAAGATCGTTTTCAGGTTCGAGGCGATCGTCACCTCCGATACGGGATAGGTGAGTTCGCCGTTCTCGATCCAGAAACCCGAAGCCCCACGACTGTATTCGCCGGTCACCATATTGACGCCCTGGCCAAACACTTCGGTGACATAGAAGCCGGCCTTCAATGCACCAATCAGTTCCTCCGGCGAGCGCTCGCCCGGCTCGATGGCTACGTTGGTGGAGGACGGTGAAACCTGCGAACCGCTACGGGCGCCGCGTCCGTTGGTAGTCAGCCCAAGCTCGCGCGCCGCCGAAGTCGACAGGAACCAGTGATTGAGCACGCCCTTCTCGACCATCAAGAGCTTCTCACCGCCCACACCCTCGCCGTCGAATGGGCGCGAGGCCTGGCCCCGCCGGCGCAACGGCTCATCGGTTACTGTGATCGCAGCTGACGCCACTTGCTTACCCATCATATCGCGCAGGAATGAAGTCTTGCGCGCCACCGAAGCGCCATTGATGGCACCGGCGAGATGGCCGGCGATACCGCGCGCCACGCGCGGATCGAACACAACCGTCACCGTGCCGGTTGGCACCTTGCGTGCGCCGATGCGCTTCACCGCCCGCTCGCCTGCGTTGCGGCCGATCGTTTCGGGATCATCGAGATCGGCGAAATGCAGGCGCGAAGAATAGTCGTAATCGCGCTCCATGCCCGTGCCCTCGCCCGCGATCACGCTGGCAGACCGCGAGAAGCGGGTTGCGGCGTACTGACCAAGGAAGCCGTGCGATGTAGCGAGAACCAGCCCGCCCATGCCGGCACCGGCGGCGCTACCTCCGGAATTGGTCACGCCTTTGACCGCAAGGGCCGCCTGTTCGGCGGCAAGGGCATCCTCGCGCAGCCGATCGGCTGAAATTTCCGTCTTGTCGAATAGGTCGAGATCGTTCCTTCCGTTCGCGAGAAGCGAGGGATCGGCGAGGCCTTGAAATGGGTCTTCCGGCGATACCTTGGCCATCGCCACCGCCCTTTCAGCCAGGGACTTCGGATCCGAGGCCGCGGTTGCCGAAACCGAGGCGACACGATTGCCGACAAAAACGCGCAGCGACACGTCTTCGCTCTCCGAGGCATTGGTGTTTTCCACCTTGCCGAGCCTGACAGACACACTGGTCGAGCGGCCGAGCACCACAACAGCATCTGCTGCATCAGCGCCGGCCTTCTTGGCGGCGTCGACGAGCGCAGCGACGCGATCGGTCAATTTCGAGGTGTCCAGCGTATCGGCCATGCTTGTTTCCTGCTTTCCGCGACCACGCATTTGCGGGACCGTCGTAGCTCCATCTATTGTCCCTGCCCGGTCCGCGCAATGCCGAAAGCCAATCGGCCGCAGTTCGCAGTGGTGGTCATGCCTCCGCCTCAACGCGCCCCTGAAACCGTTCACTCCAACGGCACAGTCCCTCTGCACTTGCGCAAAGGGCAGTGCCGCTTTCGGTCAGCGAATAGACGACCTTGGCAGGCAATCCCGGATAGGCTTGCCTTATCACGAGCCCGTCGACCTCCATTTCACGCAACTGTTGCGCCAGCATCTTTTCGCTGATGTCCGGAATGGAATGGCGCAGGCGCCCGAACCTGCGAGGCGCCTGCGAAAGGGCACACAGGATATCGATCTTCCATTTTCCCGCGACCAGTCTCATCGCGGCCGAAAAACCATTCTCGAACGGCTTGTTCATACCAATTCTCCTCACCAGGGGGTAACCACTTACGCTTCCGTGCGTATTGGCCTCGTCCCTTCCACCTCATAGCTCTCGGCCAGCCGCGAGAGTGCCGCTTGTTCAGCGCAAGGATATGGAGTGTCGCAATGAAGCCTGCAATCACTGTTTGGGGAACCGGACATACGGGCTCCGCAGCTGGACGGTCGGCGGCGGACGGTGAAACGCTTTCGTCGCTCTCTCCGCACTACAGCGCTTTCCAGCATCTCGTGGAGTTGATGGAGGTGCGCAACATCGATCGTGCCGTGGCCGAAGGGTATGATGCCATCTTCCGCCGAGCGATTGCAGCTGGCCACCTGCATGACGTTTCGCGGCGTTGTCACAGTTTATGGGAAAGGTCGGATAAATGTCCTTGACGCATCTCGTCGACACATATTGCGCATCCTGGTCCGACCAGAATGCCGCACGGCGGCGGAGTTTGCTGTTATCGGTGTGGGGCGACGGCGCGACCTATACGGATCCCACAGCGCATACAAACGGGGCAGACGAATTGCTCGCACACATCGCGGGAATCCAGGCGAGATACCCGGGTGCCCGCATCTCGCGAACAAGCAGCGTAGATGTTCATCACGGAATCGCGCGCTTTACCTGGAGGTTTGTTTTGGCAGATGGATCGTTTTTTCCCGAAGGTCTCGACATCGCCTTCCTCGACGCCGATCAGGCGCGCATAACCCGCATCGTCGGCTTCTTCGGCCCACTGGCGACAACGTTCCCAACGTAGCTCCGGTCGGCGTACACATGACCAAAGGTCGATGTTTGCTGTTGGCTCTCGCATGTGGTTGTGTCTGCGATTTCCAGCCCCAGACACGAAAGGTCGATTCATGACTCCCTTCCACCTCGCCTTTCCGGTCCGCGATCTGGACGAGACACGCGCCTTCTATGGCGAGGTGCTTGGCTGCCGCATAGGCCGCTCGTCTGACACCTGGGTAGATTTCGACCTATACGGCCATCAGATGTCCGCGCATCTGCGTCCGACCGTAGCCAGCGCTCAGCGTGATGGCGCAGTCGATGGCATCGTCGTGCCGATCCCGCATTTCGGCGCGGTGCTTTTGATGGACGAGTGGGAAAAGCTCGCTGCCCGCCTCGAGGCGCGCGACGACATCGACTGGCTGGAGCGGCCGATGGTGCGTTTCAAAGGTCAACCGGGCGAACAGGCCACGCTGTTCATCCGCGATCCTTCCGGCAACGCGCTGGAATTCAAGGTTTTCCGTTCGCTGGAACAGGTGTTCGCACACTGACTCCGAGCGAAGCCGGAGCTATCAAGCGCGCTCGCGTCGCGCCTCCAGTGCGGTCTCGACGGCACGCTTCACCTCATCCTTTACAGCCACCGTTTCCGCCATCACCGCATCGATCTTCATGAAATCGAGTACGCGAAAGCGGGAAACCGGCGGGCGTATCAGGATGTCCGGGCTGCACTGCGTCAGCTTGTTGGCGATGATCGACTGCATCAGCAACTGGGTTGCGCCGAACATCAGGTCGATCGAGGTCGGCCTTTTGCTGCCCTCCTCCGGACCGCCGACGACGTCGACTGCAATGGTGATATCGGCCGCCCCTTCGAGCAGGTCAAACGGCACCGGATTGTAGATGCCACCATCGATCAACACACGACCATCGCGCACGACCGGTCGGAACACGGCAGGGATTGCGGCAGACGCCGCCAGCGCCGAACGCAGTTCACCGCTGTCGAACACGGCGAGCTTGTGGCCGAAATAGTCGGTTGCCGTCACCTTGAGCGGAATTTTCAGCTCTTCAAAACTGGCTGGTACGATTTCCGGCAAGAAGGCCTTGAGGATACGCTCCACATTGAACTGTCCGAGCCGAAGCCCGCCTTCCATCGCCTCGGCAAGGGTTCCGGGGCGCGCTCGCCACATCCGGCTCGCCACCTGAGCGCGTGTCCCGAGGATCGAGCGTGCGTAATCATGGATGTCGCGGCCGCTCATACCGGAGGCGACGCCTGCCCCCATCAGCGCGCCGATCGACGAGCCAGCAATTGCTACGGGCTTGATGCCGAGCTCATCCAGCGCCTCGATAACGTGGATGTGTGCGAGGCCGCGCGCGCCGCCACCGCCAAAGGCAATGGAAAAGGTCGGGCTCAACCCTTACCCCCCATGGCCGGTCCCACCACGAGGATCGCCGGATCGGCTGACAGCAGTTTCTTGGCCACGGCCTTCACCTGATCGAGGGTCACGCCATTGATATAGGCGGTACGGCGCTGGATGTAGTCAATGCCCAGCTTGTCGAGTTGCAGTTCCACCAGCGTATTGGCAATCGAACTCGACGAATCCAGATTGTTGATCGCGTATGCGCCGATCAGGTTCTTTTTCACCGCCGCCAGTTCCTGTTCGGTTGGCCCCTCAATGGCCAGACGCTGCACGACATCGCGCACGATCTTCAAGGTCTCGGCAGCGCGGTCCGAACGTGTCGCGGTGCCGACGGTCAACAGCGCCGAGTAACGACGATCGACCAGCGACGACGAAACGCCATAGGCCAGTCCACGCTTCTCGCGTACTTCCTGATAAAGACGTGACGTATAGGCCTGGCCCCCGAGGATCTCGTTCAGGAGTGCGGCGGCATAAAAGTCCGGCGCCTCGCGCGCGACACCTGGGAAAGCCCATTGCAGCGACGTCTGCGGCTGGTCGTAGTTGACCTCGATGGTTTGGCCAAGCTTGACATCGACATTCGCAAGCGGCCGCAATTGCTGCTTTTCCGGCAGACCACCGAAGATTTCGTCGAGCTTGCGCTTCAATGTTTCAGCGTCGATCGCGCCGACAACCGCGACATGCAGACCATCGCGGCCGAACATCGCTTTATGGAACGTGCGCAAGTCTTCCTGCGTAACTGCCGCCACGCTCTCCGTGGTACCGTTTTCCGAGTTGGCATAAGGATGGTTGCCGTAGAGTGCCTGACGCCATTTCGCCTGGGCGATTGTTTCAGGATTTCGTACGTTGGACTCGATGCCGGAAATGATCTGCGCGCGGATGCGCTCCACCGGCGCCGGATCGAAACGCGGCTTTTCGATTGCCAGCTTGAGCAGCCCGAGCGCATCGTCGCGCTTCTCTGCCAGCATGCGCATTGTGCCGTAGAAACCGTCGCGGCTCTCTTCGAAACTCATCTCCGCGCCGACATCGTCGAGCTTGATCTGGAAGGCATCACTGTCGAGATCGCCGGCTCCCTCATCGAATAGGCCGGCCATCAGATTGGCCGTGCCTTCTTTGCCGACAGGGTCCTGGCTGGCGCCGCCATCGAAGACGAAGCGTATGGTGACGATCGGCACGGTGTAATCTTCAACCAGCCAGGCGGTGATGCCTTTGTCGGACTTCACTTCCTGGATGGTCATAGCAGCCGAAGCGGTAAACGCGGGCAGGACGAACAAGATCAGGCCAAGCAGCAGGCGAACCGTCAGGCTGATCGTGTTGGCATAAACGGAGGTCGATCCCGGCATCGCTCAGTTCTCCGCCTTGGGCAAAAGATAGCCCGTAACCACTTTATCGAGGAGCAGGTAGCGCTGCGCAGCGGCCTTGACCTCGTCAGCGCCTACCTTGCGGATGCGCTCCGGCCATTCTTCGACATCCTTGATCGTGCCGCCGGTCGTCAGCACATTGCCATAGATGTTGGCCATGGAATCCTGGCGATCGCGGGCGAAGATCATCGAGCGGATATAGCGGTTCTTCGCCCGCTCCAATTCGTCCGTGCTGACGCCGTCGCGCGCGATCTTTTCGATTTCAATACCTACGGCTTTCTCGACATCGGCCAGCTTGGCGGTGCCGCGCGGCGTGGCATAGGCGGCAAAAACCGTATCATCCAGCGCCCTGCCCTGGAAACCGGCGCCGACGCTAGCCGCGATACCCTGTTTTACGACGAGTTCTTGATAGAGGCGGCTGCGCGAGCCGCCGCCGAGGATCTCACCGAGCAGGTCGAGCGCTTCGGCCTCACCTGATTTGGCGGTGTTGTAGGACGGCACGACCCATTGCATGGAGAAATTCGGTACGCTGACGCGGGCATCAGCGAGCGTCACCGAACGTGCCGTTGTCTTTTCCGGCTCTTTCGGGCGCACGCGAGGTGGCAGATCCGGCCCGCGCGGCACCTTGCCGTAGTACTCTTCCGCCAGCTTGCGCACGGCTTCAGCGTCGACATCGCCGGCAACGATCAGGACGGCATTGTTCGGCGCGTAATAGCGGTCGTAGAATGCCTTCGCGTCGACCCGGTTGAGCTGTTCGATCTCCTGCATCCAGCCAATAACCGGGATGCGGTAAGGCTGGTTCATATAAAGTGTTGCGTTGACCGCCTCGTCGAGCTGTGCCTGCGGATCATTGTCGATGCGCGAGCGACGCTCCTCCATGATGACATCGCGCTCGGTGGCCACAGCCTCATCGCTCAAGACGAGATTGCGCATCCGGTCAGCCTCGAAGCCCATCATCTGGCCAAGCGCCGATGGTGGCACCGTCTCGTGAAAGGCTGTGAAATCATAGGAGGTGAAGGCGTTGTCGTTGCCGCCGATATCGGCGACAGCCTGATCCAGCGCACCGGCTGGATGATTGCTGGTCGCCTTGAACATCAGATGTTCGAAGAAATGCGCGATGCCGGACTTGCCGGGCGGTTCGTCGGCGCTGCCGATCTTGTACCAAACCATGTGGGTGACAATGGGGGCACGGTGATCGGGGATGACCACCACTTGCATACCATTCCCCAGCGTGAACTGACTGATCGTGTTTTCGACTGGCGCCTGCTTGGCCAGCGTCGGCGTTGTCATCAATGCGATCAACGACGCTGCCAGCATCATGCGGCGGGGCCAATCTTTTCGAACTCTCACTGACCGCTCCGCTTTGCTGCAACCATGCGTCTTCGTCGATTCCGTGCCTCTTATGCTCGTCTTGCCGCAAATATGGGCCGAAGTCAGGCCACAGCGCGCGAAAGGCTCAAAGTCAGTTAGCTCCAATAAAGCGGATGACGGTTTCGCCGTAGTTGCGTTCATCGATCACCGAAAACCCCTCGTCCAGTTGGAAAGGTGCTCCAGCAGCTTCCTCGACGACACAAAGCGCGCCCGGTACCAGCCAGCCTCCAGCGCGCGCCGATCGCAGCGCCTGTTCGCCAAGTCCTTTGCCATAGGGCGGATCGGCAAATAGCAAGCCGAAAGGCGCCATTGTGCCTGCCTCTCCGAGTTTAGTTGCATCGCGGCGAAAGATCTTGGTGCGGCCGGTAAGACCGAAAGCCTCTACGTTGGAACGAATAAGCCCACGCCCCTCCGCCGATTCCTCGATGAAAACCGCATAGGAAGCGCCACGCGACAATGCCTCTAGCCCGAGCGCGCCGGTACCTGCGAAGAGGTCGAGTACCCGCGCGCCTTCCAGCTTCTCGCCGAAACGGTGCATCAGCACGTTGAACACTGCTTCCCGTGCGCGATCGGTGGTCGGGCGAATGGATTGGTCGCGCGGCGTCGCCAGGGGCCGCCCGCGAAATTCACCACCGACAACCCGCATCAGCGCGACCTTGGGCCTTTGCCCGGTCCCTTGCCGCGCGGTGCACCGCCCTTGCCGTCGAAGGAGCGACCACGCGGGCCACCTTTGCCGGCATCGGACTTCTCGGGCCGTTCCGTCTTGGCGCCCTGCGGTCTGGCGCCCGGCGCCATCCAGACATTGGCGCGACGCTGACCTGGCGGATCGATCGGCCGCTGCTCGCGCTCTCCCTTCTTTGGGCCACGCTCGCCGAAGCCTTTGCCGGCACCACCTTTGCCGAAACCGCTACGATCCGGCTTGGTCGACAACTTGCCAAGCGCTTCGTCACGGCTGTCTTCGCGGCGCTTGCGCGCCTTGATAAGGCCGCCCTCGCCGATTGGACGGCGATCGCCGTCGCGCGTTGGTCGAGCACGCGGCGCCTCTTCCTCGCGCCGCTCGGTGCGGCGCACCGGCTTGTTCGAAAAAGGCGTCGTGATATCGGCGTCGAAATTGGCGCCGGCTTCCTCGATCAAGGTCTCGCCGAGTTGTTCGCGCAGCGTACGGCCCTTTATCTCCTGCACATGACCTTCCGGAAGCTCGCCGAGCTGGAAAGGACCGTAAGAAACGCGGATCAGCCGTGTCACCTCGAGGCCAAGCGCGCCGAGGATGTTCTTGACCTCCCGGTTCTTGCCTTCGCGCAGACCAATGGTCAGCCAGGCATTGGTGCCTTGCGTACGCTCCAGCGAAGCTTCGATGGCGCCGTAGAAAACGCCGTCGACGGCAATGCCGTCCCTGAGGTCGGCCAGCGCCTGTTCCTCGACCTTGCCGTGCACACGCACACGGTAGCGTCGCAGCCAGCCCGTGGCAGGTAGTTCCAGTACGCGCGACAATCCACCGTCATTGGTGAGCAGCAGCAGGCCCTCGGTGTTGATGTCGAGTCGGCCGATCGTCATCAGCCGCGGCAGTTCGGACGGCAGCACGTCGAAGACGGTCTTGCGGCCTTCCGGATCGCGGTTGGTCGTGACCACACCTGCCGGCTTGTGGAACAGGAACAGGCGGGTGCGCTCGATCGGCGGAATTTCCGTGCCGTCGAGGTGGATAACGTCACTCGGTGAGACGTTGAAGGCAGGCGAGGTCAGCATCTGGCCGTTGACTTTGACTCGTCCGGCCGCGATCAGTTCCTCGGCGTCGCGTCGAGAAGCGATGCCGGCGCGTGCCAATCGCTTTGCGATACGCTCGCCGGTCTCGGCGGTTTCCGCCGGAGCATGAGAGCGCGCGGCAGATTCACGACGCGGTCCCTTGTCGAAGGGGCGCTTCGAACCCTCACGTTTCTGGAACGGCTTGCGTTCACCGTCGAACTTCGAGCGCTCGAAACGACGTTCGCCCGGCTCGAATTGACGGTCGGAGCGCTCTCCCTCGAATTTGCGTTCGCCACGTTCAAAGCGACCGGGACGTTGATTGCCGGCACCTTCCCGCTTCTCATAGGGCTTGCGGTCCGAACGAAAGCCGCCTTCCGGCCGCGCACCACGCGGCCGATCACCACCAAAGTCGCGCTTCGGGCGCTCACCATCTGCTGCACGGTCTTCGCGCGGAGCGTAGGATTTGCGCGGACCGTCTCGCTTGACGAAGGGCTTGCCTTCACCACGCGTGCCCTTTTCGAAGGGCCGCTTGCCACCTTCCCGCTTCTCGTATGGCTTACGATCTTGCCGGAATCCGCCTTCCGAGCGAGCACCACGAGGACGATCGCCGAAATCGCGGCGTGGCCGCTCGCCCTCAGCCGCCTCTTCCCGCGGTGCATAGGGCTTGCGCGGACCGTCGCGCTTGACAAATGGCTTGCCTTCACCGCGCGCGCCTTTCTCGAAGGGTCGCTTGCCGCCGTCCTCACGCTTCTGCCAAGGCTTGCCGCCACCAGGTTTGAAGTCGCTGCGCGGGCGCTCGCCTGTTGCCCGGTCGCCTTCTGCACGCTTGGCGAACGGCTTCTTGCCGAAACCAGGCTTGCCGGCCTTGCCGGAATCGTGGCCGCGGGGGCCGTCTGCTCTGGAGCCGCGCGACCGCGGCGGCTTGTTGTTTTTGTCGTCCATCTTGCCTTGCTCGCCGGAGCGGAATGCGATCAGCCTTCCGCTCCATCTCCTAAATTTGTCGCACGGTCACGGCGTCGCGCGTCGGCAACGACGCGTCAGGACGCTGTAACGCTTCTGTTGTGCGCGTGATCCTGTTCGAAAATCGATATCGGTTTTCGAAGTCGCGCGCTAGATAACAGGATCGCTGCCGGGTGGCGAGGACTATTCTGAGCTCATCGAGGAGCAGAAACAGCGTGAGACGACCGGATTTCATGGCAGCCGCGCTAAAGGAAGCAGAGGCGGCTGCGGCACGCGGCGAAGTGCCGGTCGGCGCAGTCATCGTGCATGGCAACGTGATTGTCGCTGCTGCCGGCAATCGCACACGCGAACTGTCGGACCCGACCGCGCACGCGGAGATCCTGGCGATCCGCGAGGCCTGCCGGAACCTCGCCAGCGAAAGACTGACCGGCCATGACCTCTATGTGACGCTGGAGCCCTGCGCTATGTGTGCCGGTGCAATCTCGTTCGCCAGGCTGCGGCGGCTCTATTTCGGCGCCGCTGACGAAAAAGGTGGCGCAGTCGTCAACGGACCGCGTTTCTTCGCGGCTCCCACCTGCCATCATGTTCCCGATGTGTATGCGGGATTTGCAGAAACGGAAGCCTCGGCCATCCTCAAGGACTTCTTCCGGGACCGCCGTTAATACGGCAGCGGTTCTCCGTTCGAAATTGTCTCACACTGACAAAAATGAACGGGCAGTATTCATTCCAACAAAAAAGCCGCTGGCAGAAGCAGCGGCTTTTTATCATGCAGGTTTTTTCAGAAGCCTAGTTCCACCAGTCGAACCAGCCCGACTTGCCGCTCTTGGCCTGGGCTTCCTTCTTCAGGCGCCGTTCTTTCTTGTATTCGTCCTCGCCAAGGTCTCCCTGCGGCGCGGCATCCGACGCTGTACGATAGGCGACGGGCGGGTCGGTAAGGAACCTGCGCGACGTTGGCGTGCTCTGTTGGCTCGCCGCAACACGTTTTGCCACTTCGGCGCGTCGGGCGACGGCCTGGCCGCTGTCCGGAGGAGGCGGATGGCTCGAACCCGATTCAGCCATGGCCTTGCGCACGGCAACCGGATCGGTCTGTACGTCGTCGGCATAGATGCCGGGCTCGTAATTCGGATTGTTTTCATTGGCGGTCGCCTCGGCGCGCAGGCGTGCGCGCTTCTGTTCCGGCGATTCCGGCCATTCACCACCAGCGGTCTGGGTGATCGAATCCTGCGGCGCAGGCAAGGCCGCTTGCGTACCAGGCTTCGGCTTCACCAGCGTCGCGCGCGGTTTGTAGTCGATATTGTTGCGCTTGGGCGGACGCAGCGAGATGGCGTTCGAAAGATCGCCGAGCAGTTGTTCGTCCGCAGGCTTGTCGGTGCCATAGGTTGGCGACCCGACACAGCCGGAAAGCGCCAGGCCAGACGCCATGAGCGGCACGAGGACCAGCGCGCGCGCGCGGTATCTATCGGTCATGCTGATTTTTATCACTCTCGACCTCTGGCCAGCCCCGGTGGCCCGGCAATGAACTCTAAGCGCTCATTCAACGGGAATCCGGCGATAGTTTGTCATTGTTCTTCGTCGGAATGTGGGGTCTTTACCTCAACACCCCGTTAAGGGCAACGCCGGCCACTGCACTAGAGCCGGCGGTGCAAGGCATCAAAAGCCTAGAGACGGCCGAGCACTTTCAATTCATGAAGGGCTGCCGCGTCGCGCGCCGAAACGTCCGGATAGACCGCATCCGAACCGACATCGGCAGTGTAGCGCCAGGAGCGGGCGCATTTCACGAGGCCACGATCCTCGGCCTTGGTGATCACCACGGCAACGCCCGCAACCTCCCGCAACGCAAAGGCATCTGCCGGTGCCGTGTCATGCGAGACGACAAGATCAGACGTGATGCTGATCTCGGCAAGGTCGATGCCGGCAAGCGCGGCTTCCAGGCTGGCATCTGCGAGATAGACCACCGGCACCGCTTCCAGCGAGGAGCCGATCGTCTTCTTGGCGCGCTCCAGTTCCAGCGCACCGGTGACGACGCTGCGCACCTGACGAATCTTGCGCCACTTTTCGGCCAGCGCGTCGTTGCGCCAGCCGGAAGGCACCGCCGGCATCTGTTCCAGATGCAGCGATTCGGCTTGTGGATTGCGGTCCAGCCAGGCCTCTTCGGTCGTGAAGGGCAGAAGTGGCGCCAGCCATTTCACCAGGCAATCGAAAAGGTGGCGCACCACCTGTACCGAAGCCTTGCGCTTCACGCTGGATGGCGCGTCGCAGTAGAGCGCATCCTTGCGGATGTCGAAATAGAAGGCTGAGAGTTCAACAACCATGAAGTCGAGCAGCGAACGCGTGATGCGTTTGAACTCGAACGCATCGAAGCCGGAGCGCACCAGTTCATCGAGTTCGGCGAGCCGGTGCAGCATCAGTCGCTCCAGTTCCGGCATCTCGGCGACCGCTACTTCGGCACCATCATCATGTGCCAGCGTACCCAACATCCAGCGTATGGTGTTGCGCAGCTTGCGATAGGCGTCGATGTTGGTCTGCAGGATGGTCTTGCCGAGCCGCTGGTCTTCCCAATAGTCGGTCGTCGCCACCCAAAGCCGCAGGATATCGGCACCCGACTGTTTGATGACGTCCTGAGGCACCACGGTGTTGCCGAGCGACTTCGACATCTTGCGGCCTTCTTCGTCCATGGTGAAGCCATGGGTGACGACCGTGTCGTAAGGCGCCCTGCCCCTGGTGCCGCAGCTTTCCAGCAGCGAGGAATGGAACCAGCCACGATGCTGGTCGGAGCCCTCCAGATAGACGTCCGCCGGCCATTTCAAGTCGGGACGATCCTCCAGTGTGAACGTATGGGTCGAGCCCGAGTCGAACCAGACGTCCAGGATGTCCATGACCTGCGTCCACGGCTCATTGGCGCGCGAGCCGAGGAAACGCTCGCGCGCGCCTTCGGCGAACCAGGCATCCGCCCCCTCCGTCTCGAAGGCCTCGACAATACGGGCATTGACCGACTCGTCCTTAAGCACATTGCCGTCGACGTCGGCGAAGACAGCGATCGGCACGCCCCAGGCACGCTGGCGCGACAGCACCCAGTCGGGGCGCTCCTCGATCATGGAACGAAGGCGCGTCTGGCCGGCTGCCGGGACAAAGCGCGTGTCATCGATCGCCTTCAGCGCCCGGCTGCGCAGCGTGGTGCCGTCGCCAAGTTCCTTGTCCATATAGACGAACCACTGCGGCGTGTTGCGGAAGATGATCGGCTTCTTCGAACGCCACGAGTGCGGATACTGATGCTTCAACCGTCCGCGTGCGAACAACGCATTCACCGCGATCAGTGCCTCGATGACGGCTTTGTTGGCGTCGCCCTTCTTGCCGTTGTCGTCGATGACGCGCGCAGGCCCACCCTCGCGATCCGGACCGAAGCCCGGCGCGTCCTTGGTGTAGAAGCCGGCGTCGTCGACCGGGAACGGGATCGCAACGTCGATGCCCTGCTTGCGCAACTCCGGGGCAGCATCCATCCAGGCCTCGAAGTCTTCGCGGCCGTGGCTGGGGGCTGTATGCACGAATCCGGTACCGGCATCGTCGGTGACGTGATCGCCGGCGACCATCGGCACGACGAAATCATAGCCGCCGCCAAGGCCTTTCAAAGGATGAGAAAGCGTAAGCTTGCCAAGCGCTTCCGCAGGGACATTGCGGAGCCGCTTCATGCTCACCTTCGCCTTCGTGGATGAATCCCCGGCAAGCGTGTCAGCAAGGATCAGCTTCTCGCCCGGTTGAGGACCGAAGTCGTTCTCCGCCGACGTGATCTCGTAAAGGCCGTATGCGACACGCGGCGAATAGGCGACAGCGCGGTTGCCGGGGATCGTCCAGGGCGTGGTCGTCCAGATCACCACATGCGCGTCGGCAAGATCTCCGGTCACGTCATCGACCGGGAATTTCACCCAGATCGTATCACTTTCGTAATCCTGGTACTCGATTTCGGCCTCGGCCAGCGCGGTGCGCTCCACCACCGACCACATGACCGGCTTGGAGCCGCGATAAAGCTGGTCGCTGGTCGCGAACTTCAGCAACTCGCCGGCAATGCGCGCTTCCGCATGGAAGGCCATGGTGGTGTATGGGTTGTCGAAATCGCCTACGACGCCGAGCCGTTGGAACTCGTCACCCTGGACCTTGATCCACTTTTCGGCATACGCGCGGCACTCCTGGCGGAAAGCCACCATCTCGGCGGGCTGCGTGAGGTCCGGCTTGGACTTGCCCTTGGAGCGGTAATTCTCTTCCTCGATCTTCCATTCGATCGGCAGGCCGTGGCAATCCCAGCCCGGCACGTAGTTGGAATCGAAACCGCGCATCTGGAACGAGCGGACGATGATGTCCTTCAAGATCTTGTTCAGCGCATGCCCGATATGGATGTTGCCGTTGGCATAGGGTGGACCGTCGTGCAGGACATATTTCGGTCGGCCGGCAGAGGTTTCGCGCAGGCGCTTGTAAAGGCCCATGTCCTGCCAGCGCTTGACCAGCACCGGTTCCTTTTCCGGCAATCCGGCGCGCATCGGGAATTCCGTCTGCGGCAAATAAAGGGTCTTCGAATAGTCGAGGGTTTCAGCTTTGTCGTTCATCGATCTGCCATATGCGTTGCCCGTCGGCAGCGAGCCCTCGGGCGTTGAACTAAAGCAATTCCCGGAAAAGTGTGCAGCGGTTTCCGTCCGGAATTGCGTAATCAAAGAGTTCTGGAAAAAGGGCGAAGGTTGCCCACGCAAAAAGTCCCGGCGGCTCCGACGACCTCAGGCCGTCCGGAACACCGGGCCACTAATTCGTATCGCAATGCCGCGAACGCGCGAGAAAGCTGTCATGGCCGCGCTTTTAGCGGATAAGCTGACAGGAATAAAGCGCTTCCCTGCCGCATTCAGCTAGAGTTTAAAATCGAAGCGATAGCTGGTCGAAATACCGATCGTGAACTGGTCCTTCGAGCCGTTCTGCCTGACCAGGCTGGAATCGGCAGCCGGACCGGTAAGGCGGCTGTATTCGCCGAATAGGCTCGCAGTGATGGGATCGGTCACCTTCCAGGTGACGGCACCACCGACGCCAACGGATTTCAGGCCGCCGCCGGGCTTGTATTCGGCAAGACCCGTCGCCACGGATTCCGCAGCATTGACACCATAATAGGCATCGAAATAGCTGGCCGAGGCGAACGACATGCGCGGACCGCCGGAAATGCGCACCTCCGGGGTAACGTCATAGAAGGCATCGGCCGCGAAATCGGCGACGACGCCGTGATGCGCGCGGAACCCTTGTCGGACCTCGCCGCGGACACGCAACCATTCCAGCGGATAGAATTCAGCGAACCCACCAACTTCGCCGCCCCATCGCACCGGGTCGAGCCCTTCCAGCCCTTCGGTGTCGCTGTCGCGACGCAGCAACAGCTTGCCGTTCAGACCAGCGCGGAAATTTCCGTTGTCGTAGAGGCCGAGCGAAATATTGTCGTTACGCGAGGAAAAGCGCGTGTCCCCGCCGGCCTTGCCGAGAGAGATGATCGGCTCTGCGCCCAGCAGATATTTCTTTCCGCCTTCAAAATTCGGAGCGACGAGGCCGGTGACGCCGACCTCCAGATACCAATCGCCGCGAATCCAGCCGAAGAAATCACCCTCGGCGCGTGCGCTGACCGGCGCAAAGAGGACAACAGCGGCAATGGCCGCCGGAAGGGACTTTGCAGGACTCATCACAACACCATGCACAACTCACCGTTGCGTTGTCTATGCGGGCCTGTTGGTAAAATTTGATTTAAATCCCCGATTTTCAAACACATTCGGTTTCAGCTCCGTCACTGGACGTCATATTGGCACAGAGTTATCGTCCGCCTTGTGACAGGCACAATCTTGGAGAGGACGGCCATGACTCTGCCCACGGAAGAGCTGAAGAATGTAATCGGCGAAGCCCGTTCCAAATGGGGATGGTTCGTGGCTCTCGGCGTCTTGTTGCTGGTTTTTGGTGGTATCGCCTTCGGCAATCTGTT
Source organism: Terribium retamae (assembly GCF_022347545.1). Lineage (GTDB taxonomy): Bacteria > Pseudomonadota > Alphaproteobacteria > Rhizobiales > Rhizobiaceae > Mesorhizobium > Mesorhizobium retamae. Next base: position 609,698 of record NZ_JAKREW010000001.1, read on the forward strand.
CATTGCGACGGTCGCCTCGGTCTACTTCGTTGGCTGGTTGATGCTGATGGCCGGCGCCATCGAGGTCATCCATGCTTTCGGCGTGAAGACCTGGGGACGTTTCTTCTACTGGCTGCTCAATGGCTTGCTTTATGCCGTCGCCGGCTTCTTCGCCTTCTACAACCCGCTCCTGGCGTCAGCCGTATTGACCCTCCTGCTTGCGATCGCACTCGTCGCGTCGGGCCTGATCAGAGCGACCATCGGCTACCAAAATCGTGCCGAAAAGGGTTCGGGCTGGATTATAGCCGGAGGTGTGGTTACCGCGCTCGCTGGTCTGCTGATAGCCCTGCAATGGCCGGTCAACAGCCTGTGGGTGCTTGGACTGTTCCTGGCCATCGACCTGGTTTTCCAAGGCTGGACCTACATAGCATTTGGCCTTGGATTGAAAAACAGCCGCGCCTAGGCTGGACGGGAAAGCCGGAAACGATTTTCGGCACGTGCGATACGCTGGTTCAGAAAGTATCTGGAGAACGCCTCGTCCGGATGAAGGCGCGGCGCTCTAGAATGCGATCTTCGCGTCGAGGGTAGACAGCGGCCTGACACCGGCCAGAAGCGCCCTCGCCTCAGCCTCGTCGCGCTTCATCTGGGCGACGAGTGGATCAAGTCCTTCGAACTTCACCTCGCCGCGCAGATAGCCGAAGAACGAAACCTCGCAAATCTCGCCATAAAGACCGTTCGAGAAATCGAAGAGGAACGTTTCGAGCAAAGGGGCGCCGTTGTCGTCCACAGTCGGACGACGGCCGAAACTCGCCACGCCATCATGGATCGAGCCATCCTGTCGACGAAAGCGGACGGCATAAATACCTTCCTTTAGAGTGGTTTGGGACGAAAGCTTCATATTCGCTGTCGGAAAGCCTAGCGTGCGGCCGAGTTGCTGCCCGCCGATCACTTCACTCTCGACCGTAAAGCGATAGCCGAGCAAGCCTGCTGCCTCTTCCGGCTTGCCTTCCGCGAGCAACCCGCGGATGCGGCTGGAGGAGACTACCTCGCTGCCCTCATCGCAGAATGCCTCGACCTGCACGACGCCAAAACCGTGACGTTTTCCTGCCTCAGCTAGAAAAACCGGGTTGCCCTGGCGGTCCTTGCCGAAATGGAAATCGAAGCCGGTCACCGCACAGGAGATGCCGAGATTGTTCTCCAGAATGTCGGTGATGAAGGATTCGGCCGAACGCTGCGAGAACTCACGTGTGAATTCCTGTTCGATCACCGCGTCGAACCCCAGATCGGACAGGAGCTTAGCCTTCACCGGCGGCGGCGTTAGAACGAAAAGCGGCACATCCGGCCGAAAGACCGCACGTGGATGAGGTTCGAAGGTAAGCACCAGCGCCGGGACGCCGCGTCGGCGGGCTTCGTCGAGAGCCTGCTGAAGCACGGCCTGGTGACCGCGATGCACGCCGTCGAAATTGCCGATCGCGACCACGCCGCCTCGCAGACGTGCCGGCAGCACCGTGTCGCCCGGAATGCGCTCGAACGGCTTATCCATGCCGGCCTTCCTATTTCAGCCGCGGCATGACGGCAACCGGCCGATAGCCGTGCTTTCCGAGGAAGGCGGCAAGCTGCACCGGATCGGGCTGCAGTGGATCGCCATAGTCCCGGGCGTGAATACCTCCGGAAACATAGAGCACATCGAAGCCATTATCGGCCCCGCCCTTCACGTCAGTCATCATGCCGTCGCCGATGGCTAGTGCGCGGCTGCGGGGAATGTCACGGCCGAGCACTTCCGCTGCGGCCTGCATCGCGGCCGCATAGATCGGCGCGTGTGGTTTACCGGCGATCAGCGTGCGGCCACCGAGCTGCGCATAGTCTCTGGCGAGTGCGCCGGCGCACCAGATCAGCCTTTCGCCGCGCTCGACGATGATATCGGGATTGGCGCAGATGAACGGGAGATTGCGGGCACGCAACCTGGTCAGCATCTCTTTGTAGTCTTCCGGCGTTTCCGCCTCATCGTCGAAAAGACCGGTACAGACGACGACCTGCGCCTCGAATTCCTCGACGATTTCCACGTCCAGCCCGTCATAGATGTTCATGTCGCGGTCAGGACCGAGGTGGAACACTTTGCGCGGGCCCTCTGCGATCAGATCGCGCGTAACGTCGCCGGAGCTTACGACACGATCGAATGTGCCGTCCGGTACGCCGATCAGTCGCATCTGCGCGATCACATCGGCGCTACGTCGAGGCGAATTGGTGATCAGCACAACTGCAACGCCTGCCTTGCGCGCTTTGGCCAAGGCAGCGGCAGCGGCCGGAAAATGCGTCTCGCCATTATGAACCACCCCCCAGACGTCGCACAAAAGCGCGTCATAACGGCCGGACATTGCGGTCAAGGTCTCGATCGTCTCAAAAAGTTCCGTCATGGTATCCCAGGGAAAGGCAGCGGTTGGGTTTCCGGCCGTTGGCGCTTGAATTTCGAACACGGCCGGGACGGCCCGGATTAGCCGAAGCCTTTCCGCATGTCACCAGCTTTTGCCTAAACATGACAATGGCCATGGGGGAACCGGAACTGGCGCAATCAACCGACGAGACATGCCCTTGCGAGACACACGGCAAAGATGCAGTTTCCGCCGGCGCTGCCAGAGTGGCGCTTCTTTTGGGGGACAAGCGTGCCCGATACCGCCAATCACATTGCCTTCGCGCTGATCTGCCTCGGCATGGTGCTGACGCCCGGCCCGAACATGATCTATCTGATCTCGCGCTCGCTCTCACAAGGAGCAAAAGCAGGTCTGATCTCACTCGGCGGCGTCGCCGTTGGCTTCCTGTTCTATGTGTTCTCCGCGGCCTTCGGCATCACCGCCCTACTGCTGGCAGTTCCTTATGCCTATGACGCCTTGCGATTGGCCGGCGCACTCTATCTGCTCTATCTCGCATGGCAGGCGCTTCGACCCGGTGGGCGTTCGCCCTTCCAAGTGCGCGAACTGCCACGCGACCGGCCGCGCAAGCTTTTCATGATGGGGCTGATGACCAACCTGTTGAACCCGAAGGTCGCGGTGCTTTACCTGTCGTTGCTGCCGCAGTTCATCGACCCAGAAAAGGGCCAGGTGCTGTCGCAGCTTCTGGTGCTGGGCGTGACCCAGATCGCGATCAGCCTGTCGGTCAATGCGATCATCGCCATTACAGCCGGTTCGATAGCGGTGTTCCTGGCAGGCCGCCCGCTGTGGATGCTGATCCAGCGTTGGCTGATGGGGACGGTGCTGGCAGCGCTGGCTGTTCGGATGGCGACCGAAAGCCAGCGCTAGGTCATTACCGACCGACTGATGCCTACATCGGCCGCCGGTCTGCCCTCGGTTCCGGCTCCACTACCTTGCGGTAGAGATGCCAGGTGGCGTGACCGAGGATTGGCATGACGATGGCAAGACCGGCAAAGAGCGGGATCGAGCCGATCACCAGTAGCACAGCCACGATCAGGCCCCATGCCAGCATCGGTACCGGGTTCATGGCAACAGCGCGGACCGAGGTTTCGGTCGCCGAAACCACGCCGACATCACGGTCAAGCAGCAGCGGAAAGGCGATCACCGTGGTGGCCAGAACCACGAGCGCGAAGAAGAATCCGACAATGTTGCCCCACAGGATCAGCCCCAGACCATGGCTGGTCGTCAGGACGTCGCGAACGAAGGTTCCCATCGAAGTCGGCGGCTGCTCGCCGAAATAGGCCGTATAGATGGATTGCGCGGTGAACAACCACAAAAGGAAGATTGCCATCAGCATGATGCCAATGACCGCGATGGACGGCAGCGCCGGCGAATGGCGCACATCAAATGCCCGCTTCCAAGAGGTATCCATACCGCGTTCGAGCCGCCGCGACATCTCGTAGAGACCGATCGCCGCGAATGGACCGACCAGCGCAAAACCGGTCATCAACGGATAGACGAGTTGGATGGCATTTGAACCGGACGACCACTGCGTCAGGATCAAACCCACGATAGGATAGATCAGGCCAAGGAAAACATAATGCGATGGCTTGGCCCAGAAATCCTCGGCGCCACGCCTCAATGCATCGAAAAGATCCGAAATGGTGATACGACGCACAGTCGGCAGTTCGAGCCCGTGTGCGCCAGCCATGACGTGAAAATCGGCCATTACCTTCCTCCCGGGGGGTTGGAGGGCGGTCATCGCCAGGATGGCCGCCCGTGGCTGCCACTCAATGAACGCGGGGAGACTAGCAGTTTTCGGCCAGATTGTCGCGCTGCCCCGGTCACAGATTGTTGAGTTCGGACAGGTCCTGCCTGCTAAAAGCCATGATCGCCATTATGCAGGACAAGACAGCCCTCTCTCACTCCGCTCGCAGCCTTATCATGCCTGTTTCTCAACTCGATCGCCGCATATTCATCACGGCCGCCTGCGGCGGTCTCATTGGCCTCCTCGCGGGCTGCGGCACATTGCGCCCCACCGGACAAGGCGGTGGTGCATCCGTGGCTGCGTCCGGACTGGTCGGAAAGATCCGCTCCAGCGCTGGATTGCCTGATATGGCCCCGGACTCGCAACTCGAGCAAGCTGCCTTGCAGCAGGCGCGCTATATGGCTGGCGCGGGTCGGATGGAACACACAACTGGCTGGGGCAAGGATTTCGCTTCGCGTGTTTCCGGCAACGGCATCGCAGGAGCGGCGGCCGAGAACATCGCGCAGGGTCGCATGGACCTCACGCGCCTGTTCGACATGTGGATGAATTCACCACCGCACCGCCGCAACATGCTCGACCCACGCTTCACACGCTTCGGTCTTGCCTATGTGACAGACGCCAAGCGGCCGGATTGGCGCTACTGGGCATTGGTGATGGGGAAATGACGAGCGAATAGTGATTAGAGAGTAGCGAATAGGGCGCAAAACTCGCCCTGCTCACTATTCGCTACTCTCTATCTCGCTACTCACTCCATATGCACCGCCGGCGCACCGCCCGCGGGAGCCTGCTTCGGTGATCTCAGCAGCAGAAGCAGCGGGATCGCACATGCGGTCACCAGTGCCATCAGCTTGAAATCGGAGACGTAGGAGATCATCTGCGCCTGGATATTGACCATGCCATCGACCTGCGACAACGCGGTCCGATCACCCATCGCAGCCGTCGGATTGGCCGCCCAGAACGTTGGGTTGAACGGGTTGATGAAGGCCGACAACTCGACGTGATTGATCTGGGTATTCTGCGTCAGCACCGCAGTAAAGGCTGAGATGCCGATCGAGGAACCGATGTTGCGCACCAACGTGAACAGCGATGTCGCGTCCGGCAGATTGCCCGGGTTGAGCGTCGAAAACGCCATCGTCGAAATCGGCACGAATACCAGGCCGAGCCCCAGGCCCTGGACTACCCCCGACGTGACGATCGGCCAGGCATCCATCTGCGGCGTAAAGCCGGACATCATGTAGAATGAATAGGCTGTGAGGAGCATGCCGAAAAAGATCAGCTTCTTCGGATCGATCATCTTCATCAGTCGCCCGACCGCCAGCATCGAGATCATCGTGCCGACGCCGCGAGGCGCCATCACCATGCCCGTCGTCACCGTCGGGTAACCGAAAATGGCCGACAGCATCGGCGGCAGCAGCGCCATGCCGGCAAGCAGGATGACGCCGATGATGAAGATGAACACCAGTGCCGCCGCAAAATTGCGGTCACGGAAGATCTTGGCGTCGATGAACGGTCGCTCCGCAGTGACGGTGTGGACGATGAACACCCAGAAACCAATCAGCGCGAGGCCGGTTTCGATCCAGATTTCGGTTGAAGAAAACCAGTCGGCGTCAGGTCCACGGTCGAGCATCAGCTGCAACGCACCGACGCCGAGCGACAGCATGGCAAAGCCGAAGAAGTCGAAACCGCGCAAGCGCTTCGGGATACTGGGCAGGAACGCCGCCATACCCAGGAACGCGACGATACCGACCGGCAGGTTGATCAGGAACACCCAGCGCCAATTGTAGCTGTCGGTCAACCATCCACCCAAAGTTGGCCCGACAACAGGGCCGACCATGATGCCGGCACCCCAGATCGCCATTGCCTGCCCGCGTCGCTCCTTGGGATTGATGTCCATCAGGAAGAGCTGCGAGAGCGGCACGATCGATGCTCCGAACACGCCCTGCAGCAGGCGGAACAGCACCATTGTCTCCAGGCTCCAGGCGATACCGCACAGCAGCGAAAAGACGACGAAGCCGACTACCGAACCGAGGAACAGCTCCTTGCGACCGAACTTGTCGGATAGCCAGCCGGTCATCGGCGTAACGATGGCAGCGGCGACGATATAGGAGGTCAGCACCCAGTTGATCGTATCGGGAGAAGCTCCGAGGTCACCCGACATCGACGGCAGAGCGACGTTGGCGATGGTGGTGTCCAGCACTTGCATGACCGTTGCCGCCATGATGGCGACTGTGGCCAGCCCGCGGTTCGGGACTTCGCGAAAGGTTTGCTCTGCACTCATGGCAATATCGTCCAGTTGGAATGATCGGCGCCGATGTTTCCAAGTGGCTTTCCGGGCGGCAGGGCAAACCCAAATGGGAAATGCCGGCCGTTTTGGGGGTTTAACGGCCAGCGCCCGCATTGAGGCGCCTGCCACCCGGAAACCTGGTGCGGGTCGGGACGAGAGTGGACTGGCCGGGCGACGTCGTTTTACGCCGCGACGACCTGCTTATCCGTCCTGCCTCGCCGGCAAACCGATCCTCCTCGTCAAACTAGGTTCAAAACACCGGTTTATTTGGCCTCGCCTGCAAAGGCGTGGCCGAACAGACCGCCAAAGCCGCGCGAAACACCGGTATCGACCGTGACCGACGCGCTCATGCCGGCGCGCAGGGCCAGATCCGCATCTTCATTGTCCAGTTGCAGCCGTACCGGAATGCGTTGCGTCACCTTCACCCAGTTGCCGGTCGCATTCTGAGCCGGCAGCAGCGAAAACTGTGCGCCTGTGCCTGCGCCGATCGCCTGGACAGTGGCCTCGAAGGTCTTGTCCGGATAGGTGTCGAGCACCACCTCGGCTTTCTGGCCGGGCTTCATGCGAGTGAGCTGCGTTTCCTTGAAGTTGGCGTCGATCCAGGTGTCCCCGGTTTCGACCAGCGCAAACAATGGCGTACCAACGCTGACATACTGGCCGACCCGGAAGGACGCGGCCTTGTAAGCGACACCATCGTCGGGAGCCCTGACAGTCGCTTGCGAAAGATCGAAAGCAGCCTTGTCGCGGGCGGCAAGCGCGGCCAGCACAGTCGGATGCTGGTCCGTGGCGATATCGGGATTGCCATCAAGGGCAGCCTTGGCGCTATCGATGCCCTGAGCGGCAACGGAAAGATCCTGTTTGGCTTTGTCCAGGTCATTACGGGCCTGGTCGAGGGTGGATTGCGGGTTGATGCCCTTCTTTACCAGGTCGACGGCGCGGTCATATTGCGATTGTGCATAGGTGACTTCGCTCGAAGCCGACAGCTCCTTGGCCTGAGCCTGGCGGTAGGAAGAACGCAACTGCTCGACGCTGAGCCGGGCATTGGCAACCGCGGCGTCGGCCTGCGCGAGAGCGATTTTGTAAGGTTCAGGATCGATGGCGAACAGCACATCCCCCCTCTTGACCGGCTTGTTGTCGGCAACGTTCACTTCAACGATACGGCCTGGAACATTGGCCGCGATCGAAAGCGTCGCCTGCTGCAGATTGGCGTTTTCAGTCTCTTCATAACGGCCACCGGTCACCCAGTAGTAGCCACCAGCGGCCACCAGGACGAGTGGCACCGAAACCATCAGGAAAAAGCGCAAGCCGCGGGATTTCTTTTTCTGCGACACCGCCAGCGTCTCTACCGGAGGCGGAGCTGCGACTACCGGCTGGGTGGCTGGTGCAGGCTGCTCCATCTCGAGCTTGGCAGCGTCTTTCTCATCGATCTTGGACACGGCGTTCATTGGTGTGCGCTTTCTAAGGTCTTGGCTTCGGTGCCGTCTTCAACGTCTTGGGAGGACGTTATGCTGTTGTTCAGGTTCTCGATGACCCTCTCGAGCCCCTGCATGATGATCTTCTGGTCAGCCTTCGAAATGCCGGCGAATGCCTCTTCGGTCACCTCGCCCGCAAAACTCTTCACATACAAAAAGGCTTCCCGCCCGAGTTCCGTGAGGAAGATCGCCCTTACGCGGCGGTCGCTGGCGTCGGGCCTCCGTTCAACCCATCCGCCCTGCTCCATGCGATCGAGCATGCGCGAAACGCTGATCGGCTCGATCTCCAAAAACTCGGCGATACGCGCCTGCGTTGTCCCTTCTTCCTTGGCGACCGAAAACAGCAGCCGCCATTGGGCGGCGGACAAGCTGGTGTTCACCGCCATCTGCTCAAGGCGCTTGCGCAACAACCGGCCCACTGTGTGGACCAGAAAGCCAAGCGTATGTTCCGCGTTCGAAGTCATAAGCGCGATATATAATAAGCATGCTTACTATTCAAGCTGATCACCAAAGACGTGATCGGGCAAATTTGCATGGCAGTCATGCACAAGCGCTCGAGCATGCTGACGGGGATGCATACGTTCAACACCATGAAAAAAGGGCCGATCCCTTTGGATCGACCCTGACAAATTTCAAATCTGGACTAAGGCCCGACGGCGTTCTGGCCAGGTCGGCGCCCTACTCCGCCGCGACCTGCTGTACCCTCCTGGTAAGCTGCAGTTCGACCGGCGTGGGATTGCGCAAAATGTCGAGTACCGGACAATGGCGGTCGACAGTTTCCTTGAGCCGAGCGATATCTGCTTCCGGCGCAGGACTATCGATAAAAACTTCCGCCCGGACGTGTTGGTAGCCCGGCCGCACATTGGAATCGACACTGAAGAACCCGCGCAGATCGACATCGCCGCTCAACTGAACAGAAACGCTGTTCAGCGGAATACCGAGCGCATCCGCATAGAGCCGATATGTGATCTCCTGGCATGAACCCAGCGCCGCCAGAATATACTCGACCGGGTTTGGCGCCGTATCCTGGCCTGCCAGCGCCGGTGGCTCGTCCACACCAACGCTGAACTGACGGATCGCCACGTTTGAACGAAAGCCGTCGGCGAGTTGCGAGTGCGCTTGAAAAGTCGCCGTCGCCTGGCTGGCATCGGCGCCGAGCGCGCTTTGCGTGTTGTTGAAAACATCCTTGAAGCGAAAAGCCATCACTCACCTCCAGCTCGATTGCACCGAATGGTTGAAGTTTCGCGCGTCGGCTCGCCCGGGAAAAGCAAAGTGATGCCCCGTGTATGGCAGGCACAGGGATGGTCGTTCGCTCGGCACTGGAGGAACAGAACAATGTTGCAGCCCTGCCCTCGTTCGCCGCGGACAGGCTTAGAGTTCGAGGTTCCAGATCTGACCGACAAGGTCCTTGCCGAAGGACGTGTGGCGCTCCTCTTTGACCAGCTTGAAACCTGCAGTCTGGTATATGCGCCGTGCCGCAACGAGAATGTCGTTGGTCCACAAGGTGAGCGTCTTGTAGCCGCGCGAGCGGGAAAAGGCGATGCATTCATCCACCAGTCGTTGGCCAATGCCAAGCCCCCGTGCAGCCGGCTCGACATAAAGCAGCCTGAGCTTTGCCACATCGTCGGATTGGTGGACGGCGAAGATCGAACCGACCACTTCGCCGTTGCGTTCCGCAACCCAGGCGCGCTCCTTCTTCGGATTGTAAGACTTGACGAAACCGGCGAGGATTTCGGCTACCAGCGCTTCATAGGTTTCGTCCCAGCCATACTCCTGCGCGTAGAGCAGGCCTTGTCGGTGCGTAATCCAGCCGACATCACCGGTCTGCAGCGGTCTCAAGATGTAAGGTACCTTGGGTTCGCCCCCCTCGCCCAATAATCGCATGATCGTCATCATAGACGTTACCAGCGTTTCACGCTGTTCGGCCGGCAGCCGATCGAGCATGACGCCGATCTCGCGGTTGGACGCTTCATCCAGACCGGCGAATGCCTGCCTGCCCGCCTCGGTCAATACGATTGCAGACTGCCTGGCATCGTCGGCCTGCGCCTGACGCTGTACGAGGCCACGCTCCTCGAACTTCTTCAGCATGCGGCTGAGATAGCCGGCATCGAGCCCGAGCTCACGCCCCAATTCAGCCGCGCTCTGACCGTCGCGCTGGGCAAGATCGAACAGGACCCGCGCTTCGCTCAGGGAAAATGGGCTCTTCAGCAGCACTTCCTCCAGCAGGCCGATCTGGCGCGTATAAAAACGGTTGAACGCACGCACGCAGGCAACTTCCTCGTTACGGGGGCTGGAAAAAGCAGACATGAGAACCTCAAGGGATTGGCGGCGCCAGACGGCGTCAACCAAATTGTTGACTAAGTCAAATATATGGATGCCAAAAGCAACGATCAAGCCCCTCTCGACCATTAAACGATCATAAGTCAGCCCACCGGAAGAACCGGCCATTGCTCAATGATACGTCCTTGGGAAAACACGGCAATGGCACCGAACTGCTGCAGGACGGATTCGGACTGGGTTGGGCGCAGGAAGAAAAAATCGTCCGGGTATAGAGTCGTATTGTCGGGTAGCGCCATGAACTGCTGATTGGAGGATTGGCCAAGCGTCGCTTCCTCCCGCGCCCCGCTGGGAAAGACCGGCTTCGCCATCCACTTGCCACCGTAGATGTAGCAGCCGCGCCGCGGAAAACGCCCAAACGCCTGCAACATACGTCCAACGAAAGCCGGCCCTGGCATTTGCGCTTCCACCACTTTCAGCACCGGCGTTGCGATGAAGGCAGCGGGCTTGAAGCCGACCAGACCGGCCGTGTCGAAATCGCTTGGCAGGACAAAAGCCGAACCGATGGATACTTCATTCGCCTGCGTCCGCACGCCATGCAGCAGCGCTGTTTTCGAGCCGCCGGTGTTCAGGATCTGCCGCTCACCGGGCTCAAGACAGGCAACGAAGGTCTGGAATGCGGCCACAGATTCCGCCAGCGCTTTTTCCGGCCCGCCGAACAGTTTCGGAATATGCGGCGCATGGGCTTCGTAGCCCATGATGCCTTCGCAATGCAGCAGAGGATGCTGGCGCGCCCGCTGCAAAAATCGAGTCAGCGCGGCCGGTTCCGCAATACCGCCACGATGCAGGCCGACATCGACCTCGAAGGCAATGCGAAGGTCGCAACCCAGCGCCTCCGCCAGCACCATATATTGCTCCAGCCGCGCTTCCGTATCGATCAGCCAACAGACGCGTTTCCAGTCGTCATCCCTGCGCGACAGCACCTGTCGTGCGGCCTCAGCCGGCATTGGCTTGCCGAGCAGGAGATCCGCCTTCGGAAAAGCCTTGAGAACCACCTCGCTGATCGGCAGGTGAAAGGTCATGAACCGCGTAGAGCCAAGTGCATTGGCAATATGGGAAAGAAGCGGAAGGCAAGGCAGCGATTTGTCGACCAGCCTGAGTGCGAACTCGGGTGCCAGCTTCTGACGGGTCAGAGCGACATTGGCATCAAGCCGATCCAGGTCCAGAACGAGGCAAGGCTTGAACAGTCCTGCCTCGCGCAGCGCAGCCGTTATCGTCAGGAAATGGGCGTCCATCACTTCAACCCGAACAGGTCTGCCATATAGGGGGAAACAAAACGGCCTTCCGGGTCGATATCCCGTCTCACCGCCATCGCGTCCTTCCAGCGCGGATAAAGTTCCTCGAAATCCGCCGCCTTCAGATTGTGCATCTTCCCCCAATGCGGACGCCCGCCATATTTGCGGAAGATCGGCTCAGCGGCCCGCATGAAAGGCCGCGGATCGTTGGCCGCATCGTGGTGGATAGCGATCGAGCAAGTCGGGCGTCTGTAGAAAGGACTTAACCAGAACTCATCGGCCGCGACCGAGCGGACCTCCATTGGGAAATAGACCTCCGCAAAGCGCTTTTCGGTCAGTTCGACGATCTCGGCCAGCGCCTTAGGTCCTTCCTCGAAAGGCAGGTGATATTCCATCTCGTTGAAGCGGGTGCGGCGATCGCTGGCGTAGACGTTGAGCCAATCCTGTACATAGTCTTCCGCCGGCAGCCTGGCCATCACGGAGCGGATGATCATTCCGCGCAACCAAGGTGCCAAACGCAGCATCGTGCGCAACTTGCGCAGCGTCGCCAATCCCTCTTCATCCTCCTCCGGCGGCCGCGGGCTCACCGGCTTGTCGGACAGGTCGCTGGCAATGAATTGCGCATGGCCGGAGAACGGGACGTAGTAGAACTCCGCCGAGCGATGGGCGCCCATCATCGGCTCGAATTCGGCTAGCATCTCCTTGATCGGCAGCACCCATTTGCGCCGATGCAGCCTATAGGTCGGGATGTTCCTGAGCGCCACCTCGGTCAGCACGCCGAAAGCGCCAAGCGCCACGCCGGTAGCGTGGATCATGTCGCGGTCCTTGGTCAATGTCAGTTCGCGTACTTCGCCGCGCCCATCGACAAACTGCATCGCCTCGAGCTGTGTATGATAAGCGCCGAACCTACGGCCCGAACCATGGGTTGCCGTTCCAAGTGCCCCGCCGATTGCCTGCTTGTCGATATCGCCCATATTGGGCAGACCCTGGCCGATATCCTGCAGCAGCCGCATCAGCGAGCCGAGTTTTGTGCCGGCACGAACCCGCGCAACGTTGGCGGCTGTGTCGTGCGAAACCAGCCCTTGGAATTTCTCCAGCGACAGCATCGTGCCGTCCGTCAGGGCGAGCGGTGTGAATGAATGTCCTGCCCCGACCACGCGCAATGGACCCGGTGCCGTCTTCACCGCTTCGACAACACCATCGAGATTATCGGGGTTCAAAATCCGCCGTGGCGAGCCTTCTACGAAGCCCGACCAATTCGTCCAGCGTGCAGTGTCAGTCATGGCTGTCCTCGCCTCAGACTGCAGCGCGCCGACGCGCCAGCGCAACAAACAGGCCAAGCAACGCAACGGAGGCGATGACGCTGACAGCCGCGAATTCCGGCACAGCGCGGAAGTCGCCTTCATCGATGAGCAGCGAAGCGGCGACAGGCCCGAGCGCCAATCCGAACAGTTGCGCCGCGGGGACAAGAAGGGCTGCCATACGTGTTTCGTCCGCTGCGATCGCCAGCCGGATCTGATAGGGAACAACGAAGAGCAGGATAAAACCCATCGCCAGCGCGGCAGCCCAGAAAGCGGTCAACGCTGGCTTGCTGGCCAGCACCACGCACGCAAGCACCGCGACGACACCGACGCCGATGATGGCGACCCGATAGTTGATGCGTGCTTCGAACACGGTCGCCGTCATCGCACCCGAGATCTGCGCGGCCAGGCTCGCCGAGACAATCAGCCCAACCGTGCGGCCGTCGATGCCGTATTGGGCGCCGAGTGGTTCCAGGAAGGCCCAGACCGAGCCGAAGAACATGAAGTAGCAGAAGATGGAAAGCAGCGCGGTGATTGCGCCGGGTGTCAGCACATTCGAGAAATGTTCGTCCCTCGGCAGGTCTGCGTAATCATCGGCCACCGCTTGTGCAACCACGAGCGACAACACGCAAACCACGGCCAAGGCCATGAAACCACCACTTGCGCCGTAGGCCGGGATCACCGCAAGCGTGAGCAGCAGCGTCAGAACGCACTGGGCAAGGGTCTGCAACGATACGAAATAACCGCCGATGCGCTCCGCCTTGCGCGACCGCGCAATCAGTTCTGTTGCAACCGCCACCAACCCGCCCTCGGCGAGGCCAGCTGCGGCACGGGCAGCGATTAACATGTTTGCGCCCGCCGAGCGGGCCGTCCAGACATTGGCCAGTGCCAGGAGGATCAGCAGGATCGCGCTCTTTCCACGCATGTTGCGCGCCGGGAGCGCCATGGCCACGATGGCCGAGCCGATACCGATGGTGATCAGTTCGGCGGTTGCCACCAGTGCGAGTTCATCACCGGTGACATGACCTTGTGTGAATAGCGCCCCGAGCAGCACCGGCTGCAGACCGAGCACAAGCAGCCCAACGGAACCAACCCACAGGGATGCGGCAAGCTGCTGGCGTGTCGGATTGCCAACAAGCCAGTCTGCCTCTCCCCTATCCACGGAACTTGTCGAGTCCACAGGCGCCTCCCAACGTCCGTTGCCTCAAACCAAAAGCTGACACTCAATCAGCATCTTGAAAACTGATACATGATCATCTTTCCTGTCAATGCGGATTTGGCGACGGGCATTCAATGTGGACAGCCGGCTCATGAAACAGTCCAAGCGAGCAGCCGCTGGGTCGCAATTGCGGCGCCGGCCGAAACAGGAACGCAGCCGGGAGCGCATCGACGCGATCCTGGCCACCGCCAAGCGGCTGATCGGCGAGAAAGGCATTGACGCCGTGACCATGAAGGAGGTGGGCGCGCTAGCCGGCGGGCCGATTGCCACCGTCTATCACTACTTCCCCAACAAGTCGGCCATCCTGGCCACGCTCTACGAACGCTTTTCCGAAGTTACTCGGGCGCGTCAGCAGGAAATCGTCACCGACATCGATGGGTTGGACAGCATGATCGCCGCGTCCGATCGGATGCTCGACGATTATTACCAGCGCGTCGCTGGAGACCCCGCCATCCAGGACCTGCAGAACGCCATCCAGGCCGATAAGGCACTTCAGAATCTCGACATCGCCGAGACACATCATCAGGCCGATATCTTCTGCGGTCAGGTCATCCATCTGCTGAAGTACGAACGGCGTGACGAATTTCGACGCCTGGTGTTTCTGTTCTTTCAGCTCGCCGGCGGCGTCGTGCGGCTGGCATTGACACAAGACAGGGCGGAAGGACAGCGTACGCTCGACGACTACAAGTCGATCATTCACAGCCAGTTGCGCACGTTCTTCGACTAGCTGTGCGCTTTCAGGAGGTTGTCCATTCGGACCGGACCGGAGTTACCACGCTTCAGCATCATCGGAGGGTCCGAATGAACATCCACAAGGATGCCCGTCTTACGCCGCTGCGTCGAGCATGACCCATTTCATCAGCCCGTTCGTGGACGACATCTTATTAGCATGTTTTGCCCATATTGGATCGGTATCACCGACGAGCATCCTGCCGCGAAGGCAGCCTCCAGGATAAAACGCCGATTTCATGCGGCCAGATGCCGCGCCGCTCCTTGACTCTCCTCCGACACGGGATTATCTCACCGCCACGTTAGCACTCACCCATGGCGAGTGCTAACCGAAGGTCCGGCAGGGCCGGACGGAGGAAATTCTTTCTCACCTTTCGCACCGAGGAAATCAAATGGCAAAGTCGAAGTTCCGCCCGCTTCATGACCGCGTGGTCGTTCGCCGGGTTGAATCCGAAGAGAAGACGGCTGGCGGGATCATCATCCCCGACACCGCCAAGGAAAAGCCGCAGGAAGGCGAAGTCATCGCCGTCGGCTCGGGCGCTCGTGACGAGGCCGGCAAGCTGGTTCCGCTGGACGTCAAGGCCGGCGACCGCGTCCTGTTCGGCAAGTGGTCGGGCACCGAAGTGAAGCTCAATGGCGAAGACCTTCTGATCATGAAGGAATCCGACATCATGGGCATCATCGGCTGACCGCCTTTATCCGCACCATCCAATCTTGATTTCGGGCGCAAAGCCCAGGAGTAAAAAATGGCTGCTAAAGAAGTAAAATTCTCCCGTGATGCCCGCGAGCGCATGCTGCGCGGCGTCAACATCCTCGCCGACGCGGTGAAGGTGACCCTCGGCCCGAAGGGCCGCAACGTCGTCATCGACAAGTCGTTCGGCGCTCCGCGCATCACCAAGGACGGCGTCACCGTCGCCAAGGAGATCGAACTTGAAGACAAGTTCGAGAACATGGGCGCCCAGATGGTCCGCGAAGTCGCTTCGAAGACCAACGACATCGCCGGCGACGGCACCACGACCGCTACCGTTCTGGCCCAGGCGATCGTGCAGGAAGGCGCCAAGTCGGTTGCCGCCGGCATGAACCCGATGGACCTGAAGCGCGGTATCGACCTCGCTGTCACCGAAGTCGTTGCCGCTCTCGGCAAGGCCTCGAAGAAGATCAAGACCTCCGAGGAAGTCGCCCAGGTCGGCACCATCTCGGCCAATGGCGACGAGTCGGTTGGCAAGATGATCGCCGAAGCGATGCAGAAGGTCGGCAACGAAGGCGTCATCACCGTTGAGGAAGCCAAGACCGCCGAGACCGAGCTGGAAGTCGTCGAAGGCATGCAGTTCGACCGCGGCTACCTGTCGCCTTACTTCATCACCAACCCGGACAAGATGATCGCCGAGCTCGAGGACGCCTACATCCTCCTGCACGAGAAGAAGCTGTCCAATCTGCAGGCCATGCTCCCGGTTCTCGAAGCCGTCGTGCAGACCTCCAAGCCGCTCCTCATTATCTCGGAAGACGTCGAAGGCGAGGCTCTGGCCACGCTGGTCGTCAACAAGCTGCGCGGTGGCCTGAAGATCGCTGCCGTCAAGGCTCCGGGCTTCGGCGACCGCCGCAAGGCCATGCTGGAAGACATCGCCATCCTCACCGGTGGCCAGGTCATTTCGGAAGACCTCGGCATCAAGCTCGAAAGCGTGACGCTCAACATGCTCGGTAAGGCCAAGAAGGTCCGTATCGAGAAGGAGAACACCACGATCGTCGACGGCGCCGGCAAGAAGGCCGAGATCCAGGGCCGCGTCGCCCAGATCAAGCAGCAGATCGAAGAAACCACCTCGGACTACGACCGTGAGAAGCTCCAGGAGCGTCTCGCCAAGCTGGCTGGCGGCGTTGCCGTTATCCGCGTCGGCGGTGCGACTGAAGTGGAAGTGAAGGAAAAGAAGGACCGCGTTGACGACGCCCTGAACGCCACCCGCGCTGCGGTGGAAGAAGGCATCGTTGCAGGCGGTGGTGTTGCCCTGCTGCGCGCCACCCAGGCCATCAAGTCGGCCGGCATCAACGCCGACCAGGCTGCTGGTATCGCGATCGTCCGTCGTGCCCTTCAGGCTCCGATCCGTCAGATCGCCTCGAACGCCGGCGCTGAAGCTTCGATCGTTGCTGGCAAGGTGCTCGAGAACAAGGGCGCGACCTACGGCTACAACGCCCAGACCGGCGAATACGGCGACATGATCGCCTTCGGTATCGTCGATCCGGTCAAGGTTGTCCGTACCGCCCTGCAGGACGCCGCTTCGGTTGCCGGCTTGCTGGTCACCACCGAGGCCATGATCGCCGAAGCTCCGAAGAAGGACGCCCCGGCTCCGGCCATGCCTGGCGGCATGGGCGGTATGGGCGGCATGGACTTCTAAGTCCAGCCAACCGGCTCAAGCTTACGAAGGGCGGCAGAAATGCCGCCCTTTTCTTTTGCCGACCCGGTTTCAGCGCTATATTTGCGACGCTTTCGGCTTCAGAACAATTTTCATGATCTGTCTGTAAGTACCAGCAACGATATGGTTTTTTAACGAAATCCATCTACGCCTGCCCTTCTCAGGCAATATCCGGGAAAGGGCGACAGAAATGTCGCCCTTTCTTCTTTTGCAAGGTGCTCCACGCACCGGAGGACAGCCATGTCGGGTACATCCGAAGTCACTGTCGAAATCGACACAACGCTGGTGCGACGGCTGGTCGGCACGCAATTTCCACAGTGGGCACACCTGTCGATCCGCAAGGTCGAGCCGGGCGGCTGGGACAATCGCACTTTCCTGCTGGGTGACGAAATGAGTGTGCGGCTGCCGAGCGCGGCTGGCTATGCAGCACAGGTGGCCAACGAACAACGCTGGCTGCCGAAGCTTGCACCGCAACTGCCACTGCCGATCCCCAAGCCGCTCGCAATGGGCAAGCCCGGCGAAGGCTATCCCTGGTCATGGTCGATCTATGGCTGGCTGGAGGGGGAGCCAGCAACGGACGAACGCATCGGAGACTTCGGCGAATTCGCTATCGACCTGGCAGGTTTCCTCGCCGCACTCCATCGGATCGACGCTGCCGAAGGCCCGCCGGCCGGACCGCAGAACTACTTCCGGGGAGGTTCGCTCACTGTTTATGACAGCCAGACGCGGGAAGCACTCCGCTTGATCGAGGGCAAGATCGACACAAAGGCGGCTCGAGCGATCTGGGAAGAGGCGCTCGCCACTGAATGGCAGCACTCGCCCGTCTGGGTCCACGGCGACATTGCCTGGGGCAATCTCCTGATGAAGGATGGCAAGCTGTCTGCCGTTATCGACTTCGGCAGTTCGGCGATCGGCGATCCAGCCTGCGATCTGGCGATTGCCTGGACACTGTTCCGAAACGAAAGCCGCCGTGCCTTCCGCAACGCCTTGCCCCTCGATGACGGCACCTGGGCGCGAGGCCGTGCCTGGACGTTATGGAAGGCAATGATCACTGTTTCGGGCCAGATCAGCCGCAGTGCCGAGGAGGTCGCCCTGGCAATGCGGATCATCGATGCAGTGTTCAGTGACTACCGACCTTGAGGTTGAACACAGAAGTGGGCAAGAGCCGGCGGTAGAAAATTTTCGGCGGATGTCACGCGACGCCACCGCTGCCTCGTCCTGGTTTCGGGAATGCCTCGAAACTGAAAGGACGAACCATGCAACCCAGACTGAACCCCTTCGCCGCAGCGCCGGACCTCATCAAGCTGCTGACTGATTTCGGTACGGCCATCACCGAGACCGGCCTGGAGCCGTCGCTCATGGATCTGGTCAAGGTGCGTGCCTCGCAGATCAATGGCTGCGCCATGAACCTTGGGCTACACACGCGCGTCGCCCGTGCTCACGGCGAAACCGAAGAGCGGCTTTACCTCCTGGATGCCTGGCGGGCTTCCCCGTTGTTCAATGCACGGGAACGCGCCGCGCTCGGCTGGACCGACACACTCACTCTTGTCTCCGAAACACACGCACCCGATGATGTCTATGCGGCACTGAAAGCCGAATTCAACGAAGAGGAACAGGTGCGGTTGACCTTGCTGATCGTCGCCGTAAACGGCTTCAACAGATTGGGCATCGGCTTCCGCCTCAGCGAAGCGCCCTCGCCGGCCCGTCAGGCTGCCTGATGGCATCCGCTCCGGAGGAGGATGCTGCCGCGTCGTTCAATTCGCAACGCGCAAAACTCGCTCGCATCGCCTATCGTATGCTGGGCTCCGTCGCTGATGCCGAGGATGTGGTCCAGGAGACCTTTCTGCGCTGGCTGGCTGTGGACCGCGCCGCGGTGCGGGAGCCGGAAGCCTATCTTCGCCGCATCGTCACGCGTCTCAGCCTTGATCTGCTCAAATCCGCACACCGGCGACGCGAGACCTATGTAGGCCCATGGCTGCCGGAACCGCTGGTGGCAGACGTTTCTGGCGACATCGATGACATTACCTTGCCCTTGATGTTGGCGGGGGGGGGGGGGGGGGGGCCCCCGCCCCCCCCCCCCGCCGGCGGGGGGGGGGGGGGGGGGGGGCACGCGCCAGCGGCCGGACCACCCCAGCCGGGCGGGCCCTCCCCCCCCCCCCCCCCCCCCCCCGCCGCCCCCCCCGCCCCCCCCCCCCCCCCCCCCCCCCCCCCCCCGCGGGCGCCCCCCCCCCCCCCCCCCCCCCCCCCCCCCCCCCCCCCGCCGCCTTCCTGCTTCACGATGTCTTCGGAGCAGACTTCGACGAAGTCGCAGAAACCATCGGCAGGGATATCGCTGCCTGCCGGCAATTGGCGACCCGCGCCCGCATACATGTGAGGGCGGCACGGCCACGCTTCGAAATGTCCGGCAAGCAAGGCCTGGAGATCGCCATGGCGTTTTTCCAAGCCTCACGCCAAGGTGACATGCGCCGGCTAAGATCACTGCTGGCCGCCGATGTGGTGGCGCAGTCGGACGGCGGCGGCCGGAAACCAGCCAGTGAGCAGCCGATCGTTGGTGTCGAAGCGGTGATGAGCGTACACCACGCCCTTGTTTCGATCTTTGCAACGACCGGATCGGAGCTTCGTCGTTATTGCTTCATCAACGGGCTGCCGGGATTCGTCACCATCGAAGGCGGCGACACGTTGCAGACCACGGCACTGAAAATCGAGAATGGCGAGATCTGCGCGATCTATATCGTGCGCAACCCGGACAAGCTACGCCACCTGGGAACTGCCGCACAGCTGCACTGAAGGAGAGAAAGTCACTCCAACTGCAACACCCGGATACCTTTCCTATCCGCCCCTGCGCGGTCGCTCCGGCTCAGCGTTCCTGGTCAGTCGGACGGATCAGGATCTCGTTGACGTTGACGCGTGGCGGCTGTGTCACCGCAAAGAGCACGGCTGCGGCGATATCTTCCGACTGCAACGGCTCCATTGCTGCCCGGCGCTGCTCGAGATTGGCCTTCATGCCGGGATTGGTGATGTGATCGCCGAGTTCTGTTTCGACCATGCCCGGCTCGATCACCGTAACGCGTACCTTGTCGGCGTACACTTCCCGGCGCAGTGCTTCCGAAAAGGCAACGACACCGAACTTGGTTGCCGCGTAGCCTGCCGCGCCCGGATTGGCGACACGGCCTGCCACCGACGACACGTTGACGATGTGGCCTTTGCTCTCCTTGAGATGAGGAAGAGCTGCCCGCGTCAACTCCATCAGCGCAACCAGATTGACTTCGATCATCTGCCGCCAATCCTCCGAATGTGCTTCAGAGACAGGCGACAGAAGCATGACGCCGGCATTGTTGACAATGATGTCCAACCGCTTGCCATGCGCCAGCACGTCGTTGACGAGGCCCTGGGCACTGTTCGCACGGGCGATGTCAGCCTCGATGGCAAACACCTTGCCACCTGCCTTCTCGATGCGCTCCGCCAGCGCCTTCAACCGCTCCGCCCTGCGGGCCACGATCGCAACGTCAGCTCCGGCCATGGAGAGCGCCAGCGCCGTCGCTTCGCCGATTCCGGAAGAAGCACCGGTGACAAGAGCCACCTTGCCCGCGAGCGGGCGCGCGGAAACAGTAATCGTCATGTCTCTGCTCCTGGAAAAATCGACGCCCCGCATCGCTGCGCTATCTAGCGCGCATCCCGAGCGCTGACAGGGCAGACTTCAGATTTTCCAGCGTTGGTCTGCATTGGCGATTTTTCCCGCACCGTCGCCGCTCGCATCGCCGAGCACCACATCCATGCCGAAGATGGTTGTTGGCCACGCGAAGCCGACCATATGGGCTGCCTCCGGCTTTCTGCTATCGAGTCCGTGCTTTTTATAGATCGGTGTTTCGTGCTGATGGCTGTGAAAGATGGCAATGACATTGCAAGCTTTCCAACACGGCCGGCTGCACCTACCGCCGCGCACCTCCAGATCGAGGATGGCAGCCGATCGGCCTTGGAGGCCTAATTCAGCATGTCCCTCCCACTCTCGCCCAGCTCTCTCGCGCACAGCCGTAACAGACTGGAATCCTGCGCGGTTTTTGCCATGGACATGGCACCCGAATAGAGCGCGACGACGCTAGCAGCGAACCGCTCGGGATCAACGTCGATCTCACGCCCGGCTTGCTGGTCGGCCCGCATCTTGTCGGCGATCGCGTTTCGCCACTCTTCAAAGATACCGGCGAGAACGGCTCGGAAATCCGGATCGGCCAGGGACAGCTCATGCGCCAGGTTGTTGAGCGGACAGCCCCGCACGAAACCTTGCCGCTCCAGCCTGTCCGCGACGGCAGCGAAGACCAGCCTGACGCCATCACGCGCCGAAACTGCGTTCTGCAGCGGCTCCATCCAGGTGCGGCGCACCACCTTGGCGACGCGTTCTTCGATCACCGCCAGCGCAAGCGCCTTCTTCGTTGGAAAATGATGGTGCAGCGCGCCGCCGCTGACACCGGAAGCAGTCATCACGTCACCCAGGCTCGTGGCGTGGAAGCCTCTCGTCTGGAAAAATTCCGCAGTTTTGTCGAGCACGCGCTGGCGCATGCCTTCCGGATCGTTTGTGCGTTTCTGGCGTTCAGACGGCATTGGCGATCGCCCTTTCGTTGATCGATCCTTGCCCCGGTTCAGCCATTCCACATGAAGCACACGGACTGTCAGGAGGTGATCACGGCGACACAAGTATCAGGTTGACAAAACAGGGCAACCGGTTTGTTTATAAACAGGATGATCACCCTGTTTTGGAGTTGCACGTGACGGCCCTTGATACCGCACTGCCCGCTTCCGGCTCGGCCATGGATATTTCCGTCGTCGAGTTGCGACGCTACGCATTGATCCCTGGCCAGCGCGAAACCTTGATCGAATTGTTCGACCGCGAGTTCATTGAGACCCAGGAAGCAACCGGCACCAAGATCATCGGACAATTCCGCGACCTCGGCAGGCCCGACACATTCGTGTGGCTACGCGGCTTTTCCTCGATGGACGCACGGCGACAGAGCCTGGGAGCGTTTTATGGCGGACCGATCTGGGCACGTTACAAAGACCAGGCCAACGCCACCATGATCTCTTCGGATGATGTCCTGTTGCTGAAACCAGCTTGGCCAGGATCCGGATTCGATCTGGGCGGCTTAAAACGACCCCTCGTTTCCAGGCAGGCTACCGACGACACGGGGGCAACAAATCCCGCGTCCGAGCGCCTGCTGGCCTCCGTCAGCATCGAAATCCACCATCTCGAACCAGGAGCTGAAGCCGATTTCGCGGCCTCCTACCGGACGCTGGCTGCACCCGCTCTGAGAGAGGCGTCCGCTTGCCTTCTCGGCGCTTACGTCACCGAGCCTGCCGAGAACACTTTCCCTCGCCTGCCGGTGCGCGAGAACAAGAACGTCTTTGTCTCCATCATTGGCCTGAACAGGCAATCCGACATCCCACCGGTCATGCCGGACCCATGGAGCCAGTTCAGCAGCCGGCGTTTCGTCTTCGCAAGAACCATCGAAACGCTGTGGCTCTCGCCCACTTCACGATCGCTGCTCCGTTAGGCAGCAGCCCCGTTGCCTTCAACCGATTTGGTTCGCGACGCTGCGCAATCTCCGCTTGAAGCGTTTTGTGCAACGCGATAGGCCCTTGCCACCGCATCAGATTGGAGTGAGGCCGTGAGCGCTGAGAAGACCAGAACCGAAACCGATACGTTCGGCCCGATCGAGGTGGCCAACGATCGTTACTGGGGTGCACAGGCGCAGCGTTCGCTCGGCAATTTCAAGATCGGCTGGGAAAAGCAGCCGCTTTCCGTGGTTCGCGCGCTCGGTATCGTCAAGCGCGCCGCTGCGGAAGCCAACATGGAGCTCGGTAGGCTCGACCCGGCACTCGGCAAGACCATCATTCAGGCTGCACAGGAAGTGATCGACGGCAAGCTGAACGACCATTTCCCGCTCGTCGTCTGGCAGACGGGCTCGGGCACGCAGTCCAACATGAACGCCAATGAGGTTATCTCCAACCGGGCGATCGAATTGCTCGGCGGCACCATGGGCTCCAAGAAGCCGGTGCATCCGAACGACCACGTCAATATGAGCCAGTCGTCCAACGACACTTATCCGACGGCCATGCACATCGCTTGCGCCGAGCGCATCGTGCATGATCTGCTGCCGGCTCTGAAACATCTGCATGCCGCACTCGAAGCCAAGGCGAAGGCCTTCGACCACATCGTCAAGATCGGTCGCACGCACACGCAGGACGCCACCCCCCTTACGCTCGGTCAGGAGTTCGGCGGCTACGCCGCTCAGGTGGCATCCTCGATCAAGCGCATCGAACTGACGCTGCCTGGACTGCAGGAACTGGCGCAAGGCGGCACAGCGGTCGGCACCGGCCTCAACGCTCCGATCGGTTTCGCCGAGAAAGTCGCGGAAAACATTGCCAAGATAACCGGCATCGCCTTCACCTCGGCACCGAACAAGTTCGAGGCGCTCGCAGCGCACGATTCCATGGTGTTCTCGCATGGCGCCATCAACGCGACGGCTGCCGCTCTGTTCAAGATCGCCAACGACATCCGTTTCCTCGGCTCGGGCCCGCGCTCGGGTCTCGGCGAGCTTTCGCTGCCGGAAAATGAGCCAGGCTCCTCGATCATGCCCGGAAAGGTCAACCCGACCCAGTGCGAGGCACTGACCCAGGTGTGCGTGCAGGTGTTCGGCAACAATGCCGCTCTCACCTTTGCCGGCAGCCAGGGTCATTTCGAGCTTAACGTCTACAACCCGCTGATGGCCTACAATTTCCTGCAGTCAGTCCAGTTGTTGTCCGACGCGGCAGTCTCCTTCACCGACAATTGTGTCGTCGGCATCGAAGCCCGTGAAGACAACATCAAGGCGGCTCTGGAGCGCTCGCTGATGCTGGTCACCGCTCTGGCGCCGACGATCGGTTACGACAATGCAGCCAAGATCGCCAAGACCGCGCACAAGAACGGCACGACACTGCGCGAAGAAGCCGTTGGCGGCGGTTATGTCAGCGACGCCGACTTCGATCGTCTGGTCAAGCCGGAAGACATGACGCACCCGGGATGAGACCGGTGACGTGATCAACCTGTGAACGATGTGTTGCCGGACAATCGTATTTAGTGAACGCTGAAACTGCGTTACCTTCATTGTGTTGCGCTCCCCGGGGGGGCGCTTGCCATTGGAGGGTACATTGTCCGTCAACTCATCCGCCGGTTACGGCGCTAGCTCGAATGCTTCCGGTGTCATTCTCGCCAGTCGCATTCTCCTGTCGATTCTCTTCATCCTTGCCGGCTACGCAAAGCTGACCGACCTTGCCGGCACCGCTGGCTTCTTCGGTAGCGTTGGCCTGCCGGTCCCGTCCGTTACCGCCATCGTGGTCGGCCTGGTCGAACTCCTCGGTGGTCTGGCTATCCTGATCGGTTTCCAGACGCGCATCGCCGCGATCGTGCTGGCCGTTTTCGTTCTGGGTGCCACGGCAGTCGCACATCTCGATTTCTCGCAGCCCCTGAATCCGCTGATGCTGCAGAAGAACCTCGGCATCACCGGCGGCTTGCTGCTGCTCGCACTGGTTGGCGCCGGTGCCTACTCGATCGACGGCCGTCGCGGCTGATCGATCTGGCTGACAAGAGACCAAGGCGCGGATGAACTCCGCGCCTTTTTCGTTTCTGGCGTGGATGCTCGGGCCAATATACTCTGCATTGGACGGGAGTTTTTGGATGCGTGGCGTTCAATGCCGGTAAATCTTTTGCTGCTCCTGGCTCGGCTCCTGCTGGCGGCTCTGTTCGTGCCGGCTGGCATCCAGACGCTTGGCGACATCAGCGGCGCCACCGGCTACTTCGCAGGCCTGGGCCTGCCTTTGCCCCATCTTTCCGCATGGACTGTCGGCCTGTTCGAACTGATCGCCGGGCTTGCCGTTCTGGTCGGCTTCCAGACCCGGATCGCCGCCCTCCTGCTCGCTGCATTTTGCCTCGTCGCGGGCTATCTTGGTCACTATGGTCAAGGCGCCGCCGATCCGGCGCTCGCTTTCCTTCACAGGCAGATGCTGATGAAGGACATCGCTATCGCGGGTGGTTTCATCGCCCTGGCAGCAGCCGGTGCAGGGGCGTTATCCATCGACGGCTGGCGACGCTGAAGCCATCACTTGGCTCCGACGCTTGGGCCTCCATCCACGGAGAGGAACAGGCGGCGATTGGTGATCTTGGCCAGTTGCGCCAGCCGTCCGGCCGGGCGCTCGCCGTAAAGACCGGCGAGATCCGCGGGAATAACCAGCGCCAATGCGCCGTTACCCCGACTTTCCCAGCGCAGACGAGGCATAACCCCCGGCATGGACGCGGTGAGCAAATAGACAACCCGCATCATCGCCGAAAGGATACGCGCCCGTTCCAGATAGCGCGGCGTCGCCAGTGCCTTGATCTCCGGCGCGATGTTCTCATTGAACACGCCATCGTGGCGATAGGCATTCGCCAGCGCCAGAAACGCGCGGCCGGGATGATCGACGCCGATGAAGGAGGCATGCGCGATGATGTTGAGCGACTGTCGTCCGCGATATTCGGGATGCGCTCGCCAGCCGATATCGGCCAGCAGGCAGGCTGCCCGGCGATAACGCGCCTCGTCGGGCGTCTCATCGATCCCGAACGCTTCGAACGACTTCCCGGTCCAGTCAACCAGTTCATGCGCATGGGTGACCGAGCGTGAGCGCAGCCGCGCCAGTTCCTCGGCAGCCGAGATCAGCGGGTCAGCCTTGCGCTCGATCTCGTCCAATAGAGAATATAGATAGCCTTCGCGCACGCCGATCGCCGAAACCACGATCTTCGACGGCTGCATGACATTGAGGATTTCCTGCAGCACCACGGCGCCATAGGGAAGCAACGACCGGCGGGCCTTCGATACGCCCTCGATGCCCTTCACCTTTTCGACATCGCCTTTTGCGACCTGCTTGAGAAAGGTTGAAGCGCTTTCGGTGCCAATCTCGTAATGGTGCATGACACCGAGCGGATAGTTGTTCATCTCCATATGAAGACGCGCCAGATTTCGCCAGGTGCCGCCGACTGCATAGAAAGCCCTGCCCTGCCCGCCCTTGAGCGGCTTTGCCTTGGCCAATTGCGTTTTGGCGATACGAGTGGCTTGCGCCAGCGAATTCTTGGCCATGTCCTGCAGGCGCAGACCGCCGAGCGGCAGCGTGATGCCGTCCCCGATGGCCTCGCCGTTGATGTCGACCAGCTCCAAGCTGCCACCACCCAAGTCGCCTGCGATACCGTTGGCAGGATGAAAGCCGGAAATGACGCCGAGCGCCGAATAATAAGCTTCCTGGCGCCCGCTCAGTACGTGGACTTCAGTGCCCAGAACCTGCTCCGCGCGATGGATGAAATCCGGGCCGTTGATGGCCTCGCGTGCGGCGGCGGTGGCCAGCACATACATGCGTTCCGCACCGGCCTGTTCCGACAGCGCCCGGAAACGGCGGAATTCCTCCATCGAGCGCGTAACGGCTTCGGGATCCAGCTTGCCGGTGGAAACGATGCCCCGGCCAAGACCGGCCAGCATCTTCTCGTTGAACAGCACCGTTGGAGAACGTGCCAGCCCCTCGTAAATGACAAGGCGGATCGAGTTCGAACCAATATCGATGATCGACAGTGGGCGACGATCCTGCAGCCGCCCCTGGGAAGCGGCCATCATCCGGCCAGGTCTTTCTTGCGACGCTTGAACTGAGCAATGCGTTTGGGCGCATGGGATTTCAAAGCGTCACCCCGTCCAGACAGGCTCGGATTGGTCATGAAATATTCCTGCGCGTTGAACGGCTCTTCACCCTCGTCAGGCACAAGCCGCCGCGAGGTACCATCGGCCAATACTTCGAAACTTTGCTGGTTGTCCATGATGTTGCCCAGCATGATCTGGCCAAGAATCTGTTCATGCACAGTCGGATTGGTGATCGGCACCATGCACTCGACGCGACGGTCGAGATTGCGCGGCATCAGGTCGGCCGATGAGATGTAGACGATGGCTTCGTCCGACGGCAGTCCGTGTCCCTTGCCAAAGCAGTAGATTCGACTGTGCTCCAGGAAACGGCCGACGATCGACTTCACGCGGATGTTTTCGGAAAGCCCAGGAACCTGCGGCCTCAAACAACAAATGCCGCGCACGACAAGATCGATTTCGACCCCGGCACGGCTGGCATCGTAGAGCGCATCGATGATTGTCGGGTCCACCAGCGCGTTCATCTTCATCCAGATGCGCGCTGGCTTGCCGTTGCGTGCGTGTTCGATTTCTTCCTTGATGTGATCGAGGATGCGGCTTCGCAGCGTATAGGGCGACAATGCGAGACGCATCTCGCCGGTCGGCTCGGCATAGCCGGTGATGAAATTGAAGATCTGCGCCACGTCGCGGGCGATGCGGGCGTCGGTGGTGAAGAAGGAGAGATCCGTATAGATGCGCGCCGTGATGGGATGATAGTTGCCGGTGCCGAGATGCACGTAGTTGCGCAACCGGCCATCTTCGCGCCGCACCACCAACGACATCTTGGCGTGGGTCTTCAATTCCAGGAAACCGAACACGACCTGGACCCCTGCACGCTCGAGATCGCGGGCCCAGCGGATGTTGGCTTCCTCGTCGAAACGCGCCTTCAGTTCGACCAGCGCAGTCACCGACTTTCCGGCTTCCGCGGCATCGGCCAGTGCGCGCACGATCGGGCTGTCATTGGAGGTGCGATAAAGCGTCTGCTTGATCGCCACGACTTCCGGATCAGCCGCAGCCTGACGCAGGAACTGCACCACCACGTCGAATGATTCGTACGGATGGTGGACGACAATGTCCTTCTCGCGGATGGCCGCGAAACAGTCGCCGCCATGCTCGCGGATGCGTTCCGGAAAGCGCGGATTGTAGGGCACGAATTTCAGGTCGTCGCGCGCGACGGAGACAATTTCGGAAATCTGGCTGAGTGCCAGCGGACCGGTCAAAACGCTGATGCGGCTCGACGAAACGCCCAGTTCGCCGGCGACGAACTCACGCAGTTCCCCAGGCATCGAATTGTCGAACTCGATACGGATCACCGAACCGCGGCGGCGGCGCTTCAACGCCGTCTCGAAGAGCCGTACGAGATCTTCGGACTCCTCTTCGACCTCGATATCGCTGTCGCGAATGATGCGGAACGTGCCGGAACCGGTAACTTCATAGCCCGGGAAGAGCTTGCCGATATAGAGGCCGACCACCGCCTCAAGCGGAATGAAGCGCACATGGCCCTTGCGATCCGGCAGGCGAATGTAGCGTTTTAGAGCTTGCGGCAGGCGCAGAAGCGCGCTCATCGTTTCGCCGTTCTTGCGATGCCTGAGCTGCAGCGCAATTGAAAAACCGAGATTGGGAATGAATGGAAACGGGTGTGCCGGGTCGATCGACAGCGGCGTCAACACCGGGAAGACCTGTTCCTGGAAATGCTCTTCCAGCCAGGCGCGCTCATCCTTGCTCAACGCATCGCCGGCGATGGTTTCGATTCCTTCCTTGTTGAGCAGCGCCATGAGCGCCGACAGGCTCTTCTGCTGGTCCTCCTGCAGGCGTTCCACTTCGCGCAGCAGCTGCTCGAGCTGCTGTTCCGGTGTGCGGCCGTCCGGGCTTTTCAGAGCGATGCCTTCGCGCACCTGGCCCGCAAGGCCGGCAACGCGCACCATGAAGAACTCGTCCAGATTGGCGGCGGAAATCGACAGGAAACGGACCCGTTCGAGCAGCGGATGGTTCGCGTTGAGCGATTCCTCCAGCACTCGACGATTGAATTGCAGCCAGGAAAACTCGCGATTGACGAACCGGTCGGGGTTGCCACCATCGACACCTGCCGTTTCGATATTGATGAAGTCGGCCTGGACCGGCTTGAGCTCGTTCATATTCGCCTTTCTCTCCAGCGAGTCACACCGGTTAACCGGCTCAATTTATCCTGTGACAGGGTTTTGCGACAGTTTCATTTCATCGAACTTGCAAAGAACACAGTTATGCTTCAAACGCATGTCGTACGCGCTGAAGGAGACTATGATGGCCGGCGGTTCCATTCCCCATTTCCAGAACGATGCGGGCCACCCGGTGATCGAGATCGGCGTACGCGAATTTATGTGTGTCGGCGCCAACCCGCCCTTCGATCATCCCCATGTTTTCCTCGACCTCGGCAGCGACGACGAGAAGGTCTGCCCTTATTGCTCGACCCTCTATCGCTATTCGGCGAAGCTGAAAGCGACCGAAACCGTTCCGGCTGGCTGCCTCTACGTCGACCGCGCCGCCTGAGCTTTCTTGTCACCCGGCGATGACGATGGATGCGCGATCCCGCCCGGTCGTGATCGCGGGCGGCGGTATTGCCGGACTGACGGCAGCACTCGCCTTTGCCCAGCGTGGTTTCGCCGTCGAGGTGTACGAACAGGCAGCTCGCCTCGAAACCGTGGGCGCCGGCATCCAGCTTTCACCCAATGCGACGCACGTCCTGGCGGAACTGGGCGTGCTGGACCGGCTCTTACCGAGGGCAGTCAAGCCCGAAGCCGTCGTGTTGAAGGACGCGTCGAGCTTGAGGGAGCGCGCGCGCATACCGCTCGGTGCCCTTGCCGAACAGCGCTGGCGAGCACCTTATCTCACGGCCCATCGCGCCGACGTGCAGGCGGCCCTGCTGGCGCAAGTGGCTGCAAGCGCGGGCATTCGGCTCGTTACCGGCGCGACGCTTAAAGATGTCAGCATCAGCGGAAAAAGCATTCTCAGCGCCTTCGATCATGATGGCACCGAAATCCAGCCTGACGGCTCGCTCTTGGTCGGTGCCGATGGTGTTTGGTCCAAGGTAAGACAGTTGCCCGGCCTTGCCGGCAAGAGCCGTTTCACCGGCGAACTCGCCTGGCGTGTCACCGTTGCCGCAGACAGTCCGGCAGGCAGGACCTTTGCCTCCGCAGGCGCAGCGGGCTGCGTCACCGCTTTCCTGCATTCCGGTTTTCATCTCATTGCCTATCCGGTCAGCGCAGGTGAGGCCATCAATCTTGTCGCGTTTACAGCGGGCGAGCGTATCGCCGAGGACTGGTCCGGCCATGCCGATCCGGCGATCCTGACTGGAGCGCTCAAGGGTGCCGCTCCTGCCTTGGCGAAGCTGATTGCCGAGGCGGGAACCTGGTTGGCCTGGCCTCTGCATGCCGTTGACCAGAAATCGGCATGGACACTACCACAAGGCGTCGCTTTAATCGGCGATGCGGCACATGCCATGACACCTTTTGCGGCACAGGGCGCAGGCATGGCGATTGAAGACGCCGCCACTCTCGCTGCCTGCATTGCCATGGGTTCGGCTGACATCGCCCATGCGTTGACGAATTGGGAACACCAGCGCAAACCGCGCATTGCCAAGGTCGCGCGGCGCGGCGCGCTCAACCATCTTGCCTGGCATGCTTCCGGTCCACTGGCCTTGGGGCGCAACCTCGTTCTGGCGCTGCGTCCGCCGCAACGCCTCGCCGGCGATCTCGACTGGCTTTATGGCTGGCGAGCGCCGAATACGGGCGCTGCACGCCAAGTCTGACAAACGCGCCTTACTATGGTGAGAGAATACTCTCATCGCGATTGTAGAGTTGCATCGACAAGTTCAGCGACCAGGGCAGCGGATTCCACCAACCCGTCCTGAGGCCGGCTACCCGCAGAGCTCTGGCCGTCCACGTGTTGCAGCCGACAAGTGCGTTGAAAGCGCCCTCTGCTTCGTAGAAGCCATCGCTGACGCCGTAGCCGGCACCCGGGATGAATTTTGGTCGGTCCGCGTTGCGAGTGAAGCTCAGGGCGATGAAGTCGAGCAACGCTGTAAACCCCGCTTCGCTGACATCGTAGCCGGCAACAGCTGGATCCGACTCGGGGATAGAGCCCGCGACATCGACATGCATTGCAGCAGCGTCCACGGTGAGTGCCTTGAACACCGGTGCCGCCTTCAGTTGCGACCAGGTCGGCGTTTCCAGGTAGAACGCCCGACCGCCCCAGCCGAAGACCAGGTAGCGCACCCCTTCCCCGTTTGCCGGAATACCGTCTTCAACGAGGAACCGGAAACGCTCCAGGATCGCGGTATCGACCGGAATGGCGATGTCTGTATGGATCGGGTTGCTGATCACATAGATGCGATGCGTCACCGCGCCTTCACCGCGACCTGCCGACCAAAGGGGGCGTGGAATAAGCGTACCCAGTACGGCAATCACAGCAATCAGAGCCAGGATACGGAGACTGAAGCGAAAGGCTCGTCTCATCTCGGCACCTCGCGAAAGCCTTTCGGCGTGGGACAGCTTTGATCCAGCCAAGCAAAAGGCCCCGTCTTGTAACGAGGCCTTTTAGGTTATCGCAGCGCGATCAGTGCAGGATCTGGCTGAGGAAGAGCTTGGTACGCTCGTGGCGCGGGTGATCGAAGAACTCGACCGGCGTGTTCTCCTCCACGATCTGACCCTGATCCATGAAGATCACCCGGTTGGCGACCTTGCGCGCAAAACCCATCTCGTGCGTCACGCACAACATCGTCATGCCTTCCTCGGCAAGACCGACCATCGTTTCCAGAACTTCCTTGATCATTTCCGGATCGAGTGCCGAGGTCGGTTCATCAAACAGCATGATGCGCGGGTTCATGCACAGCGAACGCGCGATCGCCACGCGCTGCTGCTGGCCGCCTGACAGCTGGCCCGGATATTTGTGTGCCTGTTCGGGGATCTTGACCCGCTTGAGGAAATGCATGGCGGTCTCCTCCGCCTGCTTCTTCGGGATCTTGCGCACCCAGATCGGCGCCAGCGTGCAGTTCTCCAGAATGGTCAGATGCGGGAACAGATTGAAGTGCTGGAACACCATGCCGACCTCACGGCGCACCTCGTCGATCTTCTTCAGATCGTTGGTGAGCTCCTTGCCGTCGACGATGATCTTGCCCTTCTGATGTTCTTCCAGCCGATTGATGCAGCGGATCATGGTCGACTTGCCCGAGCCGGAAGGCCCGCAAATGACGATGCGCTCGCCGCGCATCACCTTCAGATTGATGTCCTTCAGCACATGGAACTCGCCATACCATTTGTGCATGCCGACGATTTCGATCGCCACGTCGGTGTCCGACACATGCATCTTCTTGGTGTTGACGCTCAGCTCTTCCGCGCCGACTGCATTTTCTGTGGCCATAAGCCGATTTCCCCTTGGTTGATTCTGGCGCTGACTTGGCCGTCAGCGCTTGTGGCCGGTGTCTAGCCGGCGTTCCATGAACATAGAATAACGGGACATGCCGAAGCAGAACAGCCAGAATACCACCGCCGCGAAAATAAGCCCCGACGCAGGTGTCTGCGGCGATGCCCATGAAGCATCGGAAAAATTCTGGCGCACGATCGCCAGCAGGTCGAACATCGAAATGATGTAGACGAGGCTGGTGTCCTTGAACATGCCGATGAAGGTGTTGACGATGCCGGGAATGACCAGCTTCAGCGCCTGCGGCAGCACGATGAAATACATCTTCTGCCAGTAGCTCAGCCCCAATGAATCGGCGCCCTCGTACTGTCCCTTCGGGATGGCTTGCAAACCGCCGCGCACCACTTCCGCCATATAGGCCGCGGCAAACAGCGAGACGCCGATCAGTGCGCGCAGGAACTTGTCGAAAGTGACGCCCGCGGGCAGGAACAGCGGCAGCATCACGCTCGCCATGAACAACACTGTGATCAGTGGGATGCCGCGTATCGTCTCGATGAAGACGATGCAGATTGTCTTGACCACCGGCATCCTCGAACGCCTGCCAAGTGCCAGCAGGATGCCGAGCGGCAGCGAGACAACGATGCCGACAAAGGACAGCGTCAGCGTCACCAGCAAGCCACCCCACAGCGGCGTCTCGACATGCGGCAGGCCGAACATGCCGCCCACCAGCAGGATGAAGGCGACGATCGGCAGCACCAGGAAGAACAGCACAGCATTGAGCCCCTTGTGGGGAACACGCGGGATCAGCAACGGCGCAAGCAGGGCCACGAACAGGATACCGACCAGGATCGGCCGCCAACGCTCTTCCAGCGGGTAGCGCCCGAACATGAACTGGCCGAACTTGGCGTTGACGAAAGCCCAACAGGCGCCGGACCAACCGTCAGGCTGGATGCCGCCTTGCGCTATCGTCGCGCAGACCGTGCGGTCAGGACCTGTCCACACCGCCTGGACGAACGCCCAGTCGATGATCGGTGGCAGGATCAGGGCGACCAGTACCAGCCCCAGCAGGGTCAGGATGGTGTCACCAACCGAGGCAAAAAGGTTCTTGCGAACCCAGGCAACCAGCCCTCGCTCTCCGGCAGGCGCAGGCATTGCCTGCGCCATCTCGGTACGGACCCAGGAAAGATCAGTCTGTGTCATGATCTTACCTTTCCACCAATGCCATCTTGGCGTTGACGACGTTCATAATGGCCGACGTCAACAGACTGAGACCGAGATAGACCGCCATCATGATCATGATGGGTTCAATCGCCTGGCCGGTTTGGTTGAGCACGGTTCCGGCGATGGCAGTCAGATCGGGATAGCCGATCGCGATGGCCAGCGACGAGTTCTTGGTCAGGTTGAGATATTGGCTGGTTAGCGGTGGAATGACGATGCGCATCGCCTGAGGGACGACGACGAGGCGAAGAATCGGCCCTGAGCGCAATCCAAGCGCTCCGGCAGCTTCTGTCTGTCCCCTGCTAACGCCGCGAATGCCGGCCCGCACGATCTCGGCGATAAAGGATGCGGTATAAAAGGAGAGCGCCAGGTAAAGCGACAGGAATTCCGGCTTGACCTGGAAGCCACCCGTCAGATTGAAAGTGGATTTCTTCGGCAGGTCGAAGGAAAGCGGAAAACCGCTGGCAACATACGCAAGCAGCGGCAGGCCGACGATCAAAGCCACCGATGTCCAGAACACCGGAAACTGCTGGCCTGTTGCCATCTGCCGCTGGCGGGCCTTGCGCGCCACGAACCATGACATGGCGATGCCGAGCACGAAAGCGAGCAGGATCAGCCATGCACCCTCGCCCCAGACCGCGCGCGGGAAATAAAAACCCCGGCTGTTCAGGTAGGATCCGAAAGGCAACTCGATGCTGTCGCGCGGCAACGGCAGCACCGACAGCACGCCGAAATACCAGAAGAAGATGACCAGCAGCGGCGGGATGTTGCGGAACACCTCGACATAGATCGTGCAAATCTTGCGGATCAGCCAGTTGTTGGAAAGCCGGCCGATACCGACCATGAAACCGATGATGGTTGCCGTTATAATGCCGGCAAGGGCCACGATCGCCGTATTCAGCAAGCCGACGAGGATGGCGCGGCCATATGTGTTATCCGACGAATAAGCGATGGCGCTGTCGGCGATGTCGAAGCCGGCGCGTCCCTTGAGGAAGGCGAAACCGGACGCGATGCGCAAGCGCTGAAGGTTGTCGATGGTGTTGTCGACGATCCACCAGATGAGCAGGATCAACGCCAGGGCGGCGACGACCTGGATGAAGATGCTGCGGACCCTCGGGTCATTGATCAAGGAGCCGCGAGCGGGCTCCTCGCGAAGAACTTCCTGCGATGCCATGGGTCAATCCCCTGAATGAGAAACCGGGAGGCGGCGTACCGCCTCCCGGGCGATGTTCTCGATCAGCGGATCGGCGGAGCGTATTGCAGGCCGCCCTTCGTCCAGAGGCCGTTGAGGCCGCGCGCAATCTTGAGCGGGCTGCCGGCGCCGACATTGCGCTCGAACATTTCGCCGTAATTGCCGACGGCCTTCACGATGTTGACGACCCAGTCGTTGGAAACACCGAGATCGGTGCCGAGCTTGGTATCGGCTTCCTGGCCGAGCACGCGCTTCACTTCGGGACCACCCGAAGCCTTAAGCTCGTCGACATTGGCCTGTGTGATGCCGAGTTCTTCCGCCTGCAGAAGCGCGAAATAGGTCCACTTCACAATGTGGTACCACTGGTCGTCACCCTGGCGCACGGCCGGGCCGAGCGGCTCCTTGGAGATGATTTCCGGAAGTACGACATGGTCGCCCGGCGACGACAGCGTCAAACGGATACCATAGAGACCTGATTGATCGGTCGTGTAGGCGTCGCAGCGGCCGGAATCATAGGCCGCGTTGGCTTCCTCGACCTTCTCGAAGACGACCGGATTGTACTCCATCTTGTTCGCCTTGAAATAGTCGGCGAGGTTGAGCTCGGTGGTCGTGCCCGATTGCACGCAGACCGCAGCGCCCGAAAGCTGGAGTGCCGAATTCACGCCCGGCAGTTTTTTGGCGTTCACCATGAAGCCCTGACCGTCATAATAGGTGACGCCGGCGAAGTTCAGGCCGAGCGCGGTGTCGCGGTTGATCGTCCAGGTTGTGTTGCGCGACAGAAGGTCGATCTCGCCCGACTGCAGAGCCGTGAAACGTTCCTTGGCCGACAGCGGCGTGAACTTCACCTTGGTGCCGTCACCGAATACGGCCGCTGCAACCGCGCGGCAGAAATCGGCGTCCAGCCCCTTCCATTCGCCCTTGTCATCCGGCGAGGAGAAGCCCGAGAGACCGGTATTGACGCCACATTGGATAAATCCCTTCGCCTTTACGGCCTCCAAAGTGCTTGCGGCCGAAGCAGCGGACGCCATCAGACCCATCGTCGTCGCCGCCAGAATGCCGATTGCAATGTGTTTCATAACCCTCAGACCCTTTTCGGTTGTTTGGGCGCGTTGCCCGATTTTTTGTGCGAACCCCATCAGCCATTCCGGCCCACTTCCGGAACGCGGCTTCCTAGCCGACGCACGAGCTGCTCCCGTTCACGAAGAGCATCGAAGGCGATAATTCCCGTGAGGTCAAGAAAAATGACCGAACCGTAGCGGCCAATAAGCAAATAATATCGACGCTCCAACAAACGCCCACTTAGCACTGCCGCAACCTTCGGCAGATCGACGAAATTCAACCCCAAATTGCTCAAAAAGCAGGACAAGTTCCGCGCTTTCTGGTCCACCTGAAGCGCTACACTGGCAACCATCCAGCGGTTGCGCCGTCGTCCTGCCCGCTCTATCCCTTCCCAACCTCAGCAGGCAGCAGGATCATGGCGAAAAACAACGGCAATTGGGGCATCAACACAAGGCTCGCTCATAGCGGCAACGATCCGCGCGACTTCTTCGGCTTCGTCAATCCACCGGTGGTGCATGCCTCCACCGTGCTCTATCCCGATGCCGCCACGATGAATTCGCGCGGCCAGAAATACACCTACGGCACGCATGGGACGCCCACATCGGACGCGCTCGCCGCAGCAATCGATGAACTCGAGGGTTCTGCCGGCACCATCATCGTGCCGTCGGGCCTGGCGGCTGTGACGGTGCCGTTGCTCGCATTCGCCGCGGCCGGCGACCACGTCCTGGTGGTTGACTCCATCTACCGGCCGACGCGGCACTTTTGTGACACCATGTTGAAGCGCATGGGCGTCGATATCGAATATTACGAGCCCCGGATCGGTGCCGGTATCAAGGCTCTGTTTCGGCCGAACACCAAGATCGTGTTCACCGAATCGCCAGCCTCGAACACATACGAAGTCCAGGACATACCAGCGATCTCGAAGGAGGCGCATGCCATCGGTGCGGTGGTCATGATGGACAACACCTGGGCGACGCCGCTGTATCTGCGTCCTCTCGACCACGGTGTCGACATTTCCATCCACGCCGCCACCAAATACCCCGGCGGCCATTCCGACGTGCTTCTGGGCACCGTTTCGGCCAACGAGGCATGCTGGCCGCAATTGCTCGCCGGCTTCGATGCGCTGGGCTGCTGTGCTGGCCCCAACGACGTCTATCAGGTGCTGCGCGGGCTGCGCACCATGGGTGTGCGGCTGGAACACCATGGCAAGAACGCCCTGGAAATCGCCCGCTGGCTGGAAACCCAGGCCGGGATCGCGCGCGTGCTCCATCCAGCCCTGCCGAGCCATCCCGACCATACTTTGTGGAAACGAGACTTCTCCGGCGCCAGCGGCGTCTTTTCGATCGTACTTGCCGGTGGCGGCCAGAAACAGGCGCACGCATTCCTGGATGCATTGAAGATCTTCGGCCTCGGCTATTCATGGGGCGGCTATGAAAGCCTCGCCGTACCGGTCTTCCTCGGCGACCGCACGATCGCCAAAGGTCCATATGAAGGTCCGCTGATCCGCCTCCAGATTGGCCTCGAAGATATCGAGGACCTCAAGGCCGACCTGATGGCGGGTCTCACCGCCGCGCTAGAAGCCTAGCGCAGGATCCCGAATCGGAGACTACCGGAGCAGAAAGCCCCAGGCTTTCGGGATCATGTGCCTCGCGCTCAATCCGCCGATCTGCCTGGAAGGTTGCCGGCATTCCTGAGTGCAGCGATCAGCAGGCTGGTGTGGCCGAGAACGTCGGCCTGCGCCTGGGCCTGCAACGGCAGGCCATGCCAGGTCTCAAGCGGCTCGATGAAACCGGTGAGCGCGCCATTGACCCTGCAGGCGTCAAGCGCCTGGCCGTTCTTGGTCAGCGCCAGGATACCGACCTCGCCGGCATCGTAACGGATACCGGCGATCCGCTGGAAGCGATAGTCTCCTTCTACGCGCACATCAAAGGCCAACTGACCTGCGGTGCGGGCGGCGATATCCGTCACCTTCTCCGAAAAACTGGTCGACAGCGAGCCGGCGGCCCGAACCGCCATCTCGAACAGGACTGTATCCAACTCCGCCGCCATGATGGGCCCACTGTGCTGCGGGCAACGAAACAGGCAATTGGGCCACGCGCGTTTTGCACAGCGTAGCAGCGCACTAAATTAGAACAATGTAAAATTTTTCAGCTGGTTAAGATGGTGAGCCGGGAGGGGATCGAACCCTCGACCACATGATTAAAAGTCACGTGCTCTACCGCTGAGCTACCGGCCCATCCTGGCTTTCTGGCCGGAACATCGCCCGGCTTTTGCCGACCGCGTTTCCGAATGCCGGTCCGCCTGAAAAGTGGGCGGAACATAGGGAGAGTGCCCCCCATGGTCAACCGGAAAAAAGCCGATTTCCAAACCGCTGCGGACAACCGGCTTTTTTGCAGCAATAACAATGCCCATAGGCATCAAAATTACGCCGTCAGCGTTCGCTTCACGGCATCGTGCCAGCCTTTGAGCTTGGCTATTCGCACCTTCGCATCCATTTCCGGCTTGAAGCGGCGGTCCAGCGACCAGGCTTTGGCGAAGTCCTTCATCTTGGGCCAAACCCCGGCCTTCGAGCCGGCCAGCCAGGCTGCGCCGAGCGCCGTGGTTTCCAGGATGGTCGGACGATCGACCGGCGCGTCCAATAGATCGGCGAGCCGCTGCATGGTCCATGTCGACGCCACCATGCCGCCATCGACGCGCAGCACCGTCTTGCCGTTGGCGGTCTTCCAGTCCTTCTTCATCGCATCGAGCAGGTCACGCGTCTGAAAAGCCACTGATTCCAGTGCCGCACGGGCGAATTCCGCCGGGCCCGAGTTGCGCGTCAGGCCATAGATGGCGCCGCGCGCGTCGGCATCCCAGTGCGGCGCGCCCAATCCGACGAAAGCCGGCACCAGATAGACGTCCTGTGCATCGTCGGCTTGCGCGGCAAGCTCACCGCTATGCTCGGCCTTGCCGATCACTTTGATGCCATCGCGCAACCATTGCACAGCTGCCCCCGCGACGAAAATCGAACCTTCGAGCGCGTAAGTCGTCTTGCCGTTCAGCCGGTAGGCGATGGTCGTCAGCAACCGGTTCTTCGACCGCACGATGTCCGCGCCGGTGTTCAGCAGTGCAAAGCAGCCCGTGCCATAGGTGGATTTCATCATGCCCGGTTCAAAACAGGCCTGCCCGATGGTGGCAGCCTGCTGGTCGCCGGCGACGCCGAGGATCCTGACTTCGGCGCCGAACAGCTCTTTCTCAGTCGTTCCGAAATCATCGGCGCAATCCTTCACCTCGGGCAGCATCTGCGCCGGGATGTTGAGGATGCGCAGCAGTTCATGGTCCCAGCTGTTCGTGGCGATGTTGTAGACCAATGTTCGCGAGGCATTGGTGGCGTCAGTTGCATGTACCTTGCCGCCGGTCAGCCGCCAGATCAGGAAACTGTCGATGGTGCCGGCGAGAAGCTCGCCGCGCTCAGCGCGCTTCCTGGCACCTTTCACCTTGTCCAGCATCCAGGCGATCTTGGTGCCGGAGAAGTAAGGATCGAGCAGCAAGCCGGTCTTCTTGGTGAATTTCGGCTCCAGGCCCTGCTTGCGCAGCTTGGCGCACAGCGGCGCGGTGCGGCGGTCCTGCCAGACGATGGCGTTATGGATCGGCTTGCCCGTCGCCTTATCCCAGATGACGACCGTCTCGCGCTGGTTGGTGATGCCGATTGCGGAAACGTCGGAGGCCTTGCAGTTCGCCTTTTTCAGCGCGGCCTTGACGGTGTGGACAACGCTTGCCCAGATTTCTTCCGGATCATGCTCGACCCAGCCGGATGCCGGAAAGTGCTGGGTGAATTCCTGCTGACCGACGCCGGCAACTTTCATGGCGCCGTCGAAGAGGATCGCACGCGAGGATGTCGTGCCCTGGTCGATCGCTAACACGAAGCCTGTCATATCTTCCCCTCTGCGCGATACGAGAAGGGAGACGGCTTAACGCCGCCTCCCCGTTTTTTCGAATGCGGGCTGTAGCCCGCACCGTTTTTACTTCTGCCAGCTCTTCACCAGCTCGTCATAGTTGATGGTGATCGGCTTGTCCTTCTCCGGCTCGATCTTGAGCTGCGGCGCCAGGTTGCCCTTCGAGACGGCATCCTTGTTCCAGTACTCGAGGTCGTGCTCTTCGGCGAGCTGGGGACCGATGTCACCCTGCACGCCAGCCTTCTCGAGGCGACCCAGCACCTTCTCCTGCTCAGCGCACAGCGAGTCCATCGCCTCCTGCGCCGTCTTGGCGCCCGAGGATGCATCACCGATTGCCTGCCACCACAGCTGCGCCAGCTTCGGATAGTCCGGCACGTTGGTGCCAGTCGGCGACCACTGCACGCGGGCCGGCGAGCGATAGAACTCAATCAGACCACCGAGCTTCGGCGCGCGGTCCGTGAAGCTCTTGTGGTGGATCGAGCTTTCGCGGATGAAGGTGAGACCGACATGGCTCTTCTTCACATCGACGGTCTTCGAGGTGACGAACTGTGCATAGAGCCACGCGGCCTTGGCACGATCATCCGGGGTCGACTTCATCAAGGTCCAGGAACCCACGTCCTGGTAGCCAAGCTTCATGCCCTCCTTCCAATAGACGCCATGCGGGCTCGGCGCCATGCGCCACTTCGGCGTGCCGTCGGCGTTCACCACCGGCAGACCGTCCTTGACCATGTCGGCGGTGAAGGCCGTATACCAGAACATCTGCTGGGCGATGTTGCCCTGAGCCGGAACCGGGCCGCTTTCGGAGAACGTCATGCCCTGCGCCTCAGCCGGAGCATAGGCCTTCAGCCAGTCCAGATATTTCTGGATCGCATAGACCGAAGCTGGGCCGTTGGTGTCGCCGCCACGAGCCACGCAGGATCCGACAGGCTGCGACTTCTCGTTGACCTTGATACCCCATTCGTCGACCGGAAGACCGTTCGGGATGCCCTTGTCCCCGTTACCGGCCATCGAGAGCCAGGCGTCGGTGAAGCGCCAGCCAAGGGACGGGTCTTTCTTGCCATAATCCATGTGGCCGAAGACCTTCTTGCCCTCGATCTCGCGACCGTTGAAGAACTCGGCGATATCTTCATAGGCAGACCAGTTGACCGGCACGCCAAGGTCGTAGCCGTACTTGGCTTTGAAGTCGGCCTTGTTCTTCTCATCGTTGAACCAGTCGTAGCGGAACCAATAGAGGTTCGCGAACTGCTGGTCAGGCAACTGGTAGAGCTTCTTGTCCGGTGCTGAAGTGAACGAGGTGCCGATGAAATCGGCGAGGTCGAGGTTCGGGTTGGTGACGTCCTTGCCTTCGTTCGCCATCCAGTCGGTCAGGTTGCGCACCTGCTTGTAGCGCCAGTGCGTACCGATCAGGTCGGAATCGTTGACCCACGCGTCATAAAGGTTCTGACCCGTCTGCATCTGGGTCTGGATCTTTTCGACGACGTCGCCTTCCTGGATCAGGTCGTGCGTCAGCTTGATGCCGGTGATTGCCGAAAAGGCCGGCGCCAGCACTTCCGATTCATAGGAATGCGTGGTGATGGTTTCCGACACCACCTTGATCTCCATGCCGGCGAACGGCTTGGCGGCGTCGATGAACCACTGCATCTCCTTTTCCTGGTCGGCGCGGGAAAGCGTCGACACATCGCCGATTTCCTTGTCCAGGAAGGCTTTCGCCTCATCCATGCCTGCGTAGGCGTTGCCCATGCCAGCAAGCAGGGCGAGCGCGGTGGTCGATATCAGAAATTGCCGTCGCATAGGTCTCCTCCAAAAATAGTTTTAGTATGCTCCGGATCGACAGCGAACCCGCTGTCTCCCCGACGGTTTTCTCCCTCTATACGTAGCGGAACACCGCAATGGCGTAGACCACGGAGAGAGCGAGAGCCCACCACAGGCCGGCTCCGACGAGACCCAGCCAAGCGAGATGGATGAAGGCGCTGCCGAGCAGCGAAATGAAGAGGCGGTCGCCGCGCGTCGTCTCGAAACGCAGCACACCGACGCGCGGATTGCCGCCCGGCGACGCATATTCCCACACTGCCATGAGCGACAGGATGCAGAAGATGGTCAGGAAGAACATGGCCGTCGGGAAGGTCCAGGCCATCCAGCCGCCGGCGATCAGCGGCGCGCCCCAATCGCGCGCACCATCCTGAACCGGAACGAAGGATGCCAGCAGCCCCGATGCGCCAAGATAGACGGCGATCACGACAATGAGAGGAAAGATCCAGTTGCGAGAGACAGCCATCAAACCCTCCCCAGGGCGAAGCCCTTGGCGATGTAGTTGCGCACGAACCAGATCACGATGGCGCCCGGGATCAGCGTCAGCACGCCTGCGGCAGCGAGCAGGCCCCAGTCCATGCCGGACGCCGAGACGGTTCGCGTCATGACGGCGGCGATCGGCTTGGCATCCGTGGTGGTCAGCGTGCGCGCGAGCAGCAGTTCAACCCATGAGAACATGAAGCAGAAGAAGGCGGCCACGCCGATGCCGCTCGCGATCAGCGGCATGAAGATCTTGAAGAAGAACCGCGGGAATGAATAACCGTCGATATAGGCGGTCTCGTCGATCTCCTTCGGCACGCCCGACATGAAGCCCTCAAGGATCCACACCGCCAGCGGCACATTGAACAGGCAGTGCGCAAGCGCCACGGCGATATGCGTGTCGATCAGGCCGAAGGCTGAATAGAGCTGGAAGAACGGCAGCGCAAACACGGCCGGCGGCGCCATCCGGTTGGTCAGCAGCCAGAAGAACAGGTGCTTGTCGCCAAGGAAGCGATAGCGCGAGAAGGCGTAGGCCGCCGGCAAGGCAACTGCAACCGAAATCACCATGTTCATAACGACATAGGTGATCGAGTTCACGTAGCCCATGTACCAGGACGGATCGGTGAAGATGATCCGGTAGTTTCGCAATGTCGGCTCGTGCGGGTAGAGCGTCAGGCCGGACACGATCTCCGTGTTGGTCTTGAAGCTCATATTGACCAGCCAGTAGATAGGCAGCAGCAGGAAGATGATGTAAAGCGTGGGGATCACCCACCAGAACTTCGATTCCTCGCCACGCTTGCGCATGCGCTGCGCAAGCTGCTCCTGCGAAAGACCGCTCCTCAGTGAACCCGCGGCAACCGCCGTATCCGTCGGATTTGTCCGTTCGTTTGCGCTCGCCATATCAGCGCTCCGCGTCGTAGTTGGTCATGACGGTGTAGAATACCCATGACAGCAACAGGATGATCAGGAAGTAGACCAGCGACATCGCAGCCGCCGGACCGAGGTCGAACTGGCCGAGAGCCATCTTGACGAGATCGATGGAGAGGAAGGTGGTCGAATTGCCGGGGCCGCCGCCAGTGACGACGAACGGTTCGGTGTAGATCATGAAGCTGTCCATGAAACGCAGCAGAACCGCGATCAGCAGCACCCGCTGCATCTTCGGCAACTGGATGTAGCGGAAAACCGCCCAGCGCGAAGCGCCGTCGATCTTGGCCGCCTGGTAGAAGGCATCCGGGATCGAGACGAGGCCTGCATAGCACAACAGCACGACAAGGCTCGTCCAGTGCCACACATCCATGATGATGACCGTGAACCAGGCGTCGAGCGGGTCCTGCACGTAGTTGTAGTTGAAGCCCAGTTTGTTCAGGTAGTAGCCGAACAGGCCAATGTCGCTGCGGCCGAACACCTGCCAGATCGTGCCGACGACATTCCAGGGAATGAGCAGCGGCAACGCCATCAACACCAGGCAGACCGGGACGCCCCAGCCCTTCTTCGGCATGTTGAGCGCGATCAGGATACCGAGCGGAACTTCGATGGCGAGGATGATGGCGGAGAAGACCAGGTTCCGCCCCATCGCTTGCCAGAAGCGAGAGGAACCGAGCAACTCCTCGAACCATTCGGTGCCTGCCCAGAAGAACTGGTTATTCCCGAACGTGTCCTGAACCGAATAATTGACCACCGTCATCAGCGGGATCACGGCGGAGAAAGCCACCAGCACCAGCACCGGCAGGACGAGAAACCAGGCCTTGTTGTTCCAGGTTTTCTCCATGGTCAGGCCCTCATCTCGACGCGCCAGGAATCGGCATAGACATTGATGCCGGCCGGTTCGAAACGCAGCTTCGGTTCAGCGGGAATTTCCTCGTCTTCGCCGACGATCGCCGCGATCTCGCGGCCCTCCAATTTGGCGCGGACAACCTTGTGGCGACCGACATCCTCGACCTTGCTGATCGATACGCCGATCCCGACGCGACCGAGGCGCACATATTCGGGTCTTATCCCAAGCTCCATCGATCCGCCGGTTTTTTCCGGAGCTCCGGGAAGCACGATCGCCAGTGAGCCGAACTTCGCGGTCTTGCCCTCGACCTCGACCGGCAGCACGTTCATGCCGGGCGAGCCGATGAAATAACCGACGAAGGTATGTTTCGGCCGCTCGAACAGTTCCGCCGGAGTACCGATCTGGACGATGCCGCCATCATACATCACAACCACCTGGTCGGCGAAGGTGAGCGCCTCTGTCTGATCGTGCGTGACGTAGACCATGGTGTAGCCGAAGCGGCGGTGAAGCTGCTTGAGCTGC
Source organism: Terribium retamae (assembly GCF_022347545.1). Taxonomy (GTDB): domain Bacteria; phylum Pseudomonadota; class Alphaproteobacteria; order Rhizobiales; family Rhizobiaceae; genus Mesorhizobium; species Mesorhizobium retamae. The sequence goes on from NZ_JAKREW010000001.1 coordinate 653,934, forward strand.
GAGCGCAACACCCACTTCATATGCGGATCGATGACCGTGAGCGGCTCGTCGAAGAGGATCGCGTTGACGTCCGAGCGCACAAGGCCGCGGCCGAGTGAGATCTTCTGTTTCTGGTCGGCGGTGAGGCCCCTCGCCTTACGCTTGGCCCAGTCGGCGAGCCCGATCATGTCGAGTGTCTCGCGCACCTTGCGATCGACATCGCCTTCCGGCACGCCGCGGTTACGGAGCGGGAAGGCCAGATTGTCGTAGACTGTCATGGTGTCGTAGATGACCGGAAACTGGAACACCTGCGCGATGTTGCGTTCCTGCGTCGACAGCTTGGTGACGTCATGTCCGTTGAAGAGCAGCTTGCCATGCGACGGATGCAGCAAGCCGGAAATGATGTTCAGCAGGGTCGTCTTGCCGCAGCCCGATGGACCGAGAAGCGCATAGGCGCCGCCGTCCTGGAACGTATGGTGCACTTCCTTCAGCGCGAAATCCGTCTCTTTCTGCGGGTTAGGCAGGTAGGAATGGCGGATATGATCGAGATCGATGCGTGCCATTTTGATGCCTCACGCTGCCAGCCGCGGCGCGCCGACCGCTCGGCCGGACGCGTCGAAAACCATGATGTGACGCGGGTCGATGAACACCTCGACCTCCTCGTCAGCTGTCAGATCGAGGATGCCGTGGGAAAGCATGACCCAGCGCGCATCGGCGAAATCGAGATGCACGAAGCTTTCCGAGCCGGTGATCTCGGTGATCGAAACCTTTGCACGTACGGGCACGGCCTGATCGTTCGGTCGTTCCAGCGAAAGATGATGCGGCTGGAAACCGACCGTGTAGCTGGCATCGGCAACACCGGTGATATCCGCCGGCACCGGCAGGCTCACGCCGCCGTCAAGCAGGAACTTGGCGCCGGATTTGCGCAGGACGATCGTGTTGAGCGGCGGATCGGCAAAGGTCCGGGCCGTGATCAAGTCGTTCGGCTTGCGGAAAACCTCGATGGTTCGACCGAACTGCGTGACCTTGCCTTCCGACAGCGTCGCCGTATTGCCGCCGAGCAGCAACGCCTCATGCGGTTCCGTGGTTGCATAAACGAAGATGGTGCCGGCCTCGGCGAAGATCCTCGGCAATTCGGCACGCAACTCTTCCCGCAGCTTATAGTCCAGATTGGCCAGCGGCTCGTCCAGCAGCACCAGGCTGGCGTTCTTGACGATCGCGCGGGCAAGCGCGGTGCGCTGCTGTTGGCCGCCGGACAGATGAAGCGGCGTGCGCTCCAGATAGGGCGTCAGCTTCAGGAGGTCCGCAGCCTGCCGCACCTCTCGGTCGATCTTGGTCTTGTCGGCGCCGGCGACGCGAAGCGGCGAGGCGATGTTTTCATAGACCGTCATCGCGGGATAGTTGATGAACTGCTGGTAGACCATGGCGACGTTGCGCTTCTGCACCGGCACGCCGGTCACGTCCTTGCCGTCGAACCAGATGCTGCCCGAAGTCGGCCGGTCGAGCCCGGCCATCAACCGCATCAAGCTCGTCTTGCCGGACAGCGTCGGCCCCAGAAGCACATTCAGCGAGCCATGCTGCAGCGTCAGCGATACGTCGTCGATGTGCGTTGCCGCACCGACGACCTTCGAGACGTTCCGCAATTCCAGCATTCGGTTTCCTCCCTATGCCGCTATTCGGCGGCAGCTATATGCGGACCGCTGATGCGGCGCAGGAATGCTTCCAACTGGGCAGTTTGCTCACGATCGAAATGCAGACCACGCTTGGTCCTGCGCCACAATATGTCTTCGGCAGTCCGCGCCCATTCATTTTCGACGAGATAGCGCACCTCTGCCTCGTAGAGGTCGGCGCCGAAATCCTGGCCAAGATCGGCCGTCGACTTGGCCAGCCCGAGCAGGGAGCGCGCGCGCGTACCGTAGAGCCGCACCAGACGCCTCGCCATGCGGGTTTCCAGAAACGGATAAGACGTCTTGAGTTTGGCGACTTCAGCATCATAGCCGGTTGCGGGGAAATCGCCGCCGGGAAGCGTACCTTTGGCCGTCCAGGGCTCACCGCGTTTGCCGAGAAAGCCCTCGATCTTCTCCAACATCGATTCCGCCAACCGGCGATAGGTGGTGATCTTGCCACCAAAAGCGTTGACAAGAGGAGCTACACCCTCCCCGCCTTCGGCTTTCAGCACATAGTCGCGCGTTGCCTCCTGTGCCTTGGAAGCGCCGTCGTCGAAAAGCGGACGGACCGCCGAATAGGTCCAGACAATATCGGCGCGCGTTACCGGGTCTGCGAAATACTCGCTTGCAGCCGCACACAGATAGTCGATCTCGCCTTCGCTGATCGTCACATGATGCGGATCGTCGGAATAATCGCGATCCGTCGTACCGATTAGCGTGAATTCTTCTTCGTAGGGAATGGCGAAGATGATGCGGCCATCCTTGTTCTGGAAGAAATAGGCGCGCGGATCGTCGAATTTCTTACGCACGACGATGTGGCTGCCCTGCACCAGCCGCACATTGTGTACATCGTTCTTGCCGATGGTTTTCGCCAGCACATGATCGACCCAGGGGCCCGCGGCATTGACCAGCAGCTTCGCCCTGACGGTTTCCGTCTTGCGGTCGCGCAGATCTTCGACCGTGACCACCCACAGATTGCCTTCGCGGCGGGCAGCAACCACCTTGGTACGTGTGCGGATAATCGCGCCGCGATCAGCGGCATCGCGGGCATTCAGCACGACCAAGCGCGCGTCGTTGACCCAACCGTCGGAATACTCAAACGCTTTGGAAAACAGCGGCTTCAACGGCTTTCCTGCCGGATCGCTCCGCATGTCCAACGTCTTCGTTGCCGGCAAAAGCTTGCGACCGCCGATGTGATCATAGAGGAAAAGACCGAGCCGCAGCATCCAGGCCGGACGCGGTCCGCCGGCGAAAAAAGGCAACACAAATCGCATCGGCCAGATGATGTGAGGCGCGTTGCGCCAGAGCACCTCGCGCTCCATCAGCGCCTCCCGCACAAGGCGGAACTCATAGAATTCGAGATAACGCAGGCCGCCATGGATGAGCTTTGTCGAGCCGGAAGATGTCCCACTCGCCAGATCGTTCATCTCGGCAAGAAAAACGGAATAGCCGCGGCCGACCGCGTCGCGCGCGATGCCGCAACCGTTGATGCCACCGCCGATGACAAAAATGTCATAGACCGGAGTTCCGTCCAAACCGCCCTCCCAGGTTTTCGCATTGCAGCATTGAGAGCCGCATTTCGAAAGCGGTTGGATGTTATTTCGAAAATAGAACGAATGTCAAACGAAATTCAGCCCAACGAAAAAATGTAGCGCTTCTCTGTATCAGGATCGTGACGTCTCGATGAGTTGAACTTCGGAGTCCGCGCAGATCTTGCGCACCGACGGGATATCGCAGCGGTCGGTTATGAAGGTGTTGACCTGCGAGAGATGACCGATGCGCACGGGTGCCGTGCGTTCGAATTTGGTGCAATCCGAAACCAGGATGACATGGCGCGTATTGGCGATGATTGCTTGTGCCACCTTCACTTCGCGAAAATCGAAATCGAGCAGCGCGCCATCATGATCGATGGCCGAAGCGCCGATCACTGCATAGTCTACCTTGAACTGCTTGATGAAATCGACCGCGGCCTCGCCGACGATACCGCCGTCCGAACCGCGCACGACGCCGCCCGCAATCACCACCTCTATCGAAGGATAGACACGCATCCTGTTGGCAACATTGATGTTATTGGTGATAACCATCAGGCCGGCATGATCGAGAAGAGCCTTGCTTACGGCTTCTGTCGTGGTGCCGATATTGATGAACAGCGAGGCGTTGTCCGGGATAAGCCGCGCGGCAGCTTGCCCGATCGCTTCCTTTTCATCGGCAGCGATCTGTCGTCTTGCTTCATACTCCATATTCTCGATGCCTGACGGGAACAGCGCACCGCCGTGGACACGCGTCAAGAGCCGCTGGTCGCACAAGTCGTTGAGATCTTTGCGGATGGTCTGCGGGGTTACATCGAAATGCGCGGCAAGATCATCCACCAGCACACGCCCTGCCTCCTTGGCCATCTGGATGATCTCGGCATGGCGTGGCGACAGGTACATTGTAGCAGTTCCCATTTTCGTTTTTGTTACGTATAGCCAAAAACGAAAATGGAAGAAATGCAAGAGCCTGCAGCGGGGAGATGCCCTTCTTCCTGATTGTCTCCTTCGGCGATGATCTATGAAAGACCGCGCGCGATCTCGACAATCACGTCGAAAGCCGCATCGACATCTACCTGTTCCACATCGAACTGCCCGACCTGGAAACGGATCGCCACCCGATCATCAACGCGTGTCTGCGTGAGATAGATGCGGCCATCGTCATTGATGGCATTGACGAGTCTCAGATTGTGTTCGTCCGCGTCCTGTCCCTCGCCTGCCTGATGACGGAATGAAAACAGCGAGAGCATCGGTGCAGTTACGAGCTCGAAATCCGGCTCTTTCGAAAGCCGCTCCGCCAGTGCGGCGCTCCATCTCACATGGTTGCGGATCATGGTGCGCAGTCCTTCCAGTCCGTGTGCGCGCATCAGGAACCACAATTTCAGTGCCCGGAAGCGCCTACCCAGCGTCACCGTCCATTCCGAGTAATTGATGATGCCGTCATGGCCATGTGTCTTCAAATATTCAGGCTTGATCGCCAGCGTACGCACATGACTTTCCGGATCGCGCACGAACTGGACCGAACAGTCGAAGCTGGCGCCCAGCCATTTGTGCGGATTGAAGACAATGGAATCGGCCGATTCCGCGCCGTTCCAAAAATGCCGGAACTCCGGGCAGATCATCGCGGCGCCGGCCCAGGCTGCATCGACATGCAGATAAAGGTCGTAACGCCGGGCGATCTCCGCAACAGCCGCGATGTCATCGGTGCCACCAATACTGGTCCCCCCGACGCAAGCGACGATGCCTGCAGGCAGGAAGCCCGCTTCCTTGTCAGCCAGAATTGCAGCTTCCAGCGCAGCTGCGTCCATCGAACGCAGCGCGCCAATGGTGGGAATACGCACCAGGTTCTCATCGCCTATGCCGGCGACCCAGATCGCGCGATCGATCGACGTATGCACCTGGTTCGAGCAGTAGATACGCAGCCGCCTCTGTCCGGGCAGACCTTTTTTGTTGCCGTCCCAGTCGAGCGCACGCTCCCGCATCGTCAGCACGGCAGCCAGCGTGGCCGACGAAGCCGAATCCTGGATTACCCCGGAGAATCCTTCAGGCAGCCCTAAAGCCTGGCGCAGCCAGTCGATCATTTTCGTTTCAAGTTCGGTCGCGGCAGGCGAGGTCTGCCACAACATGCATTGAGCAGCGACGGCGGTGACCAGATACTCGGCGATAACCGAAACACGTGCCGCGTTCGCCGGAAAATAGGCGAAGAAGCGCGGATGCTGCCAATGGGTCATCCCGGGCATGATCTTGACCTCGAAATCGGCGAAGATCGCCTCCATCTCCTCAGCCTGTTCCGGCGGCGAGGCCGCGATCTGCTTCATGATCGAACCCGGCGCTACCTGTGGCCGCACCGGCTTGTCGCGTACCGTATCGCGGTAATCCGCGCCCCAGTCCGCGGCACGCCGCGACCACGCACGGAACTCTTGGCTATCCATACCGCCTCCTCCTCGAATTCGGCCCAAGCATGATTAACATGTGCATTAAGATGCTGGACCGCAGCACGCAAGGCGCATCGAGGCGTTTGCTATCGCCGTTACGGCTATTGCTGCACGACCGTGATCGAAACCGCGAGTTGTTCGCGCCCCTGGCCCAGACGAATGCCGGACACCGGCATGGCGTCGCGATAATCGCGGCCGGTCGCCACCCGAACGTAACGCTCGTCCGGCGAGATTCCGTTGGCGGCATCGAAAGAGACCCACCCTAATCCCGTGACATGGGCTTCAGCCCAGGCGTGGCTCGCCACCTGCTCGAGAACACCATCCATCATCAGGTAACCGCTGATGTAACGCGCCGGCAGGCCGAGCAGCCGCGCAGCGGAAATGAAGACGTGGCTGTGGTCCTGGCACACACCGGTTCCAAGGCTGAGCGCTTCCTCTGCTAGCGTTTCGGCGTTGGTACTGCCTGGCTGGTAGCTGATCCGATCGCGCACGAGCCTCATCAATTTATGCAGTCGTTCGATCTCGGTGCCCTCGCCGAGTCCGCCGACAAGACCGCGAATGCCTTCGCCGGCAGCCGTCAACGGCGTTTCGCGCAGGAATAGCCAAAGCGGCGCGAACCCCTGATGCGGGCCATAGACGCCCGCCTTGTCGATGGTCTCCACTTCGCCGCTCGCCTCGACCGCAATGACATGCGGCTCGCCTTCGACGCTGACGAGACGTGTGTCGTTGGCGAACTGGTCGCGGAAATGCACTTCTTCCCTGGCACCTTCGATCTGCAGCGCCCAGGATTGCACCGTTTGTGTCGGTCCCGAACCCGGCACGAGCCTTAGGCGTTGCAGCGCATAGCTCACCGGGGCGTCGTAGCTGTATTCGGTCCTGTGGGAGATCTTGAGACGCATGGTGATGCAGCCGATCAGGGCGTGTTGAGTTTAGGGCGAGGTGGAATGGCTGGATCCATCTGGTACGCCCTAGTAGAACCGGTAGTCTTCCGCGATCTGGTCGCCAAGACGCGTGTTCTCGGCTATGAAATTGCCGAGGAATTCGTGCAGCCCGGCGTCGAAGACGTCCTTGATCGAGCCAACCTTCAGCATTGCATGGATTCGCTCTGCCGTCGCATGGCTGGCATGGCGCGCACCATAGTCGCCGCACAGGAAATTCAGGTGCTCGAGGATGAATCGATAGCAGAAGGTCAATGAACGCGGCATGCGCGCGTTGACGATCAGATAATCAGCGATGTTCGTCGGCTTGTACTCTGCCTCGTAGACCCAGCGGTAGGAACGATGCGCCGATACCGAGCGCAGGATCGATTCCCACTGGTAGTTGTCGAGGGTCGAGCCCACCCAAGAGATCGACGGCAACAACACGTAATACTTCACATCGAGAATACGGGCAGTGTTGTCGGCACGTTCGAGATAAGTGCCGAGCTGCGAGAAATCGAAAATCTCGTTGCGCAATTGCGTGCCGAAGAGCGAGCCGCGGATCAAAGCCGTTTCGCGTTTGACCGCATCGAGCACCGAAGGCAGGTCGCGCTGATCGATCGGCCTGGCGAGCATCCGCTTCAGGGCCATCCAGGCCTCATTGGTGCTTTCCCATGTCTCTCGCGTAAGCGCAGTGCGCACCATGCGTGCATTGTTGCGCGCCGTCTCGATCGACGACATGACACTGGACGGGTTCGACGTATCCCGCAACAGGAAGTCGGCAACGTTGGCTGCGGTGAATTCCGAATATTTCTGCTCGAAAGCGACATCGGAACCCGCACTGATCAAAACCGAGTGCCATTCTTCCGAGGCATCCTGCGTGCGCGTCAGCGCCATCCGCAAGCCGGCATCGACCAGCCGCGCCATGTTCTCCGCCCGCTCGATATAGCGGTTCATCCAGTAGAGGCCATTGGCGGTGCGTCCGAGAAGCATCATTCTGCTCCGCAGACGAGCGAGTAGCGAATAGGGAGTAGTGAGTAGGGGATCATAATCTCTGCTGCAAACTCCTGATCATAGAACGAAGCATTTTGCCGATTTCATCTGCCGATCCGAGCAAGGCCTCGCTTCCTTCTCAGGGATCAGGCCGACCCTTCCAGATAAGATCAAATGCGTCTCCAGCTCCTTGAGAGAGCCCTGAGCTACTCGCAGGAACTGGACAAAAGCACCTGTATTCTCTCTTCCATGCCCCTCGGCGATGTTCGCGGCAATAGACGTTGAAGAACGTCTTATCTGTGAGGTCATGCCACAGACCTCGCTCGCAGGAAAATTCCGGGTCACCGAATAACATGTCACAGCAAGTTCAACCGCGGCCTGCCAGACCAGCAGGTCCCGATACGATTTGATGCCCGTCTTCCCTTCCACGACTATTCGCTACTCTCTATTCGCTACTCGCTCTCAATCATCCAACACCCACGTATCCTTCGTGCCTCCCCCTTGAGAGGAATTGACCACCAGCGAACCCTCCTTCAGCGCCACGCGCGTCAGCCCGCCAGGCACCAGTTGAATGCGGTCGGACACGAGCACATAGGGCCTGAGATCGACATGGCGCGGCGCCAGCCCCTTCTCGGTCATGATCGGACAGGTGGAGAGCGCCAGGGTCGGCTGGGCGATGTAGTTGGCAGGCTTGGCAGCGAGTTTCTTGGCGAATTCCTCGCATTCCTTCTTGGTTGCCGTCGGGCCGACCAGCATGCCGTAGCCTCCGGACCCGTGCACCTCCTTGATGACCAGTTCCGAGATGTGTTCCTGGACATATTTCAGGCTGTCCGGCTCGGAGCAGCGCCAGGTCGGGATGTTGCCGAGGATCGGCTTGCGACCGGTGTAGAACTCGACGATTTCCGGCATGTAGGAATATATCGCCTTGTCGTCGGAAATGCCGGTACCCGGCGCGTTGGCGATGGTGATGTTGCCGGCGCGGTAGACATCCATGATGCCCGGCACGCCCAGCGCTGAATCCGGACGGAAGGTCAGCGGATCCAGGAAAGCATCGTCGACGCGGCGGTAAAGCACGTCGATCTGCTTGTAGCCCTCGGTCGTGCGCATCGCGACATGGCCGTCGACGACACGCAGATCCTGCCCCTCGACCAGTTGCACGCCCATCTGGTCGGCCAGGAAAGCGTGTTCATAATAAGCGGAATTGTAGATGCCCGGCGTCAGCACCGCGATGGTCGGAGTGCCCTCAACGCCCCTTGGTTTGACTGCCGCCAGCGATTGCCGCAGAAGCGCCGGGTAGTTCTCGACCGGCCGCACTTTGATCTGCTGGAATAGCTCGGGAAAGAGCTGCATCATGGTCTCGCGATTCTCCAGCATGTAGGAGACGCCCGACGGCGTGCGTGCGTTGTCCTCCAGTACATAGAACTCGTTTTCGCTGATGCGCACGATGTCGACGCCGATGATGTGCGTGTAGACGCCGGCTGGAGGCCGCACGCCGATCATCTCCGGCAGGAAGGCCTCATTGGCGGCGATCAACTGTTTCGGGACACGCCCTGCCCGCAGGATTTCCTGGCGATGGTAGATGTCGTCCAGGAATGCGTTGAGCGCTTGAACCCGCTGTTCGATGCCCAGCGCCAGGCGGCGCCATTCCTGGCCCGAAATGATGCGCGGCACGATGTCGAAGGGAATGAGACGCTCGGAGGCTTCTTGCTCGCCATAGACGGCGAAAGTGATGCCGGTTTTCCGGAAGACCCGCTCGGCGTCCTCCATTTTCTGGGTAAGTCGGCCGGGGTCTTGTTCTTTCAGCCAGCGATCATATGCCGAGTAAGGTCTCCTCAGCCCGGTCGTTTCCGGAAGCATCTCATCGAAAGCTGCCAAACGCGTACTCCCCTCTGACGCCATTTCAACTGGCGTCGGGGAGGAAATCAAGCGCAATCGGCAATTTGCATCGTTACAGCTCGCTAGCCGTCAAAATTGCACGATCATCGGGCGGCAAAACAGCTTTCCGAGCAAGGAGTGCTTACTTGGCGGGCACTTTACCGTTCTCTAAAATGCCCGGAACGTCACCGTCGTGAAGGTGTCGGAGATACCCGGAATGATCTGCACCTTCTCATTGACGAAATGGCCGATATCCTGGTCGTCGTCGATGTAGAACTTCGCGAGCAGATCGTAATGGCCGGCTGTCGAATAAATTTCTGAGGCAAGCTCGGCATCGGCGAGCGCGGCGGCCACTTCATAGGCCTTGCCGAGTTCACATTTGAACTGCACAAAAAACGTCTTCACGGGCAGGCCTTCCTTTGTTTCGCGTCCGTTTTGGCAGACGCGCCCGATGCATTCAAGCCGATTTCAGACAGGAATGACCACCCGTCGCTTGCCGCCACGGCACATTCCATCCAGACATCTGGCTATGGGTGCCGCGCGTCGCCAACACATCGTAGCCGAATGAGAACACCGAACTGTGGCCCTGCATAGGACAACGATTGACGCCTGGACCAGCAGTGCTAGCCGCTCGAATTGAGATTTCCAACCAAGCGATTTTGATCACCGAATCCGGCTTCGCCAGGCTCCGACAAACCTTCCCATTCCAGAGAAAACGATGCGCCTCCTCAAAAACCGAACCAGGGCTGCGGCCGCATTGTTGCTCGCGACAGGCCTGATCGGTGCGGCCCCCTCCATCGCACCCGTTGCGCCAGCACAGGCTCAGACCGAATACCTGCCGACCAAGAAGGATTTCATCGGCAAGTGGAAACTGGCTGGATCGGCTATTCGGCCACCGCGGGATCTGAAGGGATCCCCCACCGAGAAGGAGGAAGCGGCTGCCAACGAGTTCCAGCAGACGGTGACCGCGTTCTACTCCGCTTTCGATTATCTGGAGATCAAAGCCGACGGTACCTACAACTTCCATCAGCCGGGCGACCCCGCGTCAGGGCCTTGCGTCTGGTGCGGGAGTTGGTCGTTCGAGAACGATTCGCTGTGGCTTAAACTTGACACGGCGCCTCGGCTCGACATCTACGCCGAGGGTGGCGATATCCAGATGACTTACACGGCGGAGCCCGAAAAAACGTCCAAATACAAATGGCAGGTTTTCGGCTGGTCAAAGCTCGATTGATGGATAGCGCCCAACGGGCTTCCCGAATTCCAGGGCTGACATGGCGGCGTACTAGAGGGGCGGCAGATCGCCCCTCACCCAACCCTCAGTGATCACGGCAGCGCGATCCTGGAACTGACCGGCCGCGATCGCGTCGCGGATATCCTGCATCAGCCTCTGGTAGTAGGAGAGATTGTTCCAGGTCAGCAGCATGGCGCCCAACGCCTCCTGCGAACGCACCAGATGATGCAGATACGCGCGCGAATAATCGCGCGCGGCCGGACAGTCGCTCTCTTCGTCAAGCGGACGCGGGTCGTCGGCATGACGTGCATTGCGCAGATTGATCTTGCCTCGCCTGGTATAGGCAAGCCCGTGACGCCCTGCCCGCGTCGGCATCACGCAATCGAACATGTCGATGCCGCGCGCCACCGATTTCAGAATGTCGTCGGGTGTGCCGACACCCATCAGATAACGTGGCTTTTCGACCGGCAATTCCGGACAAGTGATGTCGAGCATGTCGAGCATCACGGCCTGAGGCTCGCCGACGGCAAGCCCACCAACCGCGTAGCCTTTGAGATCCATCGCCGACAGCGCCTGCGCTGAACGCACGCGAAGCGGCGCGATATCGCCACCCTGTACAATACCAAACATCGCCTTGCCGGGCTGATGACCAAAGGCCGTCTTGCAGCGTTCGGCCCAGCGAAGCGACAATTCCATTGCCCGCTCAATCTCCTTGGCGTCAGCCGGTAGCGCCGTGCACTCGTCGAGCTGCATCTGGATATCAGAATCGAGCAGGCCCTGGATTTCGATCGAGCGCTCCGGTGACATCTCGTATGGCGAGCCGTCGATGTGCGAGCGGAAGGTGACACCCTGTTCGGTCAGTTTCCTGAGCTTCGACAAGGACATGACCTGGAAGCCACCGGAATCGGTCAAAATCGGATGCGGCCAGCGCGCGAATTCGTGCAGGCCGCCCAGTCGCGCCACACGCTCGGCGCCCGGCCGCAGCATCAGGTGATAGGTGTTGCCCAGGATGATGTCGGCGCCGACGCCGCGCACCTGGTCCATATACATGGCCTTGACCGTGCCGCCGGTGCCCACCGGCATGAAGGCCGGCGTGCGGATCTTGCCGCGCGGCATGGAGATTTCGCCGCGTCGCGCCTTGCCGTCCGTGGCGATCAGGGAGAAGGAAAAGTTGTCGTTCATGCGCTGCCTTTAGCCGCCGGCGCGGAGCAAGACAATCCGGGGTAAAACCCTTGTTCGGCCCGACTGCGTTTTCGGCAGCCCGGTTCCAGGATTCGACAAGGCCAAGGCACCGAAATCCGACCTCGGGACCGCTACGCCCTGAAGAGCAGGCTGCCGTCGCCGTAGGAATAGAAGCGATACCCGGCGTCGATGGCATGCCGATAAGCGGCACGCATCGTGTCCAGTCCGGCAAAGGCCGAAACCAGCATGAACAGCGTCGAACGCGGGAGGTGGAAATTCGTCATCAGCGCATCGGCGGTGCGAAACTGATAGCCGGGCGTGATGAAGATGTCGGTCGCGCCGGACCACTCGCGAAGCAGGCCATCCTCGCTCACGGCACTTTCCAGCAGCCGCATAGACGTCGTGCCGACGCAGACAATGCGATTGCCGCGCGCCTTGGCGGCGTTCAATGCATCCGCCACCTCAGTCGAGACATAACCGATCTCGGCATGCATCTTGTGGTCGGCAGTATCGTCGACTTTCACCGGCAGGAAGGTACCCGCGCCGACATGCAGGGTCACGAACCGGCGCTCGATGCCCTTTGCATCCAGTGCCGCGAACAAATCAGGAGTGAAGTGGAGGCCGGCGGTTGGCGCAGCCACGGCTCCTTCCTCCCGCGCGTAGATGGTCTGGTAATCGGCAAGGTCGCGTGAATCGTCATCGCGCTTGGAAGCGATGTACGGCGGCAACGGGATGTGGCCGACTGCGTGCAACGCCTCGTCCAGGAAAGCGCCGGAAAGATCGAAACCTAGGAGCGCCTCGCCACCATCACGCTTTTCGAGCACCGTGGCATCAAGCTGGCCGAGGAAACAGGAATTGGCGTCATGGCCGAAATGGATGCGGTCGCCTTGCGCGATACGCTTGCCCGGACGCATGAACGCCAACCAACGGTCGGCACCCGTGCGCATGTGCAGCGTAGCCTCCACTTGGGCGGCAGCCTCGCCACGCCTTCTGATACCGCGCAGTTGCGCGGGAATGACCTTGGTATCATTGAAGACCAGCACGTCGCCCGGATCGAGCAGCGACGGCAGGTCGCGCACCACCTTGTCGGTCAGCTCCGCGCCCGGCCGCACGACCAAGAGCCGCGCGGCATCGCGTGGTTCGGCAGGGCGAAGCGCGATACGCTCCTCAGGCAGGTCGAAATCGAAGAGATCCACTTTCATGGCAGCGGCAATAGCGCGATCCGGACCAATGCGCCACCGTGGCTTTTGCACCACCAACGCCCTGATCCGGCGGTAGTCTCATTCTCTGCTCGACATCAATAGAGCCGGATCATCAGCGCGCCCACCAGCAACAGTGCAGCACCGACAATGCGCCCCATCGAGATTTCGCGGACCGCCACGCCGAGAAAACCGATCCGGTCGACCAGCATGCCTGCCAGAAGCTGCCCAGCGACAAGGAAAGCCATCAGCGCGGCGGCGCCGATCCTGGGCGTAAGAAGCACTGAGCTCGTGACATAGACCGCACCAAGCGCTCCGCCTGCGAGGAAGAGCCACGGCGCCGGTGCGCGCCAGTCGATGGCGATGCCCTGTGCCCGGGTGGTGAAGAACGTGACGACACCAAGGACGATCGCGCCGGCCAGGAACGAAATGGCGGCAGCGGCGACAGGCACACCCAGCCCGCGAGCGAGCTGGGCATTGATAGGAGCCTGGATGGCGATGAAGGCGCCCGCAAGGACGCCGAGAAGCGACCAGAGAACGCCAGCCATCGGATTTAGGCCGCGACGTCCGCTGCGACCTTCAGCGACACGATCTTGTCGGGATCCTGCACGGGCTCGCCGCGCTTGATCTTGTCGACATTCTCCATGCCTTCGATGACCTGACCCCAGACCGTGTACTGACGGTTGAGGAAGCCGGCATCCTCGAAGCAGATGAAGAACTGCGAATTCGCCGAATTCGGGTTCTGTGCGCGTGCCATCGAGCAGGTGCCGCGTGCGTGATTGACGTTGGAGAATTCGGCCTTCAGGTCCGGCTTTTCGGAACCGCCCATGCCGGCGCGCGATGGATTGAAATCCTTGCCGCCCGACTTGCCGAACTTGACGTCGCCGGTCTGGGCCATGAAGCCGTCGATGACGCGATGGAAGACGACGCCATCATAGGCGCCTTCACGTGCCAGTTCCTTGATGCGGCCGACATGGCCCGGTGCGAGATCCGGGAACAATTCGATGACGACCTGACCCTTGGTCGTTTCCATGATCAGCGCGTTTTCGCGATCCTTGATTTCAGCCATTTTGGATATCCTTTTGATAAAACTTAGTTCTTGTCAGCGGCAATGCGAACCTTGACCATACGGTCGGGGTCGGAAACCGACCCGTTGTCGGCAGCGTCGCCCTTCTTGATGTTGTCGACCAATTCCATGCCCTTCTCGACATTGCCGACAATGGTGTATTGGCCATTGAGCGACGACGCGGGCGCGAACATGATGAAGAACTGCGAATTCGCCGAGTTCGGATCCTGCGACCGCGCCATGCCGACGACACCCCGCACGTACTTTTCCTTGGAGAATTCGGCCGGCAGGTCGGGTTCCTTCGAACCACCGGTGCCTGCGAGGCTGGCATCGAAGCCCTTTTTCATATTGCCATACTGCACATCACCGGTCTGAGCCATGAAGCCGTCGATGACACGGTGGAAGGCTACGTTGTCGTAGGCACCCTCGCGGACCAGCTTCTTGATCTGGGCGACATGCTTGGGCGCGAGGTCAGGCCGCAGGGCAACGATCACGTCACCATCCTTCAACGTGATAACCATGGTGTTTTCAGGATCTGCCGCAAAAGCCTGCGACGCGCCGAAAAGGCCGGCAAGCACGACGAGGAAAGCGGCAAGCTTTTTGAGCTGCATGGAATGATCTCCGAAATATCTAGGGTTCAGAACCTATTTCGCGAATTTGGCTTTGAGTGCGCCGGCAACAGCCACCGGAACAAAGGGGCGAATGTCGCCGCCCATCGAGGCTATCTGGCGGACCAATGTGGCCGTAATCGTGCGCACCGACGGGCTCGCCGGCAGAAAAACGGTCTGCAGCTCCGGCGCCATCGTTTCGTTCATGCCGGCCATCTGCATCTCGTAATCGAGATCGGTGCCGTCGCGCAGGCCGCGGATCATGATCGAGGCGCCGTTTTTTCGGGCCGCATCGATAACCAGCCCGGTGAAGGAGACGACGCGGATGCGCTTGGCTTCACTGCCGAACTCGGCAGCGGCAGCCTTTTCGATCAGTTCCGCACGCTCATCGAAGGAAAACAGCGGTGTCTTCGACGCTTGGATGCCGATCGCCGCAAAGACCGTGTCGGCGATCGCCAGCGATGCCTTCAGCACATCGAGATGGCCGTTGGTCAGTGGGTCGAAAGAGCCGGCATAGAGAGCGATGCGTTCGGTCATGATGCTGCTTCTAGCGGGCAGCGGGCCGGAACGCAAATGCCCACCAGCGCGCCCGTGAACCCTTCGTCAACCATGAACAGCAGATGAACGGCACGATCACACACGGTTAAAGTCTGTTCACGTACAGATGATCATACGCGGTGAAACCAATTCACCTTCTGCTCGTTTAGGGAACAGGAGATTAAAGCCATGATGATCCTCATGCTCGCCACCGCAATGACCGTAGCCATGCTGATCGCGACCGTTTTCGGCCTGCACCAGGAAGCCGAGCGCGTGCGCCTCGACGATCTCGATCGCCGCCATCGTTTCGGCAAGCATCGCTAGGCAATCTCACGCTCATCTGCTGTGCTAGGTGAGCCGCTTTTCCATATCCACCACGATCCAACCCGGACGTTTTGGGTTGTCCCGCCTGCCGGTTTCGCGATAGCCAAAGGCTGAATACAGCGCGATGTTCCGTTCCATTTTGGCGTTTGTATAGAGCTTGATCAGGTCGATCCCGTTTTCGCCCGCTTTTTCCTCAGCCCACTGCAGCAGTCGGGCACCAAATTTCCTACCTTGGAATTCCGGCGCAACGGCTATGGAAAAGATCAGTATATGATCGGTATGCGGTTCGAGGACGACCAGGCCAACCGGCGTGTTTGACAGTTCCAGCAACCACACCTGTTTCGACGCGATACGCGGACCGTAATCCTCGCTGACTGGAATGGGCGGTGCGCCAAGCAGTTGCGTATAGACCGCATAGGCTCGTTCAGTCAGCGATACCACAGCCTCGAGCTCCGATGGATCTGCTAGCCGGAGGTTCGGTTCCTTCTGTTCCATTCGTTCTCTCAGACGTGGATTGTGCAAGCCGGCAGGCGCAACACCAGAAACCATCATCAGGAAAAGCCCCATGCGCCAGCCGGTCGAAGTTGATCGGGCAAGCCTGGACACGCTTCAAAAAGAAAGGCGGCTTCAGAAAGCCGCCTTTCAAAAACATCAGGTAAAATTCGCACTTGCCCCAGACGGCTCATGCAGGAGATCGGTCAGGCCGATCAGACTTCCCCACCCTCATTGCCGTCGCTTTCAGCAGGATTTTCGTTTCCTTCCGCGGCTTCCTCGTCGCCACCCTCATCTTCGCCTTGCGGCTCGGAGATGCGTTCCACCGACACCACCTTTTCACCTTCGGCGGTGTTGAAAATTGTGACACCCTTGGTGGCGCGGCTGGCGAAGCGGATATCGTGCACAGGCACGCGGATGACCTGACCGCCGTCGGAAACCAGCATGATCTGGTCGTCGTTGCCGATCGGAAATGCCGCGACAAGCGGACCGATCTCACCCACCTTCGAGACGTCGGTGGCGCGGATACCCTTGCCACCACGGCTGGTCAGGCGGAAGTCATAAGACGAAGACCGCTTGCCGTAGCCATATTCGGTAACGGTGAGCACGAACTGTTCGTGCTGCCTGAGGAATTCGTAGCGCTCATCGGAAAGCTGGGCTTCCTCCGAAACTTCCTCGTTGGTCAGCGCGACCTCTTCCTCTTCTCCAGCGCCCGCGAGGCGACGCTCGGCCACGGAACGTTTCAAATAGGCCGCACGCTCTGCCGGATCCGCGTCGACATGTTCGATGATCGCCATCGAGATGGCGCTATCACCTTCAGCGAGATTGATGCCCCTCACCCCCTGTGACGAGCGGCCTGCGAAGACGCGCACGTCGGAAACCGGGAAGCGGATGCACTGGCCGCTGTTCGCGGTGAGCAGAACGTCGTCATTGTCGGTACAGGTTTCGACCGCGAGGATGGCATCGCCCTCCTCGTCGAACTTCATCGCGATCTTGCCGTTACGCTTGACGTCGACGAAGTCCGACAGCTTGTTACGGCGCACAGTACCGCGCGTGGTGGCGAACATGACGTCCAGTTCGCCCCAGCTCGACTCGTCCTCAGGCAACGGCATGATGGCAGTGATACGGTCGCCGTTCTCGATCGGGAGCATGTTGATCAGCGCCTTGCCACGAGATTGGGGGTTACCGATCGGCAGGCGCCAGACCTTCTCCTTGTAGACGATGCCGCGCGAGGAAAAGAACAGGATCGGCGTGTGCGTGTTGGCTACGAACAGTCGCGTGACGAAATCCTCGTCCTTGGTCGACATGCCCGAGCGACCCTTGCCGCCGCGGCGCTGCGCCCGGTAGAGCGAGAGAGGCACACGCTTGATGTAGCCCGAATGCGAGACCGTGACGACCATATCCTCGCGCGGGATGAGGTCCTCGTCCTCCATGTCGGAGCCGGCATCGGTGATCTCGGTACGGCGCGGCGTGCCGAACTCGTCGCGGACGGCGATAAGCTCGTCCTTGACGATCTGCTGGATGCGCGCGCGGGATGCCAGAATATCGAGGTAATCGGCGATTTCGGCGCCGATCTTGTTCAATTCGTCGGCGATCTCGTCACGCCCCAGAGCGGTCAGGCGCTGCAGGCGCAGTTCGAGGATGGCACGAGCCTGTTCCTCGGAGAGATTGTAAGTGCCGTCCTCGTTGATGCGATGACGCGGGTCGTCGATCAGGCGGATCAGCCCCTCCACATCGGCAGCCGGCCAGCGGCGCGTCATCAACTGGTCGCGCGCCGATTGAGGATCCGGCGCGTTGCGGATCAGCTTGATGACTTCGTCGATGTTTGCGACGGCGATGGCCAGGCCGACCAGGACGTGGGCGCGGTCGCGCGCCTTGCGCAGCAGGAACTTGGTACGCCGGCTGATGACTTCCTCGCGGAAAGCCACGAAGGCACGCAGCATGTCGAGCAGCGTCATCACTTCCGGCTTGCCGCCGTTGAGCGCCACCATATTGGCGCCGAACGAGGTCTGCAGCGGCGTGAAGCGATAAAGCTGGTTGAGGATCACCTCGGTATTGGCGTCGCGCTTCAGTTCGATCACCACGCGATAGCCTTGGCGATCGCTCTCGTCGCGGATGTCGGAGATGCCTTCGATGCGTTTCTCGCGCACCAGTTCGGCCATCTTCTCGATCATCGAGGCCTTGTTCACCTGATAGGGAACCTCTGTGATGACGATGGCTTCGCGATCGCCGCGCATTTCCTCGACATGCACCTTGCCGCGCATGACGACCGAACCACGGCCGGACGAATAGGCATTGTAGATGCCGGAGCGGCCAAGGATAAGGCCGCCGGTCGGGAAGTCCGGGCCGGGAATGATCTCCATCATCTCGGTCAGGTCGATGGCCGGGTTTTCCATGACGGCGATAGCGCCGTTACAGACCTCCACCAGATTGTGCGGCGGGATGTTCGTCGCCATGCCGACGGCGATACCGCCGGCACCGTTGACCAGCAGTGCCGGGAAACGCGCAGGCAGGACACGCGGCTCCTGCCCGGACGCATCATAGGTATCCTGGAAATCGACAGTATCCTTGTCGATGTCTTCCAGCAATTCGTGCGCGACCTTGGTCAGGCGCGATTCCGTATAACGCATCGCCGCCGGCGGATCGCCATCGATCGAGCCGAAATTGCCCTGTCCATCGATGAGCGGAACGCGCATCGACCAGTCCTGCGCCATGCGCACCAAGGCGTCGTAGATCGAAGCGTCGCCATGCGGATGGTATTTACCCATCACGTCGGCGACCGGACGCGCCGACTTCACATATTTGCGGTTCCAATGATAGCCGCTCTCATGCGAGGCAAACAGGATGCGCCGGTGCACCGGTTTCATGCCGTCGCGCACGTCGGGCAACGCGCGACTGACGATCACGCTCATGGCGTAATCGAGATAGCTGCGCTGCATCTCCTCGATGATGGAAATCGGCTCGATGCCTGAAGGACCCTCAGGCCCCTGCGGTGTTTTCTGGTCGGTCAAAATGGATCGCAATCAATTGGGAATCACTGGCCTCTTATATAGGAAAGACGGGCCATTCTCCAATGCGAGAGCGAGGTTTTTCACCAACGAACCGATGTTTTCCAGCGCTTATTTTTGAAGTCTTTTCAAAGAGATAGCCAGAGCCCGGAAAGACGGCACCGATGAAGCTCGAGAGATTGTGGCAGCCGTGTGAAATGCGCCCGCCCCTTGCCGCTGCCCTACCGGCGAAATCCCTCCCTCAACCATCCAAGGTTGCGACGGATTTTTGCCCCTTACACACGTAGCCGGCGCAGTTCCGGAACAGGCCGGCTGGATAACCTGTATTCGCTCGGCGTTTGCCCCATCACTCTCCGGAAACGGCGATTGAAGGTGGATAAATCTCCAAAACCGGCCTCGAAGGCGATCCTCGAAACCGCATCTCCGGCGATCCGCAACCGGACGGCAGCGCGATGCAATCTTGTCCTCAGCAGAAACTGATAAGGGGTCAGGCCAACGATCGCGCGGAATGAACGCAGGAAATGATATGGGCTGGTCGCAGCCTTGCCTGCCAAGTCGGACAGCGACAGATGCTCCTCGCTTTGTGACTCTATTAGGCGTATCGCTTCCGCGACCCGCTTTTCATCGCGTTGGCTGACTTTTACCGGTCTTCTTGGCGATCCGGTCGTCAAAGTCGCGGTAGCACCTGCCAGTCGCAACGCGACCTCCTCCAATTCCTTGGCGTCACCTTCACTGCGCGCGACTTCGGCATCCGCAAGAAGTGCAGCAAGCTCCGGCCGCGCCGGCAGGTTCGGTGCATCGAACTTCATGTGCCTGGCGCCAGGCACAGTCGCCATAACGCTTTCCAATGCCTCAGGAGAGAATTGGAAGGACAGGCAATGGTCGCCATTGCTGTGCTCGTGCCCGCATTCGAAACAGGTCTTTGCGTTGCCGAGCAGCAAAGAGCCTGGCGTCATGACCGCCGCTCCTTGGTTCGAGCGGTAACGAAAGGTCCCGCGCATGACGGCCGCGACACAGAACGAGCCGTGCTCTTCCTCGAACGGGCGCTCGTCCACCGCCGCCGTACAAACAATGTCGGCAACGCTCCATCCGGACCCTTGGGCAAGTATCCGTACCTGCTGGCTCATCGTCGGGATTTAGCAATTTTTCCCAAGCCCAGACAGCAGGCAAGCGCTATGCCGCTGATGTCTCCTGACAGGTTCGAGGTTGCTATGCATCGCCCAAACTCCTTCGCCGAGGCCCTACACGCGTCGGAGCCCTTCTCCGCCCATGTTGATAAGCTCGCGCTCTACGGCCGGTTTGTCGGAGCATGGAGTTTCGACGCCAAACGTTGGACCGATGAGGGCAAGCTGCTCACCGGTCGCGGCGAAATCCATTTCGGCTGGGCGCTGGAGGGACGGGCGATCCAGGACGTTTGGATCCTGCCTGCGCGCGACGCTGGCCCCTCGCCTGAACTCGGCCCCTGGAAATTTTATGGCACGACTCTTCGGGTCTATGACCCCGGCATCGATGCCTGGCATATCCTGTGGAGCGATCCGCGCACGCAATACTACAGTCGACAGACAGGCCGTTCCGACGGTGCGGACATCGTCCAGCTCGGCAGCGATGACAGCGGAACAAGAACTCGCTGGCGCTTTACCGAAATCAGCGACCATTCGTTCCGCTGGCTTGGGGAGCGTGCCAGTGATGAAGGAGACTGGCATCTGCAAGTGGAATTCCTGGCGCGACGCATCGCGTGATCTCCCTTTTAAAAACAACTCAAAGCGAGGTTCAAAGTGCTCGACCATGTCTCTATCGGCGTTGCAGACCAATCCCGCTCCAAGACCTTCTATGACGCTGTCCTGGCCCCGCTCGGCTATTCGTGCCTCAGTGAATTTCCGGGTTCGCTGGGTTACGGTCGCGACGGCGTCTCTCTCTGGATTCTCCAAACTGACCGGCCGGTGCCGGCCGATATGGCATCGGGTCTTCATTTCTGCTTTGCCGCACCAAACCGGAACAGTGTTCGTGCCTTCCACGCAGCAGCACTTGCTCATGGCGGCGACGACAATGGCGAGGCCGGCCTGCGCGCCGATTATGGCGACGGCTATTTCGCGGCCTTTGCCATCGATCCTGACGGCTACAGAATAGAGGCCTATTGCAGTTCAGACGACTAACGCCGATTGTTGCCTGACTGAGCGTTGGCAACTCCCTCATAATAGCGCTACCAATGATCCGGTTGCGCCGAGAGAGGGAACGGCATGCCGAGCTACGAAAGCCTCTTCAACGCCTTCGTGACACTGCTCGTGACCATAGACCCACCAGGGCTCGCGCCGCTTTTTCTCGCGGTGACCCGAGGCATGAACAGGGAGCAGCGCAGCCAGGTATCGGTTCGCGCTTCGATCATCGGTTTTCTGGTCATCGCGCTGTTTGCAGTGGCTGGCGCTTCGATCCTATCGGTATTCGGCATCACTCTGCCGGCCTTCCGTGTGGCCGGCGGCTTCCTGCTGTTCTTCATCGCCTTCGAGATGGTTTTCGAACGTCGGCAGGATCGCAAAGAAAAAAGCGCGGATGTAGCGATCACCAAGGATCACATCCACAACATCGCGGCTTTTCCGCTGGCCATCCCACTGATCGCCGGCCCTGGCGCCATCTCGGCCACCGTCCTGCTGTCGAGTTCGTTTCAAGGTATCGGCGGTCAGTTGGCGTTGCTCGCCATCATCCTGGCCTGCCTGCTCATCACCTATCTGGTGTTCGTGTTGGCGGAACGCATCGACGGAATTCTCGGACAGACCGGACGCTCGATCCTGACCAGACTGCTCGGAGTGATCCTGGCCGCGCTGGCTGTCCAGTTCGTAGCCGACGGCATCAAGGCCTTGGCCGCGGGCTGATCGCTTCCCAACGGCGTGATCGAACCGGCAAGATCGATCAGACGCCAATCAGCGCGGTCATACACCGGCCGGGCTAGGCAATTGTGCAGCCGTATCGATTACTTCGAAGTCGTGCGTCACCGTCGCTGTCTTGCCCATCATTATGGACGCGGAGCAGTATTTTTCCGCCGACAGCTGAACCGCGCGCTTGACCTTGTCGTGTGACAAATTTTTGCCCTTGACGATGAAGTGCATATGGATGCGCGTGAAAACCTTCGGATCCGTCGGCGCACGATCGGAATCCAGCTCCACAACACAATCCTCGACCTGCTCGCGCCCCTTTTCCAAAATGTGCACGACGTCGATGGCCGAGCAGCCGCCAGTTCCGATCAAGAGCAATTCCATCGGGCTTGGGCCGGGGGTCTTGCCGTCGTCGCCATACGTCGTGCCGAGAACCAGCTTGTGACCACTCGCAGACTCGCCCACGAAGGTACGCCCCTCGACCCATTTGATACGCGCCTTCATCCTCGTGTCCTTACCTGCCTCAACCGCCCTACGGCATTTCTGCCAGCAAAGCCTTGACCACATTGGCCGAATTCGTTGACGCCAGCGCCATGAAAGTCGCCATCTGATTGGCGCCTTCTCCGCCACCGGCGAGATCCGACAGGCTCCGCACCGCCAGGAACGGAACCCCGTTGCTGTAGGTCACATGCGCGACCGCAGCACTTTCCATGTCGAGCACTTTGGCGTCGAAGGTCCTGTGCACATAGTCGCGAAACTCGGCATTGTCGACGAAAGCCTGGCCCGAAACACCGTTGCCGCCGACGATGATCTTCGGCGGTTTGGCAAGGCATTTGTTTTCCGGTGCGCATGCTTGCAGGTCGAGCTTGGCCGCAACCTTGCGAGCCACCTCCAGCAATGCTGGATCGGATGAGAACCAGAACTTCGTCTCCTCGCCGCCCTTGCGGGTGACAGTCACCGAACGCGGCACGATCATTCCGTAACCGGCAAATTGATCCTTGGAGATGAAGGGCGGAATTTCGTAACCATCGCCGACTTTGCGCGCGAAAACCGCCTCGAGATATTCCCCCCACCGATCCGCAACGACGACGTCGCCTATGTTGAGCGCAGGGTCAACGCCACCGGCGATGCCTGAAAATATCACGGAGGTCACGACAAAGCGGTCGAGCGCCGACTGCGTGGTCATTGCCGCGTTGACCATGCTGACACCGCTGAGGAACAGCACGACATCCTTGCCGGCGAGCTTTCCAGTGATGAATTTGCGCCCGTTGATTTCGTGTTCGACCTGATCGGAGAGATCGGCCTGGAGAGAGATCCATTCGGGTGGAAAGGCAGAAACGACCGCGATGCGTGGTTTGTCATCAAGCCGCTCCGCTGCCGAAACGGCAGCGGACAACGCAGCGAAGAACAGCAGGCCGAACGTCATCACGCGTGCGAAGGCACTCATGTCACAGTTCCTCGCCAGATCATCATGTCAGGGCTGTCGGCAGAAATCAGAACGGGATTTCGTCGTCCAGTTCGCGCGAACCGCCACCCCCACCGCCGCGATTGCCGTTCCCGCCGCCAAAGCCACCGCCGGAGCTGCGACCGCCACCGAAATCACTGGGGCCGGATTGACCGAAGCTGTCACGGTTGCCGCCGGAATAACCGACCTGGCCGCCTTCGCCCTGCCCACCGCGCGCATCGAGCATCTGCAATTCACCACGGAACTTCTGCAGCACGACTTCGGTCGTATAGCGCTCCTGGCCGCTCTGGTCCTGCCATTTACGCGTCTGCAATTGGCCCTCGACATAAACCTTCATGCCCTTCTTCAGATATTGCTCGGCCACCTTGGCGAGTTGGTCATTGAAGATCACGACATTGTGCCACTCGGTTTTTTCCTTGCGCTCGCCCGAATTCTTGTCGCGCCAGGTTTCCGATGTGGCGACACGGATATTGACGACCGGGTCACCCGAATTCAGCCGGCGGATTTCAGGGTCCGCGCCCAGATTGCCCACCAAAATGACCTTGTTGACGCTACCAGCCATCACACATCTCCGCGCTCATCCGAAACCAATTCTCGCCGCACCATATAGGCTGGGTGACCTGCCCGCCTCCACGGACACGCCTTTCCCACAAGGTTTTTGTTCTATTTATGTTCTAATTCTTAATACACCGACTTGTCAAGGAATGTCAGCAAAGACGCTTGTGTAAACGTATTTCTGAAGCTTGCGCGGAAAGGCTATTGCCAAATCTATAAGTATCCACTTATGCTTTTGACATGATCGAATCCGAAATCTTCAAAGCCCTGGCCGACCCTACCCGCCGCGCGCTGTTCGAACGACTTGCCGCAGACGAGATGACCGTTTCTGAATTGCGTACTGGCACACCCATCTCGCAGCCTGCCGTCTCGCAGCACCTCGCGGTGTTGCGCAATGCCGGACTGGTGAGTGAGCGACGCGTCGGACGCAACGCCTTCTACCGGGCCGACCCGGAAGGGCTGTCACCGCTATTCACTTGGGTCGAACGCTACCGCGCCTTCTGGCCTGAGCGCATCGAAAGGCTGAAGACCGTGCTGAAGGA
This sequence comes from Terribium retamae, assembly GCF_022347545.1. Lineage (GTDB taxonomy): Bacteria > Pseudomonadota > Alphaproteobacteria > Rhizobiales > Rhizobiaceae > Mesorhizobium > Mesorhizobium retamae. The sequence goes on from NZ_JAKREW010000001.1 coordinate 678,405, forward strand.
GATGGATCAATGACCCATGAAAAACCTTGCCACGAAGACATCGTTCTCGAATGCGATTTGCCGCAGGCACCGGAAAAGGTGTGGCGTGCGCTTACCGAGCCGGAAATCGTCGCCGCCTGGCTGATGCCGAACGACATCAAAGCCGAAACGGGGCATCGTTTTTCGCTCGGGGCTGAAGGCCGCATCGATTGCAAGGTTCTTGATGCAGAGCCCGGAAGGCTGCTGCGCTATTCCTGGCGCGAGCAAGGCACCGCGGGATCGGAGCAGGCGCAAGGCTTCGCCAGCGTGGTTACTTTCGAATTGGAACCTTCGGCAAGCGGCGGAACGCATTTACGTGTCGTCCATGACGGTTTCGTCGCAATCACGACAATGGCCTGCAGCATCGCCGGTGCCAAATGCAGCGTCACCATCAATGCGTTGAAGAACAACAAACCGCTCGCCATTACCAATGCACCACAATGGCGCATGGCGGCCTGAACCGAGAAGGAACAAGATGATGTCCGGCATTGCCAACCTCGTGCCCATGGTGATCGAGCAGTCGAGCCGCGGCGAACGCTCCTTCGACATTTTCTCCCGGCTGCTGCGCGAGCGCATCATTTTCGTCAACGGCCAGATCGAGGACAACATGGCCGCAATCATCTGCGCGCAGTTGCTCACGCTGGAGGCAGACAATCCCGAGAAGGAGGTGTCGCTTTACATCAACTCTCCAGGTGGCGTGGTGAGTTCCGGCTTCGCCATCTACGACACGATGCGTTACATCTCTTGCCCGATATCCACGGTCTGCATGGGCTTTGCTGCCTCCATGGGTTCGTTCCTGCTGATGGCTGGCGACGCCGGTCGACGCATCGCCCTTCCCAACAGCAAGATCGTGCTGCACCAGCCGCTAGGCGGCTTCCAGGGCCAGGCATCCGACATCCAGCGTCACGCCGAGGACATCCTGAAAACCAAGCGACAGATGATCGACCTGTACGCCCGGCATTGCGGCCGCACCACCGGGGAGGTCGAGGCCACGCTCGACCGCGACCATTTCATGAATGCCGAGGAAGCCAAGGCTTGGGGGCTGGTCGACCATGTTTATGACTCGCGAAAACGGGCAGCGTGAAGTCCCAGATCATCTGACTAATAGAAGGTTGAGCCGGCACTGGTCGTGTCGGTTCATTACGCTTATGTTCCGGCGATGACCTCTATGGCCGCCCCTGCACTCGCAACTCTCGTGATAATCCTCTCGGCTTCGGCAGCATTGGCCGGAGACACGGGCAAACAGGTGCAAAAGCCGCTGCCCGGTGTCAACGGAGGCTACAGCATCGTCAAGCCGGCAGCCCCGCAACCTGAACCGGACGATTACGACCCCGCCACAGGTCGTCAGTTCAAGATCGGCAATATGGATGTACGGATTTCCGGATCGGTGACCGTGGATATCGGTGCTGGTGATATTTCCACACCACGACGCTGAATTAGAGCCGGTGCATTGACCAATAAGAACAGCCCCGCCGCAGCGTTTGCATGCGGACGGGGCTTTTAAGGGCTGTACCCAAATCTACCGGGAGCGTTTTACCGGTTTTGGGATTTCGGGTGCTTCGCGGCTCACAGCCGACGACCCGACTAGTAGTCTCTGATTGTGAGGGATCGACAGGTCACCGCTTGCCTCGGATAGGCGCTGCCTTCCTGACACTTATGCCTGCCGCGGCTCCAACGACAGTTGGAGCCCGTAGGGACTGTCCGGTGGGGTCATACCTCGCTCCTTCTGTTGGTTGCTCTTGCCGTCTTCCTGAACTCTCACTCGTCTGGTCTGCGGCGCCTCGCAGACCGCCTTCCGGCTCGAGGATCGCCAGTGGGCGATCGGTTCAGGCGACGGAACAACCTTGCGCTTTCACTTCCGCAGCGTCAACCGGCAGCCAGCCGATTCCAAAAATTGTGATCGGAACGGTCCGGAACGTCACGTTCTGCTGACATAGCATTGTCAGGAGCACGTTCGGCCTTTGTTCTTTTTTGCTTGCTCGCCCGCGCGAAAGGCGGTTAAACGCTGAAATGTTGGGGATCTCTCGATCTCGCGGCGATAATACCCATATGAGCGGGCGGCGGCAGGTTCGCCAATCCGAGATCTTGCAGAGGCGGCGGACCGGCATGGCCGACCATAAATATATTTCCATTCGCGGCGCGCGCGAACACAATCTGAAAAACGTCGACCTGGATCTGCCCCGCGACAGCCTTGTCGTCATGACCGGCCTGTCCGGTTCGGGCAAGTCCTCACTCGCGTTCGACACTATCTATGCCGAGGGCCAGCGTCGCTATGTCGAGAGCCTTTCGGCCTATGCGCGTCAGTTCTTGGAAATGATGCAGAAGCCGGACGTCGACCAAATCGACGGCCTGTCGCCGGCCATCTCGATCGAGCAGAAAACGACGTCGCGCAATCCGCGCTCGACAGTCGGCACCGTTACCGAAATCTACGACTATATGCGCCTCCTGTTTGCGCGCGTCGGTGTGCCCTATTCACCAGCCACCGGCCTGCCGATCGAGAGCCAGACCGTTTCCCAGATGGTCGATCGCGTCTTGGCCCTGGAGGAAGGCACACGCCTCTACATCACCGCGCCGATGGTTCGCGGCCGCAAGGGCGAATACAAGAAGGAACTGCTGGAACTCCAGAAGAAGGGCTTCCAGCGCGTCAAGGTCGACGGCATCTTCTACGAGATCGCCGACGTGCCGGCACTCGACAAGAAATACAAGCACGACATCGATGTTGTCGTCGACCGCATCGTCGTTCGTGCCGACCTTGCCACGCGCTTGGCCGACTCCATGGAAACCGCCCTCAAACTTGCAGACGGTTTGGCTGTCGCGGAATTCGCCGACCGGCCCTTGCCAGCCGAAGCAACGGCGGAAGAATCTGCCTATAAATCCAAGAACGAGACGCACGAACGTATCCTTTTTTCGGAAAAGTTCGCTTGTCCGGTTTCCGGCTTCACCATCCCGGAAATCGAACCAAGGCTGTTTTCCTTCAACAACCCGTTCGGCGCCTGTCCGACCTGCGATGGCCTCGGTAGCCAGCGCGCCATCGACGAAAACCTGGTCGTGCCCGACGATAATGTGACCTTGCGCGACGGCGCGGTGGCACCTTGGGCGAAGTCCACCTCGCCATACTACTCCCAGACGCTGGAAGCTTTGGGCAAGGTCTATGACTTCAAGCTTGGCGACAAGTTCAAGGATCTGAGAGAAGAGGCCAAGCAGGCCATCCTGCGTGGGACCGGCGAGCGCGAAGTCACTTTCAATTATGACGACGGCCTGCGCTCCTACAAGACCACCAAGACCTTCGAGGGCGTGATTCCCAACCTCGAACGGCGCTGGAAAGAAACGGAATCGGCATGGATGCGCGAAGAAATCGAGCGCTTCATGGCTGCCACACCCTGCCCCGCGTGCGGCGGCTATCGGCTGAAGCCGGAGGCGCTGGCAGTAAAGATCGCCGGCAAACACATTGGCGAAGTGACGGAGCTGTCGATCCGCAAGGCCGACCTGTGGTTCAATGAACTGCCGGCGCAACTGAACGAAAAGCAAAACGAAATCGCCATCCGCATCTTGAAGGAGATCCGCGAGCGGCTGCGTTTCCTCAACGATGTCGGTCTTGACTACCTGACGCTGTCGCGCAATTCCGGCACGCTTTCCGGCGGTGAAAGCCAGCGTATCCGCCTCGCCTCGCAGATCGGCTCGGGCCTCACCGGCGTGCTTTATGTGCTGGACGAGCCGTCGATCGGCCTGCACCAGCGCGACAATGCGCGCCTGCTGGACACGCTGAAACACCTGCGCGACATCGGCAACACGGTGATCGTCGTCGAACATGACGAGGACGCCATCCTGACTGCCGACTATGTCGTTGATATCGGGCCGGCAGCGGGCATTCATGGCGGCCGTATCATTGCGCAAGGCACGCCGCGCGACGTCATGGCAAACCCGGCCTCCATTACCGGCAAATATCTTTCCGGAGAGCTCGAGGTTGCCACACCAACCGAACGACGCCCCGGTAAGAAGGGCAAGCGCGTCAAGGTTGTCGGCGCCCGCGGCAACAATCTGAAGAACGTCACCGCCGAGTTTCCGCTCGGCACGTTCACTGCGGTGACTGGCGTTTCCGGCGGCGGTAAGTCGACCTTCCTGATCGAGACGCTGTTCAAGGCAGCGTCGCGCCGCATCATGGGATCGCGTGAACATCCTGCCGAGCACGATCGCATCGAGGGTCTGGAGTTCCTCGACAAGGTCATCGACATCGACCAGAGCCCGATCGGCCGTACCCCGCGTTCCAACCCGGCAACCTATACCGGCGCCTTCACGCCGATCCGCGACTGGTTTGCCGGCCTGCCCGAAGCCAAGGCGCGCGGCTACCAGCCCGGCCGCTTCTCCTTCAATGTCAAAGGTGGCCGCTGCGAGGCATGCCAGGGCGACGGCGTCATCAAGATCGAGATGCACTTTCTGCCGGACGTCTATGTCACCTGCGACGTCTGCCACGGCAAGCGCTACAACCGAGAAACCCTGGACGTTACCTTCAAGGGAAAGTCGATCGCTGATGTGCTCGATATGACCGTCGAGGAAGGCGTCGAGTTTTTCGCCGCGGTGCCTGCGGTGCGCGACAAGCTGATCACGCTCAACCAGGTCGGCCTTGGCTATATCCACATCGGACAGCAGGCAACCACGTTGTCGGGTGGCGAGGCGCAGCGAATCAAGCTCGCCAAGGAACTGTCGCGCAAGGCCACCGGCAAGACGCTCTATATACTCGACGAGCCGACCACGGGATTGCATTTCCACGATGTGGCGAAGCTCTTGGAAGTGCTGCATGAATTGGTCGACCAGGGCAACACGGTGATCGTGATCGAGCACAATCTCGAGGTCATCAAGACAGCAGACTGGGTGCTCGACCTCGGCCCCGAAGGCGGCGATGGCGGCGGTGAGCTGGTGGCTTCCGGCACGCCGGAAGATATCGTCGCCGAGCCGCGCTCCTATACCGGCCAATTCCTCAAGGAACTTCTGGAGCGTCGGCCGAAAGGCAAACGCGAGGCGGCCGAGTGAACGACAGCGAAGGCATCGTCTCGGTCGAAAGCCGCTTCGAGGTGCCCGAAACCCTCGATCGCCTGGCAGAGACGGTGACCGGGCTTGGCCTCTACATTTTTGCCCGCATCGATCATGCGGCAGGCGCACGCGAGGCCGGCATGACGCTTCGCCCAACGCAGCTTTTGATCTTCGGCAACCCTAAGGGTGGAACGCCCCTGATGCAGGACAGGCAGATTGCCAGCGTTGACCTGCCAATGAAAGCGCTCACCTGGGAAGATCAGGGCGGAAAGATCTGACCCTCCTGCAACACGGCCGAGTGGATCGCCGCCCCGCATGCCCTCGGTGACGCCAGCGCAACGGCGGTCCAGGCGATTGCCGGTGGCAAGGTCGTCAGGATGGCGGCAGGCCGGGAATAGCCCTGCTCCGGCCGGGTTCGTCCGCAGCAGACACAAAAACCAGGAAACGGGAACAAAAAAAGAGCAGACGAAATCTTCGCCTGCTCTCCCTAGCATTTGGCGGCAACGCGGCCGTTGGCACCGCGCCGCGCCCCCGAGCCAAAGAACCGGGAGAACGGTATTAACGGTCTGCCTTGATGTTAGCGCATCTTAATCCAAGGTACATACCTCAAATGGAGGAGATGGGAGCTTTGGAGCGCTGCCCTGGAGCACAACCCAGCCGATCAAAGGGACTTTGCTCAACACCTGACGGCCCTGGTGCTGGACGGAATTTGGCAGGATGATTGCCGGCTTTGCCGATTTCGGATGGCTTGCCGCGCTTCGCCGTGGTTTGACTGACCAGCGGCATCGAACGGCACAAGGAGGGATGGATGAGTGCAGCAGGAACAATCCGGTCCGGTATGGGCGGCTGGACATTCGAGCCCTGGGATACGTCGTTCTATCCGGAAACGCTGTCGAAGGCGAAGCAGCTCAACTATGCGTCGCGACAGGTCCCTACCATCGAAGTCAACGGCACTTACTATTCGACCTTCAAACCGCCGACATTCGCCAAATGGGCGAAGGATACGCCGGACGGATTTGTCTTCTCACTGAAAGCAATCCGCTTTGCGACCAATCGCCGAGTGCTGGCTGAAGCTGGAGAATCGGTGCAGCGCTTCCTCGATTCAGGCGTCTCGGAACTCGGCGACAAGCTCGGGCCTATTCTTTGGCAATTCGCGCCCACCAAGCGCTTCGACGCCGATGATTTCGGTGCATTCCTGGCGCTTCTGCCCGAAAAGCAGGATGGGGTCACACTGCGTCATGCGGTCGAGGTCCGTCACGATTCTTTCATCGTCCCCGAATTCGCCGCGCTCGCACGAAAGCACGATGTCGCGATCGTTTATGCCGACCATGCGAAATATCCGGCGATTTCCGATGTAACCGGCGACTTCGTGTATGCGCGGCTGCAGACTGGCAGCGACGACAATCCCGATTGCTATACGCCGAAAGCGCTCGATCAGTGGGCAGAACGCGTCAAGACCTGGGCTGCAGGCGGTGAACCGGATGACCTCAAGCGTGCCGACCCCGGCACCAGAGCAGAGGCCAGGCCGCGCGACGTGTTCGCCTACTTCATCACCGAAGGTAAGGTCCGGGCCCCCTTCGGCGCCATGGCACTGATGAAACGCGTCGGATCCTGAGAGGCAAAGGCAGGCGCCGTCTTCGTCGAGGCGGCGTCTGCGTGTTTCGGCAGGAGCGAGCGGAAAGCCCTCAGCCTTGATCAGGAGCCTCGAGCGACCCGCTCGATCTCTTCGCGCACGAGACGCTCGACCAGCGTCGGCAAATTGTTGTCCAGCCAGTCCTGCAGCATCGGGCGCAGCATTTCGGCCGCCATGTCGTCAAAGGTCTTCTTGGCTCGCCCGGCGAAGGCTTCCGACAATTCCTCGAAGGAAGCCGCCACCTGGCGGCTGGTATGTTCGGATATCAGCGAGGGTCGCAGCGCAGCCGTTTCCAGGGCCGACCCCACGCGCGCTTCGCCCTTCGGGAGCGTTCCCGAGATACCGCCATCGGGCAGTTCGGAGACAGCATGCTCTGGCTTGAGGATTTTCTCCACCCGTTCATCAGAAACAGCCTCGACTTCTCGCGGCCACCCGGTACGAGCAGTCATTTCATCGTGGGTCGCAGCTGCTTGCGACCCGGCAGGTGCGGATCGAGCCGTCATTGCGCCGATTTCAGCCAGCGTTATGACTGAAGCGGCAGGACGCTCATGCTCGGCGTCTTCCGCCGTAAGCTGCGCTTGGACCTCGGCAAGGCTGACAGGCTTGCTCGGCGCTTCGGTGCGCAGTTCACTGCGAAACGCATCGACTTCAGGGGCGGTCTCCTCGACAGAGGCAGACGCGGCCGCAGCAGCTTCCTCATACTGTCCCGCCTCGGATTCGAGTGCGGCCTTACGGCCCGAATCGCTGTCTTCGATGATCCTGCGGATGGAAGCCAGGATCTCTTCCATCGAAGGTTCGCGCTGCGCGCTGCTTGCTGCCGTGGCCATGGTCACATTCGCCGCCCTGGAAACCTGTTGCATTTTCGCCCGGCACGAAGGCCGATTCGAATCATCGGCTCAAGCGTAACCGACCGATTGCAATCAGAGAATCCCCAAACCAGGGGCTGGCGCTGTTTCAACAGATTAGAAATGAAACAGCCCCGCTAGGCGGGGCTGTTTCAAATTCACAAGACCGTGGATGATCAACGACCATCCGGTGTGCGCAGGCCAATCCACTTGTCTTTGACAGCCTCATAGTGCTCTTCCGGATTGTATTTCGCCACCTGCAGGCCCAGGCGCTCGACGGTAAGGCGCCCCATCGCCTGAAGGATACCGTAGCTGGCAATCACCACATCGCGTTCGGAAGCGGCCAGATTAATCTGCGCGCTAATCACCACGTTCTGGGCGTTCAAGACGTCGAGCGTCGTCTGCTGACCGACATTGCGCTCTTCGATCACGCCGTTCAACGCCAGTTGCGCGGCTGCGATGGAAGCGCGATTGGCATCAACGTTCTCGCGAGCCGCCTGATAGGCAGTCCACGCCGCCACAACATTCTTACGCACAAGGTCGCGCGTCACATCGACCTCGATGCGAGCCTGACCGAGTCTCTCCTTCTGCTGACGAACGGTCGCAGACGTACGGCCACCCGAATAGATCGGCACCGTCACGGTCGCCCCTACGCTGGCAGAGGTCGACGAACCGTCGGGACTTAGGATGCTGCCGGGCGATGCATCTCGATAATTGCGAGAAATGCCTGCTGAAGCACTCACTTGCGGCAACAGTGCACCTTCGGCTGCCTTGACGCCGAAGCCGGAGGCATCGACGAGGTGCTGATTGGCCAGGATCGCTGGATTTTCGTTCGTCGCCGCGGCAATGGCATTTTCGATGTTCGACGGCAGCAGCTTGCCCAGCGGCGATGGCGCTTTCAGCTTGCCCGGCTTGTCACCGATGATCTGACGATAGATTCCTTCGCTGGCCAGCACCTGCGCCTGGGCCGCGCTCACCTGGGCTTGTGCCGTGGAACGCTGAGCGTCGGCCTGTGCTACGTCGGTGCGGGTACCTTCACCCACTTCGAAGCGCGAACGCGCCGCGCGCACCTGCTCGGTCAGGAATTTGAGATTCTGTTGGGTTAACTTCGCGACCTGACGATCGTGAATAACGTTCATATACGCCTGAGCCGCAGCGAAAAGAGTATCATTCTGGGTGTTGTTCAGCCCTTCCCGGGAAGCACGAACCTGCGCTTCCGCCGCGGCAACATTGTTCTTGGTCTGGAAACCATCGAAGAGAGTCTGATTGATCTGAACGCCGAAATTGCCCGTCGTCAGGCGGCCGGCGTTGTTTCCTCGCGTGCTCGAATAGTCGATGCTGGCCGAACCTGTGACGGTCGGGCGCCAGCCGGACTTGGCAATCGCCACGCCTTCGTCAGTCACACGTACGCCGGCGCGCGACGAATTCAGCGTCGAGTTGTTCTGATAAGCCTTTGACAGTGCGCCGAGTATGGTTTCGGCAGATGCCGCGACGGGAGAAAGCGCGGTCACCGAAGCAAGCAGAATTGCGAGGAGACTCTTGTTTACAGAATGCACGGCAAATCCTCATTCTTCATTGGAAACCACGCAAGAACGGCCGCCGTCGTTTTTGGCAACCGTCATTGCGTGTTTATGTTCCCTGCCGCTAGCCCGTCTCCCCAAATCCGAACCGTCGGCAACGATCTGTTAATACAAGCCATCATGCCGCGGCGTAGGCCGCAAGAGTAAATCTCTCAGAATTCGAAAACACGCACACGTTCGAATCCCGGTAGTGGCTTTATTGCCGCATTAAATGCACGCCGTCCGGTCGCGATACCAGTAGTCTTCAAAAAGAGACGGGCCACACCTGCGTTGCCGTGCCCTTCCACGGCGACGAGACGACCGCCTTCGGCAAGCTGGTCGAGGAGCGCTTGAGGCACCTCCTCCACGCTGCCACCAATGAGAATCACGTTGTAGGGCGCATTCTGGGCATAACCGTCGCGCAGTGCGCCCTCGACAACGGTGACGTTGTCGTAGCCGAGCGAGGCGAGCGTCGTGCGGGCGGTCTCGGCCAGACCCGAATCGCTTTCGAGAGCGGTGACCGCCCTCGCGAGCCGCGACAGAATCGCTGCCGAATATCCACTGCCGCAGCCGACATCCAGCACGCGGTCTTCGGAACCGATTCCCGCCAGCTGTAGCAGCTTGGCCAGTGGCGACGGCTCCATCATGTAACGCGGTTCTCCGGCCACACCGGAGAGTCGGATATCCTCATCGATATAAGCAAGATCGCTTTGGCTGGCCGGCAAGAAGGCTTCACGCGGTACTGCAAGGAAAGCGTCGAGTATCGGAGCGTTCGTCACGTCGGTGGTGCGCAGCTGGCCATCGACCATCTTCACGCGGCGTGCGGAGAAATCAGCGCTCATGTTCCAACCGTCCCGCTTCCGGCGCGAATCATGCGCCTACAGTCTTCCAGAACGCCCGCCGACGCACAACGCCGGCTCGGGATTGGAGGCCTCGCCCGGAATCGAACCGGGGTGCAAGGATTTGCAGTCCTCTGCGTAACCACTCCGCCACGAGGCCTTATCGCTCCCGGCGTTCCACGGCGCTTCAATAGGTTGGGCCGTTTTGGCAGTCAAGGACACAAGCTCCATTCTGGAAACAAATCCCTAACCTATTCTGAACAGGACCTCGGCGCCTGTTTCGGCGAGGGCGAAACGACAGGTGAAGCACGTGCGGATGAAAGGTCTAGGAGCGGCGGCGCCGCTCCCACCACACCACGATGCGGCGGCGGTGGCGTCGAATCACCGCGAACTCGTAGGAGAGCACCAGGAAACCGACTGGCAGCATCCACAGGCCCAGAACCGGCAGGAACCAAAGCAGGCCACCGAACAGGAACGCCACACCGATGGCGATGCGCAACGCACGCGAGCGTGGCAATGCGAATTCGCGCCCGAAAGCCGAAATCTTGTGTTTTCGTTTGCGAGGCTCGCTGTCTGCGCTCATGCCTTGCACCGTTTCGCTCATCCTTGCTCCTCTGCCCGGTGAAGTCCGGACGCCTCAAACGCCCCGATTTGCCGGCATTGGCGCCTGATATGATGGCGCGCTGTGGCGATTGCGAGAACGCGTCGCAGAAAAACCTTCAAAAAAATACGAATTCCCGCTTTGCAAAGCCGAAAAGGATCGCTATAGCCAGCCCCGTTCACACGAGAGCCCTGTTCCCCGGTAGCTCAGTGGTAGAGCAACCGGCTGTTAACCGGTTGGTCGCTGGTTCGAATCCGGCCCGGGGAGCCATAATCCGAGACCTTGATATTTACAGCGAGCTGGTCAGAACGGCTTACGGGCAGGATCATCCGCAAATCGGGGTCGGCTGCGCCCGAACTGCGACAATCGCAGCGAAAACTAGCCACCTCCCATGCAGCCAATCGCCAAGTTTCCGCGAGTACCACGCAAAAGCGCAAGTTCAAGCGCAGCATGTGCCAGCTCCGATGGAGCAGACACTTGCACCAACACCTCACCTAATTCCGCCAATAAATCGGGCCTCCTGAACGCCACATTGGCGACCAGCAATCGATCATCCGGTAGCAGGTCAATCGGCAGAACCAGACATTTACCGTCAAGCAGCCGCCGCACAGTTCCGTCGTCGCCCATCGCGTCATTTGATAACAAAAGTGCCATCTCTGCGCCGCGGATACGGCCGCAGAAGTAGTCGCCCGCGCAAACAAGGTAAACGCGTCCGGGAAAAACCCCATCCTGGAACAGTGCCGCAAAGCTGAAATCCGGGAGAATGTTGACCTTCTGCGACGAGGTCTTTGCCGACAGAAACGACGCCAACTTGTCTAATTCTTCTTCGTCGAGCGTCGCCGCCTCGTAATCCCATAACCCAGGCAAAACCCTGCACACCAATCGCGAGACCATTGCCTGGAAGGCCGTAGCGAAACGACCGTCGGAAATGATCAGACTGTTCCTGAAGGGGTCTATGGCGCCAAAAGACGTGTTGTGTCCTGAAGCGTTGCCGGGATGGCAGATAAGATAGGGCTGCAAACCTCCATGGCGTCCTGCGAGTTCGATCTGACCATTGTCGCTTTGCGTCAACGCCAGATCGCGAACTTCCATCCATATCTTTTCGAGGTCAGCAAAGACGTTCCTGTCCCGCAACAATCCAGCGAAGGCCGTCGGTGCAGGCAAACCGTGGAGGCTGAATATTTCCGCTTGCCGGTAAGTACTCCCGCGTGTCCACCAGACGGAAGCGTCGTTCCAATCAAGGCCCGCAAGCACCTCATCGAGATTGCGAAATTCGGTTTCCGGCAGGATCTCGGAAATCAGCAAGTTGGCGGACGCCTTGCCAGCCAACTCCCTTTTCTGGAAATCGACAAGTCGATAACCAAAATGGTCGAGATCGAAATCATCGTCGAGAGCAGACAGCAACAGCGGTTCCAGCCGATCAAGCATCTTGTCCAGCCTTGACAGCGTGCTGGCGTCCAGTGCTGGCTCGGCGAGCTCGCCCAGAATGGCGAAAGGAAAGTAGCGCCCGATCCGGTCGACACTGGGAATCTTGATACCAAAGGCGACGGAGCCACCGCTGCCGATCACAAAGCGCCAGACGGGAGCGGTCAGAAAGCTCTGCAGCCAATCGTCGCCAAGCACGCGGCGACTTTCTTCCATACCCTGCTGCATCCAGCCGTCCACCAGCTCACGCAGGCTCCGGTCGACATTGCGCGAAACGAAATCGCCATTCGAAGGCACCTTGCCGAAATAGCCCAACCGAACCAGCCGCAGCGCCGCCATCAGAGCCGTTCCGGGCAGCGGAACTCCGCCAAGTCCGAGAGATTGAAGGGATTCAACACGGAACCCACAACGACGTTGAAGCCGGCATAACGTTTGCCGAACGCGAATGTCGCCGTGAATGTATTCTCGCTGGTGTTTTTACGCCGCGCCATATCAAAGAGCCTGAACATCGCCCAGGGACCCGTGCGCTGAGCACTCGCGTTGCTGCCCGGCGGTTCGAACGAAATTCGCGCCGAGCGATTGCCGTCCCCCGGCCATTTCAGCTTGGTGGGAGCGATAGGCCCGTGATCATAGGTGATCACCTGGTCGTTGATCGTAAGGTTGACCGACGTGGAATCATTATCCAGCGTCGCCGGCTCGATGTCGACCGATACGCTGAGCTCGGTTCCGTTAGCGAAGAACGCGGACTGGATGCGCCGTGCACGCTCGAATTGCGCGAGCGCATCGCTGGCGACCGCTTCATTGCCAGCCACACCCGTCCAACGCCACGGGCTTTGCGAAACATCGACAAATGGCTTCATATGCAACTCGAAGAACGTCGAAAATTCACCGCCCGGACCGAAAATTCGGTTGAAGTCGTCGATCGCGACATCGTTTTGGGCGTTGCGTTCGAACGGGTAGCGTCCTTCGAGCGCCCGCTTGCAGAAACGCCCTCCGGTAACTTCCCACTGGTTCGAGAGAGCCTCCTGCACACCACTGGCGGTCAGTTTCGCGATGCCGGCCGCCAGTTGTCCAAGCCAGTTGTCAACCGGCGGCGGCGCCAGTTGCGCCTCTGTCAAGAGGCGCTGGTTCGCGCTTGCCAGCGCCCCATCGACGCCGAAGATCGTCTTCACTTCGCTGCTGCTCGTCGCAGCCTTGGTCAGTTGCATATGCAGTTCGTTGAAGATGGGCGTGAGGGTATTGATAGGCGCCGGCTGTTCGCCGTTTGCGGCTGTATAGTCCCGCAAACTCGCGTAGGGATCGACGGCTCCCGGCCCAAGATCATCAACAAGATAAAGGAGCTTCCTGGCATCCTCACCCAACGGCTTGCCGCCATAGAGTTCGGCCGGCGGCGTTACGGGAAACTCTGCCGCTTTGTCTGCTGCCTCTTCCTGTGTGGCGACGGCCTTGGACGCTTCTCTCGCCTGCGGTGAGACAGGTGCCGGGTCTGGACGCGTCGTCAGATCGGAATCGCGACCGATCGCCGAAGCGAGATTTTGCAACGGATTGTTGCGCGCCACCATCAGGCTGACGAGACTTGCAGCTTGGGTCAAATCGGAAGGAGACCTGATAGCCATGTCCTGCACCAACTCGCCCCAGGCTTTTCGATAGTCGGCCAGATAGAGATTGATGACACTTCGCTTGACCTCGTCGGAATTCAGCCCGGCAGTATAATCTTCGCCGAGCACCCATCCTTCCCCGAGAAACCGCTCGGTTGTTTGCCCGATCTCTCCGAGGATCGCTGAATAGAATCCCTCGCGGGTGAAGATGCCGCGAATACCGTCGCGTAGAGGCTTGCCGCTCTTGCGTTCCAGCAACATCTCGCCGCTTGGGCCGGTTTTGTCTGAAATTCTCCAGTCCGGCAGATGCCGTGCGGCCGTCCCGCTTGTCGCCACCTGATAGATGCGTTCGGCTGGACTTTTTGCACGCAAGGCTTGCCTCGCTTCCTCGACCAGCTTTTCATCGATGGCCAAGGTCTTCATGTCGCGGAGCGTAACCAGTGCGCGTACATGCTCGACAAGAGCTCGCCGCATGGCCGCTCGGCCTGCCCCCGGAAAACTTGCTTCGAAATCGGCCGCCAGCGTCTCTTCGGCAAAAACGGAGTCCATTTTTCCGAATCCGCCGAACATCAAATAGAGCTTGAGCTTGTTGTAAAGGTCACCAGCCTCGATGCCTGGCTTGCTCATGCCGTCCTGCAGGTAGACCAACAAGCGCGGCAGAAGAAGGCCGTTGAGCCCTTTGGCATAGGAACGGTCAATGCTTTCCGCGAGCTTCCTCTCTTGAGACAAGCCAAAATAAAACCAGCGGTCGATACCCTGAATGTCGTTGTACCGAGCTGCACGCAGGTAATTCAGGGGCTCGACGGTACGAACGACGTCACTGTCATCCACGTTTTCCACGCGAATATTCGAAGCATCAGTGTTGTAGAGTGCAATCTTCTCATTGACCGCACTGATCGTCGCCCGGTTCGTGAACCAGGCATGAGTCCAGCCGGCTGCAATGAGGCAGGCAAGCGCAATTGGAACGGAATAGAGTGCCGCGGTCAGGACGCGCTTGCGGCGATGAACCTTCGGATCGGTGGTGACCAGATTGGCTTCATTGAAAATGACTTCGTTGAATAAGCGGGACAGGAAATACGGCTTATGACCGGTGCTTCCGGATGCGCTCATTTCAGGCAGGAAAGCGAACCGCTCCGATACCGAAGACCGGATCTTGTCGTAGACCTGCCCCGATTGCGTCGCGGACGCGAAATAAACCCCGCGCAGAATTGGAGATTGAGTTAGTTTTGATGCTGCAGTCAGTTCGGCGACCTGCTCGATAATCGCAGACTTCATCGCAGCGAATTGTGCTGGAAAGCGGAAAACGCGGCTCCGCCTGATATCATCCGGCTCCTGCTGCATGCGTTCAACCAGAAGGCGGTTCAGCCGTTCGAGGATCAGGTCATACTGAACGCCAAAAGCGTCAGCAATCTTTCCCCTCGATTGAGAGACGCCGAGGGGAAACGTTGTTCCCAGGACCTGTTCACGGTCGAATTTGTTGAACGAGTCGAAAAACTCGGCAAAGCCTGCGATCACATCGACCTTGGTGAAGACAAGGTAGACCGGAACCCGGACTTTTAGGGCATCTTCAAGATCGCGCAGGCGCTGGCGGACTGTACGAATCTCCTTCAGGCGCGCCTGTTGGCTTTGCGTAAGGGCATCCTCGACACTCAAAGTCACGATAACGCCGTTAATTGGCTTGAGTGGGCGATGCTTCTTCAGAAGCCCAAGGAAACCTTGCCATGCAGTGGAATCGACCGTCGCGTCGCTGTCCTGGGTGGTATAGCGCCCGGCCGTGTCGATGAGGATCGCCTCATCGGTGAACCACCAGTCGCAGTTACGCGTGCCGCCGACGCCTCCAACACTTTCCAAATCCTCGCCAAGTGGAAAGTTGAGACCGGAATTTGTCAGCGTCGTGGTCTTGCCCGAACCCGGCGCGCCGATGATCATGTACCAAGGGAAATCGTAGACAAAGTTGTAGCGCTTCTTCGTCAGGGCGCGCATCTTCAACAATGCTTCCCTGAGGCGTGAACGCAGCTCGCCGACTTCTTCGCGCGATGCCGCTTCGGGATCGATCTTGTCGCCGTCCGCCAAGCCTTCGATCAGCGCCTTGTCCCTGCGGCGACGGCGAATAAAAGAGACAACGAGGTATATCAGCCAGCAAACGATGACGACTGCGATTGCGATAATGCGGCGGGTCTGATCTTCGAGTGGCCTCCATGAGCCAAAGCCCAGGCTTTCACCGTAGAACCAGATGACAACGCAGATCGCGCACACCCAGATGAGCGACCAGAATCGGCTCCCCTTTAGGAAGCCCAGATAGGAGTCCAGGTAAGATTTGAGAGTGTAAAACCAGGAGAGGAAGTTCATTGCGCGGCGCCCTGCCCCTCGACGGTTACGTTCTCCTTGGTGTCTTTGGCATAACGCACCAGTATTTCAGTCCGCCTGTTTGCTTCCTTCCCGCTTGACGTATCGTTGGTATCGATGGGTTCGGTTTCGCCGCGCCCTTCGAAGGTTATCCGTTCCTTCGGCACCATTTGTTCGAGTATCTTTGCAACCGCTTCCGCGCGCGCCGTTGAAAGGTGCCAGTTGGAAGGGAATGTCACGTTCTTGATTGGCGAATTGTCGGTGTGACCGGTGACGAGGACATCAAAGCGCGCGTCGTTGATGGCCTTCCCGATATTCTCGAGCAAGGTCCGAAACGCCGGATTGATCTCCGCCTTTCCGGGCGCAAAAAAGCCTGTGTTGCGGAATCGGACCAACACCTCGTTGCCGTCGCGCTGTGCTGTCAGAACGCCGCGCTGCACCTCAGGCCGCAGGAAACGGAGGAATTTCGCCATGGGATCGTCTTGCGGCGCCGGCGGCTGCGGAGCGGGCTGCTCAACCTTGATGCTTGGCACCCCTACCGGCGGCAATTCCGCGGCTGAAACGATCAAACGATCCGAATCCGTGTTGAGAATATTGAGGATGCCGACATAGCCCAGCGCAATGGCCAGAACGAGAAATGCCAGAAACGCGGGAAGAAGGTGCCTAAGTCCTTTTTTCGGATCACGTGCGTTGACGCCTCGCCAATTCGGCGACAGCTCGCGCTCGAAGTCTGCCATTGTTCCCTTGAGCGTGCGGTAGAGGCTGTCGCGATAGTGCGACAGTTCCAGCGCACCACGCGCGCTGACACGCAAGCGCCCGCGAAAGCCGAGCGACAAGCACAGATAGAGAAGCATCAGAACGTCGCTGTTCCGACCTGGATCGCGATGCAGATGCTCGAGAAGGTCGAACACACGTTCGCCACCTTGCACGTCGCGATGAAACATGGAGACGAGACTGTTCGATCCCCAATTGGTCGCAGCCCCCCAAGGGGTCGCAAGGACAACGTCGTCAATGGTGGCGCAGAGCACGTAGTGTGCAACGCGAGCGTTTTCGACATCGACGCCAGCATTGGCGACCTTGCGCTCATAGGAACGCATCTCATCGACTGCGGCCATACGCAGCCGCTCCGGATCAGGCACATCCGGCAGCGAGCGCAATCTGTCGAGCAAATTTAGCTGCGGCCGGGCAGCCGCGACGAGGAATGGCATACCCGAAGAGCGGAAATCGATTTGGGGGGCTGCAGATCCGCCTTCGACGGCTGTCAGCAACGTCCCGCCATCTCCTCCAATGTCGGCGCGTCCGGAAGCCCTCGGTCGACCCGGGCTGGGCTTAATGACCGTGGGTTCGCTCTTCCACGCGTCGTCGCTATCGGCCATCGGCTATGCCTTGATCGCCCACAACTCGATTTCGATCGACGGGAACTCGCCCGCAATGTGCAGCGCTATCCCCCCTGTCGTGGTGAGCTGTTTCCAGAGCGGCCCATCCTTGTCGAGTTCAAAATAAGTCGTGCCGGGCCTGTAGGGCAATTGACGCGGCGCGACCGGAAGCGGATTGATGGCGATGCCCGGCAAAGCGACATTGACCAATTCGGCAATGCGCTCGACCGGACCAATCTTGATTTGCCGCGGAAGCGACGATCGCAAGGCCTCCTGCGGGAGATCCGATCGGACCGCAAGCACGAAACCCGAGCCGGTAAGCAATCCGCGATCGCTGATCAGGCCGACGCGCACCCCATGACGGCGTTCCTCCAGCGGAATTTCGATTGCCGAGCGCTCGAGCACCGTCGACAGTGATTCGCGAATATCTGCCACGACCGGGGCAAACGAACTTTGCAAATCTGCGTGCCTGTAGCCGGAGAATTCGATACCGCGCCGCCGTTCCTTGGTGAAAGTCGATATCTCTCCGGCCAGTTGCACGAACAGCGCATAGAGCGCTTCCGGATGTGTGGAACCGAGATTCTGGAACCGGTGGCGCAGAATCGCTTCGTAACGATTGAGTACCTGGAGGAACTGAAAATCGGAGACCTCCGCGGTGCCGCGTACCGAAGGGTCGCCCATGCGATCCGCAATGGCCTCTGCCCGATGCGTCACGATGCCCATGATCTCGCTGGCAATGCTCTCAAGAACCAGAGAGGCCCCACAATTGAGAGTTGTCGGAATAAACAACTCATCGAGGATGACGTTCTGATCTTGTTTAACCTCGAGCACACGCGCGATGGCTATGCGCTCGAAGCCCGCCATATCCTCGCCTTCTAGCTTGAGGCGGAGTTTAAGGCGACCGATATCGATCGGCATGACGATCGAACTTCCAAGATTGGTGTCCTGGCTCTCATATCGGACGGGCTCGTACCGAACGTTGCGCGCATCGCTGCGGCCATCACCGATCTCTGCACCGCCTTTTTGCGCAATAGGCAAGGCTAAGTAGACCAAACGATCCTTTTCGCCCTCGGCGATTTCAAGTGGCGGCGGCAGATCAGTTGCGCCAGGCGCATCGAACGCGGTTCCGTCCGGCATCAATCCCGCGACATCAGATAACCCAACCCGACCGGTTCCAAGGAGTTGCTTGTTGATGGCCAGGCGGCTCACACCCCATGGGAATGCAACCAGGGATCGGCCCGTATGAGCAACAATATTCTCGGCCCACCGATCGGCCTGCTGGAAATGCTGGACGCGAAGGAACATGCCTTCGGTCCATACGACTCGGTTTTCATGAGTCATTCAAACACCCCGCCCCTTGTCAGCGAGCGGAAATCGATATCGACGACTTACCTGCGCGAACGACAAAACTGTCACTCGTACCGAGAGACGACACGGCGCGCCAATTGGCATTATCGATGTTGCGATAGCCGGCGATCACACCAAGATATGCGCCATCAGTCCCCGAATTGACGCTTAATTGCTTGGTCTCTCCAGGTCGCAGGGAAATGGAGCGGCTATCCACCTGGTCCGCGGAAATCGCGGATCCACCTTTCAATCCGAAATAGTCTTGCGACTGAAATGCGCCCGTGGAGCGCAGCACATATACCTGAACCGGCAAGGGAGCAGCCCGCCCATCCGGTCCTGGATTCACATCGCTCGACGCGCCAAGGGCCACGCTAATCGTGCGTGCCTGCGGTTGTTCGCTGGTTTGAACTCCACCAGGAACGCTGACACACCCCGCTGCTGCCAACAGCAATATCCCTGCCGCCGCATATCGTGTCGCTGCCATCACAGCTGCATTTTGGCCACTAGACCGCATCGTTCGCTTCCATGAAATCTTGAAACGCCCGTCTGTATCTAATTGGGATCACGACAAAATTACAACCAACATTCGAAACAAACGGATCGTGGCCTGCCCTCGCGTTGCGAATCCGGACTTTGATGGCTTGCATAGCAGAGCTAACCAATCGCCAGACTGGCCCGCTCTATTTGATCCACCGGCAACCCTAGCGTCCCAATACGCAGACGAGCGTTGCAACCAACTCAGAACTGCAGCCGCAACTGCACAGTGGCCCCACCGCTCAACAGACGGTCAGAGAATTTGAGATCGCCTCGAACGGTCGCATTCAACTGGCGCGCCTTGAGGAAACTGCTTTCTGGCAGGATCTTGAGGTAGTCGAGGCCAACGCTGACCTCGCCAAAGGTGCCGACACCTTCGGACGAAAGATCCTGGGTTACTTGCGAAACCGGATCGTAGAATGTCGAATTGGCCTTTGCCCCGAAATCAGAATAGACCGTTGCCGTTACAAAAGGACGATACGCAGCCGTCTTGTCAGCATTGAGGAAACTGCGGGCTAAAGTCACGCCGCCGAAACCGACAACAGACCATTGATTTTCAAACGAAAGACTGTGCCTGCTTCTGAAAACGAGGTCATCCGTTCTCAGGTAGGAGACGCTGGCACCCGCCGACGGCACGAGGCTGTAATCTCCAAATGTGAACGCATAGCTTGCTGTTCCAGAGGCCGTCAATCGCGTTGCGTCGATGCCCGCATCCCTCAGCCCGAGAACCGGACTGTTCAGCGTGTAATCGAGATAGTCGAAACGGGTTTGCAGTTCGGCAACGAACTGCCCCTTGGCCGCCGAAGCATAGACACCGCCGTAATATTGGTTGAAATCAGCGGTAACCGATGTCTCGTCAATGGCTTGCTTCGACCGCCCCATGTTGAAGCCACCGAACCCCCCGATCGCGACGTCCCAACCGGAACTGCCAATGTTAAAACATTGGAAGTCGGCGCCACCCTGGTAACCGCCATAATAAGCATCAACTTCCGAAACCTGATCTTCGAGGCCACCGGTCGTCGTGCCGCTGATCGACGCCGAACCGCCGGTACCGCGTGACCACGGCCCCACACCACATTCATTGGGCTTTGCTTCGTAGGCAAGGCCGCCCACAAACGCGCTGTTCGGGCGGTTCACCACAGTTCCCACCATGGAGTTGATCAAGGCAAGGCTTCCAGCGATCGCACCGGCATTGGGGTTCACGCCCGAGCTTACAACCCAGTCCTGACCGTCCTTGAACATTTCATATTCGATGATGCCAGGTTCGAACGGCAGTCCGGTCACGGTGAACTGCGAATCGTTCGTGCCGGAAACATCAAAAATGGTAACAGGGCTGCCAGTCAGAACGCGCTGGCCGTTGGCCAGGTCACCGCCAACGGTAAAATTGAGATTGCCGGTTCCGGTCAAGTTGCCGTTGACGACAATTTTGTCTGCTGTGACACGCTGGTCTACGCCGATGAGGTCGATGTTGTAGGTCGCGCCCTGACTCTGCAGGTTTCCATTTACGGTAAGGCTGTCGCTTGTACCGTTGCCGATCATGTCTATGACGCTGCCCTGCTCAAAGCGTGTCTGAGCGCTCGAGATCGTCAGGCCGTCGCGGATGGTGAGCTTTCCTCCTGAGCTGTTCGTGAAGAATTGCAACCCGCCAATGGTATTGTAACCGGCAGATGCCAATGTTCCCTCATTCACGAATCCACTCGACGCTTGCAGGCTGCCGGTCAAGTTGAACGAAGCGCCACTTTTGTTGGAGATGTCTCCCTTCACACTCCCCTGAACGTAAGCCCGATCAGAATTCGCGAAAGTGCCGGCAATTGTACCCGAATTCTGGAACACCCCCGCTAGATTTCTTACGTCGGCCTCGACGGTGCCAAAATTTACGAACTCACCGCCATTCACAGTGACCGAATCCAGCATCCGACCGGCGGCTTGGTTTGTTATCGTGCTTCGAGTTGCGGTCACTGCTCCGGTTACCATACCCGAATTGACGAGCCCACCATCGAATTGACCGCCGGCATTGTTCAACGTGCCGCCGGTATTGACGGTGGCTAGCCCCGAAATCGTCCCCGTATTTGTTGCAGCGCCGCCATTGTTGACGGTCAGTGTACCGCTGATCAGATTCAAGTTGCTCAGCGTCCCGCCGTTGACGGTGGCCGCCGCTACCGTGCCAGAATTGGTGAATGTGCCTGCGTTGTTGACGACGTTTGCAACGGAGCCGTCTGCAGCGTTGACGCTGACACCGGAGTTAATGAGCCCGCCATCGAGACGTCCGCCGGCGTAGTTATTCAGCGTGCCACCGGCGTCGACCGTAGTGACACCGGTTATCTGACCTGTGTTTGTGATAGTGCCGCCGCTGATCGTGGCTGCCCCGGCCACCGTCCCCGAATTCGTAAATGTGCCGGCATTATTGATGACACCTGCAATGGATCCACCCGCCACATTGACGCTTGTGCCGAAATTGACCAGCCCACCGTCGAGATGGCTACCGGAATTGTTGTTCAGGATACCGCCATCATTCACAGTGGTTAAACCGACAACCACCGCGCTATTGGTGATTTTGCCGCCATTGTTGACTGTCACCGTGCTGTTGATCAGGTTATTGTTGATCAACTCGCCACCGTTAACGGTCACAGCACCTTGGATTCGGCCGATCGCATTGTTGGTCACCGTGCCGTTGTTGACTTCAAGTGTTCCAGTTACCGTACCGGAATTAGACAAGGTGCCTGCATTGTTCACGACACTCGCGATCGTCGCGTCCAAAGCATTGGTGCTGGTACCGAAATTGACGAGACCGCCACTCAACTGACCATCGGTCCTGTTGTTCAAGGTGCCGCCAACGTTCACGGTGGCGAGCCCGAAAACCAGCTCGTTGTTGGTTACCCTGCCACCGCTGTTAACTGTCAGCGTGCTGCTGATCACGTTACCGTTAATCAACTCACCGCCATTGACCGTGACAGCCCCATGCAGTTCCCCTGTACCAAGGTTGGTGACAATGCCACCATTGACCTCCAACGTTTCCGTCACAGTGCCCGCATTGGAGAAGGTACCATCGGTGTTGACGATAGTCGTGATCGTGCCACCCTGATGATTGATGCTGGTGCCGGAATTGACCAGACCGCCATTCAATCCACTACCTGTGGTATTGGTGAGCGCGCCGCCTTCCTCCACAGTCACCAGTCCACCCACCGTCTCGTTGTTTGTGGCAGTACCGCCGTTGTTAATGGTTAGGGTGCCGAATATCCGGTTGTCGTTGATCAACTCACCGCCATTGACGGTGACAGCTCCATGCAACTCCCCTGTACCAAGGTTGGTGACAATGCCACCATTGACCTCCAACGTTTCCGTCACAGTGCCCGCGTTGGTGAAGGTACCATCGGTGTTGACGACGGTCGTGATCGTGCCACCCCGATGATTGATGCTGGTGCCGGAATTGACCAGACCGCCATTCAATCCACTACCTGTGGTATTAGTGAGCGCGCCGCCCTCCTCTACCGTCACCAGTCCACTCACCGTCTCGTTGTTTGTGGCAGTACCGCCGTTGTTGATGGTTAGGGTGCCGAATATCCGGTTGTCGTTGATCAACTCACCGCCATTGATGGTAACATCTCCGTGCAGTTCCCCTGAAGCAAGGTTGGTGACAGTACCGCCATTGACTTCGAGATTGCCCATCACGGTGCCTGCGTTGCTGAAAGTACCCTCACTCGTCACGTCGGCATCGAGTTCGCTGTTAGTACCAACATTCACTGTGCCTCCGCCGTCGATGCTGATCCCTCTTTCTGCGGACAGACTACCTCCGTCCAAGATATTTATCGTACCGCCCGTCACATCAACGGTACCGCCACCAAAAAAACTATCCACCGCGAGTGAGGCAGCCGTTCCGGATATGGACAGTGTCCCGCTCCGCATGTCGAGGCTGCGTATCGTTCGCGCATCAACGATGGTCGGCTGAAATGTGCTTCCGCTCGCGTCGATCCGAACATTACTTGAGCTTACGGGCACGCCACCGCCGTCCCAGTTACCGGCCGTGCCCCAGTCCGAGCTGCCATCCCCATCCCAACGCTGCTGCGCATGCGCCGCCAATCCTCCATCCAGCAAACCGGCGGACAGGACGCCGCACACAACCAAAGCCGTCGACGAACGCAGCACCCCGCGTCCAGCCCTGCTGGGTGCTGCCATGTTTATCAAAGGAACAGACACTCGCGATCTATTGCGCAATAGCATGGAGACTATATTCCCGCTTCCCCCGCCACGATCGGGCGCATGGCCTGCTGCCGAAACAACTCGAATGTGAAACCCACTATTCGTTCTCTTATACAAAATCGTGAACCCGGCAATTCCACTCGGCGCAAAAATGTCGACCGGATGCCGAGAAAAGATTCGCGAGTAGTTTCCCCGCCACATTAACCACTCGCGCCATCAAAGCACTTACAGTCAAGCCTCAAAGTCGTTCACCTGGCAGATTTGGATTAATTAGGACAAACTTACGCCTTCGCCGGCGATCATTTCTACGCCGGCTGAAAACTCGACTTAACGTGATCCGGAATTGTCGGCCGGTAGGCGGCAAAACTCCACTACCACAAAGGTACTAAAGCCTTTCTCCCATTGACTTTTAGGGCCACTCTGTTAAGAAATTTTTCAACACTTTTATTGGCAGAGGGCAAAATCCAGATGCACAAGGTTTGCATTGCTGCGAGCATGGCTTTCGCGCTGACGACGATCGTTGCACAGGCCGATCCAGCCTATAAAGCCGAGCAAATCGTCCAGCATTTCATCAAATCGGCAAAACTCGGCGAGGCCAGAGCGATCTGCATTGGTACCGACCAGGAATGCAAAGCCAAGGCTGAAGCGCCTCTCGAAGAGATCGACATGCGCGTCAATTTCGAGTTGAATTCGGCACAGTTGACATCGGATGCGAAAGAGACACTTGAGCAATTCGCCACGGCGCTCAACGACCCGCGCCTCGAAATAGCAACGTTCGAGGTCGACGGTCATACCGATGCGCGCGGCACCAAGATTTTCAACGATCAGCTTTCGATTGAGCGCGCGAAAACCGTCGCTGATACTTTGATCAATCTTGGCGTATCCAAGGATCGAATCAAAACGCACGGCTATGGCATGTCAAAGCCGTTGAATTCTGATCCTTTTGCTGACGTGAATCGGCGCGTCGAAGCACGCATGGTGCTGCCGAAGGACTAACCTTCCGACGTTACCGCTGTTCAAAAAAGGCTGCTTCCGAGCAGCCTTTTTCTTTTAGGACGTGCCGGAGTCATTTAAACAAGTAACGGGAAGCGCACAGCCGGGCTCTCAACCACTACGCTATACTTTGCAGCTTCAACGCCCGGATGCGTTGAGAGACAACGCCACCACATAAAGACGCTCGGAACCGTCGCGTTCACTCGTCAACCGAACGGCGAGTGCCCTCAGATCGGTCGCCTCCTTAGCATTGAGATGAACGACGCGTCCGAAGGGTTCCCGAGCCTGATATTTGAACCGGATATCCGGGCGCCCACCGTTAACGGCCCAGTTTTCAATCATGAAGCGCTGACTCATGATCGCGTCATTCACCACATCACCCAGCCGCTCCATACTACTGACGGAAAAGGTGACACGACGCGCACGTTCCTGACGCGCGAGCAGGACATCGTCCGGAACCGCGACAAACTGGCTGCGAAGCTTCAAGATTTCGCTGCCGCGAGATCCGGTCGCATAGCTCGATTGATCGAGCTTGACTTTGCCGGCAGCGACCGTCGCGACAGACAAGACTTTCTGCAATGTTTGAGCTGCCGCCGGAACAGCAATCGACCGGTTTGGATCGGCACGAGCGGAGCTCTCCGCCGGTAACCCACCGCGTGTCGGTATTTTTCCGGGCACGCGCGGTTGCGGTCCTGTTGCGCTGGAAACGAATTTACGCGCCAGCATCTCCACCTGCTGGGAAGACTGGCCACTCAAAGCAACGGACCCGCGAATGAGAACAGCCGCGAGATGCAACGGATTCAGCGCAATCTTGAGTTCTTGCACCTCCGCGTCTTCAACCCCTTTGGCAGGTCGCGGCGCAGACGGGCGGAGGTAGTATATATTCGACATGGCAACCATTCTACGCGCGAACGCCGCCAAGAAAAAAGGATGCCTGAACGGCATCCTTCATTTTTTCTGCGCTTATAGAAAGAGATCAGGCCGCGCGGGTGGTCGTCAGATCGTACGACGCGATCATCGGCGACTTCGGGTTGTTCATCTCATCGTACGGGATGTACTTCACTTCCATCTTCGTGAAGTTCAACCGCACCGTCTCGACTGGACGATCTCCTGCAGTATCGACTGAGTAGTTCGCGATCAGCGTATTGGTCAAAATGTATTCGATATAGGTGTCGCCCGGCGAGCCAGTCGTAACCAGATGAATGGTCGCACGCTTGCCAGTCTTACCAGAGCAGGCTTCCTGGAATAGTTTCGTCGAAGAAGAATCACTGACCTTGGTCAAGATCATTTCGCTAATGGTCGGCTCCGAAGCCTCGCGATTGGCGGTCGATCCAGCAGATGTGTTCATATTACGCGATACATCCCAATGGATAGCCTCGATGTCCATCCACTGCTTGTGAGTCTCGTGAGTTGCATCCCCCTGGATGCCGTCAAGCTGCAAGTAAATCGGCATTTTATACTCCCGTATATTAGGCTGCCCTAAAACTCTAAGGATCAAACCTAAATGCAGTTTGATTGAACATGGGCCCCACGCTTCGTGGCAGCCCCCGCATACTAGGTGATCTTAACAAGAATTTGACTGTCCTCGTCAACCGAAATAACCGCCTGTTGGACAGGTTTCTTATGAAGAACGAATGCGAGAACTTGTCGAGACAACTCTGGCAATATCTGACGCGATATAGTTGATTCAATAGCCCTGGCCCCAGTGTCGATCGCTTGCGACCGGTTTACTAGGAGATCGATCAAAGCGTCAGACACTTCCAGCCTTGCGCCATATTGATTAGCCAGCCTCCGTTCGATCTTGCTCATCTGAATTCTGGCAATATCCGCCAGGACATTCGGCGCGAGGGGCAAGTAAGGTACTATCGCCAACCGCCCTAGAAACGCAGGCTTGAATTGTTCCAATAGTTCCGGCTGCAGGAGATCAAGCAGCGCCTTGCCCTCAGGCATCGTATCCGGATCAGCGGACAGGGCTGTCAGTGTTTTTGTCCCGGTGTTTGCCGTCATGATGATGGTGGTGTTCTTGAAGTCGATATCCCTCCCTTCACCATCCTTGAGCATGCCTTTATCAAACACTTGATAGAATATGTCCTGCACGCCCGGATGGGCCTTGTCGATCTCGTCCAGAAGCAAGGCCCCATAAGGTTTCTTGCGGACAGCCTCGGTCAGGATGCCTCCCTCGCCATAACCGACATAACCGGGTGGCGAACCGAGCAAGAGAGAGACTTTGTGCTCCTCTTTGAACTCCGACATGTTGATGATCGTGAGGTTCTCCTCGCCGCCATAAAGCAGCGAGGCCAACGCCAGAGCCGTTTCAGTCTTGCCGACGCCAGATGTCCCAACCATCAGGAAAACGCCCGGCGGACGCCGCTCGTCGCCAAGGTTTGCTCGCGCGGTCACCATCGCGTCCGCAATGCTCTTGAGAGCGTGATCCTGTCCGACGACACGCTCCTTCAGGCGGTCTTCCAATGTCTGGACCGTTTCGACGAGGTCGCGCATCAGACGTCCAACCGGAATTCCCGTCCACCGTGCGGTGACTGCCGCGACCGTTTCCTTGTCGACAACCCGGTGGATCAGCGGGCTCTCACCCTGCAGTTCTACGAGTTGAGTCTCCAGCTCAAGCAGCCGGGCCACATTGCGGGCTTCGTCCGCCTCGACCTCGTCTGCTTCATCCACCAGCTTGCGTTCGGTTTCGAACTGGCGGTTCAGTCGATCGAGATCCGTTGTCAATCGCGCCAGTCCAGTATCGATCTCAGCAATGCGCTCTGCGACACTTGCCTGATCCGGCTCTGTCTCCAGACGCGTCCTTTCCATCCTCAGGTGATCGCGGCTGCGTTCGGCATCCTGTATTTGAGCGGGTGTTGTTATGCGCGAGATCGAGACTGATGCACATGCCGTATCGATCAAGCTTACGGCCTTATCCGGCAATTGGCGCCCTTGGATGTAGCGCGTCGACAGCGTGACGGCCGCTCTCACCGCCTCGTCGCGGATGCGAACCTGATGATGCTTTTCCAACGCATCCACTAGGCTCCGTACCATACGTATCGCAGTTTCCTGGTCCGGTTCACCGATCTGCACCGGCTGGAAACGGCGCGTCAGCGCGGCATCTTTCTCGAAGTATTTCTTGTACTCGGCCCAGGTCGTCGCGGCGATCGTGCGCAATTCGCCACGGGCAAGTGCAGGTTTGAGGATGTTGGCGGCATCGCCTTGGCCAGCCTGACCGCCGGCACCAATCATGGTATGGGCCTCATCGATGAACATGATGACCGGTTCCGGCGAGGCCTTGGCTTCATCGATTACGCCCTTTAGCCGCCGCTCGAACTCTCCCTTCACGCCGGCACCCGCCTGGAGCAAGGTCAAGTCCAGACTGAGCAGCCTGATGTCGCGCAGCTTTTCAGGCACGTTCCCAGATGCGACTTCGATGGCAAACGCTTCGACAACGGCTGTCTTACCGACGCCGGCCTCACCGACGAGAATGGGATTGTTCTGGCGCCTGCGGACAAGAATATCGACGATCTGGCGCATCTCCGCATCGCGACCCACGACGGGATCGAGCTTGCCGGCCCTCGCCTGTTCCGTCATGTCGATCGTATAGGATTGAAGAAACTGGCCGGGTCCGGCTCCGGTCGCATGCGCCTCGCCAGCCCCTCCCAACGGGGCGCCTTGCCCGGCTGGCAAGCCTTCCGCCTGAGGACGTTCCGCCAGCAGCTTTTCCAGTTCCCCCAGCCGGATATCCCGCAACGGTGGTACGGCACCCACTACCACTGACCGCAGATTGCTGTCGCTCAGGCTCGCATAGAGCAGGTCAAGCACGTCGACGCGTTCCCGGCCGTGCTGCAATGAGGCGTAGAGCCAACCCTCCCGGGTGATGTCGATGACGGCTGGCGAGATCGAAGGCGCGCTCGTTTCAGAGCGCCCATAACGCGCGATCCCGCGATAGGCGCTCTCCTCTATATCCTCCGGATCGCCGCCGGCGGCCTCGACAATGGCCTTGAACTCGGAGGACTTCGCTATGCAGCCAGCGATCCAGTGCTCGATCTCGACTGCGCTGTTGCCGTGGCGCACCGCTATGGCCACTGCCTCCTCCAAAGCGACAACCAGCTCGCCATCGAGCCGGCGGATCATCAAGGTCAAATCGACTGCTGGCATTCGGTCCCCGTATTTCATCGCAGTGCCGCAAAACACGTATAGGTCTATTCGCACGGCCTGAGCCGAATTACCAGAACAGCACCTCGTGACTTGCATCACAGTATCAAAGCTCAGTCTTGTCGAATGAATTCCATAGTTTAGTGTAGGCGTGATGAAATTGCGGACTTAGCCAAAAGAACGGTCGAGGGGTCATTTGACAATCACGGACTATGTAAGAGTAGGACAGGTTTTCGGCGGGGATCATCCCACCGGCGTGAACCTGCGCGACGATCGGGAATTGGTTCGCCAATATCACCTTGTGCGAGACGCCCGATCGACCGCCCGCTCCGAGGATCGCTCCCTCGAGAACCCTGTGGTCATCGATCGCAACGAACGTGACCCACAGGACGATATCCATCCTCCTTCGGCTCGTTGGAAGGACGTCCATGATCTTGCGCTTGAAGCGCTGGAAACCCAGACCAAAGATATCGAACTGCTCGCCTGGTTGGCCGAGGGCGCTATTCGTGTCCGAGGATTCGAGGCGTTGGCAGGCGTGCTGAAGGCGATGAGCGAGCTGTTGGCCAATCATTTTCAAGCACTCCATAGCATCGACGACGAAAGCATCGCTGACCGGGTGGCTCCCCTTGCCGGCCTGAACGGAAGTCTCGACAGCGACGGCACGTTGATCCGACCGCTACGGCTCAGTTCCCTCTCTCCCGCCAGCATCTACGGCCGCATGAGTCTTTGGTCACTGGATCGCGCGCGCAAGCTTGGGGACAGTGCCGTGATGACCGAATTCCAACAGGAGTTCGGCCGCCTCGACGGCGCTCTCTTCCAGGCCCGCCGCGCGGCAATCGCGTCGTGCCAGCGCAGCATTGCTGAAATGGATGCAAGCCTGACGGCATCTTGTGGTGCCGATGGTCCGTCTTTCGGAAGAATCAAGGACGTCCTCGAAGACATCGACCGTGCCTACACTGAGCTGTCGGTCTATGTTCGCTTGCCTGAGGGACCTACCGAGATAGCCGAAGATCTCTCCGTAAGCTCCAGCGACGCAACTCCTCCGGCCAATGGCCATGTAGCGCCGCAAGCCAGACCCGGGCAGATCATGGACAGAGAGCAGGCTTTCCGCCAGCTGTTGGAAATCGCGGCATTCTTCAGGCGAACCGAGCCGCATTCGACCATTCCGATGGCGATCGAGACGCTCGTCCACCGTGGCCGTATGGATTTCATGGGATTACTTGCAGAACTCATTCCGGACGACAATCAACGCCGTGATATGCTCACACGTGCAGGAATCAAACCGCTCAATCCCGGCGGATCTTAATGCTTTGCGCGGCATTGACCTTGCCGGGCAGACGGTCTCGACATATTGATTATTGAATTTTAAGCCCGAACGGGTTGCGGCACGCCTACTATACAGAGATCGAGGAGAAATCGATTGGCCAGCATTCATGACAAACTGGAGCGGGTGCGCAAACCTCGCGTGCACATCAAGTATGAAGTCGAAACCGAAGGAGCCATGATCGAAAAAGAGCTGCCCTTCGTGGTCGGCGTTCTTGGTGACTTCACCGGCGATCCTACGCAGCCCCAGCGGCCGTTTGGAGAACGCAAGTTCATCCAGATCGATCGTGACAATTTCGACGACGTGATGAAGCGCCTTGCACCAGGCTTGAACCTGCGCGTCGAAAATACGATCGACGGCCAGGGCAAGGAAATGGCAGTCAGCCTCAAGTTCGAGAAAATGGACGATTTCGAGCCCGGGGCGATCGTCGAGCAGGTGCCGGCGCTCAAGGCATTGCTGGACGCGCGCAACGAGCTGCGCGATTTGCTGAGCAAGGCGGATCGCTCGGAAGACCTTGAGGTTCTTCTGGAAGGCATCCTTCAGAACCAGACAGAGCTGAAGAAGCTTGCCTCCGAACTCAAGGCTTCGGGCAAAGGCAACGAAGTTAAAGGCAGCTAAGCTATGGCAACTTCAAGCAAGGCAAAGACAGAGACCACCGTCGAAGTCACCAGCAATTCGCTGTTGGCGCAGGCCGTGGCCGCCACGAAGCAGACGGCCGTCGATCGGACAGAACAGTTGCTGCGTACCCTGACCAACGAGGCTCTGAAAGGCACGGTCACCTATAACCGCAACCTTACAATCACCATCAATTCAGCGATCCAGAAGCTCGACGAGATCCTGTCGACCCAGCTTGCGGAAATCATGCATCATGAGAAGTTTCGCAAGCTGGAGGGTAGCTGGCGGGGCCTGCAATATCTGGTCAAGAATTCGGAAACCAGTGCCAATCTCAAGATTCGCGTGTTGAACGCGTCCAAGCGTGAGATCGCGAAGGATCTGCAGAAGGCGGTCGAATTCGATCAATCAAAGCTATTCAAGTCGGTTTACGAAGCTGAATTCGGCACGCCGGGCGGCGAGCCTGTCGGTTGCCTCATCGGCGACTACGAGTTCACCAACGACTTCGAGGATGTCGAACTCCTTCAGAACATGAGTTCGGTTGCCGCAGCAGCGTTCGCACCGTTCATTTCCGCGGCGAGCGCCGAACTGTTCGGCTTTCAGGACTACCGCGACCTGTCGCGACCACGCGATCTCGAAAAGATCTTCGAAACCGTGGAATATACGAAATGGCGCTCGTTCCGCGATTCGTCGGATTCACGCTTCGTCACGCTCACCATGCCGCGTGTGCTGACCCGAATCCCATATGGTCCGAACACGCTTCGCATCGATGAGTTCGAATACAACGAAGCGATCAAGTATAAAGACAGCCAGATGAACCATGGCGACTATTGCTGGTCCAATGCAGCCTATGCGCTGGGTGCCCGCCTTACGGACGCCTTTGCAAAATTCGGCTGGTGCACCGCGATCCGTGGCGCAGAAAACGGTGGCAAGGTGGAGAACCTGCCGGTCCACGTGTTCCAGAGTGACGATGGCGATCTAGACGCCAAATGTCCGACGGAAATCGGCATCACGGATCGTCGCGACGCTGAATTGGGCAAGCTCGGCTTCCTGCCGCTCTGCCACTACAAGAACACCGACTATGCCGTGTTCTTCGGCGCGCAGACCACCAAGAAACCCGAAAAGTACGACCGGCCGGAAGCGACAGCCAACGCTGCGATTTCGGCCCGGTTGCCTTACATGATGGCGACGTCGCGTTTCGCCCACTACCTCAAGGTCATCGGTCGCGACAAGATCGGCTCTTTCATGGAGGCCGAGGACTGCGCTGCCTGGCTGAACCGTTGGATCAACAACTACGTCAACGCCAATGACGACGCCGGTGCCGAGATGCGGGCGAAATTTCCACTTCGTGATGCCAAGGTGGAAGTCAAGGAAGTACCGGGCCGTCCGGGATCCTATGAGGCGGTAGCCTGGCTTCGTCCATGGTTGCAGATGGAGGAATTGACGACGTCGCTACGCATGGTGGCTCGTATCCCCAAAGCGCAGAACTAAGCGCAGTAGCCGCTTCTTGAAGCCCTCCGGAAGTTCGAGAAGCGCCTTGCCTACGCAAGGCGTTTCTTAGCTCTTGGAAAGGCAGAGTTCATAGATGTCCACGAAACTCGACATCATATCCATCGCCCGTGCCGGACCGGCATACGTCGGGCGTCTACATGCAGGCCCATCGGCAGAAATGCCGGAACCGGCCGAGACCAGACCACTGGACACATCGACCCGAATCGACCGCCTGATCAGCGCCATTGACGAAATCTTGTCTCGCCAGGTCAACGCGATCATCCACCACCCGGCGTTTCGCAGGCTCGAGGCGAGCTGGCGCCAACTCCAGATGCTGGTCCTGCTCAAACGCGACAACAGCCCGGTGATCATCAGGGTGTTTTCGGCAAGCTGGAAAGAGATTGTTCGCGATGCAGAACGAGCATCAGAGTTCGACCAGTCAAAGCTGTTCAATCTGATCTATTCGCAAGAATTCGACATGCCAGGCGGCCAGCCCTTCGGGCTGATTGTCGCGGACTACGAAATCTCGGCTGGCATCAACAAGGTTTTCGGCACGGACGACATCGGTGCGCTCGACAGTATCGCCGGTGTGGCTGCTGCCGCCTTCTCTCCCGTGATCGTCGGCGCTTCACCGGAACTGCTCGACGTTGACGAGTTTGCTGAGCTCGATCGCGAATTGGACATGGCCTATCTGCGCAACATGGAGACCAATGTCCGCTGGCGGCGGTTAAGGAGCAACTCGGACGCCCGTTTTATCGGCGTCACCTGTCCGCGCGTCCTTGTCCGGCCGCCATATCGACACAACGATATTTCGCGAAAGGACGGCTTCTGTTTTCACGAGGAAGTCGCCTCAAACGGTTCCACTCTCGTGTGGGGGAATTCGGCCTACGCTCTGGCCATGGTCGTCATGCGCGAATTCATGACGTCGGGCTGGTTCGCCGACATACGTGGCACACGTTATGCGGATGACGCAGGCGGCTTGGTCGACATGTATCCGACGGTCAGCTTCCCGACCGACAAGCACGGCTTTGCCTCGCAGGCACCGGTCGAGATACGACTGACGACGATGCAGGAACAGATGTTGAGCGAGTTCGGGCTTATCCCGCTGATGCCCCTACCCTACTCGGTCGACCTTGTTTTCAATACCAATCAGTCGCTGCACTTGCCGGCTCGCTACGATACGGAAATCGCGAACCAGAACGCGCGTATTGCAGCCATGCTGCAATACGTTCTCTGTGCCTGCCGCTTCGCGCATTACCTGAAGCTGATCATGCGCGAGCACGTCGGTGAGGTGTCCACGGTGGACACCTTGCGTTCCCAACTTAATCAGTGGCTTGCTCAATATTGCATCGGCAACGAAGATGCCGACACCTTTACCAAGGCGCGCTATCCCTTGCGTTCCGCCCATATCGACGTTCGCGAAATAGTTGGAAAGCCTGGTGTTTATGCCTGCGTGATGCACTTGCAGCCGCATTTCCAGCTTGACGATGTGACCGCAAGTTTTCAACTACTGGCCGACATGAACAACAAAGCCGATACCGCTCGCGGAGCAACGACATGATCCAGATTTCAAGTCACCTGGAGAAGGCGGACCTGGACGGAGCGCTTCAAGCAGCCTTGACGCAGGTCAAGACACAGCCCACCGACACTCAGGCGCGGCGCTTGTTGATCGACCTGCTGATCGTCGCCGGCGATTTCGAACGGGCCGACAAGCAGGCCGACATCCTCTCCAAGACTTCTGTCGACACGGCACTTGCAATGGGATTGCTGCGCGGCCGCCTGCGGGCTGCCTCCGCCCGCCAAGCCTGGTTCTCCGACGGAGCAGTGCCTGCTTTCCCGGAAGGCCCCACCGATCGCGACAGGGCGGCAATGGAACTCGCAGTCGCCCGGCGAGAGGGCGACGCCCAGTCTGTAAAGATCGCCCTCGAGGCCCTGACCGCCATGTCTGAAACAGGCGGGCTCAAAGTCAACGGAAAGCCCGTTCAAAGTTTTCGCGACGCGGACGACCGCATCCCGCATGCGCTGGAGGTCCTTTGCACGGATGGCAGTTACATGTGGATCGACTTCAGCCTGGTCGAGGATGTCACCTTCCCGCAGATAAAGGTAGTGCGCGATCTCGCCTGGCGCCCCGCGAAGCTTACCATGCGGGACGGATCGGAAACCGAGGTGATCGTTTGTTCGACCTACTTCGTTACCGATCCGACGAATGACGAGCGCCTGGCGCGCAGCACCGACTGGGTGGAGGAGGCAGGTATCGTCTACGGCCGCGGCCAGAAGACCTTCCTGATCGATGACGATGCGATTACGGCTGTCGACCTCACATCGCTTTCAGCGGCTTGACCGGACCCTTGCAATGAGACCGGGCCGTCAATTCACGTTTCGCCTTCCCGGAGACCTTTGATGGCGAAGCTCGTCCACTCCAGTCGTCAGCTACCCGGTCGACCCCCGACCGTCTTCGATCGGCTGCTGGATTTCGACCCTGACAAACCCGACGAAGTGCAAATCGGCCACCGCGAGCAATTGCGGCGTCATCGGGAGAGTATCCGGCGGGATCTGGAAACACTTCTGAACACACAGCAACCGCCTCAAAGGCTCGCGGACGGCTTGCCGGAAATTCCGACCAGCCTTGTGCAGTTCGGGTCGACAGGATTTCACGGTCTGATGTTGGCGACCCGCGAGCAGCATTTTTCACTGGCGAAGTCACTGCAGAATTTGATTGCGACCTTCGAGCCAAGACTGCGCAACGTCAAGGTTTCGTTGGCCGACGATCGCACTCGAAGGGCGCGGACACTCGCACTCAAGATCTCGGCTGAAACTCGTTTCGCCGATGTCGACGAGCCATTGGCATTCGACACCCAGCTCGACCCCGCTACGCGACAGTTCCGCATTTCCGGGGATGCTCAGCGTGGCTAGCAGGTTTCTCAACTGGTTCGACACAGAGTTGATGGCCCTGCGCAAGCGGGCCGGCATATTTGCTCAAAAACATCCCAAGATTGCCGCTCGTCTGCGCATGACGCCCGACGCGATCGACGATCCGCACACCGAACGTATCGTGCAGAGCTTCGCTTATACCGCCGCGCGTATTCGTCAGAAGCTGGATGACGATTTTCCTGAACTGACGAACACGCTCCTGGAGGCGCTCTATCCGCAATACCTGGCCCAGATCCCCTCCATGTCGATCATGAAGTTCACGGCGTCGGATGGACTTGGCGAGGTGATTGCCATTGAGCCCGGTTTTGCGGTCGACACGGAACCCCTGCGCGGCGATCGTTGTCGATTCCGCACGACGCAGCAGGTACGGCTGGCACCACTGAAGATATCTGCAAGTTCCCTGCACAAGCCACCTTTCGTAGCGCCACAGATCAACGACGCTGCTGCCCGCGCCTGTCTCACAATTACGCTGGAAAAACAGAATACGGGCGTCGCATTCGCTGATCTCGATGCCGACGAGCTTGTCTTCTTCATCAAGGCGCCATTCGCGACCGCAACGAAACTTTACGAATTGCTGCTCAACCGTTGCGTCGCCATCGCCATAGGCGAACATGCCGACGATCAACGCGCCACGCGCCTTCCGTTGTCACAGCTCACCCCAGTCGGCTTTGAAGACGAAACAGCCATGCTGCCCTTCCCGAAGCGCAGCTTCCCCGGCTTTCGTCTTCTGACCGAATTCTTCGCACTGCCGGAGAAGTACCTGTTCTTTCGCCTGTCTGGAATCAAAGGCGCCTTGGCAAGGATTGCCGGCAGCAAGGCATCGATCTTTTTCTACCTCGATGCCAACGTCGACCGCCTGCTCAACGCTGTCGACGCCAACAGCTTCGACCTCCATTGCACGCCGGTCATAAACTTGTTTCCGCAGCGCGCCGAGCCGATCCATATCGATCAAACCCGCCACGAATACGACATCATCCCGGACGCTCGGCGCAACAGCACACGCGAAGTCCATTCCATCGAGCGTGTCACAGTGTCGGATCATGAAGGCAAGGTGGTGGATATCTTCCCCTTCTTCGGCCGCAAACCGTCATCGACGGAGTCCCGGGGCTCGATCTTCTGGATGCACAAACGGCTGGCAAACGACGACCAGAATGCGTTCACGTCGCAACTGTCGCTAGTCGATCTGTCCCTGAAGGCCGCAACATCCGACGCGCATTCGGTGGCCACCGTGTCCTCGCTTTGCATCAATCGCGGTTTGCCGGAACAACTACCGTTTGGCGGTGGGCAGCCATTCCTGACAGCCGTCAACAAGAACGATCTGGTAGCCAAGCTCTCCTTGCTCCTGCCACCAACTCCCACGGCTCGCCTGGATGGCGAGGAAGGCTCTTACTGGCGCCTGATCTCGTCCCTTTCGCTCAATCACCTGCCGATTACCGGAGGTGATCCGGAACTGCTCCGCGACATTCTCAGGCTTTACGATTTCCGGCAGGCCCAAGAGACCAGCGTGTTGATCGACGCAATCACATCGATCGATACAAAATCCTCTACCGCCCGGCTGTCGGACGGTTCGATTGCCAAGGGCGTCGACATAACCATCACGTTCGACGACACCACGGTAGACCGAGGCTTGGCGCTGTTGTTTGGCTCAGTGCTGTCGCATTTCCTCGGCCTCTATGCATCGATCAATACCTTCTCACGGCTGACCATCAAATTGTCGGGCACCGTGCTGCCGATCGTCCGCTTTCCTCCAAGGACCGCGGCAGAGGTACTGATATGAAGGCCGCGGATACCAAAAGCCTTGCGGAGCGCTTTGACGAAGCGCCGGAGCGTTTCGACCCGGATATGGCGCACCATATCCTGGCTACGTTGCCGAACGGCGCACCCGTCAATCTCCAGGTGGGCGAGATTTCCAATCCGACGAATCGTTTCCAGCCTACACTCTTCTCCAAGGACCGCTCCCGCGCAGGAGCAAATCGCATTGCCGCGAACTATTTGGGTCTCATCGGCCCGGTTGCGGCCCTGCCCGCCAGCTATACCGATGCTGCCATTGCCGAACGCAAGCGGCGCAGCTCGAGCCTTTTCGACTTTTTCGAACTGTTTGCCGGGGAATTGCGCGAGATGTTCGTCGATGCGCACCGGAAATATCGACTCCCCAGCCTCTTCCAGCTCTACCGAACCGGTTCCCAGAACCGCATCACCTCTGCCGTTTTTGCACTCATCGGCTTTGCGCAACCCAAAATGCGTGAGCGGCTCAAGGTGCACGAGGAAGTGCCGCTTTACTATGCTGGTTTCTTTGCCAATCAACGGCGGACCGCGATCAATCTGCAGTTGATGTTGCAGGATTTTCTCGGACTTCCGGTCGAAATCCGGCAATTCCAATCCCGGCGTCTGCCCATTGCGGAGGATGAGCAGACACGGCTCGGAATGCGTCTGGACGAAAATGCGATGCTTGGCCGCTCCGCCGTCGCTGGTGCCACATCGCTCAACCGGACGAGCGCTATCCGCGTTCGTATCGGGCCGGTGGACTACCTACGCTATCTCTCCCTGATGCCGGATCGCCCCCTTTATCCGCAACTGGTTGAACTGATCAGGCTTTATTGTGGTCCGTCACTGAACTTCGACTTGCAGATCATTCTTTCGAAATCGGAAGTCCCCCAAACCCGTCTCGATGCCAAGTCGCCCGTCGGGCGGCTTGGCTGGGACACATGGGCCCTGCAAGGCAAGGCCAACGAGGACAGCGAAGATACGATATTCGACCCCGATATCGTCTCGGCACGCACCGTATCTTAAAGCTGTCAGCGGTTCAGCAGCTTCAATTCCTGCGAAAATAGTAGATCGAGGCTGTCAGATCGGTTGCGTTTTCGGCGGCTTCGCGGCGGAGCGCCTCGATCACCGAAGCTGCTTTCTTGGCCTCGCTACCGTCGAGCGCCTTTAATGGCTTGTCTGCCGCCACTGCAAGCAGCAGATATCCTTCCTTGCCGGTCGCAAAGCCCTGAGGTGGAAGCGCCAGGACGATATCCCGGCCATCCGTCTTCGCCATATGCGTCACGTTTTTCGTTCCACCGTCGGCAGCAACCAGAAAAACAGAAACGTGGCGGCGGGTGATACGTGAAATGCGCGCCTCAAGCTCCTCATTGCGGCTCAACACATCACTTTTCAATGTGATCTTCATGTCCGAAACTGGGTCGCCAACTGTCCCGGCAAACGCTACGACCGGGCATTGCCCCTCACGCACTGCCCGCATTCCGATCGGAGGCTCGAAGCCGAAGGTCGACTTGAATTGGCGCTCCAGTCTCTCAAGCGGCTGCACGCTCAGGCTGAAACCTTCGATAGCGACACGCTTGCCGGCTTGATCGATGGCTCGCGCATAAAAGCAATCGCCGCCGCGAAAGCTTCTAAGCCAATCGGCGACATCGAGCGCGCTCTCGCCAGGCTCTTCCAGCTTTGCGACTTCCGGACTTTCTACCTTTGCAGGTGGCGCAGCCGGTCCTCCAGGTTCTTCGTCAAGTGAGATACGTGGTGCTATCTCTCGGACCGGACGTGCGGCGGCCTCTTTGTTTCCGGATGGCTCACTCGGCAGCGATTGGCCAACACTATCTTGGACGTCATCGTCCTTTGCCGGAACAGGCTTCTCCCCGGCAGTTGTCTCCTCGGCTGGGACGGCTTGTGCTGGAAGATTTGGCCCTTGGGCGCCAGGTGTCGATGACTCGCCCCCGGTTGGCGGAACCGAGGTTCCGACAGTTGGGGCTTCGGCATCGGCCTTCACTTCAGACTTGCCGGTCGGACCGGTCGGCATGGCAGCCGATGGCAATTTTTGTTTCTGTTCGCTTCCACCCGACACGAGATTCACCAAGCCCAGCAGATCTGGTCTGCCGTGCGTGATCCACCAGCCTCCGAACGCGGCACCGCCAATCAGAACAACCAAAGCTGCCAAAACCGGCAGATGGGATTTGCGCGCTTCTCCTGTCTTTCCATGGTGGGTTTCAACCGATCCGGGACGCGTTGGTCGGCCGGAATTCGTGGACTCGCGAGTTGAACCGGAAGCCATCTGCAGGGCGGCGGCGACGTCATCCATGCTTTGGACGCGATTGACCGGATTAGGTTGGAGCATGCGTTCAATCAATGGCTTGACGCCAGGATTGATACGCGAAAGATCTGGTACGGATTGGCGCTTCATAACCACTTCAGCGTGGCTGCCGGCCATATCCAACGGCTTTCCCAACAAGGCCGCGGCAAAAACCAGACCCAGGCTGTAAATGTCGGCGGTAGGACCGACCTGGCCACCAAACAGGCCCAGCTGCTCTGGCGACACATAGTTGAACTTTCCGGCAAAGCCGGACTGAATGAGCGTTGAATCAGTACTGTCGCCTGAACGGGCGATGCCGAAATCGATGACCTTTGGCCTCGCTACATCCCCATCGGCCAGGACGATGTTGTCCGTAGAGAGATCCCGATGGATGATGCCTTCGCGATGCGCGGCACTCATGCCTTGGGCGACACGAGCGACAAGCTGGCAGGCCTCAAGCTGCGATAACGGCCGCTGCGCAATGCGTTCGCGCAACGTCGGCCCCTCCACGAGTTCCATGGCCAGATAAAGCAGATCCGACTCCGCATCATGCGAAAAGACGTGATAGCGAATGATCGATTGATGGCTCAACCGGTTGAGGATCAGGGCTTCGCGACGGAACAGCGAAACCATGTGCTCGTCATTGGCGAATTGCGGCAAAACAACCTTGATCGCAACTTTGTCGAGTGTCTGGATATTGTGGCCGCGATAGATTTCCGACATTCCGCCGGAACCGATCAGCGCATCGACCTGATAGATGCCGTTCAACCGCGTACCGGGAGCAACGCGGCCGATATGGCTGAGGATTACGGTGCGGTCATCATTCGCCATCGCGATCCTCGAAGGCCCTATCTGGCCAGCGCAGGAACGTGGACGACGACAACGGTCACATTGTCCTTGCCCCCGCGTTCAAGCGCCACGCGTACGAGTTCGACACAAGCCCGCTGTGCCGTGTTTCCCGTAACGAGAATCTGAATATCTTGATCCGTGAGGTGCGCCGTCAGCCCGTCGGTGCACAGAACGAATGTGTCACCGGCTTCGACGTCGCCTTCGATCGCCTCTACATAGGGTGCTTCGTTGACCCCGATTGCATGCAGGATGACATTCTTGCGAGGCCAATTCCTCGCCTCCTCCTCAGAAATCGCATTCTCGCGCAACAGCATCTGCACTTCTGTATGATCGCGGGTCATCTGGCTGATGCGGCCGTTGCGGATCAGGTAAACTCGGCTGTCGCCCGTCCACGGGATATGGAACCGTCCCTCAGCCAGAAGAAGGCCGGCAACGGTCGACCCCATGACGATCTTGCCATTGGCCTCCGAAATCGCGCGAATACGGTTGTGAGCGGAATGCACCGCATTCGAAAAGGCTTGCAGAACCTTGACGCCCGCCTTGGTTGCCTCGAATTCCTCCGCCACCGCCTGAATGATGGCAGAACTGGCGATGTCGCCATGGGCATGGCCACCCATGCCATCGGCGACCGCCCAGACGTTGAGATCGGGACGGTTGAGAAAACGGTCCTCATTGATGGGTCGTACACGCCCCTGATGCGTACCGCCATAGCAATCCTGGAGCGATATGCGCGTTTCGGTACCGATCGAAATCATTGTTCGCGTCATCTGGTAGCCTGCGGCGTGCTGCGATCTTCACGAAGAAACAGCGTCCACTCTTTGGCCTGACGCGTGTCGATCTCGCGAAATGCCCCCGTCGTGTAGCCGCGCTGCCAGCAATCCTTGGTTCCAACGATGCGAAACTGGCGTGGCAGAGTGCAAAAGATAGCGTCGCCGTCCAAAAGCACCTTGCCACGCACATCGGTGGCATGGACATAGATGTAGCGACTCTTCAGCTCATCAGGGATGACATTGGCGCAGCGGTTCGGGGCGATAACCCACCAGCCTTTGGTTTCGATCTGTTCGCCGGAGGCTTCGCCGATCGCGACATTGGCTATGTCGAGAGCCTGGTTGCAGATGGTGAAGGCTGCCCGCGCAGCCGTCGGCACAAGAGAAATCCAGGCTGCTGCGAACACAGCAGCGATAGTTCTTTCCGCAATGCCGTACTTCCTCGCGATCAGGCGCATCATCCTCGTTACTCGCCAGAATTGCCCTTATGCCGCTTTGCGAGTCAAGCTAGGTTGCTACCCTGTAAGGATGGACCGTTTATGAAGCTCGTCCTGACGATTGAAAATTCCGGTTCATTCGCGCCGGGCTTGCGTCAAAGTTTCGATCTTGCCGACGGCAAGGTTACCCTTGGCCGAGGCAAAGAATGTGATTGGCTGTTGCCTGATGCCAGTCGCTTCGTCTCGTCGCGGCATTGCGAAATCGAGCGCCGAGGGAACGATTTTGTTTTGACTGATCTCTCGCGCAACGGCCTGGCGGTAAGCGCCAAAGAGCTTACCGAGGGTCAACAGATCACGCTGCGCAACGGCGACACGATCTCAATTGGCCCTTTTTCGATCATCGTATCAATCCTGCACGGTGATCCGGCGACAGATGATGGTGCAACGATTTTCATGGCGAACGCGAGCGAGGCGACGGTTCTCCAACATGCGGAACTCTCCAAAGTTTCGTCGCAGATTCGACCCCAGCTTGAAAATTCCGGGCATCCCAGCACTCCGCCGCCGACAGGCAAGATTCAGCCCGTGACCGCAGCCGCTGATTTTCGCTCCGATTTTGTCACGGAGTTCGCAATTGGCGCCGACATAAATCCCGATCGGCTCGCCGGACGCAGCGACGCCGAGTTTGCGCGTGAACTGGGGCAAATCATGCGC
Source organism: Terribium retamae (assembly GCF_022347545.1). Classification (GTDB taxonomy): domain Bacteria; phylum Pseudomonadota; class Alphaproteobacteria; order Rhizobiales; family Rhizobiaceae; genus Mesorhizobium; species Mesorhizobium retamae. The sequence goes on from NZ_JAKREW010000001.1 coordinate 720,078, forward strand.
GTCGTGGTACCGACGATGGTGGCATTGCTGCGTTCGAACCGGCAGATGCTGCAAGTTGCGGGCAAGCCCGACGCTACCCATGCCTCCGACAGCCTGACGACGTTGACGCAGACCAAGGGCGATGTTCTGGAACTGTTTCTCAACGCCTCCGATCACGATCTGGAAGGTACGACAGAAGTGCTCGACAGGCTCGTCGGCGCGCTGAAGGATCATCAGCGCACAGCGTTCCCTTCTTTACAGATTGCCTTGTTCAAGTTGCTCAACGACTTTGCTCCAACAACAATCGAAAGGCAGGTGGGGAGTACGCTTCTTCGCAGCCATAAGGGCCGCTGCTGGGATGCCTATTCCGCGGTCTGGGAGGCTCATAGCAATGCCGGTCAGAACGGCGTTCTGGACGTATTACTTCAGTACTTTAGGGAGGCCTATGACAGCGCGCTGATCGAGCGCCGACATTGATCCACCTGGGTTTACTTACGGACCTCGCCCTGGCTTCATAACTGAGGGGTTTGTCGCTGCTTAACCCGTGGGTCTGCGTTCGGCTATCGATTTCAGCAGACTGTCGATAGCGCTGCTGTAGGCAGCGAAGCGCGAGTTCCTGATCCGGGTTTCCGGCGGCAATCGACTTGCCAGAATGGTGCTGGCACCGGACATTTTGCGTGCCGCCCAGTCGACGACCCATTGCGCATCGCGCCCACTGAGGAACGGGTTGGCAGCGATCACATCATAGCCGACAAGATCGATCAGTGGCTGGTCTGGTGCTGCCCGCAACACGGAAATTGCACCGGTGCTGCCGAGAAAATGCGCTAGATAGAGATTGCCGGCCGTTGCCCGCTGCCCGGCACGGCGGAGATCTGCTTCGTTCTCCGAAGCCAGATGATAGAGCATGTCACGCGAAATCGTCGGATTGAATCGCAGGGCGAGGATATCGCCCTCACTCATGCTCGACATGAGGTCCGGGCGATAGGAGCGGATCATGCGAAGCCAGGTCCCGGAAATGAACTGGCCAAGACCGGTCGCCGATGACAGCGGATTTTGAGCGGAAGGATCGCCACCGCTTTCCACCCCGATGATGCGCGCGATCAGCTTATCCTTTTCAGACCCGTTGACGGCAACGGTCCCGCCGTCGAAGGACAACGGGTCGACCGCGACATCATCCAAGTAGAGTTCGAAGTGGAGATGCGGCCCGGTGCTTTGCCCAGTGGTGCCTACGTAGCCGATGGTTTCGCCAGCCTTGACCGTCTTGCCGACCGCAAGTCCGGAAGCGAACGCGCTCATATGTGCGTAACCTGTCGCAAGGCCGTTGGCATGCTTGATCTTGACGAAATTGCCAAAGCCGCCATTCGGCCCGACAAACATGACGGTGCCGGCAAAGGCGGCGACGATGGGAGTACCGGTCGGGGCCGCCCAATCCACGCCATTGTGATTGAGGACACGGCCGAGGATTGGATGCAGGCGCGGACCGAATCCGGATGACAGGGCGCCATTGACGGGTGTCAGGAATCCGACTGGGCCAAGTTTTTGCCGCACAGTGTCCTTTTCGGTCATGCATGTGAAATCGCGGTCAAGGCCGGGCTTCAGCACATAACAAGCGAGCGTCCTTCCTCCGGTGATGATCGAGGCGTAGAGAACCCGTCCGTTGTCGCGTTCATCGTCACGGGGCTTGTCGGCATAGATCAGGGTGAACTTGTCGTCCGGCTGCATGAAGTCGCCCAGATCATAGGCGCGCGCCATCTGCATGATGGCCTCGCTGATGACAGCCGGAGCGACTCCGCTGCGGATGCCCGCGGCATAAAGTCCGTCCATGAGACGGTATCGCCTGCTGTCGCTTCGCGCCCGATCAGTCTCGCCGATATAGCGCAGGAGATCAGCATTGGCACCGCCATCCGCGACCCGCTCATAAGATGCATTCGGGGTCGTCCGGATCAGGCTAACGCCGCCGCGGTTATCGATGATCGTCAGTTGGACCAGAGTTTCTTCGTCTTGCTGATGGTCGATCAGCAGGGCGGCGACATAGCCCGGCTGGAGCATTTGCAGGTTCAGCAGCCTGGCAGCAGCAACGGCCGCCCTGTTCGCCTCGGCGGAGGGCAAAGCGGCCTCGAGCAACGTCGCCTCGACGGTGCGTTGCGCGCTGATCTTGACGATGATTTCGTTTGCAGCGGCCGCCCGCTTTTCAGCGGGTTTGATCAGAAGGGTGCTGCTGCCGACAAGCGAAGACGCCTCACTGCTGGGCGCTTCTTCATGTGTGCTCGACCCGCTCTGCGCGGAGGTATCCCAGCCGGCCCCATCCTGTCCGTCAAATCCCTCGGCTTCGGTCACCACGACAGACGACTGGCCGTCCTGGATGCTTTCGTCGCCAGCGCTGGCCGCCGGATTCATCAAGGCAAAGTCCTGCGGCGTTGCCGGCAGCGCAGAGATCAGCTGAACCGAATTGTTGGCGATCCGATCCGAAACATAGAAGACCTTGCCGTTAACCGCCGTTGCACTGCCGGCATTCTGAAAGCGCAACTCGAACTTGGTATTCTTTCCCTCGCGCCCATCTTCGGGCGCCAGGAGGATTGGATCGCGCATACGGTCGGCCGATTGAAGCTCGAAATCCTGAGCCGGTTTTTGTTCCTGCGCACTGGAGACAGCCAAGGTCGCGCTGTCGGCATTACCGCGAAACCAATCGCTTCGATATCCGACCCAGCCGCCCCAACCGAGGGTAACTGCCAGACACGCCAGAACCAGCGAACCGATCCAAAAGCGTGCGATGTGCAGGCGACGGCGACGGTGGATCTCACGGGCCAACTGCCGAAAGTCGTCAATGAGCCGATATTGATATTCGGGATCACCGCTAGGCTGCGGAACCATGATCGATCGCCTTAGCGAAATGCGCCAAGCACGCGTGTGTTTGTGATCGTCCTGGCTTTCGGCGCGGCACTGGCCACCGGTGGCGCGCTGCGCGTCTCGGACGATGCGCGTCGGCTGGCTTTCGGCCGCTCCGCTCGCGGAACCGATGCAATTGGCGGTCGCCGTACAACCGGCGCTAGGCAGACCATGCCGCGTTCGCGCTTGAGAAGCTCGAGAAGGAACTCGTTCGGCTCGCCCTCCTGGCGCAACGTCTTTCTCACCTTGTAGTAGCGCCTAAGGGCGTCTTTTGAACTGTCGCTCCAGATACCGTCAGGCTCGCCGTTGTAGCAGCCCACACGCTGCAATTCGGACTGTACGCCCAGGATCAAATCCTCCTTGCCGAACAGCTCGATCGGCGCTTCGGGCAGGAAAATGACGTTCGGGCTGGTGTTGCCGATGCCGGGGACTGTGATCAGATTCGGCTGGTCGCCCGAGAGCGCACGCGACACATCGTCGTTGATCTGAGCTGAACGATCGGTGGACGAAAGCTCGCTACCCGGCACGCCAAGATCGAGGGAAGCGATCTTCTCGTTCGGCAGCTGCACCGACCGAGGGTTGAAGTAAAATTGCTTTTTGAGCGATGTCTGCTCCCACGGAGTCTGCTGTCCGAGCGTGAGCTTTTCGACGTCATTTCTAACCTGGATCATCAGATCGGAAATGCCTTGCGCGGGTGTCGAAATATGTTTCGCGATCGCTTTGGTGAACGGGCTGAGCTTGCCGTTTCCATCGTAGCTGATGTTGCCAGGCTGGGTGGCGAATGCGACGAAAAGGTCATTCCCCGCGGATTCGACCTGCGCCAAGCCATCGTTTGTGCGCTGGGAGGGCGGAAGCGGATTGTTGCGGCAGGCATCCAGGAAGATCAGCGTCTGCCGCCTGCTGTCCTGGAGTTCTTCGATGACCCAATCCAGTCTGACGGTTTCTGCCTCGATTGAGCTCACTGCTTTAAGCTTTGCGTCGACGGGCACGAGATAATTTCTGCCTCGCAGCTGAAAGGCATGCCCCGAATAGTAGAACAGGACGGTGTCAGCCTTTTCCGCTGCCTGGCGAAATTCGGCGATCGTCGACCTCAGCTCGGACAGGTCGAGGTCATCGCCACCGTAAATGGTGAAGCCCAGCTTCTCCAAAGCGCCTCGCATGGCGATACTGTCGTTCGTCGGGTTGGCAAGGGTCTGGACATTTTGGTAGCGCCCGTTGCCGATGATGAGCGCAATACGCTGGCCTCCAGGTGCCGCCTGGGCAGCCAGAACGCCAAGCACGAGCAATATCGTCGCGAGACCGATCAGCCGCGCGGCATGGAAATATCCGGTGTAAGTCTTTAGCGAAAGGCGTGTCGCCGCGCTCTGATACAATTGTAGGGTGACCCCAAGAATGATGGAGGTTCCTTAAACCAAAACATTAGGCTAATCATGACATCGAAGCAAGAAATAGCAGCCAATAGGCAGGCTCTCTTCGTGTCGAAATGACCGCGTTGGATGCCCAGATGGACTATTGTCTGCTTGCGGTACAACAGCGACAAGTTGAATGAGAATTAGCCTCGAAGCATTGCCAAATGGCAGCGATACGCTGTTTTCCGGACGGACAGATATTTCGGGCCGGCGTTTTTCGATCGGCCGCGCGACGGAAAACGACTGGGTGATTTCCGACTCTCAACGTGCGGTTTCGAAACGCCACTGCGTTATAGAGCAGGTTTCGGACGGCTACCGCATTGTCGACACATCGACCAATGGGACTTCGGTCAATGGACGGCCGGTCGATCGAAACAATGGAAATTTGCTCCGCGACGGCGACGAGATTGCAATCGGCTCCTACCGCTTCAAGGCCCGGATCTCCGTCGCCGCGCATGGCTCAGGCAAAGACCTCGCCGATCCTTCACAACCGAAGATCACGGCCATCCTGCACGATGTGGCCCCTTCAGGTATCACCGCATCCGGATCTCTGCCCGGCATTCAAGAGCCTCTCCCATCAATGCCTCTTTCGAAACCATCCGCGAAGCCGATGATCGATATTGGCTGGGATGGGCCGCCGAGCCAGGGCGGCGACGTGATCAAGCCGGCCGATATCATTCATCCCAGAAATCACGAACTCATCAATCGTTCCGAGCAGATTCCGACTGCCTCCTTGCGCATCGACCTGCCAAGGCCGAAACAGATACTGCCGGACGACTGGAATGCTCCACAGGACGAGGCTGCGACGTCGGCAGCCACTTCGAAGCCAACGCCGGTCGAAGCGATTCCCCAAGCCGCCAACGCTCCGCAAAGTCCTCCGATCGAGGGTGTGGATCGCGCGAATCTCCACATCATACCCGTCGAGAACATCGATGTTGGCGGGCCGCCGGTCTCGATCCCAGCCGCCATGCCGGTTCAACATTCCGCTCTGCCCTCCCCGCAAACCATTCCATCCGCCGCCCGAGGACTGGATGTCGGGCACGCCAGCGATCTGTTTCAGGCTTTCTGCGACGGCGCCGGCCTTGTCAGGATTCCGGAAGGGCCTCAGGATTCGCTTAAATTCTTTCACAATGTCGGACGAGCACTGGCGATCGCGTTGACAGGGCTGCAAGCGCTGCAAGTTGCCAGGATAAAATCGGCCGCGGTGTTGGAAACAGGAGAATCCGAGCCCAGCAGCACACCTTGGATCTTCTCGCTCTCCGGAGAGAACCAATCCAATTTGCTCTCCTCGGTAATCTCCTTCCTGGCCGAAGCCGATCCACGTGACCTGGAAATGATGCGAGCTGATTTTCAGGACGTATCCCGCACCTCCTCCCAACTTAGTGCCGGCATCCTCGCCTTTGTCGAGCGTCTGCAGGCTGATCTGGCGCTCTCCACGCTGGAACAGCGCGTCGGTTCAAGCGCACGAATGCTGCCGGCGCTGCGCAAGGCTGCACTTTGGGACAAGCTGGTCGAACATTCCGGCCTCTTCAACAGCAGCAATGGCAAAGTGACAAACGTCAATCTGTTGCAACGCCTGCAACGCGAACTGAAACAGGCTCTGGCGGAATAAACCATCCTCCTTTTTGGTTATCGGCTGTGGCTCGGGCGGAAAAGCGGCTTGAGGGGAAGTGTGCGCCAGTCTAAATCATGGGTTGCAGCTCAGATCGGAGACAGCATGCGATGCCCATGACGACGCGAGATATGGTGAAAGGCGCGCGGACAGTTGTCGACTACGGCTCGGGTCCGTTCTCATTCATGAAATCCGATTGGCGCAAGGATCGCGAAATGGCGGAACTTGCAAGGCTCGTCGCTCTGCCTTCAGGCGGCCGCGCCGAAGAATATTTCGATCATTATTTAAGCGGCGCCGGTACGCCCAAGACATTCAGTGCGGTCCAGTTCATCGAACAGAATGACGGTGTCTCCAGGAGATTTTCGCGGGAAATCCTGCAATTCTTCAACGCCAACAATTTGCGCAACGGTCAGACAGGTGTGATCGGCTTCGGTCAGCAAGACGTCACTACTTATGACTGGAAAATGGCCACCGGCTCCTTCCCAATCAAATGGACATATCTGGGCGCCAGGACACTGAGTGATGGCGATCTTGAGCTTGTCTTTTCGGTCGAAGGTAGCAATGAATACAAATGGTATCCCGATGATGCCAAGCGTGAAACACAACTTCTACATCAGGCGATGGATCGCTTGAGACAACCCAGGACCAATGCACTGGACTTTCTGCAGTACAAGACACCGGCGCGAAACTTCTGGATGTATGCAACGCGCGGCGAATATACTTTGAGGATCAATGCCGGAAAGCCGTAACAGCGGCACGGAATATAGCTACAAGAGGTGACCGACCTGCGGCGGCGGACAATGTCACACTCTGACGATGGTCTTCCGGCTATAGAGCTGGAACGAGTTGAAAAACGAGGGAAGAGGCAATCATGGCAACCACGAAGCGCGATCTGGTCGTTGACTACCTGAACAGGCTCAATCTGGCTGTTACCAACTGGGATGCCTATGTGATCAACCCGTTTGCGTCCGCCTATGACGAGGCCTTCAACAACTACAAGAACGTGCTGGACGCGCAAGCCAAGGCCGACCAGGAGAGGATCGAGCTGTTGTTCGTAGGCCTCTCGCTCCTTGGCGGTACCATGGCGACGGCCATGATCGGCAAGGCCGCGATCACTGCGGTCATGAAAGAGGTGGCAGTTTCGACGATCTGCAACCTCAACATGCAGCGGACCTTCCGCATCGCCGCCATGCTCGAGGCCAGCCCTGCCGGCAGCTTCGCAGTGGCCGGCCTTGTCGAAGCCGGCAGCAAGTACCTCACCGACCAGGCCAAAGAGGCCATCAAGGCCGGTGTCCCCCGCGCCGATGCCATCACGCGCTCCAACACGCCGCTCAGTGTTTATCTTGCCATGCTGCGCATCCTCAAACTTGCGAGCTCGAAGGCGCAGACTGCAGCACTCGATATCCAGAACAACAATACGAGCTTCGAAGAGGCGCGCCGCGCAATCGCCATTCTCGACAGCGCGGCAATCATGAGGGCTCCAAAGAAGGACATCTATGATCCCAAGCTTGCCGGTGCGCTCGAACTGATCATGTATCTGAACCTCGTCATGACCCGCGACCAGATGGTGACGCGTGTATACAGTGAAACGATGCGAGGCCCGAAGGTCATATCGCGGTCCCCGATTTCCGCAGCACCTGGTTCCGCGGCCTATCCGAAGAATGCATATAGCGCCGGTATGATCGGTTCAGTCATTGAGATCGATGCGCTTGGCCGGGGAATCAACCAGCGTATGAACAAGCTTTACCGAGATTTCTTCGGCAAGGACCTCGTGGACAACGGCCTCTTCGCGAACAGCCTGACCCCTCAGAACATGCGAGAGGCTTTTGGCGCGCTGCATCGGCTTTCCACGCAGTTTGCACAACCCGAGTTGAAACTCGCGGCCTGATCGGTGCGCGGTCGCAAGTCGGAAGGCAGACGTGGCAAGTGTTGGCCGGCTGTACAGTTTGGATAGTTTGAGGATTTCTGCTTTCGTAAGATACTGCTGGAGCGACTTGAACTATCGCTGATCTTTAGGGAGCACCCCATGAATCTCGAGGTCGCGGCGGCTTCGTTCATTCAAGCGGAGCGTATTTTACGCCTGGAGACACCGCTGGGTCCGGATGTCTTGCTGCCGGAGCGGTTTGAGCTGCACGAGGCGGTGAGCGACCTGTTCCTGAT
>NZ_JAKREW010000020.1 GCF_022347545.1 Terribium retamae
GGGCTGGCCATGGCGGCGCCGCTGTTTTCGCTGACCTATCGGCTCGACACACCGTTCCAGGGTTCGCTCGGTGCCTGGACCGGCCGGCTGGTCGACCGGTTTCCGGGGCTGCTGGCGCTCGACCTGCTCGGCGTCGGCTCGCCGATGGCCGACCACTGCCACTTCGTGCGTCGCGACTGGCTCTCGGCCAGCGAAGGCACCACCGCACACGCTTTGCTGATCGACGCGGTGGAGCGGGAAGCGCGCCGGCGCAAGGCAGCCGTCATCGTGTTAAAGGACGTCACGCCCGAAGACGAGAGGCTGGTCGGCAACCTGCTTGCCGCCAAAGGCTTCACACGACTGGCCAGCCTGCCGGTGGCGGTGGCCGATGTCGACGACACCGAAGACGCCTATCTGGCGCGGCTTTCGAACGCCACGCGCAAGGACATCCGCCGCAAGCTGAAAAGCCGCGACGGCATCCGCATCGAAAGGCGCAACGACATCGCCGGGCTGGAGGACGAGATTGCCGCCCTCTACCGCTCGACGCAGGAGAACAGCAAGCTGCGCTATGGCGACTTCGAGGAATTGCCGCGTTCCTACTTCACAGAAGTCGCGCGGCGCCTCGGCAAGGATGCGGTGTTCCAGCTCTATTGGGTCGGCAACCAACTCGCCGCCTTCAACCTGCTGCTCGTCGGCGCCGACCGCGTGATCGACAAGTTCCTCGGCATGGCCTACCCGCTGGCACGCGAGCACAATCTCTATGTGGTGAGCTGGATGGAGAATCTGCAGTTCTGCAGGGAGATCGGAAGGCCGCTTTTACAGACCGGCCAGACCGCCTATGCATCCAAGCTCCGCATGGGCAGCCGGCTGGTGCCTTCGGCCATCTACGCCAAGCACACCAACGGGTTGCTCAATCGCGGCCTTGCCGCGATCGCGCCGTGGCTGGCGCTCGACCGCTGGGATCCGGACCTGCGCGCGGCACGCGCGAAAGCCCGCAACAAGGTGGGTGAACAATGAGCCTATCGGCCACCAGTTCGCCAGGCCTGCGCGGCATCATCGCTGGGTTCGTCGTCGTCGACACGGCAACGCAGATCGCCTTCAAATGGGCGAGCGAGCGCATCGGCGCCGGATCGCTCGACACGGCCTGGCTGTTGGCGGCGCTGACGACGCCGGCGCTATGGCTTGCCGTGTTCTTATATGCCCTTACTTTCGTCCTGTGGATGCTGATATTGGCGCGCATGGACCTCGGCCGCGCCTTTCCACTTTCCGCGCTCACCTATGTCACCGTGCCGGCGGCAGGCATGCTTTTGTTCGGCGAACATCTTACCTGGCCGCAGACGGCGGGCATCGCGCTCATCATCTCCGGCGTCCTGCTGATCGGCCGAGGAAAACCGGAATGACGAAGATTGGCTGTTTGCGTGGAAGGGTGGCCAGCCTGTTGCCTATGGCGCGAAAGCCCCCTCTCCGTCTCGCCCTTCGGGCGATCCACCTCTCCCCCGCCTTCGGCAGGGGCGAGGAACCGCGATTGCAGCGCCGACGCCCATCCAACTTGGGTTCCTCGCCCCCGCAAACCGGGGGAGAGATGGCGCCGCGAAGCGGTGACGGAGAGGGGGGCTTCGTGCGATGCGCTGTAGCACTGGCGAGCCTCCTGCTCCTGACCACCGCCGCCTCAGCCCAAACCGACATCGCCACCACCTGGCTGACCCATGACGGCCAGGGTGTCGTCGAGATCGCCCCTTGCGGAGCCAAGCTGTGCGGCCGCATCGTCTGGCTGAAGACGCCGACCGACGACAAAGGGGCTGCCCTGACCGATGAGAACAACCCCAGCCCTAAGCTTCGCAAGCGGCCAATCTGCGGCCTTGCCGTGCTGAGCGGGCTGAGCCCCGACAAATCGGGCGGCTGGGACGGCGGCAAGATCTACGATCCGGAGGAAGGCGACACCTACGATGCGACGCTGAAGCTTGCCGGGCCCGACAGACTGACCGTCACCGGCTATCTCGGTGTCAAGGCACTCGGCCAGACCTTCACCTGGAAGCGGTACGCCCTGCCGGCCGGCCAGCGCTGTTCCACGGCGGCGCAGCAATGAGATACCCGTCGGTGCTGCCCCTCACCTGCCTGCCGGCATCCTCTCCCCGTGAACGGGGAGAGGGACGCTCTCGGCGAGGATTTCGCCAATCGCCAGCCTTGCAGAATGAGCGCTATCGTTGCGGCCAGCCTCCCTCTCCCCGTTCACGGGGAGAAGTGCCCGGCAGGGCGATGAGGGGCAGCACCGCGCTCGTGGTCGAAGCAATTCCGTATGAGATGCGTGGACCGGAGGCATCGTGCTCAACGGGCTGACTTTGCGCTGGCGGCTGGTGCTTGCCTTTCTGGCGGTCTCCGTACCACCGGTGCTGATCGCGTCCTATGTCGCGGCGGTGCTGATCTCGTCCAGCTTCAAGCACAATGTCGAACGCTGGCTGGGTCGCGCTGCCGACTTCCTGGTCAGCGAAACGATGAGCAGCGAGGACGAGGCCGACCGCGCCGCTTCCATCCTCGGCGCCTCCTTGCCGGCGCATGGCGGCGTGTTGACCGGTGAGGTCAATGAAAACTCGACCTCTCTGCGCGTCTATTCCGACCTGCTCTCCACCGTCGGCTACGATCTCGTGCTGATCTACGACGACAAGGGCAACACGCTCTACCGTTTCGGCAGCGCGGCGCTCGACATGCCGCTGCCGCGCAGCTCGACACGCTCTGTCTTCACCGTGACCAAGGACGGCAAGCCAGGTCTCGTCGTCGGCGCGACCCGCCTGTTCGAGCGTGACGGGCAGGTGCTGCATGTGCTGGTTGCCAACCAGCTCGACGATTCCTTCTTTGCCACGCCGCGCGCCAAGACGGCCATCATCATCCATGCTTATCGCCTGCAGGGGAATAGCATGATCCCGCTGGTGCGCGAGGGGCGCGGCGATCCGCTGACGATATCCGACGACGTGCTGGCCGTCCTCAACCGGGGCGACAATTATACGGTCGTGCCGGACAGGAGCAGCGGTGGACTGGCCACCGGCTACGGCGCCATTCGCGACGATTCCAGTCGGCTGGTTGGCATCGTCACTTTTGGCTTGACGGCACGGCGGCCAGTGTTCGAACAGCTGATAGACTGGCGCCTGTTCACCATCCTGGCGCTGATCGCCTCCAGCCTTTCCATTACTGTCGGCATTGTGCTGGCCAGCCGGTTGACGGGGCCTTTGCAGGGCCTGAAGCGTGGCTTGCGCGAGGTCGCTTCCGGCAACTACCGCTTGCAGTTGCCGGAACGTGGCGGCCCGGAAATCGCTGAAGTGGCGAGTGGCTTCAACATCATGACGCGGCAGCTCGAAAGGTTGCGCCAGATGGAAGGCGAGATGCGCCGGCGCGAGCAACTGGCGGCACTCGGCGAGGCTGCCGCCGTCATCGCACATGAGATCCGCAATCCGCTCGGCATCATCAAGACGTCAAGTCAGTTGGTGGCGCAGCGCAGCTACCTCGCCCAGCCCGACGAGCGGCTCTTGGGTTTTGTCCTCGACGAGGTCAATCGCATCGATCGTCTGGTCACAGAGGTGCTCGATTATGTGCGGCCGAACCGGCCGACCATGCGGGCGGTCGCCCTGGATGAGATCGTCAACAAAGCCGTCGACTTCATGGCGCCCGAGCTCGACAAACGCGGCATCGCCCGCGACATCGCCGTGACGAACGGATTGGTGGTGGAGGCCGATGCCGACCAGATCCATCAGGTCATCATCAACCTGGTGCTCAACGCCATGGAGGCGATGGCCGACGGCGGCAGGCTGACGGTCAAGGCCGAAGCGGACGAGGAGGCGGCGGAAGCGGTGCTGACCATCGCCGACTCCGGCACCGGCATGGAGCCGGATGTGGTGCACCGCATGTTCGACCCGTTCTTCACCACCAAGACCAAGGGCACGGGCCTCGGCCTCGCAAAAGTGCTCTCCGTGGTCGAACATCACGGCGGGGCAATCACCTGCACCAGCGCCTTGGAGAGCGGCACCAGCATCGTTATACGTTTGCCGCTGAACCAGAAGAAGAGCGCGAATGACTAGTTCGATCCTGGTCGTTGACGACGAGCCCCGCCTGGCGGAGACGCTGGCACTGGCCCTCGAAGGCGGCGGCCTGACCAGCGAGTTCGTGACCAGCGCCGACAGCGCGCTGGAACGGATCGAACAAGGCGAGTTCGGCCTTGTCATCACCGATCTCAGGATGCCTGGGCGCAATGGGCGCGACTTGCTGCATGAACTGCAGAGCAAGCGCCCCGACATGCCCGTGGTGGTGATGACGGCCTATGCCTCGCTGCGCGATGCGGTCGCCTTGGTCAAAGACGGCGCCTTCGATTACATCTCGAAGCCCTTCGAGATCGACGACGTCATCGCCACCGCCCGGCGCGCCTTGCGCCTGACGCAGGTGGTCAACGAAAACCGCCGCCTGCGCGCCGAACTGGAAGGCAGATACAGCTTCGGCAATCTGATCGGCTCCAGCCCTGCCTTCGCCGAGGTGCTGCGGCAGATCGCGGAAGTGTGCGAAAGCCGCGCCACGGTGCTGATCCAGGGCGAGAGCGGCACCGGCAAGGAGCTGGTCGCCCGGGCCATCCATTTTAACAGCCCGCGGCGGGACAATCCTTTCATCGCCATCAACTGCTCGGCGATCCCCGAACACCTGCTCGAAAGCGAATTGTTCGGCCACGCCAAGGGCGCGTTCACCGGTGCGGTGGCGGCGCGCGAAGGCCGTTTCGTCACCGCCAATGGCGGCACGCTTTTCCTCGACGAGATCGGCGACCTTCCCGCCTCCCTGCAGCCCAAGCTGCTGCGCGCCCTACAGGACCAGACCTTCGAGCCGGTCGGCTCGGACCGCAGCGTGAAGGTGGACGTGCGCATCATCGCCGCCACCCATCGCGACCTCGAAGCCGCCATGGATGACGACGATTTCCGTGAGGATCTCTATTACCGCCTCGCCGTGTACCCGATCCGCGTGCCGGCCCTGCGCGAACGCGCCGGCGACGTGTTGCCGATCGCCAGCCACTTTCTCAGCCATTTCGCTGCCGAAATGACCAAGAAGATCTCGGGCTTTGCGCCGGAAGCCGAGGCAGCGCTTTCAGCCTATCAATGGCCGGGCAACATCCGGGAACTGCAGAATGCCATCGAACGGGCAACCATCGTCGCTTCCCAGAACGTGATCACGCCGCAGGACCTGCCGGGTTATGTCACCCGCGCAAAACGGCCGGCCGCGACGAACCCTGCCGTGCCTTCCGATCTCGATGGCGAGATGGAACGCATCGAGCGCGATTTCATCCTCGCCGCCCTGCAGGAAACCGATGGCGTCCAGGTCAAGGCCGCCGAACGGCTGGGTATTGCAGAACGAAGCCTTTGGCATCGGATCAAGAAACTTGGTATCAAGATCGCCAAGACAGCAAGGTGAGGTTCGTTTTGCGTCGAGTTTCCCAGTCTGGCCGCGGGCAAGGTGGCTCGCTTGTGTCTGCATTGCTGGTTGTTGCCAGTAGCGCGTTTGCGCTCAGCAACGCACGAGCAGCCGAGAACCTTGACGAAAAGCCGATTGCTTCCAACGACCCCTGGATCATCAGCGTCGGCGGCATGATGACGGTGAGCCCGAAATGGGATGGTTCGTCGCGTTACGGCCTCAGCAGCATGCCTTCGATCTCGTTCCGCCGCGCCTCCGAGCCGGAGACCTTTTCGGCACCCGACGACAATTTCGACATCACCTTCTTCACCGGCAAGCATTTCGCCATCGGTCCCGTCGCCAGCCTGCGGCCCGGCCGCTCCAACGAAGGCGGCAGGCTGGAAGGGTTCGACACCTATCCGTGGACGGTCGAGGCCGGCGTGTTCGCCGAGTTCTGGCCGATCGAGGATCAGTTGCGGCTGCGCGGCGAATTGCGCCACGGCCTGCGCTCCAATGACGGCTTCAGCGCCGACATCATGGCCGATTATGTGCAGAACTACGGCCAGCTGACGCTGTCCGGCGGGCCTCGCCTCGTGCTGGCCGACGACAACGTCATGAACGTCAAATACGGCGTCTCGCCCGAAGCAGCGATCCGCGACGGCAGCGTGGCCGCTTTCGATCCCAAGGGCGGCATCGCCAGCGTTGGTCTGTCGGCTGCACAGAGTTATATCTGGTCGAAGGAATGGACGACGACGCTCTACCAGCGCTTCGACTACATGGTAGGCGACGCCGCCGACAGCCCAATCGTCAAGGATCTCGGCTCCCGCAACCAGTTCACCTTTGGGGTGGGTGCGACCTATTCGTTCACGGCGGAATAGGCTGGGGCTGCCGGGCTGGACGATTCATTGCATCGAGCGACGGCGGACCTCTTTCACGCCAAGTTGACACTTGAAATCTCCTCAAAGCTGGCTCTTACTGGCGACGGGCTTGCAGGGTTTGCGGGATATGCGTTTCCTTAACGGAATCGGATTGGCGGGAGCGGCTTTGATCGCGCTCACGCAAGGCGCGTGGGGGCTGGAATTCAACACCAAGACAGCCGGCAGCCTGACCTTTGTGATGGTGACCGGCGAGTTCGAGGCCAACGAATCCCTGGCTGGGTTCACGAATGCGGTCAGCCAAAGCGGCGCGAAATACGTCACATTCGATTCTTCAGGCGGCAATGTCGAAACCGCCATCGAGCTTGGGCAGATGATAAGAGCCGCCGGGCTGAATACGTTTCAACTGCGCTTCACGGAATGCGCATCGGCCTGTTCGCTGGCCTTCATGGGCGGCGTCGAACGCATGGCCGACCCGGGCTCGATCGGGGTTCATCGCGCGTCTTTCTCCGACGAAGCCTCGATGTCAGCCGGTGATGCCGTGGCCGGAATCCAGGTGCTCACAGCTCATATCATAACCTATCTCACCGAGATGGGAGTCGACCCCAAATTGCTGGCTATGGCGCTGAGCTACGACCGGTCGGATATGCGTTATTTGTCTTCCAGCGAAATGGCGGACCTGCACGTGATCACTTCGGACATCGAGCGGGTGCTAAATGCCGCCGGGACCGCGCCGGCCACGCAGGAAGCCACACAGGTGCAGGCCGCGCCGCCACAAGCCGCGCGGCCGCAGACCGCACAGCCACCGGTCGTGGAGCCGGAGGCCGCCGCGCTCGCCGTGGTGAAGGAACTGATCGAGCAACAACAGCCGATTGAGCACATGGCCATCGGCCAGGTTGTCGCCACTTATGCGCCTCGAGTGAACTATTACGGGAAGATGAAGGACCTCACCGAGATCGTCGCGGACAAGCGGGGCTACTTCCAGAGATGGCCCGAGCGTGGTTATCGGATACGCAACGAAAGCGTGATGGTAACCTGCGCCAACGATCGCTGCATGGTGTCGGGAACCTACGACTGGATTGTCCGCAATGTAGTGCGGAACAAACAGGCCAAGGGCGCGGCCCGTTTCAACTACACACTTACCAGCGGAGCTTACCCGAAGGTGGTCGCCGAGGGAGGCGAGGTCATTCGGTAGCGGCTGCGACGCAAGCGGGGCTTTGTTCAGTCTGCGTCCGAAAAGGCGGCCAACCGGAACGCAATGTTCTGAGCCCGTGATACAGGCGCATAGCGCCGCGACTGACTCGGAGCGTTGCCGACGTGCGTTGGGTTCAGAGGCACCAGCCTTAGGACCGCTCGACAGCGCCTTCCCTTTCGAAGAAATCCCGCAGCAGACCAGCGGTCGCTTCCGGCATTTCCTCGGGAAAGAAATGACCGCCGTCGACAGCATGGCCGTGCACGTCTTTCGCCCAGCGGCGCCAGATGCCCAATGGCCCGCCGGCATCTCCATACCAGTTCGCCAGCCCGCCATGCGCGCTCCACAGCGCCAGCAGCGAGCAAGCGATCTGCCGTCCCGCCTCGAGGTCGGCGCGGTCGTGCTCACGGTCGACGGCGGCGGCTGCGCGATACTCCTCGCAGATCGCATGGATATGTGCAGGGTCGCGCAATGCATCCGCGTAGCTGTCCCGCACCGTGCGCGCGAAAACCTCCGGCGGCGATCCCCATTCCCGCAAGGCATTGTCGATGATCGCCTCCGGCGCTGCCGCGATCAGCCGCTCGGGCAGAGGCGCCGGCTGAGCCAGCAACGAAAACGGCCAGAACGCCAAGGCGAGGCGTGCGTCCGCACGGTCCCACGCTTCGAAGGTCGGGATGACATCGAGCACGGCCACCTTCGTCACCGTGTCCGGATGGTCGAGTGCTGCGCGATAGGCCACCCGGCCGCCGCGATCATGCCCCGCTATCGCGAAGCGATCGTACCCCAATACTGCCATAGCCTCGACCAGTGTCGTCGCCATCGCGCGTTTCGACATGGCTTCATGCCCTTGCCCGGCAGGCGGGCAATCGCTGGCGCCATAACCCGGCAGGTCGGCGGCAATGACGGTGAAATGCCGGGCAAGCAGCAAACCGACGTCGCGCCACATCAGGCTTGTTTGGGGAAATCCGTGCAGCAGCAGCAAGGGCAGGCCTGTTCCGGCCAGTTGTACAAACACACCGCCCTGCGATGTCGCGACCCTGCGGCTCTCGAACCCAGTCATCATAAGACGATGCCGTGCTTCCTCAGAAGCTCCTGCTCGTCGCCTGCCACCCAGCCGAAGACCTTCGGTTCGCCGTCCAGTTCCTGCATCAGGTAGTGGACGTCGAAATCTATCGAGATGTCCGGCCGATCCTGGCGGGCATAGGTTGCCGTCCAGGCGACATGGGCGACACAATGATGGTCATCGATGGCGGAAACGCGGATATCGCGGATCCGCATATCCTTCGTGCCGATTTCCCGATAGTGCGCATAGCCCTCCACCATGGTCTGCCTGAGCTGGTCATCGTTCTTGCCGGTCATCACGCCATTTGGAGACGCCGCTATGAAGGCCGGGGCATAAAGCGAGGCCAGCTCGTTTTCATCCATGTTGCCGCCGAGCGAACGATTGAAAAAATCCGCGTATCGTTCGAAGAACTTCCTGATGCTCGGTTCCATCATTGGTCTCCCGTTGGAAGCGAAAAGTACGGGGGCAAGCACAGGTTCCATTATTGTTTGGCTGCCCGCTTGCCTGCCATCACTCCCCTGTTCTCGCCATCGCATAGGCATTCCGCCTCGGAAGCGGTCGGTCAAGCGATGATCCTTTGATGGCTGCGAACCAGGCGCCCTCGACCATGCGGGCCGCCGCACGCGCCGACTTCTCGACACCGTTGAGGCTATCGATGTTGCGGCTGATTTCCGAGCCGTGCGCGTTCATCGCCCAGAACCACAGCCCCTGCTGCGGGCCGTCACCGCGCAGGTAGATGCGGCCGACGCAGCCGTCGTAGCCGTCCGCGTCGGCAACATAATCAGCCTCGCGATCCGCCTGCCTCCAGTTCAGACGCAAGGGCAAAGCTTCACTCTCCGCGCCCCTCGCAGGTTCGGTCATTGTTTTTCTCCATCGGTTTAATGACCTCAGATTGCCATCCCTACGGAGAACCAGTCAAGGATTTTGTTCCTATTTTGTTCTTTCCATTGCCTGTGGTATCGTGACCAAACGGGAGCCACGACAGGAACTTTTCAAGCCTGTCACATCAACCGATATCGGGATCATCCTTGGGGGAAAAAATGGGACAATTGGTAGGTGCAGCGCTTGCGATGGCGCTCTTCGGCGCGTTGTTCGCATGGATTCTGCGAAAAATCGTCAGCCTGTCTCTAGTGCCTTCTTACGCCATAGGCATTTTGGCTGCGGTCTTGATTGGCAGCTATCTCTATACACTTGGCCAATCAGGTTCCACATTCCTGGATGCGCTGGTGATCTATGCAATCGGGGGAATCATAGCGCTGCCGCTGCTTGTGCTGACCGCCCGCAACTCGAAAACGGCTCAAAGCGAGAAATAATGATTGCACGCCGGCCGATTGCTTGAAGCCGCAATCGGCCGGGTCTCATCGCAAACCAGTCCTGATTCCACGGCACAAATCCTGCAAATCCGCGATTGGTCAGGAACCGCCTTGCCTCGCGCACGGAGACGAGGCGATCTATGAATTCCATTGGGAGAAGAATGGTGCTGCCAGAGAGGATTGAACTCTCGACCTCTCCCTTACCAAGGGTTGGTTTGGAAGTTACAAACCCTTATGGCGCAAGGCGTACAGGGTCATATTTTGAAAGCTGCACGTATTTTGCACGTTTTCTGTATTAGGACGTGCAGAATTCCAAAGTCAACTCTGTGACGGCTTGTTAGCGAAAGTGCCGGTGAAAAGTGAACTAAAACAACGGTCGCGTTATTGCGCGTTACTGGTGGCGTTACGACCCTGCCCGTACAACCTCACGATGGCATTGGCTTTGAAGGTGCATGGGACACACGGTTGGGTGCATTTGCTGTCGCAGATTTCCGCGATGATATCGTGGTGCGACGGCTTGGCGTCCGCTGTCATGAGCTTCAGGCCAACCAGGAAAGCGGTGTCTGGCGTAAGGGTGACTGGCTTTCCGGTGCGGGAGCGGGCAATGATTAGCTCGGCAAGATCCGTCAATGTTTCCCATTTGCGCATGAGAACGAAATAGGAACTGGTAGAGCGTAGAGTCAAGGATGGCAGGAGATTAATATGTGCGAATATGAAAGCTTTGGTGACACTCGCGAGCGCGTAGAGAAAGAGTCTATGTATCAAGATCGGCAACAAGATATTATAGACGTTCTCATGGCGGCAGCGATCGACGCTCACAAACAAATCGCCGCAGAATGGGGCAAAAACCACAGCCGCCTAGATAAGCTCAACGCAGCCTTGGCTTTGGCTAAAGGAGAGCGGAAATGAATCTGCCACGAGACGCCTATCCCGGCTATAGCGAAGATGTGACAAGGCGGCCGCGCGTTAACTGGAAGCACGCCTATATCGGGATGGAAGCGGCGTGGAAAAAATCTGAAGAGGTTATAGACAACCTTATTGCGCTCCTAGGCGAATGCAGGGAGGCTATGCCTTATGATAGTCCTGTTTGGAGCGTCTCAGACGACGAATACAGGGATCTGCAACAACGAGTGGACGCCGCACTTGCGCTGGCGCGTGGGGAGAAGTGATGAAGCACACCATAACTATTACCACAGACGACAAGACACACCGCACGACTCTAAACCTAGGCGGCAAGCTCTACGAATTTGGAGCTTGCTTGTTTGAGGTGCGGCGCGAGCCGGTCAGGGACCTTGACGCAGAGGAGGAAAGCGGTGGCGGCTACCAGATACTGAAGCCCGGCCCTGAACTGGAGTTGACGCTAAGGGGTACGATAATATCAGAATAAAATAGCACTAAAGTACACGTATACTTTTCACAGCCCGCTCCAGCGGGCTTTTTGTTAGCCGAACCATTATCACAAATTGTTTCAAGGCGAATTCGCTGTTGCTAAAAGATTAATTCATGCTAATTGCTTTAGTGGGCTTGATAACCCGGTTTTCGTCGGCGTCGAGGAAGCGCCGATTGATTTTGTGCGATTGCTCGGCGGCGCGCACGTCCTGGCCAATAACGGCCGGGGGCGGTGCGTTATGTCCAGGCGAAAGCTAAAACCCATCGGCCGGACGCCGATCCGGTTATCAACCCCCGGCTTCGCCTCGTCGGTGCCGCGTAGGTAACACAGTGCCGTTACGAGGGCGGCACGCGGTGCGGGGAGCCACCACAAAATGGTAACCAGGGTTGGGCCTGCGGACGACTACCGTTTCGCAGTTGGGGAATGCGTGTCTCATCGTGATCAGCCGATGCCGTCGCTGGTAACGTCGCGCCAAAAGTGCGGCAGAGCCGGCGAGGTCTATGGCGTTAGATCCTACGCAATGAAGGACACGATACGCGATCGCGTTGTGCTTGGTGAGTGCTTGAAGGTGCCGGGGCTAGAAGATTGCTCGCCGTGCCTTCT
The DNA here is from genome assembly GCF_022347545.1 of Terribium retamae. Lineage (GTDB taxonomy): Bacteria > Pseudomonadota > Alphaproteobacteria > Rhizobiales > Rhizobiaceae > Mesorhizobium > Mesorhizobium retamae. Next base: position 11,831 of record NZ_JAKREW010000020.1, read on the forward strand.
TGCGCAAACGTCCTTATGCCCAAGGCGGGTAGCGACGGACACAAAGAACGACGAGCAACAGTTGCTAGCGAGCGTTGCGTCATAGCGCTGGTGTGATATAGCCCTGCTCAACAACAAGGAAGGGTGTTGAGCATGGTGTCTGATATTGAAAAGTTGCGTCCGGAACTCTTGGAGAAGTCGGACGCAGAGCTTGAGCGTTTGCGTAACGAAATCGAAATGGCCATTGCAGAGAAGCACAAGCGCGCCGAACAGGAGCGGCGTGCGGCTATTGTTGCGGAGGCCAGCAAGCACGTTGACGCCGTTGTGGCTGGCCTCAAATGGCTGCACGACAATCAGCTACTATCAGACAAGATGGTTGACGTATTTACGCGTGGCGACGGTCAGTTTAATCCGGCCACATACATTCGCGCGCCGCGTGGCGTTGATGATGTACGCGCCAAGGCTGTTACGATTGGCGGTGGTGAGAAGAAGCGGCGCCGTCGTCGCGACCCTGTCACGGGTCAACTAGTGCCAAGCAAAGCAGCAGTTGCGGCTGGCGAGGCTTAAAAAGAAAAGGGCGCCGAAGGGCGCCCTAGTTGTTTACTCAAAGCGGTGGCCGCAATACCCACCATTGATCCAGTGGCTACCGCTCCAACGAACAACTATCGGCCCTGGAGGTCCGCCCCACCCACCGTCGATGTACCATTCTCCGGACTGATTATTTGGGTCAGACAAAAACTCACCCACAGTCACATGACGTGCCGAGGCGCCCTGCTGGCCGCGACGCCAAATACAGACAAAGCCATAGTTCCCGCCGTTCTCTTGGCGCAGCGTCTCGCGTATTTCCCTCAACGGGTCACTCATCAATCAACCATCCTCCGCGCCGACTCCCGCGCCCTGGACAAAAGTTCTTCCTTTGTCACGGCCGCAATCACTTCATCCGCAACAATCAACGCCTGCACCTTGTCGGACTCAACGCCGGCTGGCCCCTCGTGGCCAGGACGCTCGAGCCGCCACACGATGCCGCCTTGCTGCTTGAACCACGGCGCTTCGTAGACAAGCGACTCCACGACGATTGGAGCGTGTGGAGCGCGACGGCGGGCACATTTGATGGCCAGCGCTAGAGTCCACTCCGTGCCAAGAACGGTTGCATGGAAGTGACCTGATTTCTCTAAGTAGTACCGAGGCGCAACACCACCCGGAAGGTCTTCATTGGGAACGTCCTTCAAATCGCCGTAAGTCATTTCCCACGCATCATCAGCGTCAAAGCCCATAGCGATAAAGAATTCGCGGGCCGCCTCCAATCCGACTTCGAAAGCGTGCGCCTTCTGATAGCCGAATTCCTTGACCAGAAGATTGGCGACTGTGCTTTTGCCGACATTACGGCGTCCGGTAAGACCGATCATCGGAAGTGGCAGGTTGTCGTTGGCGTACGCCATGACGGCTCGCGTTGCGAGCGGCATCTGTCCGAATGGTGTCCAAGAAGTAGCTGCTTGCATTTATGCGGCCCTCGCGAATTCGCCAAAAGTATCGTTTGCTGCCTTAATGTATGCATCGTGTGCCATCTGTGGATCCGCAAAAGTGCCAAGATGCTTTTTCTTGCGACCTCCCAAATGAATTGTGGCAATGAATTTCCCTGCCTGCTGTTCATAGACGCCCTTTAATTTTAGGCTGTTGTCACTACGAAGACTTTGATTGCACATGTTTTGTCTGAATGTGGCAGGGCGAATGTTTTTCCATCGGTTGTTAGATGGATTTAGATCTTCGTGGTCTACGAGGTGTGGCGGCCATTCACCAGTCATATACAAAAAGGCCAATCGATGAGCGTAGTAGCGCCGCTTGTCCAGTCTGATAACGATATACCCGCGACCATCATCGCTGCCTACGGTGGTTCCTGCCTTCGCCCGATTGCTTAAGGTTACGCGCCAAGTAAACAGCCCGGTCTCCGGATCGTAATGCATGACATCCTTCAGCCGCTGTTGCGTCAACGTCACTCACACACCTCCTCTTCCCGCACCTTCACACGACGGCGCGGCTCTTCTGGCGCATCCGGCATGTAAGGCGGATTGCCTTTTGTGTATGAAAGCGCGTTGCGAAACACGGCCAGCGGATCCTTGACAACAGGTCGAAAACGGCGCGCGTAAAACGGCATGTCGTGATAACCGAATTCAGGATCTTCGCCGCGATCTATTTCGACAAGCTTGACGCCAAGGTAATCGCCATCAATGTAGTGCGAGAACATGCCCAGCCACCGAATTGTGTAGACGGCGTCCTGCACCAATTCCCAATTGGCAATGTTGTGCGGTCGACTGGCGTCAACGCAGACGACAGGCTGTCCGACGTAGAAGTGGTTCACTGAACACTCCTAAAGCCCTTGGCAATCTTGCCAAGCCATTCTCCAGTGTCTTCCGGCCAGAAACACGCACAGGCGAGGATAAAGGCAACAACAAGTCCAAATACGGTCATTGAATTACCCTCCTGCCGGCCTTCACGCGATATCTCGGCTTGCTAAACCATACGAAGCCGACCGGCTGCACAAAGTGCACGTCGTCAACCGAGAACGACGGCACGTTTGTTCGTTGAATCCACCAGGTCACGCCGCCTCCTTCTCTTCCTGTTCATCACCACAAGCCCCCAGCATCACGGCCAGCACGTTGAACGCTTCGGCCGCATCGCGTGCCTGCTTGGCATTAAGCGTGGCTCTGGCCGGGAAGCCGTCCTCAATGATTGTTGCCGTCATGAGGGAGCCAATGCGGCGCACCGCAAAATCGTCGGTGATGCGGATGGTCATGGAACTACCGGAGCGCTAAATGTGACGCACGACGGCGAGCCGCCAACAGGAATAGCGAACTCAGGCGCCGTCCAAGACCGTTCGTCGTCTTCTGGAATATCGGTCCACTCTTCCCAGGCAACAGCTTTGTCAACTGGAACTACGTACCAGTGTCCACTGCAGTCTCTGGACATGAAGTATCTATCTGTCATTGGCCAGACTCGATGCTTGATGCCACGTTGCTGGCCATATCAGCCGCCAAATGGTGATACAGGGCTCGCTCACCGTCCTTCTCTTCTTCGGCCAGCTTGCGCGCTGTTGCCTCCCAAGAGCGAGCCAACCCCGCACACCTCTTACGTTCGGCAAGAATGGCCCTGGCTACTGAATGCGCGCATTGGTCGAACTGGAAAACCGTTCCATCGTCTATCGTCCATCCTGATATGGCAATTCGAGCTTGCGTCGCTACATCTTCAGGAATCTCATTCACGCCGCCGCCCTCGCCTGCTCTTGGCGCTGGCGCTGCACTTCGTAAAACGCACGAAGGAATTCAGCACGCGCACGTTCAAATGGCCAAAACTCCAATTCAACGCCGAGCGGTGGCCCAACATTGGGGTCAACTTCCCAAAGGTTTTGAGTCATCTCGTCGTGACAAATGCGCTTGTCTGCTTCATGCACTGCCCCTGGAATGTGCTCCGGAAGATCGAACTTTGGGGCGATCGCTTTCCGCCAAATAAGCGACTCTGCTGCCGCAATGGCCGAACACGTCTTCTTGCGCGGACTAGCCACGTCGTTGAAGCCAGAAAGAGGCTCTGGTGCATCGTGCACCAACCCGGCAAGCCTCGTATCCAATGAAGCTGCCTGCGCAACCAGCCAGCGATAGACATGTACGCTGTGTTCGGCGGTTGTGTACTCACGCCGACCGTGGCCGCTATACCGGCGCGTCATTGCCAGGCTGTGCGCGATGTCCTCAATTTCAAAGTCTTCCGGGCGAGGATCGTTGAAATAAAAACGACCGGTGTACGTGGTGATGTACGGTCCGCGGTCTTTTGGTTTAGCCCAATCGGTAATGTTGACGCTGCGCGGGTTTTTATAACTGTTGCGCTCCGTTGCGGCCCCCGCAACCTGGCACACATCTGTGGTGGGAATCGTGGCATTGTCATTAGCGCCGACCGGCAAACGGCGGCCAAGAGCCAACGGAATGACAAGCTCCCGCTCGCATTCGTGAATTCCATACATATGCAGCGGCCCGAACGCGGCTGTCGCCAGGTCGTCGGGATTATGCTCGACGTGCTGGCGGGCAAGATTGTCTGTGATCATTCCTCGAACTCCTGCCAAACAGCCGTTACTGGCTGCACGACCAATTCATGACTTCCGGCAAACGCCTCACCGCTCGAGCAATAACCTTGCGATCCGTATTCGCTCTTAAGAAGGACGTCGCCACCCAATACGAAAAATCCCGGACGGCATTCTTCGTATGTGCACGGCCAGCCGTCCGGTTCCATAAGCAGGCGCTTCATCACACAACCTCCCTAATCACTTCCTGAAAAAGCCAGTTGGCAAAGCCAAGAACCAGGAGCGCCCCGAATATCCGGAACGCCCACACTTCGGTGGTGGTCAATATTTCCAACCTGGATAGCTGAACGCCAAGAAGCCAAGAGAACTGGTCAGCAGGAGCAGGACTGCTCGGCCGCCACTGTCAGATAGCGCAAACGACAAGTCGAAAGCCACGAACGACATTCCAAGATATGGAACCAGGCACCAGAGCGCGGTTCCAATAAGACGCTTCGTCTTCCAGTTCATTATGCCGCCCTCCGTTCGGGTTGATTGTCGTTTGCTGCAACGGGCGTATCCATCATCGCCACTCGCACTCGGCTAATTTCGCCCATGCCACTGTGGTAGGTGATCGTCTGCAAAGACCGGCCAGACGAGAACCCGGCACCGTAGTGCCACGCGTCGGCAGGAATTGGCGCCTGATGCGACTCACACACAACGCCGCCGCCCTCCGTCACGAAGCCGGACTTGTGATGGACGTGGAAGCCGTGCGCATACCGGTACTTGGTGGCGCCCCACATTTCCGCCCTTCGGCTGGCCATGACTTGCGGCATGTCGCGCAGCTTGACTTCATGGCCGTGAGTAGCGGCCAGCATCACCTTGCCGTGCTGGTGATAGAAGAACAGCGACAGATCCAGGTCAACATAAACGCGCGGGTCGTTCCGATACCAAGCCGCCAGATACCAAGCCACGGCCGGCGCGGTTTCTTTGTCGTGGTTGCCCTTTAGGTTTCGAACGATGACGCGGCCATTGTGGCGAAGCGCGGCATCGATGGTGCGGGCCATGAGGCGTCCCGCGACTTCAACGGTCTTGGTGTGCCGACCGTCCACGTCCAGCTTGTTGTGGCTGCGCTCGGTTTCGTTGTTGTGGTTGTCGGCGTGCGTCAGGTCGCCACCACCAAGAACAATTGCCGTACCCGCTCGAGGCGACCGCGCAATCGCATCTTCAATGCCGCGCCCAATCTCGCGCTCTGATATCTTCAGATCCCAATTGGTGTCGGTTTCGCGATGCCAGGCAAACATGCCGACGTGCCAGTCATTGCACGGAATGAGCGTCAAAAGCGCGTCGTCGCAATAGGCTGGCGGCTCGCTGACCGGTGCGGCAGGCTCGTAACCCTCGAAAGCCTTCTTTAGAACTTCAGCAAGGTCGACCGGGCTGCGCTCAAGCGCCGTCTTGTTCCACTGCAGAACAACCCGACCGTCACCGTCAACCAGCGACGACACACCTTTGACGATGTGGCCTTGCGGAACTTCGAACGGCCCGCCGTGCTCCTTCACCTGCTTGGTGAACGTGCCGCGCGGTGTCTCCGTAAGCGACTTGATCACATAACCCGGCATAGTCTCAGTGCCTGGCTTCACAAGGCCGCGCTCTGCTGCCCGCTTCAGGCGGTTCTGGAGAGTGCTGTAGGCGCAACCAAGACGGCGCGCCGCCTCACGGTCGCTGTCGCAGGAGGCGCGCATAAGCACAGCCTCCATAATCTGCTCATCGGTAAGGAGATGCAATATGGTTAGTCCTTAATAAGATCGATCAAAGCTACGGTTACGCATAGACCGGCGAAAATCGCACTTAAGGCCGCGGCCCATTCGTTTGCGGCTATTCCATGAAGTATGGCAGCGACCCCGCCAGAAGTAGCGAAACCAAGCATTATTGCTGCGAAGCGTGTCACAACTTCCTCCAAGCCATAATGTCACTAGACGCTCCGGTGTGCGCCCAATCCACCGCGCAACCTTCCGGCATTTCAACTTCGCGGCCGTCACGCCGCTTGATGGCGACGGCGCTTTTCGTTGGTGCGTCGCCGCCTTTGTGTGGGTGCCAGGTCATGACGGAATATTCTTCGGGTCTACGGCGTCACTGTCACCTGTCGCCTGCCAAAAACAAGCTTCTGCCGTCTTCGCCAGCGCAATGGCGCGCTTATCTAATCCACCCTCTGCGGCTTTATATGCCGCCTTCTCTAGTGACGTGCCGATGCGCTTCCACATACGGCAGTTGCGCATCAGCGCTTGTCCGGCGTCCAACATCAAGCCGCCTCCCCCTTGGCAACATCATCGTTGTCGCACATGACCTTGTAGGTATGTCGCGCTGCGGTCAGGTAGACCACAACGCCTTCTGGCTTGGTGAAACCTGGCGCAGCCGTACTGCCGTTTGCGCGAAGCATTGCAACCACGTCGTCAACAGCGTCGGTCGTGAAGTCACCAGCATACAACACCGGAACCACACCGCAGCACGCAGGACGCTCGCCGCTCCATCTACCGGCATTAAACAGCGAGAAACGGCGCTCGTGCAGGCCGTAGCCGCGCTGAATGCCCAAGCCCCACCACTCGCCAAAGTGCTGGCCGGGACCAAGTTCGCGAAGTCCGTCCGCGTGTTCGGCCACCCACCTTGCAAAACCAAAGTTGTCATCCTCTGGCGAAATCCAACGATTACGCGAACCGGCTCGCACAGAGCCGTCTTCACCGACGACAACTTGTGCATTGGTGCCGTCAATCTTCTCCGTAATGACGCATCCACGCTTCAGGCGCGGGATCTTGGGAAACGGTACGAAAGGAGCATTGTCGTTAGATGCAACGTCGTTCATAGCATCACCCTCCAATCTCAATCTGCGGCCGCTCTTCGGCCTTGTTGCTGTCGTCAGTAACCGGCGCTTCGCCGTCGTAAGACATGCCGCCCCCCTCGCCGTTCATGGTGGCCTTAACTGTTCCTCCTTCGCCAGCCGTGTCCAACGCCTCTTGCAAGTCGTTAGCTTGGCCGGTGGTATAGGGGAGAAGGTAGTAGGTGGGCTCGCCGTTGCCGTTGTCGAGCAGGACGTAGATTGCCCCACTACCGTTACCGTCAGGGACGTCAATCCGTGCGCCCAGCACCGTGTATTGGCCTGCCGGTGGCGCAGTGTATCGTGGCGTACCGGTCGGCGCATAGATTGCCATAGCGGCGATAACGGCAAGCGCCGGTAGCGCCCACAGACGCCGCACGCCGTACCAAGCATAACCGCAAAGTGCCAGGCACATGGCCAGCCAGATGGTTGTGAGAGCGATCACGTGTTGCGCTCCGCAATCATGGCGTCGGCTACGTCAAATGCGCACTTGACGGTCTTAGATGTCAAATCTTGAGCGTGGACCATTCTGGCGATAAGTCCAGTGAGCGCGTGCGCGGCGTAAAAATCGCGCAAAGACATGCCTGGATCTGGGTTGTATGGGCGGTCGTCTGTATTGAATATCTGAGGAAACGCCGGCCCACCGTCATTCTTCGTCATTGTTAGCCCTCACATCCAACAGCGCATTTTCGTAACGCGCCTTCGCAGCTTGATAGGCTATCGCGTAATGGCGCACCGCTACTTCAAGTCTGCGCGCTTGTCCGGCATGCCACCAAGCCATAATGCGGGTTATCATCTGCGGCGCTCCGACCATTTGGAATAGGCCGTAAACCCAACGGCAGCCACGACAAGCACAACGAACATTCCAGCGTAGATGAACGTCACTTGACGGTGCTCCGTAACGGCTTGAATACCTCGTTGCTGCTTACGACTTGGCCGTTTTCGCCCAGCGTAAAGCGCACAACGGTACGCTCTTGTTTTGGCTTAATCTCGATATCGCGCGACAGCAAAAGCCGACCGTTGATAGCGATCTCGACATGGACCGTTACGGGACCGGTCGGCAGTGAATAACCGTGCAGATTGACCACGAATTCGCCTGCCGGCGTCGCTCTGGCAAATGCCGACTCGCAGTTTGACGGTCCGCTATCGTTCTCCTGGCCAAGGTCGTCTCGTAACAGCGACCAAACCGCTCCCGACTTGTTGCTATAACCTGTCGCAGCCTTCTGGCCGGGCGCATCCGTCCACAAATCTACATCGATGTCGCCGGTCTGCCAGCACGCCAAAACAGCTATGTTACCTGGAGGCGGTATATTGTCTTGTGCCTTCGACGGCTCGTTGATGAGTGGCAACATGAGATAGACGAATGCCAGCAAGGCGGCGCTTAGAACGCCAAGTAGATCCACATACGACCAAAGCCAATCGTCATCGTCGTGCTTGCGGGAAGCCATTAGTTGTACTCCGGCGCAAGCTTGTCCGTAGCCGTTGTCAATATGCGAATGTTCACGATGGTCCAGCACGCTAGAGACAACGCCGCCACGGTTGCCGAGAAGCAGGTCCCAACTCCGGCAAGAAACTGCGCACCGCCAGCACTAACCTCTTGCGCCGAAGCGCCGGACTTGATCGCGCTGAATGCGATCATGAGTCCGATTGCGTTGCCAAGTACGCCAAAGATGAACAGCAGCTTTCTAAGGTCTGACAGATGGGCGCTATCTATCTCAATAGCTTCCTTGGCGCGTTCACGTTGGTACTTGTGCGACTTCTGTGCCGCCTTATCCACCTTGCGCGCCTGTAGGAATGTCGACACGACGCCAGCAGCAAACACCGCAACGATAAGCAGTCCGATGTGCGAGGCGTCGGTCGCAACAAGGCGTTGCAGGTAACCCATCATGTAGGCCCACACCAAGACGCACGCGCCGCCGAAATTCACGATGAATAGCTTGGCGACGGTCATTTCGTCACCTTGATGGCCGCAACGCCACCCCAATAGATTGGCCAGATCAACCCTGCCGCCATTGCCGGCAATGCAGACTGTACGAAACTTCCGCCGCTGTACTTTGCTCTAATATTGTCTTGACGGCAGACCCAATACTTGTCCCATTCGCTCGACAATATGTCTGGCACTTCACCGCAATCAACAACAGATGTCGGCGGTTCATAAGACCGGTTAAATACGTGACCAAAAGTCAGGAAACCGGCAACAACGTAAGCGACCAATACGAGCGGCCCGCATGGCGTCTTCTTAACTTCACCCTTATTTGGTTTCGTAGGCATCACACGCCCTCCCGCCCAAGCAGGCCGCACACGGCGTTAGACGGCACTACGAAGGCAAACCCGCTAGTGGAGCCTCTTTCGTTGCCGTGCGGATCTACTACGCCAACGTTGATGCCAACAACCTTGCCATATTGGTCATAAGCCGGTCCGCCACTCATGCCGCTAGCCATACTGACGTCGACAATAAAGGCAGACTTCCAACTTGGCGAATATTCGCTAGGCTTTGATGCCACGTAACCGCGCATGGTGATAAACTTGAGGCCAAAAGGATTCCCCTTGGCCGTGATTTCCTCACCAACACTAGGCGTGCGGCACGACAACGATGCGGCGGCAAACCGCTTGCTGTTGGCCGGTCGCACTGCGGCAATGTCGTACTGCTGGTTAATCCACAGAACTTCGCCTTGCTGCACGTCGCCGTCGTCGCTGCGAAGCTTAATTGTGCCGGATGATGTGGCAACAACATGCGCTGCTGTGATGACAACGCCACCGCCGATGTACACACCGCTACCAAGCCCGGTGTCCGTCTCAATGCGCACAACGCTGCTTGCGCTTGGAACGCCGCCTGTTTCGATTGGATCTGTGCTGGCGCATCCGGCCAGCATAGAGGCGGCAAAGAGGGCTGCTGCAAACGATCGTGCGCGCATGGCCGTTGTCCTGATTTGAAGGGTGTATTTCCTTTGCGATTCTTACATTAGGCGTTTTCGCCTAGAATGTCAATGCGGTTATGCTAAAGCGCCTAGAGAGTACCACAAACAGAAAAAGCCCCGCTGCCGGTCAAGGCAAACGGGGCTTTCTGGAAATGGATAGGTAATAAAATCAGTTAAACTTCACGCCCATGGCGGTGAGTATCCACTTGACGTTGGCGATCATTGCGCCAAGGCCAATCCACAGAGTGATGATGACCCACTTGGCGCCGCGTGCAGCCAGAAAAGCGGCATGCATTTCATCAACCTTGGTCTTCATGTCCTCCATCTGCGTTTCGAGGCGAGCCAAACGCTCGTTTTCTGCCGCGGTCATTTGCGGCCTCGAATGGCGGAAGCAATCGCCGTGATGCCTTGACCGGCAACCTGGACGCCGAAGAATGAAAGCAAGATAGTACCTTCCCACTGGTCAAAGGGCGCCGGGAATGCGGCCACCCGCCAACCAAGCGAAAAACAAGTATCGAGTGTCACGAGCAGGAGATGCAGTGCGAAGCATCCCGCAATCACTGCGGCAATGACGCGCATTTCCCAAAAGCCAGCCGTGGCAAGGCGGATTTCCTTGGCGCCAGCGCGAGCCTGCATTTCGGCTTCAAGCTGCTTAATGGCCGCCTCCGCAACCAAGCGCTGTTCGTCATTCTGCGCGGCAAGCTTCGCCTTATAGGCTTCGGTGAGTTGGCCGACCAGAGAACTGGTCAGCCACTTAACGATGGCGGCCCACATTACATGCCCGCTTCACGCCTGCGGCGCAGATATTCGGTGAAGATGCCGTTGAGCACCAGCAGCACCGGGAACCAGGCCGGAGGCAGGATGGGCTGCAATACGGCCGGATCCACATAGGTAACGATCGTGGCAACAACGCCCAGCACGGCCTGCAGACGGGCCCAAAGAATGGTTTCGGAATCGTGGAACCACCCGACAAGATGGCTCCAAAGGCTTTTTACATCGGGCAGCATCATGCGGCTTTCTTGAATATGGACAGGATCTCAGCGATAAGGCGCGCAATCCAGTTCTGGTTGTTGTCGTTGGCAGGCGCCGGGACGGTTGGCTTGCCGCCGACGCCATACCCTTCCGCCTTCAGCGAGGCGTCGTAGTCTCGCGCAATGGCGGCGATCGATGCGGCCTTATCCGTGCCGTTGATAATGCGGCGCGCGCCGACAAAATCTGACTTCGACAGGGTGATGTAGTCGCTCAAACGCTTGCCGGTGAACGTGCCCAGCCGCATGCCGTCAACCAGGATGCGCACCGCATACTGCGGCTCGAGCAACTTCCTTGGGCTGGCAACGAAGTCGACGCCCAACCTGCGCGACCAGTCTCGGTAGTTGCGCTCCCACGTCAACTGCACATAGCCCATACCTACAAAGGGATAGTAAGCCTTGCTCTTGAGATAAGTCTCGCCGCCGTACTCGCGCACCGGCCTCATGGTGCGGCCAGTTTCCCAATAAGACGTGGCCAGCACATAGGCCGTCTCATTGCGAAGCAATCCGGCCTTCTTGCATGTGTCGACAATCAGGCGAGTGTCGCCAAGGTTCATGTTTGGCATTCTTTGTCCTTCCTATCGCGCCAGCGCGCAAGCTCAATCGCGCAGTGGTTCGGCTCGGTGAACCGCGCTACCCATCGGCAGAATCTACAGCCATCACCGCGTGCCGCCGCTATGCGCGCGCAAAGCGTTTGTCCGGGCTCCCCGCCAGAGAGCCGGTTGAGCCACCTGGACAGGCGGCCAAGGGTTGTTGTGTGCATTTTTGCACCGCCCATTTCGCGAATGAATTGAAGCCAACTTGGCGAAAAGAACCACCAGAGCCGCCGAGTGGACGCGCACTCGCGCTGGGGTTTCTGGCCTATCGGCTATTTAAAAATGGGTCGGCAAGACCTAGAATGATTTGCTAATGTAGGAAGCCGTGACGATCTGGAGTTCCATAGTGAGCAAAAATGACTCTGATCCTGCACCCTCGGCGCCTCGTGATGGGCCGGGAATCTTAAAGGTTATCGCGATAGTCGCGTTCTTCATCGTCCTGTGGCAAATCGGGACTTGGTTCATTCAGTACTAATTGCCGACGCCACAGAACGGCGCTCACGAACGATGCTAGCAGCGAGCAGTCCCCATCCAAGCGCCGGCAAGGGCCAATAGACTGACTTCACGGCCAGCGCCGAAATCAGGATCACGCCGCCCGCGTATAGCGTAAATACCCACATTGGATCGTCACTGCCATCCCATAGCACCCGCCACATCGCAACGAGTGGAACTGCAGCCGTCAGCATCGCAAAGATCGCGAATGAAATAATCCCATAATCACGCCAGACGCCGAGCACATTGTGCATGTAGGTGCCGTATTCTCCATAATCGCGGATTTGGCCACCGTAGTCCCCCGTCAACGGCGACCGCTTGATAGACTCCCATCCGCTCCAGAAATACTTGCTGCGTTCGTGCATCGATGGCGAGCTAGCCAGGTCTCCGATCTCAGCGTAGCGTTCAATGGTCTCGGTTTTCTTGCCGCCTTTTCGTTCATCGCTGTCCACGCGCTCTACGATCAACGGGGGAGCATCGGCAGGCGAAAAATAAGCAATGACTTTCGGAACCGCCCGTTCCACCGCCAGATAGGCGGCCGGGTAGATGTAAACAAAAAGCGCCGTGAGAAAAAGCGCCACCGCAGCGGGGATCGTGAGGAGATAACGTCGCCTAAACACCTGAATGACAAACCATCCGAACGTCACCACCAACGCCGCAAGCAGATCAGCCCTTGAAGCCGTCAGGAACAACGTTGCATCCATAACAGCCAGGGAAACGATTTGACCTTGCGGGCGCCTTTCATAACTCAGGACCAGGATACCGGTGAACAGCACGGCTTGGCTGAACCATTGATAGCCTGCGATTCCCGGTTGAACGTCCTTCCATTCCGTGGGGATGAAGGAGACATCAAACGGGTCTATCAGAAAGAACGCAGCGCAAGCCATCGCCCAAAGAGAAACAGACGCTGCTGTTTTCAATCGTTCGTCGTACTCGAGCAAAAAACCTAAGCTATAGAGGCCGCCCCACGCGATTAACAGCTTCACCGACCCGGTAAACATCTCCGAATTTTGTTGCCATTCGTGGCCCCAAAATCGGTAGTAAATAGCGCAGACGGCAACCAGAGCAGCAAGGATGACAACCGGGCCGTGAACAATCCATGGACCGGATACGAAGGACTTCCTTGCCGCAAGAAATCCAAGAACAAGCAGGCAGACCAAGGTAGAGGCACCCCACCAAGCACCTGCGAAAAGAGGCATGACACCAAGCGCGGCTAGTAGGTGGTAAGCAAAAAATATTGGAAAAAGCACGAGATAGAAGACACAGGCGAGCTTGCCGCCAATAGACGAGAATCTGTCTTCATTTTGAGATAAAACCATTCGGCGCGACCCCCCTAACACCACAGGATCGCCTTTTATGATCGCGCCGAAGGTTTTGCAACACTGCCGACAGACTACAATGTCTTATTCAAGCGCTTGCCGGAGAAGACATTGAGCAACGTTGCAACAACATCAGCCACCTGCTTTGTCGTTGCCGTGGTTGGATCCAGGGTGAAGGACGTCGTTTCATTGTTCAATGTCCATGTCGGTTCATTTTGCGCCGTGTTGAAATAGCCAGGGAATGAGTTGCCCAACAAGTATGTTATCGTGCCGTCTACCCGATAGAGCTTCGTGGACGTTGTTCCGTAATTTTGGACTACTTCTAGACGAAGCCTTGTGTCGGAGAACCAAGCAAGATAAGGCCCAACAGCATCCAGAACGCTGTCACCGTCATCATTATCAAACCCAATGGCATTTCGGCTAAACCAGATGGTTGGCGTTGCCTCGAACAATGGGGGGCCGTTTCCATCTGCAAAAGCAGTGTAAAGCACAGGCGACTGTTGGTCTGAACCAACACCCGACTTACCACAATTCCAAATCTTGTTTTCTTCAATCACAGTGTGGTTGGAAATGCTGCCGAAGAGGCCGTTGAGCGCCGCCTTGTAGACAGAATTTCCTTTGATAGTTCCGCCAAACCAGCCGGTCCAAATTCCTCTATTTACGTTCCTTATCGAGTTCCCTTCAATGGTGGATTTGCGCAATCGGTCGCAGCGGATCGCGCTATCACAACGATCAAAGTCATTGCCCTTGATCACCCATCCTTCCGCCCAGATGTTGCGCCCGTTAACACCGGACGCCGCAACCGAACTGATACCCGAACCTCCGCCGTAACCGCAGTTGATGAATTTGTTTCCTTGAATGACCGCGCCCTGACGACGGAACCTCGGATGAATGCTGAACTTGGTACTGTCAAACGATACGCCAGACGTATGCGCGGTTTTGCAAACAAACAGGATCGAAGTGGAGCGGACGATATCGCCAACGGCGTAGGCCGTCGCCGTTGCCCAGGCTGGTCCGTAGTAAAATCCCGCGAGATTTTCAAACTGCATCTTGTAGCCAATCTGGCGACAAGTATCGAAGGTGTTGCCGATTACAGAGTGCCCGTCACTGTCAGAATCGTATACTTGATGTTGCCCCGGAGCCTCCCCAAAGTAGTTATCGTGCAGGAGAAGCACATCATTCATAATGGTGCGCAAGCTGATGGCGTGCCACTTGATGCGACAGTTGCAAACGTCGAGGCGGGATTTGTATGCAGTCGTATTGCTTGGGTTGTAGTAAGACCCGTCGAATTTGGGGATAGAGTAGATAGCGGCATCCGAGCCATTGCCCTGATTTCCGTCAATCTCAGGCCGAATGTAAGTAGGGCCAAGACCCACAAAATCAGAGTCGCGGATGGTTACATTCAGGACACCGAAACAAACGACATCGCACCCCGCATGGTTCCGGGTTGTTAAACGAGAAATAAATAGTTCGTAAAGGCTGTCCGCGTAGATTCCCGCAACATCATTGAGGCTTGAGGATTCATAATCGATCTCACCTCCTGGCAGCAGCGGAGATTGTCCCGCGTTAATCCTTGTCTGCGCATAACCAACCAGAGTCACACCTGTGACCTTCACCTTTCCGGTGCTGGAATATGGCGTAGAAATGAACTTAAGTGTCTTTGACAGAGAATTCTTCTGCCAAACTTCAACGCCGTCTTTCCCTCTTATCCAGATCGATCGGAAGTTATGGAAAGTTTGAGGATCGGACGTGGAGGCGACAGCCGTTCCAATAATCTGATAAGTGGATTGCGAAAGCTCGATTACCAGGTCTCCACCCCGGGCATTTGCCGCTGCAACCATAGCCACCCAAGCAGATGTATCACCGGCTGCGCTGACACCGATCCGGCCAAATTGTTCGGGCCGTAACCATGGATCTGTTACCTCGTAGCGTGTGCCGTTCCCGTTTTGAAACGACCCTCCTGATACAACCTTCTTCAGGATAGACCCGCTGCCCGATTGCTGCGCTGAATCGTAAAAGGCTACGATGTAGTAATCAGGATCGCTCGCAGGGGTATCCGACTGAACTTGGGCAATGGTCGCTTTGGGTGACTGAACTGAGGAGGCGGCAGCCTGTGCCGCCGCTGCAGCAGCCTCTGCTGCCGCTTGAATGGCAGCGCTTGCCACATCCGTCAAAAGCCTGAAGTTAGTGCCGTCGTCTAGGAAGGCCACAAACATCCCGGCTTGCAAATAGCCAGAAGAAAGCGCATTGCCTGTATTTGTTACAAGCGGCTTTGGAGACGCTCCGTTAGCGGCGATCGTGACCGCTCCGGTGTTCGCTTCGAACACATTCATTACCAGCAACGCAGCAGATGGCGAAGCCGGCAGCGGCAGGCTGGACGTGGCTATGATGGCGTTGGCAGTTCCGGCGCCAGCATCGTTAAGACGAATGAAGCTGTATGGTAAGTCAGCAACACGAACCCATGAACCCGTGCCGCTAGCACCAATCTTGCGATAGATGCCGTTATTTGCGACAACGGGGTCAGCCACGACCCAGGCGAGCGTGTTGGCAATCCAAACCAGATTCGCTTCAAGATTTGCGCGGGTGTCGTAGATTGCGCTACTACCGGAAGAGAGACCGGCTGAAACCATAGCCTCTAGCCAAGTACCCCACTCTCGAATCTTGGGCTTTCTTGGCTTGTGCGTGCCCGAAGACGGTACGCCATCAGTTTCAAAGTCGCGAAAAATCGCGTTGGCAAGATCGACCAAGCCAAGCTCCATTCATGCTCATTGTGTGCTGTTGCCTGGCGGGCCGCTACCGTCAGGTTACGGTCTTGGCGCCTGTCGCCACCGAGGCCGACTCCACGCCCGACGCATTGCGCGCCTTAAGCCAGTAATAGTAAGTACCGGCACTAAGCCCGGTGTTTGTCCAAGAGTCAGCAGTAGATGGTGCGCCATACTCGGTACGCACCAGCGTTGCAGTACCTTCGTTGTTGACGGTGTTGCGCCTGATATTCGTTGCGTGATAGTTCGCGCTATTGGGTGCCGTCCACGTCAGCGCAACCTGTCCTGCACCTCCGGTGCCGCCAACTCCTGTTACAACACCAGGTGCCGTTGTGTCTGCTACTGGCGTTATGACGATGCTGGAAGTCCAGTCGCCCGGCTTACCCGATGCTGAAACATGGCGAATCTGGAACTCATATTGCTCGCCATCGGAGAGAGCAAAACTCTCGGCGCTTGTTGCTCCATCCTGAACACCAATTGGTATCCATTGCGTATCGGCCGTGCGCTTACCACGTGCCTGCACCTTAAGCGAAGCCACAGGTGGCGCACTAAACGATAAGCTTGCATAAGGTACAGGCGAACCGGCAACTGTTTTGCGAGTGATCGTAACATTGAAGCCAGTCGGATCCGGTATCGTTCTATCAACAACGGTATCGTCTCTAACTGGTGCAACACCCTCTTGGTCAGGAGACCACTGATATGCTGCCGATGGCATCGACTGCACGTTGAGCGTCACGCCCTGCAGCAGATTTCCTTCCGCAATGTCAAAGCGGAAATCCTGGACCTCAAACACCTCATCGATGTTGAATAGAGGATACTGGATGCGCACGAAGCGCTCACCCAGCGCCGCCAAGCCTCGCAAATTACATTGGAATGCTCCAACCCAAGTTGGATTGGCTCTGTATGCATCCAATTTCATTAGTCTGCGCGTCTGCGAGTGAGACGGCGACATGATAAAAGGCGTATCACGCTCTATCTCGCCGCGAGCTGATACATCCGCCTCGTCAATCCACGGATCCGCATCAGTGGTTTGGTAATCTTGGTCGGGACCAAGGTAAGTCGACCGAATGACGTTGGCGGTCGTCGTAACATCGCGGCCGCGCGCCACGTCATTGAAGCCAATGATTGCATCGGCGTCCAAGATGACGGTTGGCTCAGACCAAGCGCCAATATCCAGTGCAAGCCCCCCATCCGAAGTGGGGTATAGCCTGCCGTCCGTTGATGCCAGCATTCGGCCAAGAACATCGGCCGGACGCTCATTAAGGAAGTAGCTGCCCCAAAGCCTATACCGCGGCTCTGTGCCTCCGGCATTGAGCGTAATAGCTTGCGCGCACCTTGTGTAAGACTCTTGCCACTTGGCCAACGCCAGGGGCGTATTGAAGATCGAAGATGGCAAGCGCATGCCGTCGCCGTGCTTCATATAATCCAGAATTACCGCGGCGCCGTTATCTGACCAAGCCAACACACCGGTCACCGGATTTAAAACCAGGCATCCGCGCAACACAGCGCGGTAATTGGTGTTAATGCCGTTTGGAAAGCAGCCTTGAAAATCCTCGGCAGGGACCGGGCGCTGAAGAATTGCCAATGACGCAACTCCATTGCCTTTATGGGCACTGGTCCATTCGGGAAATGCAGCCGCTATGTGGCTGTAGACAGTCTCGGATGCTCCACCCAAGCGGTTTTGGATATTTACAAGTGACCCGTCGCCGCCTATCCATCTTCCCTCTATAACGTCTGAATTTCCGTCGAGCGTGACGTGCGTGTCATCAAGCCAGAATTCTTCAATTGCATCAATCGGCCCTTGCCCCAAGGCAAGAATCTTATAGAAAGACCCCTCCTTGCCCTCGGCAAACACCCAAGGGCCCGACACCTTAACGCGGCCGTAGTGGCGCGCTCGTGGCTGCGATGGCTGGCGAACGGATTGCTGTACGTCTTCGGGTTTTGGAGACTGCGGCTTGAATAGCGATGAAGCTAAAAGATTTAAGCCAACCGCCAGTCCGCCAGTCACAAGTCCAGTGATAGTGCTAATCGCAAGAGCGGATCCGGCCAAACCAATCGTTGCAGAGCTTGACGTTAGCAACCCAAATACAAGACCCTCAATAAATCCTGTCTTTGTGGCACCCATCGCAGCCATACGGCTGTCGCCAGTTACGTTGTTGCGCCAAAATCGCATATGCGCCAAGCCTTCCAAACGTTCGCCAGTGGCGCTGTAAAAAAACCGTCTTCGTGGCGGGTGATCCAATGACCACCAGCGTGGATGGCCGGACCGATGCGCTCACCGACATCCACGAGTCCGACGTCGCCGCGTTGCGGGCTGGCTGTTTTGACAAGCCCTGCGCGGCGCATAGCTGCATTCATAATAAGCGGCAGGTGCGGCAAGATCGCCATCGCGCCACCCTTGTCGCCATAAATGATGGGGCCAGCCGCAACTGGCGACACACCGCACTTAAGTCGCACCCACCGATCGCACATCATGGTGCAGTCGTTTAGGCCCCACGCGAACGGCTTAGCCGCCTCCCGCGCCAAAAACTCGTCAAGAGTCATTAGAAGTCCGGATATGTGAACGTCTTAAAAAGCAGGTTGGGCGTGAACTGAAAAAACTTGTCGCCCGGATGGCGCGTCTGCTGGTCGCGATCGGTGAATCTGCCGTTAGGCGGCTTCGACCGATTGAAGAAGACGTTTTCCGCAGTAATCGAAATTGACTGCACTGCGCCTTGTGTATCGCCCATTTGCGTGCGCGAAACCTTTGGCGGTTGGAGAAAGCCCCAAAAAACCGCGAGTGGCGATCCGACCGGGTTCCAAGCCTCGACTGTTGGGTGATCATCTCCAGCGAAAAGCTGCAGATAGACCTTGACTAACTGCTGGTCGACGTCTGGCGTTTCGGCTAGAGCAAGTCCAAGCAAGTCGTTTGCTTGATCAGGCAAGCCATTGAGTGTGAACGTTACGCTTTCCGATACCGTACCGCCCGACACGCCAAGCCCGTCAATGGCCGCGGCGCCCTTAAGAGGGGACCAAGTAAAGCCACCCGATACCAGGTCGGTGTAACCATTCCACAGGCGCACAGTGCTGCTTTGGAATTGCATCTCAACCAGAAAGTCGACAATGACTTTCCGCCCCGACAGCAACGCAAGCTGGTCGGCTGTGAAAAAGGACATGCGCTACCGCTTATTTTCTTAGAATGGCCTCAATCAATGCGCCCCAGGCGCGAATAGCCTTCTTGTCTGGTTTATACATCTTCGATAAAGCTCACGGAGGGGTTGGCGAAACGCCGACCGGACAAATCCAAATCCATCGCGTCGTCAGACGCCAAGCGAACGCGAACAACCGGATCGTCAAAATCCAGTATGGCTCCGGCAGCCGCCGCTTCCCGCAGCGGGGGGCGGAATGTTATGGCGGCGGTCGTGGGAGTCGTGTACGTTATCGTGCGCACACGATAGAGCCGTTCACCAATAGAAAAGTGCTGGCCGGGCTCTATCGTGCCACCATAGTTCACAACGATATTCGCCGACACAGCACGCGCAGAAATGCCGGAAGACAGCTCCACCGACATGGTGCCGCCCTCATATTCCGAGTCGTCGCCAAACGGCGCGTCGTCCCAGTGCGGAACGCCGTCCAACAGCGCAGCAGTTTCGGTTGACGTAAAACCATCCGGCAGCGGCTGATATGCGCGGCAAAGCGGGATGACTATCGATCCTAACCTACCTTCCAGCAAATTTGCGATCGCCCGGAACGCCAACACGTGGTTGCGCTCACGGATGATCAAATTGCTGTAGGTTGCCTTCCAGAGCCCCGCGTCTGAGGCAACCGTTTGAGTCGCCCCCGACACCGAGGCTGGTGCCGCCAACGTTCGTGGCGACACCTCAAACAACACATCGCGCGGCCGCAAGACGTGCACCGGCCATCTTATGGTCACGTTATCCAGTCCTCGATTGAGCGTTGGCCATCATGCCAGGAAAGTTCTTCTGGACGTTCTTAGTCGACGCCTGAATGATGGCAGGCGCAGCCTGGCGCACCGTTGACTTCGACACGCTTTCAACGAACGGCATCAGATTGCCGTTGTTATCGGCTGACACGCCTACCGTGACGTTGATGTTGCTGCTGTCCGCGTTCTTCTGCGGAATGGCTTGGCTTGCACGCAAATCAACCGGAATGCGTCTGCCGTCCGGCAGCGGCACAGCAGCTTCAGCCCGCCCGGTCTCACCAAAGATTGCCGCGGTCTTTGAAACACCGCCTCGAGCAAACTTCTTAAGTGGCTGTGGCTTGCCGTTCTTGGCAATGCCGCCATTGGCAAACGGAAACAGGAACGAGAACAACCCACCCAAAATGCCGCCGCCTGGCGTTGCTCCAAGGCCACCACCATCGAACAAGCTATTCAGGGCAATATCCAGCAGCCTGTCAGCTACCTTACTCAGTGCATTCGAAAGTGCTTCGGAAGCCGACTTGCCGTCTTTTAGGTCTTGAATAAACCCGCCTAGCAAGTCCTTGCCGAACGCCGACGACTGCGACATTTGCTGATTGAGGTTTTGGACCCCTTGCTGCATCTGCTCGCGGCTGGCATCGGCACGCGCATATTTCTCGGCAAGCTCATCGATCTTGGCGGCATATGCCGGCGTAATCTCAATGCCGTTGTCCATGGCATCGTTAAGCAACTTCTGCTTAATCTCTGCCTTGGTCTGCGCGTAGCCGTAATCGTTGATAAGCGGATTGACCAAGCCAAGCGCAGCAGCCTCCTTATTCAGAAGGTCAATGCGCAACTGCATGTCGCTCAATCGCTCATTGAAGCGATCTTCGTTCTTTACGGCGTCCTGTACGCCGCTGGGCGCCCCGCCAAGGAACATATCGGCTTCGGTGTTGCGACGATTGCGGTTGATGCCGCCGTTGTCGCCGCCAAGGCCACGGATGGCTTGTACAATCGTTGCCTGGTTGCCGGTCTTGATCGCATCCACAATGCGCTGCGGCAGCGAGCCGTAGTTGTAGGCGATCGACGTTAGCGCGGCCTGCTGTTTCTCATCAAAGCTGCTGAAGGTGTCGCTGCCAATCTGGCGCTTGATGGTATCCTGAAATTCACCAATACGGCGAACCAGGTCACGGTTTGCGTCGGCAACGGAGACCGACATGCCTTGCGTGATTTTCTGAATAGAGCCATCAGCAAGCGTTACTGTGTCGGATCCGTATCCAGCGCGGAACGCGTTTACGTCCCATTTCGGCCGAGAAATGAACCCCTCAAACTGCTTGATGACTTCAGCCGCACTCGAAACGCTGACGCTTGTACTTTTAACAAGATTTTCGGCTGCAATTTCCTTCGCAGCCTGGATCTTGGCGGCGGCCTCAGTAATCGCGACGCCAACCTCGCCGGCCGCCTTGATTATCTTGTCGGCGCGGTCATCAATTTCCTTCTGCAGATCTGTCCGCTGCGCGTCAGCGTTGCGGCCCGCTATGAAGTCGCCGTAGTCCTTGCCGTTCTTCTGGAACGCGCGCGAATCGGCTCGGTCATCAGTGTTCAAGCCAGCAGTGACGGCATCGCCGGCAATATTTGCCGTGGCTGCGGCCGCTTTATTGGATTCCGCGGTTAGCTCGCGAACGCGTGCAATGATGGCGTCAAACTTGCCGACCAACTCCGAAAGACCGGGGTTGTTGCCTGCGATAGCGGCAATCGCTTTACTCGCTCCGTCTGCATCAATCGTGCCGTCACGCAACTGCTGGCGCAGCTTGCGAAACTGCTTGATTTGAACGTCGCTGACGATGCCGGCCTTGGCTGCCTTCTCCAGGCGATCAAAGAGCTTGTCAATTTTGTCTTTGGCTTCGTCCAGTTCCTTCAAAAGGTCTCCGGACCCAAGCGAACCGGACAGGCCGGAACCGAGGCTTGAAAGACCGGTCGCATCACCGATGCCGCCGCCCAACTTTTGGGCGTATTCGTTGATGGTGTTTAGCGCCTCGGCAACCTTGCCAAGATAACCAGCACCGCCACCGCCCTGAAGAGCCTCGAGCGACTTCGACAGGCTGTCAATCGCGTTGACCAAATCAGTTCCAAGGAACCGGCCAACCTCACCACCAACACCAGAAACTTCACTCAGCTTGCCGACAAATGCGGTGAGCGAGTTGTTTACGAGCGAGATGCCCTCCGCAATCGTCGCGTTGGTCGAACCGTATGCCCGATCAATGAGCGGCTTGGCGTCAAGGATGGCTTTGAACACCCGGTCAACGGTTAGCTTGCCGTCTGCGCCTAGCTGCTTGAGGCCGCCAATTGTGGTCTCGAATTCGTTGGCGATCGCCTGCGCGATAAGCGGCGCGTTCTCGCGCAGAGACCGCAATTCATCGCCTTGCAAGATACCGCTACCAAGCGCCTGGCTAAGTTGCAGCACGCCGGCAGCCTGTTCGCTAGCCGACGCGCCACCCGCCTTGAATGCCTTGTTGACGATTTCAGTAGCGGTAGCCACCTCCTGCTCGCTTTTCGCGACATCCTTGGTGGATCGCAAAAGCTTAGCGTAAAGGTCAACGGTTTCTGTAATGCCAGAGCGCGTATCTGTGGCAATCTTGTTTATGTCATCAAGGGAACGCGCAGACCTGCCACTTACCGCAGACGCCGCGGCAATCTTGTTGCCCGCCTCCGTCCAAGCATCAGCGTAGTTCTTTACGGTGTTGACTGCCGCCGAGCCGATAATGGCGCCGACACCACCTTTAAGCGACCCACTCAATCCAGCAAACGACAAGCCCTTTTCTAGCTTCTTATTTGTTTGCGCGAACTGGCGTTCAATGCTCTTAAGGCGTTGCTGGCTTACCTTGTCGGCTTTGATAAGCGCGTTCTCGAATGACTTGGTCCTGGCTTCCAGGCTCACTATCAATCGTTCAAGGTCTGTAGCCATGCGCAGAATTCCGTGCTATAGGTGCGCGCTTAACGGGGCGTCACGACAATGAAAAAGATATTGATGCTTGGCTTCGCGGCGTTGGCAGCAACCAACGCGCAGGCAACCACAACGAACGGCGTTGCAATAAACGTAACAGGCATTGTTGCAGGTGCGGCCGATCTCTCGGTCTATAACCTTGCCGGGCCGCGCATTAAGTCGGCATTTATGTACTGCACGTTTCGCGACAGCGACGGCCAGCGCATAGATTCCGTGCCGGTTTATGTCGCCAATCTGGAGCCTGGTGAGACAGCCAATCAAAGGGCGACGATGTCAAATCGCATCATCGCCAATAAGGTTGACTGTTTCTTAGAATCGGTGCGCAGGGACTAAAAACCTACAATACCCATTTCGGCGAGCCTATCATCGCTAATGGTGCCGCCAACTGGCTTTGCCTTGCCGTTTGCCTCGTTAAATCCGCGCTGGGCCATTGCAAATTCCCATAGCGTCATCTGCCCAACTGGCGTTGGCAATACGGCTGCCCATTTGTAGACACTGCTCCAGCGAATTTTTCCACGCGGTAGTGGCTTCAGTCCGCCACTACCGCCTTCACTTCCCCCGATTGGTCGGTGCCCTCTTCTTCGTTTTCGTCACCGAAAAGAGCGTGTGCCAAAGCAAGGCGCGCCGTCAGCACGGAAAGAACAAGCGGCCTGTCTTCGACGTGCTTTTTAACCAGCTTGCGGGCCTCTTCCTTCTCAAGGCCGCCGCCCTCCAACGACAATCGAATCGTAGAGGTGATGTCGTCCACCATCCACTCACCGGTACCGAGACGATTGAAGATGTGCTGGGGGCCGGCGTCACAGCGCTCTTGAAGCGCGCGCAGCAAATCGATATTCAATTTGAACTCGTGTTCCCCTCCGGACCACGTAAGTTCTACGCCTTTAGCCACTCTTCCCCCTAAACCAAATATAGCCGCTTGGCACCCTTCTTAAGGTTGTCAAGCTTCCACAACGGCTGCAAATTTGTTAACGCCCATGCACGCTTAAAATCAGGGCAATCAGGCGTTTCGTATTGAAATAAAGATTTCGGAATCCGGTGGTCAACGTGCCATTCATCCATGTTGGACCAAGACATCCCGTCGACAAATTGAGATTCCAAATGGCGCATTAACTCGTCAAGCGTATACCCGACAAGAGACTCCCACCTCCAGCCGCCTTTTTCATCACGAAGACATTGCCAAATTGCGCATCCCATGCGGTTGTCAAGGCGATTACGCGGGTCTTTCCGATATCGCGCTTTGCGCTCGCGTATTTTGTCGGGATTTCTAATCCGCCAATTAGCCCGACCAATTTTTCTCGCTTCAGACCGACAGCCCTCGCAAAACCTAGCAAATGGACTTTTCCGAATAGCGTCTTGTCCGCACAATTCACATGAAAAGACCGCACCAAGCGAGTTGCCTCCGCGCTCAATGGTTTTTTCGCGAATCTTCCTGTTCTCGTCGGTGTTTCGGCATTCTATCGAGCAGTATTTTTGAGCGCTTGAGTCTGGTATGAAATCACGAAGACATTCTAAGCAAACACGAGGCTTGTGCCCGCCCTTGCAGCCGCGCCGTTTTATGACTTCTACTGAGCAATTTTCACAATATTTTTGACGGGACGTGGCTGGAGAAACGACAATACCGCACTCGACACAACTAATCGCCCTGGTGCCGCGTTTACTCCGCCTCTCAGAGTTAATACAGCGCCTGCACGTGTTGTGCTTCGGTCGGAATGAGTTCACGAGTTTGATTGTTTCGCAACAATCGCACAACCTGAACAGTCCTGCGTCACCAGCATAAACAAATTCGCCCATTGCAAGTTTCCCTCTTGCGTATCCATGTGGTGCCACGGCAGGCGCTGGATGGGCGCTCTTCGACTGGCCGGTCTAGCCGTGGCAATACACAATATAGGCTTTAGAGCCTATTTATTCTAGTCTAGGCTTTGTCCGTCAATGTAGGCTGGCCATCGAAGGCCAGTTCTATCTCGCAAGACACTTTTTGCCCCTTCGTACGAGTGTTCGTAAGCGTGGTGAGCAGCGCCGGTCCAGACTCAATTTCGGCATCACCAGACGCCGCAGCGGTATCGCGTACGCGAATATTTTTCGTGGCCGAACTATAAAACCACTGCTTAAGCATATCTTGGCTCTCGCGTGCCCACACGCCAGTGCCGCTTACCGTTACTTCAATTGAACGCACTTGGCGTTCCACGCTCAGAGGCAAACTTTCGTCTGCGCAATCAGGCACTTCGGCCGTGTCTACGTTGGCCGTGCGCGTAATCGTGCAATCGATAAGGCCACAAACAGGAGCATAGATACCGCTACCCGGTGCGGTTTCAATGTCTAAAATAAGCTCTTCAAATTTCTCGGTGACCGCTTTAGCCATGCGGCTCGTCCTTTCAAAAGAAAGGCCGCACTAAGCGGCCATAGTATTTTCTGATTTCAGTTTCTTAGGCGGGCGGCACGTCTTGGCGGCTCCCGCTGCAACCGCCGCGTCGATCACATCGCGCGGCCATGATTGCGGCTCTGCTTTCGGCTGTATGTCGAAGGCAATGGCATGCTTAGGGCGCCGATCGAACCCGAAGCGGCGCGTAAAAATGGCCCATGCTATGGTGATAACAGACCGGCTAAGCCGGCTCCTCTATCATGCACGACACGGTGACAATGCCGTGGTCAATACCGGCAGGATCCGGAATGATCCGAGTAACCGTAACCCAAATATCGACAAGCGCATTGTCGGTCAGCGTTAGCGCTTTGCGGTGCAATGCTTTGCGGACGGCGCCAACGAGTTTCTTTGTCTCAACCGCCCCAACCGCACTTGACCAAATATCAATTTGAACCGTAATGGTTAGGCCGTTGATGCACTCGGCGTCGTCTTCGTTCGTGTCGACTGGACCGAAAGAGATATATGCGGTTTTGCCAGCATATGGGTTGGTCGGTACGTTGTCGTACACGCCGCCCGCAATCGCCATTACCGCGGTGTCCGCCTTAAGCGTTGCGTAAAGTAGCCGCTGCAGTTCTTCCAGGCTATCCACCGGCGCCATCCTTTACGGCTTTATTTATGGCGCGTGTCACTCGCGACTTAACGCGCTTACGCAAAGCCCTGTACCCCGGCCAGAAAAAGGGTTGCGCCTTAGTGCCTGGATTTAATGTGCCTGGAAACTGACCAGCATTTACATGCGGTGCAGTGCCATACTCAACCAGATGTGCGTACCGCACCTTCGTGTTGCCGGCCGTGATCAGGAACTGCCCTTCGCGGGCTATTTGCCTGCCGCCTGGTTGAGAATAAGGCGGCGTCATTTCACCCGGCGACGTAACCTCGATACTGTTACGCAAATCGCCGTCATCGACAGGAGCTAGCGAATATTGCAATTCTGCAATCTCGTATGCCCCCTGCCTCAATGCAGCAACGGCGGCAGCCTTAGCCTTCGTTCGGATTTTCTTGAACTTGCCGCCAAGCCGGTCGGACGTCGCTTGAGCCATCAGGCTGCCACACCACTCATTGCCAGGAAATCAAAGAATCCCCGATCGTCGCTTTCGCGCGGTTCTTCCTTGACCATGTAAACGGCACCGCTGCGCATATCCTCGGCAAGCCACTCGTGTGTGATTTGCTTGGTGTTGGCGCTACGGCGCACCGTGACGATGATTTGTTCTTTGGCCTCAAGGCGCGCAGCCAAGACACCCTCGCCAGACTTCAGGCGCTTGATGCCGGCCGCACACTCGAATTGTGGGATCCAAGTTCCCTTGGTGTTCCCTGCGCCGTCGTCTTGGTCCTGCCGTTTGGAGAACTGGAGGCGCCTATTCAGACGCCCAGCGTCCATTAGCCTATGCCTTTACGACGCCGGGATACTGGATGTTCACAGCCAGCACAGTAGTGCTCTTGCCCATGCCGAGAATGAGCGGATAATCGCCTGCGGCAACGTCAGCCACTGGGCAAATCCCACCAGCCGTACCGGACAGGTAATAGGCGGTGCCCGCCTCGATGGTCGCACCGATAGTCACATCACCCTCGGTAATGACGCTGATCGGTTGGTTTAGTGCCGCACCATTTAGTGCGATCCCATGTGCTGAACGCACCGCGGCAGTCGCCGAGTCGGTGTCCGCAAGTTCATATTTGCCGCTAGTTGGCGACAAATACACGACCTGGCCAGCCGTGATGGCAACGCCAGCAACGCCGTGAACGGTGCGCGCGTTGGAGCCGGCGACCACATTCGCCGCGGTAATCGTCAAATCGGCCAAGTCGGCCTCCTAGTAATATCGATGATTGCAAAGAAGCGCGTCCATCGTTGTCCAATTGTCCAACGCTGCGCTTTCACGTTTTTCATATGCCCCTGCAATCCACAGAAGCATTGCATGCTTTACCGCACTAGGGCAGTCTTCGAATCCCACTGTAGCGGTAAGCTTAATAAGAGAACCAATCTGAATGGGTGGCCACTGCTTACCATATTTAGTAACAATGGCATTGTCGCGCCGCTCGTACACATCGGCACTTACGGTCTGCACCGCACCCGTTGTGTCGACATATTCAATCGATGTTACGTCACCCAACGGCACGGTTGGCACATGATTGAAGTCACACCAATCTGTTGCTGAAACTTCGACGTCGCATGGCGAGAAGAAGGCGCCGCAATATCCTTCTGCGTGGTTCCGGCCGGCCGCAATCAGGTCTTCAAGGTAATCGTCATCGTCATTGAAATCAGCCGCCCTGGCATGTCTTTTTGCCTCTGGCAGCGAAACAGGTTCAACCGTTGGCGGCGTCACCACTTTTGGCGTCAGCCACATTGCGCTTTCTCCCCCGACGCTCTGCATCCGGAATCCGCGTAGCCGTCTCTATCGTCGTCTCGACAACCGGCACTGCAAAACCAGCTTCGATGAGGCGCAAAGCCTCATCGGCTGGGAACTGATATTCATCGCCAGGGTTAAGCAGATAATGCGGGCCGGAAATGCCAACCAGCATTCTTACCTGCATTATGCCGAAGCCTTCAAAACAATGAAGTTGATAACCAGAACGTTGTTGCCTGCAGCGGAGGCGTCCAGGTTAGTCAGTCGCAGCTTGAAAGAACCTGCCGCAACGGCGGACACGGAAACGTCAAACGTTCCGGCAGAGGTGTGCGTCTTGATGCAAGCCACAACTACGTCGGTGGCAGCAACCTTGCTGTTGGTGACAGTGAATTCGGCTTCCGCACCAGCGGCAACCGTCTGGCTGACCGTGGTAATGACGCCTGTATAGGCATTGCAGGTAACGCCGGTGGTGATGCTGGTCGCCTGAGTTACGGCAGTCTGGCCCTGCGTGACAATCACGCCGTCAGAGTTGCGGTAACCGGTTGTGCTGAAATCAGCCATAGCAATTTCTCCAGAAAGAGCGGGACGCCCTTGCGGGCGCCCCTAGAAAAATTAAGCCTGGATCAAGTGCTTGACGGCTGCGGTATCGCCAAGTTCACCGTCGAGGTAGATAAGACCGGCAATGCCCAGGTCAGGCCAGAAGCGCTCACGCAGAACACCGATCAGAGGCGAACCAACCTTGCGGACGAAGTACTTGCCGAAGTCACCGAACAGCATCGTCTTGTTGCCGGTGGCGATGTTCGCCATGGCCTGGTTGATGCTGTAGTTGTAACCAAGGATGTTACCCGGCACGCCGGTCTGCACGTTGCCCATGGTCCAGATATACTGACCGTTGCCATCCTTCAGCTTGCGCAGCGCAGCCAGGGTCAGGTCGTTGAACATGAAGCGAACCTTCGGCGACTGGCGATAAGCCGGGTCAACCG
Organism: Terribium retamae; assembly: GCF_022347545.1. Taxonomy (GTDB): domain Bacteria; phylum Pseudomonadota; class Alphaproteobacteria; order Rhizobiales; family Rhizobiaceae; genus Mesorhizobium; species Mesorhizobium retamae. The sequence goes on from NZ_JAKREW010000020.1 coordinate 40,473, forward strand.
AGTGGATCAGGTCAATAACCTCGTCAAAAGTGATCGCTGCAGCAGCCGCGGCAGTCTTGCCGAGCGAGGAAGCCGTAACGATACCATTCGGATCGCCAGTGCCGTCACCGGTCGTAAGCTGCGTGTTGGCGATGCGGCCAAGGCGCTCACCAAGCAGCGAGCCAAGCAGCGATTCCATATTGAAGATGGAGTCGCGGGCAAGCTCAAGCGAGAACTTGACGAATTCGGTGTCGTAGCCATACGAGTCAAGCGACTTCTGGCCGAACGTTGCGTCTTCCGAACCATCATCCGTCAGCGCAGTGCCTTCGGTGTGCTGGCCGCCAGACTTCGACGTGTCGTCAACGGTTGGGATCTTGATCGGGTTGCCGCTGGAGGTCGTAATGGTCGTGCAGATGTCTTCATCGTACATCGGACCCCACATTTTCATGGAGCGGACGATGAAGTTTGCAAGCTCGGTCGGGACCGTGTAGCCACCGGCAGTGGTCGTGCCAACGGTCTGAATACGCTTTTCAGCGTCAACCTTGGTCAGGCCGGCACGCAGAATCTTACGCTCTTCCGGGTCAAGCTCGCCAAGATCGGCGCCACCAGCTAGGAAGCGGTAGAACACCTCGCGGTATTCCGGCTTGTCGCCTTCAACAACGGCGCGCTGCTCGGTGTCGGAGCCATTCGGGCGCTTGGCCTTGCGCTCTTCTTCTGCGGCCTTGTTGATGCGCTCTTCGGCGGCAACAAGGCGAGCCTCGCGCTCAATCTGCTTTTCGATCTTGTCGAATTCCACCATGATATCATCATGGCGCTTTTCGAGTTCGGCCGAACGCGCTTCGTCGGTGTTCTTGGTAATTTCGCCCATAGCTTCGCGGGCGTCATGGACAAGCTTAGAGCGCTTGTCCTGAAGTTCTTTCAGAGACATCAAATATACCTATTGATATGAAAAAGGCCGCTAAGGCGGCCAGCAATAAGTGGCAGGGTTAGCCTGCCCTCCGGCTTAAGCCGGGTGACTACGGGTTATCCCTGCCGGATGCCCCGAATCTTCTGTTCCATTGTGGCGCGTTTTTCTGCAACGCGCCTAGCTGCAGCAGCGGCATCCTTGGCACGCTTGTCGCGCTCCGCCGCCAACGCCTCGGCTTCCTGGCGTGCGCTATTGAGGTCACGCATACCAAGCTCGGTATCGTCGTAAGCCGGGAACGCGCACGCGCTCACTTCGTAAAGCTCGACCTCAAGAACTGTGCGCTTGGGCAAGTCGCCGGTTTCGTCCCACTCCTGTTTAGTAACGCGGAACCCGAACGACATTCCACTAATGTCGCCACGCTCAACAAGCGTCCACAGGTCGCGACCGTCCGCCGTATCAGGCACGTCAATCTCGACGCGCAAGCCACGTTCATCAACTGCCAGCCTAAGAGTGCCGCTCTTTGTGCGCCCGATCACCCGCCCGGTGTCGTGATCTACCAGTGCACGAACATCGCCCTTAATGGCCTTGTCAAAAGCCGTTGGCGCAATACGTTCAATGAAATAATCGCCAATGGTGGTGTCGCTATTGAATACAGCGGCATAGCCAATTAGCGTCTTTTTACCGTCGTCGGCCCGCGTTTCTACGCCGTGGACGCCGCCGCGCTTCTCAAAGTCTGTCATGCGGCTTGCGCCTCATCGTCCGTTGCTTGGTTGTCATTAGCTGCCGGCTCTCCAGCAGCCACAACCTGTTGAGAGCCAAGGGGCACCGTCGCCCCCTGTATGTAAAGCTTGTCAGCCGGACCGCCTTTAGCTGGTAGGTCTTCAAGCTCGCGCACCTCATCTGGTGTGCGAATGCCGTTCTGCACGGCCTGCCCGTAACCGTTCATTCGCGACGTGAAGTCGCCGCGCAGCAGCCCGTCCAGATTGTGCTTGACGTAGCGGCTTGAATTTCCGCGCCCGAACAGCTTAAGGTTCATCTCATCTTCAAGCGCCTTGGCCCACTGGCCGACAAGGTGCTTCACAAGATGCAAGTCTTGCTGTTCTGCATTAGAGAACGTCGCGCGCGACAGATCCTGCAGGAAAACAGGCGGTAGCTGGTAGGCTCGCGCAATTTCTTCGATCTGAAAGCGCCTGGCCTCGACCATCTGCCCCTTGGCGGGGTCAAGACCTACCGGGGATAGCTTGTATCCAGGCGGAATCGGGAAGACCGGTTCGTTCGCATCTTTCGCCGCATCGACCGATCGCTTGATATCCGCCTGAGCGCGCTTCATGGCTTCAGGGCCAGCCGGAAGCGGGCCTTCAAGCGCCAAAGGAGGAACGCCGCCGCCAGCAAAGAAGTTGCTGCCGTAGTCGTTCATCGCAAGCGCAAGCTGAATGGCCTTCGCCGCCTGCGATATTGGCCCATAATGCTTAAGCCCATCAGACTTGAGCATAAAGGGGATATCGATTACGTCGACGGCGTCATAATCCCTTGTGCCAGTTGGGCTGGAATACTGATAGCTAATGCGGCCATTGATACGCTTAACGACCGTCTTAGTCGGGTCCATAGGCCAAATGGCCTCTACGCCCTGCGCTGAACGCTCAATCCAGGCGAGACCGCGACCACCGGTAAAAACCTGCTGCCAAAAATACTGACGGAACTTAAAACTACCCTGCGTTTCATTTGGGGCGTCGTGGATGACGGTTTGCAGCTTGCCGCCAACCTTAATCGGCCCATCTTTTGTACTGCGGTAGGCATGGAACGGCAGAGCCGCCAACGTCCTAGACATGAAGCTTACCGCATCCAACACTGCCGGAACGCACAACGCACTGTCGATCGTCACGGCCGGCAGGTTGGCCGACTGAACGCCGAAAAATGCCAGAAAGTTCTCAGAACTAACCGGCACTGTCGGATTTTCGATGGAATTACGCCGTTCTGTCGTGTTTTGCGGCGAATCCGAGCCGTTTCGGCGGATTTCAAAGCCTAAAATCTTCATTTATCCGCCGTTTAAGCTGAAATTCGGGTCGTCCCATGGGGATGTGGCCACTACCGGCACTGGTGCACCGTCCAAAGCCGCGCCTACTGCCATGCAGAGTGCCACCGCCGCATCGATACGCCTGTGCGCTAATGACTTGACTAGGTACTTGTTGCCAAGCGCGTCCGGCTTGCTGAATGTAGCCGCCATCAGTGCAGTCATGACGAGTGGGTTCGATCTAAGACGAATCCGCCTGTCAACGATAAGCGACTCAACCTCGCGGATTGATCCAGGCATCCACAAGCCGCCAGGCTCCGGAAGCCCCTCCGCTTCGGCCTGCTCAACCAGCGCTTCGTCCGGCCTGCTGCGCTTCAAGCCACCTTGAGGGTGATTACGGTGCGTCAACTCAAGACCAAGCGCGCCACACTCCTCCATGAATTCAGCATAGGCGTATTGGTCGTATGCGACCGCCTTTATGTCGAATTTCTTGGATGCCTGCAGAACGCTATAGGCAACATAGTCGTAGCGAATTCGCTCGCCTGGAATTGGTGTCAGATATCCCTTGGCAGCCCACTCCAAATACGGTGCCTTATCCGCCTCAGCCCGCTCTTTAAGCGTATCAGCAGGAGTGAAGCTATCCACCCAAGCGTCAAATGTTGGCGCCAGAAACTTGGTTCCGTCCGGGCGCTCCATTTCCTTGTGGCCAGTCGGCAGGACATACGCGACGCACGTCATATCCTTGTGTGACGAAAGATCCACGCCAAGGAATACAGGTTTGTTTTTGCCTTCATTCTCACTGACGTTGAAGTCTCGCATTACCGTTTCAACGGTCTTACGAGGCATCCACGACGAATGAGCATCCGTCCAAACGCAAAAATAAAGCCGCAAAATGCCGGGTGCGTCTGACGGGAAGTTCTTCGCAAACGCAACCTGCGAGGCGATGTATTCCTTGCTTACCGTCACCCCCATGAGGGGGTTGGTCTTCATCCAGCAAGAATCGTCTTCTAGAGGATCGTCATCCTTATCTAGCGCACAAACGTACGAAAATAGTTCGTCACTGCCAGGCCACGTCTCGCCAACGTACTCGTACGTCTCATCTGGTGTTTGTGTCCCGGCCGCAACAGCGCAGGCCATCTCGTGTTCGCGCCAGCAAACGGAAAGGCGATCACTCCCGCTGTTGGTAATCATCATCAACAACGGTTGACGGCGGAACTTGAAGCCCGCCTCCAGCATTCGCATGATTTCCGGGCCGGGGTGTTCGTGCACCTCATCACAGAGCGCGAAGTGCGGCCGCAATCCGGAGCCTGTTTTCCCAGCCTCTTTCGACATTGGTCGGAAAAACGAAGCGGTCTTCAGGTGCGCCAGGTTGTACTCGCGCTCAAATCCGCCGCTCGGCTTAATCTTCTTCACAAGGTCCGGCGACTGCCGCATCATTTTCACGGCGTCGCGGAACAAAATGGATGCCTGGTCCTTCGTCGCGGCTGCAGCATAAATCTGCGCACCCGGCTCGTTGTCGTAAACGAGCCCGTACAGACCAATGCCACCAACGAGTGGTGACTTGCCGCACCCTTTACCGGCCTCGATGTAAGCGCGTCGGAAGCGGCGCGTACCGTCCGCCCGCTTCCATCCGAAAATAGAACCTAGAATGAACTCCTGCATTGGCTGCAGGACAAACGGCTGATTGTCGAATTGGCCTTCTGAGAGGCGTAGCTTGCGCTCGAAAAAGTTGAATACGCGGCGAGCCGAGGTGTCATCCCAATAAACTCCTCGAGCTTCGCCTTTTGCCAAGTCGTCAAAATGCCTGCGACAGGCGTTGCGAACATGAGGACCAGCAACAATAGCGCCGTCGTGTACAGCCTGCGCATAAGCACTAACCCTTTCCAGTGCACTAGTCGTCGAGGTCGTCTTCGTCGTCTTCGTCATTGCTTGGGAGCGTTACCTTTGACGCGTCGGACGGCGTTGCTCCCATCTTGCCGAGGCACACCTGGTACAGGCTTAGGCCCTGAATGCCTAAGTCGGATTCGCCGTTCGAAGAGTCACCCATCATTCGACCACGGAGCTTTGCGGCAACAGAAAGCAACCCACGATGACTCTGGTTGAGCCACGGAATTTCCGCCGCGATTTCTCGCCACGCTTTCTTTGCGTTATCACTGAGCCACTCGTATGGCTCCCCAACCCCGGCCAGAACCTTTGGTTCTTTGCGTGCGTCGAACTTTCGTTTCTGCTTAACCGACTGACCAGTTATGTCCGCCTTGGCCTTCGGCGTTCTCGCTCTGGCCACAGTCGACCCTCATATTTTGAATTGAAATCGTGTGCGCTTTGGGCCCACGCCGGTCCGGGGAATTGAGGTGTTGCAGACCTGCAACTACCCCCCCCCTTTTTTGTCGTGACATTTTTGCAACACGTTGATGTTGCGGCGCACCATACTTGTTGCGATGCGCAATGATGCTGCACTGCACATAGGCATTTAGTCCTAGTCAGAGGGGCCACCCACTGGCATCGAACTGCAAGACAACCTTGCCTTTGTCCTCAAGCTGCGCGTCTCTATCGTGGTGTGGCTTGCACAACGACTCGTGGTTGTTCGGATCGATGAACAACTCCCAATTGCCGTTGTGCTTGATGCGGTGATTGACCACGGTAGCAGGCTCAACCGTCTCACTGACAAGGCAACGCTCGCACAGTGGCTGTCGCATCAACTGCTGTTCACGTAGACCGTGCTTGCCGCACCAGATGGCCAGCTTATACCAGCGTCGGTACTCAGCAGCTTCGGCACTGCGTTGGTCGGGTCTAGCCAAAGATACTCCAGAACCCACCACCGAACTTAGCCTGCAGCCTGCGCCACTCATCTTTGGTGGTTTCTTTGACGCCATTACATGCCATCACTGCTGAATACAGTCGCATGAAGTCGGCTTTAGCCTGCATGATGCTGTCCTTGTGGTAGTGTAGACTTGACGGAAAAGGAGCTCCAATGCCAGATATCGCCGAATATGACGAAGTCCTGGTCCGTGGCACTGTTGTGTGGGTGGATGCCGAAAAGGAATTTCGAATTCAATTCCCTGGCTATGCGTATCCGATCCCTGTCCAGGAGGATGCGATAAAGAAGGTGTTCAAGCACAAGCTCAAGCCGCTAAGGGATAAGCCGGATTGAAAGATAGCCACGGCGCGCGGTAGGGATTCGAACCCACGTCCGCCGCAGTATTGAGTGTCGCGCCTCACTGAAGCGGTCTAGCGCGTCAAGCCCTTACTTTTTCGGGATCAACAATCGTCCAGACTCTGTCACGCTGCGCCGTGGCTATTGCTGCTAGCATAATTCGATAGCGGCGGGGAGCCTGCACTTGCGCTAAGCTCAACCCGCCGCTGAAACGCCAAGTCGCGCCGGAGGTAGCGCGCCAAGGCGGATAGAACGACAGCGGTCGGCGTAAAGCCTAACCCCGTGGCAAAGCCAGATTGACTGTCGCTATAGTTACGCCCGGCTAGTCACCTGCCGAGCGGGAGCTATGTTCGCAAACGTGCCCCTTCATAGACATACGTTGCGGGGCGGCGGTAAAGTCAGGCCGCTTTGCGGTTTTTGCGAAAATTGTTGTCGTTGGCCGCTACCAACGTCACAGCAGCGCCTTTGACAGCCGTGCGGCCCACCTCAATCGCATATTTGCTGCCGCCGTACCCCATCCGCTCACCAATATCCTTCAGCGTTGCGCCTGATGCGATATCCTCAACAATTTTTCGCACCTCGCCTTTCGGCGCCTCCGGCAATTCACCAAGGTTGACGGCGCCAGATGACGAGTTGCCGCTTGGTTGGGCAATACCTCCAAGAAACTCTGCGCCTTTGGCAATTGCCGTTGGGCAGCGCGTAGCAGGAAACGGCAAATCTTCAAACTTTACTGAACCATCTACGCCAAAGGCTTGCAGTGTAGCGCGCGTCGTCTCTACGCCCCTTTGCGGATCGTACATAGGTGGCAATGCTGGCTCACCGCTAAAGGGACGCTGATACGGTTCGGCGTGCAATGGCGAAGGAGTGGTTGACCTTAACTTGAACACGTAGAAGCGCGGATTGCGTGCTTTAGATGGCTCGTCAGTTCGTGCTCTTGTTTTATCACGAGGAGTGAGCTTGCGGCCTTTCTTGGTTTTCCCGTATTCGACAAGCTGGCCTTTAACAAACTTTAACTCGCCAAACTGAATATACGCGTTGCCGTCTTTATCGCGCTTCGCCTCTGGCCTATATTCCTCACCTGTATGCTTGTTTACAACGGCCCGCAAAAGCTCGCCAATGGTGGGGCGTATCTCCAGGTAATCGTCGCCAGCCTCAACATCCCAATTGCTGGTTGAGAGCGATTGCACGGCTTCCGCTACCGGTTCAGCCAATTCCGGATGGTTGTCATATAGCCACCTAAGCGCAGGCAGCGTACCGCGGTAACGAAGTTCTGGCTTCTTGGTGGGTTTGTTGTCGTTGGCTGCTTGTGGTGTGTTTTGTGCAGTAAGAGCGTCGGCAAATGATTTGAATTTAGGCTGCGTCATAAACTTCCTCTAGCGCTGGCGTAAGAACGCAATAATGCGAGCCGAAATGATCCAGAGCCCTTTCGATGCTTTTATGAGCTTGATATGGAGAGCATTCAAACCACTCACCCTCAAGTCGAATGCTGTCTGTTCCGGAATATTCGTGCGCTAGCTTCTCCACCCTGTCCGCTTCCCGAACCGTTGGCACCCAAAACACGCGATGAAGAAATAGCGGCTCGTGATTGCCAGTTTGTAATGTAGCCAATCGCTTTGCCGGTGATGTTGCCTTCCCAATTTTCACGCATTTTGCATCAGATACACCAATCACATAGACGGCAGCCTTCATGACGGTAAGAATCTCACTTGCCGTCGAGGTCAGTGATTTTAGCGCTCTCAATTCAGCAATTCCGCTATTTTGCGGATTGCGTGGCCCTATCGAAATTACCTTTCGATTGTCGTTAGCAGCCAATCGACGTCGTGCTTCCGCCAGATGAATTGCGTCCGTATCGTGAAACCTATCCATTGCCACAACGCCTCCTGGCGCACGGAAGTCCTTTGTCATTGATGGCGCCCTTCCGGGTCCGCCTCCGTGCAAATTGAAGTATGGTTCGTTCCGCAATAAAATCCCCGTGCATCTGCTGGCTTATAAACGCAAGGCACTAAATATAGGTGCGGCACTGCCGCATAACACAATATATGCTTTATGCGGCTTTTATTCCAGTTTGGTTGGACGCCAACCGCTATCTAGCGCCTGCATTACAAGCGTCAGCAGGCGCGGAACTGGACGCGGGTTCGTCTCCCGTTCGAATTCGCTAATCCGCATTGGCGAGCCGTAATCCAACAATGCGGCAAGCTCCGCTTGGGTCATTCCCAAACGGAGCCTGATTTCTTTGAAGGTGGCGGGTGTCATGTGGCCGCTTCTTCTGGAAATAGGTCGTGAATCTCAAGAGCGCCACGCAATGCGATGGCTTCATCACCAACGGCCGCGACAACGTTCCGCCCATGTGCTCGTCGCATGGACTGGCTGCCCATTGACGATGAAGACTTAATGGCACGCAGATGTGCTTTTCCGGCTTTTGGCGCTTCGCTTCGGTTGTTACCAAGTCTTCGCTCAAGTTGGTCGCGCGAATAGGAGCGTGCTAACTGTTTCATCCACGGCGTGTACCACGTTGAGTAATCGACGTCGTCGCTCCCATACTGTCTCACGCCAACATCCCCTGAAGTTTTTCCTTCTGCGCCTCGTATGCGGCGATAAGCGCCTTGTCCTGGTTATGCTCCATGTAGGAGCGCGCACGAGCAAGAATTCGTTCGCATTCGCTGATCGCTTCGATAACGCGGCGGGTCTGTTCTTTGGTCATTTCCGTATCTCCTTCGTTGTTGAGATACATATAGCGCATAAGCGTTACTAGCGCAATAGCGTTACGCTGCTTTTGTCGAATTATTTTCGTTATCATTATCAGCCAACCAACCCCGCACAAGAGCAACCGCCTTGCTTGCCGCTTCGGCTTTGGTGGTGGCTCGCACAACCTCGACAGTGTGCCCAATCTTAGCGAGCGCTGCGTGCCTGCTTACTTGTGCCGGGCTTAGCTTGCCGTTGCCAACTTTGTTCTCAAACATCCGGATCCGGGCACCGGTAAGATAAATTCGCATGTCGGCCTCACCCGGCGTCATACCTGCCGCCGTTGCCTCTACCTGTGCACGCGGGCCGCGCTTAGCGCTGTTCTGGTCACCAGCCAGCAGGAACAGCCTGCCGTATTCCGGCAGCGCACGCAGGGCCTGCACTTGTGCCGCCTGCAGTTCCCATTCCTTCGGGTCGGCTGGCCTGGTGGTGACCTTCCCGTTGCGCGTCGTGAGGACGGTGCGGACACCATTTATGCGGACCGTCTGTCGGGTGGTTTTGGTCATGTGATTGTCTCCCTGGCCGACCTTTTATCCATTTGTCCGTGGTGTCTTATACAGGGGTCGGAAAACCCCTTAAAAACACCTCTTAATGAATCTCTATGGATGAATGGATAAAAGGGTATAATATATATATAAGGTATTGTATTATATATAGATTATTGGGTACCCTTTCGTCAATTTTGGGTATGGACGAAAGTGGACAAAACGGACGAAAGTTTTCTTTCATCCATGGACGAAAGGGTACCCTTGGATGGCATTTTCGGACGAAAGTTCCTAGCACCAAACAAGGCGCTTGCTTGACCGTCCCTTCGTCTCCAATTCAACCTCCATCGCCTTGCCCGCCGCCATTAGGTCTTTCAGGATTTCATCACGCTGACGCGCGTCGATCGCCTTCAAACGGTCGGCCAACCGGCCGCGCGTTATGCCCTTCTTTCCAGCGCTACGAATGAGGCCGGCAATGCGCTTGTAATTGGCCTCGCGCTGGTTATCGGAAAGCCTGTCCTCCACCTCGGCAAGCATGGACGCAGCACACGTCCAGGCAAGCGTTGCCGCCCATTCTATGTTGGCTTCAGATATTTCCGGAGTCTCCGGGTTGGTGCCGACAGAAACGATAAGCGCAAGCTTGATGGCGTTCTCAAGAATACGCTGCATGAATGGCCGCGATTCTGGATTGACCTTACGACTGCGCTCGTCAATCGACTCCTTTACCGACGCAAACAAACCAACTGCATCTTCAGTCCACGGCACGACGTACGGCTTGTTCTCACCAAACGGGGCGACCTTAATCTTTGCCTTAGCGAGGTTGCCGCGTTGTTTTGCGACATCGATGCCGGCCACGTCAGCCATTTTCATAAGGATGTCGTGCGGTACCCAACGAACGTCGCGCTTTGGCTTTACTGGATCGGGCCGACTTCCGGTAACATGGAAAAGCACCAGCCGAGGCAACAGCCCATCTTCTGCGCTGGCCGATGACAGGGCGCTCCAGAATTGCTCTGGAGTTGAAGTGCCATGAATGCACAGGTTTGGGTTGTAGATGCGCTTGGGCGGACTTCCGCGGTACGCTGCTCCTTCAAAATAGGTTGAGCTTGCCGAATAGTAGTCGCGCAAATCAGTGGAAATGGCACGCTGGTGGCTTCCGGCCTTTCGATCTGTAATGTCACGAATGAAACCACCAAACTCGTCAATCTGGCAGTTCACCGACTGGTTTTCTTCCAACACCTCTCGCAACGCGGACGCCGACATAATTCGCGCTGGACCGCCGAACCTCTCAAAGACGCCCTGGCTTGCCATAAGCAGCCGCTTGATCTGGCTGCGCGCGTGTTCTTTACCGAAACCGGACTCAGCCAAAGCTACCGTGTAGATGTTCGGCCGCGTGTCCCTGCCGCCCGTCGAAAAACGGGATCCGGCGAGGGATGCCACCAACGGCAGCGCTGCAGCCAGGGCCAAAGCGCGGCATGGCTGTTCGGACGAAGACACGATCCAGTCTATGATATCCTCAACCAAGCCGCCCGGCCGCGTAAGTGCCTCGAGGTCCGAAATAGCCTCAAGTTTGTAATCCAGTGTATGTTCGTCTTCTTCATGTTCCGGCTCTGGTTCGGGCGCTGGGGTGTCCGCGACAGGCTGGGCTGCCCTTTTCTGCTTAGCCAAGGCTCGCTCAACCATGGGTGTAATGTCGACGTCCCGCGTGCCGTCGTCTTGATATTCCGGCTGCGGTATTGCTCTTGGCTGCTTGATTCCCGCGTCTAGACCGCGCCGGATCTTGGCGCGGATTTCTCTTTCACCATCCTTGGCCACAACACCATTAGCATAAGCGGCGTCGTACAAACCGTGTTCGGCCTCGGAGCGAGACAAGGCACCTGCTCCGACCAATGTGCCCAAGTTGAATGCGCTGCGGTTTACCGCCTCGCCCCGTCCGCCTTGTTGAGCCGTCGCCAACTCGCGCAACTCAGCTTCTACGGCGCGCTCCACATAGACCGTGTTTTCTCCTGGTGTATAGGTATAGTTTCCACAGATGGTGGGCGCTTGCTTTGGCAGCACGAGCCCCAAAAGCCAGTCCGGAGCCTCAGCTAGAGGCGGCAAGCCCTCACCGTCATAGTCGACCCATACGTACTCGCGACCATCTGCCGTGCGGCTGCCAGGCATTACCACATAGCCGCCACTTGAGCGCACGTCTAAGCCGCGCCCTAGGCCACCACGGTTGCGAATGCCTTGGTTGTGTTTGAAGAACCGGTGTTCGCCGCCACCCGCGGTCTTCGCTGTTGCAGTGGCGGGCAGAGCGCCGTGTTTCTCTTCAAGCGCCGCCAAAGTTTCATAGCCGTTGATGATATTGCCATCGTCGTCCTTGTGAACGTCGATGTCCAACACCCACGCGCCCAATTGTTCGCCGGTTGGCGATCCAATCATTGAACCGGGATTTCTTTCCCACAAAATATTAATGATGCGGGGGCTTAAAGTGGCGCCTTTAAATCCGTTGCTTAGCCTCGGGGTCTTGGCCTTAAGAACGATGATTTCGCCGGTTTCAGGATCGAATTCGTTCGTTGTTTCATCCGCCTCACGGCACGGGAAAACGGGAACGTTGGCGCCCGCATACGAAAGGGCGACGTCACGAGGTGTGGTCAATTTCATGCCTTTGGTGAAAGGTCTATTCAGAAAGTCAAAAAGAGACACGCCTAGAAAGGCGCGTCTCTATCTCTAACAAGTTGCCTCAATCTTTTCGAACACCCATCCCAAATGGCGCCGACGAACATTAGGACTTGTTCCTGGTCCCACTCGCCAAGGTCAGTGCCGAACTCCTCGACAAGCGGGGCAGCCGCATCCATACCACCCTCCCTTGCTTTGAGCTTGTATGCGTCCGGCCGCTTAAGGCGTCGAATGTCGTCAATTAGAGGCACGCAGGATACGCATAGCCATTTAGGGTCGTTGTCTCTGGAGTTTGTCAGGCCGATACCAATGCCGGAAGCGCGATCGCCGCAAAACCAGCATTCGGCTGGGTCATGTTCGCTCATGCTGCACCTGTTGAGAACAACGGCAGATTGTCGTTTGCTACCTGCTTTATTGCTTTTGCACGGCGGGTTGCCGGCCCTTTGTCCGCAAGCCGAAGCCGCTCGGCGATGTCGGACTGGTATTCTTCCTCGCGCTCGATAAGGATGCACCGCATGCCCTCGCGCCATGCCGCCTCGCCCGTGCTGCCACTGCCCGCGAAGGGATCCAGCACGAGGCCGCCTTTCGGTGTGACCAGTCGCACCAGCCATTGCATCAGGACGACCGGCTTTACGGTCGGGTGCTTGCTGCCTATGCGGTCTAGCTTGTCGGCTTTGGCCGTGTAGAAGAAGCGGGCGGCGGAGCCGGAGTCGCCGTACTGCGGCCCGCAGGGCGAATTACTGACGTCGGACCAGATGCCGCCCGTGCCGCGGGCGGTCGTTTCGGTGCCCGCCTTGCTGTCAGGAAACCCCGCAAGCACCTCGTCGCTGCCGTCGTGCGCGATGTTGGCGGGCCAGCGGCCAGTGGTGGCCCGGCCACCACTCTCGTCTCCTTTGAACTGACCGTAGATGTCATTGCTGCTGGCGCTAGGGTTAAACCGCTCCTCATCACCAACCCGGCAGCCGTCGATGTTCAGCGCGCCCGTCCCGTGCTCGAGCACATTTGCGGCAACCGTGCCAATCAACGGCTTGCGCGCGAGGCAGATCGGCTCCCACGCGGGCTTGAGCGCTGTGCCCCATCCTTGCCACTCCGCAGCCTGCGGAGTGGCGGCTTCGTCTCCTGCTTTTTCGTGATAGCCGCGCTCAAGGGCCTCCAACCGCCAAGGGCGATCATCGCCTTTGATCGCGCCGCCGACTAGATTGGGCGGATTGCCAAGCTTCGATGCGTCAACGCGCACCTTCTCACGCTCCGCGCCGAAGTGCTTGTCAATCGCCTTCGACACATCATGCGACTTCGGAAATCCCGACCCATAAACCCAAGCCAACTGGTCGCGAATTTCAAAGCCGGCGTCCTCGATCGCAACAGTCATACGGTGGTAGGTACGCGTGCCGGAGAACGCCACGACATGCCCGCCCGGCTTTAGAACACGAAACACCTCTGCCCAAAACTCGACGGCAAACGCTGTCTCGCCGGTATCCCATTGTTTACCCATGAAGCCAGCCGATGAGCGCGAATAGACATCGCCATCCCGCGTCGGCGCGCTGCCCTCTTTGCCGAACCGCTTCTGAATGGACACCAGCGCATACGGCGGATCCGTCACAACGCTGTCAATGCTGTCGTCTGGCATAGCCCGGATAACGTCGCGGCAATCACCTGGACGCAATTCAACCTTGCCGTCGAGAAAAATTTGCGCTGGTGCAAGTTTCGTTGTCATTCCCACTCCACAAAATAGTCGGCGTACGTGGCGATGTTCATCATTGCATCTTCCAATGAACACAGGTCGGCTAGATACAAGTCATAATCCGGCTCGTATTCGTGCGGCGCCATTAGCCAAGCGTAACTCATTCCGCTGCCTCAACTTGCGTAGCGGCGGCGGTTAGCGTTTGTGCAACCCATCGCGCCATCGATTCGTCGGAACATGAACAAACTGTGTTGCAATGAGCGTCCCACACTTCGTGAAGAACGCGTACGGTTTCTGTTGCGCCAGCCGGCCCGTTGCCGTTATTATCAACAGGCGTCGGCATATAGTAATACGGTCCGCCAACCATCACGCCGCCCTTATCAAAATCGTTTCCTGCCCCGTCTTGAGCGCCGCACCCTTGACCGACTCGTTAGCAGCCAAGCGCTCCATGATTGCCTTCTTGTCCGGCTTGCGTTCCGTCACATAAGCCCACTTCGGAAGCTTCATGACGTCCGTCACCTCGACGCTGTCGCGGCCCTTAGCAATGCTAACCGTGCCTTCGACAAGCTGTGCTTTCGGCAGGCCGGCCGCCTTAAGCACGCGGTACAGCATGGCGCGCGCAATCTCGTCTCGCCGTTCGTCCTTGGCCTTAAGCGACTGCAGGTCTTTAATGCGGTCCGCCCTTGCTTTAGCCATGCTTGCCGAATGACGCTGCATGGAGAGAAGGCGCGTCAACACAGAGTCCATATCCGTTTCGCCCTCCAGCATATCTCGGCGCAAGTCTTCGTCTTCCGCAAGTTCCGGAAACTGCATCGTAAGCGCATGAATGTGCGCCTCGAGCGTGGCTACGTTTGCCTGGATGAAGTTGTTGGTCATTAGTTCCACTCCTCCTTAGGATGATCTGCGGCCGCAGCGTCAATAGCCTGCAACATAGTCGGCCCGTGCCACCACCGATTGCCTACACGCACAATCCATTCGCGAGTTGCGTCGTCTTGACTTATGCGCAAACTGGTATCGCTGCCATTCTCAACGTAGCCACACATGCGCCTTAGCGCCGCCATACGTTCGTCGTTTGTCACTTGTAACCTTCACGCTTCATATTTGACGCATAAGGAGCGCCAACGTGTCATTTGTGCTTACCGCTTGTTGCGCATCGCGCAACAATTCGTAGGCGCTACCACTCCCTCGCATGTGCCTGCGCCAACCGGATTGCGTCCTCTCGCACAATAATATACCCCGCATTCCGCAACGCCGTTACGCACTGCACCGCTAGCGCGGGTGCACCAACGTAACCGTTCACACAGCCGCGCAACTCCGCGGTAAGCACTTCTGTTGGTGTCTTGTTAGAATGGAATGTCATCGTCTAATGCCTCCCGCAGTCCATACGAATAGTTGTCGTTGTCGCATGACGGCACGTTGTCGTTGGCGGAGCCCGGTCTATGATCGGTAATCGTCCAATACTTGCCGTCTGGCTTAACTGCTATTTCCGCCGTAGTGCTCAACTCTCTCTGTCGATCCAGCCACTCCATCACGGACTTGGGCATTGGTCGCTTGCCAGAATGAGCTATCCACCACCGATCAGCCTTAGTCTTTGGAAAGCCCTTGTGTTCCGGGCACAGCCATTCACGTATCGACGTTAACCCGCACATGTAGCTGACTTTCACAGAAGGAGGCTTGTCTCCTTTGCCTTCGTGGAAGTCGAAGCGTCGGCTTGTAACGGTGCGCCAGGCGGCTTCGCCTTTGCTAAGCATCGGCACGTCTTCAGCGCGCGCGCTAATCTTTGGTGTGTCGTCAATTGGGAACTCATACCCGCAATCCGGACACTTATGTGCAGACGCATGCACCAGACTACCGCACCCGCCAGACTCTTGGGGACATTGCTTTACGGGCGCGTCCCCTGAACCTGAACGTGCGCTTGGCGGCAAGACCGCATCAATTGGGCCATGCTTCCGGACCACTCCAGCAAAATCAAGAAATAGACAGTTTTCCTTGCCAGGATAGAGTCGCAGCCCACGGCCAGCCATTTGGATATAGAGTCCGGCCGAAGCGGTTGGGCGGCAAAATGCCACCAGGTCAATGATTGGCAGATTTGTTCCTGTGGTTAGAACCGAATTGTTTGTTAACGCACGAATGCGACCAGCCTTGAAATCCTCCAGTATGCGGTCGCGCTCATTCTTTGGCGTCGTGCCGTCGATCGCCTCGCAGCTATACCCACGGCTGCGGATTTCATCGCGCATATGGTAGGCGTGCTCAACGCCGGAACAGAAGCACAGCCACGCCTTCCGCTCGGCACCAGGTGCTGTGCCGTACGTCACAATTTCATCCACTACGGCGCGCGTCAGTTCTTCTTTATCAACTGCGGCCTGCAATGCGTTCTGCTTGTAGTCACCGCCGAGTTTGCCAACACCCGTGACGTCATATGTCGTCGCCATACCCTTGGAAATTGGGCGCACCAGGTAGCCACCATCAATCATGGCGGTGACGGGCTGCTCAAAGCAGATATCGTCAAACAGCGCGCCATCGCCCTCGTTTAGCAATCCCTCGCCAAGCCTGTACGGCGTCGCTGTTAAGCCAATCAATTTCAGGTCGGGATTGATCTCCCGAAGACCGGCAAGTAGTTGGCCATACTGCGTTTCAGAATTGCGCGGAATAAGGTGTGCCTCATCAACCATAACAAGGTCGATGTGGCCAATAGTCTTTGCGTGTTTGGCGATCGTTTGGACTCCGCCAAAGATAATTTGTGCGTGCGCGTCGCGACGTCCCACGCCAGCACTAAAGATACCGGCTGGTGCGAATGGCCAAACGTTCAACAGTTCGCGATAGTTAGAAATGATCAATTCGCGAACATGCGTACAAACCAGTATGCGCAGATCCGGATAGCCTTCGATGATCTCTTTACAGATATAAGCCAAGCAGGCACTTTTGCCCGCTCCGGTCGGCAAGACGATAAGCGGCGAGCCTGGCTTTTCGCGCCAGTATTCGTAAAGCGCATCAATGGCGGATCGCTGATATGGGCGCAGTTCAAGCATTTTTATGCCTCATATCGAATTCGCAAAGCGCCGCGCGAAGCGCAACAATGGACTCACCAGGTTCGTTGTCATTGCTTGCAACAACCAACCTTGCTGCATTTAGGATATCTGATATGGCGGAATAACTAAGGCGCTTTCGTTGATTTTGAGATTGCGCTTTACGAGAGGCCCATCGACAATTGTTCGGTTCATAATTCCCGTTTGGGTCTATACGATCTAGCGTCCACTTCGGTGGCCTGTCGCCCATGTCGTAATAGAAATTTTCAAACGACAGCCACCTGTCACAAACCGTAATGCCTCTGCCGCCATAATCAGAATATTGATCGCCATTTGGGTTCTCTCACCTTTGTCTCATGGCGTGCCATGATTTGTAAGCACCCGAGAAGCCCCCGGCCGCTTTTGACCTGGCTTGCCCATGTTTTGTGACCCCTGCGGCTCTCCAATTTTGCGACATGCAACCGCACGATTTGCTTCTTCCCTGCATCAGGGTATTCGCGGGAACTATCTTTGTATTGCCGCACTCACAAACACATAACCATGCAGAGCCGCCGTTCTTAGCGCTTGGTGCTCGCTCTACGACGGTCCACAGTCCGAACTGTTTGCCGACATGGTCTGGCCCCTTGTGGCGTTTTGGCTTTTCAAAACGCTGTATCACTAAAGCAGCATTGACATCGTCAGTGCACTGCATGCACTGAGATCCCTTAGTTCTTCTAATCGCGACGTGGCCGTATTTGCACGGCTTGCCTGTAAAGTAGGACGCCGCACCAGCCTTCCTCGCCATAACAACGCTAGGCAAGTGCGGTCCAAAATAATTGGCTGAAAGCACTAAGCCACCTTCTGAATCTTCTTGCGTTCTTTGGAAATAAGCTGCTCAACACGCTGGTGCGATATCTTGCGGCGCGCAGCGATCTCGTACATACGTTCGCCGGCGGCTAGTCTAACAAGCATGCGTCCGCCGCGACTACGAGATAGCTTACGCACCATCTGCGCAGCCATAACAATGTTCTCTTGCTGCGGCTCTGTGCTGCGGAAGGGCAACAACTCGCCAACGTCCGCTTCGCTAAAGTACTTGCGCCGTGTCTTGGCTTTGCCGCGATATCCCTCAACAACGGTGCGCACCTGCCATGAAAGCCACGTACCAAAGCCACCGTCATCAGGTCGATAAAGATGCCACTTCTCAAGCGCATAGAGCATTACGTCTTGCGTAACCTCTTCCAGGTTTTCTTGTGGCGCGATTTTGCGAATGAAGTTCTTGATGTAATCAATATGCGCTTCAAGTTTTTGGTCGAATTCGGCGGGCCGTTCGTTGGTGGTCATGCTTCCTCCATAGTCATGGCGTTCTCACGCAACACGAACGACGACTTACGGCGCGCAACAGGCACGAGCGCATCAGGGTCAAGGTGCGGGTTGTAGATGGAGGCGCCGCGGTAGCGGAACCATTCGCGCATTTCATGGCTTTCCGCATCTTGGATAAGGCCGAACACCGCGCCAACGATTTCCTGCCGGCACATATGCGTGCTAAGGAATCGCTTGGATCCACGCCAAGGAGTCCGCTTACCGTCACGTGAACAACTGTCCAACGTGGCGTCGGATTCCTCAGTAACGTGAAGCTGCACATAAGGTTGGTCGTGTTGGAAGCCAACAAGAATGTGCCAACCCGGTTTGTAGGTAATGGCCTCAAGAATTTCGGCCATTTCTTCGTGTGTCACGCAGCCTCCCTCTGGCTTTCGCCATCGATCCAAACCCTGCCGCTCTTAAGCGTGTAGGTGACGGTCTCGGCTTCTTCGTCTACGTCTGTCTGTTCGCCAGGCACCAAGGCGGGGATGTACAGATGTGCCGGACAGGCCGCCTTCTGTTCATCTACTGACAGCGGCTTTGCCCACCGCGCACAGGACCACGATGCATCGCCGCCCCGCTCCGGCGAGGAGTGCAGACATGACCGGCACGTAACACGCGGCCAGGCATCGTCCTGGCAAACCGCATTGTGCTTGCAGAACCGACCGCGAAAGTCATCAGGCTTGGTGCAAATGCCAGAAGGCGGCACGGCCGAGAAAATTATGCGTTCGCAACGGGCAATTAGGCGCAGGCAATATTCAATGTCATAGTTGATGCGCTCCGAATAGCGGCTGTCGTCGTTTTTATTGACAACAAGATACAAACAACGGCTTAGGCCAAAGTAGTGCATTCCAAGTTGGCATTGTGCGTAGTGGAGCGGCTTGGCTTCCTTGCAGCCCTTGGCGACAATCTCTTTGAAGTTCTTGTCGTTTGAACTCTTGAATTCGCAAAGATGCTCGGTCTTGGGCGCCTCCGGCACGCCCATTGCCTTGCCGTCGCACTTGCCGCGGATATGGCCATCCGCAAGCCTTATGCGGTCCTGCTGCCCATAGACTTCGACGCCGATGCGCTCCAGGTCGGAAACAAGAACTTCCTCCCACCTGTCGCCGGTTCGGAAGATGGACAGCTTGCGGCCGTCTATATGTTCGCGCGCGCTAATCCAGCGGAACGTGTACCAAAGCGCGCGATCGCATTCCGTTCCGGATTCACCGACGCTTATGCCAAGCGAGTCGTAATGTTCATTGGCGGCCTCATAAGCAGCGTAGATGGCGGCGACTGTCGATGGTGTTGGGCGCGGTATTGGGGCCATTATCTACCGTTCAATGACCAGAGAATTGCGCGTAAATCATCGATCGTCTTGGCGTCCCTAATTTCAATATCCAGGTCTTCTCTGGCTACGATGCGCTTGGCTTCCTCCAAGCTGTGTCCGGTGTCGCGTAGCTCGCGGATGCGTTCAAGTTTGGATTTCATGGAAACATCTCCAACGTACGCGGACAGCGGGCAGGATTGTCAGGATCTTCTACAAAGCAACTGCAGTCGCGTTTGCCGTCCTTGATGGTCCACTGAAGTGTCGGGCCAACAAACGCGTAATGGATAAGAACGCATTGGCCCGGCATGTCATTGCCAAACTCATCTTCCCAATCACCCTCGCCATTCCGGTCCAGGCAGTGAGCGCAAATCTCCGACTCAAACGATGCAAGATCGTGGCGACCCTTCGGCCGCCACAGCATGTCGCTCATCAATGCACCCGCATCGGCATTAGAACGGCTAGCAAGTTCGGAGCATTGTCCGACGTGAAAAGCACCGGTCCGGCACCATCAGACAAAGCCATCTTTACGTCGCCGGGCGGGAAGATGCCAACAAGCTCGCCAAGGTATGCGCTGTTGAAGCCAACCGTGATTGGTTCTTCATTCGCATAAGAAACAATTACATCTTCCGACGCATTGCCACTGTCAGGATTGTTGACGGAAAGCGTCGCCTGATCATTGACCACTTCGACCTTCACTGCGCGACCGCGCTCCGACGAAATCACCGACACGCGGCCAGCAGCACGAGCCATGTCATCCCCGCTAAACGTTACAATCTTGTCGTTGCGGCTAGGAATGACCCGCTGATAATCGGGGTACGTTCCGTCAATAAGCTTCGACGTGATGGTGGTGCCATCTGCAACAAACTGGATCTTGGAGGCCGACAGGCGAACTGTGATGTTGCCCTTCGGCACAAGGCCAACCGTCTTGCGCGGCACAATGATACCGTCGAAAGCCGACACACCGGAAGCAACATGCTTGGCCAAGCGGTGGCCGTCCGTGGCTACGGCGGTAAGGGCGACGGCCTGCGAGCCGGTATCCACGGCGCCCTTCAGGAAAATACCGTTCAGGTAGTAGCGGGTCTCTTCTGTCGAGATGGCGAACTGAACAGGGGCGAAAAGAGCCGCCAAATCTTCGGTGAATTCCGCCGTAAACCCATCAACCGCCATTGACGGCATGTCGTCAACAGGCAGTGTCTGCAGATTGTACTTGCTACGGCCAGCCCTCAACGTGGCGGTGCCGTCGCCCTGCTCGATGGTGATTTCGTCGCCTGCCACCTTCGTAACAATGCCGGTGAGCAACTTGGCGTCCAGGCAAGCTGCGAAGTCTCCTTCGGCAGCGATTGAACCCGAAATCTCAATATCCAAATCAGTCGCCGTAGCGGTCAGCGTGCCACCCTCTGCAACAAGGCACACCGTGGCGAGGATGGGGATCGTGTTGCGGCTTTCCACAACCTTTGCTACTGCAGAAAGCAGGCGCGCAAAATCAGTCCGTGCAACTTTCACGGCAAGCTCCTGTGTGTGATTGGTGGTGGCTGGCTATTGCTGTGGGCAGCAACGGCCAGCCGTATTGGGTTAGGCGGCTAGCTTGACGCACTCACCGTTGCGCACGTGGCCGAAGCTCCAGGTCTTACCTGGATAGTCCTTAAGCCAGTCCGCAACTGCCTGCTCAATTGCATTGCCAAGTGTGCGGTGTGCGTCTTTAAGGTGAGACCACGGGTCGTCGGGGCCATCCTCACCGAAGCACTCTTCGTTGTTATCGCAAAGCTCTTCCATGACGCGCTCGGCAATTCCTTCGCCATCGATGTTGGCGGCCATCACCGACTTGTCAGCCTCGCACACATAAAAGTCGTCGTCGTATTCGTCTTGACCTGCGTCGATGGCTTCTTGCTTGGTGTCGAACGGCCCGCTGAAGGATTCTGCGTCTTCGGCATAGCTATGCCACCACTTGTAATTCTTGTCGCCCATTGAGCCCTCCGGCTTATTGAAAGAGACGGGCGGCATTCGCGCCGCCTTAGTTTGTGGCGTGGTTAGTGTTTAGTCGAGACCGGCCGCATGGCGCCAACCTTCGGAGCCGAAGGCATCGTCTTCGTCGGCTTCGTCCAAGAGGTTTTCCAGCGCATCGATGTGGCCAAAGACCTTCATAAGCTCTTCTGGCGTAGCGTGCCCAACCATGGCCTTACCGCGCACGGTATTCAGGAACTTTTCGTGCTGGAGTTGCATCACTTCTTGCTCCCCCACGGCTTAGCGCCGCCTGCAGCCGCCTGGCGTGGTGCTGCATTCTGGTTAGCGGCTGCCGGGCGATTGTCTTTGGCTGGTTTGGAGGCTGGCTGCACTTCGTCAATCGCGGGCTCTGGCAGCGGCACCCTCTCGTCATCGGGATAGAAATATTTTTGAATGCTGTTGCGAGCCTTATACGGTCGGCTGGCCTTGCTGACGCCTGCCTCGCCCTTCTTCACGCGGGCAATAAAGGACTTAAGGTGCAATTCCTCGGAATCCTCAATGACGGTTGGCGCCTTATTACCAAACATTGCGCGCGCGAGTTTGGAGATTTCGCGCTGACCCTTTGCCTGTTTCTCGGGGTCTCGATTTTGCGTATCTACCCAAATAAAGAAACGACGGTTGGCGTACTCTTCCGGCTCGATTACCGAAATGGTCGCATTCATAGCGGTGTTGGCGCTGTCGTTCTCGTCTTCTTTGACGTCGCTTGCAATAATTTCGAGCTTGTAAATTCCGTTTGGCAAAAGTTCGAAATCGTTCTGTTCAGTATCGTGATCGTGCGGATTGATGGTTGTGCCGAGTTTGGCCATCTAATGGTGTTCCCTAGTTTCTATTCTGCTAGTCAAAGGTCGCTTAAGCGGCGGCCAGGTGCGGGAAGAACTTGGACAGTTCCGTGTAACCCTCACCCTTCCGATAGCGAATGCTATCCGGCATGCTGAAGCGGTTCTTTGCAACGAAGCCCGCCTTTTCGTTCAGGTGGATGTTGCGCTCGTTGCCGCCTTCTGCGTGCGTTGGCGAGTTGGTCTTTTTGGGATCCGCCTTGATGAGCGAAATTCGATAGTTGACGAATCCGACAACGTCGGCTTTTTCACGCACCAAGGATGCAGCGCGCTTGTGCAGCTTGATCTCGTACCGGCTATAGGGATCCGAGATAGGCGAATTGAACTGAACGATGCCGGGGTGCGCCAACTGGACAACCGTAATTCCGGCCTCCGTCAGGTCGGTTACCGCGTCCAGATATTCATTCCACTCAACGTCTGCCTCGACGTAGCCTTTTCCGAATCCAGGTTCCTCGATTGAAGACACACCGATGCGAGCGCAGGTACGCGCCCAAATCAACGGCTCGAGGCCGTCAAGGCTGTCGATGATGGCCGTCTTGAAGTTGTGTGTCAGGTTCCCGTTTTCGTCGCGATCCAGCAATTCGCCAACGACGTTCCAAAGATCGTCCATTGACGTAATGTCGCCTGGTGTAGGCAAGTCCAGTTCGGCCGGCGCGCGTTCACCGGTTGTGGGCAGATAGATTGCGTCGGGAAATTCCGCCGCCAGGGTTGTCTTGCCGACACCGTCTACGCCATAGATGACGAGCAACGGCGCACGGCTTTTCGCCTTGGCCCTAGTGGAATTCAACGAACTTAGGCTGATAGCCAAAGACTACTCTCCTTTTTGGATCAAGCCCATTGCACAACCGGCCGCAAAAGCGACGACGTGCAACGGGTAGTAAAGCGCCGCAATTACGGATGCCGCGGCGATTAATGCGACGATGATGCCGGTACGTTTGGCTGCTGGAGGTGCAACCTGGCTGTCGTCGTGTAGTTCTGGTTCATGAAGGTTGGGGTCGTGCTGGTCCTTGTACCAAGGGCTTTCGGGGTTTGTCAGTTATGCCTCCCTCTTACGTCCTGCGCTGTGGTAAGAAACCGGCGCGCTTGAGTGATAAGCGCCGTCGTCGCCCTTGCTTGCCGTTGCACGCGCAGCCTGTGTCTGCGATGCCGAGCGGTACGGCTTGCGGTTGGTCATGTTGAGCTTGCCGGTGCGCGTGAATTGTGTGGCGTAGGCTTTGGGGTTAGCCATAAGTTCTCCTGTCCGCCTGCCGAAGTGGCAGGCGGTTGCTGTTAAGGGTGTGGTGGGTTGGTTAGGCGGCGGCTAGGAAGTACTCCACGGCGTCCTTGGCTGGCTTTAACCCCATGCCGGTGATGCCGCGAAGTACCTTGATTGCCTCAATCTTCCTCCCGTTGACGGCCAACCGCTGCCATTCGTGCTCGTAAACTGGCGCAGGCTTCTGCACAGTCGACACCAGTTCGTAGACGCCGAATTCCTTGCCCTTGAACTTGCCGGCGAGGCGTTCAGCTTCCTTGGCCGCCGCTGCGGTCGAAGGGTGAACGTGCGGGAAGTCCGAAGGCTTCGGCTGGCCGTTCTCGATCAGGCAGACGATGGCCGTTGCGGTTGGCGTCGAAGGGATTGTTGCCAACCGTTGCGGATAGTGGTCAATCTCACTGAGATTCCACGCCCAAATACCCCAATGGCCACCGTAGTCGACACGCACTCTGTCGCCGTCAATCCCCACAATGGTGCCGTCGAGATGTCCTGGCCGCGCCACACGATCACCCACCTTGAACTTCGGCGCGTTGTCGTTGCTGGCGGGTTCTTCCCATTCGGCGACGATGTTCAGATTTGGATCGTTTGGCACATATTTGCTTCCATGCGTGCCGTCGGATTGGAATATCCTTTCAGACTCGCAATCAACATCCGCCACGAAGGCATAGTTCGGTGAGTGGCTGGGCCTCATAGGCCCCACCTTGCGACCATCGCGGGTTTTGTAGTAACGGCCAGCCTGAATGGTGAGGGTGGGTTCTACGTACAGTTCTAGGTTGTTGGCCGTCACTTGTGGGCCGAAGCCGCCAGGATTGGCGCTGTAATGAATATAAGGGTTTGTGTCGTCGTTGTTGACCTTGGTCACGTAGAAGAATTTCGGCTTGGATTCACCGTCTTTGGCCCAAAACTCCATCCAGTGGCCAAACAAGTCGTTCTTATCGCCCTTCTTGGGCACGACCTTGTCACCAACCTTGAACGGCGCGACAGGCTTAAGTTTCCTGTCGGCGTCATAAAAATACCAACAGTGGCCATTGTGACCATGTCCGGGGAAGTCGCCGCCGAAATCCACCTTAACGTAGACATCGCCAACCTCTATAACAGAGCCGTTTAGGCCACGACCGCGACCGTCCTCATCCTTTACGCACTCAACCCTATCACCCGCTTTAAACTTATGCATTACGCTGCTCCCTTCGTCTTGGTGTTGCGGTCCATTCGCACGCCACGCGTGAAGTCGACCGGGATTACGTTGCTGTCTTCGTCGGCGGGTGGCGTAACACCAGCCATCTTGCGCAATTCGTATTCGTGGAACGCGGCGCGCGTGCCATCCACAAGGCGCACGTGAACCAAACTGCCTTCGAAGCCGATAGCCATGCCGTAAATCGCGGGCTGCACCACAAGCTCTACGAGGTCACCCGCGTAGATATCCTCCGTAGCGGTGTCGTCGCCACCATTGTTGCCACTCATATCCCACCGCCCTCCGCTACGGAGTCAACCGCCAATTCGTCGGCGTGGAACCATTCTCGTTGCGGTTTGCCCTTCTGGTCGAACTCGACGCAGTAAGTGGATTGGCCTTTCTGCCAGTCGGAACGCCCTACGACGTAACCCCGAATGACAACCGGCGAGCCAAGGCCGAGCTTATCGCTAACCTCAGTCATTGTGCCGCTCCATGCAAAGCAACAATGCGCGGCATCGAAATTGGCATAAGCCCGGAAAGCGTAGAACAACCACCGTTGTGGGCGTGGAGTTTCACTACCGTCTTAGCGGTAGGCTGCAGTTCAATATCGCGGACAACCGTGTTCCGCGTGGCCTTTGCGTCCTCACCAAGGACGTCTCCGGCAATCTTGTAAGCCCATTGCAAGCTAATTCCCAACTCAGTAGCTATTGAGACAAAGCTACGCCCCTCGGCCCGCATAGCGCGGGCGCGCCCACCTTTCGTCATTTCTGGAATTCTCCTCAGCCCGAGACTTCCGAATCTGGTCCAACCGGATTCGTTAACTACGGACCCACTTTTAGGCGTTTTCGCCTTGCATGTCAATATTCGATATGCGAAAGCGCCTAACGTTGGACTTTTTGGCGAAACCGCCTAAATCCTATTGCAAAGCTAGGCGAAAACGCCTATATGCGCGACGATTCTTGGAGAGGAATTGTACTAATGGACAATATGGCCCGTAAAATAAGGGATCTTCGCGTCAAGCTCGGCCTCAGTCAGGGTGGGCTGGCTCAGAGGATCGGCGTCGACCAGTCCACCGTTTCAAAATATGAGCGCGCCGAATTGAATCCAAAGGCAGAACCGGCGCAGAAGCTTGCCGACCTGGCTGGCGTGACCATTGGGGAATGGTTGGGCATTGAGCCGGTTTCCAACAAGGATGTGAGGGCCAAAACGGCGCGAGTCGTTGGTGAACTGCAGGCCGGTGTCTGGCGGGAAGCTGTCGAGTGGGAATACGACGACCAGTACGATGCACCTGTTTTGCTGGACCCGGCGCTGCCGAACTATCCGCTGAAGGGGTATGTGGTTAAAGGCACATCCATGAACCGTCATTATCCGGACGGCTCAATTGTATATGCCGCCGCAACTATTGCGAACGGCCTATATCCTATGAATGGCGACCATGTGTTGGTTTCTCGTCGCAACAAGAGCGGTTTGTTTGAGGCGACATTGAAGGAATATGTGGTTGAGCCGGACGGCAGTAAGTGGCTATGGCCGCGCTCGAGCGACCCGGAGCACCAGACGCCCATTCAATTCGGCTCTGATTCGGAAGAAGTCACCGTAACAGGCATTGTGTTTTCGTCGTTTGTAAGGCGGCCACGGCGTGCCGGTTAGCCGTAGCGACTAGGCGACTAGGCGGTTTCGCATATTTTTATTGACTTGATAGGCGAAATCGCCTAAGACTTAACCCGTAGCCGCCACGTGCGGCCTAGCTCCAGAATGGAGTGCGGGAAGATGGGACGTGAAGTAAGAATGGTGCCTGCCGATTGGCAGCACCCGCGCTACACAAAAGACAATGCGCCCTTTGATAGGGCGGTTGGCCGGTACATTCCAATGTTCGACGGCGGTTATAAGGAAGCTGCCGAAGAATTCATGGAGAAGGCTAACGCGGAAGGTCTTGAGGCTGCGCTAGACTATTATGGCAGCGCGCCCAAAGAAGACGAATACATGCCTGACTGGCCCGAAGACCAGCGCACGCACTTCATGATGTATGAGGACACATCGGAGGGCACTCCAATCTCCCCCGCCTTCGCAACGCCCGAAGAATTGGCGAAATGGCTGGCCGACACTGGGGCTAGCGCATTCGCCAACGAAACCGCAACTTATGAACAATGGTTGCGCATAGCACGTGGCGGTTGGGCACCATCCGCAATTGTGGTTGGCGGCAAGCTTGTGAGCGGCATTGCGGCGGACTTGTCATGACCACCCTCCCACCACTGGCCGTGTTCTCCGGCCACCTTCCGCCTGTTACGCCTCGCCAGCCTACCGTTGGCGTCGCTACCGCGCTTTACCGTTGCGCTCATTATGGCTTGCGCTGTCGTTAGCGCGCTTGTGGCTATGTGGGTGCTGTTGTGAGCAACAACCCGCACGGCCAAGGCGAGCGCGATTACGCCCGCGGATGGCTCAACAACCCCTATAAGGACGACTACAAACGCAAGCAATGGCAGCAGGGATACGACACCGCTGAGGCCAGAGACGTTCGCGCCAAAGAGGCTGCCAACGAACGCTGGAATGGTTTGTGGAACGTACCGGAACGGGCTCGCGACGAATATATCAGAATGGAGGACGACTTCTGCGCGTCAACCGTTCTTGAGTTCATGTTGGCCATGCATCCGGAGGAAGAACTATGACAGCCCCAACCGGAAAATGGGTCAAACAAACCGGCCCCTATCAGAATGGAGAAAACTTCGTTCTCGGCAAGGTCGTAGTTGGCGCCGCCTCGTACAACGGTACGCGCAGCCGCCACGACCCTAAAAGTTACCGAGCATCCATAGAGCTTCCAGGCATAAAGATGAAGGACGGCACGACCGACTTCGAAACACTTGAGGAAGCCAAGACTCGCGTTGAGGCAGCGGTAGCCACTTGGTTCAAATCGCGATGTTGTTTGCCGCGCTTGGCGATCGCCTTGACAATTTTCTGGAACAGCACGGCGAGACCGCTTGGCGTCGTCGTGTGGCCAACGGGAGGCAAACATGAAGCGTATGTTTCTCGGTGTGGCCATAGGCGCCGGACTTATCGGCGCATTGGCCTTTGTACTAACGTGGCCGGTTTCAATGTTCGTCGTAATCGTGGCGATCAACAGCCTTTTCGGTGCGCCCGTGTGCGCAGGCTTTTGCTAACCGCCGCCAACAACGCTTACCGCTAACAGCGGCCCGTTGTGCCCCGCACAACCCGCCGCAAATGGAGGAACCAATGACCACCACCAACATCAACGACCTTGACGCAGCCTGGAGCCCGAATCCCAACGGCGAGTGGAACGAAGCCTACGGCCGCGCATCGTGCATCAACAAAATCGCCACCGACACCGAGCCGCACATCCTGCGCAACGTTGCTGTCTACTATCGCCAGAAGGGCGCAACGTGGGCCGACAACATGGCTGGTATGCTCGAGAGGTTTGCCTCACGGGAGGAAGAACCGGCGAACGACAACAAGCCGGTTGGCAAGCAGAGCGGGAAGCCTCGCAATCGGAGGGTGGCGTGATGTTGGATGCCAAGGCGCTGGAAGCCGCATATCAGGTGATAAGCAGCGCGCATCCCGATCAAAGCGATATGCCGCGATCGGTAGCTGAAGACGCCATCACCGCCTACCTGTCCGCCCTTCTCCCGGCAGACGTAGCCGAGTTGGTGGAGCGCCTACAGGCCGGGTGTCAGCGTACCGGCGAGGGCGACAACGGCGAAGAACTCTACGATGTCGAAGGCGCGTCCGACGACATGTGGGAAGCCGCCACCACCCTCTCCGCTCTCTCCGCAAGGCTGGAGCGGGCGGAAGGGGTGATGGAGCCGAATGGGATCGAATGCCACGGCCTCGATACGCCGGAGCGCGTCTGCTTTTACGAGCAGGATTTCTACGTCCTGTCGAATTTCAGCAGCTTTGAAGTTGAGTGGGCCAGTCGCGGCCACTTCAAAACATCTGAGCATCTGTATCATTGGCTGCGTTTCGCCACTGGCGCGGCAAACGGCAAATTGGGTGGCGCACAACCCACCGAAGCCGCTTTGATGGTGGCCAAGGCCGTGCGCGAAGCTCGATCAGCCCATGACGCTTTCAAGATTGCCCAGGAGAACAAGACCCTTCAACGGGCCGACTGGAACGATGTGAAGGTCGAAAAGATGCGGATGATCATTCGCGCCAAGGCCGAACAGCACGAGTACGTGCGCCGCAAGCTGTTGGCGACAGGCGACCGCGAGTTGGTCGAAAACTCCTGGCGCGATGACTTCTGGGGCTGGGGATCAAATCGCGACGGCAAGAACATGCTCGGCAAACTCTGGATGGAAGTCCGTGCCGAACTCCGCGCCGCATCTGGAGGCCCAGCCAATGTCTAGCGCACAGCAGCCAGCGTCCGCGTGGCGACCCATCTCTGAAGCCGACAATTCGATTGCGACGGTGCAGCAATTCGGCACAGTCACGCTGAAAAACTCCTATCCGGTATGGGTTCGAGACGAAGACGGTCGGACCTATGAGGCTGTATGGAACGACCATCGCGGCGGCTACTGGTGGGATTTGGAGGCGGAAAGCCCGGTTAGTCCCGTTGAATTCATGCCTCACCCACTGGATCCACGTTTCATCTCAGCACTGGAGCCGGGAGAGCCGGCGCAACCAATGGCGTGGCGATATCGCTGGGTATATCCCAACACGGGGCGCCCAACCCCTTGGGCTCTTACTGAGAACAAAATGGTGGCGAAGCAGCGCGAAAATGAGGGATGGGAAGTCGAACCCCTCTACGCCACCCCGGTCTCACCCACGCCCGCAACGGTGGAGGCGGCCACGCACGAATACGCCTGGATAGTCGGGAGTGGCGACCGGAAGCGCTGGCGGATTTGGACGGACGGAATGCCGGCGTGGACCGAGAACCGCGAGCAGGCGACCCGCTTCGCGCGACGTGAGGACGCCGAGGCAGTTCACCGCGAAGATGAAGACGCTTGGACCATAATTCCATACAAAGACCTGCCGAACGATGCCGACGAAGCGTATGAAATCGGCGTCCGCGACGGCTATGAAGACGCCATCCAGACCTTGGACTTGGCCACGGGCGGCGACGGCGAATTCAGAGGCAGCACCATCCCCGGTCGCACTGTAGACGTTCCTACGATGCAACAGCGGATCATCGACCGGTTCGCCGCCCTCTCTGGTGCGCCCGCAGGCTGGCAGGCAGTCGCCGACATATTGAGTGAACGGAAGCGGCAAGTTGATGCTGAAGGCTGGACGCCGGAGCATGACGATCGTCATAACGATGGTGAAATGGCGCGGGCGGCGGGCATCTATGCGGTGATCGCGGGAAGCTGCCGGACCGACTACCGAAACGCAACTGGCGGCTACAGCCTAAACGACATTCTAAAGGGGCTGATGCAATACTATTGGCCTTGGGAAAGGTCATGGTTCAAGCCAACAAACCGCCGCCGTGATTTAGTCAAGGCCGGCGCGCTGATCATCGCTGAAATCGAACGGCTGGACCGTGCCACCGCTCTCCCTGCGTCTCCAGCCGATGAGGGAGGCAAGTGATGACAGAGCGCAGCACTCATCTGCTTGCATGGCTGGAAGACGGCTACACAAGCTGCCAGCACGGTTCCAAAGAATGGGCCGAAAGCTATCTTCATAACGCCCGCGACGTGATCGTTGACCAAGACACCCGCATAGCCACGCTAGAGCGCCAACTAGCCGAGGCAAGGGCGGAACGAGATGAGGCCAAGCGCCGACTGTTCCCATACGCCGACGCCACCGAGATTTGCGGCTACTCGACCAACGGCATCTATCTCATAGGCGACAGGAAGAGCATCGACGCCGCCAGCAAGGCTTTCCACTATTCGGCGCAGATCGAGGAATACCGAACCGCCTTCAATGAGCGCATCAAGGCCACCGAAGCCGAGCGCGACCGCCTCGCCGCAGAGCTTGCGGAGGAGCGTGCAAAGCCGAAACTGAAGATCAAGCGCGTTGATCGTCAACCGCTTGTCATCGATGAGCCGGCATGGCCGAATGGCTGCTACAGCCCGAGTTCTTGCTCTCGCCATCTGGCATGCATGTACATCAACTGCCCACATGAGAACCGGCAGGTTAAGCCGGAGATCGAAGCAGCCATCCGCGCCGCAACCCAGCCGGGAGGGCAGACCGCCCTAGTGCCGGCAGAGAGGGGCGAGTGATGAGCGCGCGTGACGTAATTGCGAAAGCCATTTGCCAGCGGTGGTTTGGCGGGAATGATGTCGATGCTGATGATAGAGCCATCGCGCGTATCGCGATCGAAGCCCTCACCGCTGCCGGCTATCGCATCCTTGGTCCCGACGATCTGGATAAGGTGACGGTGGAGAGGTTCCGGCAGGAAATCGAACGGCTGACACCGCACTACCAGTCGCAGACCGCAACTGACGCGGGCCGCCGCCAGATTCTGGAACATTTCGACGCCTTCTCCCTCCGCGCACTCACAGGGGGCGAGGATGATTGAGAAACGCACGATCTATCTGAGCGGCCCAATCACCGGCATGCCCGAGAAGAACCATCCACTGTTCATGCGGGTGGCCACGGAACTGCGAGCCGAAGGGCACGAGGTCTACAACCCGCGCGAATTCACGTGGACGGAATCAATCTTCCCGAAGCGCAAGGCTTTCGCAGAATACTGCGACTTCATCTGCAATCGCGCCGATACGCTCGTTCTGCTGCCCGGTTGGCAGAATTCCAAAGGCGCAACCACTGAACGCGGACTGGCTGAAAATTGCGGGCTCGACATTATCGAGTGGTCCGCATGGAACCTGCCGTTCGTTGATGATGTTGGGGGTGGACCATGACTGACCTCACAGCCCTCATAGAGCGGGTGGAACGGCTGACAGGGCCGGATCGGGAAGTGGACGCCGCGATCTGCAGAGCAGTCGCTGGCAATCCAACCGACCACTGGTACACGTTCGCTGGTGAACACTTCACAGACGCAACATGCCCTGCTGTAACCGCCTCAACAGACTCAGCCGTAGCGCTTACTGAGCGAGTGCTGCCGGAATGGTTTGCGTGGTCGGTAGGAAAAGCGCCATACGACCACGAAGGCTATGAGGCTTCCGTCTGGGATGACCGAAATGGCGGCGGTCCATGGGACGGCTCAGAAATGCCTACACCGGCGATAGCGCTCATCCTCGCACTCCTCCGCGCGCTCCAGGCACAGGAATTAAAATCATGAAACCAGATAACGATAACGGACTCGGGGTGCCGCCAGGCATCTACTCGGTTGAAGAGACTTGCATCTGGCTTAAAATCAGCCGCCAGAGTCTAACGTCCCTGACAATCGACTTTCCGTACTATGCCAAGAACGGCAATCGAAAGTTGTTCAGTCAGACTCACATCAATCAATTGTGGAATGCAATGCAATGTCGGAATTCAAGCTCACCAAGCGTCCTGGAAGCGCCAATTGGTATATCCGAGGTACCGACAGCACAGGAAAAGAAGTATTCAGATCTACTAAGACCAAAGACGAAGCGACCGCAAAATCGCTCCTCATCAAGCTACAAGCTCGCGTCCTAACGGAAAGTGTTCACGGCAAGGTTGCCACGACAACTTTTGAAGAGGCGGCCCGCGCCTACCTCAAGAACGGCGGCGACATGACCTATCTTCTGCGTGAAGATAAGTCTGGCGCTGTCCATGGGCTGATGCCTCACTTCGACGATCGCAAGATGGCATCCATCACGCAGGATGACTTGGACAAGGCGGCTATCGCACTATGCAAGCCGGGTGCCTCACGCGAGACGTTGATTAGAAATGTCTACACGCCATTCATTGCGGTATGGAACTTCGCTTCGTCCGAGTCGCGCAAGCTAGCCCCACCAAAGAAATGGAGCCGACCGCGCAAGGCGAAGGGTACGAACGTTACGCAATCCACACCATCAAGAAGCGGAACCGAGCCGGTAGATTATGAACGCGCGGCCGAGTTTGTGGCAGCCATGTCTCCTGACCCGGCCATGCTTATGACGTTCCTGTTCTATACAGGCATGCGTCCGATTGAGGTTTTTGCACTGACCGCGGCCGATGTGAACCTACCGGGCCGGTGGCTTGTCGTGAAATCATCGAAGACCGGCGAGCCTCGCGGCGTTCCGCTGCACTGGTTTCTATGCGAGTGGCTTGGCCCGCTAGTCCGCCGCGCCAAGGAAGATGGCGGCACACTATTCCGCACGCCGCGCGGCAATCCCTACACGGCAATTGTAACGGATGAGAAAGGCAAGGGCGGCGGTGGCCTGAAGTCAGCCATCCACGGTGCGCGCAGGCGCACCAAAATACTGGATGTTTCTCCCTACACGGCCCGCCACACAGTATCGACCGCCTTGGTTGTTGCAGGCGTTCATCCGTACAGCAAAGACCAGATACTTGGACATGCCGTGACAGACATGAGCCGTCGATATACCAACGTGCCGCAGGTTCCGCTGATTGAGGCGATCGACAAACTTCCGGTTCCGCCCGCATGGCGTGCGATGCCATGCGTACTTTTTCCCGCCCTTTGCTTTGGCAAGCTGGCTGCGGGCACCGGAAAGAGGAATGACCTGATTCGTGACGAATCCCGACTGCACGGAAACTGCACGTAAAAAGGCCAAAAAACACGACAAAACTCGTGCAGTGGCAGAAAAACACATAAATCTGCGACTGTTATCAAGTCGCTAAACCATTGATTTTATTAGGAGGAATGGTGCTGCCAGAGAGGATTGAACTCTCGACCTCTCCCTTACCAAGGGAGTGCTCTACCACTGAGCTACGGCAGCATCGTGAATGCGGCGCCTTCTGCCACAATGAATCGCCGAGTGCAAGTTGCTATAGCAGCTATTTCCAACAGACATTCGGACATGGCCGCGCCACAATGTCGGTTATGCATTGTTAAGGACTAGGCGAGACCATGAACGACAAGACCAAGCCGGAATCGAGGGGCGATCGCCGCAAGGCCAGGCTGGCGGAAGCCCTGCGTACGAACCTGCAGAAGCGCAAGGCGCAGCTCAGGTCGCGCCGCACCGGCGAAGCCGACACCAGGCCCGACGGGCTTGCCGCATCGAAGGAACAGAAAAAAGAAGAGTAAGGGAATCAGTGCACGGCCATTCCTGTGCCGACTTCACGAAATCCAAATGCACTCATGGCGCATTTGGCCTTTGTTTCCGAGCATGTCGTTCGCGCAAAACCGCTGCACACTTTTGCGCGACATGCTCTATTCCTTGAACCGGACCGACCAATGGTTTAGAGGGCGGCCCAAACACAACCGATTTAAGCCGGCTTCCGGCTGAGGGACACTCTTTCATGGATCGCATCAGGATCGTCGGCGGCCGCGAGCTCGCCGGCACCATCCCAATCTCCGGCGCCAAAAACGCCGCCCTGCCCTTGATGATCGCTGCGCTGATGACCGGCGACACGCTGACGCTGGAGAACGTGCCGCATCTGGCCGATGTCGAGCAGCTCATCCGCATTCTCGGCAATCACGGCGTCGACTATTCGGTGAACGGCAAGCGCGATCACCAGAACGGCAATGGCGGCGGCTATTCGCGCACCATCAACTTCACCGCGCGCGACATCGTCGACACCACGGCGCCTTACGAGCTGGTCTCCAAGATGCGCGCCTCGTTCTGGGTGATCGGCCCGCTGCTGGCCCGCATGGGCGAAGCGCGCGTGTCGCTGCCTGGCGGCTGCGCCATCGGCACCCGCCCGGTCGATCTCTTCATCGACGGCCTGCAGGCACTGGGCTCCGACATCGATGTCGACAACGGCTATGTCATCGCCAAGGCCAAGAACCGCCTGCAGGGCAATCGCTACGTGTTCCCGAAGGTCTCGGTCGGCGCCACCCACGTGCTGATGATGGCGGCGGCACTTGCCCGCGGCGAAACCGTGCTGGAAAATGCCGCCCGCGAGCCGGAAGTCGTCAACCTCGCCGAATGCCTGAACGCCATGGGCGCCAAGATCCATGGCGCCGGCACCTCGACCATCACCATCGACGGTGTCGATCAGCTTCACGGCGCCAATGTGCGCGTCATCCCGGACCGCATCGAAACCGGCACCTATGCCATGGCGGTCGCCATGGCTGGCGGCGACGTGCTGCTGAAGGACGCCCAGCCCGACCTCTTGCAAACCGCGCTCGACGTGATCGGCCAGACCG
Organism: Terribium retamae; assembly: GCF_022347545.1. GTDB lineage: Bacteria > Pseudomonadota > Alphaproteobacteria > Rhizobiales > Rhizobiaceae > Mesorhizobium > Mesorhizobium retamae. The sequence continues at coordinate 75,146 of NZ_JAKREW010000020.1, forward strand.
GCGCCGAGATCACGCCGACCAATGAGGGCATCCGCGTGAGGCGCAACGGCGCCGGCATTTCGCCGGTCGACATCACCACCGAGCCCTTCCCCGGCTTCCCGACCGACCTGCAGGCGCAGTTCATGGGCCTGATGACCAAGGCCAAGGGCAAGTCGCACATCACCGAGACGATCTTCGAAAACCGCTTCATGCACGTGCAGGAGCTGGCCCGTCTCGGCGCCCGCATCACGCTTTCCGGCCAGACGGCAATCGTCGATGGCGTGTCGAAGCTGAAGGGCGCGCCCGTGATGGCGACCGACCTGCGCGCTTCGGTCTCGCTGGTCATCGCCGGCCTCGCAGCCGAAGGCGAGACCACCGTCAACCGCATCTACCATCTCGACCGCGGCTTCGAGCGGCTGGAAGACAAGCTGTCGGGCTGCGGCGCGGTGATCGAGCGGATCAGCGGCTAAGCGAGTGGCGAATAGCGAATAGTGGCCAATTTCCCCTATTCGCTATTCGCCACTCGCTACTCCCCCTCTCCCGGTTGCGCCCGCCAGAAAGACCGCCTAACAGAAGGTAAGACAACAAAACCTTCGCAGGTGCGGTATCCGCATGGACGCTTTGAAGTTATTGGCGCTGGACGAGCAGGACCTGGGCATTATTTCGGCCCATGTCCAGGATGCCGTCATGAAGGTGGGCGACCTCGAATATCTGCCCACCTGGAAGCGCTTCGTCATGCCGATGAACCGCTTCGCCTGGGAAGTGCGCTCCGGTTTCTTCCGCAAGCACAATGAACGCCGGCAAAGCGTGCTGCATTTCGAGCGCGTGCTGGCAGTGAAGACCAGCGGCATCGCGCGCGAGAAATCGGAAGAAGTGCTGTCGCTGCTGGCCGTCAGCTTCATTCCGATCGCTCCGCCCGCCGGCATCATCGAGCTGATCTTCGCCGGCAACGGCACCATCATGCTGGAAGTCGAATATGTCGAGGCCCGCCTTGCCGATCTCGGCGGCGCCTGGCAGGCCTCCTCGCGGCCGGTTCACAGGGGCTGAGCATGGCCGTCACACTGCGCTCTGCCGATCCGGATTTCGAAACACGTTTCACCGCCTTCCTCGCTACCAAGCGCGAGGTTTCGGCCGACGTCGAAGCCGTGGTGCGCGACATCATCGCCCGTGTGCGCGCCGGAGGCGACAAGGCTTTGATCGACTATACGCTGCGCTTCGACAAGGCCGATCTCGGCAGCCTCGGCATTGCCGTCTCGCGCGCCGACATCGAGGCCGCCTATGCGGCAGCCGACCCGGAAACCGTGGAAGCGCTGAAATTCGCTCGCGACCGCATCCGTTCGCACCATCAGCGCCAGTTGCCGAAGGACGACCGCTACACCGATCCACTCGGCGTCGAACTGGGCTCCCGCTGGACGGCGGTCGAGGCGGTCGGGCTCTATGTGCCCGGCGGCACCGCCAGCTATCCGAGTTCGGTGCTGATGAATGCCGTGCCGGCCAAGGTGGCTGGTGTGGAACGCATCGTCATGGTTGTGCCAGCGTCCGGCGGCATCATCAGCCCGCTGGTGCTGGTGGCGGCCGATCTCGCCGGCGTTTCGGAAATCTACCGCATCGGCGGCGCGCAGGCCGTGGCCGCCCTTGCCTATGGTACCGAAACCATTCGCCCGGTGGCCAAGATCGTCGGCCCCGGCAATGCCTATGTAGCGGCTGCCAAGCGCCAGGTCTTCGGCACCGTCGGCATCGATATGATCGCCGGCCCGTCCGAAGTGCTGGTGATCGCCGACGGCAAGAACGATCCCGACTGGATCGCCGCCGATCTGTTGGCGCAGGCCGAACACGATGCCTCGGCGCAGTCTATCCTGATCACCGATAATGCCGCCTTCGCCGCGGCCGTCGAAGCTGCCGTGCAGCGCCAGCTCGCCACCTTGCCGCGCGCCGAGACTGCGGCAGCCAGCTGGCGCGACTTCGGCGCGGTGATCCTGGTGGGCGATCTGGAAGACGCGCTGCCGCTGGCCGATCGCATCGCCGCCGAACATCTCGAACTCGCGGTCGACGATCCGGAGGCGTATCTCGCGCGCCTGCGCAACGCGGGCTCCGTCTTCCTCGGCCGCCACACGCCGGAAGCGATCGGCGACTATGTCGCGGGTTCCAATCACGTGCTGCCGACGGCGCGTTCAGCGCGCTTCTCGTCCGGGCTTTCCGTGCTCGATTTCGTCAAGCGCATGTCGCTGCTGAAGCTCGGCCCCGACCAGTTGCGGCAGCTGGCACCGGCAGCGATAGCGCTGGCCACGGCCGAAGGGCTCGACGCGCATGGCCGCTCCGTCTCCATCCGGCTGAACATGTAGGCAGGCATGTCGGGAGCCGGGCCAAACACCGCAAGGCTGATCGACGTCGAGCTCGACGAGACTATCGGCCGCTCGACGCCCGACGTGGAACATGAGCGGGCGGTGGCCATCTTCGACCTGATCGAGGAAAACTCGTTCCGCCCTGTCAACGACGACGGCAACGGCCCCTACAAGCTCAAGCTTTCCCTTGCCGAATCGCGGTTGGTCTTCGCCATCAGCCGCGAGGACGGAACGGATGTCGTCACCCATATCCTGTCGCTGACGCCGTTCCGGCGCATCGTGAAGGACTATTACCTGATCTGCGAAAGCTATTACGACGCCATCCGCTCCTCGACGCCGAGCCATATCGAGGCGATCGACATGGGCCGGCGCGGGCTGCACAATGAAGGCTCGCAAACCCTGATGGACAGGCTCGCCGGCAAGATCGAAATCGACTTCGACACGGCCAGGCGGCTGTTCACGCTGGTCTGCGTGCTGCACTGGCGTGGATAAGGGGTTACAGGCCAAGAAAAGTCCCGAATAACACCATTGAGTACAAGCCGATTAAGCTTGTTCACAAAGCGGCGATAATCATATAGGTTCCGCGCCAATTCCGGCCGGCCCGCCGGATATCCATCCAAACCAAAGGTATCGAATGCCGAAGGAAGAAGTCCTCGAGTTTCCGGGTGTGGTGACAGAATTGTTGCCCAATGCGATGTTCCGCGTGAAGCTCGAAAACGAACACGAAATCATTGCCCATACGGCTGGACGCATGCGCAAGAACCGTATCCGCGTCCTGACGGGCGACAAGGTTCTGGTCGAGATGACGCCCTACGACCTCACCAAGGGCCGCATCACCTATCGCTTCAAGTAAAAGACCTGATTGCGGGCCGGAGATGCGATGAGCACCATGCACAAGCTCGTGCTTGCCTCGGGGTCGCCACGCCGGATCGAGCTGTTGCAGCAGGCCGGCATCGAGCCTGACCGCATCCTGCCCGCCGATATCGACGAGACGCCGCAGCGCGCCGAGCATCCACGATCGCTGGCCAAGCGCCTTTGCCGCGAGAAGGCTGAAAAGGCCTTTGCTTCGATGCAAGGCGATGCCGAGACCGAACGCGGCTATGTGCTGGCGGCCGATACGGTGGTTGCGGTCGGCCGCCGAATCCTGCCGAAGGCGGAAACCAGTGACGATGCCGCCTTTTGCCTGCAGCTGCTGTCGGGCCGTTCGCATCGCGTCTATACCGGCGTGTGCCTGATCACACCGGACGGCAAGCAGCGGCAGCGTCTGGTGGAAACGCGCGTGCGCTTCAAGCGCCTGCCGCGCGCCGAGATCGACCGCTATGTCGCTTCCGGTGAATGGCGCGGCAAGGCCGGCGGTTATGGCGTGCAGGGGTTGGCCGGCGCCTTCGTCGTGAAAATGACCGGCTCCTATTCCAACATCGTCGGCCTGCCGCTCTACGAGACCACCGCGCTGCTGGCCGGAGAAGGCTTCGACATCCATCGCGGCTGGCCGGAACGCGGGCTGTCTTAAAGCATTATCCGAAACTGAAGGTCGGCGAAGCAAACGGCGCTGACCTTTCGAACGCGATCATGCGACCAACAGACAAGGCAGACTGCGGAAAGCGAACGATGGCAATCAACGACAGCACCGTGACGCCGCTGCGTCCCAAACGGCCCTGCCCCGAATGCGGACGCCCCTCCGCGCGCGACACCTATCCGTTCTGTTCGACACGCTGCAAGGACATAGACCTCAACCGCTGGCTGAAGGGCGTCTATGTCATCCCCGGCGACGACGGCGAGGCAGAAGAAGAGCTGCCGGCGAATACGCCTGACAAGTCGCAAGGCGACGCAGGAAACTGACGGCCTAGCGCAACGAAAAGCATGGATTTTTCAGACGTTTCAACGCGATAGTTGTTTTCCCGGCGAAATCGACACGGCGGTGCTGGACAGCCAGGAATCTCATGCTATAACCCCGCTCGCTTTCGGGCCGCAGCCCGGCAAGCAGGCAAGGTCCAGATCCTGGTTTTCAGGTCGCGGATCCGGCCAGATGCCCAGGTAGCTCAGTTGGTAGAGCATGCGACTGAAAATCGCAGTGTCGGTGGTTCGATTCCGCCCCTGGGCACCATTTGTTTTTCCACCTCCTCCCATAGCGTCCTAAAGAGCAATACAAATCAATGATTTAGCTGGTTTCGGCGGCTCATGGCGCACCGCCATATACCGCCATATACCGCCATATACCATTGCAACGCATCAGTTTGTGGGTGACGATCCGGGTATTACCCATGAGTACTAGCTTGGAGTCACTTGGCCCATAAGGGGAAGAGCCTACACTCCCGCGCTCATTCCTCGCGAACCAGTGAACTTATCATGTCTTGGCCGTTTTCGCGTTAATCCGTGCCTGGGGAAGTAGTCGTAGAAGCTCACACGGCTGATGCCCAACCGACGCGCGATCCCTACCACCGAGATGTAGCCATGCCGATCAGCTACCGATAACGACGAAACGGATAGCGCGCTGTATGTCGAAGAAGTCCTTCGCCGTGAAGCGTAGCGTGCGTGCCGCCGGATGCTCCATCCCCGGATACCAGCTGCCACGATAGGCCTCGATCGGCGTGGTGAATTCGATGACCAACTCATAGCTGTCGGCGAGCTTGGGCAGGCATGCTTTCAGGTCGCGCGACAGCGCTGCCTCCACGCCATCTCGGATCGCGACCACGGCTGCCTGCGGCGACAACGACGACGTTGCGGGGCCAAAACCTTCGCTGGTGGCCACCGTGCCAATGCCCGGCACCAACATCTTTGCCTCGGCGCACATGCCGGCATCACCGGCCAGAAAGGCGGACGGCACCCCGTAGCGCGCCGCGCACAATGCGTTCAGCGTATATTCGGAAGCGACCTCGCCGTTGATCAGCAGCCGCGACACGGTGCCGGTCAGCGTGTGCGCGAGCGGGTTCGTGTCGGTGCCGGCCTTGTTGTGGTATCCGGTGTAGAGCGCCGCGGCGAAGCTCGAATCGATGCCGAACATCATCAGGTCCGGGTGGCCGCTCCAGGCCCGGATGATGCGCACATAGCTTGGCAGTTTCGCCAGGTTCAGGTTGCGCGCGGAAGCGTGGGCGTCCTTGACGACGATTTCGGTCGCGCCTGCCGCCTTGGCACCTTCACAGGCCGCGACCAGCTCGTCGGTCATATATTCGCGGAACTCCGCATAGTCGCGATGATCCCTACGGGCCTCATCCCAATTGGTGATGCCCGCGGTGCCTTCAATATCGGCGCTGATGAATACCTTCATGATGATTGTTCCTTGGTTTCACAACAGCTCGGCCATCGACGACAGAAGCCGGTCGATCTGCTCGGGGGAATGCTCGGAAAACACCGCCAGCCGCATCGTCGGCACGTCGGGCGCGTCGGAATAGCCCGAAGCCTTGGTGACCTTGACCACGATGTCTTTGGCATCAAGTTGCAGACGCAGCTGTTCGAAGTCGACGTCGCCGCGTACGCTGACGATCGGTACCGGCGTATCGGCCAGCACAAAACCCAGCTTGCGCAGGCCAGCCCGCACGTGGCTGACATTGCGGACAAGGTTGGCTCGCATTGCCGGCGTCTCTTTCAGCACGCGCAATGAAGCGATGGCGGCGGCAGCGGCAGCAGGCGGCACGGGTGACGCACCACGCATGATCATGGCATTGGCGGCAATCTTGTCGGCAAGCGACTGGCTCCCCGGAATGATGCCGCCAAGCGCGCCGAAAGCCTTGCTTAAGGTGCCGGCGAGGTAGTTGCCGTCGGCTTCGAGCCCAAAATGCTGCAGCGCGCCGCGGCCGCTCGATCCCAGCACGCCGACCCCGTGCGAATCGTCGACGGCGAGGATGGCGCCTTCATAAGGAACCATCGCCTGGCGGTAATCGGCCAACGGCGCGAGCGCGCCCGATGATGGGAAGACGCCGTCGGTCACCACGACGGGACGCTTGCCAGGTTTGACATAGCGGTCCAGTTCCTCAGCCAAGCTGCCGGCATCCAGATGGCGGAAGCTGTGCACGGGCCTGTCAAGCGTCGGTATGGCATCGCGGGCACTGTAGTGCGTGGCGGCGTCGATCAGGATCACGTCGAAATCGTCGCGCAGCCCCTGCAACATCGCCATCGGGCTGGAATAGCCGGAGATCAGGCTGACGACATGCTCGGCGCCGAACCAGGCCTGCAACTCATCCTGGAGAGCGACGTACACCTGCATCTGCGCCAGCGTGCCAGGTCCCATGCCGAACTGCCGGGTGGCCGCGCAGGCTGCCTCAATGACCCGCGGATGGCCGTGCAGGCAGAAGTAGCTGGTGCCGCAGAAGTAATCGACGTCGCGGCCATTGATGCGCATGCGCGCACCGAGCGGCGACTGCATGACAACCGGCAGCGGCGCGGGCGGGGTTGCCTGATGGTTCAAGCTGCGGCCTCGGCCGCCGGCTTGCGGCGCTCCAGGAACATCGGCCCGACGCGGATGCCGCGCCGGCCGTGATCGTCCACGGCATCGAGTTCGAGGATTTCCTCTTCATAAAGCAGGCCGCGCATCCGGAAGCGTCCGGCGTCCACCGGCTCGCACGTATGGGTGCAGAAATACTCGATCAGGCACTTCAATTCACCGTGGCTGTAGGACAGGTAGGTAATGTTGAAGTCGGGGCCGTATTCGCCGAGATGCGGAGCGATCTCTGGCGGCACCTTTTCGGTCGGCAGCTTGTCGATGCGTGACCATTTCACCCCCTTCCAGACGAGGCCGTCGGCTTCCGGGAACGAGACGTTCATATGGGCATAATCGGCGCCCCGCCCGTAGATGCGTCCGTCGATGACGAAATCCGAGCCGGAAACCGGCCTGATCTGCAAAGGCACCCCCTCGCCCATCAGATAGAGCTTGCCGCCCTTGGCCTTGACCTCGACCAGCTCGCCCGTGGTTTCATGACGGTAATGGCCGGGCAGCGTATTGAACTGTTCTTCCTGGATGGGCGGCGGGCTTTGCAGCCGCTCAAGCGGCTTGCCCATGCGCCGCTCGGCAAGGACGATGCGCAGCCCGTCGCCACCCAGCCGCGAAGCGATCTGGTTGACGAAATCCAGCGTCGCAAACATCAGCACGCCGAGACCTGCCGCCGGTAGCAGGATCATCTGCGAGGCGTAGCCGTAGACCGCTCCGCCATGGCCGACCGAGGTCCAGCCATCCACGTCGCCGATACCGAAGCACAGGCCGTAACCGTTCAAGGTCTTGTCGTGGCCGGCCGGGCGCTTGCCGATCGGTGTCCACATTTCTCGCAGGGAAGCCGGCGAAACTATGGACTGGCCGTCGGGCGCGAAGCCGCCGCGCAGCAGGCAGCGGGCGTAGCTGGCCATGTCGCCGGTGGTCGAGAAGATGTTGCCGGCCGGCGATCCGCCAAGGCTGAACACGGGCGCCGGACTGTCGCCCTCGAGGGTCCACATGTCTGCCGGCGCCAGCCTCTCGCGCACGCCCGGCGCCATGCCAGCCGATGTCTGGCCCATGCCGAGGGGCCTCAGGATGTTTTCCGAGATGTAGTCGCTGTAGCTCTTCTTCGTCATCTTCTCGATGACCATGCCGACCACCGCGATGCCGGCATTGGAATAGTGCATCAGGCCGGCGCTCGGATCCTGTTTCAGTGTCGATGTCGCCAGTTCGGCGACCGTGTCGGCAAGCGGCGGCCGGGTGGCGTCGAGATAGTGGCCGCTCTTCGGTTCTCGGACGATGCCGGCAGTGTGGCTCATCAGCTTGCGCAGGCTGATATGCGAGCCGTATGGCCCGCTTTCGCGTCCGGCGAAGGGGTTAAGCGGCTGGAAGCCCGGGATGTATTCGGAAACATCCACGTCGAGATCGACGATGCCCTTCTCGACCAGTTGCATGATCGCCATCGAGGTGAACGTCTTGGTGATCGAGCCGATGCGGAAACAGGTATCCTCGCGCATGTCGAAGCTGCGGTCGTGGCGCTGGATATGCCCCTCGCCCAACAGACCGTCGCGGTCGACCAGGGCGTAGGAAATGGAGGGGATTTCCTTGTCCTCCACTTCATGGCGGATCAGGTCCTCGAATTGTCGGAGCGCGGCGGTGGAGAGCGAAGTCACGGTCGTTACCTCAGGATTGATCAGTGGGCTTGGTGGCGCGGGTCCAACATGTCTCGCAGCGCATCGCCGACAAGGTTCCATGACAGGACGAACAGAAAGATCGCGGCGCCGGGAAACGCCAGCGTGTACCAATACTGGAAGGGATTGCCGGACTGGCCGATGATCCAGTTGCGCGAATAGGCGATGAACTGGCCCCAGTCCGCATAGCCCTCCTCGGCACCGACGCCGAGGAAGCTAAGCGCCGAGGCGGTGAGGACCATCGAGCCGGTCGCCATGGTGGCCAGCACCAGCACCGGGAAGATGGCGTTAGGCAGGATGTGCAGCACGATCAGCCGCATGTCGCTGGCGCCGTATGCTCGAGCCGCGTGAACATAATCCATCTCCCGCAAGCGCAGGATTTCACTGCGAATTACGCGAGCGTAGGGCATCCAGCCGAAGGTGGTCAGCGCGATGAAAACGGGAATCACCCCCTTCCCCATCAGGGCAACCAGCATCATAGCCGCAATGAAGAAAGGCACGGCCATGAACACGTCAACGACGCGCATCAGGAACTCGTCTAGCAACCCGCCGTAGAAGGCGGCGACAGCGCCGATGATCGTGCCGATCAGCAGCGAGATAGAGACGACACCGAGGCCGATCTTGAACGCTGTGCGGGTACCCCAGATCACCCCGTAATAGATATCGTACTGCCCCTCGGTCGTGCCGAAGATCGCCTCCGCCGATGGCGGTTGCGGGGTGGCCAGGAAGCCGGCACGCGGCGTGTCGTAGGCCGACATCTGGAATTCCTGCGTCGGCGCCAGCACCGGCGCGAAGATCGCGATCAGCACGAAGGCCAGCAGCAGGAGGACGCCAAACAGCGAAACCGGGTTTTTCAGGAGGTAGCGAAGCGCCTTCATTTCGTCTTCACCCTCGGATCGAGCAGCGGATAGATCAGGTCGACGATCAGATTCATCACCACCAGAACCACGACGAAATACAGGCCAAACCCGAGGATGGCCGGGAAATCCAGATTGGCCGCAGCCTTGGCCGAAAACTGGCCGAGTCCCGCATAGTCGAAGATAGTTTCGGTGATGACGACGCCGCCCATCATGGTGGCGAGTTCCATGCCGGCGATGGTCGCCACCGGCAGCAGGGCATTGCGCCGCGCATGATGCAGTTCGACGACGCGGCGCAGCATGCCCTTGGCGCGCGCGGTGCGCACGTAGTCCTGGCGCAGGGTCTCAAGCATCGAGGTGCGCATGATGCGGGTCATGCTGGCGAGATTGACGTAGATCAGCGAAATGGCCGGCGCGGCCAAATGGCGAAGGGAGTCGAAGAAAACCGGCAGATTGCCATTCAGCAGCGAGTCGACCGTGTTAGCGCCGGTGTAGCGGACGAATTGGTTCGAGGTGACGACGTCCTGCGCCCAGTGGCTCAGGCGTCCCGGCGGAAACCAGTCGAGCACGGAATAGAAGATCAGCAGCATCAACAGGCCGAAGACGTAGACGGGGAAGGACCAGCCTACGATGGTGAAGAAGCGGATCAGGTGGTCGGGCCATTTATTCAGGTAGATGCCGGCACGCGAGCCCAGATAGATCGACAGGAGCAGGCCCGGGACGAAGGCGAGGACGACCAGTTCCATGGTCGCGGGAAACAGCGAGGACAGCGCCGTCCCCACCGGCTGCCGTGCGGTCTCGGACCAGCCGAGATTGCCGCTCAGGACGTTGCCGATCCAGCGTCCGTACTGGATATAGAATGGATCGTTGAGCCCATACTGCTCGATCATGCGCCGGATGCTCTCCTGGCCGCCTTTCAGGTAGTCTGGCGAAGGGGCATAGGCCGCCAGTCGTTGCGTCGGCGTCAACGACATCTGCAGCGCAAATATCATCAGCGACAGGGCAAACATGACGACCGGCAACATCAGCAGCCGTCGCAGGGCATAGTTCAGCACATGAAAATATCCGGTTGAAAAGAATAGCCGGGCGACAATGCCACCCGGCTGGAAGCGAGGCGGATCAGTTCGCCTTCTTGATCGGATAGAAGTCCCATGCCCCGTAGAGGATCATGTTGTTGACGTAGCCATCGATGTTGTCACGCGTGACGATGTAACCGAAATCCTCCCACAGGAACTGTGTGGTGGCGTATTCGTGCGACATCTCCTGCAGCTTGGCGTAGATCGGCTCGCGTACGGCCGGATCGCTCGACGCCCACGCCTCGTCCAGCAGCGGCTTGAACTTCTCCGCCATCAGGTCACGATAGCCTTGTCCGACCATGCCGCCGACAAGACCGGTCGGCGACAGGTAGTAGGAAGCGGCGCCCAGCGGACCGCCCGGATCGGAATAGTCTGGGCCCCAGCCCATATAGGTCAACGGCGAGGCAGGCTTTTCGCGGTTGTTCAGCTTGTCGGAGATTGAAGCCCATGGCAGCGACTGGATTTGCATCCTGAACTTGGGATTGATCCGCTGCAGCCCCTGCTGCAAGGCCGAAAGTGCTGCGGTGCCCTGCGGCGTACCTTCCTGGACGTAGGCCGTGAAGGTAAAACCGGTCTCCCAAAGTTTGCCGCCGAAGGCCTTCTTGAAATGCTCCGTGGCCTTGGCCGGATCGTATGTGTAGATCGGCGAATCCGGACGATAGCCCATGATGCCGCGCACGGTCGGTCCGCGCGATTGCACCGTCTTGTCCAGCAGCACCTGCTTCAGCAGTGCGTCGTAATTCTGCGCATAGTTGAAGCCTTTGCGCACGTCGATATCGGCAAAGAAATCCGGCGGGATGCCTTTGCCATCCAACTGGCCGCTGCCGAGGGCCGGATTGTCGGTATCGTCGAGCGGCCAGGCGAAAAACAGCCCACGCCCGAAAACCTTCGGCAGCCCATCCGTGACCTTGACGCCCGGGGTCTTACTCAGTTCATCGAGAAATTCGACTGGCGCCCAGACATAGTCGGCGTCGCCCGACAACAGTTGCAGACGGCGTGTCGTCCATTCCGGGACAGTGCGCATGACCACCCGCTCAAGCGAGGCGGGTCCCATGAAGTAGTTTTCGAAGCGCTTCATGGTGATACGGCGATCGGTACGATCCCACTCTTCCAGCATGAACGGCCCGGTGCCATTCTCCTTGTCGAACAGCGGATCGGCAGCGAGTTCCGGCTTGTAGTGCTTGATCCAGTCGTCGCCGGATCCACTCCATCCGCCGACATCCGTGACCCATTCCTTGTCAACGATCGAGGTGCCGAACGGCAGGGCGATGACGCCCAGCGTCGCCGGGAAAGATTTGGGCAGCGTCAACGTGACCTTGTCGCCGTCAACGGTGAACTGCGACGCCAGCTGGTCATAGACCTTGCGCAGAACTTCCGGGCTGGCGTCGGCGATCTTTTCGACCTTGCCCTCGGTTTCTACCCATTTGGCGATGTCGGTATATTTGCCGGCGGTGACGACTTCGGTGATGGCGTTGGACATCCAGGACTGGCCCTGCAGTATGGCGCGCATCAACGAATAGCGCACATCCTCGGCGGTGATTTCCCCATAGCCCGGCTCGATGGAGGCCTTCTGCTCCTCGGTCAGCTTATCGAGATATTCCCAGGTGATCTTGCCGTCGGCACCCTTGATGCCGACCTGGTGAGCGCGCACGCCCTTGCGGATCGGGAACGTGTAGCTGACGGAACCGTCGGCACCCTCCTTGATCAAGCCGTTTTCCAGCGACGGCACCTCAGTCGAAATCGCAGGGACGAATTCGGAAATTTCGGAGCCTTTGTAATTGAGCAGGCGGCTGTAGACGTTCAATACGCCATATGAGCTCGGCGTGTTGGCGATGTAGGCTGGGTCGAACGACAAAATGTCGTCCGTCCAGAGGAACACGAAGGTTCCAGGGTTCTTGGTTTCGGCGATGGCCGGCGGTACCGCGGCGCTGAGGCCGAGGCACAAGGCAAGGACTAGAAGTCGCTTCATCGTTGGTTCCCGGTTGGCGGAGGTTTCTTGCTTTTTGCCGGCAGGCTAGGAGCACACTTGCGCTGCTGTCCAATGTGTAGATAGGATCGGTTATGCAAAATGCGCATGGGGCCGATTTGTGGAACTGGCGTGGCTCGAGGACTTTCTGGAAATCGTTGCGACACGGAACTTCTCGACCGCCGCTTCGGCGCGGAACATCTCCCAGCCGGCATTCAGCCGGCGGATAAAATCGCTCGAAACCTGGGTCGGCGCCAGCTTGGTCGACCGCAGCACATACCCCGTGCACTTGACCAGCGCGGGCAATATGTTCCTGCCGCGCTGCCAGGAGATGGTGCGGGAAATGTACCGGCTGCGTACCGACTGCCGCAATGTCGCCGGTGCCAGTTCGCAGTTGATCACATTCGCCTCGCTGCACACCCTTGCGATCTACTTCTTCCCGACCTGGGTCCACTCGCCCGGCATGCCGAACGCGCCGATGCGCACCAGCATGCACACGGCCGACTTCCTGGAATGCATCGAGCATCTAACCTCGGGCCGGTGCGATTTCGTCATCACCTACGATCATCCGGATGGACCGCCGGTGCTGGAGGCCGGGCCGTTCGAATCGCTGCAAATAGGCCAGGACCGGCTGATCCTCGTCTCCGGCGTCGATTCCTCCGGCCAGCCTCTGTTCACGCTCGACCCGGCAGAAAGCGATGAAGTTCCCTACCTCGCCTATTCCTGGAATGACGGCTACCTCGGCAAACTGATCTCGGTGATCCGGTCGCGTTCACGCCGGCCGCTCAATCTGAGCATCGTTTACCAATCCTCACTCGCTGAGGGGCTCAAGCACATGGCCGTCGCCGGCCATGGGGTCGCCTGGTTGCCGCAAATCTGTGTCCGCAAGTCCATCGCGCAGGGCGAGCTTGTCCAGATCGGTGGCCAGCAGCTGTCGCTCCAGATGGAAATACGCATCTTTCGCCGCACCGGTTCGAGCAACCGCGATGTGGAAGCGCTGTGGAATTTTCTTGCCCAGACTTCCGAGCGACGGCTCGACGGATCGATCTCGATCGCGCGCTGAACCCATCAGCATCTTGTATGCCAAAAGCGATACGCTGATGCAAAACGCGCATAGTTAGCTCTCTGGGCATCCAGATGCCCGCATTTCCAACTCTTCGCCCAGAGAGATGGCAGCACCAGGCACGACCACAGCGGACGTCTCCGCCACAACCTGCTATTGACAGTCGGGCCACCCATTGCCTTCGATGCCCGGCAGCAAGCCAAGCCACGCGTTATCGAAGGACTCGATTTGTCGACGATCAAAGCTGCCGATCCAACATTGCCAGACGACGTCATTCTGGCGGTCGAGAATCTGGAAGTCTGCTTTGCGTCGCAAGGGCGCCAACCGATCAGGGCGGTGAACGGCATCTCCTTCACGATAGCCCGCGGAGAGACGCTGGTGTTGGTTGGCGAGTCCGGCTCCGGTAAATCGGTCACCGCGATGACCCTCATGCGGCTGACCGAACATGACGGCGCCAGGATTACCGGCGGCCGCATCCTGATGCGCCTGAAGGATGGCAAGGTATCGGACCTCACGAAGCTTTCCCTGAAGGGGATCGAGCTGCTGCGCGGCTACGAGATGTCGATCGTCTTCCAGGACCCCATGTCGAGCCTGAACCCGGTTTTCACCATCGGCGACCAGACCGCCGAGGCAATCATCCGCCATCAAGGCAAGACGAAGCGCGAAGCGCGCGACATTGCGCTGGGCGTGCTGAAACTCGTGCGGGTGCCTGACGCGGCGCGACGGCTCGATCAGTACGCGCATCAGCTGTCCGGCGGCATGCGCCAGCGCGTCATGATCGCCATGGCACTGGCGTGCAGGCCGTCGCTGATGATCCTCGACGAGCCGACGACTGCGCTCGACGTGACGATCCAGGCGCAGATCCTCGACCTCGTGCGCGCACTGCAGCGCGAGATCGGCATGTCGGTGCTCTTCATCACTCACGACATGGGCGTCGTCGCCGAGATTGCGGATCGCGTCTGCGTGATGCTGAAGGGCGATATCGTCGAGACCGGCTCCGTCTACGAGATCTTCGCAGCGCCCAAGCATCCATATACCCAAGCGCTGATTTCGGCCGTGCCGCGCCTCGGCAGCATGGTGGAAAAGGACGCGCCGGAGAAATTTCCGCTGGTTGTCTACGAACCAACTCAAAAGCTCGCGGAGACGACCGCATGAGCGCGCCACGCGACAAAAACGCGCCGCTGGTCGAGGTTCGCAACCTCATCACCCGCTTCGATCTGCGCGGCGGCATTTTGGGCCGCGTTTCAGGCCGGGTCCACGCCGTGGAAAATGTATCGTTCGATATCTTTCCCGGCGAGACGCTGGCGCTGGTCGGCGAGTCCGGCTGCGGAAAGTCGACAGTCGCGCGCAGCCTGATCCAGTTGGAGAAGCCGCTGTCCGGTTCCATCCGATACGACGGGGTGGAGATGATCGGCGCACAGCATCGGGACCTTGCGCGCTTCCGCCGCGACGTCCAGATGATCTTCCAGGATCCGTTCTCGTCGCTTAATCCGCGCATGACGATTGAACAGGCGTTGATGGATCCGATGCGCGTACACCGCATGGGCACGACAAAGACGCAGCGGGCGCGCGCAGCCCAGTTGCTGGCCAAGGTCGAACTTCCCACGGAGCATCTCGAACGCTATCCGCATGCTTTCTCCGGCGGGCAGCGGCAACGTATCTGCATCGCGCGGGCGTTGGCGATGGACCCGCGGCTGATTATCGCCGACGAAGCCGTCGCGTCGCTCGACGTAACCATCCAGGCCCAGGTCATCAACCTCCTGATGGACCTGCAACGCGAGATGCGCATCGCCCTTCTGTTCATCAGCCACGACATGGCCGTGGTCGAGCGCATCGCTCACCGTGTTGCGGTAATGTATCTCGGCGAGATTGTGGAGATCGGCGACCGGCGCTCGGTCTTCGGCAATCCGCAACATCCCTATACACGCAAGCTCCTCTCGACCGTGCCTGTGGCCGACCCAACCCAACGCCCCGAAGGACGGGAACCGATGGCAGACGAAATCCCCAGTGCGGTACGCAGCGTCGATTTCGTGCCAGTGGAACGGCCCATGAGACAGGTGTCGTCGACGCATTTCGTGCGCGAAGCTGCCTGACCCGGGTCAAATCCGCTTATCCCTTCCGCAGGTCGCCAAGTGCTCTCTTCGAGCACATGCCGGCGATCCGCATATCCCGACATTCGAGTTTCCCATGACCTTTCTTCCGCGCCTGAACCTCACCCCGCTCGACGGCCTGATCCTCGATCGCTCGACGAAGGGCTTGCCGTTCGATGCGCCGGCGCTGCGCCTCGGCGATGTCGGCGATCAGGGCTGGAATGTCCTGGAGGGCGACCTGCCGATGCCGGTCGCCATCATCCGCAGCGATCTCGTCACCGCCAACAGCGCTTGGATGAGCGCCTTCACCAAGGCCAACAACCTGCTGATTGCCCCGCATGGCAAGACGACGATGTCACCGCATCTGTTTGACCTGCAGATCGCGGACGGCGCCTGGGCCATCACGGTCGCAACGATCCAGCAGTTGGAGGTGTGCCGGCGGT
This sequence comes from Terribium retamae, assembly GCF_022347545.1. GTDB lineage: Bacteria > Pseudomonadota > Alphaproteobacteria > Rhizobiales > Rhizobiaceae > Mesorhizobium > Mesorhizobium retamae. Next base: position 91,055 of record NZ_JAKREW010000020.1, read on the forward strand.
TTGGCGTGGCGCGTATCGTGCTCGCCAACCAGCCGGTCGGCGCAATGGCCATCGACGCCTGTTTCAGGGCCCTGCAGGGGGACAACCGCATCGAGCTCTATTGCCTGGCCGACAGCACCGAAGGCCTTAGGCTGCTGGCGGATGGCGCGCGCCGCAACTTGCCCCCGGAAGACAACCCCATGCGCGTGCTGGTGGAGATCGGTTTCGTCGGCGGACGCACCGGTGTCCGCTCGCCGGAAGAGGCCCTGGATATAGCGCGCGCAGTCGTCGCCACACCCGGACTTGTGCTTGCCGGGTTTGAATGTTTCGAGGGTCTGCTCGCGACGCCGCGGGAAGCCGACGGCCTGATCGACACTGTCGCCACCGTCGCCGGCATCGCTCTGGCGGAAGGTCTGTTCGGTCCTGAGGACCAGCCAGGGAATCAAATCGTCATCAGCGCGGGAGGTTCAAGCTTCTTCGACCGCGTCGGCGAGCGATTCGACCGTGCCGTGTTCTCGCAGCCGGTTTTGCGGGTGCTGCGGTCAGGTTGCTACCTGACCCACGATTCGATCGGCTACGCCTCGGCATTCAAACGCATCGTGAGCCAAACCACGCTCCAGCTTCCGCCGGGCGGATTGACCGCCGCGCTCGAAGTCTGGGCCTATGTGCAGTCGCGACCGGAGAGCGGCCGCGCCATTCTGACGATGGGGAAACGCGATGTCGGCATCGACACGGGCATGCCCGTGCCGTTGCGCTGGTATCGGCCGGGCGGCGGGATGCCAGGCCCGCAAGTCATGCCGGCTGACCACGTCGTCCTGACGCTGAGTGATCAGCATTGTCATCTGGACATACCGCAGGACAGCCCGTTGCGGGTGGGCGACATGGTCGGCTTTGGCAACGGCCACCCGTGCACGACCTTCGACAAATGGTCGATGCTTCTCCTGGTCGACGAAAAGTACCAGGTGTTACAAGCGCTCAAGACATTTTTTTGAGATCAGGTGCCCGCTTGGTGTCACAAGATGGCGCCTTATAGCATGGACAGAGGGCCCGCCTAAGCCGGCGGGCTCCTGTGTTGGCGAGGCCGCGCCGCTCACGGCGTTCCCAAGAATCCGCTCAGGACCTTCGCCACCTTTTCTGGGAACTCCCAGAACATGTTATGGCCGGCGCCGGCGAAGGCTTCGAATTTCGCGGATGGATAGGCTTTCTTCAAAGCATCCTGATGCTTCACGTCGAAAAGCTGGTCCTGGTCGCCCCAGAAGATCATCACCGGCGCCTTGATGGTCGGTGCCAGGCTGCTGAAGTCGTAAGCCGACAGCCCCCACATGACGCCGTGCCAGACCTTGATCGGAACCGCGGCGCTCTCGGCCCGCTCGCGGTCGATATAGTCCTTGTCCACCGGATTGGGGTTCCAATACCAGTCGATCATGAACTTCCCGTTGGGGTCGATGGGAGCCCGCAGCGGCATGATGTTGTCCCACAGCCAGGAACCCGGCCCGCCGCCGGGCTTCATCGATGACGACACCAGAACCAGATGGTCGACTTTGTCGGGATGGGTTGCCGCAAGCATCTGCGCGGTCATCGATCCCAGCGAGTGTCCGACGACATCGGCTTTCTTCACACCAACCGCGTCGAGGAAGAGCGATGCATCGTCTGCCAGATCGGTGATGGCATAACAGCAATCCGGCACGCTCGATTTTCCGTGCCCGCGCAGATCGATGGCGAACACATGCCTCGATTTCAGATAGGGCGCCAGCAACGACCAGCTGCGGCTGTTGTCAGTATAGCCATGAATGAGCAGCAACGGCTTGCCGGTCGTATCGCCCATCTCGACATAGGCAACCCTCTGGCCATTCGGCAGATCAACGCTTTTCTTCGCACCTGCCCATTCCGCCTGGCTCGGAACCGGAATTTCCTCTGCATCCGCCGCGACCGGCAGTGCCAGAAGCAACACGGCCAGAGCCAAGCTGCGCATGGAAACCATATCCTGTCCTCCTCCATTTTTCGGGAAGGATGCTGGCAATCGCATCCGCATCCTGTGCCGCCGGCGACATTGGCCGTCGCACGCGACTTCCGGATCCCCCGCATGCGGAGCGGGGCTACGAGGTCTGCGGCCGTCAGTCTCCCGTGCCGCCTGTATGCAATTCGGTTCGACCTTCCGCCGCGACCTGTGCCAGATCGAGCACCTTTTGAAGTTCTGCCGCATGGCGGAACGACGGTTGCGGTTGCGCGCCGGAACGAACGGCATCAGCAAAGCGCTGATAGTTGGTCGGCACGGTCCCGGCATCCAGCGTTTCCCAGACTGCATTCTCGACCTTGTCACCGAGACAGGCTCTCAGTTCCGAACCATTCAAGTTGTGGACGACCTCTATCCCGCCTTTGTCGCCATACAAGCGCAGGCGCAGTTCGTTCAGATGGCCGGTTGCCCACCGGCTGGCGTGAACGACCCCGAGCGCGCCGTTGCTGAACTCCAATGCCATGGTGAAGCTGTCATTCGCATCCAACGCATATTCGCCGACCCTGTTGCCCGGTGCTTTGTCAAAGGCCTTGAGCCTGCAGAACACATTGTCGATGCCAAGACCGGCGCCGTAGCTTGCGAAATCCAGAATATGGATGCCGACATCGCCTAGCACACCGTTGGACCCATGGCCGCGCGACAGACGCCACAGCCACTTCGGGTCGGTTCGCCAATCGCCCCAGAACTTGGAAACCAGCCAACTCTGCAGATAAGACGCTTCGACATGCTTGATGGAACCGATTTCACCCGCAAGGACCATTGCCCTGGCTTTCTGCAGCGGCGCCACGTTGCGATAGGTCAGGTTCACCATGTTGATGATACCGGCCCGCTCGGCGGCCGTGGCCATCTCGTCGGCTTTGGCATGGTTTTCCGCCAGGGGTTTTTCGCACAAGACCGGCCTGCCCGCGGCAATCAGCGCCAGCGTGGTCGGGTGATGGACGGCGTCGGGAGTTACGTTGGCCACGGCATCGAACCTGCCCCAGTCCAATGCGGCCTCCAGCGAGGTAAAATGGTTGGGAATGCCATAGGTTTGCGAGAATGCATCGACACGGCCACGGTCAACATCGACCGCCCCAACCAGTTCAACGCCCTCGACTCTGGAAAATTGCCTGGCGTGCTCTCCGGCCATCCAGCCAGTGCCGAGTATTAAGAGCTGCATGTCTTGGACCCCTCTCCGAACCGAGCCTGACAGGGGGCGCCTTATTGCCGGTGCGCAGCACCCCTCCGATGGTAACCCCGGGAAGAACATCGGGTTCCCTTGAGGCGAGACGGCGCCAAGTTCTCGGTTGACGAAGGCGAAAGCCTCACGGCCCGGATGCAGATAGCACCGGGTGCGCTCCATGATGCCGGCGCTTATGACGCAAAAAGCCGAAGATCACGATGACCTACGACCGGCCCGAGCCGCTGCTCACATCCGATACGCGATCGCTGTCGCCTCCAGGCCGGGCAGCAGGCCACAGCGGTCGAGCAACCCGGTCGGCGCATATTTCAACTTATAGACACCCGAGGCGCCTATTGCCGCCGCTTCGTTCTGCAAGGCCTTCAAGGCCTCCTCATCCGACGGGAGCGGGTCAATGAGGCTGTGCGCGCAAACCATGGCGCTCACACGCTGCATGATCGAAGCGTGCAACGGCAGATCTGGAGCGACGGTGACATTGCTGCTGCCGATGACCAGCCTGGAGGGCGGCGACGCGCAACCCGCCAATGCCAAGACAATTGCGACACAAGCTACAGCGATGCGCATCGGGCCATCCTCCGCAATGCCTCATCTTTGCAGCTACGAAGTCGATTGGGTAGCGATTCCAGCAACCCGAGAAGCGACAACAATTTAAAGGGAGTATGCCCAACGGTCGTTCGACGTGTCGACGGCTTGCTTCCGCGCGAACCATCGGAAGAAAGCAAAGCCCGTCTGCTACTTTTGTAGGCGTTAACCTGCAGACGGGCCTGCTCCGTACGACGGTGCACCCCGCACGATCAGAGCAGGCCAACGATATAGCTTTGTTCAGCCAGTGAAATTGTACTTTGTGACAATAACCCCACGGTATCGGTCATGCTCGGCGCCGGGACTATCCGGCCTCATCGCCCGAAAGGTTCGCCGCCACGCCGCACAGCCCCGACATCGCAAGGGCTGAAAGCGCGCAGGCCAGAAGCAGGACTGAACAGGCGATCAGCACGGCGGTCGAGCCGAAAGCCTCCAATGCGGCACCCGTGACCAGTGCAGCCAGCGGCGCGCCAAGCAGCACAAGGCTCATCGAGATACCGATGACATTGGCACGCAGATCCTTCGGCACGCTCGACTGCAGCAGTGTCGCGAAGACCGGCGACAAGGGACCCGCGGCGATGCCCAGCATTGCACCGGAGGCGATCATGATCGGCACGGAGCGACCGAACAGCAGAAGGGCAACGCCGGCCGCGAGCCCGGCAAACGCTGCCGAGAAGATACCGCGCAGCGATGGCGCCTGACTGGCGAGGGCCAAAGCGAGGTTGGACACGATGGCGCCGGCCGAAGCAGCAGCCAGGAACAAGCCAAGCAGTGCCGCGGACCGTCCCTCCATGCGCAGGATTGCCGGCAGCGCGATGCCTTCGACGGCCACAAAGACGCTGGTGCCGATGCCGGCGAGAATGAGGGCGGAACGCAAAGTCGGCTGGCCGACGATGAAGCCGAGGCCGGCCCTCATCTGGGTGAATGTGGATCCGGCGATGTGACGCAAACGAAAGCGCGGCAGGCTGGCAGCCACCAGAATGGCGGCCAACAGGTTGATCGCGGCGATGATCCACAAAAGCACCGTCGTGCTGGTGACGGCGACCAGGAATGCGGCAATCGCCGGCCCGGCAATCGCGGCACCGTTGTCGACAAGGTCGTCGATGGCGTTTGCGCGCATCAACGGCAGGCGCGCCAGCCGGGCGATCTCCGGCACGCGGGCCTCGATGGCGATACCGCCCGGCCCGTCCAATACGGCGCCCAACAGGGCGAGCATGGCAAGAACCCCGATGGTGAGCAGGCCGGCATCGTAAGCGCCAGCGGCGGCAAGCGCAGCCGCAGCGCCCATCGCCACCGAGACCAGCGCCATGCGGCGTATGCCGATCCGCTCGGCGACGATGCCGCCGAAAGCCGAGCCGGCTATGGCCGGAAACAAGGTGAGCGCCGCAATGACGCCCATCCAGCCGGCACTGCCGGTCAGGTCGTAGACCAGCCAGGGATAGATCACGGCGGTGATCGCATTGGCCAGGTTGACGGTGACGCTGGCGAGCTGCAGCCCGGCATAAGGCCAGATCGTGCGCGCCGGCCGCAGGGCTTTTCGGTCGTCAGCCATGATGACCCGCGATTATCCTTGTGACGAAGTCGCCGACAACAAGTCGCCGGCGCCGCCCGGCCGTAGGAAGCGGGTGATGAGAAGCCGCAGCATCGGCCGCTGCTCGAGGGGGTTGAAACCGGGATCGATGGCAACCCGGCTGAAGACGCCGTCGACCAGGGCTGCGATCCAGCGGGCGCTGTCGGCGGGGTCGAGTGTCGGATCGACCTGGCCACGGGCTGCCGCGTTGCGTAACAATGTGTTCAACGCGGTCTGCAGCTCATTGTCATTCTTTGTTACGAGCTTGCCGATCTCCTCGTCGCGCATCGCCTCGGCTGCGATCTCCAGCGCCAGCTTGAGATAGATCGGGTCGGAAGCGAGCTCGAGCACGATGTCCATGAAGTCCAGCAGCTCGGCAAACAGATCCGTCGCCTGGGTGGTGCCCTCGAAATAATCGGCGGTCTGACGCCGCTCTTCCTCGACGATGGCGGCGATGATCGCCTGCTTGTTGGGGAAATAATAAAAGAGATTGCCGGGGCTCATGCCTGCTTCGGCACAGATCTCCGCGGTAGAGGTGCGGTGAAACCCCTTTTGCGCGAAGCAGGTGACGGCTGCCTGTAAAATCTGTTGGCGCTTCGCCTCATGCCTCTCGGGGTCGACCTTGCGCATCCCGCCTCAATTCCGCCTTTTTATTTCTAGACCACTCAGTCTAATAAATGGCGACGTGTGCCATGTCAACGTATAAATCGGCATATTTCGGCGACTTGACACTTCGCAGAGTCATTTATTAGATCGACTAGTCTAATAAATAAGTGAGCGGCGGGGGACGCCGCAGATATAGGCGACAGCACTCATGCGTTACGTTTCTCGCTTGGCCAGAGCGTTTCCGTTTTTTACGGAAACGCGGAAAACCGCTTCGCACTTTTCCTGGAATTGCTTCAGGGCAACGACGGCATCCATTTTCATCGTCGCGGCGAGCACCGGTCCGCTGCTGGCCGAAGGCGCAGCGGCGGCCTCGAAGGATCTTTCACAGCGCACCGTTTCCACCTTCATTGCCAAGCAGCAGCCGGCCGAATGGACATTGACCTTCACCGGAGTGCTGGTGGCGCGCGACGAGATCGCCGTCGGAACTGCATTGCAGGATCAGCGCATCGCCTCGGTCGAGGTAGAAGTCGGGGAACAGGTCAAGGCCGGCCAGGTGCTAGTCCAGATGGAAACCGCGATGCTGGAAAACAAGCTGCGTGAAGCCGAAGGCCGCGTGGCGCGCAGCAAGGCCTCCCTTGCCCAACAGGAAGCGACCCTGGCGCAGACGCAATCGGCGCTCGAACGCGCCGAGCGGCTGAAGATGACCCGTACCATTTCCGAACAGACCTATGAAGACCGCGCCTCCGCCGTTGCCGTGGCCCGGCAAGGCGTTGCCGTGCAGCGGGCGGAGAATGCCGAAGCGCAGGCGCAGCGCGCCGAAGC
>NZ_JAKREW010000021.1 GCF_022347545.1 Terribium retamae
GACCGACGCCAACGGCAACACAACGACAGGCACCATCCTGGTCGACATCGTCGACGACGTGCCGACGGCGCGTGCCGACACCAACAGTGTGACGGAAGGTGCCGATGTCAGCGGCAATGTTCTGACGGACGGCACGGACGATGTGCTGGGGGCGGACGGTGCGGCACCTGGCGGTGCGGTGACGGGTGTGAAGGCCGGCACGGACGTTACGACGGCTGCGGTCGGCAATCTCGGCCCTGCAGGTCTTGCCGGCCAGTACGGCACGCTGTTCCTGAACGCCAACGGCAGCTACACCTACAGCGCCGATCCCGACAAGGTGACGGCCAATGCGGTCGACCACTTCGTCTACACCATCACCGATGGCGACGGCGACACCTCGACGGTGACGCTGGACATCACCGTCAACAATGTGACGGTGACGGCGAGCGACACCGAGGCTCTGGTCAACGAGAAGGGCCTGGCAAGCGGCTCCTCGCCGCTGGACGGCAGCCAGATCTTCAACGGTGCGATCACGGCCGGAAGCGGCGCCGGTCCATACACCTATGCGCTGACTTCGTCGGCGACCGGTGCGCATGGCAATCTGGTGCTCAACACGGCCACCGGCACCTACACCTACACGCTGACCTCGACCTATGACGGTGCGACGACCGACAACGGCATCACCACCGAGGCAGGCAAGGACAGCTTCACCTATACGGTGACCGACGCCAACGGCAACACAACGACAGGCACCATCCTGGTCGACATCGTCGACGACGTGCCGACGGCGCGTGCCGGCGCAGACATGAACGTACAGGAGACGGACGGCGTGACCAACGGCGTCAATCTCCTCGCCAACGATACCCAGGGTGCCGATGGTGCGACGCTCACCCATGTCAATCTCGGTAGCGGTTTCGTCGCGATAACGACGGGAACGCCAGTCGCAGGCGGTGCTTATTCGTTCTCTGTCGCCGGTATTGGTGTCTACACGTTCAAAGCCGATGGCACCTGGACCTTTGACCCTGCTGTCAACGCAAGCACGTCGAACCAGTCGGGCTCCTTCACCTATCGGATCACCGATGGGGATGGCGACACGTCGGATGCGACCCAGACCATCAACATCGCCAACACCAACAATGTGCCGACGGGTGGCTCGGTTGCTGCTGCGATGGATGATGAGGGCCTGCTGCACGGGCTGGTTGGAGGCACGGGCGACGACACGACAACCGCCTCGGCTTTCGCAACCGGCACGTTGAGCGGCTCGGGCGGAGACGGTGCGCTGTCCTACAGCTTCGCCAACCTCGCCGGTACGTCGGTGGGGATCGGCCAGGAACAGGTCACGTACTCTTGGGACGGCACCTTGAGCAGGCTGCTGGCGACAATCACCACCAGCACGGTCGCAGCACGCGTCGGCCAGGTGCTGTTCACGGTGGATGTCACGCCGTCGACGGGTGCTTACCAGGTCAGTCTGGTCAATCCGGTGCTGCATGCCAATTCCAACAATGCAGAAGCCGGCGATCTTCAGCTGGCCTTGCAATACAAGGTCAGCGACAGCGATGGCGATACGAGCGCCGGCGATACCGGCACCGGCACGCTGACGATCAATTTCGACGATGACTCGCCGGTGAACTTCACTGCGCAGGCCATAACCATGGAGAACGGGGCCAACGCGATTGGCAGCGGCGCGCTCAATTTCTATGACAGCATCGGCGCGGATGGTGGCAGCGCGGTATTCTCCGGCACCAACGGTTCGACATTGATGAGCGGCGCAAGCGCCGTTACATCGGGGGGCAAGACCGTTCATCTCTATGGCTTCGGAACCGATACGCTCACAGCCAAGATCGATCTCGACGGCAATGGAACGGACGAGACTACGGTCTTCACCGTCAAACTGTCGCCGAATGCGAAAAGCGAACCGAGCGATATCTATACGGTCCAGTTCTCCCGGGCGCTGGATGACGGCTCCGGAACGACAATCACCAGCTCGAATCTCAGCGATACAAGCAAGAGAGATTACAAGATGGTGAATGACACCACGGCGAACGATCAGGACATCCTGATCTCTGCGTCGCACTCAAATGGATCGCAAGCTGCCGTCAATGGCAGCAGCGCGGGCTCGAGTGTTGCCTTTGGTGTCGACCAGCCTGTCGTCGGACTGGGTGATATACTTCGGTTTGATTTTGCAAAATCCGTCACCATGACCGGTAGTGGCTCCAATAACGGCTACACCGACGGCGCCCATTACAATACGAACGGATTTTCGTTCACAGTGGATGGTACTGCCGGTTCCGGCGTGCTGGTGATGACCTATGATGCAAATGACAACGCATCGAACAACTACACAGATCTGACCAATGATGCGGGAAGCAAGGATACGATAACGCAAATCTACAAGAACGGTGTGTTGCTGAATTTGAGCAGCCTCACGCAATCTGGTGGTGGCTACATCGTTCCTTCGGTTACCGGCGATGTCATATCGGTATACACTGCGGATGGGTACAACCGGATCGAGGTCAGCCACGCCTCTGGCGCCGATTTCCAAATTTCCAATGTTGGGTACCTGCGCTTCGATGCCGGCAGTCCCCTGAATTTGTCCTTCAATATTCAGGCCACTGACGCAGACGGGGATACGTCGACAGGCTCCATTGCGTTGACGACCACGCCTCCGACCAACACTATCAACGGTACGGCGGGCCATGACAATCTCGTTGCCGGTCTCGGTTCCGACACGCTGAACGGCTTGGCAGGCGATGACACTCTTGTCGGTGGTGCCGGAGCCGATGTCCTTGACGGCGGCACGCATTCGACACTCGGCGACACGGCGAGCTACCAGAATTCGGCAACTGGGGTGACGGTTGACCTCACGCTCGTCGGGACGGCTCAAACCTCCACGGGCGATGCCAGCGGCGACAAGCTGACCGGTATCGAGAACCTGATCGGTTCGAATCTCGCCGATCTGCTGACCGGCGACGGCAATGCCAACGTGCTCTACGGGTTGGACGGCAACGACACCCTGCATGGCGGTGGCGGCGACGATACGCTCTATGGCGGTGCCGGCCTGAACCACCTCTATGGTGAAGGTGGCAAGGATACCTTCGTCATCGACCAGTCGGCGCTTTCGGAAGTCGGCATGGTCGACGTCATCCATGACTACAGCAATGCCGACGGCGATGTCGTCGACCTCTCGGAACTGTTGAATGTCGCGCTGGGCACCAATGTCGGAACCGCGGGCTATGTCGACTACGACAACGCCACCGGCGCGTTGAAGGTCGACACCAATGGCGGCGGCGACAACTACGAGACGGTCGCGACGCTCAACACGGGTCTGACGACCGTCAACATCCTCTACAGCGAGGACAATCACGACAAGTCGGGCACCGCGACCTGATGACAGCGCAAGCGAACATGCTGTCTACACGACTATACGCCAAGCCAAGGAGCACTCGCTCCTTGGCTTGGCGTCATGCTACATTTCAATCGGGTTTGGTTGCATATGCAGGGCGGCAGCGACCGCCCCGCTGTGCTTTTCTTGCGAGGGGGAGATTATGAAGCATTCTTCTTTCGGTCTGGCATTGCTGCTGTCGCTCGGCGTGACGGGTGCCCAGGCCGCCGACATCATCGGCACGCCGGCAGGCGACTATTGCCGCACCGTGGGGACCTCCAACCTGATCCTGGAGGAGAATATGAGCACGCTGAAGACCGAGGTCGTGCGGCTGATGGACGAGGCGGTTGCAGTGGCCAAGAGCGACGAGTGGGTCCACTCCTCGCGTCCGGTCTTTGTCTGGGCTTCGGAGGCCAAGGTCGCTTGCGGCATGGCCTATGGCTACCTCAAGACCAATTACCGCGACGAGGACACGCTCAACAAATGCGAATGTTTCCACGATCGCATGGTTGAATACATGCACTAGAGCAGCGGCGCCGTAGACTTCGGTGCCCACTCAAAATCCTCTTGCTTCTGGCAGCGCCGGCTATTTGCCGGGGAACCCTCTCGATCCAAATCGGGGGATGGGTTTCGTGCATCCGATGGTTACCGCGCGCCGACCTCTATAATCTTCAGCCTGTGCCGTGCGTCCTCGGGGGCGACCGTGGCAGGGAGCGGGGGAGCAGAACCGCAATGCAATCCAAATCGGGCCTATTCGGATCAAGCCGCGGCATGCTGCTGGCTGCGCTGCCGGTGTTGGCGCTGGTGGCGTGTCAATCCAAGACGGCGGGCGATGTTCTCGATCCCGGCGGCGCCTCGTCCGAGACCAAAAGCGCGAGCGAAAACCCCACATCACCGGCAGGCTCCTTGCCCGGGTCGCAGACTTTAGGCAATGGCGAAACCAGGGTCTCGATGCTGCTGCCGCTTTCGGCCGGTGGCGCAATAGGGGAGAAAGGCCGCAGGATGTCCGACGCGGCCAAGCTTGCCATGTCGGATCTCGGCAACCAGTACATCACCCTGTCCATCCAGGATACGCGCGGCGACAGCACTGTCGCCAAGGACCTTGTCGTCAAGGCAATGGCTGCCGGTGCCAAGGTCATCATCGGTCCGGTCGAACTCGACGCCGCGCAGCGTCTCACCTCCATTTCCGGCCCGACACGGCCGCCGGTCCTCGTCCTGGCGGAAAACTTCTCCGGCGCCCCGAGCCTCTATGCGATGGCCCTTAACGAGGCCGACAGCGCAGCAGCCGGTGCCGCGGCCATCGCCCAGAAGGGCAAGCGCAAATTCGTCCTGTTCGTCGCGAAAGGGCCGATCGCCGGGGCCATCGAAAAACGGGTGGTCAATGGCCTGAGCATCACCGGTGCTTCGCTCGCGCTCACCGTGCCCTTCGATCCTGCCACCGGGGCGGAGAAGGCAGCGGCCGACATGCTGGCCACAGTCGCCACACCCGAAGGCGTGGTCATTGCCATCGGCGATGCCAGTCCGCTTCCCATCCTGCGTGCGCTGAAGGCGCAAGGCATCTCGCCCGACAAGGTCGCCATCGTCGGCACTGCGCGCTGGCTTGAACAACCGCTCGCCGATCCGCTGCTGCAAGGCGTCTACGTGGCTGCGCTGGACAAGAACGAGACCGGCCCGATCGCCGACCGTTTCAAGGCGACCTATGGCTATGCGCCGGACGTCAACGCGATCTATGCCTATGACAGCGTTGCGCTGACGGCTGGGATAGCCGGCGCGATGGGGCCGAAAGGCTTCACGCGCCAAGTCATCGAGAACCGGAACGGTTTCCGCGGATCGACCGGCGTGTTCCATTTCCGGGCCGACGGCGCCAGCGAACGTGCGATGTCGCTCTACCGGATCGAAAAAGGCGCAGCAAGAAAGGTCGCGAATTCGGTGTCGGGCTACTGAGCATTTTGTAGCCAAGTGGAATCACTTGGCGTTACAAGAATGCGACAAAAACAAAACTCGGAGCGGAGACGTGGGTTAGTCGGCCGAGCGGTTCTCCTGCCAGCCGCGGTCGATCGCCTGTCCGGCGATCCACAGTGCAGCCAGGGTGCAGATCGCGCCGGAGAGCAGGTAGGCGCCGGCCGAGATCAGGCCGAAATTGGCCGAAAGCAGCAAGGCGGCCAGCGGTGCGAAGCCTGCGCCGAACATCCATGCCAGGTCCGACGTGACGGCCGAGCCCGTATAGCGATAGCGGCGCGAGAAGCGCGACGCCACCACGCCGGACGACTGGCCGAAGGACAGGCCGAGCAGGATGAAGCCCAGCACCATGAAGGCGATCTCGCCTGCCGTGCCGCCGTCGAGAAGCTGCGGCGCGAAGCCGCTGAAGGCGGCGATCGCGATTGCGGTGCTGAACAGCAGCGAGCGCCTGCCGATGCGGTCGGCGATCAGGCCGGAGGTGACGATTGCCAGCAGGCCGAACACTGCGCTTCCCGCCTCGATCAGCAGGAAGCGTCCCGGACCCTCCTTGGTGAACAGGAAGACCCAGGACAGCGGAAACACCGTCACCATGTGGAAGAGCGCGAAGCTCGCCAGCGGCACGAACGCGCCGATGCCGACGACGCGGCCCTCGGCCTTGAGGGTCTCGCGCACCCGCGTCGGCTGGAGTTCGCCGTTTTCGAACAGGCGCGTGAATTCGGGCGTCACGACAAGGCGCAGCCTAGCGAAGAGCGCCACGACATTGATGGCGAAGGCAACGAAGAACGGATAGCGCCAGCCCCAGCCGAAGAAGTCCTCGGCCGACAGGTTGAGAACGAAAAAGGCGAACAGCGTGCTGGCCACGATCAGTCCGATCGGGGCGCCGAGCTGCGGCACCATTGCATAGAGCCCGCGCCGGTTCTCGGGCGCGTTAAGCGACAGGAGCGAGGGCAGCCCGTCCCAGGTGCCGCCCCAGGCGATGCCCTGGCCGATGCGCGCCAGCGCCAGCAGCCAGCCTGAGGCCGCGCCGATGGTGGCATATCCCGGCAGGAAGGCGATGGCGACGGTCGAGGTGCCGAGCAGAAGGAGCGCGACCGTGAGCTTGGCGCTGCGGCCATATTGCCGGTCGACGGCCAGGAACAGGATCGTGCCGAGCGGCCTTGCCAGGAAGGCGAGCGCGAAGATGGCGAAGGAGTAGGCGGTGGCCGTCAGCGGGTCGACGTTCGGGAACACCAGCTTCGGGAATACGATCACCGAGGCGATGGCATAGACGAAGAAGTCGAAGAACTCCGACGTCCGCCCAATGACCACGCCGACGGCGATGTCGCCGGGATTGACGTCATGATGGTCGGATACGATGCGGGCGTCGCGTTCGGCTTTTGTGGCTTCAGTCATCTCTACAGTGCCGGCCGGCACTCCCAACGTTCGAGCGTTTCCGTTTTCTCGGAAACGCGGAGATACTCTAACTCTTTGTTCACGCAATTCCGGACGGAAAACCGCTGCGCACTTTTCCTGAAATTGCTCTAGAGCATGATCTCGAACCGAAGGTCAGCAAGACAAAGGTTGCGGACTTTCGGACAACGATCATACAGTAAAACCCGAGAGAAGGAGCGAAATTCGTTCAGCTCCATCGGCCCCGGAGATAAATGCCGCGGTGCACCTAAAATCTTGATGCATCGCACTCGGCAGGGGGATTGGACAAATTGTCCAATGTCATGGCCGCGTCCGGCTCGGTTACTCCGTGGCATATCTTGCAGTGCACAATGACAGGCGGACGCCTCATGTCCACAGATCAGTCACTTTTTGGGTTCTCTTCACACAGGCTGGGGCGAAGGCTTGCAAGCCTGCTGATCCTGCCTCTGGCCGCCATGCTCAGCGGCTGCGACTTCGTGGTGCTCGCGCCTTCGGGCGACATTGCCGCGCAGCAGCGGGACCTGCTCGTGATTTCGACGCTGCTGATGCTGATCATCATCGTGCCGGTGATGGCGCTGACGGTGTTCTTCGCCTGGCGTTACCGGCAGTCCAACGCCTCGGCCACCTATGCGCCCGACTGGGACCACTCCACCAAGCTGGAGCTCGTCATCTGGGCCGCGCCGCTGCTCATCATCATCTGCCTCGGTGCGCTGACCTGGCTCGGCACCCATCTGCTCGATCCCTATCGGCGCCTCGACCGGATCGCGCCGGGCCAGCCGGTGACGGAAGACCACCGGCCTCTCAGGGTCGAGGTCGTGTCGCTCGACTGGAAGTGGCTGTTCATCTACCCCGAATACGGCATCGCCACGGTCAACGAGGCGGCAGCACCCGTCGGCCGGCCGATCGATTTCCGCATCACCTCGTCCGGCGTGATGAACTCCTTCTACGTTCCCGCGCTCGCCGGCATGATCTACTCCATGGCTGGCATGGAGACGAAGCTGCATGCCGTGATCAATCACGAGGGCAGCTATACGGGCTTCTCGGCCAACTACAGCGGTGCCGGCTTCTCCGGCATGCGCTTCGCATTCCATGGCCAGTCGCAGGCAGGCTTCGACGAGTGGGTGGCGAAGGCCAAGGCCGCCGGCCAGACGCTGGACAAGGCAAACTACTTGCAGCTGGAGCGGCCGAGCGAGAATGAGCCGGTCCGCCGCTACGCCTCGGTCGATCCCAACCTCTACCAGGCGATTCTCAACATGTGCGTCGAGCCCGGCAAGATGTGCATGAACGAGATGATGGCGATCGATGCCAAGGGAGGCCTCGGCCTGGAAGGCGCCTACAACACCCTGCCGCTCGAATACGACAAGTTCGCCCGGCGCGGTTCGATCTTTGGTCCGCGGCCATCCTATGTTGCTTCCATCTGCACGGCCGAGGAGGCGGAAGCAGCCTTCCGCGCCGCGCGCAACGGCGGCGACAACAGCATCGGTCCCAAGGACCATTCCCCGCTTCGTGGTGCCGGCCTGCTTCGGCCCTGGCCGCGTCCCGAACTGCCCGGCGCGATGTCGCAACTGGACGTCCCCGCTCTTTCTTCAAGGCTTTGACGTAATGGCTGTTCCTCAACCGGTGGAAACCACCTTCCTTTTCGGGCGCCTGACCTGGCAGGCATTTCCGCTGCATGAGCCGATCCTCGTCGCGACCTTCGCAGTCGTGGCGCTGGGCGGCGTGGCGCTGCTGGCCACGCTCACCTGGTTCCGTCTCTGGGGTTATCTGTGGCGCGAGTGGTTCACCTCGGTCGACCACAAGAAGATCGGCATCATGTACATGGTGCTAGGGCTCATCATGCTGCTGCGCGGCTTCGCCGACGCCATCATGATGCGGCTGCAGCAGGCGATGGCCTTCAACGGTTCCGAAGGCTATCTCAACGCCCATCACTACGATCAGATCTTCACGGCGCACGGCGTCATCATGATCTTCTTCGTGGCGATGCCGCTGGTCACCGGCCTGATGAACTATGTCGTGCCGCTACAGATCGGCGCGCGCGACGTGTCGTTCCCGTTCCTCAACAATTTCAGCTTCTGGATGACGGTCGGCGGCGCGGTGCTGGTCATGGCATCGCTGTTCGTCGGAGAGTTCGCGCAAACCGGCTGGCTCGCCTACCCGCCGCTCTCCAACATCGGCTACAGCCCCTGGGTCGGCGTCGACTATTACATATGGGGGCTTCAGGTCGCCGGCGTCGGAACGACGCTGTCCGGCATCAACCTGATCTGCACCATCATCAAAATGCGCGCACCCGGCATGTCGCTGATGAAGATGCCCGTCTTCACCTGGACGTCGCTCTGCACCAACGTGCTGATCGTGGCCTCCTTCCCGGTGCTGACGGCCGTGCTCGCGCTGCTTTCGCTCGACCGCTATGTCGGCACCAACTTCTTCACCAACGACTTCGGCGGCAATCCGATGATGTATGTGAACCTCATCTGGATATGGGGTCACCCGGAAGTCTACATCCTCATCCTGCCGCTGTTCGGTGTCTTCTCGGAGGTGACGTCGACCTTCTCCGGCAAGAAACTGTTCGGCTACACCTCGATGGTCTACGCCACGGTGGTCATCACCGTGCTGTCCTACCTGGTGTGGCTGCATCACTTCTTCACCATGGGCTCGGGCGCCAGCGTCAACTCCTTCTTCGGCATCACGACGATGATCATCTCGATCCCGACGGGGGCGAAGATATTCAACTGGCTCTTCACCATGTATCGCGGCCGCATCCGCTTCGAGCTGCCGATGATGTGGACGGTAGCCTTCATGCTGACCTTCACGGTCGGCGGCATGACGGGCGTGCTGCTGGCGGTTCCGCCGGCCGACTTCGTGCTGCACAACAGCCTCTTCCTCGTCGCGCATTTCCACAACGTCATCATCGGTGGCGTGCTGTTCGGCCTTTTCGCCGGCATCGCCTACTGGTGGCCGAAGGCGTTCGGTTTCAAGCTCGATCCCTTCTGGGGCAAGGTCTCGTTCTGGTGCTGGGTGGTCGGCTTCTGGCTTGCCTTCATGCCGCTCTACATCCTCGGCCTGATGGGCGTCACTCGCCGCATGCGCGTCTTCGACGACCCGTCGCTGCAGATCTGGTTCATCATCGCCGGCCTGGGTGCTGCCCTGATCGCCGTCGGCATTGCCGCGATGCTTCTGCAGTTCTTCGTCTCGATCATGCGGCGCGAGAAGCTGGTCGATGAAACCGGCGATCCCTGGGACGGCCGCACGCTCGAATGGTCGACCTCGTCGCCGCCGCCGGCCTACAATTTCGCCTTCACGCCGGTCATCCACGACAATGACGCCTGGTGGGACATGAAGAAGCGCGGCTACAGCCGGCCGCTCTCCGGCTATCGTCCGATCCACATGCCCAGCAACACCGGTACTGGTGTCATCCTGGCAGGCCTCAGCACCGTCATCGGCTTTGCCCTGGTCTGGTACATCTGGTGGCTGGCGGCGGTGGGCTTCTTTGCCCTGCTGGTCACGGCCATCGGCCACACCTTCAACTACCACCGCGACTTCCACATTCCTGCCGAGGAAGTGACACGAACAGAGGAGGCGAGGACCGAGCTCCTCGCGGCACGGTCGTGAGCGCCGTCGCGGCGACGGCCGCCGAAAAAGCCGTTCCCACCTTTTATGTGAAGGACGAGCACGACCACGCCGAGGGCAGCAGCACCATGCTCGGCTTCTGGATCTACCTGATGAGCGACTGCCTCATCTTTGCGATCCTGTTTGCCGTCTATGGCGTGCTCGGCACCAACTATGCCGCCGGCCCGGCACCGAAGGACCTGTTCGACCTGTCGCTGGTGGCGGTCAACACCACGATGCTTCTTTTGTCGTCCATCACCTATGGCTTCGCCATGCTGACGATGGAGAAGAACCGCGTTGCCGCAACACAGGCCTGGCTGGCGGTGACGGGTCTGTTCGGCCTCGCCTTCCTCAGTATCGAGCTCTACGAATTCGTCCACATGATCCATGAGGGGGCGACCCCGCAGCGCAGCGGCTTCCTGTCGGCCTTCTTCACCTTGGTCGGCACGCACGGGCTGCATGTCACCTTTGGCATCGTCTGGCTGGTGACGCTGATGATGCAGGTCGGCCAGCGCGGCCTGATCGCTGCCAACCGCCGCCGCCTGATGTGCCTGTCGATGTTCTGGCACTTCCTCGACGTGGTCTGGATCGGCGTCTTCACCTTCGTCTATCTGATGGGAATGCTGCGATGAGCGCAAACCACGATACCGCCGACACCCATGACAAAGACGATGCACATGCCGACGGCCATGGCCACGCCTCGCTGAGGGGCTATCTGACCGGCTTCATCCTGTCCGTCATCCTCACCGCGATCCCATTCTGGCTGGTCATGACCGGCGCGATCGAGAACAAGCAGGCCGCCGCCATCGTCGTCATGATCTTCGCGGTCGTGCAGATCGTGGTGCACATGGTCTATTTCCTGCACATGAACTCGTCGTCGGAGGGCGGCTGGTCGCTGCTGGCGATGATGTTCACGATCATCCTGGTGGTGATCGTGCTGACCGGTTCGCTCTGGGTGATGTATCATCTCGACACGAACATGATGCCCGGGCGCCATGATATGAGCGAGATGCCGTGAGCGCCGGCGAGGGCGCAGGAGGAACCAACGCAGAAAATACCGGATCGGATGGGCGCGAGACCGTCCGCCGTCACCGTTCGCCGGTCACCCGTTTCACGCTCCTCGCGCTTTCGCTGCTCTGCATCGCCATCCTGGTCGGGCTCGGCATCTGGCAGGTCGAGCGGCGGGAATGGAAGCTGGACCTCATCGCCCGCGTCGAGCAGCGCATCCATGCGCCGGAGCTGGCGGTGCCTGGACCTTCCGAATGGTCGCGTGTGAGCCCGCAAACGCATGAGTATCTGCGGGTGCGCCTGAGCGGCTCCTATCTCAACGACCGCGAAACGTTCGCGCAGGCAGTGACGGCTCTTGGCGGCGGTTTCTGGGTGATGACGCCGTTCAGGACCGACGAAGGTTTCATCGTCCTGGTGAACCGTGGTTTCGTACCGTTCGATCGCAAGGCCCCGGCCACTCGCCAGGCCGACCTCGTCGAAGGCACCACGACTGTCACCGGACTGCTGCGCATCAGCGAGCCGGGCGGCGGTTTCCTGCGCGAAAACGACCCGGCCAATGATCGCTGGTACTCACGCGACGTGGCGGCAATTGCCGCCGCCCGCGGCCTGAGCGATGTCGCCCCCTTCTTCGTCGATGCGGATGCGATCACCGGTGACAGCTGGCCGCGTGGCGGCCTGACGGTCGTTAGCTTCCGCAACAGCCATCTCGTCTACGCGCTGACATGGTTCGGCCTTGCCGCCATGCTGTCGGCGGCACTGGGATTTGTCCTGCTTCGCGGCCGGCAAAGCGTTGCGGATCGGAAGCGCTGATGACCTTGACGCCGCTGCCGCGCTGGAAGACACACATCTCGACCGGATCCGGTCGAGGGAGCGATATCATTTTCAATCCGGACGCCACCAACAGGAAGAACCTCCTTCTGTTGATTCAGCTGCGCTGGCTCGCCGTCGCGGGCCAGGTGATCACCATCGCGGCAATAGAATGGGGCTTTGGCATCAGGCTGCCGCTGGCACAGATGGCCGCGGTCGTGCTCTCGCTTGTCGGGCTCAATCTCGCCAGCCTCCTGTTCCTGCGCATGCGTCGACCGGTGTCGAACGGGGTCCTGTTCGCGTCGCTGCTGCTCGACATGGCCGCGCTGACGGCGCAGCTCTACCTCAGCGGCGGCGCGTCGAACCCCTTCGTTTCGCTTTACCTGCTGCAGATCACGCTCGGCGCGGTGCTGCTGGCGCCCTGGTCGACATGGGCGCTCGTCGGTGCCGCTTCCCTGTGCTTCGTGCTTTTGACGATGGCGTTCCTGCCGATCGAGATGTCGCATCACGGCGGCAATCTCTTCGACCTGCATATACGCGGCATGTTCGTCTGCTTTGTCCTGGCGGCCGGGCTGATCGTGCTGTTCATGACACGCATCAACCGCAATCTGCGTGAACGCGATGCCTATCTGGCGGATCTGCGCCAGCAATCGGCCGAAGAGGACCATATCGTTCGTATGGGCTTGCTGGCCTCCGGCGCGGCACATGAGCTCGGCACGCCGCTCGCCACCATCTCGGTGCTGCTTGGCGACTGGCGCCGCTCGGACGCCGTCACGCGCAATCCGGAACTGCTCGAGGATGTCAGCGAGATGCAGGCGCAGCTCGACCGCTGCAAGCGCATCGTCTCCGGCATATTGATGTCGTCCGGCCAGGCGCGCGGCGAAGGCAGCGTCCATACGACGGTGCGGACCTTCCTCGACGGGCTCGTCGCCGAGTGGCGCGATCACAGTTCGCCGGCGCTGCTCGACTACACCAACGAATTCGATCCGGATGAGGCGATCGTCTCGGACGCGGCGCTGAAGCAGGTCATCTTCAACGTGCTGGACAACGCGCTCGAGGCATCTCCGGATTGGGTCGGCATCACCGTCAAGCGACAGGCGCAGGACCTGGTGCTGATGGTTCGCGATCGCGGCAAGGGTTTCGACAAGGAGATACTCGCAGCGCTCGGGAAGCCCTATATGTCGAGCAAGGGTCGCGAGGGCGGCGGGCTCGGCCTGTTCCTGGTCGTCAACGTGATCAGGAAGCTCGGCGGAACCGTCACTGCGCGCAACACCGGCCGTGGCGCCTGCGTGACGCTGACACTGCCCCTCGATACCCTCAGAGCATGATCCCGAGAGCGGTTCCACGTTTCCGTGAAAATGGAAACACTCTAGGCAGGAGACGAAAATGGCATCTGACCGTTCGCTCGTGATCGTCGAAGACGACGCCGCCTTTGCGCGCACGCTGGCGCGCTCCTTCGAGAAACGCGGCTACGTCGTCCATGTCTGCGACAGCGTGCAGGCTCTCACCGAATTTCTCGAACACGAGAAGCCCGAATTCGCCGTGGTCGACCTGAAGCTCGGCACGGGTTCGGGCCTCGAATGCGTCAAGGCGCTCCATGCCCGCGACGCGGCGATCCGCATCGTCGTGCTCACCGGCTTCGCCAGCATCGCGACGGCAGTCGAGGCGATCAAGCTCGGCGCCAGCCACTATCTCGCCAAGCCCGCCAACACCGACGACATCGAGGCCGCCTTCGGCAGGACGGAAGGCGATGTTGACGTGCCGCTGTCGCAGCGCCCCACTTCGATCAAGAACCTGGAATGGGAACGCATCCACGAGACACTGGTCGACACCGATTTCAACATCTCCGAAACCGCCCGCCGCCTCGGCATGCATCGTCGCACTTTGGCAAGGAAGCTGGAGAAGCGGCCGGTGAAATGACGATCGGCATCTGCATCGCACTTTGACAAAGTCCGGGGTTTGACGACAGTAGGCTCTCGACGCCTTCACCCAAGCGGACGGTCTTCATCCATGGCAGCGCAGTTTTCCTGGCTCAACGAGCCGAAGTCCTGGTCCGGCCCCGAGTCAGGCAACCCCGATGCACTGAAACTCAGGACCGAGCCCGACACGGATTTCTGGCGCGAGACCTTCTACGGTTTCATCCGCGACAGCGGCCATGCCTATACCTGCCCGGTGACAGGCGACTTTACCGCGGAGGCAACCGTGCTCGGCGCTTATGCCGATCTCTATGACCAAGCCGGGCTTTTCCTGCGCGTGGACGAGCAGCATTGGATCAAGGCCGGCATCGAATACACCGACGGCATGATGCATTTTTCCGTCGTCGTCACGCGCGGCGTTTCGGACTGGTCCGTCATTCCGTTGCCTTCCGCGCGGCCGACCGACCCGGTCCGTGTCAGGCTGACCCGTCATGATGACGCCGTGCGCGTGCAATATGCAGTCGGCGACATGGCCTGGCAGATGGCGCGGCTTTGTCCGTTCCCGGCGACCGAGGCACGCATCGGCGTCATGGCCTGCTCGCCGCAAGGGCCGGGCTTTGACGTGTCCTTCTCCGGCTTTGCCGTCGGCGAAGCGATCCCGCGTGAGCTCCACGCAGCGGACTAGCGGGTTCAGTTGTCGTTAATCGTTGGAGACTTTATGCGCATCGTTGATATTCGAGAGGCTGAGACACATCTCTCGCGCCTCATCGATAAAGCAGCAAAGGGTGAGCCGTTTATCATCGCCAGATCCGGCAAGCCGATAGTAAAAAGTCGTCGCAATGAAGGCTCCGGCAGCCGGCGAACCCGTCGTGTCGGGTTCATGGCCGGACAGTTCTCTGTGCCGGACGATTTCGATCGCATGGGCGGCGATCGGATCGAGACGTTGTTTGGCGGCGGCGCATGAACACGGTTGCCCTTCCGGAAGAGTGAAGGGAATGCCCCGCACAAGCCACAAGCGATTGTCCTACCCTTTGAGGAGGGTAGGGATACCTTCACGCTGATCAGGTAGAAGAGGCAGCAACCACTGTCGGCACGCTGGTCAGCGCCTGCACTGGCCGACAAGAATTGCGCACCATCAGCCGTCCCTTCAGCACGAGCCTGCGCGAAGGCGCTTCGCGATTGCCGTTGAGGCGGTCGAGCAACAGGCTCGCTGTCTGCTCGCCGATTGCCTGCACCGGTTGGGCGATCGTGGTCAGCTGCGGGTTGAAGACATCGGCCCAGGGGAAATCGTCGAAGCAGATGACGGAGACATCCTCCGGGCAGGACAGGCCGAGGTCGCGGATCGCCTTCATGGCACCGACCACCATCGGGTTGTTGGCGGAGAAGATCGCGGTCGGACGGTCGTGCAGGGAGAGCAGTTGCATGGCGGCGGTGTAGCCGTCGGCCTCGTGCAGGTCGCCGGAACGCACCAGGCTCTGGTCGAAGGCCACCCCGGCATTGAGCAGCGCTTCATGATAGCCTGTCATGCGGTCGCGCATCGGCGTGATGTTGAAGGCGCCGGTGATGTAGCCGATGCGGCGGTGGCCGAGTTCGAGCAGGTAGGTGATCGCCTCGAACACGGCCTGGTGGTTGTCGAGCACGACCCGGTCGCTGTCGACCCCGTCGACTTCGCGGTCGACCAGGACGACCGGCACATTGGCGCGTTCGACCGTTTCTTTAAGATAGGCGCCGTCGCCGACGCGGGCGATGATCAGACCGTCGACCATGCGGTCGAGCAGCAGCCGGATCTGTTCGTCCTGGTTGTTCAGGTCCTCATCGGTGCAGCACAGCATCACCGCATAGCCGGCGCGGTCGAAGGCCTGCTGGATGACGGAGACGACGTCGGTGAAGAACGGGTTGGTGATGTGCGGCACCGTCAGGCCGATGGTACGCGTGGTGCCGAGCTTGAGGCTGCGCGCGATGGCGTTGCGCTTGTAGCCGATCTCGCGGATTGCCTGTTCGATGCGGCCGGAAAGCTCCTGGCTGACCGTGGTCGTGCCGTTGATATAGGCCGACACCGTTGCCACCGAAACGCGTGCAGCTTCCGCCACGTGCAGCATGGTGGGCGCGCCGCTTTTTCGGGATTTTCTGAGGCCTGGCTCGGTCATTTTCGAAACGTTTTGAAGCGCATCAATTGCCAATACCTATGGAATTCTCCTGTTTTTAGCAAGAATCAAAAAAACATCGCCTTGAGCCTCTAACTCCATCCTTGACTAGTTCGAAACGTTTAGATTAGCTTTTTGCCGTGACTGGCAGCGCGGTAGGGAGGCCGTTCCTGTCATGGCCGACCGTGAATTTCCACAGGATCATGGCGCCCCTTCGCCGGGGCAGCCCGTGCTCGCCGCCAACAACGTCTCGAAGGCCTTCGGCGGCGTCGTGGCGCTGAGCGACGTCAGTTTCGATCTCAGGCGCGGCGAGATCCACGCGCTGATGGGCGAAAACGGCGCCGGCAAGTCGACGCTGATGAAGATCGTTTCCGGGGTCTATACGGACTACGACGGAACGATCTCGGTTGCCGGCCAGCCGGTGCGGTTTTCCGGCGTGCGCGACGCCGAGGACGCCGGCATCGCCATCATCCATCAGGAACTGAATCTCGTCCCCGAACTCACCGTGGCCGAGAACATTTTCCTCGGTCGGGAAAAGCTGATCGCAGGCCTGATCGTCGACCGCAAGGCGAGCCTCGCCGCGTCGCGCACCCTGCTCGCATCGCTGGGCATCGACCTCGATCCCGAGGCGCGGGTCGGCGGCCTGCGCGTCGGCGAACAGCAACTGGTCGAGATCGCAAAGGCGCTGTCGAAGAATGCCCGCATCCTGATCATGGACGAGCCGACCTCGGCGCTGTCGCCGGCCGAATGCCAGCGGCTTTTCCGCATCATGCGCCAGCTGGCCGCACAGGGCGTCGCCATCGTCTACATCTCGCACCGCATCGACGAGGTCATGCACCTTGCCGATCGCACCACCGTGTTCCGCGACGGCCGCCATGTGCTGACGCGCGCCATGAGCGAGCTGAACGAGGACAAGCTCATCGCCGCCATGGTCGGGCGCACTTTGCTCGATGCGTCCACGGCGATGCGCGCTGCCCATTACGACATGCCGATCCTGACGGTGCGCGACCTTTCCTTCGATCGCGCGGATCGCAACGGTTGGCGGCGGGTGATTTCCGGCGTCAGCTTCGATCTCGGGCGCGGCGAGATCCTGGGGATAGGCGGTCTGCTCGGAGCCGGCCGCACCGAAATCCTGCAGGCGATCTTCGGCAGCGCCCAGGGCAGGGTCGACGGCGATATCCGGCTTGACGGCAAGCCGGTGGCGATCCGCTCGCCGCGCGATGCGCGCCATCTCGGCATCGCCCTGGTCACCGAGGACCGTAAGGCGGAAGGCCTCTATCTCAAGGCCTCGATCGTCGACAATGTCGCGCTGCCATTGGTCGGCGCGCTGTCGCGTTTCGGCCTGCGCTCCGTATCCGGCGAAAAGGCGCTGGCCGACGAGGCGGTCAAGGCGCTCGGTATCCGCTGCAGCGGCATCGACCAGATCGCCAACACTTTGTCCGGCGGCAATCAGCAGAAGGTTGTGATCGGCAAGTGGCTGGCCACCAAGCCCCGCATCCTGCTGCTCGACGAGCCGACCCGCGGCATCGATATCGGCGCCAAACGGGAGATCTACGACCTCGTCTTCAAGCTCGCCGACCAGGGGCTGGCCATCATCGTGGTGAGTTCGGAGATGCCGGAACTGCTGCACCTGTCGGATCGCATCCTGGTGATGGCCGAAGGCCGCCAGACCGGCATTCTCCCCCGCAACCAAGCCAGCGAGGAACGCATCATGCAACTGGCAGCACCGCGGCATGCCAACGGACGGACGGCGGCATGAGCGCGCTGAGGGTCCTGTCGCGCACCAAGCTTTACTGGGGGCTGATCGCCATCTTCCTGATCGGCGTTTTCTCCTCGCCGGTCACCTCCAAGGGCAGCAACATCTTCCTGTCCTACGGCAACCTGCTCGACGTGCTGCGGCAGGTCTCCACCACCGGCCTGATCGCCACAGGCATGACGGCGGTGATCATCACGGGTGGCATCGATCTTTCGGTCGGTTCGCTGATGGCGATATGCACGGTGGTGACGGCGATGCTCCTGACCATGCCCGGTGCCACGCCGGCAGCTGTCATGGGCCTTCCAGCGGTCGCCTTCGTCGCCCTGTTCATTGGCGTGGTGGCCACCCGCTTCCTGTTCGCCAATCTCGCCAAGTCCGCCGAGGGCGCGCCGCATCGCGCCGCCCAGCTCGATACGGTGCGTGGTGTAGCGCTGCCTGCCGTGGCAGGCGTTATCTTATGTGCTTTGGCGCTGTGGTTCCTGCTGCCGCAGGTCGGTTCCAAGTTCGGCGTGCTCGGCGTGCTGATCGTCGCACCTTGCGTCGGCTTGCTGTTCGGCGCCTTGAACGGCGTCATCATCGTCGCGGGCCGGCTGCAGCCCTTCATCGTCACGCTGGCCATGATGGTGACGGCGCTCGGCATCGCCCGCCTCACCGCTGGGCAGAACAATGCCGTGCTGCCGGTCTATACCGGCTCCAACGCGACTGAAGACTTCGAAGTCCTGCGTTCGCTCGCCTTCGGCATCATCCCGATGCCAGGACTGTTCTTCCTCGGCGCTATCATCCTCTATGGCGCCGTGCTGCGCTTCACGCCATTCGGCCGCTATGTCTATGCCATCGGCGGCAATGAGGAAGCCGCCAAGCTGTCCGGCATTGCCGCCGGCCGGGTCAAGATCGCGACCTATGCCATGTCGGGCCTGCTCGCCGGCATTGCCGCCGTGCTTTATGTGGCGCAATACCGCCAGGGCAAACCGGATGCCGGCGCCGGGCTGGAGCTCGACGCCATCGCAGCCGTCGTCATCGGCGGCACCAGCTTGATGGGCGGCCGCGGCAGTCTCGCCGGCACCTTCTGTGGTGTGCTGATCTTCGGGCTGCTCTCCAACATCCTGCAGCTGCACAACATCAATTCGAACCTACAGCTCGTGCTGAAGGGCCTGATCATCATCGGCACCGTGCTCGTACAGGAGCGCAACGCCGCCGACCTCTTTTCCCATTTACGCCTGCCGCGGAAGCGGTCGGCGTTGGTGCCAACGTCCGCGGAGGAGCGGACGACAAGAGAGACGCAGTCTCGATCAATCGGAGGAAACGCAAATGAAACGCCGTGAATTCCTGGGGCTGACGGCCCTGACGACTATGCTCACTGCCACCACCGTGCTGATGCCGGGCAGTGCCGTCGCCGAAGACAAGAAATGGACCATCGGCTTCAGCCAGGTCACCACCATCGAGCCGTGGCGCGCGCAGTTCAACAAAGACATCCTGGCCGAAGCCGCCAAGCACCCGAACGTCAATCTCATCATCACCGACGGCGAGGACAAGACCGAGAAGCAGGTCGCCGATGTCGAGAACCTGATCCAGCAGGAGGTCGATGCACTGCTGATCTCGCCGAAGGAATCGGCCGGTCTCACCGGCGTCGTGCAGAAGGCGATCGAGGCCAAGATCCCGGTCTTCGTGCTCGACCGCAATGTCGAGACCAAGGATTTCACGCAGTTTGTGGGCGGCGACAACAAGCTGATCGGCCGTGCGGCGGGTGAATATGCCGTCGAGCTTCTCGGCGGCAAGGGCAAGGCTGCCGGCAATGTCGTCGAGATCTGGGGTGGCATGGGCACGCAGGCCGCCCATGATCGCCATGATGGCTTCCATGAATTCACCGACAAGGAGCCGGGCATCAAGTACCTGCTCGACAAGCAGTCGGGCGACTGGAAGCAGGATCAGGCCTACAACATCATGGCAACCGCCCTGCGCAACAACGAGAAGATCGACCTGGTCTACGGCCACAACGACCCGATGGCCTATGGCGCCTATCTCGCCGCCAAGGATGTCGGGCGCGAGAAGGACATCAAGTTCATCGGCATCGACGGCCTGCCCAATGAGGGCGTGCAACTCGTCAACAAGGGCGAACTGTCGGCGACTTTCCTCTACGCCACGCCGGGCGCCGAAGGTCTGCGCCAGGCGTTGAAATTCCTCGGTGGCGAGAAGGTCGAGAAGACCGTCATCCTGCCGACCCTGACGATCACCAAGGAAAACGCGCCGCAGATCCTGAAGGATAACGGCCTGTAGGAGGCGATATCCGACGACAGCGGCCGGCGATCATTCGCCGGCCGCCGTCGCGTTTCACCGGTTCGGCAACGGTGAAGTCGCCATCGCGGCTGGAACGTGCCGCCCAGGTCGTCATTCCAGTCGCTCGAGGTAGATTGACAGAAGCTGGATCTGCGAGGAAATGCCGAGTTTGCGGTAGACGTTGCGCCGGTGGACCTTCACCGTTCCCGTCGAGATGCCGAGGCGCAGTCCGATCGACTCGGATGAATGGCCCTGCAGCACCAGTTCGACGATGGCCGCTTCGCGCGAGGTCAGGTTGAGATCACGCCACACCGTATCGACCGGAGGGCGCGACGCTTCTGCTTTGCGTCCGCGGCGCTTGCCGGTCTTCGCTGCGTCAAAACGTGGCGCGATCTGCGACCAGAACTGGCGCACCATGGCCGAGACCAGCGGTTCCGCTTTGCGGATCAGCGCGAACTCGGACGGCGGAAAAGGTCCGGTCTTCTCGCTGCGCATCAGAGAAAGCACGACCGTTATCTCGTCATCGAGCGGGATGAAGAAGCCGACCTCTTCCGCGAGCCCGGTCTGGATGTAATAGGTGCGGTGGTATTCGCTGGAGAAGAAGCGGTCGGGCGCCAGTTCCCGCATCCGAAATACGCCGGTTCTCCGCTGGATGGCCGTGTGAAAGAACGGGTCGAGCAGGTAGGGACCGGCCTGGTACAGTGTCACGAAGACGATGCGTTCTTGCGCGTTGAAAGTATCGTAGAGATCGATCGGTCTCTCCTTGCCGCGATAGGCGAAGATGACCAGGTGATCGATCCGAACCAGCGCTCGCAGTATCCGGTGGAGGGTCTCACCGACTTCGGCGTCGTCCATCGACTGCCGGCCGACGGTGGGCGGAAAGGCTGCGAGCAATCCCTCAACGTCTATACTCACCCACCGGCTCCCTTCCTCGCAGGACCGTTCCCTTCGAGGGCATATACCTCCCATGGCAACAAATCGGAAAAAATACCACTCTCGGGGTATATATCTCGCCATGCATTCCTGAATAGGCTGACCTCCAAAAGGGTGGCAGGGCAGCGCAGATTGCCGGCCGCCGATAATGGGGAAGTTAAGTGGGAAGTGCTGCGAGGGACGACATCGAGTTCCGTTCGGTCACAAAGGCGTATGGCGCCGTAACGGCCGTCAGGAACATCAGCCTGAATGTCCCGAAGGGCGCCTTTCTGGCGCTGCTTGGACCGTCCGGTTGCGGCAAGACCACATGCCTGCGGATGATCGGCGGGTTCGAGCAGCCGACCTCGGGCGAGGTTCTGATCGCGGGTAGCGGCATGAACGGCGTTCCGCCATATCGCCGCCCGGTCAACATGGTCTTTCAGCACTATGCGCTCTTCCCGCACTTCAATGTCGAGCAGAACGTCGCCTATGGGCTTCGCCAGATGCGCCCCAGAATTCCGGCGCAGGAGATAAAGCGCCGCGTCGGTGAAGCGCTGGAAATGGTTCGGCTGGGTGGTTTTGCCAATCGCCGCATCCATGAAATGTCGGGCGGCCAGCAACAGCGCGTGGCGCTGGCTCGTGCCCTGGTGAACCGCCCGTCGGTTCTGCTCCTCGACGAGCCTTTGGCAGCGCTCGACAAGAAGCTGCGCTCGGCCATGCAGATCGAATTGCAAACGCTCCAGCGCGAGCTTGGCATCACCTTCGTCCTCGTTACCCACGACCAGGAAGAAGCCTTGTCGATGGCCGATCTCGTCTGTGTGATGAGCGGGGGCGCCATAAAGCAATTGGGGGCGCCGCAGGATGTTTATGATCGTCCCGCCGACCTGTTCGTGGCCGACTTTGTCGGCAAGACCAACCACATCCAAGCGACGCTCGAAGCCGACGGCCGCACGCTTCGCCTGCCCGACGGCTCCGCGCTGGACGTGGGCGCCGAGCGCAACATAGGCGCCGGCGAAACGACGCTGGCAATAAGACCCGAGGCAATAAGGCTGACGCCCGGCGGCGAACCGCGCGGCGAAGGTTTCGCCGGCACGGTGACGCATAGGATCTTCCTCGGATCCTCCGTCGAATATTCGGTGTCTGTCCCGGCGCTCGGCGATTTTCTCGTAACTGCAGACCGCAGCACTGACGAGGGTCAGCTTGTCGAACCGGGGCAGTCAGTTCGTCTCGGCTTCGATCCCGCCGCGGCCCATCTCTTTCCGGCTTCGCATGCAGCCCAACCAGAAGGGAACACACATGGCCAACAGACATAAGGAAAATCTGCCGATCACAGCTCAAGGCTTCATGGATGAATTCATGCGGCTCAAGCGCGGTTCGGTGACCAGACGCCATTTCCTCACCGCGACCGGTCTTGGGCTCGCGACCGCAGTCATGTCGCGCGTGCCGGGCGCGATTTCGACGCCGGCCTATGCCGAAGATCTAGGATCTCAGATGTCGATTGCCACCTGGCCGAACTACCACGACCCGGCGACATTCGAGAACTTCAAGGCGGCAACCGGTGTCGCCGTGGAGGTCAATGTCTTCGGCTCGAACGAGGAAATGCTGGCAAAGCTCCAGGCCGGTGCAACCGGTTGGTCGCTGTTCGTGCCCACCAACTACACCATCGCCACCTACCACAAGCTCGGTCTCATCGATGAACTCGATCTGGCCAAGCTGCCGAACTTCAGCGCCGCGTCGGAAAATCCGCGTTTCACCAAGGAAGGGCAGATCGACGGCAAGACCTATGCGCTGCCGAAGAACTGGGGCACGACCGGCTTTGCCGTCAACACGTCAAAGATCAAGGCGCCGCTCACCAGCTGGAAGGATTTCTTCGAAATCGCGCAGGGCGAGGCCGACGGACGCGCCATGGTGCACGACTACCAGCTCACCACCATCGGCAGCGCGCTGGTTTCGCTCGGCCTCGACTTCAACTCGATCAAGCCCGAGGACCTTGCAAAGGCGGAAGAGCTGCTGATCAAGGTCAAGCCGCATCTGTTTGCCATCAACAGCGACTATCAGCCGGCAATGCGGGCAACCGACGCCTGGATGACGATGTGCTGGACCAATGACGGTGCCCAGCTCAATCGCGACATTCCCGAGATCCATTATATCCTCGGCAAGGACGGCGGCGAGATCTGGACCGACTACTACGCAATCCCCAAGGACGCACCCAACAAGGCGGCCGGCTACGCATTGCTCAACTATCTCATGGACCCGAAAGTCGCGGTCAAGGAGCATACCGCGAACGGCGCTCCCACCACCGACAGCCGCGTGCTGGAACTGCTGCCGAAGGAGATCGTGTCCAACAAGATCGTCTATCCAGACGAGGCCGCATTGACGCCGCTGGAGTTTGGCGCGGCCGTCACGCTCACCGATCCGGGCCGGGCTGAACTGATGGCGCGTTTCAAGTCGGCTTGAGCGGCTGCGCTCTCCCTTATCCACGCCATCTGATCCTCGCGTCAGCGGCAGGATCGGATGGTCTTTCTCGAAAGTGAGCGCATGTTGGCAGGTCGATGATGATCTCGACAGACAATAGGAGACGGATGGTCACGGCCATGCTGCTCGGACCGGCAGCGGCATGGCTCGTCGTCTTCCTGGTGCTGCCGTTCATAGCGATCATCGTCTTTTCCTTCGGCGAACGGGCGCCGGAAGGTGGCTACCAGCCGGCGTTCACGCTCGCTCAGTTCGCCAATCTGGGCGCGCGCGCCGCGGCTTTCGCAAACACGTTGACGCTCGCTCCGATCGGGGCCCTGGCGTGCCTGCTGGTTGCCTATCCTGTTGCCTATTATCTTGCCGTCAAAGCCGATCCGAGACATCGAATGCTGCTGGTTTCGCTTGTCGTCGTCCCGTTCTGGACAAGCATGCTGGTACGCACCTATGCCTGGATGTACCTGCTTGGCGGGCGCGGCATCCCGCACCTCCTCGACCTCGTCGGCTTCAGCGACGTGCGGCTCCTGAACACGCCGGGCGCGGTCCTGCTCGGCATCGTCTATGGCTACCTGCCGCTCATGATCCTGCCGATCTATGTCAGCCTCGAAAAGCTGGACCGGCGCCTGCTTGAGGCTTCGGCCGACCTCGGCGCGCATCCATTCTCGACCTTCTTCGGCATAACGGTGCCGCTCTCGCTGCCCGGCGTCATGACCGGCATCGCGCTCGTCACCATCCTGCTGCTCGGCGAATACCTGATCCCGCAGTTGCTCGGCGGAGGAAAGGTCTTCTTCATCGGCAACGCGCTGGTGGATTTGTTCCTGCAGTCGCGCAACTGGCCATTCGGCTCGGCCATCGCAGTCACGCTCGTTGCGGTGGTGGTTATGGTCCTGCTCATCGCGATGCGCATCGCATGGCGTGTCGCCGGCACCCGCCAGGTGGATCTGATGTGATGCGCGCGCTGGTTTTTGCAGTCTATCTGTTTCTCTATACGCCGATCGCGCTGGTCGTCCTGTTCTCCTTCAATTCGGGGCGCAACGCCAGCGAGCTCGTAGGCTTCTCCACGCAGTGGTACGGCCGCGCGCTTTCCAATCCCTTCCTGATGGAAGCGTTGCAGACCAGCCTGATCATTGCCTTTACCAGCGCAGGTTTGGCTGCGGTTTTTGGAACCATGGCTGCCATCGGTCTGGAGCGTGTCGGCCCACGCGTTCGCGCCATCTTCGACGGCCTGTTTGCGGCGGCGATCGTTGTGCCGGGCGTCGTCATAGGCATCGCGACCCTGGTTGCATTGGCGGAGCTGTTCTCCTTCGTCAACCCGATGCTGGCCAGCGTCTGGCCGGGCACCAACGTTCCCAAGTTGAGTCTCGGCTACGGTTCGATCATCGCGGCGCATGGGCTGTTTTCGATGGCGCTCGTCACGATGATCGTGAAGGCCCGCATCGCCAGCCTCGGGCGCGATATCGTCGAAGCGTCGGGCGACCTCTATGCCTCTCCCCTCACCACCTTCCGCGAAATCGTGCTGCCGCAGATCAGGCCCTCCATCGTCGCGGGCTTTCTCCTTGCCTTCACGTTTTCCTTTGACGACTTCATCATCGCCTTCTTCGTTGCCGGCTCGAAGACGACTTTGCCGATCTACGTCTTCGCGTCGATCCGGCGTGGGGTCACCCCGGAGATCAACGCTGTCGCAACCATGGTTCTCGTGGCCTCGCTGGTCCTGATCGTCATTGCGCGCATCCTCATGCGCGAAAAGAAAATTGCCAGCTAGGGCCTTCCCGTTTTTCACGGAAACGCTCTAGCTCTTTGTTTTAACGCAATTCCGGACGGAAAACCGTTTCACACTTTTCCTGGAATTGCTTTGGACGGAACTGTCATGATCCTTCGCAATCGTGTTGCTGTCGTCACCGGGGCAGGCTCGGGTATCGGCGAAGCCGGCGCGGCCATCATGGCGCGCGAGGGCGCACATGTGATCGTGGCCGACATCGACGCGGCCAAGGCAGCCAGCACGGTGCAGCGTATCTGCGCATCCGGCGGCAGCGCCGAGCAGCTCGCGCTCGATGTCACGGACGATCGGGCCTTGCGCGAGGGGATTGCTGCGGTCTCCGATCGTCATGGCCGGATCGACATATTGCACAATCACGCCGGCGTTCAGATCGCCGGCGACCTGGAGACGGTCGAGGTTGAGGGGTTCGACCGTTCCTGGGATCTGAACGTGCGCGCGCATTTCATGGCCGCGCGTGCCGTCATGCCGATCATGAAACGAGCCGGCCGCGGCGTGATCCTCAACACCTCTTCCAGTTCGGGCGTACTCTACGATCGGGAAATGATCGCCTACACCACCACCAAGCATGCGGTCATCGCCATGACGCGGCAGATGGCGGGTGACTACGCGCGCTTTGGCGTGCGCGTAAACGCATTGTGTCCGGGATGGGTCGATACGCCGTTCAACGCGCCTTTCATTTCCCAGATGGGCGGGCGCGACGCGATTGAGACATACATAAAAACCAAGGTGCCGCTCGGCCGCTGGGCGGAGGTTTCCGAGATCGCCGAGCCCATCCTGTTCCTGGTTTCGGATCGCTCTTCCTATGTCACCGGGCAGATCCTTGTCGTCGATGGCGGCGAGACCGTCGTCTGACGTTTCGAACGGGGCCGTCGCCGTTCGGCGTGCGCCCTCTGGCATTGGGCATTGAATTTTGCCGCCATGTCGAGTAGGGGAGGTCCACCAGGCCGGGCCCCTCTGGCAGCCATCCAGGCTGTGATGTCGGACTGGGATTTCAATCCGGTGGCCTGGCTGAGACGTCCCTGAATTCTGGCAGTGTTGATACGCTAGCGCGATCGCGCCAGAGCAGCTCTGAAAGCTACGCCGCCCTGCAGATACAAAGGGTGCCGTATGACTGAACTTATCAATTCCTTCCTGACTCCCGAAGCGATGACAGCGCTGTTCCAGGTCATCATGATCGACCTGGTGCTGGCCGGCGACAATGCCGTCGTCATCGGCCTTGCCGCGGCAGGCCTGCCCAGGCACCAGCGTGCCAAGGCGATCCTGATCGGCATCATCGCCGCCACCGTCCTGCGCATTGGTTTTGCTGCCGCCACCACCCAGCTTCTCCAGATCGTCGGGCTTCTCTTCGTCGGCGGCCTGCTTCTGCTCTGGGTCTGCTGGAAGATGTGGAGCGAGCTGCAAAGTGGCCACGGCCAGGAGGCGCTTGCATTCGAAGCCGCTGGTGACGTTCCGCATGGCGGCACAACGGCTGTCCCGAACAAGACCTTTGCCCAGGCCGCCTGGCAGATCGTCATCGCCGACGTTTCGATGTCACTCGACAACGTTCTGGCGGTTGCCGGTGCGGCGCGCGAACACCCGGAAATCCTGGTGTTTGGGCTCGTCCTGTCGATCGCGCTGATGGGCATCGCCGCGAGCTTCATCGCCAACCTGCTGCAGAAGCATCGCTGGATCGCCTATGTCGGCCTCGTCGTCATCCTCTATGTGGCCGGCGACATGATCTATCGCGGTACGCTCGAGCTGCTGCCTTACGTGACTGGAGCGTAACTTCCTGAAGCAGGCGACCGGCATTTGACGATGCCGGTCGTCTCACGCGCAGCGGTCCACTGCTTGGTGTTCAGCGCGTGAAGCTCTGTGCGTTGCCGGCATCGACATTAATGATGTTGCCGGTCGATTTCGCCGACATGTCGGACGCCAGGAAGTAGACCGCCTCGGCGATGTCTTCCGGGAACACCGAGCGTTTCAGCATCGAACGCTTGCGGTAGTGTTCTTCCAATTCGTCCGGCTGCATGGAATAGGCAGCCGCGCGCTGCTCGCGCCATTCGCCGGTCCAGATCTTGGAACCGCGCAGCACGGCGTCGGGATTCACCGTATTGACGCGGATCTGATGGTCCGCGCCCTCCAGTGCCAGGCAGCGGGCAAGATGGATCTCGGCTGCCTTGGCCGTGCAATAGGCTGCGGCATTGGGTGAGGCGGCAAGCCCGTTCTTGGAAGCGATGAAGACGATGTTGCCGCCGAGCTTCTGCTGCTTGAAGGTGCGGAAAGCCTCGCGCGACACCAGGAAATAACCCTTGGCGAGGATATCCATGTTGCGGTTCCACATCGACAGCTCAGTGTCTTCGACCGGCGCCGCAGAGGAAATGCCGGCATTGGATACCAGGATGTCGACTCCACCGAATTCGACCGCACTGTCGGCATAGGCAGTTGCAACGCCGGCTTCGTCGGTCACGTCGAGCCTGACGGTGCGCACGAAATCCTTGCCAAAGACCTTGCCCAGTTCATCCTGCGCTGTGCCGAGTGCCGCCTCGTCGATGTCTGCCACGACCACGCAGGCGCCCTCGCGCAAAAGCCGGATGGCTGTCGCCTTGCCGATGCCGCCGGCGCCGCCGGTGACGAAGGCGATCTGTCCGGCCAGCGATTTTGGTTTCGGCAGGCGCTGCAGCTTGGCTTCCTCGAGCAGCCAGTATTCGATGTCGAAGGCATCCTGTTCCGGCAGGCCGGCATAGGAGGAGACAGCCGCCGCACCGCGCATGACGTTGATGGCGTTGACGTAGAATTCGGCCGAGATGCGCGCGGTCGCCTTGTCGGCGGCAAAGGTGAACATGCCGACGCCCGGCATCAGATAGACCACGGCGTTGGGGTCTCGCATCGCAGGCGAGTCGGCATATTTGCAGCGCTCGTAATAGGCCTGGTAGTCGGCGCGGTAGGCGTCGAGCGCGGCAGGCAGCGCCGCCACGACAGCATCGATGTCCGGTTTGGCGGGATCGAAGCCGATAACCAGCGGCCGGATCTTGGTGCGCAGGAAATGGTCGGGGCAGGAGGTCCCGAGCGGCGCAAGCGCCGGCAACTCAGCCGAATTCACGAATTCGAGCACCGCGTCGGAATCGTCGAAATGACCGATCTTCGCAGCACCGGGCTTCGAGATCATGCCGCGCACGATCGGCATCAGCCTCGCTGCAATGGCGCGCCGCTCGGGCGCCGGCAAGGACCGCGTGACCGCGCCGCCGAAGGCCGGCTTGCCCATTGTCTCGCGCTCGAACCAGTCGATGGCCTGGTTGATGACGTCGACGGTTGTTTCGTAGCACGCCTTTGGCGTGTCGCCCCAGGTGAAAAGGCCGTGGCTTTCCAGGATGACGCCGCGCGCCTCAGGGTTCTCGGCACAGAATTTCGCCAGCCACAGGCCAAGTTCGAAGCCTGGCCGTTTCCATGGCAGCCAGCCGATCGTGTCGCCGAAGATCGTCTTCGTAAGGCTTTCGGAGTTCCGGGCAGCCGCGATGGCGATGATCGCGTCGGGATGCATGTGGTCGACGAAGGGCTTCGGCACATAGGCATGCAGAGGTGTGTCGATGGAAGCCGCACGCGGGTTGAGGTTGAAGGTGCAGTGCGGCAGGTAGCCGACCATCTCGTCCTCATGCTCGACACCGCGATAGAGGTTCTTCAGCGCGCGCAGCTTGTCCATGTAAAGCGTGGCGAAGCCGTCGAGCTTGATCGAAGCGCTGTCGCCGCCCGAACCTTTCACCCACAGGACCTCGACGTCCTCGCCGGTCAACGGGTCTTTCTGCCAGACCTTCGATGACGTGTTGCCGCCGCCGTAATTGGTGATGCGCTTGTCCGAACCCAAGAGATTGGAGCGATAGACGAGCCGCTCCGGCTCGCTCATCGCAGCAGCCTTCCCGTCGTTCCAGAGATTGGCGAGCCGCGCCGGCTGTTTGTCGAGCATGTCGAAATCCTCCCGCCGGCCTCCCGGGCGCGGCACGAGCGTAAAATCAGGCCAATGTGTGCAGTTTGTCAATCATGAAAGATTGAAGTCAATCATATTGCGCCTGCTAACTGCTTATATGCATTGCAGTATGAGCGAAGTTTTTCACAAATGGCTTGCGTGATCCTCATTTTTGCGTAACTTGGATCATGGCGCTCGGTTCTCGGGTCGTCACGGGAGGATTTGGCTTGAACGATTTGGTCCGCCATCGGCAGATCATCGAGCTGCTGCGCGATCGGCCCTTTGCGTCGGTGCGCGAGCTGCAGGAACATCTTGGCGTTTCGGCGGCCACCATCCGGCGCGACATCGACAAGATCGACCAGTCCGGCGGTGCACGGAAGGTCTATGGCGGCATCTCAGCCCTCGACGGCGCGGCCTCCCAGACCACTGCCTTCGCCCGGCCTTATGATGAAAACCGGGATCTCGCCGTCGACGCCAAGCGTCAAATCGCCGAACTGGCATCGACCATGGTGCAGGATGGCGATGCCGTCATCGTCAATGGTGGCTCGACCTGCTACCACCTTGGGGTCAAGCTGGCGGAACGCAACGTCCGCCTGTTCACCAATTCCATGCCGCTTGCCGCCTATCTGGGTGAGCACGGCAAATGCAACCTGACGATTGCCGGCGGCGAATTGCACCGTGAGCCGCGCGTCATCTATTCGCCGTCGCAGTCCGCCGATTTCTATGCCTCGAAGTTTTTTTTGGGCGCGCAAGGCATCGGCCCCGACGGCTTGCTGGAATCTCATCCCTTGATGGTTCGCTCCATTCAGGAGCTCAGCCGGCAGGCAGACCAGGTCATCGTGCTGGCCGACAGCCGCAAATTCTCGATCCAGGCGCGCAATGTCTCGCTGCCGCTCTCGCGCGTCGGCACGGTCATTACGGATGACGGCTTGTCCGATCAGGCTGCCAAGATGCTGGAAGGTGCCGGTGTCACGGTGTTGATGGCGACTGGAGGATCGGCATGACCCCGGCGCTGGAGATGCGCAACATCAGCAAGACGTTCGGGGCGGTGCGGGCGCTTCGCGGCGTATCGCTGACCGTCCAGGCGGGCGAGTTGCACGCGCTGATGGGTGAAAACGGTGCCGGCAAGTCGACGCTCATGAAAGTGCTGTCGGGCGCCTATCGGCCAGATCCCGGAGGCGAGATATTCGTCAACGGGGTGGCGATGCCGGGTGGCGATCCCAAGCGCGCTCGAAACAACGGCATCGCCGTGATCTACCAGGAACTTTCGCTCGCTCCGAATTTGACGGTCGCCCAGAATATCTTTCTCGGCAATGAGCCACGGCGTTTCGGCATCGTCGACGCCGGCGCGATGGCCATGCGCACAACGGCAGCCCTGAAACGTCTGGGCCTGTCATTGGCGCCGCGCACCAAGGTGGCAGCCCTTTCGCTGGGCGAGCGACAAATGGTCGAAATCGCGCGAGCGCTGTCCGCGGATGCCAAGATCATCGTCATGGACGAGCCGACCACCTCGCTGACCACGCGCGAGACGGATCGGCTGTTCGACGTCATCGCCGAACTGAAGCGCCAGGGCATTGCTATCATCTATATCAGCCACCGGATGGAAGAGATCTATCAGCTGGCCGACAGGGTCAGCGTCCTTCGCGATGCGGGCTATGTGGGCACGCTGGAACGCTCAGAACTCAGTGCCTCGCGCCTTGTCTCGATGATGGTGGGCCGGGACCTTTCGACTTTTTACAAGAAAGATCATCGCAGCCCTTCGGCCGCCAGCGAAGTCGTGCTCGAGGTTCGCGGACTGTCCGATGGCCGCCTTTTGAAAGACTGTTCCTTTGACTTACACAAGGGCGAGGTGCTGGCGCTTTCCGGACTGGTCGGGTCCGGTCGCACCGAACTCGCACGCCTGATCTTCGGCGCGGACCAGCGCCGGGCCGGCACGATGAAACTTGCCGGCCGTCCCGTGACCATCAACTCCCCGATCGATGCGTTTCGGGAGGGCATCGCGTACCTGACCGAGGACCGCAAGCAACTCGGCTTGTTCCTCGAAATGTCGATTTCCGACAACATCAACATCGGCGTGCAATCCGGCGATGCCTATGCGCTCGGCCTCCGCAATTTCGCAGCCGCCGAGAAACGATCTGCGCAAGCAATTTCAAGCCTATCCATTCGCACCAAATCCGGTCGCGTCAATGTCGGTTCGCTGTCGGGCGGCAACCAGCAGAAAGTACTGCTGGCGCGGCTGCTGGAGACCCAGCCAAAGGTCGTCATCCTCGACGAGCCGACGCGCGGCGTCGACGTCGGCGCCAAGTCGGAGATTTACCGCCTGATCGATGGCCTGGCGGCGCGCGGCGTCGGCATCCTGATGATTTCGAGCGAATTGCCGGAGGTGATTGGCGTCGCCGATCGCGCGCTGGTGATGCGCGACGGAAGGCTGGTGGGAGAAGTGGCATCCCAGCCTGACCGACCGATCAGCCAGGAGGCGATCATGGAGCTGGCAACCGGGGCTGCAGGGCAATGAGTCAGGAAACGAACATCTCCCCGGCTTCCGCGCCTTCGTCGGCGCGTTTCCGCTCGCTGTTTGCGGCGGCAGGAATGCTGCCGATCCTGGTCGTCCTGGCGCTGGTGTTCCAATACATCAACCCGCGCTTTCTCACCGAAACCAACCTGCTGATCGTGATGCAGCAGTCCGCGATCAACATCGTTCTCGCGGCGGGCATGACGTTTGTCGTTCTCACCGGCGGGATCGACCTGTCGGTAGGGTCCATCCTGGCCGCATCGGCCATGGTTGCCATCATCGTCTCGTTGATGCCCGATATCGGCATGCTCGGACTGCCTGCCGCGATACTCGTCGGCTTGGGCTTCGGCCTGATCAACGGAATTCTCGTCGCCTATATCAAGCTTCCGCCCTTCATCGTGACGCTGGGCTCGTTGACTGCCGTCCGCGGCGTCGCACGATTGCTGGGCGGCGATACCACCGTTTTCAACTCCGACCTGCCGTTCGATTTTATCGCGAACAGTTCGTTCCTGCGCATTCCCTGGCTGGTCATCATCGCGCTTTCCGTGGTCGTCATCTCATGGGTGATCCTGAAGCGCACCGTGCTGGGGAACTGGATCTACGCCGTCGGCGGCAATGCCGAAGCCGCCCGGCTGGCCAGCATAAAGGTGCCGCTGGTCCTGCTTTTCGTCTATGGCGTGTCCGGGCTCCTTGCCGGACTCGGCGGCGCCATGTCGGCGGCTCGCCTCTACGCGGCGAACGGTTTGCAGCTTGGCCAATCCTATGAGCTCGACGCGATCGCGGCCGTCATACTCGGCGGCACGAGTTTTGTCGGCGGCGTCGGTTCGATCTGGGGCACGCTTGTCGGCGCGTTGATCATCGCTGTCCTGTCCAACGGCCTCATTCTCGCCGGCGTGTCGGACATCTGGCAGTACATCATCAAAGGTCTGGTCATCATCATCGCAGTCGCTCTGGACCGCTACCGGCTGCAGGCAGGTGCCCGGACATGATGGCACTGGCGAAACCTCAACAACGATAATTGTGACAACCGGGAGGAGAAGAAATGAAATTTGTAGTGAAGGCTGCCTTGGCGGCACTGCTTGCATCGGTGGCGATTGCCGGAGCTCACGCCAAGGATCTCAACAAGGTCGGCATTTCCGTCGGCTCGTTGGGCAACCCGTTCTTCGTGGCCACCATCAACGGCATCACCGACAAGGCGAAGTCGATCAACCCCAACGTGGAAGTCACGTCGGTTTCATCGGACTACGATCTCAACAAGCAGTTCTCGCAGATCGATAATTTCATCGCGGCAGGTGTCGACATCATCATGCTGAACGCCGTCGACCCCAAGGCAATCGGCCCGGCCATCGCCAAGGCCAAGGCCGCCGGCATTGTCGTGGCGGCTTTCGATGTCGGCGCGGAAGGGGCTGATGTGACGGTGATGACCGACAACGTCTCTGCCGGGCGGCAGGCGTGCCAGTACATCGTCGATCACCTCAAGGGGACCGGCGAGGTCATCATCGTCAATGGCCCGCAGGTGACGTCCATCGCCGATCGCGTGAAGGGTTGCAAGGAAGCTTTCGGTGCCGCATCGGGGATCAAGGTCCTCTCCGACGACCAGGACGGCAAGGCGTCGCGCGACGGCGGCTTCGCGGTTGCACAGGCGCTGTTCACCAAATTCCCAAAAATCGACGGGATCTTCGCGATCAACGACCCGACCGGCATGGGCGTCGTCCTGGCGGCCAAGCAGCTCAACCGCAATGAGTTCATTCTGACCGGCGTCGACGGCTCGCCGGATGTCGAAGCGGAACTGAAGAAGGGCGCCGACACGCCGTTCAAGGCGACCCCTTCCCAGGATCCTTACGGCATGGCTGCGCAGTCGCTGGAACTTGCCGCCAAGATCATGAATGGCGAGAAGGTCGAACCGAATGTCATCCTGCTCGATCCCAAGCTGATCACGGCCGAAAATGTCGGCGAGTACAAGGGCTGGACCGCGGCTCGCTAGCCCTCGACTTGATGCAGCCGGCTTCCGGGCCGGCTGCGATTTCCTGCAGATCGTTGGAGATTTTCATGTCGCGTATCGGGATCCATTCATTCGTCTGGTCGGCAAGCTCCAATCGCGAGGCGCTGGAGAAGACGCTCGACCAGAGCAGGGAAGCCGGCTTCGACCTCATCGAGCTTTCTTATCTGGACCCCTCGCATGTGGACATTCCACGCCTGGCCAAGAGCATCGCGGACAGAGACCTTGGCGTCGCCATAAGCATCGGTCTGCCCGCCGAGGGCGACATATCGAGCGCCGACAAGGCGACAGCGGAGCGTGGCGTCGACATTCTGGAGCGGACGGTGGCTCTCACGCGGGACCTTGGCGGCAGCAAGCTTGCCGGCATACTCCAGACGGCGCACGGGCTGGAGACTTCCGCTCCGACCGCCGACAGTTGGAAGCGCAGCGCGCACACTTTGGCCGAGGTCGCGGAAAAGGCGAAAGCCGCAGGCGTTTCGCTCAATATCGAGATCGTGAACCGCTTCGAGAGCAATTTGCTCAACACCGCCGCGCAGGGGCTTGCCTTCATCGAGACCAGCGGGTCGGACAATATCTTTCTCCATCTCGATACGTTTCACATGAACATCGAGGAGGCCGACGTCGCACTGGCGCTGCGCCACGCCGCGGGAAAGATCGGATATTTTCACATCGGTGAAAGCCATCGCGGCTTCCTTGGCACCGGCAGCATCGACTGGGTGGCGATCTTCGACGCTCTGGTGGCCATCGGTTACGCGGATGACATCACCTTCGAATCCTTCTCCTCGGAAATTGTCGACGAAAAGCTGTCGCGCAAGACCGCTATCTGGCGCAATCTTTGGCAGGACAACATGGAGCTGGCCAAACACGCGCGTCGCTTTATCGATGTCGGGCTGGAGACGGCGCGTCGCAAACAGGAACTGGTCACCGCGAGCCACAGGCCCGGTGCGTGAGTTACGAGGCGACGGTGAACCAACGGACATCAAGCGGGACACTCGCAGTTTTCGATCTCGGAAAGACCAATTCGAAGCTGTTTGTGTTTGCGCCCGACGGTACCTTGCTGGACGAGCGCCGCACCAAACCGGTGTGGAAGGATTATCGTGGCCGGCACGTGCTCGACGACGAGCGCCTGTTCGCCTGGATGAGCCGTGAGCTCGCCGATGTCGTTGCCAAGCACGATGTCGACGGGCTGATGGTCTCGGCGCATGGCTGCGCCTTCGCTCTGGTGCGCGGCGATGAGCTTCTCCATCCCGTGCTGGATTACGAGCAGGAGATCCCGCCCTCGACCGCCCGGGTGATCGACCCGATGCTGCCGGATTTCTCGGAGACCTACACGCCCTGGCTGCCGCTCGGCTTCTCCATCGCGCGCCACATCTATTGGCTGAAGCAGGAAGAGCCGAAAGCCTTTGCCGATACGCAGTGGATCCTCTGCTATCCGCAATATTGGGGCTGGCGGTTTTCCGGCCGCCCGCTGGCGGAATGGTCCTATCTCGGTGCGCACAGCCAGCTATGGGCTCCGCTGAAGCGCGACTTCTCCTCGCTGGTCGACCGGCTGGGCTGGCGCGAGATGTTCCCGGAGATAGAGCCCGCGGGCGCCGTGATCGGCGAGACGCTCGTTGCTTTGCCGGACGGGTCGAGCCGCTCAATCCGCGTCCACAACGGCGTGCACGATTCCAATGCGGCACTTGCCTATTACCGCATGACTGGCCTGTCCGGCTTCACGCTGGTCTCGACCGGCACCTGGGTCATCATCATCAATCTCGACTGCCCGCTCGACGCGCTCGACCAGGAGCGCGACATGATTTCCAATGTCACGGTCGACGGTGAGCCGGCGCCGTCTCTGCGCTTCATGGGTGGCCGTGAATACGACCTGATCAGCGAGAACTGGAACCAGCCGATCTCGCAGCAGGCGGTCGAGCGTGTGATGGCGCGCGGCATCTTCGCCTTGCCTTCCTGGGCCGCCGGCGGGCCGTTTCCGGAGATCAGCGGCAAGATCGTCGGCGGTGATGTCGAGGGCGAGGAG
The DNA here is from genome assembly GCF_022347545.1 of Terribium retamae. Taxonomy (GTDB): domain Bacteria; phylum Pseudomonadota; class Alphaproteobacteria; order Rhizobiales; family Rhizobiaceae; genus Mesorhizobium; species Mesorhizobium retamae. The sequence continues at coordinate 35,868 of NZ_JAKREW010000021.1, forward strand.
CGCGCAGCCGTTGCCGCGCTCTATGTGCTGATGATGACGGACCTGTCGCTCGACCTGATCCGCTCCGACAATCTCCTGGTGGTCGATGGCGGCCTCGCCAAGATCGAGCTCCTGACGGCAATGCTCGCACAACTGCGCCCCGGCCAGACCGTCATTCACTCCGAAATGAGCGAAGGCTCTGCAACGGGCGCAGCCGCCCTTGCCTTCAAGGCGCTCGGAACGATGCCGTTCCGCGACGAGACCGTGCCGGTCGCGGCGAGCAGCGTGGCGGGCCTCGAAGCCTATCGCGACCGCTGGCGCGAACTGGCCGGCAATGCTCGGGATGCCGCGCGTGCCGAGAAAAGGGAGGCAAGCCTGTGAGTGCCGCCCCCTATGTCAGCCTGACCGGCATGTCGAAATCCTTCGTTGGCGTGAAGGCGCTGAAGGATGTCAGCTTCGACGTGCGCCCGGGCGAAGTGCATGCGCTGCTCGGCGAAAACGGCGCCGGAAAGTCGACGCTGATCAAGATGATGTCGGGCCTCTATTCGCCCGATGCCGGCACCATCACGGTGGATGGCAAGGACATGAAGTTCGCTTCCACGCGCGATGCGTCGGCCGCCGGCATAGCCACCGTCTATCAGGAGCTGTTGCTGTTTCCCGAGCTGACCGTCGCGGAAAATGTCTTCCTCGGCAACTACCCGCGCAGGCCGGGCGGCTGGATCGACTGGGCCGAAGTGCGGGCGCGCACGCGCGCGCTTCTGGACCAACTCGACACCTTCGACCTCGATGTCGACGCCAAGGTGCTGACGCTGTCGGTGGCGCAGCGCCAGCGCGTCGAGATCACCAAGGCGCTTTCCAAGAATGCGCGCATCCTGATCATGGACGAACCGACCGCCTCGCTGGTGGAGTCGGACGTGCAGCGTCTGATGGCGGTGGTGCGGCAGTTGCGCGAACGCGGCGTCGGCATCGTCTATGTCAGCCACCGCATGCCGGAGATCTTCGCGCTGGCCGACCGCGTCACCGTGCTGCGCGACGGCGGCTATGTCGCCACCCGTGACATTGGCGAAGTCGACGAAGCACAACTCGTTTCCATGATGGTCGGCCGGCCGATCGACAGCCTGTTCCCCAAGGCCGACGCCAAGATCGGCGACACGGTTCTGGAGGTGAAGAACCTCAATCACGGCCGCCATGTGCAGGATATTTCCTTTTCCTTGCGGCGCGGTGAGATCCTCGGCGTTGCCGGCCTGGTCGGCAGCGGCCGCACCGAACTCGCGCTCACGTTGTTCGGCATGACGCCGGCGACCTCGGGCGAGATCGTCCTGGAGGGCAGGACGGTCGCCATCACCTCGCCGCGCCAGGCGCGCGACCTCGGCATCGCCTATGTGCCGGAGGATCGCGGCCAGCAAGGCTTGGTGAAACAGATGGCGATCCGCAAGAACGTTTCGATGGCTTCTATCGAGCGCTTCTCGGCTGGCATCTTCATCAAGGCCGGGGCGGAAGCGCAGCGTGCGCTCGACGCAGTCAAGCGCCTCAGTGTCCGTTGCCGCAACATCGCACAGCCGGTCGGCGAACTGTCGGGCGGCAACCAGCAGAAGGTGGTCATCGCCAAATGGCTGGAGACCAATCCCAAAGTGCTGATCCTCGACGAGCCGACGCGCGGCGTGGATGTCGGCGCCAAGGCGGAGATCCACACCATCATGGGTGAGCTGGTGAAACAGGGGGTCGCCATATTGATGATCTCCAGCGAGCTCCCGGAAGTGCTCGGCATGAGCGACCGTGTGCTGGTGATCAGCGGCGGCCGCCTCACCGGCGAGATCGACAGGGCGGACGCGACGCCCGAACGGGTCGGCATGGCGATGACCGCGCATCAGAGTGGGGAGGCCGCCTGATGAGTGCCGTCGTCGATCTCCCACCGACCCGCCCGGCATCGGGCGCGCAAAGGCCAGGCTTCTTCCGGCGGCTGTTTGCCGACTACGGCCAGGAACTGGTCGTGCTGGCCGCGGTCGTCGCCCTGTTCATCGTCGTGACGATGGTCAATCCGCGTTTCATCAGCGCCAACAACCTGACCACGATCTTTTCTGGCAATGCATATATCGCGGTGGCTGCCATCGGCATGGCCATGGTCATCATCACCGGCCATATCGACGTCTCCGTCGGCGCGCTGATCGGCGTGCTGGCGACGATCTCCGGTACGCTGGCGGTCGCCGGCTATCCCATCTGGATCGCCTGGCTGGCGCCGGTGCTGGTCGGCATGGCGGTCAATGCCTGCATCGGCGGTCTGGTCGCCTATGCGCGCATCCCTTCGATCGTGGTGACGCTCGGTGCCTTGTCGATCATGCGCGGCGGGCTGATCAGCGTCACCGGTGGTACCTGGATCACCAATCTGCCGCCGTCCTTCCTGATTGCACAGAAGAGTGTCTTAGGCCTGCCGGTACCGCTGGTCGTCATGGTGGTCCTGACCGTGCTTGCTGCACTGTGGATGCGCTACTCGGCCTTCGGTCGTTCGCTTTATGCCATCGGCGGCAATGCGGAGGCGGCACTCGCCACCGGCATACCCGTCGAGCGCCGCACTGTCGCGGTGTTCGTCATCCATGGCGCCTTCGCCGGGCTGGCGACCATCCTGTTCGCAACGCAGCTGCAGGTGATCCAGTCGACGGTGCCGCCCAATCTGGAACTCACCGTCATCACCGCCGCCGTCATCGGCGGTGTGTCGATCCTCGGTGGCTCCGGCACGGTCATCGGCTCGACGCTGGCGACCATCCTGTTCGCCACGATCGGCTCGGCGCTGATCTTCGTCAACGTCTCGGCCTACTGGCTGCGCGCGGTCATCGGCCTGCTGATCCTGGCGACGGTGCTCGCCGACATGCTGCGCCGGCGCGGCAGGATTTGAGGGGCGCACGGATGAACTGGAAATCCCTGCTCCGTCACGAAACCTTCCTGGCGCTTTTGCTGGTTGTCGTGCTGATCGTGCTGTCGTTCCAGTCCGATCGTTTCTTCACCGTCTCCAACCTGCTCAACCAGGGCCGGCTGATGACCGAGATCGGCCTCATCGCCATCGCCATGACCTTCGTCATCGCCACCGGCGGTATCGATCTCTCCGTCGGTTCGATCCTCGGCCTGACCGCGATCCTGACCGGCGTGTTCTGGCAGAACATCGGCATGCCATTGCCGCTGGCGGCAATCGCGGCGATCGCCGTCGGCACGCTGGCGGGTTTCGCCAATGGCGCCATCATCACCCGTTTCAACGTGCCGCCACTGATCGCGACGCTGGCGACACTCGCGCTCTATCGTGGGCTGGCCGAGGGCATCAGCCAGGCCCGCTCGGTGCGCGGTTATCCAGACTGGTTCTATGTGCTCGGCCAGGGCGAGGTGCTGGGCGTACCGACGCAGCTCTGGATCCTGGCGGCGGCGGCGATCATCGCTTCGATCATCCTTGCCTACACGCGCTGGGGTCGCACCGTCTACGCCATCGGCTCCAACGAGGTCGCCAGCCGCTTTTCCGGCCTTTCGGTCGAGAAGACCAAGCTCGCCCTCTACACCGCGTCTGGTTTCGCGGCGGCGGTGGCCGGCGTGATCTTCGTCTCGCGTGTCTCGACCACACGCTCCGACATGGGCACCGGCATCGAACTCGACGCCATCACCGCAGTGGTGCTCGGCGGCACCTCGATCTTCGGCGGCCGCGGCACCATCGCCGGCACCATGATCGGCCTTTGCCTCATCCAGGCGCTGAAGAATGGCCTGTCGCTCGCCGGGGTGAAGGGCGACGGCACCATCATGCTCATCGGCGCGGTACTGATCCTGGCGATCCTCGCCAGCAACCTCTTCGAGAGGAGCGGCACTCGATAACAAGGGAGAAGCGTCCTTCACTGCCGCTCATCAGTGTCCGGACGAATAATTGGAGGATGAAATGCATAAAATCGTGCTCAGCGCACTGCTGGCCTTGTCCTTCTCGACAAGCCTCAGCCATGCCCAATCCGCCGCCTGGACCGGTGGTGACGACTTGCCGACCAACCCGCTCGCCTGCGATGCCACGCCGGCGACGGTCGCCGCCAAGCCTTATGACGGCGGCTCACCGACGAATGCGCCCGACCGCAAGGGCAAGACGCTGAAAGTCGTCGATGTGCCGAAGCTGGTCGGCATCGGCTATTTTAACGCCACGTCCAAGGGCATTGCCGATGCGGCCAAGGAAATCGGCACGATGGATGCCAAGACCGACGGTCCGAGCAAGGCCAACATCGATGACCAGATCACGCTGATCGACAACTACATCACCAGCGGCGTCGACGGCATCCTGTTCGCCGCCAACGACCCTGTCGCGATCGCGCCGGTGCTCAAGAAGGCGCTCGCCGCCGGCATCAACGTCGTCGGCTACGACGCCAACTCGACGCCGGATGCACGCCAGTGGTTCGTCAACCAGGCCGAGTTCAACGGCATCGCCAAGGCGATGGTCGATTCCATGGCCAAGGAGACCGGCGAGGATGGCGCCTTCGCCATTGTCACCTCGACCTTCACCACGCCGAACCAGGCGCGCTGGATTGCCGAAATGGCGGCCTACCAGGCCAAGTGCCATCCGAAGATGAAGTGGCTGGAGACGGTGGAAGCGCAGGAGGACAACATCCTTTCCTTCAACCAGACCAACACGCTGCTCAACAAATATGGCGACGAGCTGAAGGGCGTCTTCGGCATGACCAGCGTCGCCACGCCGGCGGCTGCGGATGCGGTCACGCAGGCCAACAAATGCGGCAAGGTCGCGGTCGTCGGCCTCGCCACGCCGAACGCCATGAAGCCCTATGTTGCGGCCGATTGCGTGAAGTCGGTGGTGCTGTGGAATCCGGTTGATCTGGGCTACGCCGCCGCTCACGTGCTGCGCGCCGTCGCCGACGGAACTCTGGCGCCGGGAGCAACCTCGGTGAAGGCTGGCAAGCTTGGCGATCTCTCGGTCATCAACGGCTCGGAGATCCTGCTCGGCGCGCCGACCGTCTTCACCAAGGACAACATCAACAATTTCGACTTCTGAGATTGCAGAGGAGATGCACGTTGGAGCGTCTCCTCCCAAGAAATCGGCCGGCCCGCTTGCCGGCCGATTTCAGCCCCGAAATTGGAAAGGATCGCCATGCCTGCGGTCGATTGGCAAGCCGAGCTTGCCGCGCTGAAAACCCTGTCGGCCCGTATCGGCAACGACCCTTTGCTGACGCAGGGAGCTGGCGGCAACACGTCGCTTAAGGTCGACGGCACGCTCTGGATCAAGGCGTCCGGGACCTGGCTCGCCCATGCCGCCGAGCGCGACATCATGGTGCCCGTCGAGATGGCACCGTTGATCGCGGCGGTCGAGGCTGTCGACCCCGCCGCCGAGCAGGCGCAGCAATTCGTCGTCACCGAACTCAACGGCTCGGGCCTGCGCCCCTCGATCGAGACCACCGTGCATGCGCTGATGCCGCACCGCGTGGTGCTTCATGTCCATTGCGTCGACACCATCGCTTTTGCCGTGCGCAGTGACTGCGTCGAGCAGATCGGCCCACGCCTTGCCGGCCTCGATTGGGCGTATGTGCCTTATGCGCGGCCCGGCCTGCCGCTGGCGCTCGCCATCGCCGAACACAGCGGCAACCGGCCGGATGTGCTGATCCTGGCCAATCATGGTCTTGTCGTCGGCGCCGAAACGGTGACAGAGGCCGAAACGCTGCTGGACGACGTCAAGGCGCGGCTGCGCGTCGCTCCACGCACCGCGCCCGACCCCGACACGGACACGCTGGTCCGCCTGATGGCCGGCGGCGACTACCGGTTGCCGTTGTCCGAGGCCGCTCACGCGGTCGCGACCGATCGGCAGAGCAACGCACTGGCTGCTCGCGGAAGCCTCTACCCGGATCATGTGATCTTCCTCGGCGCCGGTTCGGTCATCGCGGCGCGAGATGAAGATGCTGCCGCCGTGGTGAGGCGTCTGGATGCAGCACCCATCGCGATCCTGTGGCCGGAGATCGGCGTCCTCATGCGCAACGATGCGGTACCCGGCGCGGACGCCATGGCGCGCTGCCTTGCCGATGTGACGGCGCGCATTCCTGCTGATGCGCCGGTCCGCATGCTGACTGAAGAGGAGCATCGACAACTGACCGACTGGGACGCGGAGAAGTACCGGCAGGAGCTCGCTCGGAAGAAGATCGCCTGATGGATAGCCTCCTGGCCATAGGCATCGACCTCGGCACGTCCGGCGCCCGCGCCGTGGCGATGACGCCGTCCTTCGACATCGTGGCGCAGGGTGCAGCCCGACTCGCGGAATTCGGATCCGACCTGCGCGATCCGGCGATCTGGTGGAAAGCGGTGGAGCGCGCGCTGATGGACACGCTTGCCGGGATCGACCGGACCAGCGTGCACGCCATTGCGGTGGATGCGACATCGGGGACGATCCTGCCTATTGACATCGAAGGCGAACCGCTTGCCACCCCGCTGATGTACAATGACAGGGTCGACGATGACGAACTGCTGGCGCGCATTCATGCCGTCATCCCAGCCGAGAGCGGCGCCCACGGCGCCACCTCCGGGCTCGTCAAAGCGCTGCGGTTCCAGTCGGTGCCGGGCATCGCCAAGGTCCTGCACCAGGCCGACTGGATCGCCGGCCGGCTCGCAGGACATTACGGCACGACCGACGAGAACAATGCGCTGAAAACCGGCTACGACCCGGTCGAACGGCTCTGGCCGGATTGGATCATGGCCACGGGACTCGACACTAACCTTCTGCCGCGTGTGGTCGCACCCGGCGCGCCGGTCGAGACCATCGCGCCCCAAATGGCCAAGGTCTTCGGGCTTGGCGAAGATGTGGTGATCGTTGCCGGCACCACCGATGGCTGCGCCTCCTTCCTGGCGACAGGGGCGGACAGGCCGGGCGATGGCGTCACCGCGCTGGGCTCCACGCTGACATTGAAGCTGCTGTGCGATCGGCCGATCTTCGCGCCGGATTACGGCGTCTACAGCCACCGCATCAATGGCATGTGGCTGGCCGGCGGTGCATCCAACAGCGGCGGCAAGGTGCTTTCGCATTTCTTTTCCGCCGACGAGATTGTCCGGTTGTCGGCCGTGATCGATCCGGCGGTTTCCACGGGCCTGGACTTCTATCCGCTGCTGGAACCGGGCGAACGCTTCCCTGTTTTCGATCCCGCCTTTGCGCCGCGGCTGGAACCGCGCCCGGCCAGCGACGCCGATTTCCTCAAGGCGATGTTCGAAGGCATGGCGGCGATCGAAAGGCGTGGCTTCGCCCGCCTTGCCGACCTTGGCGCCGATCCGCTTCGTTCGGTGCGCAGCGTCGGGGGTGGTGCGGCCAATCCGCAATGGAGCGCGATACGGCAACGCGAATTGCAGGTTCCGTTGCTGCCTGCCCAGTCCACTGAGGCGGCGGCGGGATCAGCGCGGCTTGCCCTGGGTGGCCTCCAGGCCGTGGGGGATCTGTGATGGTGCTCGAACTCTCCGGCATCCGTGATCTCGCCAACCGCTTCGATGTCTTCATCCTCGATCAGTTCGGTGTGCTGCATGACGGCACCGCGCCCTATCCCGGCGCGGTCGAGGCGCTGGTGCAACTGAAACAGGCCGGCAAGCCGACCTTGCTGTTGTCCAATTCGGGCAAGCGTTCGGCGCCCAATGAAGCACGGCTGGAAAAGCTCGGTTTCATTCCCGGAAGCTGGGGACATTTCCTGTCTTCCGGCGAGGTCGCCTGGCAGAGCCTGCGCGGGTCGCTCGCCGATGGGAAGGATGTACGTTGCCTGCTTGTTGCGCGCGACGGGGACCGTTCCGCGGTCGAGGGACTGCCGCTGACGCTGGTCGACAACGGATCGGAAGCCGACATCGTGCTGCTCGCTGCCAGCGAGGGTGACCGCTTCGATCTCGACCACTACCGTCGCCTGCTTCAGCCCGCGGCGGAGCGCGGCGCGGTGTGTCTTTGCACCAATCCAGACAAGATCATGCTGACCTCGGTCGGTCCACGCTTTGGCGCCGGGCGCATCGCCGAGCTCTATGCCGAACTCGGCGGGCCGGTGACCTGGATCGGCAAGCCCTTTGCCGAGATCTATGCGGCAGCGCTGAAGATGCTGGGCAATCCCGATCGTGCGCGTGTCGTGTGCGTGGGCGACAGCATCGAGCACGACATCGCAGGCGGACAAGGGGCCGGCTTGAACACCGCTCTGGTGATGACCGGCATCCTTGAGATCGCGACCGCTGCCGAGAGACAGCAGCTTTATGCCGAGCACGGCGCGACGCCGGATTTCCTGCTGCGTGCTTTCACATGGTGAGGAGGAAGACGGTATGGAAACGGTGATCGCGGGCGACGTCGTCGACAAAAGCAACGCCGCGCGCGAGCAGGCGCTCAAGGCGGACTATGCGGTCCTCGGCGAACAGCTCGACCGGCGCGGCATCGCCATCGATGCGATCCTGAAGAAGGTCGAGGCGTTTGGTGTCGCGATCCCATCCTGGGGGGTCGGCACAGGCGGCACGCGCTTTGCCCGTTTCCCCGGCCCCGGCGAGCCGCGCGACGTCTTCGACAAGATCGAAGATTGTGCCGTCATCAGCCAGCTGACGCGGGCGACGCCGACGGTCTCATTGCACATCCCGTGGGACAAGGCCGATCCGAACCGCCTCAAGCAGGCGGCCTCGCGCTTCGGCCTCGGCTTCGATGCGATGAACTCCAACACCTTCTCCGACACGGTCGGCCAGAAACTCTCCTACAAGTTCGGCTCGCTGTCGCATGCCGATGCCGGCGTGCGCCGCCAGGCAGTCGAGCACAATCTCGAATGCATCGAGATCGGCAGGACGATCGGCTCAAAGGCGCTGACGGTGTGGATCGGCGACGGCTCCAACTTCCCCGGCCAGGTCAATTTCGCGCGCGCTTTCGAACGTTATCTCGAGGCGATGAAGGCGATCTATGCCGAGCTGCCGCAGGACTGGCGGCTGTTCACCGAGCACAAGATGTATGAGCCGGCCTTCTATTCCACGGTCGTGCAGGACTGGGGCACCAATTACATCATCGCGAAGGAGCTCGGCGACAAGGCCTACTGCCTCGTCGACCTCGGCCACCACGCGCCCAATGTGAACATCGAGATGATCGTCTCGCGACTGATCCAGTTCGGCAAGCTCGGCGGCTTCCACTTCAACGATTCCAAATATGGCGACGACGACCTCGATGCCGGTTCGATCGATCCGTACCGGCTGTTCCTCGTCTTTAACGAGCTCGTCGATGCCGAACTCGCCGGCGCAAAAGATTTCCAGCCGGCGCATATGCTCGACCAGAGCCACAACGTCACGGATCCGATCGAGAGCCTGATGTTGTCGGCGATCGAGGTGCAGCGCGCCTATGCGGCGGCGCTGCTGGTCGATCGGAAGGCGCTGGAAGGTTTCCAAGAGGCGAACGATGCGCTGATGGCGACGCAGGCGCTGAAGGCGGCCTACCGCACCGACGTCGAGCCGATCCTGGCCACGGCGCGCCTGAACCGGGGCGGGGCGATCGATCCGGTCTCAGCCTATCGCGCCAGCTTCTATCGCAAGAAGGTCGCGGCCGCGCGGCCGGCCGGCGCGGCCGGCGGCGGCGGCATCGTCTAAGTGGGAAGGTCGACCATGCCCGAACGCATCGCCTTTCGAATGGTGCTCAACCCTGGCCAGGCCGTCGAATACCGGAAGCGGCACGACGCGATCTGGCCGGAACTGCGGGAGGCGCTGCACAAGGCCGGTATCTCCGACTATTCGATCTGGCTGGACCCGGAGACCAACCATCTCTTCGCGACGCTGGTGCGGGCCGACGACCACGGCATGGATGCGCTGCCGCAGACCGAGGTGAACCGCCGCTGGTGGGACTTCATGGCCGACATCATGCAGTACACCGACCGCAACGAACCGCTGGTCGTGCCGCTGCAGCAAGTTTTTCATATGGAGTAGACGATGAGTGAGAAGGCCTTGCGCAAGGAAATGGTGTCGATCTGCCGGCGCATGAATTCCAGCGGCATCAACCAGGGTACCGCGGGAAATCTCTCGGTGCGCTCGAACGACGGTTTCCTGATCACCCCATCGGGCCTGCCCTACGAAACCATGGATGCCGATGATATCGTGTCGATGGATTTCGACGGCGGCTATGTCGGCCGCATGCCGTCCTCCGAATGGCGCTTCCATCGCGACATCCTAACCCACCGCAAAGACATCAATGTCGTGCTGCACTGCCACTCGGTGCATGCCACCACGCTGGCCTGTCATCACAAGACGATTCCCGCTTTCCACTACATGACCGGCGTTGCCGGCGGCTCGACGATACGCTGCGCGAAATACGCCACCTTCGGCACGCAGGCGCTGTCCGATCATGCGCTGGTGGCGCTGGAGGATCGCCTTGCCTGCCTGCTCGGGCAGCACGGCCAGATCTCGCTCGGCACGACCTTGGAAGCGGCACTCTGGCTGGCGATCGAGGTGGAGACGCTGTCTCATATGTATGTGCAGGCGCTGATGCTTGGGGAGCCGCCGATTCTGCCGGAGGACGAGATGGAACGCGTCATCGAGCAGATGCGCCGCATGAGTTATGGGCTCGCACCCAACGAGGAAGGCAAGGGCGGCAATGCGCACAAGCGTTAGGGCAGTAGGGTTATCTTCTCCCGCTATTTCCAGTCCGGTACCTAATGCCTTATTCCCCTACTGCCGTGATCGGCGGTTGCAGGAACCTCGCCACCATCGTGGTGATGAGCTTGCGGCTCTCCTCGAAATCGATGTCGGAGGCCATCAGTGGTAGCATAGGGGCGGCATCAAGGATCGCCACCAGCACAGCGCTGGTGTGACCCGGATCGAGGTCCGGGTCGACTTCGCCGCGTTCCTGCCCTGCCTTCAGGGTCCTGGCCAGGAGTGCGCGAATGCCATCGGTGTTGTCCTTCAGGATGGCGTGGATATTCTCGTTGCGGCCTGCCTCGGCCAGCAGTTCGAACAGGATGCGGCAGTGGGAGAGGGCATCCCAGCCCTTCATGCTCCACAGCTCCGACAAAAGCACAGTCGCCGTGCTCGCACCGTCTTCGTGGGCGTTGAAGTGGCCATGGAGTTCCGCCAGATAGTCGTTGGCCATCGCCTCGACGATGGCCTCTTTGCTCGGGAAGTAGTGATAGAGATGGCCCGGGCTCATCCCGGCCTCCTTGCAGATCATCGAGATTGAAGCACCCTGCAGCCCATGCTGCAGGAAGCAGCGGTGCGCGGCGGCCAGAATCTCCTGCCGTTTCCCTTCATGCTGTTCGTGAACGAGCTTGCGTGCCATCGGCTTCCCGAAAAATCTTAGAATGATCGCTCTATTATATCTTGACGTCAGCGCAGTGATAAATAGAGTGATCGCTCAATCTATTATGGAAAGACTGCCGCGTCCAGGTCCTGGCGAGGCGACGCCCAGCCTTTCCACGAGGTGTGAAATGAAGAAAACGCTTCCATCCCTGCGGCGCTGAACCGTCGCGGATTCCCAGGAGACATCGTCCATGAATGATCCCGTAGTGTCGGCCGGTTCGGCCGACCCCTTTAATGCGTCGGTAGGACAGGCGGACAACTGGTCTGACTTGTTATCCGGCAGGCATCTTGCCATCGTGCTGGTGATGGCGAGTGGTGTTCTGCTTTATGCGATGAACATCTATTTCACCGCCGCGCTCATGCCTTCCATCGTCGCCGATATAGGTGGCCAGCACTATTATGCCTGGGTGACGACAGCCTTTGTCATCGCAGCCATCATCGCCTCGCTTTTCGTCAGCCGCCTTCTCGACAGCCGCGGCCCAGCCTTGGCCTATGTGATTGCCTTCGTCACCTTTGCCGTTGGCGGCGCCGCCAATGCCGCAAGCCCGACCATGGAACTGCTGATCGTCGCCAGGGTCCTGCAAGGCCTGGGCGGCGGCCTGCTGGCCGGGCTCGGCTACGCGGTCATCCGCGCCGCGCTGCCGGACCGGCATTGGGCCAGGGCGACCGGCGTCGTCTCGGCCATGTGGGGCGTGGGCACCCTGGTCGGCCCGGTGCTCGGCGGTGTCTTCGCGGAATTCGGGCTCTGGCGCTGGTCCTACGGCGCGCTGGCGGTGTTCGCATTGCTGTTTGCGATCGTTGCGCAGCGCTCGTTCGCCGGCAAGGCAGGCTCCGGGCAGCATACGCCGGTGCCCGTCGCCTCGCTCATCCCGCTGATCCTGGCCATCGTTGCCGTAAGCCTCAGCGCCGTGGTGCCGATCGGCTGGCCGACTTTCGGGGCGGTTGCCATCGGCCTTGTCCTGCTCTTCCTGTTCGTTATGGTCGAGCGGCGCTCGCACAACACGCTTCTGCCACGCCTGACTTATCGCCGCGGCAACACGCTGAAGTGGGTCTATCTCACCGTCGCGGCACTCAGCGCCGGCGTTATGGTGGAAAACTTCATTCCGTTCTTCGGCCAGAAGCTCGCAGGGTTGAGCCCGGTGGTCGCCGGACTGCTCGGCGCGGTGCTCTCCCTGGCCTGGGTCGTCGCCCAGCTTTTCATCGTCTCGGTCTCGTCCGAAACGGCACGGCGTCGCGCCATCCGTTTCGGTCCCTTGCTGCTGACGGCAGGGCTGATCGCCTATGGCCTGCTGCAAGCAGAAAGCGCCGATCCGACAGTGGCTGCGATCTGGGCGGCGGTTCTCGCACTGGCCGGCATCGGCATCGGCCTCGCCTGGCCGCTGCTCGGCGTCGCTGCGATGAGCAGCACCAGCGATGCCGCTGAAGGGGGCAAGGCGGCTGCCGCGATCACCATCACGCAGCTTATCGCCTTCTCGATCACCTCGGCGCTGGCCGGCACGCTGATGGCGGCGGGCAGAGACTCGGTCGTGGATGCGGCGCGCTATGTCAGTTTCGGCATCGCCCTGCTGACCCTGTTCGGCATCTTCGCCGCAGGCATTGCGACGCGAAAGCAGCGGTGATGCCTGAAGTCTGCATCGGTCGCCGGAGATGATCTGCGGCGGCCGGCTTTGCTTCGCCGCGGCCTATTGCTCAGCCGTGTAAAGCAGACGTGTCGTCGAACCGGTGGGGTTCAGCGCCCGCTGCAGCAGCGCTTCGGCATGGGCGTTGCGCTGGCGAGCCGAATCCGCGCCCATCACGACGACCACGAAGCGTTTTCCGCCGGCATCGTAGGAGGTGACGATGTTGAAGCCGGAAGCGCGGATGTAGCCGGTCTTGATGCCGTCGACGCCATACACGTTCTTGAGCATCTCGTTGTGCCCGCGGATCAGCTTGCCGCGGAACAGGAAGTCCGTGTCCGAGAAATAATGGTAGTGCTGGGGGAAGCGCGCCCGCAGCGCCAGGCCGAGCACCGCCATGTCGCGCGCCGTCGTCTGCTGGCCATCGTCAGGCAGGCCGGATGCATTGCGGAAGGTGGTCGAGCGCATGCCGATCTGGCGCGCCTTGGCCGTCATCGCAGCGGCGAAACCTTCCTCCGTACCGCCGAGATATTCCCCCACCGCGACGGCAACGTCATTGGCGGACTTCACCACCAGCGCGCGGATGGCGGTGTCGACGTCGATCGTCTCGCCGGGCCGGAAGCGCAGTTTGGTCGGCGGCTGCGAGGCGGCATTGGCCGAGACCGGGATCTGGGTCTCCTTGCCGATACGGCCGCTCTCCAGCGCCTCGAACATGAGATAGAGCGTCATCATCTTGGTAAGCGAGGCCGGATAGCGCAGCGAAGTCGAATTGACCTCGAACACTTGAGCGCCCGTCCTGGCGTCGACGACGATGGCTGCGTATTTCTGCTCCTTCGCCGGCACCGAAAGCACCTGCTCGGGCGGTGTCGCCGTCGTACAGCCGGCCACGAAAGCCACTGCGGCCAGGGCGACGAGATATTTGCGGGCGAACGCGAACAGGTGCGAGACTGGCAGGGTGGGCATTCCGAGGTGGGCTGACTAGATGCGCTGAGATTGCGCGGACCCTAGCGGAGCCGGCACACGCCGTCCATTCGCATCGGCTGATTCTCGCCGTCAGAATGTGCTTCCGGCGTGTGTTTCACACGATTTTTTGCGGGAAAAGCCGAAAGAGCCGTGTTTCGGCGCCGAAATCTCTTCCTGGCGCTTTCTGACAGCCCGTCTCCATATGTGATCGGCGGAGCGGATCGCCGCCATGAGCGGCGTCCGTTTTCAACGAGGGGCCTTGTGCAGATTCAAGCCGTTAGGCCAGGTTTGCACCGCAGGACGCATGCAGGGCACCCTGCCGGTCAAAAGGAGGATTGGCAGTGGAAAAGCCGAGGCGCAGAATGCTTGCGCGCCGCGCGGCCTGTTCTTATATACGCCGCAACCGTGCGGGCCGCCCTGAAATGCGGACTGGCGCGGAATTTCTGTGAACAGGGGCTTTCGCCGGAACGCCTGACAGGGTCCTTGAAAGCCTGCTTAGTGGAGAGACTAGATGGCAAAAGTAATCGGTATCGACCTCGGGACGACCAATTCCTGCGTCGCCGTGATGGATGGCAAGGACGCGAAGGTCATTGAAAACGCGGAAGGCGCGCGCACCACGCCTTCGATCGTCGCCTTCAGCGGCGACGGCGAACGCCTCGTCGGCCAGCCGGCCAAGCGTCAGGCGGTCACCAATCCTGAAAACACCGTCTTCGCGGTCAAGCGCCTCATCGGCCGCCGCTATGACGACCCGGTCACCGAGAAGGACAAGAAGCTTGTCCCCTACAAGATCGTCAATGGCGACAATGGCGATGCCTGGGTGGAAGCCGGCGGCAAGAAGCAGTCGCCCTCCCAGATCTCGGCCATGATCCTGCAGAAGATGAAGGAAACGGCGGAAGCCTATCTCGGGGAGAAGGTCGAGAAGGCGGTCATCACCGTTCCGGCCTATTTCAACGACGCCCAGCGCCAGGCCACCAAGGACGCCGGCAAGATCGCCGGCCTGGAAGTTTTGCGCATCATCAACGAGCCGACCGCTGCGGCGCTCGCCTACGGCCTCGACAAGAAGGATGGCAAGACCATTGCCGTCTATGACCTCGGCGGCGGCACCTTCGACATTTCGGTCCTCGAGATCGGCGACGGCGTCTTCGAGGTGAAGTCGACCAATGGCGACACCTTCCTCGGTGGTGAAGACTTCGACATGCGTCTGGTCGAGTACCTGGCGGCCGAGTTCAAGAAGGAACAGGGCATCGACCTGAAGAACGACAAGCTTGCCCTGCAGCGCCTCAAGGAAGCCGCAGAAAAGGCCAAGATCGAGCTGTCGTCTTCGGCGCAGACCGAAATCAACCTGCCCTTCATCACCGCGGATGCTTCCGGTCCGAAGCACCTGACGCTGAAGCTCACCCGCGCCAAGTTCGAATCGCTGGTCGACGACCTGATCCAGCGCACCATCGAGCCGTGCAAGGCAGCCCTCAAGGATGCCGGCCTGAAGGCTGGTGAGATCGATGAAGTCGTTCTGGTCGGCGGCATGACCCGCATGCCGAAGGTCCAGGAAGTCGTGAAGCAGTTCTTCGGCAAGGAGCCGCACAAGGGCGTCAACCCTGACGAAGTGGTCGCACTCGGCGCCGCCATCCAGGCCGGTGTTCTGCAGGGCGACGTCAAGGACGTGCTGCTGCTCGACGTGACCCCGCTTTCGCTGGGCATCGAGACGCTGGGCGGCGTGTTCACCCGCCTGATCGAGCGCAACACCACGATCCCGACCAAGAAGAGCCAGGTGTTCTCGACCGCCGAGGACTCGCAGAGCGCGGTGACTATCCGCGTCTTCCAGGGCGAGCGTGAAATGGCGGCCGACAACAAACTGCTCGGCCAGTTCGATCTGGTCGGCATTCCGCCGGCTCCGCGCGGGGTGCCGCAGATCGAGGTCACCTTCGACATCGACGCCAATGGCATCGTCAACGTTTCGGCCAAGGACAAGGGCACCGGCAAGGAGCACCAGATTCGCATCCAGGCTTCCGGCGGTCTGTCGGACGCCGACATCGAGAAGATGGTCAAGGACGCCGAGGCCAATGCCGAGGCCGACAAGGCCCGCAAGGCGCTGGTCGAGGCGCGCAACCAGGCCGAGGCTCTGGTCCATTCGGCGGAGAAGTCGCTGAAGGATTATGGCGACAAGGTCTCCGAAGCCGACCGCACCGCGATCGCCGATGCGATCGCTGCGCTGAAGACGGCTGCCGAGGGTGACGATGCGGCCGAGATCGAGGCCAAGAGCCAGGCGCTGACCGAAGCTTCGATGAAGCTCGGCCAGGCCATGTACGAGGCTTCGCAGAAGGAAGCTGCCGAGGCCGACGCCAAGGCGGATGCCGCCAAGGATTCCGATGTGGTCGACGCCGATTTCGAGGAAATCGACGACAAGGACGACAAGAAGAAGTCCGCTTAAATGGCCTGAGGGCCAAAAGCCCAGAAAAGCCCGGCGTCAAGCCGGGCTTTTTTGCAACCATGCACCAGAAAAAATGCAGCGTTTCCTTGCCGGTACTGGCATTTGCGCCGCATCGTTACTAAATCGGAGACCGGTCTTTAGACAACTGGTCGAAACAATGCGCTTAGGACGTTGGCCTTTGCTTGAGCCATCGGTCAGCGGGATTGGAACAGGCTATCGATGAAAGCTGATTTCTACGAAACGCTTGGCGTACAGAAGGGCGCCGACGAGAAGGAGCTCAAAAGCGCCTTCCGCAAACTGGCCATGCAGTTCCATCCCGACCGCAATCCCGGCGATGCCTCTTGCGAGCACAAGTTCAAGGAAATCAACGAAGCCTACGAGACGCTGAAGGACCCGCAGAAGCGTGCGGCTTATGATCGTTTCGGCCACGCCGCCTTCGAGAATGGCGGCATGAATGGCGGTGGCGCCGGCTTCGCCGCCGGCGGCTTTGCCGACATCTTCGAGGACATCTTCGGCGAGATGATGGGTGGTGGTCGCCGCCGCAACTCCGGCGGGCGCGAACGCGGCGCCGACCTGCGCTACAATATGGAGATCAGCCTCGAAGAGGCCTATTCCGGCAAGACGGCGCAGATCCATGTGCCGGCATCGCTTTCCTGCGACGAATGCTCGGGTTCCGGCGCCAAGCCGGGCACGCAGCCCGTCACCTGCTCGATGTGCCATGGCCACGGCAAGGTGCGTGCCAGCCAGGGCTTCTTCTCGATCGAGCGCACCTGCCCGCAGTGCCAGGGCCGGGGGCAGACCATCAAGGATCCGTGCCCGAAATGCGCCGGTCAGGGACGCGTCACCGAGGAACGCTCGCTTTCCGTCAACATTCCTGCCGGCATCGAGGACGGCACCCGCATCCGGCTGGCCGGTGAAGGGGAGGCGGGGCTGCGTGGCGGTCCTTCCGGCGATCTCTACATCTTCCTGGCCATCAAGCCGCACGAGTTCTTCCAGCGCGATGGCGCCGATCTCTATTGCAAGGTGCCCATCTCGATGACGACGGCAGCCCTCGGCGGTTCCTTCGAGGTGACGACGCTGGATGGCAGCCAGACACGCGTGAAAGTGCCGGAAGGCACCCAGAACGGCCGGCAGTTCAGGCTGAAAGGCAAGGGCATGCCGGTATTGCGCCAGCCGCAGATCGGCGATCTCTATATCCAGACCGCAGTCGAGACGCCGCAGAACCTGACCCGGCGCCAGCGCGAGCTTCTGGAGGAGTTCGAACAACTTTCGTCGAAGGAAAACAGCCCGCAATCGAGCGGTTTCTTCTCGCGCATGAAGGATTTTCTCGAATCGTTCGGTGAACGTTAGAGCGACGACAAATTCTGTCTTGTCCACGACATTGGTGGACGTTTGCCTTGCCTACCCCTACGTAACTGGTAAGTAGCGTTTACACAGCGGGTCCGGGGGGAGCCGGTCAGGAGGCCTTGATGGGACGTGGTCCGGGACTGAGGAAATCGCTCGCCGAGAAGTTCGACGACGAACTCAAATTCTTCAAGGGATGGATCGACAAGCCGAAGGCTGTCGGCTCCATCGTGCCGACGAGTTCGGTCACCGCCCGCAAGATGGCGTCTGTCATCGATACGGCATCAGGCCTGCCCGTGCTTGAGGTGGGCCCTGGGACCGGGGTCATCACCCGCGCCATCCTTGAGCACGGCGTGAAGCCGGAAAACCTCTACGCCGTCGAATATTCGCATGATTTCGTGGAGCATCTGCGGCGCCTCTATCCGGGCGTGAACATCATCGAAGGCGATGCCTTCAACCTCAATGAAGCGCTCGGGGAGCACAGCGGCCTGACCTTCGATTCGGTGATCACCGGCGTGCCGCTGCTCAATTTCCCCGTCCCCCAGCGCATCAGCTACCTCGAAAGCCTGCTCGACCGAATTCCGGCGGGTCGGCCGGTCGTGCAGCTGACCTATGGCCCGATGTCGCCGATCCCGCCCGGACGCGGCAATTACACGGTGGAACATTTCCATTTCGTGCTGCGAAACATCCCGCCCACGCGGTTGTGGATCTATCGACGTCCAGCGAATTAGCGCTCAGCCAACCCGTTCGAACGTGTCGGCATTGATCGTCATGGCACGCCACCAGTTTGTCTGGCTGGACTCTGCCGGTGCGCCTTCTCGGGCAGCACCCAGCGCCCGGTCGGTCGCCACGAACCACAGTGTCTCCAGGCGTCCGTCGCGGAGCAGGCCGGTATAGGAGACAACCACATCGCCGGCCAGGCCAGTGCCTGCAGAAGCGAGATTGATGCAGTTGCCTTTGTGGACGCCGACGAGCGGCACCGTCTGCCCGTAGAACGCGCTGTCCTTCAACGCGGTTCGGAACGAGCCCTCTATCTTGCCGTTCGCCTCGCTCGCAATCTCCACGACCGATCCGAACTGATTTTTCCAGATACCTATCCAAGACATTCCCGCACCTCCATCCGATGCACCTGGGTTTAATCCAGGCTCCTGCCGGAGGTTCCAGACGATACCGACGGCAACAGGAAGCCGGTGGCGGAGATGGCAAGAATTTAAAGGCTCAAACAGATCGCCCCCGCCGCAACCACGATGCAGGCGGCAAATCGCCGGATTGTCAGCCTCTCTCCGAGAAACCCCCAGCCGATCAAGAGCGCGAAGACAACGCTGGTTTCCCTCAGTGCCGTGATCGGGCCCGCCGGGGCGAGTGCGAATGCAGCGACCACCGAACCATAGGCAATCATCGCCACGAGGCCGCCAGCGAGCGCCGTGGCCTCGTCACGCGAACGGAAATCCAACGAAAGCCGGCCGCGGATCAAGACGTAGACGGATGGCAGAAGCGTCCCGTAGATGACAAGCACCCAGGCCGTGTAGGCGGTGCTGTCGCCGGACAGCCGAACACCGACCGAATCGACCATCCCATAGCCGGCAACGATCGTTCCCGTGGCGATCGCCCAGGCAATAGAAGCCGTGGTCGCGCGATCCCGCCCCAGCGACAAACTCATTATGCCAAGTGCGACGAGCAGGACGCCGGCAACCTGGTAGGCGGTCAGCGTATCGCCGGTCAGGAAGAAGGCGCCGAACGTGACAAGCAGCGGTACTGTCCCGCGCACGATGGGGTAGACTTGACCAAGATCGCCGTGGCGATATGCGGTGACAAGAAACAGGCTGTAGCCAACCTGGAGCAGGGCCGAAAAGAGGATGTATCCCCATGCGGATGCGGCCGGAAGGCTCAAGAACGGGACACAAGCCAGTGCGATGGCCGTGCCTGCCAGACTCATCACCGTCACCGTGCACAGCCGGTCCTTACCGTTGCGGAGAAAGGCGTTCCAACTGGCGTGTAAAACCGCCGCGAACAGCGCGAGCAATATGGCGGCCGTGCTCACAGCGGTATCCCGGCATCCTGTTGGAGAAGGAGTGCCGCGGTTCTTCTTGCATTGTCGATTGCGTCCTCACCTTTGCCGAGCTGCGCCAGCAGCGTGGCACCCTCAATCAGCGTCAGAAACGCCGTTGCCAAGTTCGAAGCAGAATCCGGATCGAGATCAGCCCGCAGGATGGTCGCCATATAGTCCTGGAGTTCGGCCTTCTGCTTGGATGCCGCCGCAAACACCGGATGTGAAGGGTCACTGAACTCGGCGATCGCATGTGCAAAGAGGCAGCCATGGAAGTCCGGACTTTCGAACCAGCGGCCATACCAGTTGAAGATCGCCATGATCTTGCCGGATGGTGTGGTTTCAGCCTCGATCATCCGGTCGAGCTGGCTTTGGAATCGCCTTGCCCGCCAGTTCAGCACCTCGGCAATCAGATCGTCCTTCGTTGGGAACTTCCGGTACATCGTCATCTTGGCGACGCCGGCTTCGGCTATGATCCTGTCGATACCCGTCGCATGGAATCCGTGCCGTTTGAACAGACTGTAAGCTGTCTCAACGATCGTTTGATGTTTGGACTTTGCAATCTGAGGGTCTTCAGTGCCCTGGATCATGATAGAGACAGGTCTGTCTCATTTTTTGATGAATGTCAACGGTCGTATTCGAAGCGGGAGGCTGCTTTGAGTGTGAGCAGCGTTGCGTTTTTCTGACACGGCGACACCTTCCGTGCGAAACGCTTGAAGAACTCCAAGCCCCACATCTTCGGTCTCGCGATCGGATGGGTCGCCGGGATTTATGTTCGGCTCGAAGCGTCCCCTTGATTCCGCGGCGGCATCGCCTATAGCTGCCGGACGGCAAAGGAGCGCCATGCCGTGATTCCCAAGATCCTTGTCTTCGCGGGTTCGATCCGCAGCGGTGCCTTCAGCGGCAGGACGGCCGATGTCGCGCAGAAGGTGCTGGCCATGCAGGGCGCGGACGTGACCCGTATTTCGTTGGCCGATTATCCGATGCCGATCTTCGACGAGGACATCGAGAAGGAAAGCGGTATCCCCGAAAACGTCATCAAGCTGGCGCGTCTGCTCGGCGCCCATGACGGGCTCTTGCTGGTGACACCGGAATACAACGGCTCCGTTTCGCCGCTCCTCAAGAACGCCATCGACTGGGTGAGCATTGTGCGTCATGACAATGGCCGGCAGTTGAAGCCGATGGCCGGCAAAGCGGTTGCGATATGCTCGTCATCGAAGGGCCATTTTGCCGGGGTGCGCGCCATCAATCATCTGCGCGCAATTCTGCTTCGCTGCCATATGGACATCGTCACCCCTGAATGCTCGGTGCCGAATGGCGCCAGTGCTTTCGATACGGGTGGCGATTTTGTCGATCAGAAGCTTCGCCACGCCATGGAGCTAGTGGCGCAGGCGCTGATCGAGCGGGCTCGCATTTCATCAACGAGGGGAACGGTATGAACGATATGCGCGACAGGCTGATCGTCGGCCTCGACATTCCAACCGTGGCCGAAGCCGAGAAGGTGGTGAAGGAGCTCGGCGACACCGTGTCCTTCTACAAGATCGGCTATCAGCTCGCCTTTGCCGGCGGGCTGGAGTTTGCGCGCGATCTGGCCGCCGACGGCAAGAAGATCTTCCTCGACATGAAGCTGCTCGATATCGACAACACGGTCGCCAAGGGCGTCGAGAACATCGTCAAGATGGGCATGACCATGCTCACTCTCCACGCTTATCCGAAGACGATGCGCGCGGCGGTGGAAGCGGCCAAGGGCAGCGATCTCTGCCTGCTCGCCGTCACCGTGCTCACCTCGATGGACGAGCAGGACGTCATCGATGCCGGCTACGAATACGATCCGCACACGCTGGTGCTGCGGCGCGCCGAACAGGCGCTGTCGGCCGGCATGGGGGGCATCGTCTGCTCGGCCGAAGAGGCATCGGCGGTCCGCAAGGTCGTCGGTCCCGACATGGCGGTGGTGACGCCCGGTATCAGACCAGCCGGCGCCGACCGCGGCGATCAGAAGCGTGTCGTCACGCCGGCGGACGCCATCCGCAATGGCTCCAGCCACCTCGTCGTGGCGCGGCCGATCATCGGTGCGGTTGACAGGCGCGCCGCTGCCCAGGCTATCCTGGCCGAGATGGCGGCGGCTTGAGCCGCCCGAAACGTGAAGCTGCGGACGGAGACTGTTTATGGCCAAAGGATACTGGATCGCTCGCGTCGATGTGCGTGACGCCGAAGGCTACAAGGCCTATGTCGATGCCGCGAAACTCGCCTTCGACCGTTTCGGCGCAAAGTTCCTGGCCCGTGGCGGCGAGCACGAGAAGGCCGAAGGACAAGGCCGCGGCCGCAACGTCATCATCGAGTTCGAGAGCCTGAAGGTAGCGCATGACTGCTACCACTCGCCGGAGTACCAGCGAGCCGCAGCCATCCGCCAGAAGGTGGCGGACGGCGAAATCGTGCTTGTGGAAGGGATCTGATTTCGAACCGCTGCTTTCGATTGCGGGTTTCGTCGAATTTACAGCGCTGACTTCACATCGGTCTGTGCGAAGTCGGTACCGACATACATCTGTGCTTGCTGTGGCGGAACCTGCCGCCCTCAGGCAACCAGATCCGGCACTGGCCCGATGTAGCGCGACTGCGGCCGTATCAGCCGTCCCGTCGCCTGCTGCTCGCGGGCATGTGCAATCCAGCCGGCCATGCGCCCGGCAGCAAAGACGCAGGTGAACGCCTCTTCCGGGAAGCCTGCCGCTTCCAACAGCAAGGCGGTGTAGAACTCCACATTGGTCTGCAGCACGCGGTCGGGCTTGGCCCGCTTCAGTGTTTCGAGCGCAGCTTGTTCGACCGTCTCGGCGAAGGCCAGCCGTCGCCCGGCCGCGCCTTCTGGACCGATGCGGCGCACCACCGTCTTGAGAACGTCGGCGCGTGGGTCGCGCACCCGGTAGATGCGGTGGCCGAAGCCCATGATGCGCCGACCCTCGGCCAGTTCCTTGCTGAGCCAACCCGCAGCGTCGCCGGTCGCGGCGATGGCATCGAGCATTGCAATCACCGGCCCCGGAGCGCCGCCATGCAGCGGGCCCTTCAAGGCTCCGAGCCCGGCAAGCGCTACCGAGGTCAGGCCGGCCTGGGTCGAGGCAACCACGCGTGCGGCGAAGGTGGAGGCGTTGAGACCGTGGTCGCAAACGGTGACGAGATAGGTGTCGAGCGCGGCAGCCAGCTCCCGGTTTGCGACCGTGCCGGTGAGCATAGCGAGCATGTCTGCGGCGTGGCCTGCCGCGGCATTCGGGGCAACGACGTCAAGGCCCTTGCGCATACGCAGCAACGCCGGCGTCAGCACCGCAGGAGCCGCGATCAGGCGCAGCGCGTCCTCCAGCGTGTCGCCGTCCGGCATCAGCGCCGTACCGGCGCGCATGCCGTCATAGACTGAGGGCCCGGCAAGTGCCGGCAGCAGCGGCTTTACCCGCTCGAATACCTCAACGCGGGCGCGGCCAAGCCTCGCCGCCAGGGTCTTCTCGTTCGGCAGGTCGTCGAAGAAACCGTCGAAAAGCAGATGCGTCACGCCGGCGAAATCGCGCCGTCCGGCAAGATCACGCAAGGCGTGCCCTCGGATCGTCAAATGCCCGCCGAGCCCATCCACTTCCGACAGCACGGTTTCGGCGGCAACCACATCATCCAGTCCGCTTGTCATCGTCTTTGCTCCTTGACCAATTTCCGATCCGAGATAATGCTGTGGTTGATTGTCATCAATCTTGATCAATAGAATCAATATGAACTCATGGCTGACGCGGGACGAAGCGCTGGACAGGCTGGGCGTGCGTGCGCAAACGCTCTACGCTTATGTCAGCCGCAACCAGATCGGCATGCAGCCCGATCCGGCCGATCCGCGCCGCAGCCTCTACAGGTCTGAAGACATCGATGCACTCACCACCCGCCGGGCGCGCGGACGTCGCGTTGCCGCGATCGCGGAAAGCGCCGTGTCCTGGGGGGAGCCGGTCTTTGCCACTGAAATTTCCACCGTCATCCACGGCAGGCTGATCTACCGTGGCGAGGACGCGGTCGCCTTTTCACGCGACGCCAGCCTGGAGGAGGCTGCGCAACTTTTGTGGGCCAGTTCCGCCGCTCCGCGCTTTGCAACGTCGGGGGTACCTGCCGAGACGGGTGTCGCCCAGGCCTTTTCCATTCTCGCCGGCCTGGCGGCCAGGGGCCAGCCCTCGCCGGGGCGCAATGGCGCCGTCCTGCAGGCAGACGCCATGCCGGCCATCGCCGCTCTCGCCGGAGCGCTGGGCGCAGCACCTGGTGCCGAGCCGGTACATCTCAGGCTCGCGAAAGGCTGGCGGGTCGAGCCTGCGGCGGATGTGTTGCGCCGTGTCATGGTGCTGGTCGCCGACCACGAACTCAATGCCTCGGCCTTCGCCGCCCGCGTGGCCGCTTCGACCGGGGCGCCGCTCGTCGCCTGCCTGCTGGCAGGTCTCTCGACGCTTTACGGCCCGCGTCATGGTACGGCCGCCGATGCCGTCGCCATGCTGGTGGACGACGCAGCGCGGATCGGCGTACGCGCCGCAATGAGGCGCTGGATCGACCATGACCGACCGCTACCCGGCTTCGGCCATCCACTCTATCCCGGTGGCGACCCGCGCGCGGCGGCATTGCTGGCCGACATGAAGCTGGAACCCGAAATCGTCGAGCTGCGCCAGTCGGTGTTTGACGCCACCGGCGCCCTGCCGACGATCGATTTCGCGCTGGTGGCGCTGGTGCGATCCTATCGCCTGCCGGCCGATGCGCCCATTCGCCTGTTCGCGCTCGGCCGAAGCGTTGGCTGGACTGCGCACGCCATCGAACAAGTCATGTCAGGCAAGCTGATCCGGCCGCGCGCCCGCTATGAGGGGCCGCTGCCAGTCGATCACGGTCATTTTGAATGACCGTTGGCGCGTAAGCCAAGCGGCCTGGATGGGTCTAGAACAATTTGAACGGAAGGCCGGTAAGCAGCGCCTCCACATAACGCCGCCTCTGATAGTGGCCGTTGAGCGAGACACGCGGCAGTTGCGTCGGCTGGTTGAAGCTGTCCGCCGTCAGCACGCCGGGACGCGTGGTGACGGCCAGCTTGATGCCGGCCTTTGCAACCGCGTCGAATTCGCGCTGCGATATGGCGACTTTGGTGCCATAGGGATAGGCGAAGGTCGTTGGCCTGTAGCCCACATAGGCCTCGACGGCATCCATCGATCCGATGACCTCCTCGGCGAGCCGCTCTTCATCGACACGTGCCATGGCGATGTGGGTTTTCGTATGAGCCCCGAATCGGCAGAGCGGGTCGGCGGAGAGTGCCTTCAACTCCTCTGCGGTCATAATCAGCTGATCGACAATGGCGAGCGGGTCGATCATGCGCGACCGTGCAGCCCGCTCGACTTGCGCGACGGCTGCGTCCTCGTCGTTCGAGTGCACGAAATGGACGATCCGCTCATAGGCATCCTGTTTCTGGCTGAGCGTCTGCGCGGAAACCGTCTCGGGACCATGGCCGAAATCGAACTCGAACCTGTCTTTGGAGCGCGTCAGCACCTTGGCAGTTTCCCACCACATCGAGCGGGTGCGTTCGACGAAGCCCTTGGCGACGAAGATGGTATAGGGCACGCCATGCCGGCGAAACACTGGTGCTGCGTGTTCGGCATTGTTGCGCAGGCCGTCATCCAGCGTGAAGGCGGCGAAACGGCGCTTGTCCTTCGGGTCGGCAAGCAGGCGGGGCAGGTCATCCAGCGCCACCGGCGTCAGGCCTGTCTCGATACAGACGCGGATCGTCTGATCGAGGAATTCCGGCGTCACCGAAAGTGTAGCGATAGGGTCGAAGCCGCCGCGCCGCGCCGGGCGCACGTGATGCAGCGTGAAGATCATGCCCCGCCCCGCCGCTGCCGGCCACAGTGCCCCGGCTCGTGTCAGTGCCACGCCTTCGAGACCGGCGCGGATCGCGCCGTGCTTCAAGAATCTCTTGGCAGAGCCTTTCAGAGACATGCCGGGACCGCGCCTGCAAGGCAGATGGGATCAACGAAGCGGCCTTCCGATCCAGGATGGCGATGCACGGACATTCCTCGGCTCCGATAGACGCCCGCAGATTGCGGGCGATGGCCGATGCAGCGGCCGGAAGGAACTTATTCCGGCGCCAGTTAACAAACTGCCCGTAGGGACATTGATTTTCGGGGGGCGAGCGCCTTGACTGCAAGGCGATCGTATTGATCGCCTCAGCGGTATTTCATGTAGCCGACGAAGCCGGTGATGCGCCAGCGGTCGCCGTCATTGCGGCAGAAATAGAGGGTCTGCCAATTCAGCCGGTCGACGCCGCCATCGGCAAGCGGCACGGTGCCGTCGAACTTCTTGTGCGCCACCGCGACATTGCCGTTGATATCGATGCGGTTGAGCGTCACCGCCTTGAGCAGTGCCGACGGCAGCGGCTCGGCATAGGCGACCGAAGCGGATTCCGCGGCCTGGCGCAACCACTCGTCACGATAGGCTTCCAAGGTCGGGAAGGCGGCGTTCCAATCGTCCTGGTTGGGCGAATTGTGGGCATGGATGCCGAGGAAGCGCATCTCGTCGAAATCGCCGGCCACCATCGACCAGTCCTGCGCGGCGAAGGCTTCGAAATCGCGGGGCATCAGCATTTCCCAGATGAAGGCGCGATCCGCGTCGCCGGCAAATGGGTTCCTGGTATCAGTCATGGAGGCTCCGTTCGTCTGGAGAAGGGTTCAGGAGAGCTTGCCGCGTGCGGCGACTGGCAAAACGTCGACGACGCGATCACCGGAGACGAGATAGACCTCGTCGAACAGGTTGGTGACGACGCAGGCATGGTCCGGCAGCACGCGAACGCGATCGCCGACGGCAAGTGTGGCGCCGCCGGTCAGCTCGACCTTGCCATGTTCTTCGCTGAGCGCCGTCACGCGGGCGTCCGCAATGCCCACCAGTTCGCCATGGTCAGCCAAGCCGAGCAGGTCGCTGGAAAGCGCCTTGGAGCCACTGTCGAGGATGGCGCGGGTCGGTGTCGGCACCGAGACCACGGTTGCAAGCACGGTGAGCGCACAGTCGTCGGCCGTGGCCGCGCCTTTCTCGACCTGATAGCGGTCCATGTAGATGTAGGTTCCGGGCCGGTACTCGGTGACGATGGCTGCATCCTGCTTGCGCCACATGTCGGGTGTACCGCCGCTGGTCACAGTTTCGCAGGCAAGTCCCTGTTGCTTGAGCAGATCGCGCGCAGCGGCGAGCCAGGCCTCCGCTGCTTCAGGCGCGCCAGCGGCGGGGTAGGTCATCAGGCCGCCGAAAGCGAGGCCGGGTGCCGCATCGATCTGCCTGGCGAGCGTCAGGGCTTCCTGTGATGTCTGGACGCCGCAGCGCGCGGCGCCGGTGTCGCATTCCACCAGCACCTTGAGCGGCCGGGTCGGATCCGCGAAAACCTCAGCAAGACCGGCAATGGTCGCCGCGCTGTCGGCTGTCACCGAAAGGGTGATGCGTTTGTGCAGCTTGAGCAAGCGCTCCAGCTTCGCCTTACCGATGATGTTGTAGGGCAGGAAGATGTCGGTCAGCCCGGCATCGGCCATCACTTCGGCTTCGCCGATCTTCTGGCATGTGATGCCGGCAGCGCCTGCCTCGATCTGCTTCTTGGCAAAGAAGGGAAGCTTGTGCGTCTTGATGTGGGGCCGCAGCTTCACGCCAGCCGCATCGGCCGCCTTCTGCGCATTGGCGATGTTGCGCTCCGCACGGTCGAGGTCGATCAGCACGGCAGGCGTGTCGATTTCAGCAATGGTCTTGGGGCGAGCGGTCATAAGTCACCTGTGGATTGAAATCAGTCGCCGAGCGGCAGGCGCGGGTCAGCCACTTTCAGCGTGTACACGCTTTGCTTGATCCGGCGCAGATTTTCCAGCGCCTTGGGCCCGCGTGCTTCGGCCGTTGCGGTGGCGATGATGTCGAGGATGGCTAGCAAGGCGTAGCGCGAAGAGGTTGGCTTATAGATGTTGCCATCTTCGAGCGACTGGAACGGGATCAGTGTCTCCGCAGCTTTGGCCAGCGCTGAATCCGGCGGGGTGACGGCAATGGTGGTGGCGCCATATTGGCGAGCCACCTGGACAGCCTCGACTGTGGATCGCGCATAGCCCGAAACCGAGAAAGCCAGCACCGTTGTGTCGGGCGTCGCCACCGAGGCATACATGCGCTGCAACTGGCCATCGACTTGCGCCAGTGCGGAGAGCCCGAGCCGGAACAGCCGGTTCTGCATCTCCGTCGCCATCATCGAGGAGATGCCGCCGGAACCGATGCACAGGATGTTTCCGGAGACGGCGATGCGTTCAGCGACCTCGATCAGCTTCGGCATCGGCAGCATGGCGATGGCACGCTGGATGGCGGCGATTGCCGCTTCGGTGATGGCTGCAGCGATGCGCTGGTCGCGCACATCGCTGCCGGGTGGTTCCGCCGACAGATACTGGCCGCCGATAGCGATCGCCTGGGCGAGGTAGAATTTGAAATCGCGCAGGCCGTCGCAGCCGAGATTGCGGCAGAAGCGGGTGACGGTGGGCTCGCTGATGCCCGCCCGCGTGGCAATTTCAGAGATCGCTGCCTTGGAGACGAAGTCGGGATCGGACAGCACCATGCCCGCCAGCCGACGGTCCGACTTGGTACCGTCCTGGGCCATCATCTGCAGGCGTGTGATGATGTCTGCCGGGGTCTTCACAGGGGCAGGCCCGTTGCCGTGTCGAACAGGTGGATGTTGCCGGGCGCGACGCTGACCGGCAGCTGGTCGCCGGGCTTCACCGCAATGCGGTCGCGGAACACTGCTCGGATGGTGTCGTCGCCGATCGCACCATAGACATGGGTTTCCGAGCCGGTCGGCTCGACCACGTCGATGCGCAGATTGACGGCGCCGGCGCCGCCGACGATGAAATGCTCCGGGCGGATGCCGGCTTCGACAGTTCCCGAAGCGTCGTGTCTACCGGCAAGTTTCAGTTTGCCGCCCCCAGATGGCTCGAACCAGACACCGTCCGATGCTGGCTTGAGCGCGCCGGACACGAAACTCATCGAGGGTGAGCCAATGAAGGAGGCGACGAATTTGTTCGCCGGCTTGTCGTAGAGGTCGAGCGGCTTGCCGACCTGCTGGATACGGCCCTTGTCCATCACCACGATGCGGTCGGCCATGGTCATCGCCTCGATCTGGTCGTGCGTGACGTAGACGATGGTGGATTTGAGCCGCTGGTGCAGCGCCTTGATTTCGGTGCGCATCTGCACGCGCAACTGCGCGTCGAGATTGGAAAGCGGTTCATCGAACAGGAAAACGGAGGGCTCGCGCACGATGGCGCGGCCCATGGCGACGCGCTGGCGCTGGCCGCCGGACAGCTGGCGCGGATAGCGGTCGAGATAAGAAAACAGGTTGAGGATGCTGGACGCCTTCTTGACCTTCTCCTCGACCACCGGCGCGCTTTCGCCGCGGATCTTTGGCCCGAAGCCGATATTCTGTGAGGCCTTCAGATGCGGAAACAGCGCGTAGGACTGGAACACCATGGCGATGTTACGCTTCTGCGGCGGCAGGTCGTTGGAGCGCACGCCGCCGACGAGAAGGTCGCCGGAGGTGATCGTTTCCAACCCCGCCAGCATGCGCAACAGCGTGGACTTGCCGCAGCCGGACGGGCCGACCAGCACGACGAACTCGCCGCTGGCGATCTCCAGGTTGATGTCCTCGAGGATCTTGTGCTGGCCGAACGATTTCGACAGGTCTCGGAACGAGACGTCGGTCATGCCTAACCTCCCAATATGTCGTCGATGAAGGGCAGGAAGCCCGCCGTCAAGCCGGCATCGACCGGCATCACCACGCCGGTGATGCCCGAAGCGCGAGGCGACGCCA
This sequence comes from Terribium retamae, assembly GCF_022347545.1. Classification (GTDB taxonomy): domain Bacteria; phylum Pseudomonadota; class Alphaproteobacteria; order Rhizobiales; family Rhizobiaceae; genus Mesorhizobium; species Mesorhizobium retamae. The sequence goes on from NZ_JAKREW010000021.1 coordinate 65,354, forward strand.
GGAAAGCAACAGCTTCGGCTACCTCGCGCGCCTCGACGATGCGGCCGAGCGGGTAGAGCCGCTTCAGCTTTCCGAGAACCTCGGGGTTCTTTTCGAGGCGATGATCCCAAGCTGCAGTGCGGATCGAGCCGGGGCATACGACGTTGGCGCGAACCCCGCTGCGGCCGAGTTCGACAGCCAGTGCCTTGGCATAGGCGTTGATGCCTGCCTTTGCCGCGGCATAGGCGGGATTGCCGAAATGCGCGATGGCGTTGACCGATGAAACGAAGACGACACTGCCGCTGCCACGTGCGGCCATCGCCTTGGTCAGCGGATCGGCGAAGGTCATGACGCCGGTGAGGTTGAGGTCGAGTTCGCGCTCGATGGTGGCCGCGTTGAGCGCCATAAGCGTTTCGGCGCGTGTCCAGCCGGCGTTGTTGATCAGGAGGTCGGGCACACCATCCCGCGCAACGATCGCGCTTGCAGCAGCCTCCATCTCCTCACGCCTCGTCAGATCGAAGACATGGCGGGAAGCAATCGCCTCGCTGCTCAGGGTATCGAGCGACTGGTCGCAGCCGACTACCCGTGCACCACGTTCGGCAAAGAGCGTCACCAGTGCCGAGCCCAGCCCGCCGCCGGCCCCGGTGATCACCACGGTCTTGCCCTGGAATTCCGTATTGGACATCGCCCGCGCCGTCTCCTCCACTCAAGGGTACCGAAAAAAATGTAATCAAAAATGTAATTAAGCAACAGAAAAATCCGCTTGAAAGGTGGATTTTCAGCGATAATGTAGGAAAGTAACATGAATGGCAAAAGCCGCGTGTTGCTGCTCGGGGTATTGATGGGCCCGCAATGACAATGGGAGACAATTTATGAAACTGGCACGATGGACTGCCGGCCTTCTGGCCGGGTTGAGCATGTTGGCGATGGCCGCGCAGGCCTATGCGGGCGAAGTGCGCGTGACCGTCGCGGAATACTCTTCGAAGACCGGCCCCTATTTCGAAGAGGTCAAGAAGGAGTTCGAGGCAGCCAATCCCGGCACGACGCTGAAATTCGAAGTGGTGCCGTGGGACGTGCTGCTGCAGAAATTGACCACCGACATCACCGCCGGCACCAATGCGGATCTCTCGATCATCGGCACGCGCTGGCTGATCGATTTCGTGCAGCAGGGCGTTGCCGAGCCGCTCGACGAATACATGACGCCTGACTTCAAGGGCCGGTTCATCGAGACCTTCCTGTCGCCCTCGATCATGGAGGGCAAGACCTACGGCCTGCCGATCGCCGCTTCCGCGCGCGCCATGTATTACAACAAGGAACTGTTCGAGAAGGCCGGCATCGCCAACCCGCCGTCGACCTGGACTGAGCTGCAGGAAGATGCCCGCAAGATCAAGGCGGCCGGCGCCTTCGGTTACGGCATCCAGGGCAAGGAGATCGAGACCGACGTCTACTACTACTATGCCATGTGGTCGTTCGGCACCGAGATCCTCAACAAGGATGGCTCGTCGGGCCTGAGTACACCGGGCGCGCTCGAAGCCGCCAAACTCTACAAGTCGATGATCGACGAAGGTCTGACCCAGCCGGGCGTCACCTCGATGAACCGAGAGGACGTCATGGCCCTATTCAAGCAGGGCAAGGTCGGCATGATGATCACCGCTCCCTTCATGATGAACCAGATCAAGGAAGAGGCGCCCAGCCTGAAATATGGCGTGGCAGCCATCCCGGCCGGCCCGACCGGCGCGCGCGGCACCTATGGCGTCACCGACTCCATCATCATGTTCAAGAACTCCAAGAACAAGGAAGAGGCCTGGAAGCTGCTCGACTTCCTCTTCTCGACCGAACAGCGCGCCAAGTTCACCCAGAACGAAGGCCTGCTGCCGGTGAACAAGGAAGAGGCGAAGATGGATTACTACACCAAGGATGCAGGACTGGCCGCCTTCACCGCGCTGCTGCCCGAGGCCCGCTTCGCTCCGGTCATTCCAGGCTGGGAAGAGATCGCGCAGATCACTTCCGACGCTGTCCAGAAGATCTATCTCGGCCAAGGCGAGCCGGAAGCCACGCTGAAGGATGCCGCCGCCAAGGCAAACGGCGTCCTGAAGAAGTAAGCCGGCTGCGTTGAGAGAAGCTGAACTGTTCGCGCTGCCCCTCACCTGCCTGCCGGCATCCTCTCCCCGTGAACGGGGAGAGGGGATCTGGTTGCCGAGGATTTCGCCAATCGCCAACGTTGCAGGGCAAGCGTGGGCGTTTCGGCCTGCCTCCTTCTCCCCGCTCGCGGGGAGAAGTGCCCGGCAAGGGCGATGAGGGGCAGCGCAAACATCGAAAATTTTGAGGTCGTTAGTTTGTGATGCCGAATGTATAGTCGCGCGCTGCCTTATCTGCTGATCCTGCCCAGCCTGTTCCTGGCGGCGGTGGTGATCTTCTGGCCGGTCTACGACCTGGTGCAGATTTCGACCCATGACGTCAGCCGGTTCGGCCAGTTGCGGGATTTCATCGGGCTGGCCAATTTTGCAGCACTTGCCGACGATCCCGATTTCATGGCAGCGCTCTGGCGAACCGGACTGTGGACACTTTCGGTCGTTGCCGGTGCGCTGGTCCTGTCCATCCCCGTGGCGATGATCCTCAATTCGGATTTTTATGGCCGCAGCGTCGCCCGTGTCATCATTCTGTTGCCCTGGGCGGTCTCGCTGACCATGACGGCCGTGGTCTGGCGCTGGGCGCTCAATGGCGAAAGCGGCATGCTGAATTCGGCGCTGATGGGCCTCGGCATCATCGACCAGAACATTCAGTGGCTGGCCAGCGCTAGCACCGCATTCCCAATGCAGGTGCTGATCGGTGTCCTGGTTACAGTGCCTTTCACCGTCACCATTTTCCTCGGTGGCCTTTCCTCCATTCCCGACGACCTTTACGAGGCGGCGGCTCTTGAAGGCGCTTCTGGCTGGCAGCAGTTCCGCACCATCACGCTGCCGCTTTTGAAGCCGTTCATCAACATCGCCATCGTGCTGAACATGATCTACGTCTTCAATTCCTTCCCGATCATCTGGGTGATGACGCAGGGCGGCCCGGCCAACTCAACCGACATCCTGGTAACCTATCTCTACAAGCTGGCCTTCCGTGTCGGGAAACTCGGTGAAGCATCCGCCGTCTCACTCGTCATGTTCGCGATCCTGCTCGTCTTCACCATGATCTATGTGCGCCTTGCCATGCGGGAGCGGGAGGCATGAGGAAAAGCAAGCTCGTTCGTTCCGTCATAGCCTGGCTGCTTCTGTCGCCGCTGATCGTGTTGACGCTGTTTCCCTTCGCGGTGATGTTCCTGACTGCCGTCAAACCGCGCCCGGAAGTGCTGTCGCCGACCTGGTGGCCGAGCGAATTCCGCTGGTCGAACTTCGCCGAGATGTGGGTGGCGACGGGTTTCGGTCGGGCCTTGCTCAATTCGCTCTATGTCTCGGTGCTGGCGACCGTCGGCGCCATCATCGTCGCCATCCCGGCTGCCTATGCCATGTCGCGCTTCCGCTTTGCCGGCTATGGCGCGATGCGGCAGTTCCTGCTCATCTCGCAGATGATTTCCTCGATCGTGCTGGTGCTTGGCCTGTTCCGGCTGATTGCCGCCTGGGGCCTGATCGAAAGCACGACGGCTGTCGGCGTCGTCTACATGGCCTTCAACGTGGCCTTCAATGTTTGGATGCTGCAGAGCTATTTCGACACCATTCCGCGTGATCTCGAGGAGGCCGCCTGGATGGAGGGCGCCGGCCGCTGGCTGACCCTGCGCAAAGTGTTCCTGCCGCTCTGCCTGCCGGCGATCGCGGTGACCGCCATCTTCACTTTCATCAATGCCTGGAACGAATTCATCATCGCATTGACCATCCTGCGCAGCCAGGAGAACTACACGCTGCCGATCCAGGTGTTCGCGCTGGTTGCCGGCCGCTACACTGTCGAATGGCATCACGTCATGGCGGCCGCCCTCTTGGCGACCTTGCCGGTGGCGGTGCTGTTTGCCTGGCTGCAGCGCTATCTCGTCCGCGGCCTTGCCCTGGGTGCTGTCAAATGAGCACCGTCAAATAACAGGAGAATTGTCAGACCATGTCACGCAAGCAGGTTTTCGGATCCTCGCACGTGCCGCTGTCGCCGGCGGTGCGCGCGGGGGATTTCGTCTTCGTTTCAGGCCAGGTGCCGGTGCGCGCGGATGGCACGGTGGTCGATGGCGGCATCGAGCCCCAGACCCGTCAGGTGCTGGAAAACGTCAAGGCGGCGCTGGCGCTCGCCGGAGCCACCATGGATGACGTCGTCAAGACGACGGTGTGGATCGAAGACGCGCGCGACTTCGGCGGCATGAACAAGGTCTATGGGTCCTTCTTCGCCAAGGAGCCGCCAGCGCGCACCACCGTGGAATCGCGGCTGATGATCGACATCAAGGTCGAGATCGAAGCAGTGGCCTACGCACCGGTGAAATGACACCGGCTGCTTCCGCCGGTCACCGGCGGAAGGCTACCCCGACAGATCAAATCGAGTAAAGCGCATGCGCATCTTTACCGCCTCGTTGGCGACCGAGACCAACACCTTCTCGCCGGTGCCGACCGACCGGGCCTCTTTCGAGATGGCCTTCTATGCCGGACCCGGGAAGCACCCGGAAACGCCGACGCTGTGCTCCTCGCCCATCGTTGCCCTGCGCCGCCGTGCCGCCGCCGAAGGGCTGACCGTTATCGAAGGCACCGCGACCTGGGCGGAGCCCGGCGGGCTGGTGCAGCGCCAGACCTTCGAGGCACTGCGCGACGAGATCCTCGACCAGTTGCGCGCGGCGCTTCCAGTCGATGCCGTCATCCTCGGCCTGCACGGCGCCATGGTGGCCCAGGGCTATGACGATTGCGAGGGTGATCTCCTTGCTCGTATCCGTGAGATCGTCGGGCCGGACATTGTGATTGCTTCCGAACTCGACCCGCACAGCCATCTGACTCCGAAGCGTGTCGCTGCTTCCAATGTGCTCGCCGCTTTTCTCGAATTCCCTCACACCGATTTCTATGAGCGCGGCGAACATGTGGTCGAGCTCGGTCTGGCCGCAGCGCGCGGCGAGATCAAGCCGGCGATATCGACCTTCGACTGCCGCATGATCGAAGTGATGCCGACCAGCCGCCAGCCGATGCGCGGCTTCGTCGACCGCATCAAAGCGCTGCACGGCAAGGATGGCGTGCTTTCGGCTTCCGTCATCCACGGTTTCATGGCCGCCGACGTGCCGGAGATGGGCGCGCGCATCATGGTCGTCACCGACAATGACAAGGCCAAGGGCGATGCCCTGGCCGAACAATTGGGGCGCGAGCTTTATGCGCTGCGCGGGCAGCTCGCCATGCCCATGCTGACCGCGGACCAGGGCATCGAGCGTGCGCTGGAAGTGCGCGCCGTCAACAAGGCAAGACCGGTGGTGATCGCCGATGTCTGGGACAATCCGGGCGGCGGCGTCGCCGGCGACGGCACCTCACTGCTGCGCGCCATGCTGGCGCGAGGCCTGAACAATATCGGCGTCGCCACCATCTGGGATCCGCTCGCGGTCACCTTCTGCCACGCGGCGGGTGAAGGCGCGGTCATCGACCTGCGCTTCGGTGGCAAGGCCGGTCCGCTGGCGGGCGAGCCGATCGACGCCAAAGTGCGTGTGGTGAAGGCTGTCGCGGAGAGCTGGCAGAGCTTCGGGCCGAGCCGCGTCACCTTAGGCGCTTCGGCGCTCGTGCGGCTGGAAGGCACCGAGATCGACGTCATCCTCAACACCAACCGCACCCAGACCTTCGAACCCGACATCTTTTCCAATCTCGGCGTCGATCCGCTGAAGAAGGACGTGCTGTTGATCAAGTCGACCAACCACTTCTACGCCGGTTTCGAGCCGATCGCAGCTGAGATCATCTATGTCTCGGCCCAGAGCTCCTATCCCAGCGATCCGGCAGGCACTGTCTATGAAAAACTGGAGCGCCCGGTTTGGCCGCGCGTTGCAGAGCCGTGGGCTTGAGCCCACGCGCGCCGCGCGATCAAACGACACGGCGCGCGTTTCCCCTGCCCCTGAGGTGACCCCAGTGGGCAAAGCCTAACCCAGCCGGCACGATTCGCGAGTCTGGAATCCGATCCACCCAAAAAAAGTCAGCTGCAGGTAGGCACTGCGTTGCCGAATCCTTTGCTCGAACGAGAAGCGCCTTTCTCCTTCGCGACGAGACGACGAAAAGTTCCACTATCGCCGGGTCCGTCGGCTGCCGACGGCTTCGCCGATTGCCACCACGGCGGCACAGATGGCCACGAGCACCAGCGATGCCGCCGATGCGGCCGGCAGATCGGTGCCGGTTTCCGAGATCTTGCTATAGAGCACCAGCGGCAGGATGTTGACCTGCGTCCCGACGAGCGCCAGTGCCGTGCCATAGGCACCGACGGCAACCGCTGAGGTCAGGCAGAATGCGGCCACCAGGCTCGGCATGATCTGCGGCAGCATCACATCGATCAGTGCACGGAGTCCTCCGGCGCCGAGAGAGCGGGCGGCCACCAACTGGTTGCGGTCGAAATTGGTGATGGCAGGCAGCACGATCAGGACGACGCGCGGAACCAGATAGTAGGAATAGGCCAACCCTAACCCCAGCGGTGAGAAGATGAAGGCGCCGGTCACCGCGGGATCCAGGCCGATCGTGGCAAGCAGCAGCGTGACGAAGCCCGATCTGCCGAGCAGCAGGATGAAGCCATAAGCGACGATCAGGCCCGAAAAGGTCAGCGGCAGTGAAATAGCAATCAGCGCGGCCGTGCGAAGGCCCGGTGCCAGCCGGGCAAGCGTCAGCGCGACGCTGAAGCCTATGAAGAGCGAAAACAGCGGAGCCACGGTTCCAAGCACGATGGTGCCCTTAAGGCCGTTCCAGAATACGGGGTCCGCAATCAAGCGGGAAAAGGCGCTGCCGCCATCCGAAAGAGCGCCGACGAGCACGGAGCACACCGGAACGATGAAGAAGAGGGCAAGCACGATCACGCCCGGAACCGAAAAGGCGGCGAGGATTGGTGTCGAGGCCCTGACACTCATGGGATGCTCCCGTCGATTGAGGACGCCGCCCGCACCGACAGGCGCGGGCGGCGTAGAGCCCGAAAAGTCGCTGACTTTTCGGATGAGATCATGCGGTGGAACCAGGCATCCTTATTGCCCGAGAACCGCCTTGGCCCAGCCGGCATCGATCTCGCTCTTCTTTGCCGTCGATTTTGAGATATCGAGCGGGTGGACTTGCGGCGCGTTCGGCATTTTGGAAGCAATCGCCTCCGGCAGCGCGATGCCGCTGACTGATGGACGGACAAAACCTTCCGCGAAGATCTTCTGGCCTTCGTCGCTCAGCACGAAATTGAGCCAGAGCTTGCCAGCGTTTGGATTAGGGCCGTTCCTGACCAGTGAAATTGCATAGGGTGCGGCGGCCGAAGCTTCCTTCGGGATGACCACCGCGATCCCGTCACCCATGCCATCGACGAACTTGGCTTTCAGGCCGTCATTTTCATAACCGATCCAGATCGGAATCTCGCCCTTGAGAAACTGGGCATAGGGGGTGGTGCCGACGGTGCGCAGCACATTGCCGGCTTTAGTGAGTTCGCCGAGATAGTTGATGCCGGGCGTGACATTATCCATGTCGCCGCCATTGCCGAAACTCGCTGCGAAGGTCACGACCTGGCCCTGGCCGGTCGAACGCGGATCCTGATAGACGATCGCGTTTTTGTACTCCGGCTTGAGCAGATCGGCCCAGCTCTGCGGCACATTCTTGACCAGCTTGGTGTTGACCAGGAACGCGACATTCAACGTGTGCACGGTGAACCACTGGCCATCCTTCTCGCGCAGCGTCTCGGGAAGACGGTCAAAGTTCACCGGCTTGTAGGCTTCGACGACGCCGGCCTTGGCGGCGTCGAGGGCCGAGGCCGCGAAATAATAGGCGGTATCGGCCTGCGGACGGTTGCGCGCCTTGTCGAGCGCGACCACGGTCGCCGCCGATCCAAGGTCGTTATAGACCATCTCGACGCCCGGATAGCGTTTCTGGAAAGCCTTGAACTGGCCGGACCAGTTCGCCCAGGTTGGACCCGTATCGAAGGATACGACCAGCCCTTCCTTCTGGGCGCTCTCGTAGAGCGTCTTTTCGCCTTCATAGAGTTCGGGCCCTTCGAAGGCCCTGCTTGGATGCGTGAAGCTCAGCGTCAAAGCGATTGCGGCTGCCCTGACAATGAATTCGCGTCGTTTCATCGGGAAGTCCCTTTTCGGTTGTGTCGGGGGTCTGACCTAGCTGACTGGAAGAAGGCGTATAGCGTCCGGCGGGATCTCCACAGAGGTGACTGGCCCGCGCAGATGGGTTTCGAGGCGGATGCGGCCACCCGGGACGGCAAGATCGATGCGCCGGATCGGCCCGAGATAACGGTCGGCTTCGATGGTGCCGGAAAAGTGGCCGGGTTCGGCAACCGCGCTCGGCGAGGTTGGCTGGACCCGTTCGGGGCGGACGAAGGCGATGACGGCCTCGCCATTTGACTTGCCTTTGGTGTCGCAGGCCAGCGCGCCGATCTCGGTGTCTATCCGTCCCGTGCCCGTGACCTTGCCGGGCCACAGATTGGATTGGCCGACGAATGCCGCGACATAGGCATTGACCGGCGTTTCATAGAGATCGCGCGGCGTTCCGATCTGCACAAGCCGGCCCTCATGCATCACCGCGACCTTGTCGCCGATCGAAAGCGCTTCTTCCTGGTCGTGCGTCACCAGCAGGGTGGCGATGCCTGCAGAGCGTTGCACGCGCAGGATCTCGTCACGCATTTCCACGCGCAGCCCGGCGTCGAGCGCGGATAATGGCTCGTCGAGCAGCAAGCCTCGTGGCTCGAAAACCAGGGCTCGTGCAAGCGCCACGCGTTGCTGTTGCCCGCCGGAAAGCATTCCGGGCAGGTCGTCGGCACGCGCGCCCATTCCGACCCTGGCCAGCATCTCCACCGCAAGGGCGCGGCGCTCCGCCTTGCCGATACCGCGCACCTTCAGCGCATAGCCGACATTTTCCCATAGCCGCATATGTGGAAACAGCGCGTAATTCTGGAAGACCACGCCAAGTTTGCGTTTTTCGGGAAGCAGTTCGCCGACATCCTTGCCGTCGATCAAGATGCGGCCGTTTGCCGGCTTCACGAAGCCCGCAAGCAGCTTGAGCAGGGTCGACTTGCCGGAACCCGATGCGCCGATGATCGCCAGCAGTTCGCCCCGTCCGATCTCCAGCGAGACGTCGAACACGCCGATCGACGTGCCTGGATAGGTATAGCTGACGGCATCGTATCTGAGGGTCATTGCGGCTTCTTCTGTTCGAAAGCACCGATCTGCGCTGTCGTGCTGCTGGTGATCGATGCGAGCGCGGCGAGGATTAGCAGCACCACGGTCGCGGCGCAGGCAAAGCCGGTCGCGCCGTAGAAGGCCTGCAGCAGCACCACCGGATAGGTGCGCGACAGGAAGCCGGCAACGAGGTTCGACAGCTGGAATTCGCCGATGGAGAGGGCGGCCACGGTGAGCATCGAGGAAATCAGGCTGGTGCGCAGCAGCGGCAGGGTGACGTCGCTCAGCCGCGCAGCGAACGAGGCGCCCAGCGTGGCTGCGGCGTGTTCGTATTCGTCGAGCCTGAGCTGTTCCATGTCGGCGACGAGCGCGGTCACCGTATAGGGCAAGGTCAGTACGAGGTGTCCGGCAGCAAGCAACCAGAAGCTGCCCAACCAGGGCAACGCATCGGACGAGAAGACCAGGATGAAGCCGAAGGCGAGCACGAGTTCCGGCACGGCAACCGGCATCAATGTCACCAGCCGCGCGGCGAACCGCACGCCGCCGCGGGCTCCTGCCTGGATGGCATAGGCGAGCGGAAAGCCGATAAGCATGTTGAGGACGCAGGTAACCCCGACGATCTGCAGGCTGGTAAAAAAGGCCCGGCGGAAACTGGGATCGCTGGCGACCTCTTCATACCAGCGCCCGGTGAAGCCAGCCGGCAGCAGCGTATTGCTCCACGTCTCGCCGAACGAGCCGAGCAGCAACAACAGCACCGGCGCGGCGAGAAAGACCAGATAGGCGATCGCAATTACCTGCAAGGCGGTCCCCTTGGCTGGGTTCAGACCCTCTTAACTGCTCCGTAGCGTGGTTTTATGATACATTCACGACAAATGGTAGAAATCTTACGCAAAAGAAAACACTCTTTTCGCGATCCTGTCGAGAATATCGTCCACGCCCGTCACCAGCGGCACGCCGATGACGGATGGTGCGTCGGCGGTTGCCAGCACAAGCCTGTTGAACTGAAGGCCAAGCGCGATCTCGGACAGCGTGCCGACGCCGCCGCCGATCGCCACCAGGACCATGCAGGCGCGGGCGATAATGGCATTGCGGGCAGGTCCCAATCCTGTGGCGATGGGGATCGCCACATAGGCATTCGCCGCCTGCCATTCGTCGTCGGGCAGGATGCCGATCGGCAGTCCGCCGCTCATTGCGTGGCCCTTGCAGGCAGCCTCCATGACGCCGGATTTGCCGCCGCAGAGTAGTTGCAGGCCATGCTTCGCCAGCGCCGCGCCCAGTTGTTCGGCAAGTTCGCATTGTGCGGGCGTGGCTTCGCGGGGGCCGATGATGCCGACCGGAACGCGCCGTAGCAACCCGCGCTCACCCAGCAGGGAAAGCGCCTCGACGGGCGTGACAGTGTGCGACGGGCGATCCCGGCTGCCATTGTCGACGCTCCACTCCAGCCGGTACGGATCGAAGGCCTGTCCTTCGCGGATCAGCTTTTCGTCCTCTTCGACCCAACCCAAAGCTGTCATCGTGAATAGCTCTCTTTCCTGGTTGCACGCCGCCGCAAGGTTTGTAAGCTATATAACTTGCGAGGAAGAAAAATGACAACCGATGCTGAACTTCTCAGCGAATTGACACAGCGCCAGGCCGATATCGTAGGTATCGTCGGTGAGCGCGGCTATGCGACGCTCGAAGCGCTGGCCGGCCGCTTCAACGTGTCGATGCAGTCGGTTCGCCGCGACATCATCCAACTCGACCGGCTCGGGCTCATCCAGCGTTTCCATGGCGGCGCAGGACCATCGGATTCGACGATCCGCCTCGGTTATCACGAGAAACGTTCGCGTTCGGCCGAAGCCAAGGCAAGGATCGGCAAGGCCGCCGCCGCCATGGTGCCTGTCGGGGCTGCGATCTTTCTCGACGTGGGAACGACGGTGGAGGCCGTGGCCGAGAATCTGCGTGGCCGGCGTGCCGGCATCAGGGTCTTCACCTCCAGCCTTGCCACCGGCATGATCCTGGCGGGCGAGCCCGACCTCGAGCTTCACATTTTCGGCGGCATTTCGCGCGGGCCGGACGGTTCGCTGACTGGTCCTGCCACCGTGGCGGGCATTTTGTCGATCCGCTTCGATCTCGCCTTCATCGGCTATTCCGGCTTTGATGACGATGGCACCGTCATGGACTATGACCTCGACAAGATCGCGGTCAAGAAAGCGGCTATCCAGCGGGCAGATTCAACGATCCTGGTCGGCGACAAGTCCAAGTTCGACAGGCATGCGATCGCGCATGTCGTCGCGCCGCAAGCAGCCTCCCGGCTGGTCAGCGACGGACCTCCACCCGCGCAATTGGCGGAAATCTTCGTGTCTTCAGGACTCGAGGTCGTCGTCGCCTGATACCGGCGAATAGCGATCCGAATTCTGATCTGCGGCTGGCCGTCAGCAGGCGTGCCTAGTGGCCGGGCGCCTCGTCCTCGAGGCTTTCAGGGCTCTCGGGCTCCAACTGGTCGAAAGCCACCTGCCAGTCGGTGATGATGCCGGCGCGCCTGTGATCGTCGTGATGCACCGCAAGCCTCGCTTCCTGGCGCAGCGCGACGCGCGCCGCCATCTTGGCGGCGCGGCTGGCCGGAGGCGCCCAACTTTGCGGCGCCACCCCGGCGTTGAGAGCCGTACTGACCGCCTGTTTGGCCATGCGCGCTTCCGCAGTGCCATAACGTGTCAGCAGACCCTGGAAGGCCTCGTGCAGGCCGACGTCGAACGTTTGATCCTCGCCCATCGGACCGATCACCGGATTGCCGGGATGCAGAAAGGCGAGTGGAAGCAGGCCTTGCGGTATCGGCGTGTTGGCCGAGTGGGTGCGGCCGCTGGCCAGCAGCTTGGGCAGAAGATGCGTGTGCGGTCCGGCCGGCGAAACGCCGCCTGTGTCCGGGCCACCGATCTTCTGATAGACCTCGACACGGCCGAGCGTTGTCAACGCCACGCGATGCGGATGCGCGGCCATGATGGCAGCAGTCGCGCTATTGCCGGGTTCGAACAGCGAGCGGCCGAGATTGGCGCGCAGTTCGCCAAGCAGTTTCGGATCGCTGGTACGAATGCAGAAGTCGCATTGCGGTAGGCCGAGCCCCATGTCGAACAATATGCCGGTACGATCGATGCCGCGTATGGCATCGTCGTCCGGGCCGATCTCGGTCAGCACCTTGTGGCCGCTGCGCCGCGCACGCGCTTCCGGCAGGCAGAGCGCCACGGCATGGCTCCAGCGATGTCGCTTGGGACTCAGCGTCTCATAGGCCACGGCCGTCGCTCCGGCGAGGCGCCGCCGTTCCAGCCGGATGGCACCGCGCCGGGTCGCGCGGGTCAGATCCAGCGGCTCGTCGATCACCGGCTGTTCGTCCGCATCCTGATGGAATTCGGCAATGGCGCCGAAGGAGCCCATGCTCCAGCCCGACCGCCAGTCGCCAAGGTGTCTCTGCAGCAGCGGTTCAAGTTCGGTCATGGTCTTCTTCCGGTTGGTCTTGGGTAGGCGGCTGAATCAAGTCGAGGGGCTGGATGACCGCGCGTCCTGCAGCCATCCCGAAATAGGCTTCGACACCATAGATGCGGCCAAGGCTTTCCGCCGTCAGCACCGCATCCGGTGCGCCGTCCGCGATGATACGACCCTGGTTGAGCAGGATAAGCCGGCTGCACCAACGGGCTGCTAGGCCAAGGTCATGCAGCGATGCGATGACGCTGCGCCCTTGCTTGGCCAGATCCGCAAACAGGCGCATCAGCGTGATCTGGTGCGAAGGGTCGAGACCTGCGGTCGGTTCGTCGGCCAGAAGCAGGGGCGTCTCCTGGGCCAGCGCGCGCGCAATCAGCACACGGGCCTTCTCGCCGCCGGAAAGGTCGGCGGCGGCGCGGTCGCGGAAGGCGTCCACCTCCATGCGCCGCATCGCCTGTTCGATGGCCGTATGGTCGCGCGACGACAGGGCGGCAAACCGCGGCCGATGGGGTGTTCGCCCAAGCGCCACGATCGCTTCGACAGGGATCGGCCAGGCGATTTGATGTTCTTGCGCGACATAGGCAATGCCGACGGCTCGCTCGAGCACATCAAGCGTGGCCGCCTCGTGCCCAGCGATCGTTATGCGGCCTTGCGAGCCCACCAGGCCGAGCGCCGCTCTCAGCAAAGTCGACTTCCCGGCGCCGTTGGGTCCGATCAATCCGACGAACTCGCCTTCACCGACGGAAAATGAGACATCGCTGAGCACGTGCCGCCGGCCGAGCGAGACCGAGAGGTTTGAAACGGCAAGCAGGCTCATGCCAGCCTCCGTCGTTCGCGATAGACGAGGAAGAGAAAGAAGGGTGCGCCGACGATCGCGGTCAGCACGCCAAGCTTCAGGTCGCGGCCGGGTGCAATCAGGCGGACCAGTATGTCGGCGGCCAGCACCACGGCGGCGCCACCGAGCGCCGAAGCAGGCAGCAGCCGCGACGGCTTTCCCCCGACCAGCGGCCGCAGCAGATGCGGCACCACCAGCCCGACGAAACCGATGGCGCCCGCCACGGCGGTTGCTGCGCCGACCGAGACAGCTGTGCCAAGCACCGCGAACTGCTGCACGTGGCGGATGTCGATACCCATCGAAGCCGCGGTATCGGTTCCCAGGGTCAGCGCATCGAGCGCGCGGCCGAGCATCAACAGCAGAACCCAACCGGCGAGCATGAAGGGTGCTGCCAGCCATACATGCGTCATCGAGCGGTCGGTCAGCGAACCGAGCATCCAGAACATGATCTCGAGGGCTGCAAACGGATTGGGAGACAGGTTGAGTGCCAGCGAGGTCATGGCCCCGGCAAGGCTGGAGACGGCGACGCCGGCAAGGATGATTGTGAGTGTGCTGCCGCGCCGCCCCGCAAGTGCCTGCACCACGATCACGGCGATCATCGCCGAAACAAGGGCCGACAGCGGCAAGGCCAGCGGGAAGACGATCGTCAGCCCGCTATAGATGGCAAGCACGGCACCCAGCGATGCCGAGGCACTGACGCCGATCAGGCCAGGCTCTGCCAGCGGGTTGCGCAGATAACCCTGCAGTGCTGCACCTGAAAGGCCGAGCGTCGCGCCGATCATCAGGCCGAGCAGCGCGCGCGGCAAACGGATCTCGCGCATGATCAACGCAATGGCATCCGCCTTGCCTGAAAACAGCGCCTTGATGCTGTCGCCGAACGCAATCGCGGCGGGCCCGACGGTCAACGACAACACAAAGAGCAGGGCAACCAGGAAGCCGAGCAAGGCAAGCAGGATACGGTACCGGGTCGCGTCGGTCACGGTCGCACATCTCCCGCATGATTTGCGGCGGCCTGCGTCAGCATTTCCACCGCGATGGCGGTGAACGGCGCGCCGCAGATCGTATATTTAGCCGGCACGGAAACGCGTCCGGTTTCTTGCGCGAGTGTCCTATAGGCAGGATGGATGAAGGTCTGTTGCGCCAGGGCCGGCGTCGTGTAATGCGCCTCGCTGTCGACCAGCATGTCCGGTTTCGCCATCACCAGAAGTTCCAGCGGCAATTGCTGGGTCCCTGTCAGCCCGAGTTTAGTTGCCAGATTGGTCAGGCCGGATGCGGCCACCACGGCGTCGATCAGTGTGCCGGCGCCGGACGTATAAGAATTGGCGTAGTAGGTTGCGACAGTGATGTTCGGGTGCGATTGTTTCTTCACCTCGGCGAGCTTGCGGTCGAGTTCCGACACCAGGGTTTCCGCGCGTTCCCGCCGGTCGAGGATGTCGCCCATGCGCCGCAAACCCGCTCGCACGTCGTTGAAGGAGTTTTCTGGCTGGAATTCTTCAACGCGGATGCCGAGTTGCCTGAGCAGGCCGACGGTCGCACGTGTCGTGTAGCTGCCGGCCAGCACCAGGTCCGGCTGCATCAGGAAGATCTCTTCGGCCTGGCCATGATTGACCACGAAGTGCCGCGCTTCGTCGGCCAGTACCGACGTGGCCGGGTCGGTGGCGAGATAGGAGACGGAATGGAGCTGTCCGGCCGCGGCAATCAACATCGCCATCTGGTCGGTACAGACATTCATGGAGACCACGCGCTTCGGCGTTTCGCCCGCTGGCGCCCCACTGGCCGCAAGAAATAGGCTGCCAGCGGCCACGGCAACACCCAGCCACAAGCTTCGAGATCTTGCCATGGCCATCTTGGCCGATGTTGCTGGTCTGCTTTCCTGCATCGCCATCTCCCGGTCCTTAGAATGTCCGGGTGAAGCTTAGATTGAAAGTGCGGCCTGGCGCGCGGTAGTCGGTAACCGTCGAATAGTCCGCATCGAACAGGTTCTCGACCGCGAACTTCACCTGTGAGACAGGGTCCAGCGCATAGAGCGCGGTGAAATCCAGCGTGACATAATCCGGCAATTTCACAGTGTTGGCTGCATTGGCATAACGCGCAGCGCCGTAGAGTACGCGCGCCGTCAGGTCCAACTGCTCGGTCGGGCTGTAGGTGACCTCTGCCGTCGCCTTCAGGCGGTCGCGATAGGGGATGTATTTGCCGTTGTCCTGGTTGAGCGGCTCGCGAACATCCAGCGTCACCTTGCCGTTCCATTCCGTTCCGAAGTGGTGTGCGAGTGCGGCCTCGAACCCGGTGATGCGCGCCTTTGCCACGTTGAAGGGAAGATAGGTCGGCGGATTGGAGGCGATCGCGTCGGTCAGCCAGGTCTGGTAGAAGGCGAGGTCGAGACTGGTGTCGGTTGTTGCCTGCCAGTTCAGTCCGACCTCGTAGGACCGGGATTTCTCCGGCTTGAGGTCCGGGTTGGAATAATTCGGGTAGTAGAGTTCGTTGAAGCTCGGTGCCCGGAAGCCGGTGGCATAGGACGAGCGTAGCGTGAGATACGGTAGGATTTCGTAGCTCGCTCCGAGATTGTAGGTGGTGGCGCCGCCGAATTGGCCGTTGTGGTCGTAGCGGATGCCACTGTCGACGGTCAGCGCCTCATAGGAAAGCGAATACTGGCTGAACACCGCCGTCAGTGTACGCGCAGTCACGTCGAAATCGACGGTCGAATCGACCTGTTCGCGATAGATATCCGCGCCGCCGGTGAGAACATGCGAGACGGTGCCGGTGTCGAAAGTCTTGGCTGTCGAGGCGAAGAGACCGTGGCGGCTGGAGTTGAAGCGGTCGCTGCCGGCGACGCCATCGCGGAAATTGCGTGAGCGATCGACCGAACTCGACAATTCGACGGTCGAGGACCAGTCCTGCGAATGCCTGATCCCGGTGCCGAGCTTGCCGGTGAAACTCGTCGTGTCGACTTCATCGGCGAGGGGATAGGAAGCATCGTATTGGCCGCGGCTGCGGGCGATCAAGGCATTGCCGTAGATGCGGCCCCAGTCGAACTGCTTGGACATCGAGAGGTTGAGCGAGCCGAGCAGGAAACCGTCATCGTCAGGCTCGTGGCCGTAGGCGGTGGGCAGCGTGAAATCATAGCCGCGTGTGCCGATCAGGCTGCCGCCAAGCGAATAGTCGATGCCGCTTTCGCTCTGGCCCCGCATAGTGCCGGACAGCGTGCCGCCCCAAGGATGGCTTATGCCGGCCGTGACCGAGCCGCAGCTGTTTCGGCCATCGGCACAAGGGCCGCCCTGCTTGGTGATGATGTTGACGACACCGCCCATGGCATCGGAGCCGTATTGCGCGGAATGCGCACCCTTGGCGATCTCGATGCGCTCGATCGAATCGAGCGGGATGTTGCCGAGCGAGGCCGTGCCGGTTGTGACGGAACTTGCCCGCACGCCGTTGACCAGCAGCAGCGTCTGGCTGGCCGACATGCCGCGCAGGTAGAGATTGGCCGAGGCGCCCTGGCCACCATAGGAAACGATCGAAACGCCGGTGTAGGATTTGAGCAGGGAGGGCAGGTCGGGCGCTGCTGAACGCTCGATGTTCTTGCGGTCGATCACCGTCACCGACGAGGTCGAACGTCCCAGTGTCGTCTCGCGCCTCAGCGGCGTGGTGATGACGATGCGCTCCAGCATCGTGCCGGCAGGATCCTGAGCACCGGCATGGCTCGTGCAAACCAGCGCGACGGCACCGGCCAGAATAACAGTCTTCTTCAACTCCGCCCCCAAAAGGATCGACGGCGCAAGCGCGCCGCGAGGTTCATTTCGAACCGCAGGCGGAAATGGCTGAGGGCAAGTTTGCGGACAGTCGCATTTCACCTCCCGGCCGTTCCGGCATGCGGCAACACTTCACGTGTCACCGCCACGGACGACCGCGCCTGACCACCCCTCGTGATCAAGCATGGGTGACTGGAACAGGCAGGTCTCCTGACTTCCGTGTCATCGCCTTTTTCCGCCTTCCCGGCCGCGCGAGGCGGCCAGTGGCATTGTGGAAGAAGGCTCAACGGTTACAGTTGCGGGGGCAGTCGCGGCTTCGACCGATGGCTCGGCCTCACCGTGTTCCCTTTTCATCCACCTTGCGGTGGAACCAGCTCCGAATCCGAAGCTAGCCACGGCGGCGCCACGCGTCAACCAAGGCAGGCTGAGATTCGTCCGCTTCCTCTGGTTGACGACTGCGGGTCTTTGCCGGACGGGATGCGCGGCGTTGTGCCGTAATGCGTGATCAGGGATCAGCCGTAATGGAAGCGCGGTTTCGGTCCCGTGCCGGTGAACTGCACGCCGACGCGATCGTTGCGGCGCCAGCGCATGACGGATTCGTAGGCGACCCCATCGACAGGCACGTAAAGGCTGAAACGTTCAGGGATGATGGCGTCCGCAGCCACCTTGAGCTCGGCGCCGTTGGTGTGCTGGTTGCGGATGACGCAGGGGATTTCCGAATTGTGGATGCTGGTGATGATGGTGGCCCCTTTGAGCACCCGCTGCCGGTGCTCGCGTTCGCGATGGTTCGCTTCCTCGGACATGACGGTGGGACTCACGCTGCAACGCCGATATTTTAGGGGGAGTGCACTTAGCCTTCAATGCCACCGTTGGACGTGCAGTCGATTTGACGCGAGCGATAGCTAATGGTGCGTCAAGATCCACACAATACGAGGCTCCATGCGACCAACATTTCTCGAACACCGCTATGATGCGGCAACCGAAAAAATGGAGCCAAGGCAACGGTTTATCTCGGCGGCAGCAGCGCTTGGAAGCCATTCCACAGCAGCCAGAGCAGGCCCGAGACGATCGACAGGATCACCGCTGCGCCGACCTTGCTGGAAATGCCGGCGAGTGCCTGGCGGATGTTGCGGAGGAACCGGAAATCCTCGCGCGCTTCGAACTGGTGCTCGGGCTCATCGATGCGCAACCCGGCCGCGGACAGTTCCTCGCGGATGGCTTCCTTGACGATGCGCTTCAGTTCATCGGGATCGACGGAAAGATGTCTCGTCATGGCGTCCACCCGCACCATGTCTCGCCTTGGGCGTTGTGGCGGTTGATCTCGTCCAGCTCGGCGCGTGGGGTATCGGCTCTGGCGTCCCGACGCGGCGAATTGTGTTCGCACCAGATCGAGCGGGGATCGGAAGGCAAGGAACCGTCCGGTTTGGAAACGCAACTGACAAGCGCCAACGCAGCGATCAGGATCACGGCCTTGACCATTTCATGGCCTCCTTTTTCGCTTGCTCGTCGGTCAGGCCGGACACGCGCCGTTCGATGGCGGTGGCTTCCTTGTCCATCGCAAGCCGGTCCTCGGCGGCAGCCAGCTTCTCTTTCGCCTGCCGCGCACGTTCGGCGTTGATACCAGTCTGCCGCAGCCTCCAACCGGCGAAGACTGCCGCCACGGCCCCGGCAATATAGGGCCAGAATTGCAGCAGGAAGCCCATCACAGGTCGCCCTCGCGGCGTCGGCGCAGATATTCGGTGAAGATGCCGTTGGCGACCAAGAGCCATGGGAAATAGGGTGCCGGGATGATCGGCTGCAACACGGCAGGCTCGACATAGGTCAGGGTCGCGGCAATGATGCCGAACACGGCTTGCAGACGCGCCCAGAAGATCGTTTCGCTGTCTTTGAAAAAACGCTTGATAGGCTGCCACATGGTCAGGCTCCCTGGCGGGTAAAGAGGGAAAAGAGGTCGGCAAGTGCTGCCCAAAACCGGCGCTTTCCTGCAGCCACGCTTTTGGGTTCGGCTGGCGGCTGCACGGAACCCGTTGGAGTCGGCACCTCGGCGGAGCTGCCGGCAAATGGAGCCGTCGTCTCCGGCGTATGGCCGAGGTAGCCGGCATCACCTAATGCCGCTTCGAACGCCTTGGCATAGCTCGCGACAAGCCGGCCATTGGCTTTCCCATCGGCGTTGATGATCGCCCGGGCACCGACATAGTCGACCAGGTTTCCGGCAATGAAGTCTGCCAGCTTCTTGCCGGTGAACATGCCGGAGCGCATGCCCTTGATGAGGATATGGGCCGAAATGTCCGTATCGTTCGCGGCATCGGGATCGCTGACAAGATCGACACCGACCAGCTTCGACGCCTTTTCATAGTTCTCCCTGCCCGTGAGCTGCGGCAGCGCTCGGCCGCGATAGCGCCAGCCGTCGCCGGATGCTTCCGGCCCATTACCCATGCGGTCGGCATAGACGCGGTTGGCGAGGCCCTGCGGATTGCGGACATAGGGAATTGCGGCGGCGATGGAGCTGAAGCGTTTCGGCCAGACGGCCCGAATGCGAGCGGCGCTCGTATAGGTCAGGTTCTCGGTAACAGGCTGCATCTTACCGCCCGTCTCGTGGTAGGCGGTGGCTAGGACATAGGCCAGGCGGTGCAGCGACAAGCCGGCGCGCTGGCCGGCGTCTAGGATGACCTCCAGCCCACTGACCTGAGCCTGTGATAGAGACGTGCCGAAAAGGCCGGACGTGCGCGAGCGCAGCGCCACGTAAAAACGCGGACGATCCATTTTGATTTCCTCGGGCTAATGTTGCGGTTTGGTTGGTCGCGCGCTCAAGTTCGCGCAATGGCGCAACCCGAGAAATACGCGTTTTGACGTTCTTCAGTCAGAAATAGATGATCTTCGAACCTTCCTTTCAGATGGCGACGTGGCAATTGATATTGGGGCTCAGGTTGGTGACGCTACCTTGCCGATGGCATTTGCCTGTGGTCCAAACGGGATGGTTTTCGCTTTCGAGCCCAACCCGTTCGTGTTCTTTGTGTTGGCGAGGAACGCAGTCCTGAACCCCGTCAAATGCAACATCATAGCTTATTCCTATGCGGTCACAGCAAAAGATGGCCCGATGGTGGTTAAATACGGAGGTCCTGACTATCAAAACGGCGGAGAAAACGCGGCTATTCTGTAGGGAAACACGGCGGTACCTACGCCTTACCAGTGAAGGCGCAGGATTGGCCCGATGATTCAAGAGCACCTTGCCGGCAAGGTCGCAAAGCTCCGCTACATTAAGACGGATGTCGAAGGCCATGATCTGTCAGCGCTCCAGACAATTGAAGACCTGATTGATGAGGCTTGCCCTCATGTCAAAACCGAAGTCAATCGCCACAACACGCCTGATGAACGCCGGGCGCTCCATCGGTTTTTTGCAGGCGAGGGCTACATTGTACGCCTGGCCGAGCAAAACACGCTGTTCGGGCGCGAACTTGCTGAAGACGAAATGGGGAGCCTTCGCCATTTTGATATCTTCGCGGTGCCGAACTAGAGCGCCACGGCCGCTGTCCACATGTCGTCTATTTGCGTTTCGGTGATCGAAAGCGCTGCCGCGATTTGACCAATCAGGGGATGCAACCGGGCGTGGTTGCTGGCGAACCCCCATTCGACCTGCGCTCTCTCGCGCGTGACCGGATCAACTATGCCGTCAATTGCAGCCTGAACAGCGACAACGGAATGTCCCCCATTTATGAGACCTAGACGAAGTTGCCGCGGTGTGAGCGCGGGCATTGCCTCTCGCACCTGCTCTAGCGTCGGCGGGGCGTAGGGCACTATGGGCTTCCCGTCAGCTAGCCATTGCTCGCAGTGCACCCGCACGATGGGACCCAGGCCGACAGTGTCATTCGGAACCGAAACATAGTCGCTCGCCGCACGTTCCCCGAATGCGTCGGTTCGGTCAATCCGAAGTATGAAAACGTCTGGGAACTCGGTCGCTTTGACGCTGTGAATTTCGTGCAGAATTGGTTCTGGCATTTTGCTCTCCTATGCCACGCGCTGCAGGATGCCATGGGCGCCAGAGATTGTGCCTCGCGATCGCCAATCGCCTGCCAGATATGCCCCCGATCCGCCAGTTTGATATTTGCTTCCGTCCGCAAGCCGCGGGGCGATGCCATTGTTGACCAACCCCCCCATATCGGCGCACCCAAGGATATGCCCTATAGGCAAGGAGGTTTCAGACGCGTTGGCCCCTTTATAGATGACGTTCAGATTGGCGTAGATCCATGACGATAGGTATCCGCCCCAAGTGGGGCCATAGGGGTTGCCTCCAGTATCCAGGTATGCCGCACCGTTCCCGGTATAGAGACGATTGTAGGCGTAGGCATCGCCAGCAGGGCTGACTTTGAATTCGCCCGCGGAGCTCTGTGGGGTCTGCGGACGGAGGTAAATCCAACCGGCCGCCTGTCCGCCAAGAATGGTGTAAATGCTGCCGCCATAAAACGAGCCGCCGTCAGAAAATATGCTCGACGCAGACTGAATGTTCCCGGTGGTGTAGAGCTTGCCCGACCCGTAGAAGGAGTACGCATTGGCATAGCCGAGGATGCCATAGATGCCAGTGTCTGCCGCATAGCCCAGAACGCCACCATAGCCGGCATTCGTCGAGCGCCCCACAATCGCATAATCGGCCGCGCTTGTGGAGGCATTCACTGCCCTGGCGATCGAAGACGTAATCTCCATGGCCCGTTCGGCTATGATGTAGTTCGCTGTCAGCCTGAATTGGCGGGCGCCGGCTGCCCAAAGTTGCATCTCTCCGGACGAGGCGTTGAGGATCATCGTCGTGGTCGTGCCGCTTGCGTAGCCGATGTAGCCACGCTCGACGTTGCCGGCAGCGTTCTGCCAGTGGATGTATTGCTGGCCGTCACTTCTGCTTATGATGAACTGTTGTGGAGCGCCTTGGAAAATGGCGGATGTGTTGAAGGACGCCAAATTGCTCAACGCCGCCTGCACGATCGGAACGGAAACTTCCTTCGTGCGCCCCGCAGGCTTCCCCAAATTCTGGATAGACGTTACCAGGTTCTTGGCTGGCTTGTCGGCAGCCGGATAACCCACATCGCTGGCGAACACCGTGAAGCCCTGCCAATATTGCTGCCAAGGTATCCAGCAGCACAGGAAGCCGCCATGCTGGAACAGCCAGATTTCGGTAGGCTTGGTTCCTGAGGACAGAGCGCCGTGATTGATGATGGCGTTGCCGTAGAGATAGCCCTGCACCTTGATATCGAACGGCGTGAGCGCACCATAGGAGTTGCCCACGACCTCGATCAGGAATGGAGCGCCGTCAGAGGCAGTTGCCGGGATGCTCGTAACGACCAGATAGCCGTTTGTGTAATCCCGCCCCGAAACCCATCCAGTCAGTTGCTTGTCAACAAGACCGTCAAGCTTTGCCTTGTCGGCGGCGGACATGAAGCCGTTCGCGGCAGCAGTGGCACCGGCGTGCAGATTGCCGCCGGAAAGCTGGCCATGGCTCGCATCGGAAATCCTGCCCGCCGGCAAGGTGCCTTTGGTCAGGTTTGTTGCGTCGTCCGCGCCGATGGCAGCGCGAAACAACACATCCGTCGCTTTGTCGACTATCGATTTGACGAACGCCGAGAAGCCGAGATTGCTCAGCGCCGCGCCAGCCGTCTGCCCGCCCGTGCCACCGGCCGTCACCGGGCGGGGGTCGTTGGCGTCCTTGGCAAGGTCGTCCAGCTGACTGTTGTAGGGGGCTGACGCGATCGGCTCGTTCGGCACGCCGTACACGCCGGGCAAGAGTTGGTAGACGCCGTTCACGCGAGGCATGGGCGGTCTCCTATGTAGTCGGGTTTCACGGATGTGCCTGTCAGGCCCTTAACAAAGGCCTGGAAATGGAGTATCGGGGGGCATGTTGCGGACGACTGCCATTCAAATCGTTGCTGCCCTGATTTTCATTGCGGTCATGTTCGGCATTCACCGGGCCGCCGCTTGGTCAACAACCCTTATGTCTCCAGACTTCCTGTCCGGAACCTTGTTTGGCGCGATCTTGATGGCCGTTTTCGGCCTCGTCGCTTACAGGTTGGAAAAGTCAGCGGCCTTTGGGCGCGGACAGAAGCAACGCCCGAGCGACACGATCGATCTGTGATACAGGGACGTTGACGCCTCCGGACAGCAGAGTCCCCAGGATCGGGCTCCTCCTCTTTGTCCTGCCGGTATTCGGCTTCCAGTTGGACCCTCTCAGAAGGGTCGCAAGCCGCCAGCCGGTATCGCCAGCGCGCCATAGCCATGCCCTGCTGAAGTCGCAATTCCTCAATCTCCGAAGATCCGCCGGTGGAAGAGCTTTCCATTTTCATCGGAAGGTTGCCTCTTGGAACGTTGCGCTATTTCAAGAACACGGCCCCGAAGTTGCAGAAACTTCGAGCGATATCTCCCGCCGGTAAGGCCGTTCATTGTCTTGGAAGCCTTCCCGGTGCGGACAGAAGCAGTGCCCGGGCGACCTCATCGATCTTCGATGTTGGCATGTTGTAGTCGCGAGCCAGCAGCGCATCGAGGGCCGGGCTGTTCCGACCGGTTAGGCTTGGTGCAATCCTCACCGGTATCTTAGCGTTGTCCTCACCCTTCAGGGCCCTAAGGATATTGTCAACGCCTTTGGGGGCTATTCCGTGCCCTACCCCAGGAATGCCGCTTGCGCCGATCGGGGTGAACGGAACCGCCTTGCGTGTTTCCGCCGAACCTGCTGCCCCCAACGGGGATGCAACAGTGTCGACGGAGCCTCACTTGCTCGGCGTTCTCCGGCGCCAGCAGCGACCCGCCGCCAATGCCTGCTGCGGCCAGGCTGTTAAACTGGATGATCTTGCTGAGTTCGGGGTGCGAATTCACATATTCGCGGATGCGAGCGGCAGTTTTGGGAGCCACGGTCTTCAGCCAGTTGGGGTCGACCATATAGGCACGGGTAGCCTCGGCGATATATTCGCGTGGCACTTCATTGTCTCGATATTGAAGGTGCTGAGGGCCTGTAAAATTCCTGGTACGCTCCCGTCCGGTGAGCAACGTGTCATAAACGAATGGAAGTTCTCGGGAGAGGCCTTCCAAGGGAATTTCGCCCGCCATCTGATCGATGACGTGACCGACCTCATGGGCGATAACCTTGTCGCTCTGTTGTGGGTTCAGGTTTTCCGAGATGAAGATTTCTTCGGGGCGGCGGCTGTATCGGTTGAGGGTGACACGGCCCATATCAGATCCGAGCCCGGCCGGCCCACGCTGCGGAACCTCCGCAATTGGTCGGCCCGTTGCTTGCGTGCCAATGGATCGGATTTCGGCGGGTGACAGCGCAGCGTCCGCCCCGCCCACCAGTCGTCGACCGGCAATATATCTTGCGACGAGGGGTCTTCCTTCGATGTCTCGCGTAAGGCTTTCGGCTTCGTCGCCTGGTGCTCCGACAGGATAGTCGTTGTGAAACGGTCGAGGTGTTTTGGCAGGTGGATCATACAAGCTCGCGACCTTGCTGCCAATGTTTTCCAGTGGCTTACCACCCTTCGTCAGTTTCATGGCGGCGCGGAAAACAGGGCCTGCAGGGATGAGGCCGGCTGCGTCGGCGGCGGCTTGGCCATAATTGCCTTCGCGCGTGTTTCTCACCATCTCATCGGCGGAGAACACCGCCCCCGCGGGCGTTAAATCCAAAAGCGACATTCCGGTGCCGCCGGTACCTGTCGACCCGACCAGGCCGGAAACGACGTCGCGGTAGTAACGGCTCGGTTTCGCGTCGCCGATCAAAGCGGCGGCAATCCGGTCCCGCCAGGTGGGATTGTAGGCGCGGAGCTCGTTTGACATTGTTG
This sequence comes from Terribium retamae, assembly GCF_022347545.1. Lineage (GTDB taxonomy): Bacteria > Pseudomonadota > Alphaproteobacteria > Rhizobiales > Rhizobiaceae > Mesorhizobium > Mesorhizobium retamae. The sequence continues at coordinate 90,443 of NZ_JAKREW010000021.1, forward strand.
AATCCTTTTGGTCGCAACGCTGTTGCGTTGGCTATCGAACGCCTCGTGCCGTCATGGCGTCGGTCGTATCAGCCGATCGGAGATGCGCCGCCAAGAAGTCGTAGCCTACGGGCGTAACAGCTGGCGCTTAACGGCTGTCCGAGAATCGACTATCGTTCATTAAGGCTGGAGAGGTGAAAGATGAGCGTCGCTGCTAAGGTTCGGGGAGCTGCCGCCAAGTCGGCCGCCGCACTGCCATGAAGAAGACAAACCCATTCGTCTGAGGTGCAGCGGCGGCCGTGATCGCCGTCGGCCTCTGGTTCTTCAACTATCTGATTGGAACACCGCAATCCGACAACACGCTGCTTCAGAACCCGATAACGACTGCCGTCGTGTTCTTCTTCTGGGGATGCGTCGCCGGATATGCCAAGAACTGGTACGGCAACCGGCTCAATCGACGGTAGCCGCTCACCGGCCGATCATCAGCGCATCCCATACGGGGTTGCCGCTGCCTTTCTTGGGGCGCGGCTTTGTCGGCGAGCTTTCTATCGAATTGACTGCGATGATGTAGGCGCGGGCGTGTACGATCCAATTGCTGGCTAACGCGAACTAGGTATTGGACCCGATCGAGGCAGGACAGGTGCCGGAACGCGGCCCTGATCAAATGCGGTGCGCAACCATTCGGGTGGGAGTGCATAGTTTCGACCCAGTTTCTTTTTCTCTTGCTTGCTCAATTCTCTTCCCCACACGGCGGGTGTACCGAAGCCAAGGTGCATCGAACCTGGTCTCATGTAGCCCTCACCGGCGCCAAAACCGGTGATGCCGGCAGCGCGGCCGCGGCGAACGATTTCTTCAAAGATCAAGCGGTCTTCGTCATTCGCCCAATCCAGCCGCCGGCCATCCTTGAAGAAAAAAACATCGGCCGCATTGCCATGGTCATGTCGGTGCGTCTTGCCGACACGATTCGGTCCCGCCGCTTCCTGGCCGCCTGAAAACACCTCCATGGTCACGCCCATATCGGGCAGGAAGCTGTCCAAGGCACTGATCAGCTTGTTGCTCAAGGGCAGGCTACGTTTAGCGTGCTGGTTGGTGTAGGTGAGCCAGCCATACTGAGATGCCGGTGGAGAGACGGCCAGATCCGGGCTTCTCTGCTTTCGGATGGCGGACGAGGGGATCGGAGCTGACTGCGGCAACTCGACATCGGGATTGCCCTGCAGGCCCTCGATCTGTCGCGAGATCTGGGCGCGCTGTGTTTCATTCAGCTGTGGGCTCTGAAGAGCCTGCCGGAGAATAGGCAGCGTCGGTTGCGAGGCATCCGGTTCGACGTCCGGAGCGAAGCGCGCCGGGTCAGCAAAATTGTTCTGCGGTGTGATGTGACGTTCTGCGGGAGTGGGGACCGACGACGGTAGGTTGATACCCTGACTGCCTTCCTGGCGCTCGATCTGTCGCGAGATCTGGCTGCGCTGGGTTTCATTCATCTGCTGATTTTGCAGCATTTGGCGAAGCATCTGCGGTGTCGGTTGAAACGTGCCGTCCATGCCGCCTTCGAAGCGTGCCGGATCGGGTTGCGCACTCCATGGATCGGTGGAGTTAGGAATCTGCATCGGCCCAGAGAAATCGGTCGACGGATCCGGATTGGTAAGATCATAGCCGGGTCGCGGTGTTGGAAGTGGTGCATCGAGTGGAGTTTGCGCGAATCTGCTGCGAGATGGATTGGAAGAAAGCGGATGGCTGAGCGCATGATTAAATTTGCGCACATAGCTCGCGCCAGTTGTTCCCAGCGAGTCTTTCCGGTTTTTTCCAACCACAAGCCGCTGGCCGGTGAACCAGGATGACACCGCATCCGGCAGATTACCAAACTTCTTGATATAGCCGCCGAACCTGTGGTCAAAGATAAAGTCTTGAAGGTTCGGGTTGGCGAGGAATTCATCGGGTGTAACTTCCCGGCCCAGTGCTTCTCTTGACCACTGCGGCAGATTCGCTTCCATGACCTGATACCGGCCCAGTGCACGACCGTATTTCTCGTGCGTCGGTCCGATAGCGGCATAGTCGCCATTGCCGGCGCTTTCCACGGCAGCGATTGCATTTCGGTAAGCGGCTTTGTCGGAGCGGACAAAATCAAGCCGGCTCGGCAAATTCGGATTTTCGGTTTTTGAGACAGGCTTGCCAGCCAGTGCCTTGGCCACTTTTGGTGACGCACTTGGGGTCTCCGTCCTAGCAATGTTCAGCGCCTTGGCGACAGGATCTACCTTGGTCACCGCGCTCACAGGCGCTCCGACTGGATCCGGTGCTGTGGCCGCTTCGGCATCTGCCATCAGCGAGCGGTAGAGCAATGCCCGGCCGATCGCATTCAGGCCTGAACCGACGTTGGTTGGCGTCTGTTGATCGGCCAGCAAGCGATTGGCGGCGGCCCGTGCCTGCGCCAGTTCTTCGGGTGTCCTGTATTGCTGGTTTTTGCCCAAGATGAACGAGCGTGCCATTACCAAAGTCCTCCGGTTTTGCGTTGTAGTCCCAGACTAAACAGCCCCGACAACGGGTTGGCGCCTGGCGCCGGCGGAAAACTGCCGTCCCTGTTCTGCCGATACATGAGCGCTTGCCCGATCGCCGTCAGGCCGCTGCCGACATCTGTCGGCATGTTGGCCGCCAGGGCCATTTTCGTACGCCGCTGTTCTTCCGCCGTCATCGGCCGGCGCGGCTTGTTGCCGTCGAAGATGAAGCTGTTCATGATGCCTGCCCCAGTCCGAACAGGCCGGGCAGCGCCTTGCCGTAGTCGACATGCTTGACGCCGCCGATCTCGGTCACCGCCTCGGGCCGCGTCTTTTCCACCTCCTGCGCCATCACGCCGATATGCTTGGGAGCATCGCCGTCCTCGCCGCGATAGCGGAACTCGTAGATGTTGGTGCCGTCGATGCGGCCGCGCTTCTTGATGTCCTTTTTGGCCCTGCGGTCAGATGCCATGATGGCCGATGACCCCAAGCCAAGCAGGCCGCCGAGCAGACCTTGCCGCTGCGCCATCTGCTGGTTGTACACGCCGAGCCGCTGATTGTAGTTCTCGTTCACCAGGCCGGCATAATCCACGGTCGGGATGTTCGGCATGTTGGTGTTGACGAAGTTCGGGTTCTGCACCTGTGCGCCGGAGAGCAGCGACGTGATTTCGTTGATAGGCTGGGCGCGCCGGGCATAGGCCTCCTGCAGCGCCATCTGTCGCTGCTGGTTGGCGGCGTTGAATTGCGCCAGCTGGGCGTTCATGCGCTGGTCCTGCAGCGCATTGTTCTGCCCGGTCACGCTGTTCTGGTTCTGGAACATCTGCTGTCTGGCGGTGTTGCCGAACTCGCCTTGCGTGGCGTTCTGCGCGAACTGTTGCTGCTGGGCGGCGTTGGCGAACTGGCCGTTTCCGAGAAGCTGGTTGTATTGCTGCTGTTGCGCGGCGTTCTGGAAGCCGGCGCGCTGTGCATCGAGGTTGGCGAGCCGGCTCTGTTCCTGGCCGGCAGCCAGCAAGACGGACGTGCGCTGGTCGTTGACGCCTTGATTGTACTGGTTCATCGCCGTGTCATAGGCGGTGGACCCGATGCGAATGCCCTGGTTGGCCAGCGAGGTTTCCAACTCCTGGCGCTGCCGGTCGAGCTGCGGGTTGAGCCGCGAGAACAGCGCGTCCTGCACCTGCTGTACATTGCCGGCATAGCCGTCCTTCGGCCCATAATCCTTGGTGATCTGGCCGGCATCGCCGAGCTGCGTCTGGATGGCGCCGGCATCGGCGATCTGCGTTGACAGCTGCGGCCCGGACTGGAACTGCTGGTATTGCGGCGTGTTGATCTTGGAGGCATCGCCGCCCGCCGGCAGGTTGCTGAAGTCCATCGGCTTGTTGAGATAGTCGGCAAGGAAAGCCGACTGCTGGTTGCCGATCTTCGCCAGATTGCCCTGTGCCTGCTGCGACTGTTCGAAGATCGCCTGCTGCGACGGGCTCAGCGTCTGCGTCGCCGTATAGGTCGGCACATCGATCGTCTTGCCCGTGGTCGGGTCGGTGAACTTGTGCGTGCCCGACTGGTTGTAGGTCAGGTTGCCGTATGGCGTGACCTGGTTGACATTGCCCAGCGCCGCATTGGCGATGGACGTCGACACATTGGTGCCCGTCTGCGCGGCCGCCGTCTCCTTCGGGTCGGGCGGCGTCGGTGCTTTCGGCTTACCCATTGGCAGCAAGCTCCTTCCTGTGAAATCCGTTGGCCCGCCAGGCATCGTCGGTCAGCGAAAAGACGTGCCCGTCTTCGTGCCGGCCGTAGAGGCGGGGGATGGTGTGTTTGTCGAAGCCGTAGGCTTTGAGGAGGCGCGGCAGCCCGCGCCCGTTCCATTGTTCGTTGCGTTCCGAGACCCGCATCAGCACCATCTGGCAGCCAATGCCCTGGAACGGATAGGCGAACATCTGCCAGAGCACGGGCCGCGTCAGCCAACGCGCGGTGATGGCGGCGCCCGAGATCTCGACGACGCCGTGTTCCGGCTCCCAATTATGATAGACCATGCCGGCGACCAGGTTTTCGCCGTCCAGCACGCCCATCGCCCGGCAGGCGTCGAAACCGCGCTCGCAGCCCGGTATGTGCCGGGCCACCCATGCCGCGACGGCCTGATCATGTCCCCAGAAGGGCAGCATCACAGCGCCGTGGCGCCCGTCTCGAACGACACGTCGACGCTCACCAGCTCGACCATCGGCGCCGAGGCCTGCGCGCCGGTCACCTGCAGCTGCCACTGGAACACGGAGCCGGTCAGGCCGATGCTGGTCCTGACCACATCGGTGAAGGCGGTCGCCATGGTCGCGTCCCACAGCGCCTGGTCCCAGCGGCCGGAACCCCAGATGCCCGCCGCCGGACTGTCCGGTGCGGGATTGGGCGGCGCCGGCAGCTTCACCCGATAATCGGTCGAGCCGGAGAGCAGGCTCTCGTTCGGCGTCGCCCGTTTCAACGTCGCCTGCGCCTGCAGCACCGTCTTCACCACGCCGGGCGTCTCGAGGTGATCGGGGTTGGCAATGCAGGTGTAGTAGACCGGCACGCCGTCATCGGTGCCGGTCACTTCGGTGTCCTTCACCTTGCCGTTGCTGGTGCCGAACAGCACTTCGCCATTGTGGAAGACCAGGCAGCGGGCGTCCCAGCCGGTATAGGTGCACCAGGCGCCGGTCTCGGTGTTCAGCACGTAGCACAGGCCCTGCTGGCTGCCATTGGTCACCGGCAGGCTGACGAGCGCATAGGCGCGTTCCGGCCATTTCACGATCTCCCAGGGCAGCGACCGCCGCGCCTTGGCCTCGCGCCGCCAGTCCGGCGAGATCGCGCGGCTGACGGAAGACTGGTCGAGCACCGAGATGTCCTTGGTGATCGCCTGCGAAATCGGCAACAGCCCCATTTCGGTGGCGATCAGCAGGTCGCCACCAACGCGCATGGTGGCGCGCGGCCCGAGCGGCCGGGCAAGGTCGTAGCGGCCGACCAGCGTGAACTTTGCGGCGTCAGCTGGATTGTCGCCTTGATAAACCGCCACCTCGCCCTGATTGGTGACGAACACGCATTTGTCGTCCAGCCCGTCGCCGGCATCGACCGACCATGACGCGCCGAACACCAGCGCCCCACCGCGTTGGAACACGCCGTTCAAATCGATGGTGCCCAGCGCGCCGGCGATGCTGCTGACGGGCAGATAGCGCGCCCGCAATCCGCCGCCTTCGATGAAGAATTGCCGGTTGCGGTACACCCACACGAAGGACAGCGTCGACGTCGCCCCGCCGGTTATCGCGGTCGGGGATGTGTCGGTGATCTTCTGCCAGCCGCTGCTCGGATGATAGAGCAGCAGCGGGTCGGTGCCGTTGACGGCGGTCAGGTATTCGCCGCCCGACGTGGTGAAGTTGACGAAGGAATAATAGCCGCTGGTCTGTCCCGACACCGCCGCCGGCGGCGGAACGTTGGGATTGGCCACCGTTGTCACGTCGAAGATGTCGGTGCGGGTTGCCGCAAACAGCTTCTTCTGCGTGGCGTTGTAGGAGATGAAGCTTTCCACCGGCTTCGACCCGTCCGAAATCGTCGCGCGCGTCTTGCTGCCGCCGCGCTGCACGATGCCGGTGTTGGTCGGCCGCCAGTTCTCCAGCCGCATGGCGGTCCCTTGCGGCATCGAGGCCAGATTGCCGGCGGTGAACCAGCCGGCCATCGGCGCCGGCAGTGTGGTCATCTGCGCGCGGCGGCCGCGGCCCGGCTGTGCCAGCCGGGCAAGAGTGGCGCTTTTCATGGTTGGAGCATGTCCTGAATTGAGAGATCGCGGCGGTGCGCCGGGCAAATGGGGAACTTGGCGACAAGTGCACCCCCACCCCCCAACCCCCCCCCCCCGGGGGGGGGGGGGGGGGGGGGGGGGGGGCGGGCCCCCCCCCGGGGGGGGGGGGGGGGGGTGGGAGGGGGGCGGGGGGGGGGGGGCCCCCCCCACCCCGCCCCAGGAGGAGCGGCCCCGCCAGCGAGGGGGTGAAAAAAGAAAGGG
>NZ_JAKREW010000022.1 GCF_022347545.1 Terribium retamae
CTAATCCGCAGGAACTCTGCCGCCCACGTTTCTCTTTCTTCTCTATTCAATTGTCAAAGAACAGACACCACAGACGCGGTGTCATGGCCCGTTCCGCTTCTCAGCTCCAGGCCAACAGAGTGTCGCTCACGCGGCTCTCTTGAATTTGTCCAACCTTGCGAAACTCAGAAGCGAACTTCTTGGTCGCCAGCAGCGTCGCCGCTGTCGTTGGTGAGCGGCATATAGGGGATGGCCTCTTCCGGTGTCAACAGCCGTTTGAAGATTTTTGCGATCTTCTCGATTTTTTTCTCGCCGAAGCGCCTAGAAGTCGGTTCGCCATCAAGAGATTGTGGTTTGCCGGCGTCCGGCAACTAAACATGAAAGACATGCCCCTCTTCGGCCACCCTGATTGTTCGCGGCCCAGTCCGAGATCGAGAATCGGCGCGCTGTGGATGAGCCAACAAATGAGGTGACATCGACGCCGGACGCGGGAATGGCCGGGCGCAGCTGACGTCACACGGCGCATATTGTCCAGGAGCACCGCATCAACGCCGGCTGCGAGCACCGTCTCGAGTGATGCTGTCGCGACGAGCGTTCCCGGAGGAGCATGGCTGCCATCGCGATGAACCGGCTCGAACACAATGCGCGAATCGATCAACGGGAAGGCAAGCGCAACGACATCGCGGCCCACGCCCTCAGCGGCGTCAACATTCCCCGGCGCTCTATTCCTTAGTCCACAATTCCTTAGTCCACATCGTGGTTCTTGCCTGCCGGCTTGCACTTTCCCGTGTCTGTCATGCGATCCTGCATGGTTTCCAGGGTCCGGTAGAAAGATGACGGATTTTACCGGTCGATCCGCGTCGAGAGGATGATGGAAGACAGCGTGCGTTCCACGCCGTCCATTGCGCCGATTCGGTCGAGCAGTGCATCGAGATCGCTGATCGAAGCCGATTCGACCGTCACGATCATGTCGAAGCTGCCGCTGACCGAATGCAGGGAGCGCACCTGGCCAAGCGCCCGCAGATCCTTCACGACGCGCTCGGCCGCTTTCGGCGCCACCGTCAGCAGCACGTGCGCGCGCACCAGCCCCTGCTCGTAGTCCGGCGCCAGCCGCACGCCATAGCCAATGATGATGCCGCGCGCCTCCAGCCGTTCGATACGGCTTTGCACGGTCGTGCGCGAAACGCCCAGTCTTCGGGCGAGCTCTGCGGTCGACGCGCGCGCGTTTTCACGCAGCAATGTGATGAGGTCTCTGTCGGCTTGGCTTAGCATTTTCCCAGTGACTTCGCATTCTGACGAACGGCCTCGGCGATTTTGTCGAAAAGCGTCGGCGTTTTGTTCAATCGCACACTTCCATTCGTCAGGCAAACTGCGATTCCTGCCCCAGAAACATCAATAGGAAAGGGCTTGGCCATGAAGGAAATCGTTGTCGTCGGCGCGGGCAAGATCGGGTCGACCATCGCAGACATGTTGGCCGCGAGCGGTGACTATCGTGTCACTATCGTCGACCGCTCCGCAGCGCAGCTCGCGGCACTTGAAGTTGGTGCCGGCGTCACCACGGTGGAAACCGACATCGAAGCAGCCGGCGCCCTCGAAGCCGTGCTCGCTGGCAAGTTCGCCGTGCTCAGCGCCGCGCCTTTCCATCTCACCACCCGCATCGCAGAAGCGGCGGCTTCCGCCGGTGTCCACTATCTCGACCTGACCGAGGACGTAGCCTCGACCCGTCGCGTCAAGGAACTGGCGAAGACCGCCAAGACCGCCTTCATCCCGCAGTGCGGCCTCGCTCCAGGCTTCATCTCGATCGTCGCCAACGATCTCGCCAGCCGTTTCGACAGTCTCGAAAGCGTGCGCATGCGCGTCGGCGCGCTGCCGCAATATCCGTCCAATGCCCTGAACTACAACCTGACCTGGAGCACCGACGGCGTCATCAACGAATATTGCGAGCCTTGCGAAGCCATCGTCGAGGGTGAGTTGATCGAAGTGCCGCCACTGGAGGAACGTGAGGAATTCTCGCTCGACGGCGTCACCTACGAGGCTTTCAACACCTCGGGCGGCCTGGGTACGCTGGCCGAGACGCTGAAGGGCAAGGTGCGCACGCTCAACTACCGCACCATCCGCTATCCGGGCCACGCCGCGATCATGAAGGCTCTGCTCAACGATCTCGGCCTGCGCCATCGCCGCGAAGTGCTTAAGGACATCCTGGAGAATGCACTGCCGGCCACCATGCAGGATGTGGTCATCGTCTTCGTGACGGTGTCGGGCCGCAAGAACGGCCGCCTTCTGCAAGAGACCTACGCCAATAAAGTCTATAGCCAGCGCGCTGGCCAGACGGTGCGCAGCGCCATCCAGATCACCACCGCTTCCGGCATCTGCGCCGTGCTCGACATGCTGGCCGACGGCACGCTGCCGGCAACCGGCTTCGTCAAGCAGGAAGACATCGCCCTGGACAGCTTCCTGGCCAACCGCTTCGGCCGCGCTTATGCGCAGCACGAGCGCACCGACCGCATGGCCAGCTAAACCTGGGCATGCCTGATCAGGGCTGACCAAACAAAGCCCGCCGGCTGGTCCCGGCGGGTTTTTGTTGGAATGCATCGTCGCTGGGAGCACGCTTGCTCAGATATGCAACGCGTGCCCGAGCGCCTTGAGTGCGGCTTCCGGAAACGCCTCGCCCTGCGTCGGATGCGCGTGGATCGTGCCCGCGATGTCTTCGAGACGCGCACCCATCTCCAGCGCAAGGCCGAATGCGGCAGCCAGTTCGGAAACGCCGGTGCCGACCGCCTGTATGCCCAGCACCAGATGATTGTCGGCGCGCGCGACAACACGGACGAAGCCGCTTTCGCCGAGCTTGGTCATGGCACGGCCATTGGCGGTGAACGGAAACAGTCCGGTCTTGATCTCACCGCCCAGGGCTTTCGCTTCCTCCGGCGACAGTCCCACGCTCACCACTTCCGGATCGGTGAAACAGACCGCCGGAATGGCTCGCTTGTCCCAGCCACGTTTGTGGCCGGCCACGATCTCGGCCACCATCTCGCCCTGCGCCATGGCGCGATGCGCCAGCATCGGCTCGCCGGTGACATCGCCGATCGCAAAGACGCCGCGCATGGAGGTGCGGCATTGCTCGTCGATGCGAATGAAACGACCGCTCATGTCGAGGTCGATCTGGTCGAGCCCCCAGCCTTCCGTCACCGGCTTGCGCCCGACGGTAACCAGGATCTTGTCGGCCTCGATCTTCACGTCCTTGCCGGCAGCCGTTTCCACCAGCAGCGCATCACCCTTTGTCGAAAGGCCCTTGGCCTTGGCCTCGGTCAATACGTCGACGCCAAGTTCCGCGAGCCGCTTGATCACCGGCTTGGTCAGCTCGGCGTCATATTGCGCAAGCAGGCGCGGCAGCGCCTCGACCACGGTCACTTTCGAACCGAGCTTGGCAAAGGCCATGCCGAGCTCGAGCCCGATGTAACCGCCGCCGACGATGGCGAGCCGCTCCGGCACCTTGTCCAGCGAGAGCGCTTCGGTCGACGAGATCACCGGACCGCCGAACGGCAGGAACGGCAGCTCCACCGGTGTCGAGCCGGTGGCAATGACCACGGTTTCGGCGCGGATCACCTGGAGACCGGTTTCGGTCTCGACTTCCACAGTCTTGCCGTCGCGAAAAGTCGCCCAGCCCGAAACATGCTTGACCTTGGCCTTCTTGAGCAATCCGGAAACGCCATTTGTAAGCCGGCTTACTATGCCGTCTTTCCAAGCGACGGTCTTGCCGAAATCGAGCGACGGAGCTGTCGTCGCAATGCCGAGGGGACTGGTGCCCTCGGCCATGTGCGAAACTTTCTCGAACTCCTCCGCGGCATGGATCAATGCCTTCGACGGGATGCAGCCGATGGTGAGACAGGTGCCGCCCGGCTTCGCTGCCTCGACGATGACGGTATCGATGCCGAGCTGGCCGGCACGGATGGCACAGACATAGCCGCCGGGGCCGGCGCCGATGACGAGCAGTTTGCAGGAAATATCCTTCATTGCACTGATCCCTGCTCTGAAAGGTTCGCTGGCTGATGATCGTGAAATGAGTGCATGGTCAGTTGTCCACGAAGATCAGCGCCGGGGTTTCCAGAAGCGTCTTGATGCGCTGGACGAACACCGCTGCATCCCAGCCATCGACGATGCGGTGATCGAAACTGGATGACAGGTTCATCATCTTGCGCGGGACAAACTGGGTGCCATCCCACATCGGCCTCACCATCATCTTGTTCACGCCGATGATCGCGACTTCCGGATGATTGATCACCGGTGTGGTCACCACACCGCCCATGGCGCCGAGCGAAGTGATGGTGATGGTCGATCCGGAAAGTTCGTCACGGGTCGCCGTTCCATTCTTGGCGGCCTCGGCCAGGCGATTGACCTCGGCGCCGCAATCCCACAGGTCGCGCGCCTCGGCATGTTTCACCACCGGCACGACCAGCCCGTTTGCGGTCTGGGCAGCAATACCGATGTTGATGCCGCCATGCTGGTGGATAACACCGGCCTCGTCGTCGAACAGCGAATTGAGCAGCGGCTGCTCGCCGATCGCCTTGACCATGGCCCGCATCAGGAATGGCAGCAGCGTCAGCTTTGGCCGATCGGCGCGCTTCTCCTTGTTGAGGGCAGCACGCAGCTCTTCCAGCGCCGTCACGTCGACTTCTTCGACATAGGTGATGTGCGGAATACGCGATTTGGCGAGCTTCATCTTCTCGGCGATCTTGCGCCGAAGTCCGATGACCTTGATTTCATCGACGCTCTCGTTGCGCAAGAGACCGGTCGGCGGCCGCGTCGCTTGCGGTCCGCGGGCGAGGAACGCGTCAATATCCTCATGCCCGATCCGGCCTGCTGGACCGGTGCCGGGGACCTGTCGCAGATCAATGCCGGCTTCCCTGGCGCGAAGCCGCACCGCCGGCGACGCCAACGGCTTTTCACCTTCCGGACGCGGCGCGCCGCCGATCGACGCCGATGGGCGCGACACACTCTTCGCTGTTGCCGGAGCTGGCGCCGGCCTGGCCTCGACCGGCTCCTTGCGCGCAACCTCGACCGAAGCCTCCTTGGCGATCTCGACCGTCGCTGGTTCTTCTGCCTGGCTTTTGGCGGCAGCCGTCACATTGCCTTCGCCGGCCACTTTGAGCCGCACGATCGGCGAGCCGATCGCCACCGTGTCGCCGATTTCGGCGCCCAGCCACAGGATCTCGCCATCGACAGGCGAAGGGATCTCTACGGTCGCCTTGTCGGTCATGACAGCAGCCAACACGGTGTCCTCGCGCACGAGATCGCCGACCTTGACACTCCATTCGACAAGCTCTGCTTCTGCCACGCCTTCGCCGACATCGGGCAGCTTGATGACATACTCACCCATGTCAGGCCTCCATCGTGGCGATAAGCGCGCGACCAACCCGGGCCGGGCCCGGGAAATAATCCCACTCCTGTGCATGCGGATAAGGAGTATCCCACCCGGCTACACGCATCACCGGTGCCTCGAGATGATAGAAGCAGTTCTCCTGCACCAGCGACATGAGCTCGGCGCCGAAGCCGGAAGTCAGCGTCGCCTCGTGCACCACGACACAGCGGCCGGTCTTCTTGACCGACTCCACGATGGTATCGAGATCAAGCGGCAACAGCGTGCGCAGATCGATGACCTCGGCATCGATGCCGGTCTCCTCGGCAGCAGCCTGCGCGACATAGACCATGGTCCCGTAGGCGAGCACCGTGACCGCGTTGCCGGGGCGGCGGATCACCGCCTTGCCGAGCGGCACGGTATAGTGACCGTCGGCGACTTCACCCAAATCGTGCTTGGACCAAGGCGTGATCGGCTTGTCATGGTGGCCGTCGAAGGGACCATTGTAGAGCCGTTTGGGCTCCAGGAAGATGACCGGATCCGGATCTTCGATCGCTGCGATCAGCAACCCCTTGGCGTCGGACGGATTGGACGGCACCACGGTCTTCAAACCTGAGACGTGGGTGAACAGGGCTTCGGGACTCTGGCTGTGGGTCTGACCGCCGAAGATGCCACCACCCGTCGGCATCCGTACGACGATCGGACAAGTGAAATCACCGTTGGAGCGATAGCGGAGACGCGCAGCCTCCTGGGTCAGCTGGTCATATGCGGGATACATGTAGTCGGCAAACTGTATCTCAACGCATGGCTTCAGGCCGTAGGCCGCCATGCCGATTGCCGCACCGACGATGCCGGATTCGTTGATCGGGGCATCGAAGCAACGGCTCTTGCCGTATTTTGCCTGCAGTCCCTGCGTGCAGCGGAACACGCCGCCGAAAAAGCCGACATCCTCACCGAATACAACGACACGTTCGTCCAACCCCATCGCGACGTCCATGGCGTCGCGAATAGCCTCGATCATGGTCTTGCGTGCCATGGTTCAGATCCCCGCCTGCTGGCGTTGGCGCTTGAGATGCGGCGGCATCTCGGCATAGAGCCCCTCGAACATGTCGCGGATCGAAGGCTTGCCGCCGGCATGCAGCGTGCCGTGCGATTCGGCTTCCTTCTGCGCCGTTATGACGGTCTCGAGAATCTCGGTCTCAGCCTGTGCGTGGCGTTCATCCGACCAGACACCCCGATGGATAAGATGGTTCTTCAGGCGGACCACCGGGTCGCCAAGTGGCCAGGCCTCCGATTCCGCCTTTGGCCGATAGGCCGAGGGATCGTCCGACGTCGAATGCGCACCGGCGCGGTAGGTCACATATTCGATCAGCGTCGGCCCGAGATTGGCGCGCGCGCGTTCCGCAGCCCATTTCGCCACCGCATGCACGGCGAGATAGTCGTTGCCGTCTACCCGCAAAGCCGGGATGCCGAAGCCCAGGCCACGCGCCGCGAAAGTGCCGGCGCCGCCACGGGCAATGCCCTGGAAGGTCGAGATCGCCCACTGGTTGTTGACGATGTTGAGAATGACCGGAGCCTTATAGGTCGAGGCAAACACCAGCGCCGAATGGAAATCCGATTCCGCGGTCGAGCCGTCACCGATCCAGGCAGCAGCGATGCGCGTATCGCCGCTGATCGCGGAGGCCATAGCCCAACCCACCGCCTGGATATACTGTGTGGCCAGATTGCCGGAAATCGAGAAGAAGCCATGCTCCTTCGACGAATACATGATCGGTAGCTGCCGTCCCTTCAGAGGGTCGGCTTCGTTCGAGTAGATCTGGTTCATCATCGTGACCATCGGATAGTCGTCGGCGATCAAAAGGCCGGCTTGCCGATAGGTCGGGAAGTTCATGTCGCCTTTGTCGAGCGCCCTGCGGAAGGCGCAGCTCACCGCCTCCTCGCCCAGATGCTGCATATAGAAGGAGGTCTTGCCCTGGCGCTGCGCCATCTGCATGCGCGCATCGAAAGCTCTCAGCGTCATCATGTGACGCAAGCCTTCCAGGAGTTCTTCGTCGCTGAGCATACCGGCCCAGGGACCTACTGCCTCGCCGGCGCGATCCAGGACACGGATGATAGAGAATGCCAGGTCGCGGATTTCGCGCGGATCGACATCGATCGGCGGTTTGGGCACCGAGCCGGCCTTCGGGATGGGAACATTGGAGAAATCCGGGGTTCCACCCGGCCTTACCTCCGGTTCCGGAACATGAAAGCGCAACTTCCCGGCTTCGGCCATAGGCTCTCGTCCTCCACTGCATTGGAGTGCCATGCGTCCATGCGGACGCCCGAACGGTACTCCATCTCTTTCACTTTGCGATGTTGGCATATCTTCGACGCCGAAGCAGCGCCAAAGTACCTCCCACCGCGTTGCCTTCTCCCTGCACGGCGCGTTCGGCTCCGGCGGCGGCGCAATGTTGCAGGAAACGCGCGTAATATCTCGTCTCATCCATGTCCGTTGCGGCAACAAATGAGATCGGTTGTCATGACTTTCATTCCGAAAGCTGCCGCAAGCGCTGTGAGGCGCCAACCACGCTTTGCAAGCGCTCGGATTCGCCCTCGCCATCCAATCCTCGATTTCGCGCAACTCCTTTACGCCACATGCTTTGACCGCCGCTTCGTGCTAGGGACGCCGACATGGCACAGAAAAAAGCCTCAGAAGTCGATTCGTGGCTGGCCCGGCCGGACTCCGGCACCTGGCTGGTGCTTATCTATGGCCCGGACCGCGGACTAGTTGCGGAAAGGGCGCGGGCTTTCGCAGCGCGCACAGGGTTGCCGCTCGATGATCCTTTTTCCGTGGTAAAACTCGATGCCGGCGACGCCGACCGGGATCAGGGCCGATTGCTTGATGAAGCGCGCACTGTGCCGATGTTTTCCGATCGGCGACTGCTTTGGCTGCGCAACGCCGGCGCGCAGAAGAACCTCGCGGATGATGTAAAAGCCTTGCTGGCCGAGCCACCCCGTGATGCCATCGTGCTCATCGAGGCCGGAGACCTGAAGAAAGGTGTCGGCCTGCGCGCAACCGTGGAGGCCGGCGCTGGCGCGATGGCGCTGCCCTGCTATGCCGACGATGCACGCGACATCGAAACCGTCATCGATGACGAGCTCGGCAAGGCTGGCATGACCATGACACTCGAAGCCCGCCAGACCTTGCGCCGCAACCTCGGCGGCGACCGCCTCGCCTCGCGTGGCGAGGTCGAAAAGCTGGCGCTTTACGCGCATGGCCGCAGCGAAATCACGCTGGAGGACGTGCGCGTTCTCACCGGCGACGTCTCCGGACAATCATTTGACGACGCGGTGGACGCGGTTCTGGCTGGCAGGTTGGAAGATTTCGATACGGCTTTCACCCGGCAGTGTCAGGCGGGTGGCCAACCGTTTCTGGCTTTGGCTGCAGCGATGCGCCAGTTCCAGGCTTTGCACGCCATGCGCGGTGCTGTTGAAGCTGGCGGTGGGCGCAATGCAGCAGCGGTCGTTGCCGCGCATAAACCGCCGGTGTTCTTCACCCGTCGCCGCCTGATCGAAACCGCGCTGGAGCGTTGGAGTTCCGAAGGCTTGAACCGGGCGTTGGCACGACTTCAGGCCGCTATCCTGCAGACGCGGCGGCGGTCCGATTTGGCCGAGCCGATTGCCCGTCAGGCTTTGCTCGGCATCGCCGTGGAAAGCGCCCGGCTCGCGCAACGCCGCTAAGATGAATCAGCGAGACGATCAAAAGATCGTTCATTTACAATAAGCTAAATGCTCAGGCCTGCTTCAGTCGTCGGCAGAGATCGTCGAGTTGGTCGAGCGAGCGATACGATACACGCAATTCGCCACCACCGCTCTTATGTGCGATCACCACCTTCATGCCGGTGACATCGGACAAAAGCTTTTCCAGCGCCAGCGTATCCGGATCCTTTTCCGTGGGGGCCGAAAGTTTGGCTTCGCGTTGCGCCTGAACCGGCATCTGTGCAAGCGCCTCGGCCTGACGAACGGAAAGCCCTTCCTCAACGATGCGCTTGGCAAGCCCGGCCGGATCCTGCGCGGTGACCAGCGTGCGCGCATGGCCAGCCGACAGGGAACCATCCACCAGCATGTCGCGAATGACATCCGGCAGTTTCAAGAGCCGCAACGTGTTGGCGACATGGCTGCGGCTCTTGCCGATAACCTGTCCGAGATCGGCCTGGCTGTAGCCGTGATCGTCAATCAACTGCTGGTAACCGAGCGCCTCTTCGACGGCGTTGAGATCTGCACGCTGGACGTTCTCGATGATCGCCAGCTCCAGGGCAGTGCGATCGTTGACTTCGCGCACGATGACCGGGATCTCGATCAGGCCGGCACGTTGCGCAGCCCGCCAGCGCCGCTCGCCGGCGATGATTTCATAGCGGCCCTGCTGCGTCGGCGACGACCGCACCACCACAGGCTGGACGACCCCATGTTCGCGAATCGACTGGGACAAGTCCGTCAGTTCGGCATCGCCGAAATGTCGACGTGGGTTGCGCGGGTTCGGGGAGACGAATTCGATCGGCACTTTGCCGTCCGCCGCAGCACGCGGCTGTTCGGAAGCTGCTGTAACCGGCCGATCGATTTCGCCGATCAGCGCCGCAAGCCCGCGTCCCAGCCGCTTTCTCGAAGGATCGTCATTCATCTCAGTCTTCCAGGTCGTTTCGCTATCGTATCAAATCTGAGTCTCATGCAGCCCGTAGCTGACGCTCGCGGCGAATCACCTCGGAAGCCAGCTGCAGGTACGCTTGGCTGCCTGAGCACTTCAGGTCGTAGAGGATGGCCGGCTTGCCATAGGATGGCGCTTCGGACACGCGAACATTGCGCGGGATGACCGTCTCATAGACCTTGTCGCCCATATAGGCGCGCACATCCTGCACGACCTGGTTGGCGAGATTGTTGCGGCCATCGAACATGGTGAGCACGATGCCCTGGATGCTCAGATTCGGGTTTATCGAACCACGAACCTGCTCGACGGTCTCGAGAAGCTGGCTAAGACCTTCCAGCGCAAAGAATTCGCACTGCAGGGGAACCAGCACAGAATCAGCCGCCGCCATCGAATTCAGCGTCAGCAAGTTGAGCGATGGCGGGCAATCGATCAGCACGTAGCTGTATTGGTCCGACGCATGGATTGCGTTGCGCAGCCGCAGCACGCGATCCGGAGCCGAGGCGATCTCCATCTCGATGCCGAGCAGATCGAGCGTCGAAGGTACAATCGACAGACCGGGCACGGCCGTCGGCATGGCTGCAGCTTCCAGATCGAGCTGACCAGTGAGCACATCATAGGAAGACACCGTACGATCCCGGCGTTCTATTCCGAGCCCGGTGCTGGCGTTGCCCTGGGGGTCCAAGTCCACGATGAGCACGCGCTCACCGATCGCGGCAAGCGCTGTCGCCAGGTTGATGGCGGTCGTCGTTTTGCCGACGCCGCCCTTCTGATTGGCAACGGTAATGATCCTGGGTCCGGTGGTGGTCATGGTTTTCCGCCACAAATTCATTTCGCTAGCATCACACGTTGAATCAAAGTCTGCGAACATTTCGCAGTTCAAGCACAACCCCTTGTGGGTCGATCATGCTTTGATGTTCTACCAGATCGAAGCGCCAGCGGTGAGTGCTTTCTTCGACTTCCCGCTGATAATCCCGGCCTTTGTGGAATAGAGCGCGGGCACCGGTGCCCAACCAGGGCTCGGTAAGGTCAAGAAGATCGGTCAACGAAGCCAGCGCACGAGCCGTTACGATCTCCGGGGCACGCACGAGTGAATACGACTCTTCAATGCGCTTTGCGATGACCCGAGCGGGCAAACGAAACTGCCCGACAGTGGCCTGCAAGAACCCAGTCTTTTTTCGATTGCTCTCGACAAGATCAATCGAACCATCACGATCCTTAAGCAGAAACGCCATTACCAAGCCGGGAAATCCGCCCCCAGAACCGATATCAGCCCAGCGCTTGGCGGTCGGCTCAAGCGCTGCAAGCTGGGCGCTGTCTAAGATGTGGCGTCGCCACACATCACCTTCAGTGGATGCAGCGACGAGATTTATGCTTCTATTCCATTTCAGGAAATGCGCTTCAAACGCCTCCAGCGCCGCAAACGTTTCACGTGAAACGTCTCCGGCTACCGCCCGCAGGCTTTCATAGGAAGCGTCGCTCAAGCGGCACCCTTCTCGGCAATCTCCGCATTCCGGATGTGAGCGACGATTACGGCCAGGGCAGCAGGCGTCATGCCTTCCATGCGCTGCGCCTCGGCAATCGACCGGGGCTTTCGATCCCGCATCTTCTGCTTCAGTTCATTCGACAGGCCTGAAACCCCGCCAAAATCCAACTCCCCCGGGATCATTCGATTCTCTTCCCGCCGCAGTTGTTCAGCATCGGCCTTCTGGCGATCCAGATATACCGAATATTTCGCCTCAATTTCGAGCGCTTCCGCCGTCTTGGCATCAATGCCGGCGAATTGGGAATCGATCTTTGATAGCCAGGCTACATCCACAGCTGGATATGCCAGCAACTCATAGGCCGAGCGTCGCACCCCGTCCTTGTTTATCTCGAGACCGTGACTGGCGGCTTCGTTCGGCGTGAGCCGAACCCGTTTGGCCAATTCGCGAGCGCGATCGATCCGCGTTCTGATCTCTTCAAAACGACGAGCG
Organism: Terribium retamae; assembly: GCF_022347545.1. Classification (GTDB taxonomy): domain Bacteria; phylum Pseudomonadota; class Alphaproteobacteria; order Rhizobiales; family Rhizobiaceae; genus Mesorhizobium; species Mesorhizobium retamae. The sequence goes on from NZ_JAKREW010000022.1 coordinate 11,987, forward strand.
CGGTCGGCCGATACGATGCCGAGATCAATGGCTTTGGCCGTCAGGCGCTCATCCGCGTTGTCGGCGCGCAGCGACAAGCGGAATTCCGCGCGCGAAGTAAACATGCGATAGGGCTCCGCGATGCCTCTGCTTGTCAGGTCGTCGATCATGACGCCGATATAGGCTTCCGTCCGGCTGAGCACGACCTGGTTGCCACCACCGGCGCGACGCGCGGCGTTCAGGCCTGCGATAAGACCCTGCGCTCCCGCCTCTTCATAACCGGTCGTGCCGTTGATCTGGCCAGCGAGAAATAGCCCTTGGATCTTGCGGCTCTCAAGCGACTGATGCAGTTCGCGCGGGTCAACATGGTCATACTCGATGGCGTAACCTGGCTGCAGCATGGTCGCACGCTCCAAGCCCGGGATCGTCTTCAGCAGTTCAAGCTGCGCATCCTCCGGAAGCGATGTCGAAATCCCGTTTGGATAAACCGTCGGATCGTCGAGACCTTCCGGTTCGAGAAATATCTGATGCCCTTCACGATCGCCAAACTTGACGATCTTGTCCTCTATAGAGGGGCAGTAGCGGGGCCCCACGCCCTCGATCTCTCCCGAATACATTGCAGAACGATTGAGATTTGCGCGGATAACGGCGTGCGATTCCGGGGTCGTGCGCGTTATCCCGCAATCGATCTGCGGATTGCGGATATGATCCGTCATAAGGGAGAAAGGAACTGGGTTCTCGTCCGCGGCCTGGCTTTCGAGTGCCTTCCAATCGATCGTGCGCCCGTCTAGCCGAGGCGGTGTACCGGTCTTCAAACGCCTTAGCTTGAAGCCGATGCGCTCCATGGTGGCCGATAGACCGACGGAAGCCTGCTCGTTCATGCGCCCGGCAACGATCTTACGATCTCCGATATGAATCAAACCGCGCAGGAACGTGCCCGTTGTCAACACCACGGCGCCACAAGACAGCCGGCGGCCATCTGCCAGAACTACGGCTGAAACGGCGTTGTTATCAACCTCAAGATCGAAAACTTCGCCTTCAATGACGTCGAGATTTGCTTGAGCCTGGATGGCCTCTTGCATAGCCAGGCGATAGAGCTTCCGATCTGCCTGGGTTCGAGGACCACGCACCGCAGGTCCTTTCCGGCGATTGAGCAGACGAAACTGAATGCCACCAGCATCCGCGACCCGACCCATCAGGCCGTCCATCGCATCGATTTCGCGAACGAGATGGCCCTTGCCAAGACCACCAATCGCCGGATTGCAGGACATCACTCCAATTGTGTCGAAGCGCAGCGTTACCAGCGCACAACGCGCACCCGCGCGTGCAGCGGCGCTGGCTGCTTCGCAACCGGCATGGCCACCTCCAACCACGACGACGTCGTAGCTGCTGATCATTTTGCTTGCGCTCCTGGAGTTTCGCTTTGCGCTGTCATGTTCCCGCTAGCGATTCCTGTCAAGAAAAACCGAACGTTTCACGTGAAACATGTATCCGTTGCAAAACGCGTCCTGTGGGGTTGTTTCACGTGAATCATGTCCGCGGTGCCGGGCATTGTTTCACGTGAGTCAGGCTTCCGCCTATCTGAGGCGTTTCACGTGAGTCACTTCCCGATACAGAACTGCGAGAAGATGACGTCCAGCAAGTCTTCGACATCGACAGCGCCAACAATTCGGCCCAATCGCTCTCCAGCCAACCGTAGATCTTCAGCCTGGAGCTCCAGATCCGTCCCAGACAGCGCTCGCTCTATGAACGCCTTGCCTTCGTTCAGCAGCTCCATATGGCGCAGGCGTGTCGGCAGCAGATCACCAGCTGACGCAGCCGCGCGCTCCGCCAATTCGCCCAGCCTCTCGAGAAGTTTGTCCAGCCCTTGGCCCGTCCTACCAGACACAACCAGATCGAATTCGGCCTCTTTTCCTTGTTCTTCCTCGGCGAGCAGATCGACCTTGGTTCCAATCCGGAGCGCACGCGCGCCTTCCGGCAATTCGATATCCGGCGGCGCTATCGTCATATCTTGGAGCAACACAATCAAATCGGCGCTCTCCGCACGCTCTTTCGCTCGCTTGATCCCTATTCCCTCGACTGTTCCGGCCTGCTCTCTCAGGCCAGCCGTGTCGGTCAGCCGAACTTTGAGGCCGTGTAGGTCCAGCGCGACCTCGATCAGGTCCCTCGTCGTGCCGGGTTCGTCACTGACAATAGCGGCTTCGCGCTTGGCGAGTGCGTTAAACAAGCTCGACTTCCCGGCGTTCGGCGCGCCCAGTATGACCACGTCGAAGCCTTCTCGGATAATTTCGCCCGCGTGGAACCCATCAATATGCGTTGCAATGTCGCTGGAAAGCTTACGCATACCAGACCAGACAGCCTCCAACACGGATCCAGGAATGTCATCTTCATCCGCGAAATCGATTTCGGCTTCGATCATGGCGCGGGCATGGATCAACTGCCGGCGCCACCCTTCATAGAGTTCACTTTGGGCGCCTCCCGCATTAAGCAGAGCGAAGCGACGCTGCGATTCCGTTTCAGCGTTGATCAGGTCGGCTAGGGCTTCAGTCTCGACGAGGTCAAGCTTCCCGTTCAGGAATGCGCGTCTCGTGAATTCACCGGGCTCGGCATGACGTATCCCTTCAATGGCCGTCAACGCCTGTAAAAGCGCTGCCACCACCGCCTTACCCCCATGCACTTGAAATTCGGCGACGTCTTCCCCTGTAAAACTTGTGGGCCCTGCGAAAAAAATCACCAGTCCCGTATCGATGAGCGATCCGTCGGTTTGCCTCAATTTTCGCAGCGAGGCCGTGCGCTCAGGTGCGGACTTTCCGGCAATCGTTTCGACCGCGAATCGAGTCCTTGAGCCCGACAACCTTACCACCGCCACGCCTGCCGGCAGCTTTCCGCTCGATAACGCAACAATCGAATCCGAAAATCTCATTGTCCGCTCTTCGAAATGCCCTAACTTCCCTATGAGATAACAGGCAGGAACCGTGACCTTACCGCAGAAAAATCTGCTCGCTGACGAGGCGAGCCCCTATCTGCGCCAACATGCGCACAATCCCGTTCATTGGCGAGCCTGGTCACAGGCAGCCCTGGACGAAGCACGCACTCTGGATCGCCCCATCCTGCTTTCGATCGGTTACGCTGCCTGTCATTGGTGCCATGTCATGGCGCATGAAAGCTTCGAAAACGATGAAATCGCCGGCGTCATGAACCGGTTCTTCGTCAACATCAAGGTGGATCGCGAAGAACGGCCTGACATCGACCAGATCTACATGGCTTCGCTTTCGGCGATGGGCGAGCAAGGCGGCTGGCCATTGACCATGTTTCTCACGCCCGGCGGCAAGCCCTTCTGGGGAGGAACCTACTTCCCACCTCGCTCACGTTATGGCCGGCCGGGCTTCGTGCAGGTGCTCGAAGCCGTCGACAAGGCATGGCGCGAGAAGCGGGCTAGTTTGAATCAGAGCGCAGGCGGATTGATTACACATGTCGCTGCACGACTGTCAGCGACCCAGCCCAAGGCCTTGCTTGATCACGAGACCATGCAAAGGCTCGCGGTCGGCATCGAGGGGATGATCGACTGGACTGAAGGCGGGCTGAAAGGGGCTCCGAAATTTCCCAATGCTCCCTTCATGATGACACTTTGGCTTTCGTGGCTGAAAACGAGAAACACAAGCCATCGCGACGCTGTTCTGCTGTCCCTGCGAAAGATGCTGTCCGGCGGCATCTACGACCATGTTGGCGGAGGCCTCTGCCGTTATTCCACAGACGCCGAATGGACCGTGCCCCACTTCGAAAAGATGCTCTACGACAATGCCCAGCTGCTGCGGATGGCGAACTGGGCCCACGCAACAACTCACGACGAACTGTTCCGGATACGAATCGAAGAGACGATTGCATGGCTCTCACGAGAGATGCGCACTGATAATGGCGCCTTCGCTTCCAGCCTGGATGCCGACAGCGACGGCGAAGAGGGCCTTTTCTACACATGGAGCGAAAGCGAGGTCGCAGACGCTCTCCAGGCCGATCTTCCTGCCTTTGCCGAATATTACACCTTAGCGGCTCCTGCCAATTGGGAAGGCAAGCCGATCCCGCGGCAGAACGACGAGCAGCGGACGCAAGAGGTCGCAAACTATCCCATAGCAGCAGCCTTGAAGTCCAAGCTCCTTGCCGCTCGCGCCCAGCGCGTTCGCCCAGGACGAGACGACAAGGTTCTGGCTGACTGGAATGGCTTGCTGATCACTGCGCTCGCCGAATGCGGTCGAAGTTTTGGGCGCGACGACTGGATCGACCTCGCGGCTCAAGCCTTTGCCGGCATCCTCGGTGCCGCCGAAAGTGGTCGCCTGCCGCACTCCATCCTCGGCGAAAGGAAATTGTTCCCGGCCTTGTCGAGCGACTATGCCGCGATGACCACAGCCGCGGTGGCACTGTTCGAAGCAACGCGCAAGCCGGAATATATCGACACCGCTAAGAGCCTGATGGAACAGCTCGAAGAATGGCACGCGGACACCGACCGCACCGGCTATTTTCTTTCCGCTTCGGATAGCAGCGATGTCCCGATCCGCATACGCGGCGATGTCGATGAAGCGATTCCCTCCGCGACCGGACAGATTATCGAAGCTTTGACGCGATTGGCGACCGCAACAGGCGTCATCGCGCTTCACGAAAAAGCGTTGACGGTGGCCGAACACGCCTTGGGCCGCGCAGGCCAACAAACCTATGGTCAGGTTGGCATCGTCAATTCCTGCGCCCTGACACTGGAACCCTTGAAGCTTGTCATTGTCGAGAACCCCAGCCAGACAGGACTCGTTGCGGTGGCGAATCGAAATCCCGATCCTCGCCGCATCGACATCCTCGTATCCGTCGGCGGTACGGCGCCAAAGCTGCCGGGCGACCTGCTGCCCCCCACGGACAAACCCGGCGCTTATTTCTGCCTGTCCCAGTCTTGCCTACCGCCCGTCATCGATCCCGGCGAACTGGAGCGTCTGCTGCGCTCCAATTAGGCGCAATAAATACAGAGCCTTAGATACGATCCACCTTCATGGCCGAGCTTAAACCAGCGTGTGATCCCATACGAAAAAGCGCGCCCCGAAGAGCGCGCTTTGCCGAGATGTTTCGATTTATCGAGAACCTGACGATCAGGTGTTCATCGAATCGAAGAAATCGCCGTTGGTCTTCGTCTGCTTCAGCTTATCGATAAGGAATTCGATCGCATCGGTGGTGCCCATCGGCGCGAGAATACGGCGCAGGACGAAGATCTTCTGCAGATCCTGACGCGCGACCAGCAGGTCTTCCTTGCGGGTACCCGACTTGAGGATATCCATTGCCGGGTAGATGCGCTTGTCGGCGACCTTACGATCGAGCACGATTTCCGAGTTACCGGTACCCTTGAACTCTTCGAAGATCACTTCGTCCATGCGGCTGCCGGTATCGATCAGTGCCGTTGCAATGATCGTCAGCGAACCACCTTCCTCGATGTTACGGGCGGCGCCGAAGAAGCGCTTCGGACGTTGCAGAGCGTTGGCGTCGACACCACCCGTCAGCACCTTGCCGGATGACGGCACAACGGTGTTGTAAGCACGGCCGAGGCGGGTGATCGAATCGAGCAGGATGACGACGTCACGGCCATGCTCGACCAGGCGTTTGGCCTTTTCGATGACCATTTCAGCGACCTGCACGTGACGGGCAGCGGGCTCATCGAAAGTCGAGGACACGACCTCGCCCTTCACTGAACGCTGCATGTCGGTCACTTCTTCCGGACGTTCATCGATCAAAAGGACGATCAAATAGCATTCCGGATGATTGGCAGTAATCGAGTGCGCTATGTTCTGCAGCAGAACGGTCTTACCGGTCCGCGGCGGTGCCACGATCAGACCACGCTGGCCTTTGCCAAGCGGTGCCACCAAATCGATGACACGAGCCGACAGATCCTTCGTCGGGGCTTCGATTTCCATCTTCAACCGCTCATTCGGGTAAAGCGGCGTCAGATTGTCGAAGTGGATCTTGTGCCGGATCTTCTCCGGGTCGTCGAAATTGATGGTGTTGACCTTGAGCAACGCGAAATAGCGTTCGCCTTCCTTCGGGCTGCGGATCGGTCCTTCAACTGTATCGCCAGTCTTCAGCGAGAAGCGGCGTATCTGCGAAGGCGAGATATAGATATCGTCCGGACCCGGCAGATAGTTGGCATTGGCCGAGCGTAGGAAGCCGAAGCCGTCCTGCAGAACCTCGACGACGCCATCGCCGATGATCTCGATGTCCTGCGCCGCCAGCTTCTTGAGGATCGCGAACATCAGCTCCTGCTTGCGCATCACGCTGGCGTTTTCGACCTCGAGCGATTCGGCAAACGCGATCAGATCGGTCGGTTTCTTGTTCTTGAATTCTTGGAGTTTCATTTCCTGCATGAGAGGAGCCTAAGTGTAAAAATGGGAAAATGGCCGGCGAGAGAAAAAGCCGAACGCGACCGAAAGGTAGGAAACTGAATGGGGCGCGTGACGAGGAGAGACCCGTCTTTTACCGCCACACCATTCAAAGAGCAAGGCGCGAAATCGTAGCTTCTGCCAGGCTTTCGCCGCTTAGAACGGCTTTACGATCACCAGCACGACAATGATGATCATCAGCAATGTGGGGATCTCGTTGACGATCCGCCAGTGCCTGGCCGGTTTTTCATTGCGATCTTCCGCGAATTTACGCACGGCAGCCGAAAGATAGCCGTGGACGGCAGACAGCGCCACCACGGCCGCAAGCTTGGCATGCAGCCAGCCACCCTGGAAACCAAACCCCTTCCAGGCCAGCCACAGGCCGAAGGCCCAGCTGATCACCATCGCCGGATTGATGATGCCGCGCAGCAGGCGCCGCTCCATCACCTTGAAGGTTTCCGACTGCTGCGAACCGCGTTCCGTCTCGGCATGGTAAACGAAAAGTCTGGGCAGATAGAGCATGCCTGCCATCCAAGAGATGACGGCAATCACATGGATGGCCTTGGCCCAGGGATAGAAGTCCTCCGGCGCCACCAGATAGAGCAGCGCGGCCAGGAACAGGAAGATGGCGATCGCGATCGCCGCCCGCCTCAGGGCTTGCCCACCGCCGGCTGCGCTGTTGCTGTCGGTCATCGGCGGCTCCTCACCTGCTTTACCATCGCCTCGACATGCGCGATCGGCGTCTCCGGCGTGATGCCGTGGCCAAGGTTGAAGATCAGCGGTCCATCGGCCAAAGCGTCCAGAATGGCATCGACGCCTTCCTGCAAGGCCCGTCCGCCGGCAACGAGACGCAATGGATCGAGATTGCCCTGCACCGCACCATCCTTCTGCAGCGTCTCGGCGGCGGTCAGCGGCACCGTCCAGTCGAGACCAAGGCCTGATATACCTGTCTTGGAACGGTAGGAAGCATAGTTGGCGCCAGCGCCCTTTGGAAAACCGATCACTGGAACTTCCGGATACGCGGCACGGACCTGCCGCACGATTTCGGCGACCGGCTCGACACAGAAGGCCTGGAAAGAGCCCTCGTCCAGCACACCGGACCAGGAATCGAATATTTGCACGACATCCGCACCGGCTTCGATCTGGCGGATGAGATAAGACGCCGACTGGTCGGCCAGGGTTTTCAAAAGCCGCCTGAAAGCATCTGGCTCGCGATATGCAAACAGCCTGGCTGGTGCCTGATCCGGCGTGCCGTGGCCGGCGATCATATAGGTCGCTACTGTCCAAGGCGCGCCGCAGAAGCCGATCAAGGTGGTTTCATCCGGCAGTTTTCGGCGCAGTTGTCGCACCGTTTCGTAAACCGGTGCCAGATTCACGTGAAACAGTTCGGTATTCAGGGCATCGATCTCATGAGCCTGGATCGGCGTCAGAAGCGGCCCGCGGCCCTCCTCGAAACGCAGATCGCGGCCGAGCGCGTGCGGTACCACCAGAATGTCGGAGAACAGGATAGAGGCATCGAAGCCGAAGCGCTCGATAGGCTGCAACGTCACTTCTACCGCGAGATCCGGATTGTAGCAGAGATCGAGGAAGCTGCCGGCACGCTTCCTCGTCTCGCGGTATTCGGGCAGATAACGGCCAGCCTGGCGCATCATCCAGAGCGGAGGCGGTGAAACCGTCTCCCCTTTCAGCACTTCAAGCACAGTCCGTCTGGCAGTCATGAGCCCGCTTTCGAAAGCCTATTTATAACTAAAAAGGATTCTTAAAGAGTCTTCTGATTCTACGAGTCTGTTTGAATCGGGGATGTCGAGCTGTCCATTATCGGGCACCAAAACGCCAGTCTCCATAATGTCGCGCGCTTTTCCTCGCGGTGTTGGGAACAGCGGGGAAAACTCGAATCGGTGTTTGGAATCAAAACCCTAGCCGCTGTGATCTTTTGTCTCGCCTGTGGGTGGTCTCAGGTCAGATTCCGTCCTCCCCAGACTTGTCCCCAGCCGCCCAAAAAAGCTGACAGCGGCATCAATTGTGGACAAGCAGCCATCTGATACAGTCGCTTTTGCACACCCGCCGGGTTGGTCCCGACTTATCCACATCCACCCACAGCATCACGCGAGCCGTTGTGAACAAACCGCAAAGCTTCTTCCATCTGCACCTGATTTCCGACGCCACCGGAGAGACTTTGCTGGCCGCCGGCCGCGCTGCTTCGGCGCAATACAAGGACGCGCGCGCCATCGAGCATATCTATCCGCTCATCCGCACCGACAAGCAGCTGATGAAGGTGTTCGACGATATCGAGGAGGAGCCGGGCATCGTGCTCTACACGGTTGTGGATCAGGCGCTTGCCCACCGCATCGACGAGCGCTGCGCGGCCATGGGCCTGCCGTGCGTTTCGGTACTGGAGCCGGTGCTTTCGGTGTTCCAGTCCTATCTCGGCACGCCGGCTGGCCGGCGCGTCGGTGCCCAGCATGTGCTGGATGCCGAATATTTCCGGCGCATCGATGCATTGAATTTCACCATGGAGCATGATGACGGTCAGCTGCCGCTCGATATGGAGCAGGCGGACGTCGTGCTGATCGGCATCTCCCGCACCTCGAAGACGCCGACTTCGATCTATCTGGCCAATCGCGGCATCAAGACGGCCAACATTCCGATCGTGCTTGGCGTGCCGTTGCCACAGGCGTTGATCGACGCCAAGACACCTTTGGTGGTCGGTCTTGTGGCCACAGCCGAACGTATTTCACATGTCAGGCAGAACCGCCTCCTGGGGTCGACCACCGGCTTCGATTCCACCGCCTATGTCGACCGCGCCTCGATCAATGAGGAGCTGACTTATGCCCGCCAGATCTGCGGGCGCCATGGCTGGCCGACGATCGACGTCAGCCGCCGTTCCATCGAAGAAACGGCAGCAGCCATCGTCGCGTTGCTGCGCGAGAAAACACGATAATATTCGCCTGGTTCCTGCCAGGCTATGTCAGCAGGCCTGATGGCGTGGCGCTGCAATTCGGACTAGGAGCAAAGTGGCGGCTCACACCAGGCGAAACACCATGACGGACAAACAGGCGGCGCCAGCGCTGAAGGAAATCTTCGATCGAGCGCGGCTTGGCCATTTTGCCAGCGAGACCGCGGCGATCGCACCCGGCTTCGATGCCGAGCGTTTCCTGTCGCTCGCCACCGACAATCTTGACGCGCTTGGCATCATGCAGCGGCTGCGCCAGACTGCGGTCAGTTTCCAGGCAACCTTGCCGTCAAATTACAGCAAGGCGCTGGCAATCCTGGAGGTGCTCGCTCCGCGCATCAACCACGGCTTTGCTTCGATCGTTCTGTCCGAATTCGTCGCACTCTACGGCCGGGCTCATTTCGACCTCTCCATGCAGGCACTGCGCAATTTCACCCGTTACGGCTCGGCAGAATTTGCCATCCGCCATTTCCTGGCCAGCGATTTCGAGCGCACCCTGGCGGTGATGGTGAATTGGGCGGAAGACGACAACGAGCATGTGCGGCGGCTGGCCAGCGAAGGCTCGCGACCTCGCCTGCCGTGGTCGTTCAACCTGAAGACACTGATCAAGGATCCCTCGCCAACGGCACCGATCCTCGAAGCACTGAAAAGCGATCACAGCCTGTATGTCCGCAAATCAGTGGCCAATCATCTCAACGACATCACTAAGGACAATCCGCTGCGGGTCCTCGAACGTGTCGGCGGCTGGGATATGCAGAACGCCCACACAGCTTGGATCGTCAAACATGCGTTGCGCACGCTGATCAAGAAAGGTGATGCGGACGCACTTCGACTTATCGGCAGCACAGGTAAACCTGATGTCAGCGTTAACCACTTCTCGGTAACCCCGGCACGCATTCGTCTCGGCGAACGCATCACGCTCGATGCGCGAATTGCCTCCACGGCGAGCAGCAACCAGAAGCTCGTGATCGACTATGCCGTGCATTATGTGAAGAAGGCGGGTACCGCCTCGAAGAAAGTGTTCAAATTAAAGGAAATCGAACTGGCGCCGGCAGCCAGGGCCGAGTTGTCCATCAGCCAGGTCGTTCGCGACTTCACCACGCGCAAGCACCATGCCGGCCATCATCACGTCGAACTGATCATCAATGGCGACACCCTGGCCACCAGCGGATTCGATCTCGCGCTTTAGGCTCTGAAAGCGCTCCGAAAAAACAGTGCCATTCGCTCGCTTGACCTCGCCCTTGGGGCAGGCCTTAGAGAGGCTCCATGACACGTTCCCATCTGCTTGCCGGTCGCTTCGGTGCGGCCACCCGGCTTTCGCCCAAGGCGCTGCGGCTTTATGCCGAGCAGGGTCTGCTTGTCCCTGCCCATACCGATCCACAGACCGGCTACCGCTACTATGCGGCTGAACAGACGCCGCGCGCCCGGCTGATCGCACGGCTGCGCCAGCTTGGCTTGCCGGTGTTGCGCATCGCAGCATTGCTGGAATTATCGCCACAGGCGCGGACGATCGAGTTGCGTACCTGGCTGGAAGCGCAAAATCAACGCCTTGCCGATCATGCGGAACTGGTCGAGGCGATGGCCCGCCAGGATGAAGCGGCGCTCCCAGCGCTGACGATTGCGCTGCGTGATGTTGCCGCCACCAAGATCGTCAGCCGGCGCCGATTGGTGACCGTGGTCGATCTCGACGCTTATATGGCGGAAGCGGAAGCCGACATCCGCGCACATCTTGCTGCCTCGGGCTTGGCGCATGACGGGCTGATGAGTGTGCACCACCACGATTTCACCACGCGCGACAATGAAGGCCCGGTCGAGGTCGCGATTGCCTGCGAAGGTCCGGTCGAACCGATTGGCGACCTGCTCATCCGCCTGTTGCCAGGCCGTCGCGAGGCGTTCGTGCCGGTGCCGGCGGGCCACGAAAACTTCCCGCTGGTGCTGTCCATCTATGAAGCGCTGGAAGCCTGGATCGACAGGCAGGGCCTGATCGCCATCGACAGCCCTTATGAGATCTACCCCGGCAGCGCAGCCGCGGATTTCGACATCGCCTATCCGGTCAATTCCTGACGAAAGCCTCGACCATGCACATCTCCTATACCGGCTCCGGTCCTTATTGTTACGCCAATTCCTTCGCGATGATGTTCGGCGAGGCAGCGCCGTCGACCGCAGTCATCGAGTTTGCCACATCGAGCCCGTTCGGCATGCAGCTGATAGGCGGCAAGCTACCCTTCTTCGATCCTTACGGGTGGGATCCCGAACGGAGTTTCGAAGACACGCTCACGGCGCTCGGCTGGACATCCGATGTCGTCAAAGGAGGCAGTGCGGATGACGCCTTGCTTCGCCTCAGGGCTGCGCTTGCCGATGGTCCGGTCTGGGTTGGCCCGGTGGAGATGGGGCATCTCAGACATCAGCCGGGCATGTCCGGCCCGATCGAGGCCGACCATTATGTGGTGGTACTCAAAATCGATAGGGATTGGGTGCTGATGCACGACCCGCAGGGTTATCCCTATGCCACGCTGCCATTGAAAGACTTCATGGAAGCATGGGCCGCCAGGACGTTGAGTTATGGGACGTCCTACACGATGCGGACGGGTTTCGTCAGGCAGCGAGACGTATCCGACGTCGACGCCATCCGGGGCTCGCTACCCGCAGCACGCCGGTGGCTTTCCATGAAAGATGTTCCAAGCATGCCTGAAGGCAGTCTTGGAAACGGCGCGGCCGCCGAGGCACTGGCGGGGTTGGTCGGCAAGGGCTGTGACGAAGGGCTACGCGCGCACCTCATCCATTTCGCTGTGCGGGTCGGCGCGCGCCGTGCCAATGATGCTGCAGCCTGCCTTGCACGCATCGGCCGACATGAGGCAGCGGGTGTCGCCGCCGAACAGGCTCGCCTCATCGGCAGCCTGCAGCATCCGCTGGTATTTCGCGACGACAAGGCGGCGGCGGCTCAACTCCTCAAACTGGCGCCGACTTATGACAGGCTGCTGGCGGTGCTTTAGATCCGCGTTTCCGTTCGACAGGCGGGTTTGTCGCTGCTAGAAGCCGGCGCAACGAACGGAATTCCTTTAAAATGACTGAAACCATCGAGAAGGCGGTTGCACGCCGCCGTACCTTCGCGATCATCGCGCACCCGGACGCCGGCAAGACCACGCTGACGGAAAAGCTTCTGCTGTTCGGCGGCGCTATCCAGCTGGCCGGCGAGGTCAAGGCGAAGAAGGATCGCATCCAGACCCGCTCGGACTGGATGAAGATTGAACGCGAGCGCGGTATTTCCGTCGTCACTTCGGTGATGACCTTCGAATATGGCGACAACGTCTTCAACCTGCTCGACACGCCGGGTCACGAAGACTTTGCCGATGATACCTATCGCACGCTTTCGGCCGTCGACTCTGCCGTCATGGTCATCGACGCCGCCAAGGGTATCGAACCGCGCACGCTGAAACTGTTCGAGGTGTGCCGCCTGCGCGATATTCCGATCATTACTTTCGTCAACAAGATGGATCGCGAGGCGCGCGACACGTTCGAAATCCTCGACGAGATCGAACAGAAGCTGGCGCTCGACACCGCACCCATCACGTGGCCGATCGGCCAGGGCAAGACGTTCGCAGGCACCTATCACCTCGCCGAGAATGCCGTGCGCCGCCACGACGAGGAAGTCGAGCGCACGCCGGTCCACGGGCCGGATTCCAACCGCGCTGCAGGCTTGCTGCCCGACAATGACCGCCCTGCCTTCATCGAGGAACTGGAGCTGGCGCGGGAAGCCTGCCGGCCGTTCGATCTCGACGCCTTCCGTCAGGGCCACCTCACGCCGGTCTATTTCGGCTCGGCGCTGCGCAATTTCGGCGTACGCGATCTTATCGAGGCGCTTGGCGCCTTCGGCCCGGCGCCGCGCGCTCAGGAAGCCGATACGCGCAAGGTAGAGGCCACCGAACAGAAGATGACGTCCTTCGTCTTCAAGATTCAGGCCAACATGGATCCCAATCATCGCGACCGCATCGCTTTCGTGCGTGTCTGCTCCGGCACGTTGCAGCGCGGCATGAAGGCGAAGCTGGTGCGTACCGGAAAGCCGATGTCCCTAACTGCGCCGCAGTTCTTCTTCGCGCGGTCGCGCATCACCGCGGACGAAGCCTATGCCGGCGACGTCGTCGGTATTCCCAACCACGGCACGCTGCGCATCGGCGATACGCTGACCGAAGGCGAGGACATCCTGTTTCGCGGCGTGCCGAACTTCGCGCCGGAAATACTGCGCCGCGTGCGCCTCGGCGATGCCATGAAAGCCAAGAAACTGAAGGAAGCCCTGCAGCAGATGGCTGAGGAGGGCGTGGTTCAGTTGTTCCAGCCGGAAGACGGCTCTCCGGCCATCGTTGGTGTCGTCGGCGCGCTGCAGATCGACGTGCTGAAGGAACGCCTCAACATCGAGTATTCGCTGCCCGTCGATTTCGAGATGTCGCGGTTTTCGGTCTGCCGCTGGATCAGCGCCGAAGACAAGCTTGACTTGCAACGCTTCGTCGATGCGCATCGCGGCGACATCGCCCGTGACCTCGACAATGATCCGGTTTTCCTGGCGCAGCACGAATTCTCGCTGAACTACGAGGCAGAGCGCTGGAAAGCCATCCGTTTTGCCGCCATCAAGGATTACCAGGTGCGGGACCAGGCGGCTTAAGCGGGTTTCGCTGCCGCCATTTCCCGCACCAGAGCGGTCAAGCGCTGGATATCTGCCTCGTCTATCCGATCGATCTTTTCGGCAAGGAGATTGGCGAGTTCGGTGGCGGCTGGGGACAGACCGGCCGTATCGATCTTGACCTTCGGATGTGAATTTTCAGCCAGCCGCTGCAGGTCCTCGGCATCATCCCAGATGATGTTGAAATAGCCGATGATCTTCTGGATCAGCGGCCAGCTCGGCACGCCACGTTTGCCGTGCTCGAGCGCAGACAGATAGGCGGCACTGACGCCGATTGCTGCGGCCATCTGCTTCTGGCTCACTCCACGTTCTTCGCGCAGCACGCGGATGCGTTCGCCAAGCGGGGTCATGGCCGTGTCCGCCGCAAGCGCACGTAAAGCGCACCGGCTCCGCCGTGATGCCGGGCGGCGTGGTCGTGGCTGGAGACCAGCGTCCGGAATGCCGGTGTCGAAAGCCAGGCCGGAACGGAGCGTTTCAGGATCCCGTCCCCGCCGGAGGACGACCCCTTTCCGGTGATGACCAGTACGAAGCGCACGCCATTGGCGTGGGCGCGATGCAGGAAGGAAAAAAGAAGCGAATAGGCTTCGTCCTGCGTCATTCCGTGCAGATCGACGCGGCCTTCGATCGGTAGCCGTCCCTTCGACAACTTGTCCAGGGTCGGCTCGTCGAGCGTATGGCGTACGGGCTGCGCCTTTGGCTTTGCCGGCGATACCGTGACGATGCTGGCCGGAGCCGGCTCTTGCTGTGGTGGTCTCGGTTCGATCGGGTCCGGCAATTCCACGATTGCTTTGCCCTTGAGCGGCTTGGCTGAGCGCGCGACCAGGTTCCACAGAACGCGGTCTTCTTCGGAAAGGTCGCGGCGCCGGCTCATCGCGCTGCTCCGTCGAACAGCGAACGCGGCACCAACGCGTAGAAATCGGCGGCGTTGCGCACCACGCCGGCGATTTCGCCGGCAGCATCGCCGGAACCGGCGAAAAGGTCCCCGCGTGCCGGTCCGGTGATGGCGGAACCGGTATCCTGTGCAATCATCAATCGTCGGAAAGGTTTGCCGTCGAAGGCGGTCAGCGTCGGCGCGTTGATGTAGAAAGGCGTGCCGAATGTGTGCAGCAGCCGGTCCACAGCCACGGAACGGCCTGCCGAAAGCGGCACTTTTGCTGCCGCGATGGGCCCCAGTTCCGGATCGTCCACTGCCGCCGGGCGGAAAAAGATGAAGGAGCGGTTCTGCCAAAGGATATCGTCAACGCGATCCGGGTTCGCCTTGAACCAAGCGCGGATCGACTGCATCGTCACTTTTTCCAGCGGGATTTCGCCCGCATCGGCCAAGACCCGGCCTGGCCCGGTGAATCGCTGCCCGGATTTTGCGGCATAGGTGACGCGCAACTGCCTTCCGTCGGTCATGTTGAGCCGAGCTGCGCCTTGCACATGGATGAAGAAGACATCGACCTTGTCGGCGAACCAGGCAATCTCCAGGCCTTGCCCGACGAGTGCGCCCCGTTCGATCGCACCGCGGTCATGGTACTCCACGGGTCCGTCCGTCGTCCGGCGGGCGAATGCAAGATACGGATCCATGCCGTCGGGCCGATTGGTGTCGTCGATATCGATCAGATCGGCAGGGCGTGACAACAACGGCCAGCGATAATGCTCACTGCGCACCGGCGAAGCTTCGACCACAGGCTCATAGAAACCCGTGACCAGACCGGCTTCATTGTCAGGGGAGACTTGGGCCGGAGCGAAGTACCGTTCGAAGAAAGCCCGCGCACCGGCTCGATCCTTCGGCGGCGCGGATCTTGCAGCTTCATAGGCAGGCAGGAAAGCCGTGAAATCGATGCCGAGCGAACCGGTGCGGTATGGCTTTACCGGAGCGTGGAAAGCGGAACGTCGAAACGCATCGAAGGCGGCAAGGTGGTTGTCGTCGGCCCAACCGGGCAGATCGTCATAGGATCGCGCCGAAAGGAAAGGCGACAGCGACACCTGAGCGGCTCAATCTTCTTCCTCGGTGGCGACAAGCTTCCAGTTCGGATCGCGCGAACGGGTGTCCCGTGCGAACGTCCATACGTCCTTGACCTCGGCAACCGTCTCAGGGTCGCCGTCGATGACGGTGCCAGCCTTGTCGCGGGTGGCCGAAATCAGCTCGCTGACGATACGCAGCGTGACATGAGCTTCCGAACCCTTCATCTCGGCCGAGACGATGTCGGCTTTGTCGATGCCGACGAAGGAGGACTGGATCTTCTCGGATTTTGCCTCGCGCTCGCTGATGGCGGCGACGAAACCGTCATAGACTTCACGCGACAGAAGATTCTTCAGCGTTTTGCGGTCGCCGTCGGCATAGGCCATCACGATCATTTCGTAAGCCATCTTGGCGCCGTCGACGAAACCCTTCGGGTCAAAACTGGCGTCGGCGTCCTTGATGGCGCGCAGACCCTTGTTGAGATCGGTGTCAGGCTTGGCGAAGGCGTCGATTGCTGCATAGGCATCCGGCGCCGGCGCATCGCCAGGGGCACGCTTGCGCGGCAGCGAAACGACATTTTCCGAAGTCTTGGCGGCATCCTTGTCGCGATTGCGGCCAGCCGTATAGGGATCGAACGGCGGACGCTCGCTGCCAGTGCGGCGGCCCAGCACATTGCGCAGCTGGAAGAAGATCACGACCGCCGCGACCAGGAAGAATATCGTGCCGAAGTCGAAAAATGCCATGTCCTGTGCCAATCACCCTCGAAGCGGCCAATCAACTCAACCGGCCGCGCCTCCAGTTCGCGACTGATCATAAAACTATAAAAGCATATAGAACGTGCCGCGCCATCATTCAAACGCAAGCAGCGCATACCTATTTGATACAGTGAACGCCAGCGGCGATTGGTCGCCTGGCCATTATACAACGATTGGGCGGGTTTTTGCGTACTTCCTTTCTCCCTTTCTTCGTGCTGGCGCTTCCCTTGCTGGAGATCGCCGGCTTTGTCGTGGTCGGGAAACAGATCGGCGCGCTGGCGACGGTGGCCCTTGTGCTTGCCTCGACCATTGCCGGCGCCATGCTGCTCAAGCGCCAGGGCTTCAGTACCATGGTCAATGCGCGCGCCGAGATCGAGGCCGGTCGCGATCCGAGCCGTCCGCTGGCGCATGGCGCCATGACGATCTTCTCCGCGCTTCTGCTTATGGTGCCTGGTTTCATCACCTCCATCATCGGCCTGGTTTTCCTGGTTCCTGCCGTGCGTGATTTCGCCTGGGGTTTTCTCAAATCCCGCGTTTCGGTGGTGTCTTCCTTCGGCGAAGGTGGTGGTTTCAGGACGCGTCAGCGCGAGAAAACGATCGATCTCGACACCGAGGAGTTTTCGCGCGATCCCAACCCGAATTCGCCCTGGCGGCGGCTTAAGGATGAATGAACAGGCGCCAAATCTTGTCTTGAGGCGCCTGCCGTGATAGCCAACGCCCGATTTCAATAGGGGCCAGATGGCCCAACAAGGGGATTTTGGCTCATGGCCGACAACAATGAAGCGCAGGCAAGCAACGGCAACGGAGCGCAGCCGACGCTGAACGTTCTGGCCCAGTATGTGAAGGACCTTTCGTTCGAAAGCCCCGGTGCACCGAACTCGCTGCGTGGCCGCGACAAGGCGCCCGGCATCGCCATCAGCGTCAACGTCAACGCCAATCCCCTGTCCGACGAGCAGTTCGACGTCAATTTGACGCTGAACGCCAAGGCTTCCTTCGACAAGGAAGTGCTGTTCAACGTCGAGCTGGTCTATGGCGGCGTCTTCAACATCGCCGGCTTCCCGCAGGAGCACATGCTGCCGATCCTGTTTATCGAATGCCCGCGCCTGCTGTTCCCGTTCGCGCGTCAGATCATCTCGGACGCAACCCGCAACGGCGGTTTCCCGCCGCTAATGCTCGATCCGATCGACTTCGCGCAGATGTTCCAGCAGAAGCTGGCTGAAGATCAGGCTGCCTCGAAGGTGATGGTCAGCTAAGCTGCCCCGATATCCAGTGAAAAACCCGGCCTCGCGCCGGGTTTTTTGTTCGATGCGCTGACAGGACGAAAACTATTCGGCTGCTTCCGAACTTTCGCCGGCGAATTTCGCCCACAGTGCCTTTTCGCCGAGCGATTCGACCAGCCGCTTGTGGGCTTCGCGCTCGGCCTCGGTCAGCCGCGAGGCCAGCGGTACCGGCCGCGCGGCGATGGTAAGCTCGATCTCTATGCCGCCTCGGCGTCCCGTCTGGGACAGTCCTCCATCCAGGCCGAGCGCGGCCTGCTTGCCGCCGATCAGCTCGACATAGACTTCTGCCAACAGCTCGGAGTCGAGCAGCGCCCCGTGTTTGGTGCGGTGGCTGTTGTCGATTCCGTAACGACGGCATAGCGCGTCCAGCGAATTGGGACCCATCGGGTGTTTGCGACGCGCCAGCGCCAGCGTATCGATCACGCGCTCCGGTCCGACTGGAGGATGGCCGAGCCGGGCGAATTCAGCGTTGATGAAGCCCATGTCGAAACCGGCATTGTGCGCGATCAGCTTGGCGCCATCGATGAACTCCAGGAAAAGATCCGCAATCTCCGAAAAAGTCGGCTTGCCGACCAGCTGTGCCGCGCTGATGCCGTGAACGGCTTCCGCCTCGGCATTGATCATGCGGCCTTCTGGGTTGATGTAATGATGGAAGGTGTTGCCGGTCGGAAACCGATTGACCAACTCGATACAGCCGAGCTCTATGATGCGGTCTTCGCGCGCATCGAGCCCTGTTGTTTCCGTATCGAAGATGATTTCGCGCATCGGCGATGCTCCGCGGCCTGAGCCGTCCAGTCAAAGACGTCGGCGCTTGTTTGTTTGGATCGAAAATGGAGTCCGGCCGGCTTTCCCGCAAGATCAACCGGCGTGATTGCTGCCATTTTCCCCTGATAGCTCGGCGATGATGGCCTGGATTGCCTGCCGGGTGACCTCAAAGCCGCTGCCGGTATCGACAACATAGTCGGCCAGCCGCCGCTTTTCGGCGTCGGGAACCTGTTTGGTGAGAATTGATTCGAATTTGTCCTCGGTCATTCCGGGCCGTGCCAGCACGCGCTCGCGCTGCTGTTCTGCAGGTGCGCTCACCACCACGACCTTGTCGACGCGGCCGCGGCCACCCGTCTCGAACAGCAGCGGAATGTCGAGCACGGCAAGCGGTGCGCCGGTTTGCCGATGATGGGCCAGAAAGGCATCGGCATCGGCGCGCACCAAAGGATGGATGATGCCTTCCAATGCCTTGAGCGCGGCGGCATCGCCCAGAACGCGTTGCCCGAGCAGCGCGCGATCCACCGCGCCGTCCCGGGTCACACCCGGAAAAGCCGCTTCGATCAAGGGAGCTGCCTTGCCGGCATAGAGCCGATGCACCGCTTCGTCCGAATCGTGCACCGGAACTCCGGCTTCGCGGAACATCTTCGCGGCGGTTGACTTGCCCATGCCGATGGAACCCGTGAGGCCGAGCACGATCAATGTTTGGCCTCCAGATCGTCGACGATAAGCGCGCGCAGTTCCGGCGTGACTTCCGGCCGCTTGCCGAACCAGTGTTCGAAACCGGGTACCGCTTGATGCAGCAGCATGCCCAGCCCATCGACGGTTTTCAGCCCGCGCTGCCTTGCCGCGGCAAGCAACGGGGTTTCCAGCGGCACATAGACGATATCGGTGACGATCGCATGCGTCGGCAGGCGGGTGGGATCGGCGGGCAGGCCCTCATTGCCGTGCATGCCGAGCGCCGTGGTGTTGATCAGCAGTCCGGCGTCGGCCATCAATTCGCCAATCGCCTCGCTGCCATGTGCTGACACGTTGGTTCCGAACTGGTCTCGCAACTCCTCTGCCCGAGCTTTCGTGCGGTTGGCGATACGGATGTCGCGAACGCCACGTTCCTTCAGCGCGTGGATGACGGCACGTGCCGCGCCACCGGCGCCCAGCACCACAGCCGGACCGTTGCCAGCCCAGCCCTGCGCAAATTCGTCGAGATTGGCCGCGAAACCATGTGCGTCGGTGTTGCCGCCGCGGAGTTCGCCGTCTTCAACCCACAGCGTGTTGATGGCGCCGATCTGCTCGGCCGCTTCATCCCGGCGTTTGACGGCTGCGCACACGGCTTCCTTGTGCGGGATGGTGACGTTACCGCCGCTGAAGCCCCTCTCCGCAAGCGTCGACAGGAACGCAGGCAGATCGCCGGGTGCCACATCGATCGCTTCGTAGCTGCCAGCGATGCCGTAGCTCTTCAACCAGTATCCGTGGATTTTCGGCGAACGCGAATGCGCGATCGGATGGCCGATCACGAAGGCCTTTTTCATGTCAGCCATCGATGGCACCGAGCGACCTGAGTTCGGTCAGCAGCGGCAGAAGCGGCAGGCCGATGATGGTGAAATGGTCCCCCTCGACCTTTTCGAACAGCTGGATGCCCTCGCCTTCGATCTGATAAGCGCCGACGCTGGAAAGCGCTTTCGCGCCGACCCGTGCCAGATGGCGGCCGATGAAGGCGGGATCGAGTCTGCGCATGGTGAGATTGGCAATGCCGACATGGCGCCACAACACCGCGCCGTCCCGCGCCAGCACCGCGGCGCTGTTCAGCTGATGGGTCTTGCCCGACAGAGCCAGCAGATGGCGGCGGGCGCCCTCCATGTCGGCAGGTTTGTGGAACACTTCGTCGCCCAGCGACAGCGTCTGGTCGCAGCCCAGCACCAGGGCTCCCGGCATCCGCTCGCTCACCTCGGTCGCCTTCGCTTCGGCCAGGATCGTCGCGACATCTTCCGGGGAGGCGCCGCTGTCCTCCAGCGGCGCTTCAAGCGCGCGCTCGTCGACCTTTGCCGGTACCGCTTCGACATGGACGCCGGCATTTTTCAGCATGGCCAGCCGAAACGGGCTGCCTGATGCCAGGATGAGTTTTTCGGTCATGGTACCTCCGCAGGCTGACTGGCCCTCGGCTATACCATGCCGCGCAATGTTGGAATGACCAAATCCGAGCGGATTCCTATTTCATCGTCGTGCAATCGACTGACCGTTATGATGTCCCGCAAGTGAGCGGCGGTTTGAATCATCGGGAGAAGAGTTTCGTGGGTATCGGGCGGCGCGCATTTCTGGGGCTGATGGGGACGTTGCCGGCCTGGCGATCCTCATTTGCGGCAAAGCTCGGGACGAAGGAGAAACCGATGGAACCATCCGAGTCGGAGGTGGTGAAACCACGACATGTTCTTTGCTTCCTGGGCAAGGATCGCGATCTGTCTCGGCTGTCGGACGCAGCCCTGGGCGGCATTGAAGAATTCGCCACCGGTTTCGGCGTGGACCACACTTATTCTCAGGCCGAACCGGATGACCGCATGGTCCGATCCTTCGATGTGTGTTGGGACCGCGTCGAGCCAGATGCCTGGACCGAGGCCGATGAAGCTGCCGTCGCCAGCCATCGATCCGTTCTCTATGTGCTCGGCCCGCCGATGACGAGAGACAATGCGGTCACCGTTTCCATCGGAGCCTTGTTCCTCGTCGCTCACATGGTCGACAAGGGCGCGGTGGCCGTTAAGGGCGAAAGTGCGGGCATCGCCCATGGGCTGGCGCGCTGGAAACGGCTTGCGCTCCAGGGTGCTGCTGCCCTGGAGGCTGACGATGCTCTTGCACAAAGGCGCATTGGCCGGCTCGCCTTCGCCAAGCGCCCACTGTCGGCCAAGAAATATCTGGAAAGTGTCGGCTTCCACCTCGTGGGATTGCCGGAAGTCTATGTGCCGATATCCCAGGCGAGCGAGCGCGAGGCTGTGGCGACCATGGACGCTGTCGCGGACGAAATTGCCGTGCGCGGCCTGGAAGAGGTGCTGAGGAAACGCGGAGCGCGCCTCTCTTTCGAATCCCAGTACGAAAAGGACGAGTTCAAGTTCAATCCGTATGGGACGGTGAGGCTCGCCGGCTGACCTCCGCCTACTCGGCCGCGATCGCCATCCCTGAAGCCGGCGCGAACGGACGGATGCGGATTCCCGCCCTCGTCATGGTTACGAAGCTCGCCGGCGGAATGGCCTGCCATTCAGCACTCTCGCGGTCGAAGGGTTCCGACACGATGCAGCGACCGCCATGGAATGCGGAGGTGTAGAGTGTTGGTGCTTGGCCGTCAGTCGAATAGCGCACCGCGTGCACGGCCTGCCCATCGGAAAAGGCGGCGGTCAACTTCAGGGCTGGATCAACACCCGCCCTTTCGGCGGCCGCAATCACCTGGGAGGTTGCCCTTTCCAGCGCGCCTTGCGGGTCGGTTTCCAGCCCCGCGTCCATCATCAGGAAAAAGAACAGTTCGGAATCGGTCGTACCTTCGATCTGATCGTAGAGTGCGTCCGGTAAGGCTGCCTCGAGCGCGCGGCGGATACGCTCGAAGCCCCCGATCTGGCCGTTGTGCATGAACGACCAGCGGCCGGAGACAAAGGGATGGCAGTTGGCGCGACTGGTTGCGCCGCCGGTCGAGGCGCGCACATGCGCCAGGAACAGGCCGGAGCGGATCTGCTTGCAGAGGCTTTTGAGATTGGGGTCCGACCAGGCCGGCAGGATGTCGCGGTAGAGACCGGGTTCCGCGCGCCCGCCATACCAGGCAAGGCCGAAACCGTCACCATTGGTGGGCGATTTCGCCTCCTGCGCGCAATGGCTCTGTGCGATCAGCGAATGACAAGGCGCACTGACGATGTCTTCGAGGAAGACCTCTTCACCGAGATAGGCCGCCCATCGGCACATGCGTCAACGCCCCTCAGGCACGTCTGGACAGTGGCCGGCTCCAGCCGGCCTCGGGATCATGCCTGCGGACGGCGATTGTGCGTACGCTCGTAGAGCTGGCGGATGATCCTGCTAGCCGTAGTCTCGAACAGGAAGGGTAAAAAAGCATGAATGAGTGCGGCGCCGCCGGCCATGAACAACCTGCTGGCAAACCAGCCGGCGAAGCGCATGTGTTCGAAGTAGCTCTCATCGACCGAGTGCGGATGGTCGGTGAAAAGGCGGGCGATGCGCGTCGTCATGGTGATTCTCCCATTCTCTGCACTATCCTCCCATGCCATGTCGGAACATCGATCCCAATTTGTCCTTGTTGTGCATCTAGAATTGGGACAAATATCCCAACATGGCTTATGAAATCGATACGATTGATCGAAGAATCCTTGCGGAACTGCAGCGGGACGGAACCTTGTCGGTCGACCAGCTCTCGGAACGCGTCGGCCTGTCTCGCAATGCCTGCTGGCGCCGGGTGAAAAGGCTGGAGGACGAGCGTGTCGTTACCGGCCGGGTTGCGCTGGTCGATGCCGACAAGCTTGGCCTCGGTCTTTCGGTGTTCATCATCGTGCGCACGTCGAGCCATGATCCGGACTGGCTGGCCAAGTTCCGGGCCGCGGTGACATCTTTTCCCGAGATCACCGGTGTCTACCGTATGTCCGGCGATCTCGACTATGTGCTTCGTGCTCGCGTTGCGGACGTCAAGGCATACGACCGGCTCTATCAGCGCATGATTGCGAAGGTGCCGTTGTCCGACGTTTCCGCCTCCTTCGTCATGGAGGAGATCAAGGAAACGACGGTGGTGCCGGTGGAAGTGCGCTAGGCATGAGTTCTACCAACAACATCACCCCGGTGACCCGCCGCAGTCTTCCCGCCGGTGTCTGGGCGCTCGGTTTCGTATCGATGTTCATGGATATCTCCTCGGAGATGATCCACGCGCTGCTGCCCGTCTACATGGTGGCTGTGCTGGGCACCGCAAGCCTTACCGTCGGCATCATCGAAGGCATCGCCGAGGCAACCGCTTCGATCACCAAGATCTTTTCGGGAGCACTGAGCGACTGGCTCGGCAAGCGCAAACTACTGGCGGCGCTGGGCTACGGGTTGGCGGCGATCACCAAGCCGATCTTTCCGCTGGCGCCATCGATCGGCTGGCTGGTTGCGGCGCGGTTCATCGACCGCATCGGCAAGGGCATCCGCGGCGCCCCGCGCGATGCGCTGATCGCCGACATCACGCCGCTGGAACAGCGTGGTGCCGGCTTCGGCCTGCGGCAATCGCTCGACACGATCGGCGCCTTTGCCGGCCCGCTGCTGGCCATCGCGCTGATGTGGACAACTGCAAATCATTTCCAGACGGTTTTCTGGATCGCCGTCCTACCGGCTTTTGCCGCCGTTGCCCTGATCGTCTTTGCGGTGAGGGAGCCCGAGCGCCCGGCGGGCCAGCGCAAGGTTCGCATGCCGCTAAGGCGCTCCGAGCTGCGCCTTCTGGGCGCGGGCTTCTGGCTGGTGGTAACCGTGGCGGCGGTTTTCACGCTCGCCCGTTTCAGCGAAGCTTTTCTCATCTTGCGCGCGCAGTCGATCGGCCTTTCCTTGGCTTTGGTGCCGGTCGTGCTGGTGGTGATGAACCTCGCCTACTCGCTGTCGGCCTATCCTGCCGGCGTGCTCGCCGATCGCTTTAGCCGGTCTATGCTTCTCGCCGTCGGTCTTCTTTTCCTCGTGGCAGCGGATCTCGTCCTCGCCCTTGTGCCAGACATCGTCGGGCTCCTCATCGGCGTCGTGCTGTGGGGACTGCATATGGGTTTCACGCAAGGGCTGCTGGCAACGCTGGTTGCGGATGCAGCGCCGGCGGAGTTGCGCGGCACTGCATTCGGCATGTTCAATCTGATCACCGGCATCGCCTTGCTCGTCGCCAGCGTGCTGGCAGGCTTCCTGTGGGATCAGTTTGGTCCTGAAGCCACCTTCCTTGCCGGCGCCGTTTTTGCTGTTGTGGCGCTCGTCGGCCTGCTGCCGTTGCGAGCCCGGCTGTCGATGCCTCAATGAAAGATTCGCGTTGAAATACCCGTAACCGGTTGACTTGATGCACTGCTCGCCCGATAGGATCGCGCCATGCACCCGACACCTCAAAATCAATCCGTCTTCGGCCAGACGGTCGGTTTCGTCCGCCTGCCGCACGGCGAAGGGCTGGCGTTGCCGGCCTACGAAAGCGCCGGCGCTGCCGGCATGGATCTCAGGGCTGCCGTTCCGGAGGATCGGCCACTGCTCATTCTGCCCGGCAAGCGTGCGCTGGTGCCGACGGGACTGGTATTGGAAATACCGGAAGGCCTGGAAGGTCAGGTTCGCCCTCGCTCCGGCCTCGCACTGAAACATGGCATCACCTGCCTCAACACGCCCGGTACCGTCGATAGCGACTATCGCGGCGAGGTGAAGGTGCTGCTGATCAATCACGGTGACGAAGAGTTCTATGTCGAGCGCGGCATGCGCATCGCTCAGATCGTCTTCGCTCCCGCGGTCCAGGTCCGCTCCGAAGAGCGCAGCCTCGCCGGCGGCACCGAGCGTGGCGGCGGCGGTTTCGGATCGACCGGAACCGCGTGATGCCGCTGCCCGGGCTGGTCATCTTCGACTGTGACGGTATCCTGGTCGATACCGAGAACATGGCCAACGAACGTCTGGCGCTGTGGCTCACCGAAGCCGGCTATCCCGTCGACTTCAACTATTGCCGCAAGCAGTTTTCCGGCCGCTCCATGATCTCCGTGCGCAACGAGATCCTGGAAGTGGCAGGCATCGATCTTGGCGAAGATTTCGCCGACCGCTGGAATGTTGGCCTGCCCGAGCTTTTTGCGAACGGTGTCGACGAGATTCCATATGTGCGCGACGTGATCGATGCCGTACGAGCGGCCAACCTTCCCTATTGTGTCGCCTCTTCGGCGCGCGTGTCCAAGATGCATATAACGCTGGGCGTCACCGGGCTGCTTCCGTTCTTCGAGCACGCCATGTTCAGCTCCACCATGGTCGGGCGCTCGAAACCGTTCCCGGACTTGTTCCTGCACGCCGCCAGGGAAATGGGTGTGAACCCAGCCGATTGTATCGTCATCGAGGATTCGGTGGCCGGTACGACAGCCGGCATTGCCGCTGGCATGCGCGTGTTTTCCTACCACGGCGATCCGCATTCCGATCCCGAAGGTTTGGAAAGGGCGGGCGGCGTTCTGTTCTCGGACATGCGCGATCTGCCGGGACTGGTGCCGCTGCGCTAAGCGCCCTCATCGTTGGTTTCATGACGGTTTCATCTCGCCTGCTGCCAGCGCATTGGCAGGAGTGTTCCGCACTGGCCGCCTGAACCAATCGCATTTGTTTGCCGGGCCAAAGTTCGCTCGCTAGGGTTCCAGTCCTGAAATTTGCCACAGCCTGTTGTTTGGGTTTTCGCAGTTCGCTCGGCGCGCTGGGTCGGGGGTGCAAACATCGAAAATCATCAGACCTGAACTGTGGCCGGCGCGTCTTTGTGGAGAGACTTCTATGGATAAGGGCAAGATTTTCCGAAACCTGCACGCCGAGACCTTTGTCATTCCCAATCCGTGGGATCTCGGCTCGGCCAAGCTGCTGTCCTCCATGGGCTTCAAGGCGTTGGCCACCACCAGTGCCGGCTATGCCTTCTCGCGTGGCCTCCCGGATGGCGCGATCGGTTTCGAGGAGATGATCCAGCATTGCCGTGACATCGTCTCGGCGACCGACCTGCCGGTCTCGGCCGACCTGGAAAAGGGTAAGGGCGACAGCGCAGAGAGCGCCGGTGAGACCATTTTCGCCGCCGAGGCGGCGGGGCTGGCGGGTTGTTCGATCGAGGACCACACCGGCGATGCCGAAAGGCCCATCTATGATTTTACGCAGGCGGTGGAGCGGGTCGCTGCAGCGGCAGAAGCCGCGCGCGCCTTGAAGCGCGATTTCGTCTTCACCGCGCGCGCCGAGAACTTTCTGCATGGTCGCCCCGATCTCGACGACACCATCCGACGCCTGCAAGCCTATGAGAAGGCAGGTGCCGACGTGCTTTACGCGCCGGGTCTTTCCGACATCGCATCGGTTCGCGCGGTCTGTCAGGCCCTGGATAAGCCGGTCAACGTGCTGTCGACGGCAGATTTCACCGTTCCAGCGCTGGCACAGGCTGGTGCCAGGCGCATTTCCGTCGGCTCGCAGCTTG
The DNA here is from genome assembly GCF_022347545.1 of Terribium retamae. Taxonomy (GTDB): domain Bacteria; phylum Pseudomonadota; class Alphaproteobacteria; order Rhizobiales; family Rhizobiaceae; genus Mesorhizobium; species Mesorhizobium retamae. The sequence goes on from NZ_JAKREW010000022.1 coordinate 38,886, forward strand.
CTTGCGTCGCCTTCAGTGCGCTCGAGCGGGCAGGTCGCGAGCTGCTCGATGTCGGGTCGTTCACCTTCAATCGGTCCAACACCATGACCTACAGGAGGATGACCGAGCTCTTGTCGTCGGGCACCGTCGCGTAGAACTAGAGCAGGCCCGCATGCGGCCATCGTTGCAGAGGTCGGCGCTGGCGCCTACTATGGCGGTCGCGCCGACTTCATCATCAAGGCGGATGGCGTGCCAAGGGTCCTGCTCAGATGAATGTTGCGATACGTGCCGTGTTTTTCGCCGCCGCGCTGTCGGTTGGTTCCGGCTCCGCGGCGCTCGCCGACACCAAGGGCGAGTTTGCCGCGCTGGTCGAGGCATTGCACAACGAGATCGCAGGCTGCTGGATGCCGCCGGATATGAAAGGCGCGAAACCCGGGCCCATTGTCGTCAAGGTGCGCCTCAAGCGCGACGGGTCGCTGGCCGCCAGGCCTACGGTTGAAAACCCGCCCAAGGCGAAGGAGGCTAAGCTGCTCGCCGCCAGCGCGGTGCGCGCCGTGGAGCGGTGCGCGCCTTTCCGCAGCATGAAACGCACCCGTGTTCCTTATGAGCGCTGGCGTGAGCTGAAGCTCAACTTCGCGCCGGTATTTTAGATAGCACCCATGCTGTTCGAAACGATCATTGTGTGCAGATCCTAGTTCAATCTACGATGAGCACAGTAGGTATCGGTTGGGGGCAGCGGCATGCGATCATGGATTTGGTGCGTTCTAGCGATCTCTTCGACGTGGATTTTGACATCGGTTGCCTGCGCTGAGAGCAAAACGTCTCCCGCCAAGGGAAGAGTCAGCGTGGCAGCGATGGCTGCCATGAGAGATAAAATCTCCGGATGTTGGTCAATACCCGCCAAAGCCGTTCCTGAAGAGCTCGATGCGTTTCAGACTGAGATCGTCGTCCATCTTAGGCCAGATGGTTCGTTGGCCGAAAAGCCGGTGGTCCGAAGATCAAAAGAGGGAAAAACTTTTCAATTGTTCGCAGCCAGCGCCATCCGAGCCATTGAAAAATGTGCTCCCTATACAATGCTGCTGCCATATGATCCCGAAGTATGGAGCGAAATTGTTGTCACTTTCGATCCATCAGAAATCCCTCCAGCGCCACAGCAATAGCTTGCAAAAAATCGGCATTCGGCTAGACCCGCGCCCGGCCGGCGTGGCAGAAAGCCAGGGTTTTGGGCCATAAGAGCTCGCGCGCGGAGACCCGGATGCCGGATTACGACGTTCTGTGCATTGGCAATGCCATTGTCGACATCATCGCCCAATGCGATGAGGCCTTTCTCGCCGACAACGGCATCATCAAGGGTGCGATGAACCTGATCGATGCCGAGCGCGCGGAACTTCTCTACCGTCGCATGGGCCCTGCTGTGGAAGCTTCCGGCGGCAGCGCCGGCAACACGGCAGCCGGAATTGCCAGTTTCGGTGGTCGTGCGGCCTATTTCGGCAAGGTCTCCAGGGATCATCTCGGCGAGATCTTCACCCACGACATCCAGGCCCAGGGCGTTGCCTTCGATACCCAGCCCCTGGTCGGCACACCACCCACGGCGCGTTCGATGATCTTCGTCACCCCAGACGGAGAGCGCTCGATGAACACTTATCTCGGCGCCTGTGTCGAGCTCGGTCCCGAGGATGTGGAGTCAGACAAGGCGTCGGGCGCGGCGGTGACCTATTTCGAAGGCTATCTGTGGGATCCGCCGCGCGCCAAGGAAGCCATCCGCCTCACCGCCCAGCACGCGCACGCTGCCGGTCGTCAGGTCTCGATGTCGCTGTCGGACAGTTTCTGCGTCGATCGCTATCGAGCCGAGTTCCTCGACCTGATGCGTTCGCGCACGGTCGATATCATTTTCGCCAACAGCCACGAGATCAAGTCGCTCTACCAGACGTCGTCCTTCGATGAGGCGCTGGCGCAGATCCGCAAGGATTGCCGTATCGCCGCGGTGACCCGGTCGGAAAAAGGCTCCGTCATTGTCAGCGGCGACGACACTTTCGTCATTGAGGCGACCAAAATAAGAGAGCTGGTCGATACGACCGGCGCCGGCGACCTCTACGCAGCAGGCTTCCTGCACGGCTATACTCAGGGCCGCGATCTCAAGACCTGCGGCGACCTTGGCTCGCTGGCCGCTGGCCTCGTCATCCAGCAGATCGGCCCGCGCCCACGTCAGAACCTCAAGCGCGAAGCCGAACAGGCCGGGCTGGTCTAACCAGAAGCAAGGACAAGGTCATGGCCAGCCCCTACCCCGAAATCACCTTGGTTCGGCACGGCGAGACCGAGTGGAGTGCCAGCGGCAAGCACACCGGCCGCAGTGACATTCCGCTGACGGCCAAAGGCGAAGAAGCCGCAGCCGGTCTTGCCACGCGGCTGCAAGGCAAGGACTTCACCGCGATCTGGTCGAGCCCGTCTTCCCGCGCCCGTCGTACCGCGGAATTGGCCGGTTTCGGCTCGGCCGAAATCAAACCGGATCTGGCCGAATGGGACTATGGTGCCTATGAGGGGCTGAAGACCAAGGAAATCCTGGTCGAGCGCCCCGGCTGGAGTCTGTTCCGGGACGGTTGCCCGGACGGTGAGAGTGTATCCGATGCGGGCGCACGCGCCGACCGGATCGTACAGGCGCTGCGCGAAACGGGCGGCAACGTGCTCGTCTTCTCCTCCTCCCATTTCCTGCGCACGCTCACCGCACGCTGGCTTGGCCTGCCGGCTTCGCAAGGAGCGCTGTTCGTGCTCGATACGGCAAGCATCTCCGTCCTCGGTTACGAGCACGATATGAGCGAGCCGGTGGTTCGCCGCTGGAACCAGAGTTGATCTGGCTCTGCTGGTTATAAGGCGGCGGCATTTGGCTGCGGCCGGGCGAGTGTCTCGCAGCGATCGGCGAAGAGCCGCTCCGACAGGAAATCCACGAACACCCTGACCTTGGGCGACAACTGCCGGTTGGAAGGCCACAGCAACCGGAATTGGCCGGGCGCATCAAGATAGCGGTCGAGCAGCGTTACCAGTTCGCCCCTGGCGATCGGCCCACGCACCAGGAAGTCCGGCATGCAACCGATGCCGAGCCCGGCCAAGGTGGCGCCGCGCAGCGCTTCCATATTGTTGCAGGTCAGGACGATCCTGGGGCGCGGCTCCACCTCGCCGGCCGGCAAAACGAGTGGCCAATCATAAAGCTTGCCGCTGTTGGGGAAACGGAAGCGGACGGAGTGATGGCCGTCGAGATCGCGCGGACAGGTGGGTGTGCCATGGCGCTCGAGATAGGCGGGCGCCGCGCACAGCAATTGCTGGAATGGCCGCAGCGAGCGCGTCATCAGCCGGGAATCCGGCAGGTCGCCGCTGCGCAGCGCGACATCGACGCCCTCGTCGATCAGGTCGACGATGCGGTCGTTGAAATCGAGATCGAGCTCGACCTCGGGATAGCGCTCGGCAAACTCTGGCAGCACCGGCAGGAAAAGGTGATAGCTCACCACCGGCGCGCTGACCCTCAGGCGCCCGCGCGGTGTCTCGATCGCCTCGGCCAGCATCGCTTGAGCATCGTCGAGATCGTCCAGCACGCGCCGGCAACGATCGTGGAACAATCGCCCTTCCTCGGTCAGCCTCAGGCTGCGCGTCGAACGTTGCAGCAGGCGGACACCCAGTTGCTCTTCTAATTTGGTCACCGCCTTGCCGACCGCCGATGGTGAAAGCCGCAGCACCCGTCCAGCGGCGACGAAGCTGCCGAGATCGGCAGTACGCACGAAAGCGGCAAGTCCGCTCAGCCGGTCCAGTGAACGATCCATTCGAGCGTTTTTCTCCATTATATGCGGAATGAGAGCTCTATTCTGCTTGTATTAGTGCAAATTTATCATGGGTCAGTCTGTCAACAAGAGCCCAGTCTTTAACAACCCCGTTGATTGGTTCGCGCGACGCGGCCGTCACGGCAACCTCCGTGGACATCATGGCAAATTCGTACAAGGCCGCGGGCGCGGCCGAAAAAGCGCTCGTCCTCGTCGCCGTGTGCCTTGCAGCACTTTCCATGCCGCTTACCTTCACCGGGCCTGCCGTGGCGCTTCCGGCGATAGGCCGCGCGCTTGGCGGCAGCCCGATCGCGCTCAACTGGGTGACGAACGCCTTTATGCTTACCTTCGGTTCGTCGCTGATGGCAGCTGGCGCCCTGGCTGACGCCTATGGCCGCAAGCGCATGTTCCTGACCGGTGTCGCCGCCTTTGGTCTGTTTTCGGCGCTTGCTTCCGTCTCGCCATCCATCATCTGGCTCGACCTTGCCCGTGCCGCACAAGGCCTGGCTGCCGCGCTTGCCTTCGCAGGCGGTGCAGCGGCCTTGGCCCAGGAGTTCGAGGGGGCCGGGCGCATGCGTGCCTTTTCCGTGCTTGGCACCTCTTTCGGCATCGGTCTCTCTTTCGGCCCGATCACCTCGGGCCTGTTGATCGATGCCTTCGGCTGGGCTTCGATCTTCCTGCCCGTGGTCGTTGCCGCCGCCTTCGCTTTCCTGACTGCCGCCCGCTTCATGCGGGAAAGTCGGGATCCCGCCGCAACCGGTCTCGACTGGCCTGGTGCCGCAAGCTTCACCGTCGCACTTGCTTTGCTGACGTACGGCTTCCTCAAGGCACCGGAAGCTGGCTGGAGCGATCCGGCGGTAATTGGTCTGCTCGCCGGTGCCGTGTTGTCCTTCGCCATCTTCGCCATCATCGAGCGCAAGGTGGCGCGGCCGATGCTGGACCTTTCCTTGTTCCGTTATCCGCGTTTTGTCGGCGTGCAATTGTTGGCCGCCGCGCCTGCTTATGCTTTCGTGGTGCTGCTGGTGCTGCTTCCGGTTCGCTTTGTCGGCGTCGAGGGAATGGATGAGATCGCCGCCGGCCGCCTGATGATCGCATTGTCGGCCCCGTTGCTGATCCTGCCGCTGGTGGCCGGTTGGTTGACGCGGTGGCTGCCGGCCTCGGTGCTGTGCGCCACCGGCCTCCTCGTCTCAGCCGCAGGCCTGTTCTGGTTGTCCGGCGTACCGGCGGGTGCGCCTGCAGCGGCCTTGGTCCTGCCCATGCTCACCATCGGTGTCGGCATCAGCCTGCCCTGGGGGTTGATGGACGGGCTTGCTGTTTCAGTGGTGCCGACCGAGCGCGCCGGCATGGCCACCGGCATCTTCAACACCACCCGTGTTGCCGGGGAAGGCTTGGCTTTGGCCGTGGTCAGCGCTGTTTTGTCGGCGTTTACCGCCGGCCATCTCGCCGCGACCGCCCACGCGCCGTCGGAAAAACTGATGGCGGCCGCGCAGCGGCTGGTTACGGGGGATCTTTCAGCTGCGCAGATATTGCTGCCGGATGCTGGCCACGACCAAGTGGTGGCGCAGTACGGTTTCGCTTTTTCCAGCCTGCTCGTTGTGCTCACCGTCATCACGATCGTCACGGCGGTCGTGGTGTTCCTGTTCATGGGGCGGAAGACCGGACCGGAGGTGCTGTCCGACGCTGTCGAGGCGTGAGAACGCAAGGATCAACCCACCGTCCAGCCCTTCTCGCGCAGTGCCGTGGCCACCTCCCTGCGCGGGTGGAGTTTGATGGAGAGCAATTCGACATCGTCACGGTCGCGCACGGTGAGACGCTTGTTCGAGATCATCGCCGTGCGCACCTGTGAGCGCGCGAAGCGGTGGCGCCTATCACCCCTCTGGATGATCAGCTCACCGACCGAGGCGCTCACCGTCGGTTCGCCATGCACGATCAGGAAGCCGGCGCCGACGCCGAGCAGGCCGCCGATGATGGCAAGCGCCCAGGGGGACAGTTTCTGGCCGAGCGTCAAAGCAAGCCTGAGCGGGTCGTGCCATGGCACCCAAGGCAACTCCAGCAGCCAACCAGCAAGGTCGGGCAGGAAGGCGACAAACGCACCGCCGCCGATCACCGTTGCGATGAAAACGGCGAGTTGGTCGGTGCGTTTCATTTCAATGACGATGGGTTCGTCGGTCATGGCCCCAAGAATGGAACATGGATGTCAAATTGAAATGCGTCTCAGGTCCCCGCCGAATACGCCGCGATGGCCGCCATGTTGACGATATCGCTGTCCTTGGCATTGAGGCCGACGATCTGCACCGGCTTGTTGAGGCCGACCAGAAGCGGACCGATCACGGTCGAGCCGCCGAGTTCCTGCAGCATCTTCGTCGAGATCGAAGCCGAGTGGAACGCCGGCATCACCAGCACATTGGCCGGTCCGGTCAGCCGGCAGAACGGATATTGGGCCATCACGCGGGGGTTCAGTGCCACGTCGGCGGCCATTTCGCCGTCATATTCGAAATCGACGCGCCGCCGGTCGAGGATGCGCACGGCTTCTTGCACGCGCTCCGAACGTTCCCCCTGCGGGTGGCCGAAGGTGGAATAGGCGAGCATCGCCACGCGCGGCTCATAGCCCATGCGCCGGGCGAAGTTGGCTGCTTCTTCGGCGATGTCGGCAATCTGTTCGGCATTGGGCATGTCGTGCACGGCAGTATCGGCCACCAGGACGGTGCGCCCCCTGGCCAGCACGATCGAAACGCCGATGACGCGATGACCCGGCTTGGCGTCGATGACGCGGCGCACGTCGTCGAGCGCCGTCGAATAGTTTCGCGTCACCCCGGTGACGATGCCGTCGGCATCGCCCAGCGCCACCATGCAGGCCGCGAAATGGTTGCGGTCGTTGTTGATCAGGCGCTGGCTGTCACGGAACAGGTAGCCCTTGCGCTGCAGTCGCTCGTAGAGGAAGTCGGCATAGATGCCGTTCTTGCGCGACAGCCGCGCATTGATGATCTCCAGTCCCGGCTTGTCCAGCTCGATGCCGGCATGGCGAGCGTTCTCCTTGATGATGTCATCGCGGCCGAGCAGGATGGCGGTGCCGAGCTTTTGGTTCACATAGGCGACAGCTGCGCGCATCACTTGTTCTTCTTCACCCTCGGCGAAGACGATGCGCTTGGGTTGGCGCCGCACGCGGTCGTAAATCCGCTGCAGCGTCGATGCGATCGGGTCGCGGCGAGCCGACAGTTCCTGCGCGTAGCGATCGAGATCGAGGATGGGTTTGCGCGCCACGCCGGTTTCCATTGCCGCCTTCGCCACCGCGATCGGGATGGCCGAGATCAGGCGCGGGTCGAATGGCACCGGGATGATGTAGTTGGGACCGAACTTCGGCCGGTTGCCCTGATAGGCCGCAGCAACATCGTCCGGCACATCCTTGCGGGCGAGTTCGGCGAGAGCCTGCGCCGCGGCAACCTTCATGGCGTCGTTGATGGTGGTGGCCCGCACGTCCAGCGCGCCGCGGAAGATGTAGGGAAAACCCAGCACATTGTTGACCTGGTTCGGATAGTCCGAACGGCCGGTGGCCATGATCGCGTCGGTACGGATCTCGGCCACTTCCTCCGGTGTGATCTCCGGATCGGGATTGGCCATGGCGAAGATGATCGGGTTCTTGGCCATCGACTGCACCATCGCCGTCGTCAGCGCGCCCTTGGCGGAAAGGCCGAAGAACACGTCGGCGCCGTCCAGCGCATCGGCCAGAGAGCGTGCCTCGGTTTTCACAGCATGTGCCGACTTCCACTGGTTCATGCCTTCCGTGCGGCCCTGGTAGACGACACCCTTGGTGTCGCAAAGGATGACGTTTTCCGGCGAGAAACCCATCGACTTCACCAGCTCGATACAGGCGATGCCGGCGGCGCCGGCGCCGTTGCAAACGAGCTTCGTCGTCTTCATGTCGCGGCCGGTGATCGCCAGCGCGTTAATCAGGCCCGCGGCCGCGATGATGGCGGTGCCGTGCTGATCGTCATGGAAGACCGGAATATCCATCAATTCGCGCAGGCGCTGCTCGATGATGAAGCATTCCGGCGCCTTGATGTCTTCCAGATTGATGCCCCCGAAGGAAGGGCCGAGGAATTTGACGCAGTTGATGAACTCGTCGGCATCCTCGGTCGCCACTTCGAGGTCGATCGAATCGACGTCTGCGAAGCGCTTGAACAGCACCGACTTGCCTTCCATCACCGGCTTGGAGGCGAGCGCGCCGAGATTGCCAAGGCCGAGGATGGCGGTGCCGTTGGAAATGACGGCGACCATGTTGCCGCGCGTGGTGTAGTCGAAGGCGCGCGATGGGTCTTCCGCGATCGCTTTGACCGGTACGGCGACGCCCGGGGAATAGGCGAGGCTCAGGTCGCGCTGCGTCGCCATCGGCTTGGTCGGCACGATCTCCAGTTTGCCCGGCCGCCCCATGGCGTGGAATTCCAGCGCCTCCTCGGAGCTTACCGAAGGGCCTTGTCCGTCCTGTCCATTCTTGCGAGCCATGCTTTTGTTTCTTCCCCTTCGGCGTGCCTGAGGCGCACTCAATTTCTTTGTGGAGCGTTCGGGATTAAGGCTACACTTCGGGTGAGTAAAGCGCCAAGCAATTGCCTTCGGAAATTTTGGAAACAGTTTCTTGAACGACGAAACCCCCATCGCGACGGAAGACAGCGCACCGCTGCCGGCAAGTGCGGCGCCGGTACCTTCCACGGCCGGCGCCACGCCGATGATGGAGCAGTATCTCGAGATCAAGGCGGCGAATGCGGATTCGCTGCTGTTCTATCGCATGGGCGATTTCTACGAGTTGTTCTTCGAGGATGCCGAGAAGGCAAGCCAGGCGCTGGGCATCGTGCTCACCAAGCGTGGCAAGCATCAGGGCGCCGAGATCCCGATGTGCGGCGTGCCGGTGCATGCTGCCGACGACTATCTGCAGAAGCTGATCGGGCTCGGTTTCCGCGTGGCGGTGTGCGAGCAGATCGAAGATCCGGCCGAGGCCAAGAAGCGCGGCTCGAAGTCGGTGGTCAAGCGCGACGTCATCCGTCTCGTCACGCCGGGCACCATCACCGAAGACAAATTGCTGGCGCCTTCGGAATCGAGCTTCCTGATGACGCTCGGCCGGATCAAGGGCGGCGCCGACCAAAGCTTCGCATTGGCCTGGATCGAGATTTCCACCGGCGTCTTCCGTGTCGCCGAAACCAATGCCGAGCGCTTGCTGGCCGACATCTTCCGCGTCGATCCGCGCGAGCTAATCGTTGCCGAACCGGTCTTCTACGATCCCGAACTGAAGCCTGTTTTCGACGTGCTCGGTCGCGTCGCGAGTCCGCAGCCGGCCAGCCTTTTCGATTCGGCCTCGGCAACGGCGCGCATCGCCCGCTTCTTCAACGTGGCGACGCCCGACGCCTTCGGCACGTTCAGCCGCGCCGAGCTTTCCGCCATCTCCGGCGCGATTGCCTATGTCGAGAAGACGCAGAAGGCCGAGCGCCCGCCGCTGTCGCGGCCGGAGCGCGAGGAGAACGGGGCAACGCTGTTCATCGATCCGGCAACGCGATCCAATCTGGAACTCCTGCGCACCCTTTCCGGCAGCCGCGAGGGGTCCCTGTTCAAGGCGATCGATCGCACCGTCACCGGCGGTGGCGCGCGGCTGCTGGCCGACCGGCTGATGGCGCCGCTGACCGACGCGGCGGCCATCGGAGCACGGCTCGATTCGGTTTCCTTCTTCCGCGAAGAGACGCGTCTTGCTGAGGCCTTGCGGATGGCGCTCAAAGGTGTCGCCGACATGCCGCGTGCGCTGTCGCGGCTGGCGCTGAACCGCGGCGGCCCGCGCGACCTCGGCGCGTTGCGCGCCGGTTTCCTTGCAGCCGGCGAAATAGCGCGGGTCTTTGCGCGTGTCGCGCCGCCTGCTGAACTGGCTGGCGCACTTGCCGCGATCGACGCGCTGCCGAAGCCGCTTGCCGAACATCTCGCCGGAGCCTTGGCCGACGAACTGCCGCTGCTGAAACGCGACGGCGGCTTCCTGCGCAGCGGCTACGATGCCGAGCTCGACGAGATGCGGGCGCTTCGCGACGAGACGCGAAAGGTCATCGCCGGCATGGAGCGCGACCTCATCGAAGAGACCGGTATCCGTTCGCTCAAGATCCGGCACAACAATGTGCTGGGCTATTACATCGAGGTGACGGTCAACCATCAGGCGATCATGACGGGTACCGACGAAGCCAAGGCGCGCTTCATCCACCGTCAGACCATGGCCAATGCCATGCGCTTCACCACGACGGAGCTGGCGGGGCTGGAGACCAAGATCGCCAACGCTGCCGACCGTGCGCTTGCCATCGAACTTGCCGCCTTCGATCGGTTGCTTGCCGAAGTCGTGGCCGAGGCGGATGCCATCCGCGCCGGTGCCGATGCACTGGCCGTGCTCGATGTGTCGGCCGCACTCGCTGCTCTGTCGGCGAGCGAGAACTGGTGCCGGCCGCAGGTCGATGCCTCGCTTGCCTTCGAAGTGGTCGGTGGCCGCCACCCAGTGGTGGAGCAGGCGCTGCGCCGCACCGGAGAAGGACCTTTCGTCGCCAATGATTGCGACCTGTCACCGGAAGGCGATGCCAAAAACGGCGCCATCTGGCTGCTCACCGGCCCGAACATGGGTGGCAAGTCGACCTTCCTTCGCCAGAATGCGCTGATCGCCATCCTGGCCCAGACCGGCTCCTTCGTGCCGGCGGCAAGCGCCCATATCGGGGTGGTCGACCGGCTGTTCTCGCGCGTCGGCGCTTCCGACGATCTCGCGCGCGGCCGTTCGACCTTCATGGTCGAAATGGTCGAGACCGCCGCCATCCTCAACCAGGCGGGTGAACGCGCACTGGTCATCCTGGACGAGATCGGTCGCGGCACCGCCACTTTCGACGGGCTTTCGATCGCCTGGGCGGCGGTCGAATATCTGCATGAGAAGAACCGTTGCCGCTCGATTTTCGCCACCCATTTCCACGAGATGACGGCGCTGAGCAACAAGCTTAACCGGCTTCACAACGTCACCATGCGGGTCAAGGAATGGGAAGGCGACGTCGTCTTCCTGCATGAGGTCGGCAAGGGCGCTGCGGACCGCAGCTATGGCGTGCAAGTAGCGCGGCTTGCGGGTTTGCCGGAAGCCGTGGTGGCGCGCGCCAAGCAGGTGCTGCACCAGCTCGAGGAAGGCGAAACCTCGGGCAAGGCCGATCGGCTGGTCGACGACCTGCCGCTGTTTTCGGTGGCGGTGAAGCGGGAAGCGCCCAAGCCGGTCCAGTCCGATGCACTTGGCGAGGCACTGGCTGCCCTCAGCCCCGATGAGATGACGCCACGCGAGGCGCTGGAAGCAATCTATCGACTCAAGGGTTTGATCGGACGCTGAGGACGACTGCGCCGGCGCTCGGTTCCGGTGGGGCGGGTTGAGCTCGCAATTCTGATAGCGCATCACCCCATAGGCTCGGCAAATCCGTTAACGGACAGGCCCAACGAAAAACCATTCAGGAACAATTCGGTTGCCGCTATGTTAACCGGGGTGGCGGGGAGCACAGATTGGAGGAACCAATGGATCGACGGCTATTTCTGACGGGAATACTCGGCGTTGCGGGGGCCGCAGTCGTCGCTACGGCAATGCGTCCAGCTCAGGCGGTTGCAGGTGTGCCTGCAGCGCGTGGCGGTATACTGGACGAGCTGGAACAATCACATGCGGAGGCGGCTGTTCTCGATGACGAGAACGATGCCGATGCCGAACTCGTCTACCATCGCCCATGGCATCGTCCGGGACGTCGGCCTTGGCGCAGGCCCCGCTGGCGGCGCGTCTGCCGTCGTGTCTGGCGCCGCGGCCGCTGGCGCGTTCGTTGCTGGCGCGAACGGGTATGGCGTTAATCTAGAGCATTTGTAGCAAGTGGAATCACTTGGCGTTACAAAAATGCGGCGAAAACAAAAGCTTATAGCGTTTCTGCGTTTCTGTTAAAAACGGAAACGCTCTAGGTATGAAAACCCCGGCTGCGTGGCCGGGGTTTTTCATTGGATGGATGTAGGGACCGCCCTCAGGCGGTCGAGACCGAGAGGCCCGTTCCGCGATTTGGAATCACCTTCTGGAGCTGGTCCGCCGCGGTCGGGAGGATGTTTTCCTTAGGCCCAGGTCGCCCGAGATAATAGCCTTGGGCTTCATGGCAGCCTTCGACGCGCAGGATTTGCAGCTGGGCCGCCGTTTCCACACCTTCGGCCAGCACCGGAATTCCCAGGCTCTGTCCCAGTGCGAGCACGGAACGGACGATGGCCATAGCTTGCGCGTTGCGCTCCATTTCCCGTGTGAAGGAACCATCCAGCTTGATCTTGTCGAAGGGAAAGCTGCGCAGGGTGTCGAATGACGAATAGCCGACGCCGAAATCGTCGATCGAAATCTTCACGCCCAGCGCCTTGATCTGGCGCAGGACGTGCAGAGCACGGGCCTTGTCGGCAATGAAAGTGGATTCCGTGATCTCGAGTTCCAGCCGACTTGGCGACAACGCGGTCTCGACCAGGATGTCGCGGATCAGACCGGCCAGGTCATTGTGCACGAATTGGACCGGCGAAAGATTGACGGCAATCTTGTGGGGCTTGCCCAACTTGCCGGCGTCCCGGCAGGCCGTTCTCAACACCCATTCGCCGATGGCAAGGATCAGGCCGGTCTCTTCCGCGATGGGTATGAAAACGGCAGGCGAAATGGGCCCTCTGCTTGGGTGGCTCCAGCGCAGCAGTGCCTCATATCCCAGCACATCTCCGGATTGGGCAGACTTCTGCACCTGATAGTGGAGTTCGAGCTGACCGAGCTCAAGGGCGTGGCTGAGATCCGAGGCCAAAGCGTGATGTTCGCGCGCCGCCTTGTCCATCTGGGGCTCGTAGAAGCAGACGGCACGGGTGATGTCGCTCTTAGCGCGATACATGGCCAGATCGGCATTGCTTATGAGGACCTGCCGGTCGTGACCGTCATCGGGATAGAGCGCCACGCCGAGGCTGGCACCCGCGGCAAAATCGACATTGCCGATGCGAAGCGGCTGCGAGAAGGCCTCTTCGAGGCGCGTCAGGAAATTGTCCAGCTGATGGCGGTCGACGAAGCGTTTGACGCACATGAATTCGTCGCCGCCAATGCGAGCGGCAAATTCGCTGTCCTGGAGAAGATGGCCAAGACGAAAGCCGATCGTTGCGAGCGCCGTATCGCCGGCCTGATGCCCGCGCAGATCGTTGATTTCCTTGAACCGGTCGAGGTCGATGCCGATGATCGCGACCTTTGCGGCGGTATAGTGAGCTTGTTCGAGCGCGCGATCCAGATGCTCGATGGCGCTGGCGCGGTTTGGCAGGCCGGTGAGGGAATCGGTCAGCGCCAGCTTCTGCAGCCGATCAAATGCTTCCTGCGAGGTCTGTTCGTCTATCAGATAGCTGATCACGCCTGCTCCAAGCACCAGCATGCCGACGCCGACGACCGCGAAGGCGGCCAGCGTCGACGAGGCGGTGTTGTCGGTTGCAGTCGAGAATGGCGTCACCGAAATGGCGGTCATGCCGGTGAAATGGAGAGAAGCCACGGCAAGTACGAAGAAGCCGACGGGCACATATTTGGTCTCGCCCCATAGCGGCTTCGCCGCCTGCCGCATCGCGATGGCGCCGAACAGAACTGATAGCGCTATCGATGCCAGCACATAGTCGGTGTTCCATTCGATCAGGCCGTCGACGCGATAGGCCAGCATGCCGCTGTAGTGCATCGCCGATATGGCGATGCCGACGACGCCTCCTCCGATCTCCGCGGCCAGGGGAAAGCGGAAACTGAGGGATAGCCAGAAACCGTAGGCGCAGCCGGCCACAGCGACCAGCAGGGATATCATCGTGAATGTCGGGTCGAAAGTAACAGGGGCATCATGTTCATAAGCAATGACGGCGATGAAATGGGTGCACCAGATCGAAGAACCAGCCGCCTGCGCTGCGAGAAAGATCCAGCCGGCTCGTGGCCAGCCGCCGCGCGCCTCAGCCTGCCGGAAGAGCCGGAATGTGACCCAGCTGCCTGCAATGCAGACGAAGACAGCAAGCAATACGAGCCACGGATTATGCTCTGTGACGAGGCATGAGACGACACGCATGAATAACGCCCCCCTCGGCGCCATTATGTCAGGACAATTGTCGTTTGGTTGTTGCCGCATCCAAACCGCAACTGCCGGTCCCGCAGACGTTGCCAAGCAATCGCTAATATTCTGATAGCGCCAATAGTTAATGCGGTCGAGTCCGTTGCCTGCCCGATTTCGGTTCTCGCCCGGTCATTTCCCAACGCTTTTGGCGATCAACGAGGAAAAGGCGGCGATTGCGGCCGCTTGCTTTGTCCGTCCCTCCTGCTGCTCGCGTGCGATCGCTTCGGCTGCTCCCAGCAGACCGATGCAGGCAAGGCGCAATCCTTTGCTGTCCAGCCCAGTGAACGGCTTCAAGGCTTGGCACATGATCCCGACATACTCGTCGATCATGGCGCGCTGCTGCGATGCCATCTCTTCGCTGCCCTTGAGAGCGGCCGAAATCGCCGGTGCCTCCGGGCCCAGATTGGCGAGACAATTGAAATAAGCCTTGCTCATGATGTCCGCCGTCGCGTCAAGTTCCGGGGGGGCTGTGGCCAGCGCTTCGTGCAGCGCTTGCACATATTGGGCCTCCAGCCGCTGGAAGAGCGCAAGGAGCAACCCGGCGCGTGTCGAGAAATGGTCGTAAGCCACCGGCCTGCTCACACCTGCCTTTGCAGCAAGCGTGACGAGCGACAATGCGTCGGCACCGTCCTGGCGAACGATCGCCATGGCTGCATCGAGCAGCTGTTCGCGGCGTTTGTCTTTCGGCAGCTTGACCAGGATATGTCTCCCGCTTGATTTCTACATTTTGTAAGTTACACTTTGTAGGAATTAGAAGCAAGCAAGGATGTGCTGTGAGCGATGTAACCGTCATCGGCCTTGGCGAGATGGGCAGCGCGCTTGCCCGTGCCTTTCTGGCGGGTGGAAAGTCCGTCACCGTCTGGAACCGTACGCCAGCGAAAGCCGCAACCCTGGAGCAACTGGGCGCCCTACCGAAGTCCACCGTTGCCGACGCCGTCTCGGCCAGCCCGGTCGTGGTGATTTGCCTGTCCGGCTATGCAGCGGCTTCTCACCTGCTCGGCGAGGTCGATTCTGAGAATCTCAGTGGCCGGTTGATCGTGCAACTGGGTTCGGGAACACCGCGCCAGGCGCGCGAACTCGACGCGTTGGCGGTAGCGAACGGTGCGAATTATCTCGACGGCGCCATCGGCGCCTGGCCACGTCAGATCGGCGGGCCGGAAGCCGGGCTGCTCATCGTCGGCAATGAGGCCGTGTTTACGTCAGCCGAGCCCCTCTTGAAGCTGCTTGGCGGAGGCCTCAGCTATGTCGGGCCCAACATCGGTCATGCCAAAGCCCTGGCCAATGCTGGCCTGGCCTACTTTGCCGCACACTGGATCGGCTTCAGCCATGGCGCTGCGGTCTGCGAGGCGGAGGGCATCGATGTCGGCACCTTCAGTGGAGTTATGGCAGACATGGCGCCGTTTTTCGGCGAAGATTTGCGCCACATGGGGCGTGTCATCGCGGAGGACCGCTTCGATGAACCCGAAGCCACGATCAAAACCGTCACGTCGGACCTTGGCGGCCTTGTCGAAGCTTCACGCGATCTAAAGATTGAAACGGCCTTTCCCAATTTCGCCGCTGGCATTTTCCAGCGTGCGAAGGACGCTGGATTTGGCGCTGAAGAACCGAGTGCGGTGATCAAGGTGCTACGCGGGACCTGACGGGTTGGGTGAATCGTGGGATCCGGCAACCGGATGGCGGTCGCTGCGTTGTTTGTTTCGAAACAGCATGGACATTCCATGACCCGCAACGAACTCCGCACAATCTATTGCCGATACATCGACTGCCTGAACAGGCAAGACTGGGACGAACTTGGCGAGCTCGTCGACGACGACGTCCACTACAACGGCATCCGGGTGGGTCTCGATGGGTACCGTTCGGTGCTCGAGGGCGATTTTCGCGCGATCCCCGATCTTCGCTTCCAGATCGACTTGTTGATCTGCGATCCTCCCCGCATCGCCAGCCGCCTGCATTTCGACTGCACGCCTGTCGGTACCTTGTTCGACCTGCCCGTCAACGGCAGGCGTGTCCAGTTCGACGAGAACGTATTTTACGAATTTGCCGGAGCCCGGATCGAAAGGGTCTGGTCGATCATCGACAAGGCAGCGATCGCTGGACAGCTCTGATGTCGGCGGTGGCGGGCGGCATGTTCGAGCCGTTCCGCCTTGGTCAGACTTATGCCGTCAGATAGCTGTCCGCGCGAGTCTCAACCAGGGCGCCAGATGAAAGGCGCTCATCAGAAGGTACATCACCACCATGCTGCCGAGCGGCATGCCCGCTCCGGATGAGCAAAGCATCTCGGCTGGTCCGCTCGTGACGCCGGTCAGCAGAGCCATGGCAGCGAAGGTCGGCGACGCCGCCAGCCCCAGCCAATCTGAGCCCGTCAGGGCGCGGCTGGTTGTCTCGCCGGTCGTCGTTGTGAGCACGGCGGCATTGCCGGCGGCCTTCACGTCCTCGGCTGTACTGGTGCCGGTCCGAGGAGGTGTTTCCTCGTCGGACCAGATCGAACAGCAGGAGCGGCTCATGACTTCGCACTCGTCGCTTTGGCGCGCATGGCCTCTTCGCCAGCGTCCGAAATCTCGACCCATCCCTTGTCGGGTTCGGCTTCGGCAACGTAGCTGTCGTTCCAGTTCCACCATTTGTAAGCCGGGGTCTGCGGATAGCCTTCAGGCGAATCCTCCCAGACCTCCTGGCGGCCAAGCGGCGTGATGTCGAGATAGTTCCAGGTGCCGCCCATCTGCTCGTCGGCGCGATCAGCGATGAAATAGGTGCGGAAGATACGGTCGCCGTCACGCAGGAACACGTTGTGGCCGTGCCATTCGTCCACGCCGAAGTCGGCATCGAAACTGTCGACGATGGTCACCCATGGGATGCGGTCCCAGTCCATCCGCGCCTTCACGCGCTGGATGTCTGCCTGCGGCGCGCGGGAAGCAAAGACCAGCGTGGTGTCACGAGCATTGAGATGCGAGACGTGGGCGACCTGGTCGGCTACCATCGAGCAGCCGCGGCAGGCGTGCTCCGGCCAGCCGTAGACGCCTGGCTCGAAGAAGGCGCGGTAGATGATCAACTGGCGCCGGCCGGCGAACAGGTCGCGCAGGCTTGCCTTGCCGGTCGGGGTTTCGAACACATAGTCTTTGGTCACCTCCACCCAGGGCATGCGGCGCCGTTCGGCTGCCAGCGCATCGCGGGCTCGGGTGTGGGCCTTTTCCTTCACGAGAAGCTGCTGGCGCGCTTGCTCCCAAGCCTCTGGTGTGACCACCGGTGGCCTGTGCATGGCCGCCAGCTTGCTGTCACGTTTTTCGGTTGATGCAGTCATCGTTCTGAACCTCCTTGTCTGGGCGACGTCGTGCCTCGAGGTCGAAGCGCGGTCGCGCGTCACTCGGTGCTGGTGTCAGTGTGCCCTCGGAGGCCGAGCAGTGTGAGTAACAAGTGTGGCGCTATTCCGGATCGCGCCGAATGAGGGCTGCTCAGAACCGTTTGCGCAACAGGGTGGCCACCACGAACAAGGCGCCGATCGAACTGGTGATAATGCCGATCGGCAGTTCCTGGGGCGGCAGCAATGTGCGTGCCAGAAGATCGCTTGCGAGCAGGAGCACTGCCCCGAAGACCGCACAGGCAATGGCCAGCCGCAGATGCAGCGGGCCTGCAAAGCGGCGCGCGATATGTGGGATCATCAACCCCACGAAACCGATGACACCGGCAACAGAAACCAGGATTGCCGTCGACAAAGCCGCGGCCAGGAACGTCAGTGTGCGGAAGCGCGCCACCGGAACGCCGAGGCTTTCGGCCGTGTTCTCCCCGGCCAGGAAGGCGTCAAGCCAGCGATGATAGCGCAGCGCGAAAAAAAGGATGATGGCAAGTCCGGCGACCGCCAAGCCGATATTGCCCCAGCGTGCGAGCCCCAATCCGCCCATTGTCCAGAACAGCACGGAATGGGCTGCACGCTGGTCCCCGGCAAAGATCAGATAGTTGGTCAGCGCCGCGAACAGGAAGGATACGGCAAGGCCGGCAAGGATCAGCCGCTCCGGCCCTTGGCCACGAATGCGGTTGACGAGCAGAAGCACGACGAGGGCGGTGAGGATGCCGCCGACAAAAGCAGCGACCGGAAGCGTCCACAAGCCCAGGCGGTCGCCGAAGACGGTGATGACCGAAACCGCACCGGCGGCGGCGCCCGACGACAGGCCGAACAGGAACGGGTCGGCCAGGTCATTGCGTGTCACCGTCTGCAGGAGCGCCCCGACGACGGCAAGACCGGCGCCGACGCAGATGGCGAGGATGGCGCGCGGCAGCCTGAGATCGACGATGATCTTCTCCACCGGCGCGGTCACGCTTCCTGCGTCGAGCCCAACGGCATGGGCAAGCGCTGCGATGACGTCGCCGAGGGGAATGACGGTCGAACCATAGGCAATGGACAGCAGCGCCAGCAAGGCGACGAGCGCCAGGCCTATACCGATGGATGCACCGTAGGATCGGCTGGGCACGCTCAGAATGCCTCTGGGTGCATTGCCTTTGCGATCTTGTCGATGGCTTCGATATTGGCTGGGCCGGGCGTCAGCTCCGCATAACGCAGCGCAATGAAACGCTCGTTCCGCACGGCATCCGTTTCTTTCATGGCCGGATGCTGTTTCAGGAAATTCAGCAGCTTTCGGTAGCCGGCGTCGTCCTGGTAGTCGAGCAGGATCAGGAATTCCGGGTTTCGGGTTGCGACCGTTTCCCAATCGGTATTGCCCCAGTTGGTCTCCATGTCGGCCATGATGTTCTTGCCACCGGCAGCTTCGATCATCGCGGTCGGGATCGCGAATTTGCCGGCGGTGAAAGGCTTGTCCTCGCCCGAATCATAGAGGAACACACGCGTGCCGCTGCGGGCACCGACCTTGGCGACGATGTCGGAAAGTCTTTCCTTCCATCCGGCAACCAGGGCGTTGGCTTCGTTCTCCTTGCCGAAGATCTTGCCGAGCTTTTCGACATCGCCGAACAAGAGATCCATTGAAGCCGCCGGCCGGTTCTTGTCGAGGTGGATGCAGCTTTCGCTGAGCACCAGTGTCTTGATCCCGTGCGGCGCCAGGGTGTCGGGCGTCACGTCACCACCGGGTTTCATGCCGTAGTACCAGCCCGCAAAGAAGAAATCGGGCTCGACAGCCAGCAGGTTTTCCAAGGTCGGATATTTCGGCGCGAGTTCCGGAATGGAGCCTTGCGCCTTTTTGAATGCGTCATCGACCTTGTACCAGCCGGTGATGCCGGTCAGGCCGACGATCTCCGGCTGCAGGCCCAGCGCAAAAGCCATTTCCGACATGTTGAGATCGTTGATCACGGCGCGTTTCGGCGCAGCGTCGAAGGTCAGCGGAACGCCGCAATTGTCGACAGTGACCGGAAAGGCAAATGCCGCCGACGAAACAAGCGTGGCGGCCAAGCAGGTTCCGCAAAAGCGGCTCACGCTTTTGCGATAAGAACCTGCGACAATATAAAAAGCCAGGCTGACGAAGCGTTGGCGAAGCCACGTAAGTCTGCTTGGGCAAAGGGCGAGGCGTGTCATAGCGGCTCCGTCGGAGATGGGTTCAGCGGGAAAGGCGGATCGGGACGTCGAAGACCGTCAGTTCGCGGTCATGTTCGTCGGGGTGAGGCAGTCTCAGCACATCGATGCCGAAGACCTCGCGCACCAGTGCTGCGGTCAAGGTCTCGCGCGGCGTGCCGAGCGCGACGAGGCGTGCCTTGCTCATCACGGCGACATGCGTGGCGAAGGGAGCAACCAGCGGCAGATCGTGCAGCACGGTGACAACGGCGATGTCCAGCCTGGCAACGAATTCCAGCAGTTCACCGCGGGCTCGTGGATCCAGATGGTTTGTGGGCTCGTCGAGAAACAGCAAATGCGGCTGCTGCGCGATGGCGCGTGCAAGCTGCGCACGCTGGCGCTCGCCGCCGGATAGGGATCCCATGCGACGCTCTCGCAGGGCAAGCAGGCCGGTTCGCTCCAGCGCGTCGAGCACCACGTCCCGGTCGTCGCTGCGGCGGCGGAGACCGGCATGTGGAATGCGGCCGAGCCCGACATAATCGCGTACGGCAAGCTGGGCGTCCGGCTGGTCGGACTGGCCGACCACGGCGATGCGGCGCGCCCGCTCCGCCATTGGCAGCCGATCGAGGGATTCGCCATCGAGATGCACAAGACCATTGCCGGGCTTGAGCATGCCGCACAGCATGCGCATCAGCGTCGTCTTGCCGGCGCCGTTCGGACCGATGATGGCGAGCCTTTCGCCGGCCCGTACATCAAGGTCGACATGTTCGACAAGTGTGACGCCCGCTTCCGGCCGATAGCAAAGGTCGCGCGCCTGCAGGACGACATCGCGGTGAAAAACGCCAAAGCCTTCCAACTGATCCCTCGTTCGATCAGGTGCGGAAGGATGGCCAGAATGGCGGCGGGCGCCCTTGCAGCTTCCTCCCGGCACACCCCGTCCGGTCAACTCACTGTGATGGCAGGTCTCCTGGCTCGCGGATCGTTGCGCTGTCCTGCCTTCCCGGCGCTTGGCCAGTGGCGTCTTCGGACTTTGCTACCGCTTACAGTTGCGGGGGCAGCCACGGTCTTGGTTCTTGTGGAACCTCACCGTATTCCCTTTTCACCCCGGACCTTTCGATTCGAGGCACCATCGCGGGGGACCCTATTGTGACCGCTCGCTCGTGGCAATGGCGATTCTTGGTCGGGACCCCTCGTCGCGTGTCGCTCTGCCGGCGGAGTGTAGAGAGCGCGTCGCGGATGACAGTCGCAGCCCGGCTGATGGCTCCTGAACAAGGCGAGCAGTGATTTGACGATCATGCCGCTTGCCCATTCCAATTCGGAAACGGATCGGGCAAGCCGCGCCACAGTTGCGGCGCGAAGACCGGATCATCGACGAGACAGGCATCGAGTTCGGCGCGAATAAGGCTTTCGTCGATCGGGTCGCAGCCGATGAAGACAAGTTCCTGCCTGCGGTCACCCCACATCGGATCGAAATAGGGTTGCATCGCCTCCTGCCAGGACGGATTGTCGGGCCACCGGTTGCGTGGAACCGCTGCCCACCAGAGGCCGCGTCTGCCGGTCCGCACCAGGGCTCCGGCCTGGCTCAATTCACCGACATGATCCGGACGAGTCGCAAGCCAGAAGAAGCCCTTGGCGCGCACCACACCCGGCCAGGGCCGGTCGATGAATGCCTTGAGTTTTGTCGGGTCAAAAGGGCGACGCTCCCGATAGACGAAGGAGCGGATGCCGTATTCTTCCGTTTCGGGAATATGATCCTTGAAGCCGTTCAACTCCTTGAACCAGAGCGGATGTTGTTCAGCCCGCTCGAAGTCGAAACGTCCGGTGTCGAGCACTTTCTCGAGAGGCACACGGCTGAAGTCCGTTTCGATGAGTTCGGCCTGCGGGTTGAGCGAACGGATGATCTTGCGGGCGAGATCGAGGTTCTTGGCCGAGCTCTCCGAAATCTTGTTGAGCACGATGACATCGGCAAACTCGATTTGCTCGACCAGAAGATCGACGAGGACGCGCTCGTCCGAAGCGCCGAGTGCTTCGCCACGATCCCGCAGGAAATCCGATGAGGAATAGTCTTTCAGCAGGTTGGCGGCATCGACAACCGTCACCATGGTGTCGAGGCGGGAAACGTCCGCAAGGCTGTTGCCCGCCTCATCGCGGAATTCAAAAGTCGAGGCGACGGGCAGGGGTTCCGAAATCCCCGTCGATTCGATCAGCAGGTAATCGAACCTGTTCTGTCCGGCGAGACGGCGTACTTCGGCCAGGAGATCGTCGCGCAGCGTGCAGCAGATGCAGCCATTGGTCATCTCGACCAGCTGTTCGTCCGTACGCGACAAATCGGCGCCGCCTTCGCGCACCAGTGCGGCATCGATGTTCACCTCGCTCATATCGTTGACGATGACGGCAACCCGGCGCCCGTCGCGATTGTGCAGGATGTGGTTGAGAAGCGTGGTCTTGCCGGCACCGAGGAAGCCGGAAAGGACGGTTACCGGGAGGCGCTTTCGATCGTGCGTGGGCATGCGTGTTTCCAAAGTTCGTGGAATTCTGCCGAGGAGAATAATCGCTCAGCAGTCGTTATGTTGTAACATAACAAGTTTGAAAGACAAGCGCATGCGCTCGGGGAGAAACGGTTCCCTTTGCAGGGTTGATATGGGTTCCGTAGGGGAGCTTCCCCTGGAGTTCCCGTGCGGTGGAGGATTCTATGCCGCGGCGCGCTGCTGCTTCAGGAACAGCCGGTTACCTATCCCGCGGGCTTCCGCGGGAAGTTGTGCATGATCTTGCGCCTCAGGAAAAAGCAGCAGTTCGGACGTGACCACCTTGGCGCCGCAATAATCGAAGATGCCATGGTCGATCTGGGTCTTCATAGCGCCGAAATAACCGTGCCTGGCATAGGTGCGCTGGCTGGCCCCACCAATCGCGACCAAATGCACGTTCAGCCGCTGCAGCTTCTTCGTCAGCTTGCCCCCCGGGGGCTCGTCATAAGCCCAGCCGTTCATGAACACACGGTCGATCCATCCTTTGAGCAGTCCGGGCATCGACCACCAGTAAACCGGATAGACCAGCACCAATGCATCGGCGCGGTCGATGCGCGCCTGCTCTGCGGCGATATCGTCTGCGGTCGGCGCCTGGCCTTGAAAGGTGGCGATGTCGGCTGTGTTGAAGCGGGGATCGAAACCTTCGGCGGCCAGATCGGCAATCTCGAAACTGTTGCCCGAAGCGACGACGCCTTCGCCGACGCTAGCGGCAATCTCGTGGGTTAGCGACTTGGAATCGGGGTGCGCGACGACGATGAGCGCGTGCATGGCAGGGCTCCCTGGGAGGTGTTGCAGAAAAAGGGTTCGTCTTATATACTTTTAGTAAGTTACTTTTGGTATATAGCAATGTCAAGCGGTCATGTGAAGGATGGACGTCCGCGCCGTCAGCGCCTGCTGCGGGAAGAGCGGCATCGCCAGCTTCTCGATGTCGCTTGGCGCATCGCGCGGGAAGACGGCACCGAGGCATTGACGCTCGGCCGGCTGGCTGAACAGGCGGCGGTGACCAAACCCGTTGTCTATGATCACTTCCCAACGCGCCCCGCTTTGTTTGCAGCGCTCTACCAGGAATTCGACGAGCACCAGAACATGGTGATCGACGCCGCCCTGGCAGTCAGCGAGCCGACGCTCGAGGGGCGCGCGCGAGTGATCGCTTCGTCTTATGTCGATTGCGTGCTGGAGCAGGGCCGCGAAATCCCCGGTGTGGTCGCAGCCCTTGTCGGCACGCCGGAGCTGGCGACCATGAAACGCGAGCATGAAGCCGCATTCCTGGAGAAATGCCGCACAGCGCTGGCGCCCTTTGCGCGCGGCCTCACCACGGCGCGCCTATGCGGCATGCTGGGAGCTGCTGCAGGCCTGTCTGCGGCCGCCGCCTCGGGCGAAATCACAACTAAAGACGCCAGCGAGGAACTCTATCAGGTCATTTTGGCGGTGGTGGCACGCAGCGCCGGATGAACGCCGGCCCTCTCGTAAAGTGCCGACGAACAGGCTCACTGCCTCGTAGCGATTGTCGCTGCTGCGCCGCCCATCAGCACGGCGGCGCTGCGGTTCATCAGGCGCACGGCTCTCGGCGACTTCAATGCGTGGCGTGCCTTGGCTCCGGCCAGCACGAAGGGTAGCTGCGCCAGGGTCAGGATCGTCGCGGTCAGTGCCACCAGCACGAAAACATCGAAGATCGTGACCGCATTCAGGTCGATGATGGTCGGCAGGATGGCGATGTAGAACAGGATGGACTTCGGATTGCCGAAGGTCACCAGCACACCGGAGGTCAGGGCGCGCCAACGGCCGCCGGCGCCGGCTTCCGTGCCTTCGGTCTTGATGTCGAAATCGGCGGTCCAGTATTGGTATGCCAGCCAGACGAGATAGGCCACGCCTGCCCATTTGATGACGATCAGCGCCAGCGTGAAGCTCTCGGCGATATAGGCCAAGCCAGCCAGCACCGCGGCGAGATAGAGAACGTCGCCGACCACCATGCCCAGCGTCATCCAGATGGCCTGGCGGTAGCCACTTTTCATCGCCTGCGCGACGATGGCGACAATCTGCGGGCCGGGAATGGCGGCAGCGATGGCCAGCGCCCCGGAATAGGCCAGGAAACCCGAAAGGGTCATCGTTTCGTCCTTCCTTGAGCGGAACAGGCTCGCGTCCGGTGCAGCCCCGAGAATTGTAGGAACACCATATTGCGCTTTGGCGAATGTGCAATCGGCGGTGGGTCGAATGCCATCATCGGAGTTTCCGATGGAAACATTCGTATCTTCCCGTTTCCCTTCGCACCCTTTCGAGCAGACAACTCCCGAACAGAGCCGCCCCATCGATCGGCGGTCACAACGGAGAGTCCATGAACACATCTATTGGAAACATCGACGAGCGCGTGCTCATCGTCGGCGGCAGCTCGGGCATGGGTCTGGCGCTCGCGAGGCAGCTTTTGTCCGAGGGCGCGGAGGTAACGATCGTTGGGCGCTCACAAGCGAAACTGGATGAAGCCAGGGGCAGCCTCGGCAATCCGCCCACTTTGCACGTCGCGGTCGCCGACATTGCAAGGGAAGGTGAGGTAAGCCGGCTTTTTGCCGGCACTGGCCAGCTGGATCACATCGTCTCGACCGCGGCCGACATCGGTGCATCCTATCGGCTTTTGCCGGAACTCGACATCGCGGAAGCGCGCAGGGTCGTCGATTCGAAATTCTTCGGGCCGCTGCTGCTCGCCAAGCACGGCGTGCCGGTGTTGTCCGGGAAGGGTTCCATCACCTTCACATCGGGCATCAATGCTTATCGTCCGGCGGCGCGCGGTTCGGTGACGTCGGCGATGAACGGCGCGCTCGCTTCGCTGGTGCGTGCCCTTGCGGTCGAACTCGGGCCGGTCCGCGTCAATGCGGTCTCGCCCGGTTGGGTCGATACGCCGATCTGGCGGCATGTCGCCGGCGATGCCAAGGCAGCCACGTTGGATGCCATGGCTGCCCGCCTGCCGGTGGGCCGCATCGGTCAGCCGGAAGATATCGCCGATGCCATCCGGTTCCTGATGCGGAACGGCTTCGTCACCGGAACGGTGTTGCACGCCGAGGGCGGGCATCGCCTGGTTTGAATTGCTGGCGCGCAGCCTCCAGGAAGAGACGCACAGCGGGCCGTTTGCCGCGCCCGCCATGCCAGATCATGGAGACGGGGACCTGCGAATTGTCACCGGTCCACGGCAGCGTCACGATACGCCCGTCACCGGATGCGGCAACCCGTGGGATCAGGGCGCATCCGGCGCCTTCCGCCACCAGCTTCTGGATCGCTGCGATCGAGCCGAGTTCGAGAGCAATGCGTGGCCGGATC
The DNA here is from genome assembly GCF_022347545.1 of Terribium retamae. GTDB lineage: Bacteria > Pseudomonadota > Alphaproteobacteria > Rhizobiales > Rhizobiaceae > Mesorhizobium > Mesorhizobium retamae. The sequence continues at coordinate 64,132 of NZ_JAKREW010000022.1, forward strand.
CCGTCTTGCGCGAAAGCGGTTTCGAACATCTGGCGATAGACGCATCCTTGCTCCGTCACCAGGAAGGGTTCGGTGCGCAGGTCGCTGGGGCCTACCGTGACTTGTCCGGCGAGCCGATGGCCGGCCGGCAATGCGACGACGAGCTCCTCTTCGGCCACCACCTCATGTTTGAGTTCCGGCGTCTGCGGCGGTTCGCCGAACGCGAAGGAAATGTCGAGTGCGCCGCTTTTCACACCGCTACGCAGCTCGCCGCTGCCGGCGCTTTTCAGTTGCAGCCGCACCGCCGGGTGCGCGGCACCGAAATGCGCCAGGAGCGGTGGCAGATAGCTGGCACACAGCGTTTCCAGCCCGCCGATCGCCAGTGTGCCAGCCGTTGTGTTGGTGGCTGCTGCCACCGCCGCCCGCGCTTCCTCGGTGCGGGCCAGAAGATCGTGAGCATGATCGAGCAGGCGCTGGCCTGCCTCGGTCAGTTTCAGCTTGCGCCCAGTCCGGTCGAAGAGCGGGGCATTCAGATCCGCCTCCAGCGACTGGATTTGTTCGCTCACGCTCGACTGGGCAAGGTGGATGCGTTCCGCAGCGCGCGTGATGTTGAGGTCGGACGCAACGGCGACGAATGTCTTCAAATGCCTGAGCTGCATGGCTTGTCCGTGATGGGTGTTAAGCGGAATATAGTCGCTCAGCACGCCTCGGTCAGCGTCGCACGGCGAGCGTCAGCGGCACTAAAGCCACGACGGTATACACAGCCTGCCTCAGCTGCGAACGCAGCATGCGAAGAAATCATCGCCTCTCGAACCGCTCGCGAGCGGCGGCCTGGCAGGCATGAAAAAGTCCAATGAAAAGCAGTTCTCGTACCGCGAGCTTCTTTCGACCCCAATAGCTGACCGCCTTCATCGCATCGGGGTCGGATGTTTCTGCAAGCGACGATTTCAGCATGCTGCCTGTGCAGTTGAGCACCAAGGCCTGAATGGCCATTCGGCCGCATGTCTTAGCTTCAGGTGTCATCGATGCGGCGGGAAAAGGATAAAATGCAGCGCGATAGCCGCGTATCAGGAATGAGGTCTGTTCACTAGAATAGCCAGTGGCCGATAGCAGCTTGGTCATCCTGGCTCGTTCGCCAGCCAGGGTCAGCTCGCCACAGGCAGGTGCGGCATTGCCTTTCGTGACCGATATCACCGTCAGAATTCCGACAATGGCTGAAGCCCCCCATTTCGGAGCGATGCTCAGGACATTGAACATGGAATGGCTGCCCTCCCCGGAATAACAGTGAGATCGCGCAAAATGTGGGACGCGTAAAGGCTTCACGCGCAAATCGGTTTCAGAGCAGTTGACTCGTTTGTACCAATCGGTACAAACATCGCAATGCGCCTGACAAGAGCCGAAGGAGACCGCGATGAGTCGTCCGCCACTTCCGCCATTCAATGCCGAGACCGCCGCCGAAAAGGCGCGCAAGGCTGAGGACGCCTGGAACAGCCGCGATCCCGAGAAGGTGTCGCTCGCCTATACCGAGGATAGTCTCTGGCGAAACCGCGCCGAATTTGTCAGGGGCCGGCCGGAGATTGTTGCCTTCCTCACACGCAAATGGGCGCGTGAGCTGGAATATCGCCTGATCAAGGAAGTATGGACCTGGAATGAGAACCGCATCGCCGTGCGTTTCGCTTATGAATGGCGCGACGACAGCGGCCACTGGTTTCGCTCCTACGGCAACGAGAACTGGGAATTCGATGACGCCGGGTTGATGCGCCGGCGTGTCGCTTCGATCAACGACCTGCCAATTGCCGAATCGGAGCGCAAATTCCACTGGCCGCTCGGCCGCCGGCCCGACGATCATCCCGGCCTCAGCGATCTCGGGCTCTAGATGCGCAAGGGTGCGTCGGGCCGGAACGAGTTGATAGCGGCGATTGCCGAAGTATTTCGCGCGCATGGCTATGCCGGCGCCAGCCTGGCGCTGATCACCGAGGCGACGGGGCTCGGCAAGGGCAGCCTCTATAACTTCTTTCCCGGCGGCAAGGATGAGATGGCGGCCGCGGTAATGGCGCATATCGACCACTGGTTCGAGGACGAAGTGTTCTCGCCGCTGCGTGAAACGAAAAACCCGCAGGAGGGCATAAGTCGCATGCTTGCGGCGACAGACGCCTATTTCCATTCCGGCCGTCGCGTCTGCCTGGTCGGTGCCTTTGCGCTGGATGACGCACGCGACCGTTTTGCCGCCGAGATCAGGTCCTACTTTGGACGGTGGGTCGCGGACCTTGCCGGTGCGCTGCGGCGAACAGGCCGGCAAGAGGCGCAAGCCGAACGTTTAGCCGAGGAGAGTGTCGCCGGCATTCAGGGCGCGCTGACGCTGGCACGGGCTTTCGACGATCCCGACGTGTTCTCCCGCACGATGGCGAGCATCCGCGAACGGCTGGGCGCTGCCGATATCTGATGCGTCGGGCGTCCGCTTTCAGGCTGCGTCCAGACCCTCGAAGATCAGGCTGTGATGGACGGCGGCACCGGCAGTGACGCCGTCTGCCGAAGCCCAGGTGGCATTGTGCATCCCGCGCGCCGCATCGCCGGCGGCAAAAACGCCGGGTATACTGGTCGCCTTCTTGCCGTCAGTGACAATGACCGGGCCGAAAAAGCCGTCCTCGAAGGCGCAGCCCAGGCTTTCGGCGAGCGGGCTGGCCATCACCGTGCGCGGGGTCAAGTAGAGAGCCGTCATGGCAATACGGCGGCCATCGGCAAGTACGACGGTCCGCAGCGTCTGCGCCTCGCCTTCCAAAGTGTCGACGGCTACCGGCTCGACCGTAACGCCGCGCTTTGCAAGCTTTGCCAGGATGTCGCCGTCCGGCATCGGCTGGCCGTTGAGGAACAGCGTCGTCGGGCCCCATTCGGTGATTATCATCGCTTTTTCCGCGCAATGCGGCGTGGTGGCCAGCACGCCAAGCGGCGCGCCGCCGAATTCATAACCATGGCAGTAAGGGCAATGCAGCACGCTGACGCCCCAGCGCTCGGCAAGGCCCGGCATATCCGGCAGGATATCGGCAATGCCGGTCGCCAGCACGAGGCGGGAAGCCTCCAGCATGGGTCCTGAGGCCAGGGTGACGACAAATGCGCCCTCCTGTCCGGACGCACCGACGGCCTCGTCCGCGATAAAATAGACATTCGGATAAGCGGTGAGTTTTTCGCGGGCCGACTCGATCATGCGGGCAGGCTCGGCGCCGTCCTGCCCGAAGAAGCCATGCGAGGCAGTGGCAAAGCGGTTGCGTGGCTTGCCGGCGTCGATGACGGCCACGTTGCGGCGGCCGCGTGCGATCTGCATGGCTGCGGACAGGCCGGCATAGGAGCCGCCGATCACGACGGCGTCGAAGGGCGTTGCAAACATCTGCATGTCAGGCTGCATGGGGATTCGCCTTTTTTGTCTTATTGTGCTTCCAGCGCTCGTGGAAATCGGCCGCCAGGTCGGCCAGCGTCACCTCGCCGAGCCTCTGGATCAACAGCGCTTCCGCCGCCTGGAAAGCATCATCAAGCGCTGCGTTGACAGCTTGCTCCACCAGGCAGTCCGGCATCTCCTGCCGGTTGCCCAGCGCGAAGACCATCGGTTCGCCGAGTGCCGTGTAAACGTCGCGCAGGGACACTGTGGCGAGGTCCCGGCTGATCGTCCAGCCGCCGCCATGGCCGCGTTCGGACTGCACGATGCCCATGTCGCGCAGGCCGGCCATGATACGCCGGATCACCACCGGGTTGGTGCTGAGCGTCTTGGAAAGCTGTTCTGAGGTCATTGGCCGGCCTTCTTCGGCCATATGAAGCAGGACGTGCAGGACGCCGGAGAGTCGACTGTCTCTTTTCATGCAACTTTATATGTTACGAAATGGCGCAGAGTCAAGATTGCACGAACGCTGCGATAGATGAGGCTGTCTTTCGGGAGCCTGCTGGCAGGCTTTATTCGCTTTCGCCGTCCAGCGCCGGTACGGAAACGCCGGCAAGCTCGGCGGCCAGCAACCTGGCAGCTCCGGCGCGCGCGATCCTCAGCATCAGTGCCTTGCGGGTGGCGGCGGCCATGCGGTGTTCCGGCGCGTCACGCATCATTTCGGCACCATAGCCATCGGATAGGATGAAGCCGCACTCGTCGGGGAAGATATCGGCAGGCACACCGGGATGTGTTGCGAAGAAGAAGCGATCGCAGTGCAGCCGGTAATCTGGCCATTTGCGGTCGACACGAAAATCCTCGATCGACGATTTGACCTCGATGATCCAGATATCCCCTTGGCGGGTAAGCGCAACGAGGTCGGCGCGCCGCCCCGTCGCCAGAGAGAGTTCAGGCAACACATGCGCGCCCATTTGAGTGAGCAGCCGCTGCACACCGCGCCGCACCAGCATGGCGCGCTCCGACTGGCGACCGTCGATCAGGGGATTTTGCAAAACCGGAGAAACAATGGGCATGGCTCATAATGCCCGATTCCGTTCACGGTTTGAACCCGTCTACGCACAAACGACGTTTGGGCGTGACGATAGCGATATTAGCGGCGATGATGGCCGCCGTTTGAGCCCTGTCCCCATTGGAGCAGAAGATGCCGGAAGCGTTGTTCCTCGTCTTGACGGTCGTCGTGGTACTCACTCTCGGGATGATATTCTGGGCTGTGTTCGCGCTGACCCGAGCGAAGCTTGGGCGCGTTGCGGCGCAGAAGCTTTCCCTCGGCTCCGATGGTTACGTCGAAGTCCCTCTTGCCGCCGCCTTTGGCGGATGGAAGGGCCTCCCGTGGATTGCCGCCACGAGTTCCGACATCGCGCCGCTTCTGCGTCTCGGCCCGGATCGGTTGGAATACCGGGTCATCCGCTTCAAGTCGCGACCCTATTCGGATGTATCGCGGGTCGATGTCAGGACAACAATCGGCACCGTCAACATCGTGATCGACTTTCACGGATCCTGGCGCAATTTCGCGGGCAACGCTGCGAGTCTCGAAAACGCCGCCGAGGCGATCGAAATCCTCGCCCGAAAAGGTTGCCCGCTTAGCAACCGTGCCGAACAGTTGCGTGCAACAATCGGCGCCGAACAGCTTCGGCAGCTCACTGAGCCCAGCATCGCGCCGACTGCCGGCTAGTTTGTAGCCGCAACGCCTCGGCGAATCGAATTGCTGACGATCCAGTCAGTGCGGCACCCTAGATGACCGTGCTCGAGCGATCGAGCGTCTCGCGGATGACATCCGCTACCGCTGTTGCTCAGCCTACCGTTTCGACCTCCCCTGCCATCTCTTCCAGGATCGGGCAATCCGGACGCTTGTCGCCATGGCAGGCGTGGATCAGCTTGTTCAAGGTCGCGCGCATGGATTGCAGTTCGCGGACCTTTTCCTCGATCGCCGCGACATGCGCCGATGCGATTGCGCGTACATCCTGGCTGGCACGTTCTCGATCCTGATAAAGCGCCATCAACTGACGGCAGTCGTCGATGGAAAAGCCAAGGTTGCGGGCGCGCTTCAGGAAGGCCAGGCGGTGTACGTCGTCACTCGAATAGTCGCGGTAGCTGTTGTCACAGCGTTCGGGCGAGATCAGTCCGATCTCCTCGTAGTAACGGATGGTCTTGGCCGGCAGTCCGGAACGGCGCGCGGCATCGCCGATATTCATGATTTCGTCCTCTGGCGGTCTCAACGGGGAGTATTCCTCGGACCGCTTTCTTTGTTTTTGTTTGATAATCCCACGGTAGATGTTGCCAAAATGCCATAGCCGGAGCCTTACCGGCAGGCACACCCATCCATATAAGCATCGGCTGCTTGGCAAGCAAAAGAAATGCCAGCATGAATGCGTTAACGATTTTTACCGAATCGCCGCGGATCAACGGGACGGAGCGTAGAAACGGTTCATGCGCTTGAAATCTGCCATTGTCGTTGCGGCGTTGGCCGCCTCGCTTGCCGGCTGCAGCACTATCGGGCAGATGCGGCTGTTCTCAAACGATTATGGTGGTGTAAGCGACGCGGGCTACCAACTGCCGCGCATTCCGATCGAAAAGGTGCCGCGCAAGTATCATCGCCAGATCGTCGCCTACGACACCAATGAGAAGCCTGGCACGATCGTTGTCGATACAAGCAACAAATTCCTCTACTTCGTACTGCCGGAAGGCGAAGCCGTGCGTTACGGCATCGGTGTCGGCCGCGAGGGTTTCGAGTGGAACGGCACGGCACGCGTGGCGATCAAGCGCGAATGGCCGACCTGGACGCCGCCGGCACAGATGATCAAGCGCCAACCGGAACTGGCTCAGTTCCGCAACGGCATGGACCCTGGATTGAAAAATCCGCTGGGCGCCCGCGCGCTGTATTTGTTCAACAAGGGCGACACCGGCTATCGACTGCACGGCACCCCGGAATGGTGGTCGATCGGCAAGGCCATGTCTTCCGGCTGCATCCGGCTGATGAACCAGGACATCATCGATCTCTACAACCGCGCCGAAGTCGGCGCCAAGGTCATCGTGATGTGATTTCGTCCGTCCGAAACGGGACGGGCAAGAGTTCGTACGCGGACCGTCTAGGCAACACGGACGTCCCAGACAGAAGACCGGGCATGAAGCCCGGTTTTTTGTTGATTGGAGCTGTGTGCGGAAACAAAAAACCCCGAGAGGTCATCTCGGGGTTCGTCATCGCAGGGATGTCGGCGCTTATGCTACCTGTTCGACATGTTCCACTTCAGGCACGAAGTGGCGGAGCAGGTTCTGGATGCCGTGCTTCAGCGTTGCGGTCGAAGATGGGCAACCGGCGCAGGCGCCCTTCATGTGCAGGAACACCGTACCCTTTTCATAGCCGCGGAAGGTGATGTCGCCACCGTCCTGCGCGACTGCGGGGCGCACGCGGGTGTCGAGCAGCTCCTTGATGGTGACGACGATCTCTTCGTCTTCCTTGTCGTAGAACTCGCCCTCGTGGTCGGCGGTCGTGGATGGAGCGGTGCTGGCCATCACCGGCTGGCCCGACATGAAGTGCTCCATGATGGCGCCAAGGATTGCCGGCTTCAAATGCTGCCAGTCGGGTCCGTCCTTTGTCACCGTGATGAAGTCGTAACCGAAGAAAACGCCGGTCACGCCTGGGATGTCGAACAGCCGCCCAGCCAACGGCGAAGCTTCGCCCGCAGCGTCGGCGTCGCGGAAATCCGCAGTGCCTTCACGCAACACTTCCTTGCCGGGCAGGAACTTCAACGTCGCCGGGTTTGGCGTCGACTCGGTCTGGATGAACATGGCGGTCTCCGGCCCGCGAAGCACGGGCGATAGTTTGGAATGGTTCTAAATAGGCCCAATCCGGCGGGCATTCAAGCAAAAGCCGGAGAGGCTGTCGAATCTAATATAGGGAGATCAGGCCAGGCTTTCGATATCGTCATCGGAAAGGTTTTGCGGCACGACGGTGACCGGAATAGGAAAGGCGGCGCCCTTGCCTGCGATCGAGGCAACCAGCGGGCCAGGTCCTTCCTTTCCAGCGCCGGCCGCCAGAACCAGGATGGCGATGTCCTGATCTTCCTCGATCAGTTTGTGGATCTCCTCGGCGCGCTTGCCTTCCCGCACCACCAGTTCCGGTTCTATGCCGGCCTTCTGGCGCACTTTTCCGGCGTAGGCGTCGAGTGCGGTGCGGGCCGTGGTATTGGCTTCCTCGCGCATGATCTTTTCCACGCCCAGCCAATGCTGGAAATCGTCCGGCTCGATGACATAGAGCAACACCAGAACTCCGCCCGTGCTCTGCGCCCGCTTCGAGGCATAGGCAACCGCGCGCTCGCATTCCGGCGTATCGTCGATGACCGACAGGAATTTGCGGCGGTGGCCGGCTTCACGGCTGAGACGTTTGGAGACCATGGCTTTCCTGTTTGATGGCTTCGCCCGCAATCTGCCACTCGCGTAGGGTGCCTTGCAAGCGGCCCGCCATGCGGTCAGGCGGAGGCACTTCAAAAAAGAAGGGCGGCCTTGAGTTGCCGCCCTGTGGGATTGATCTGCGTCTGGCTCAGCCCTGCAGCAGGCCGATGATGTCGCGCACCGTTTTCATATTGGCCTCGGCCAACACGCCAGCGCGTTCGCCGCCGTTGCGCAAAACGCTGTCGATATGGCCGGGTTCGGCCATAAGGCGACGCATTTCACCGGCAATAGGCGCCATCTTCTCGACAGCAAGGTCGGCGAGCGCCGGCTTGAATACCGAGAACTGCTGGCCACCATACTCTTTCAGCACGGCTTCCTTGCTGGTGTCGGCGAGCCCGGCATAGATGCCGACTAGGTTCTCAGCTTCCGGGCGACCTGCCAGGCCGGCGATTTCGGAAGGCAGTGCTTCCGGATCGGTCTTCGCCTTCTTGATCTTCTTGGAGATCGTATCGGCGTCGTCGGTGAGATTGATGCGCGACAGGTCGGATGGGTCCGACTTCGACATCTTCTTGGAACCATCGCGCAGGCTCATGATGCGTGCCGCCGGCCCGCCGATGACCGGCTCGGTCAACGGGAAGAAGCCGTTCACCGTTTCGTCGCCCATCTGGATCTCCACGCCGACGCCGAGTTCGGCGATGCGGTCGGAGAAGTCATTGTTGAACTTCTGGGCGATGTCGCGGGTCAGTTCCAGATGCTGCTTCTGGTCGTCGCCCACCGGAACGTGGGTGGCGCGGTAGACCAGGATATCGGCCGCCATCAGGCTTGGATAGGCGAGCAGACCGAGCGAGGCGTTCTCGCGGTCTTTGCCGGCCTTGTCCTTGAACTGCGTCATGCGGTTCATCCAGCCGATGCGCGCCACGCAGTTGAAAATCCAGGCAAGCTCGGCGTGCTGCATCACCCGGCTCTGATTGAAGACGATGTGTTTGTCGGGGTCGATCCCCGCGGCCAGGAAGGCGGCGGTGATCTGTCGGGTCTGGTCCTTGAGGTCTTCGTGCACGAGCTGGGCGGTCAGCGAATGCAGGTCGACGACGCAATAGATGCAGTCCATCGTTTCCTGCAGCGCGACGAACTTCCTGATCGCGCCGAGATAGTTGCCGAGATGCAGATTGCCGGTTGGCTGGACGCCGGAAAAGATAAGCGGTTTGAAGGCGGTCATGGCGGTTTCCTTGGCTTGTGGAGGGCCGTTTCGCGCGCGGCGAAATTTCGGACGGCGCGTTATGGCCGACGCGGCGATGCCGATCAAGAGGGCGCAGGACGACTTTGTTCCGGACGCGTCGGCAGAGGCGCAAAAAGACTATCTCAGCCAGACGAACCGCTGTCTGCGGTCGCGAACTTCCGGCCTGCGCTGGAGGCTTTGCGCCGATCCGGCAGGCCGACCAGGATGCGGTAGGGCGCGGGCCAAAGGTCGGCGAGTATCGCTGCAAGGATCGACCAGAACGTGGTGATGCCAACCACTAGAGCGAGTTTGCTCCAGAGCGACAGATCAAGCGGCAGCACATAATACAGCGCCATCACCACGAAGGTCTGGTGGACGATGTAGAGAGGGAAGATCTTGGCATTCAGCCATGTGAGTGCGGTGCTTTTGCGATTCAAATGGACCGCTGCAAAACCGACGGCGGTGAGGATCACCGTCCAGGCCAGCGAGAAGGTCAGCGCCTTGTAGAGCGCCATCTGCATGCCGCCGGTCTCACCCCCGATACCGGCGGCTTTGGTCACCCACGAATATCGCCACAGACAGATGGTCAGGATGGCGGCGATGGTAAAGCTCATCCACCGTTTCGAGATGATGGCCGGCACCACCGCCTGATGATGCTTGGCGACAAGAAAACCGAGACCGAACCAGCTCGCCCATACGGCAAACCAGGCGCCGTCATTGTAGAGCACATTGGTTTCGCGCGGGAAGAACGGCAGGAAGATCAGGTGCAGCACCAGCGGCAGCAGGACGAACAGGTAGATGGCTGGCGTGCGCGCCGTCCGTTTGAACCAGTCTGACAGCCCGCGACCTGAGGCATGGGTGAGAAACCAGAAGATCGGCGTGCAGATAACCGTCATCACCAGCAGATAGGCGACGAACCACATATGCGCCCAGGAAAAATTGCCGGTCGGATAGCGACCCTCGGTGAAATAACGCGTCACCCAGAATTCCAGCAGCGAGCCCTGGAAGCGGCCGTCAAGCAGGCGCTCGTACCAGACCTGCGGCACGATGATCACACACATCGCAAAGATGAGCGGCAGGAACAGCCGCACAAAACGGCCTTTCAGGAACTCCACAGCCGTCTGCGATCGGAAGGCGAACCAGGTGCCCATGCCAGAGACGAAGAACAGCAGCGCCAGCCGCCAAGCCCGGGGAAACAGCGTGACCAGCGATAGTGCCTGGCTTTTCTCGGGGCTGTTGAACAGCCAGTCGAGGTCGTAGAGAAACGCCGACGACGAATGATAGAGGATGAGCAGGCCGAAGGCCGAGACGCGCAGCCAGTCGATATAGTGAAGCCTGGTATCTTGCATGGGCCCCGCGCCCTCTTTGCGCCAGGCCGGTGCTCTGGCGAATCTCGCTTCTGATATGCGCGAAAACTTAAAAAATCGGCCTGTTCTCCTATTCCATCTCGCCGGGCGTCGATGGCGCCTTGGCATCGCCGCGCTTGATGTTGCGGCGGATCATGCCAAGATCGGCGCCGCCCGTGGCGAACGCGACCACGAAATAGACTATGGCACCCACCGCACACAGCGCAGTTAGTGCGATGGCCTTGGTCGCCAGATGCGATGCCGATGACAATTCCTCGGCAAACCATCGCTCGCCGAAATAGAGCGCGACGCCCATCAGCGCCGCGGCCAGCACCAGTCGCGGAATGCGGGTGAGCAGCGGCACGTCCCGGCCCCAATGGCCGCGCTTGATCAGCACGGCAAGCAGCATCGCGGCATTGAGCCAGCCAGCAACAGCGGAGGCCACCGCGATGCCCGGTGCGCCCATCGAAGGGAATAAGGTGAGCGCGATGGTGATGTTCACCACTACCGAGATCGCTGCGAAGATCATCGGCGTGCGCGTGTCCTCGCGCGCGAAATAGCCTGGCGTGAAGGCTTTGATCAGCACGAAGGCCGGCAGGCCGAGCCCGAAGATCGCAAGGATGGCGGCTACCGTCGGTGTCGAGTTGTTTGCTGCAAAAGCTCCGCGCTCGTAGAGCAGCCGCACGATCGGTTCGGACATCACCAGCAATGCGGCCGCCGCCGGCAGCGTCATGAACAAGGTGAACTCGACAGAACGGTTCTGCAGGTTGGCGGCCTCGACCATGTTGCCGGATTTCAGCGCACGCGACAGTTCCGGCAAAAGCACGATCGCTACGGCGATGCCGACGACGCCGAGCGGCAACTGATAGACGCGATCGGCATATGCGAGCGAAGAAACAGCGCTGTTCTGGCCAGAGGCGATAGCCGTACCGATCAGCTGATTGATCTGGGTGATGCCGCCGGTGATCGCTGCCGGCAGCGCCAGCCACAGCAGCCGTTTGACGTTTGGCGTGATGTGCGGGCGGCGAAAGCCGACGCGCATGCCGGCGTTGCGAACGGCAATCCATACGATCGTCAGCTGAACGATGCCCGCCGCAAGCACACCCCAGGCCAGCCCGTACCCGACATAATGCGCGTCCTTGCCTTCGTACCAGGCATAGGCAAGCACCGCGATGAGGATGATGTTGAGGAACACCGGTGCCACAGCGGCTGCGAAATAGCGGCGCAGCGAGTTCAGCATGCCAGCCATCATGGCGCCGAGCGACATGCAGATGAGATAGGGGAACATGATGGTGGCAAGCCGCACCGTCACGTCGAACTTGCCGGGAATGTCGGCGAAACCGGGCGCCACCAGGTAGCGAACGATCAGCGGCATTGCCAGTTCCATGGCGATCGTCAGCGCCAGCAGCGCTGAGAACAGCACGCCGAAGACCTCTTCGGAGAAGCGCTTGGCGCCGTCGATGCCGTTTGCCTCGATTTCCTTGGAGAACAGCGGCACGAAGGCGGCGTTGAAAGCACCTTCGGCAAACAGCCGGCGGAAGGTGTTGGGCAGCTGGAAGGCGGCGTTGAAAGCATCCGCGACCGGTCCGGTGCCGAGCGCCGCCGCCATGAACATCTCACGCGTGAAGCCGAGGATGCGGCTCATCAGCGTGCCCGAGGCGACGGTGGCAAATTTCTTGACGAGGCTCATGCGTCTTCCCTCCCCCTTGTGGGGAGGGTAGCCGCGCAGCGGTCGGGTAGGGTCGATGCGGCAGTGCTCAACACTAGAGCGTTTCCGTTTTTCACCGAAACGCGGTAACGCTCCAGTCCTTTGTTTTTACGCAATTCCGGACGGAAAACCGCTACACACTTTTCCTGGAATTGCTTTATGGCGGTGCCTTCTGAGACAACTGCCTCTGTCGCCTTCGGCGACATCTCTCCCTTAAGGGGGGAGATACTCTGAACTTGTCTCATTCAGCGGCTGCTTTCGTCTTGCCGCGCCCGGCATGGGTTCCTTCCAGCGTGGCAATCAGCCGCTCGCGGATGGTCTTCAGGCGGTTCTGGCTTTCGATCTTTTGGTTGGTCAGGTCAGTGACGTAGAAAGTGTCGATCACCTTCTCGCCGAAGGTGGTGATGTGCGCCGAAGCGATGTCGAGCGACAGATCCGACAGCGTGCCGGTGATCTCGGAGAGCAGGCCGGGCCGATCCAGCCCTTCGACTTCGATCACCGAAAAACGGTTGGAAAGCGTGTTGCGGATCTCGGCGCGCGGCTGGATGCGGAATGTCTTGGCACCGCGTTTCGGCTTGGTACGCTTCTCGATCATTTCCGGCAGCCAGGCGCGGCCGGACAAGACGTCCTCGATCAGCTTGCCGACCCGTTCGCCGCGCCGACGCTCATCTTCGTCGCGATCGAACTCCCGGTTGATCAGGATCGTATCCAGTGCCCGCCCGTCAGCGGTGGTGAAGATCTGCGCATCGACGATGTTGCCGCCGGCGGCCGCGCAGGCTCCCGCAATCACGGAGAGCAGGCGCGGATGATCCTGCGCCAGAACCGTCACTTCGGTAACCGCCTCGAATTCGTGCGTCTTGACCATGGTGGCCAACTTCTTGCCCGCTGCGTCGGCTTCGCGCACGAAAGCGGCGTGACGCAGCTGATCCTTCAGGTCGACGGTGAGCAGATAGTTCTCGTAGTGCAGCCCGACGAGGCGCTTGCGTGCTTCCCGCGGCCAGTCCGACAAGGCATTCTCCAGTTGCTCGCGCGCCGCGGCCGTGCGCTCGGCACGCGAGACTTCGGAGAAACCGCCGGTCAAAAGCAACTCGGTTTCGTAGTAGAGGGTGCGCAGCAACTGGCCCTTCCAGCCGTTCCACACCCCGGGGCCGACGCCGCGGATATCGCAGACGGTGAGGATGAGCAGCATTTTCAGCCGCTCCACCGACTGCACGACATTGGCGAAATCTTCGATCGTCTTGCGGTCGTTGAGGTCGCGTGTCTGGGCCGTCATCGACATGACCAGATGGTTCTCCACTAGCCAGGCGACGGTTTCGGTGTCGGTGGTGGAGAGTCCCATATGCGGGCAAAGACGCCGGGCAATTCTCGCACCGGCCTCGGAATGATCCTCCGGCCGGCCCTTGGCGATGTCGTGCAGCAGAACGGCGACGTAGAGTGCCTCGCGCTGGTTCTTCAATTCGCCGATCAGCTTGTGCGAAAGCGGATGGATCTTTTCGCCGCCGCCCCGTTCGATCTCGGATAGCACGTCGATGCAGCGCAGCAGATGCTCGTCCACCGTGTAGTGGTGGTACATGTTGAACTGCATCATGGCGACGATCTTGCCGAAATCGGGGATCAGCTTGCCGAGCAGGCCGGCCTCGTTCATGCGGCGCAGATTGAGCTCCGGCTGGCGATCCGAGGTCAGGATGTCGAGGAACAGCCGGTTCGCTTCAGGATCGCGGCGCAGATTGCGGTCGACCAGCTTGAGCGAGCGGGTCACCAGCTTCAGCGCGTCCGGGTGGTATTCCAGCGCATGCCTGTCCGCGAACCAGAACAGGCGCAAAAGGTTCACCGGGTCGCGATCGAACACCTTGTTGTCGGCAATGTTGATGCGGTCGTTGTCGACGATGAAATCGGCGGTGCCGGCCAGCTTGCGGCGCCGGCGCGAGAAGGTGAGGAAAAGCCGGTTGAAGCCGGAAACGTGGCTGGCCTGCTCTTCCTCCAGCGCCGCGCAGAAGATGCGGGTGAGGTCGCCGACATCCTTGGCGACCAGGAAGTAGTGTTTCATGAACCGTTCGACGGCCGAGAGGCCGGGATGGCTTTTGTAGCCGAGCCGGTCGGCGATATCGCGCTGGATATCGAAATGCAGCCTCTCTTCGGCCTTTCCGGTCAGGAAGTGCATGTGGCAGCGCACGGCCCATAGGAAATCTTCAGCCTTCTGGAACTGGTTGAACTCGTCGCGTGTGAACACCCCCTGGGCAACCAGCTCCTCCACCGTGCGCTCACGGTAGAAATATTTGCCGATCCAGAACAGCGTCTGCAGGTCGCGCAGGCCACCCTTGCCGTCCTTGATATTGGGCTCGACCAGATAGCGGCTCTCGCCGCCCTTGCGGTGCCGTTCGTCACGCTCGGCGAGCTTGGCCTGTGCGTATTCGGCGCCGGTATTGCGCACCACTTCTCGGTCGAAACGGGTGATCAGCTCGTCGCAGAGCGGCTTTTCGCCCCAGATGAAACGCGCCTCCAATACGGCGGTACGGATCGTCATGTCCGATCGCGACAGCCTGAGGCATTCCTCGATGTTGCGCGTGGCATGGCCGACCTTCAGCCCCATATCCCACAGCATATAGAGCATGTATTCGACGATCTGCTCGCCCCAGGGGGTCTGCTTGTAAGGCAACAGGAAGAGCAGGTCGATGTCGGACCCGGGCGCCAGCGTGCCGCGTCCATAGCCGCCGACGGCGACGATCGCCATGCGTTCGGCAACGGACGGGTTCTTGGCGCGATAGACGTGGGTGACTGCGAAGTCGTAGAGCGCAGCGATGATCTCGTCCATCAGATGGGAAAGCCTCGCAGCGCAAGCCGTGCCGCCGCCGTCATCCATCAGCAGGCGTTCAGCCACTTTGCGGCCTTCCGCCATCCTGGTCTTGAGCAGTTTCAGGACGGCCGTCCGCACTGGCTGGCCGGACCCGTCGCCATTTGTCTCGGCGGTCAGCGCCGACAATTCCTCGCGCAGCAGCCTGCCGTCGATGATCTCGTCGAACTTGAGGGGAATCTTCGCCATTGGCCTTCGGTAGCGCCTTTCCGGCGGCGTCTATAGCCTGTTTTGACGGCTATGGGTATGGGCACGCGCGAGCCTCGAATCAAAGCCTGATTTGCCCCTTGACCTTCCAGTTGCTGGAAGCCCTATCTGCGATCAAAAGCGGAAGATCCGAAGGTTTTTGCAATGACGAACGCGCACCACGGGCATCACGGCCACAGCCATCATGACCACGCCAAGGACGGCTCGTGCTGTTCGAGTGGCGGCATCAAATCGGGTGGCGAAGATATCCTGCGCGATCCGGTCTGCGGGATGGAGGTCAACCCCAATGCCGGCAAGCCGACTTTCGAACATGGCGGCCGTCTCTTCCACTTCTGCTCGGAAGGTTGTCGGGGCAAGTTCGAAGCTCATCCAGAAGAATTCCTCACCGCCAAGGATCCGGTCTGCGGCATGGACGTAGATCGCGCCAGCGCACGGCATTTCCTGCGCCATGAGG
Source organism: Terribium retamae (assembly GCF_022347545.1). GTDB lineage: Bacteria > Pseudomonadota > Alphaproteobacteria > Rhizobiales > Rhizobiaceae > Mesorhizobium > Mesorhizobium retamae. The sequence goes on from NZ_JAKREW010000022.1 coordinate 79,709, forward strand.
GCGAGAAGTTCTACTTCTGCTCGGAAAACTGTCAGAAGAAATTCGAGGCCGACCCCAAGGCCTATCTCGGCGACAGGCCGACACCCGCGCCGCTGCCCAAGGGCACGCAATACACCTGTCCGATGCATCCCGAGATCATCCGGGACAAGCCCGGCTCCTGCCCGATCTGCGGCATGGCGCTGGAGCCGATGATGCCGACGGGTGAGGAAGGCCCCAATCCTGAGTTGGTCGATTTTACCCGCCGCTTCTGGGTCAGTGCCGTGCTTTCGATTCCGCTGCTGGTCATCACCATGGGGCCGATGGTTGGGCTGCCTTTCCTGCGTGATTGGCTCGGCGAACAGGCTGCTGTCTGGGTCGAGTTGGTCCTGGCGACGCCCGTCGCGTTGTGGGCGGCACTGCCCTTCTTCGAACGCGGCTGGGCTTCAATCGTCAACCGCAGCCCGAACATGTGGACGCTGATCTCGCTCGGCGTTGGAGCGGCCTATATCTACAGCGTGGTCGCCACGCTCTTCCCCGACATCTTCCCGCATCAGTTCCGTGGCCATGGCGGCGCGGTACCAGTCTATTTCGAGGCCGCCGCCGTCATCATCGCGCTGGTCTTCCTCGGCCAGGTACTGGAACTGCGCGCCCGCGAAAAGACTGGCTCGGCGATCCGGGCATTGCTCGACCTCGCACCGAAGACGGCACGGCTGATCGACGCCGACGGTTCCGAGAAGGATGTGCCGCTCGATCAGGTGAAGGGCGGCGACCGGCTGCGCGTGCGGCCGGGCGAGGCAGTGCCGGTGGATGGCGTCGTGCTGGACGGCCGTTCCTCGGTGGATGAATCGATGATCACCGGCGAGCCGGTGCCGGTCGAAAAGATCGAAGGTGATGCGGTGACAGGCGGTACGCTCAACAAGAATGGCTCGCTGGTCATGCTGGCTGAAAAGGTCGGCTCGGAAACGACGCTCGCCCGCATCGTCGAGTTGGTGGCCAAGGCACAGCGCAGCCGCGCACCGATCCAGAGCCTGGCCGATCGCGTCTCTTTCTACTTCGTGCCCGCTGTGGTGCTGGTCGCCATCGTTGCGTTCATCGCCTGGGCTATGTTCGGGCCCGAACCCAGCCTGGTGTTCGCCATCGTTGCAGCCGTGTCGGTGCTGATCATTGCCTGTCCCTGTGCGCTGGGTCTCGCGACACCGATGTCGATCATGACTGCCACGGGGCGCGGTGCGCAGGCCGGCGTGCTGATCAAGGACGCTGCGGCGCTGGAGCGGTTCGCTTCGGTCAACACGCTGGTGGTCGACAAGACGGGCACGCTCACCGAAGGCAAGCCGAAACTCACCGATGTCATCGCCACGGATGGTGTTTCCGAAGACGAGCTTCTTGGGTTGGCGGCAGCATTGGAAAAAGGCTCCGAGCATCCGCTTGCCGAAGCGATCGTTGGTGGCGCTGAGGAGCGCGGCCAGAAGGTGGTGGCTGCCGCCGATTTCGAGGCCGTGACCGGCAAGGGTGTGTCCGGCACCGTGGCCGGCCGCAAGGTGGCGCTCGGCAATCCCGCCATGATGACGGAACTCGGTTTGGATGCCGCCGCTCTCGCCGATCGCGCCGGTATGCTGCAGAGCGAGGGCAAGACGGCAATGTATGTGGCGATCGATGGCAAGCTGGCCGGCATCGTCGCTGTCGCCGATCCCATCAAGGCCACAGCAGCCGAGGCCATCCGCGCCCTGCATGACGAGAACATCACCGTGGTCATGGCCACGGGCGACAATGAACGCACCGCCAAGGCGATCGCCAAGCGGCTTGGCATCGACCAGGTGCGTGCCAACATGCTGCCTGAGCACAAGAGCGCGCTGATCGAGGAATTGCGCAGCCGCGGCGGCATCGTCGCCATGGCGGGCGATGGCGTGAACGACGCGCCGGCGCTTGCCGCTGCGGACGTCGGCATCGCCATGGGCACCGGCGCGGACGTCGCGATGGAAAGCGCCGGCATCACGCTGGTGAAGGGCGACCTCACGGGTATCGTGCGGGCGCGCAGGCTGGCCAGAGGCACGCTTGCCAACATCCGCCAGAACCTGTTCTTCGCGTTCCTGTACAATGTCGCTGGCGTACCGGTCGCGGCCGGCGTGCTCTACCCAGTGTTCGGCGCGCTCCTGTCGCCGATGCTGGCAGCGGCGGCGATGAGTCTGTCCTCGGTCTCGGTCATCGCCAATTCGTTGAGATTGCGCACGCTGAAGCTCTGATTCCTGCGGCAGTCAAGCCTCTGGACGGAAGATGGCATGAACCCCAACTAGGACCCACAACAAGGAAAACCGAATGAACCTGATGAAGAAGATTGTCCTCGCCTTGATGGCGGCCGGCATGCTGGCAGCCGTGCTGGTGGAAACCGCGCCGGCCCAGGAAGATCATAGCGGCCACGATATGGGCGCCATGGCCACCAGCGCGGAAGGCGCATCGACCACCGGCTACAAGGAAGCGATGGACAAGATGCACAAAGCGATGGCGGCGATCGAATATTCGGGCAATGCCGATGTCGACTTCGCGCGCGGCATGATCCCGCATCATCAGGCGGCCATCGACATGGCCAAGGTGCTTCTGGCCAACGGCAAGGATCCGGAGATGCGCAAGCTGGCGGAAGCAGTGATTGCCGCTCAGGAGGCCGAAATCAAGGAAATGCAGGCCTGGCTGGCGGCCAATCCCGTCAAGTAACCGGCAGCTTTCAAACCAAAAGCCGGCGTCTTGTGATCGAGCGCCGGCTTTTTCACCTATTCGTCTTCGCTCTGATCTGCCACGCCTGGCGCCGCCAGAAGCAGCGCCGCACCTGCCAACGCTGCGACCAGCGAACCGGCGAGAATGCCTACCTTGACGGCGTCCTGCAGCGCCGGATTGTCGGCGAAAGCGAGCAGTCCGATAAACAGACTCATCGTGAAGCCGATGCCGCACAGCAGCGCGATGCCGGTCATCTGCATCCAGCCGGCGCGCATCGGAAGGTCGGCGAGACCGAGCTTGATGGCCAGTGCAGAGGCGCCGAGCACACCGACCAGCTTGCCGACAACGAGGCCGGCGGCGACGCCGAGCGTCAGCGGCTCGACCAGCGTCGCAGGCGTGAACCCGGCCAGGGAGACCCCTGCATTGGCGAAGCCGAAGATCGGGATGATGATCAACGGTACGAAGCGGTGCAGTGCATGCTCCAACCGGTGCAGCGGCGAGTGCTCCAGATCATGGGCGATGCCTGGCGCTGCTCTGAGTGGAATGGTCAGCGCCAGGGCAACGCCGGCCAAGGTCGCATGCACGCCGGATTTCAGCACCAGCACCCACAGCACGGCGCCGAGCACGAGATAGGGGGCAAGAGACAACACGCCCATACGGTTGAGCACGATCAGAACGACGATAACGGCGAGTGCGGCAGCAAGATAGGCGAGCGAGAGGCCGCTTGTGTAGAACAGGGCGATGATGATGACGGCGCCGAGATCGTCGATGATGGCAAGCGCTGTCAGGAAAACCTTCAGCGAGGCCGGAACGCGGTTGCCGAGCAGCGAAAGCACGCCGAGCGCGAAGGCGATATCGGTAGCGGTCGGGATCGCCCAGCCGGGCAGGGCTGCCGCATTGTCGCGGTTGATGGCGACATAGACCAGCGCGGGCACGGCCATGCCTCCGGCAGCTGCAATGCCGGGCAGCATGCGGCGTGGCCAGGTCGACAGCTGTCCGTCCAGCATCTCGCGTTTGATTTCGAGACCGACGAGCAGGAAGAAAACCGCCATCAACGCGTCGTTCACCCAATGCAGCACGCTGAGCGGTCCGAGATAGGCATGCAAAGCCGCGAAATACGTCTCCGCTAGGGGCGAATTGGCGACGATCAGTGCAAGCGCCGCTGCTGCGATCAGGATAATGCCGCCCGCGGCCTCGCCGTCTAGAAACTCACGGAAAACCGAGATTGGACGCGGGTTGTCATTCGCCATGTCTGCTCCTAGAGCAATTCCAGCAAAAGCGCGTAACAGTTTTGCGTCCGGAATTGCGTAAAACAAAAAATGTTAGAGCGTTTCCGCGTTTCCATGAAAAACAGAAACGCTCTAGGTCTGGTTGCGGCTGGGCGGATGATGCCTAAGGCAGAGAGGCGCGGCAAGCAAAGCCGCGCTGTCTGCGACAATAGGGCGTTCCGATTTTCACGGAAACGCGGAAACGCTCTAAGTTTTTGTTTTCGTCGCATTCTTGTAACGCCAAGTGATTCCACTTGGCGGCAAAATGCTCTGGGGCGAACTTGTAGAAGCCGTCGCTTGAAATCAGCGCGGCGCACGCTTGGCCAGGATACGCTGCAGCGTGCGGCGGTGCATGTTCAGCCGCCGTGCAGTTTCCGAGACGTTGCGCTCGCACATTTCATAGACACGCTGGATATGTTCCCAGCGCACGCGGTCAGCCGACATCGGGTTTTCCGGCGGCGTGACACGTTCGCTGCCGGTGCGCGTCAACGCCGCGAAAATGTCGTCGGCATCGGCCGGCTTGGAAAGGTAGTCGACCGCGCCGAGCTTCACGGCCGTCACGGCGGTGGCGATGTTGCCGTAGCCGGTGAGGATGATGGCGCGCGCATCGGCACGCTTTTCGCGAATAGCTGCCACCACATCCAGTCCGCTGCCGTCGCCGAGGCGCATGTCCACCACCGCATAGGCGGGTGGATTGGCACGGGCCTTCACCAGGGCTTCCTCGACGCTTTCGGCAGTTTCGACCGCGAAGCCGCGTCCTTCCATGGCGCGGGCAAGCCGGGTGAGAAATGGCTTGTCGTCCTCGACGATCAGCAGGGAGGTATCGTCGCCCGTCACCATGCTGCCATGGGCATCTTCAGCGCTCATGATTGGGTCTTGTCCTTCTTCTTTATTTTCCGCCCAGATATAGCGACTACGCCTTAATTGTCCAATTTCGAGCGGTTTTCAGCTGGTTCTGGAGCTATTCTGCGTTATTCCGCCGCATCAAGGCCTGCCGGATACATGACCTTGGCGTTGACGAACACCTCGCGCGGCCAGTCGATGCGAACGACTGCCCCCTCGCCCGGACCGCCCGAGTTCTGGAATTCGATGTTCGCGCCCGAGCGTTCGATCAAGGTCTTGGCTATGAACAGGCCCAGACCCAGCCCGCCCCCGCCGCGTTCCGTGCCTTGCCTGGTGGACATATAGGGTTCGCCGATGCGGTCGATGATCTCCGGCGGAAAGCCGCGGCCATCGTCGGTGATCGATAATGTGACATGCTGGTCGTTCCAGCCCCAGCGCACGGTGATCGAAGAGCGGGCGAAGTCCACGGCGTTCTCGACGAGATTGCCGAGCCCGTAGAGCACGCCGGGGTTGCGGCGGCTGACAGGTTCGGGGCCGATGCATTCTCCCGGCTGCAGCTCTATTCGGATGCCGAAGTCGCGATGCGGCGTGACTACTTCCTCGACCAGCGAGCTCAGCGACAGTTGCGCCAGCAGCGGTTCGCCTTCCGACGACAGATTGGTCAGGCGTTTCAGGATCTCGCGGCAGCGCTCGCTCTGCGTGCGCAGCAGGGAAACGTCCTCACGGTATTTCGGATTCTTGCCCAGCGTCTTTTCCATTTCCCGCACCACCAGCGTGATGGTGGCGAGCGGGGTGCCGAGCTCATGCGCGGCGGCGGCGGCCAGTCCGTCGAGTGCCGACAGATGCTGTTCGCGCTGCAACACCAGTTCGGTGGCGGCAAGTGCGTTGGCCAGCTGCCGCGCTTCCTTGGCGACGCGGAATGCGTAGATGCCGGTGAAGGCGATCGAGCATAAAACCGCCACCCACACACCCGCCACGTAGGGAACAGGCATCACCAGCGTGATGGTTTCATACCAGGGCAAAGGCTCGTGGAAGAAGACGAGCAGTGTCGCCGCAGCAACGACCAATGCGCCGAGCAATGCGGTGAGCCGCAGCGGCAGCGATGTCGCCGAGATGACGACCGGTACGGTAAGCAGCAGCGCGAACGGATTGGTCAGGCCGCCGGTGAGGTAGAGCAGACCGGCGAGCTGCAGGCTGTCGAACACCAGGATGCCGAAGGCGGCCGGGGGTGCCAGTCGGTGCGCGGCAGGGTAGCGGAAGGCCAGGAACAGGTTCATCCAGGCGGAACAGGCGATCAGCGTGAAGCAGAAGCTGACCGGCAGCGGGAATTTCAGCCCATAGGCGACGACCAGGACGGTGATGCTTTGGCCGACGATGGCGAGCCAGCGCAGCCAGATCAACGTGTTGAGCCGCAAGCGGTCGGTCGGCTGGAAGTCGGGAGAGCGCTGGATATTGATCATCAGGTCTTCTATCGCGGGCGCCTTGGCAGCGCCAGTTCGTCGCGCTTGGCAAGATATCAGGTGCCGCGCGGCTTGGCGCGGCTGGTGGCGGCAGCTTCGAGCGGGTTCTCCGGCCAGACGTGTTTCGGGTAGCGGCCGCGCATGTCGGAACGCACATCGGCCCAGGAACCGCGCCAGAAGCCGGGAAGGTCGCGTGTCATCTGGATCGGCCGGTGTGCGGGAGACAGCAGTTCAAGGGTCAGCGGCACGGTGCCGTTGGCGATCGAAGGATGGCGATCGAGGCCGAACAGCTCCTGCACGCGAATGGCCAGCACCGGCGCTTCGCCATCGTAGCGGATCGGCACGCGGCTGCCGGATGGTGCATCGAAATGGGTTGGAGCGAGTGTCTCGATCTTGCGCTGATGGTCATGCGGTACCAGCGCGGTCAGGCCGCTGGTCAATGCTCCACTCGAAATGGCGTTGAGCAAAGGTTCGCCGGTCAGGAAAGGCGCCAGCCAATCATCCAGCCGCTCGATCAGCGCATCGTCGCTCATGTCGGGCCACGGCGCGCCGAGACCCCGATGCAACCAGGCGAGACGATTGCGCAGGCTTTCCGCGTCCTTGCTCCACGGTAGCAGGGCAAGGCCGTGTTCGCGGACGGCCTGAAGGACGGCATTGTCGGCATCCGCCCCCTTTGGCGCAGGGAGCATCCGCTCGGCCAGCACGATGGCGCCGAGGCGAACCGTTTCCCGCACGCGCACCGAACGTTTCTCGCGATCGAAGCTGGTTTCACGGCGGGTTTCGATACGATCGGAAAGCGCGTCGCGGATTTCCGCCTCGCTAACGGGTGCCGCAGCCGTGATACGGGCATTCTGTGCCTTGCCCTGCAGGTCGGCAACGACGAGGAATGTCTCGCCGGCGAGCGGGTCGGCTGCATCCAGCATCGCACCGGAGCCATTGGCGAGCACGAAACGGCCGCGCTCGCCACGTGCCTTGGCGACGCGGTCGGGCCAGGCATCGAGAAGCAGTGCGCCCGCTGTACCGGTTTCATGTCCAGCGGAAGAGACAGAGCGCGCCAGCTTCTCCGCAAGTTGCCGTGCCGCGTTGGCGCGCGGCGACCGATCCGAGGCGAAACGCGTCATCCGCCGCTCCAGGTCGGCGCTATCCCCGCCGAGCCCACGTTCGGTAAGCAAAACCGCGAGCCGCGCGGCATCCTGCGCGCGACCGTGGTTGGCTGCTTCGGCAACCATATGGGCGAGCCGTACCGGTAGTACGAGCTTGCGCATGGCGGAGCCGGCTGCCGTCAAACGCCCCGCCTCATCAATCGCATGCAGCGCTTTCAGCAAGGCGCGCGCTTCCGCCAGCGCCGGCGCTGGCGGCGTGTCCAGAAAAGAAAGGCTGGTCGGATCCGCGACGCCGAAAGCGGCGCAGTCCAGCATCAGGCCCGACAGATCGGCTTCGAGGATCTCGGGGGGAGTGAAGGCTGGCAGCGCCGCGGTTTGTTCGGCTCGCCAGAGCCGAATGGCGACACCCGGCTGCGTCCGGCCCGCGCGGCCGGCCCGCTGATCGGCGGAGGCA
>NZ_JAKREW010000023.1 GCF_022347545.1 Terribium retamae
GCGGGCGGTCTGGTGCCCCGGGCCGCCTTAGAGCCCTTGCTGGGGGCCCCGCACCACCCCCCCGAAACTCCTGCCCAGCTCGGCACCAGCCCCGCGGTGGAGCTCAGCGCCCGGGTCGCGCCGGGGCCGCTTGCATCTTGGCACAGCCGAGCCTATGTCCGGTGCTCGGTGATAGGCGCTGCCCGAAGCGGGCGCTCCCGCGTCATCTGGCGGAGAAATTTCCATGGCTTCGGCTGCAGAACAATTAGCCTCTAATCTCAATTTCGCGGCTTTCGCCAAGGCCGAGGATCTCAAGAAGCGCATCTGGTTCACGATCGGCGCTCTCCTCGTTTACCGCCTTGGCACTTACATTCCGCTTCCTGGTATCGAACCAGGCGCATTCGCTCAGGCTTTCCAGTCGCAATCCAAGGGCGTGCTCGGCATGTTCAACATGTTCGCCGGCGGTGCCGTCGAGCGTATGGCAATCTTTGCGCTGGGCATCATGCCTTACATTTCGGCCTCCATCATCATGCAGTTGATGACCTCGGTCATCCCGTCGCTGGAAGCGCTGAAGAAAGAGGGCGAGCAGGGGCGCAAGGTTATCAACCAGTACACGCGCTACGGCACGGTGCTTCTTGGTATCGTGCAGGCCTATGGCATTTCGGTCGGACTTGAGAACGGCAACGGCATCGTAACCGATCCCGGCATGTTCTTCCGCATCTCGACCGTCATCACGTTGGTCGGCGGCACCATGTTCCTGATGTGGCTGGGCGAGCAGATCACCGCGCGCGGCATTGGTAACGGTATTTCGCTGATCATCTTCGCCGGTATCGTCGCAGGCTTGCCTCACGCCATTTCCGGCACGCTGGAACTCGGCCGCACCGGTGCGCTGTCGACGCCGCTGATTCTGGCAATCATTGTTCTGGCCGTTGTCGTCATTGCATTGATTGTCTTCTTCGAGCGCGCTCAGCGCCGGCTCCTGATCCAATATCCGAAGCGTCAGGTCGGCAATCGCATGTTCCAGGGCGACACCTCGCACCTGCCGCTGAAGCTCAACACCGCGGGTGTCATCCCGCCGATCTTCGCTTCGTCGCTGCTGCTCCTGCCCGCGACCGTTGCAGGATTCTCGAACACGACCAACCTGCCGGCCTGGGTGAACACGGTTCTCGCTTCGTTGGGACATGGCCAGCCGCTCTACATGGCCTTTTATGCGGCCATGATCGTGTTCTTCGCCTTCTTCTATACGGCGATCGTGTTCAATCCGAAGGATACGGCCGATCAGCTCAAGAAGCATTCGGGTTTCATTCCCGGCTACCGGCCGGGCGAGCGTACGGCCGATTACATCGATTACGTGCTTACCCGCATCACCGTGATCGGCGCGATTTACTTGGTCGTGATCTGCTTGATGCCGGAATTCCTGATCTCGGCCACTGGCGTACCGTTCTACCTTGGTGGCACTTCGCTTCTGATCGTAGTCAGTGTAACGCTCGATACCGTTGCGCAGATTCAGGGTCACCTGATCGCGCATCAGTACGAGGGGCTGATCAAGAAGTCGAAGCTGCGCGGAGGTAAGAGGGGTAAATGAGGTTGATATTGCTTGGCCCGCCTGGTGCGGGCAAGGGGACGCAGGCGCAGCGACTGGTTGAAAAACACGGCATTCCGCAACTCTCCACCGGGGACATGTTGCGTGCTGCGGTCAAGGCCGAAACACCGGTCGGTCTGAAGGCCAAGGCTGTCATGGATGCGGGCGAACTGGTATCGGACGCCATCGTCAACGCCATCGTCGCAGAACGTATCGACCAGGCTGATTGTGCCAGCGGGTTCATCCTCGATGGCTACCCGCGGACATTGGCCCAGGCCGACGCAGTCGAAGCGATGCTGGCTGAGCGCGAGCTCAAGTTGGATGCCGTCGTGGAACTTGTCGTCGACGACAAGATCCTGGTCGGCCGTATTGTCAAACGCGCTCAGGAAGCTGCGGCAGCAGGCCAGCCCGTGCGTAAGGACGACAACGCGGAAGTTTTCGAAGAGCGTCTGCGCGAATACTACAAAAAGACCGCCCCGCTGATCGGCTACTACCACGCCAAGGGTCTGCTCAAAGGTGTCGATGGCATGGCTGAAATTGATGCTGTGACGAAGCAGATTGAGACCGTTTTGGCCGCTGCTGTCCAAAATTGAACAATTAGGCTTGACTAAGACAGGCCGCTGGAGTATGGCGGCCCGTCTCCCTATCAGGCATAAGCTTTGCTTGTCCGCGAGGACAAGGCAGCCGCTTTGAAACAGGAACTCCCGCAAGGGCCGGCCTCCACCGGACGCGGGATCACGCAAAAGCGCCGGTTCGTCCGGCCCAAATGGAGAAAGAGAAGTCATGGCTCGTATAGCCGGCGTTAACATTCCGACCAACAAGCGCGTTGTTATCGCGCTTCAGTACATTCACGGCATCGGCAAGAAGTTCGCCCAGGAAATCGTCGACAAGGTCGGCATCCCGGCCGAGCGCCGCGTCAACCAGCTGACCGACGCCGAAGTGCTGCAGATTCGCGAGACGATCGACCGTGACTATCAGGTCGAGGGCGACCTGCGTCGCGAAGTCTCGATGAACATCAAGCGTCTGATGGATCTTGGCTGCTACCGCGGCCTGCGTCACCGTCGTTCGCTGCCGGTGCGCGGTCAGCGTACCCACACCAACGCCCGCACCCGCAAGGGTCCGGCGAAGGCGATCGCTGGCAAGAAGAAGTAATTGAGCGAATAGCGAATAGTGAGTGGCGAATAGGGAAACCTACTCGCTATTCGCTATCTACTACTCGCTCCGGTGTAGCCGCTGGCATTACGGCGGTGTAGAGATCAACTGAAAGGACTACCATGGCCAAGGAAGCCGCACGCGTCCGTCGCCGCGAACGCAAGAACATTTCGTCGGGTGTCGCTCACGTCAACTCGACCTTCAACAACACCATGATCACCATTTCCGACGCACAGGGCAACGCGATTGCCTGGTCGTCGGCTGGCGCCCAGGGCTTCAAGGGTTCGCGTAAATCGACCCCGTTCGCTGCCCAGATGGCAGCCGAAGACGTCGCCAAGAAGGCACAGGAACACGGCATGCGTATGCTCGAGGTCGAGGTTTGCGGTCCGGGTTCGGGTCGTGAATCGGCACTTCGCGCGTTGCAGGCTGCCGGCTTCACCATCACCTCGATCCGTGATGTGACGCCGATCCCTCACAATGGCTGCCGCCCGCGCAAGAAGCGTCGCGTCTAACAGCTTTTCGAATGCCGCCGGGAACGCCTTGTGCGTTCCCGAATGGTTTCCAGGTCGCCCGCCACGATTGGATGGTGGTGGGGAAACGGAAGGACAGAAAATGATCCAGAAGAACTGGCAGGAATTGATCAAGCCCAACAAGATCGACTTTTCGTCGAAGGGCAAGACGCTGACGACGCTGGTCGCCGAACCGCTTGAGCGCGGCTTTGGCCTCACGCTGGGCAACGCGCTGCGTCGCGTGCTCTTGTCGTCGTTGCGTGGTGCGGCGGTAACCGCTGTGCAGATCGACGGCGTGCTGCATGAATTCTCGTCCATCGCAGGCGTGCGTGAGGACGTGACCGACATCGTGCTCAACATCAAGGAAATCGCCATCAAGATGGAAGGCGATGGCCCTAAGCGCATGGTCGTGCGCAAGCAGGGTCCGGGCGCCGTCACCGCCGGCGACATCCAGACCGTAGGCGATGTCGAGATCCTGAACCCGGATCACGTCATTTGCACCCTCGACGAGGGTGCGGAAATCCGCATGGAGTTCACCGTCGACACCGGCAAGGGCTATGTGCCTGCCGAGCGTAACCGTGCCGAAGATGCGCCGATCGGCCTCATTCCGGTCGACTCGCTTTATTCGCCGGTCAAGAAGGTCTCCTACAAGGTTGAGAACACCCGCCACGGCGAAGAACTCGACAAGGACAAGCTGACCATGACCCTGGAGACCGATGGTTCGGTCACTGGTGAAGATGCGGTGGCCTTCGCAGCCCGCATCCTGCAGGACCAGCTTTCGCTGTTCGTCAACTTCGACGAGCCGCAAAAGGAAGTCGCGGCCGAGGCCGTTACCGAACTTGCTTTCAACCCGTCGTTGCTCAAGAAGGTCGACGAGCTGGAGCTTTCGGTGCGTTCGGCCAACTGCCTGAAGAACGACAACATCGTCTATATCGGCGACCTGATCCAGAAGACGGAAGCAGAGATGCTGCGCACTCCGAACTTCGGCCGCAAGTCGCTGAACGAGATCAAGGAAGTTCTGGCTGCAATGGGCCTGCATCTCGGCATGGAAGTGCCGGACTGGCCGCCGGAAAACATCGAAGATCTCGCCAAGCGTTACGAAGACCAATATTGAGCATGAATTCCAAGGATCGGCGGCGTGAGCCGCTCGATCCGACGGTCATGCGGAAAACCATCAGAGGCCGTGGCCTCTTGAACAACTGAAGAAGGAAAGAGCCATGCGCCACGGTTTCAAAGGCCGTCGCTTCGCCCGCAGCGTAAGCCACCGCAAGTCGATGTTCGCCAACCTCGCCGTGTCTCTGATCGAGCACGAGCAGATCGTCACCACCCTGCCGAAGGCGAAGGACCTGCGTCCGATCGTCGAGAAGCTCGTCACGCTCGGCAAGCGCGGCGACCTGCATGCCCGTCGTCAGGTCATCGCCCAGATCGGCAATGAGCCGGTCGTGAAGCGCCTGTTCGACACCATCGCGCCGCGTTATGCGCAGCGCAACGGCGGCTATCTGCGCATCATGAAGGCGGGCTTCCGCAAGGGCGACAATGCCGCCATGGCGGTGATCGAGTTCGTTGATCGCGATACCTCGGCCAAGGGCGCTGGCGATCGTGCTCGCGTCGAGGCCGAAGCGGGCGAAACCGAAGCCGCCTAAGCCCTTCGCACTTTTTTGAAAGACATTAAGGGACCCCGAGGGTCCCTTTTTGCTGTGTGACCACCACATGTGCTGCGGCTGATGGAAAGGTCGCAGAAAATGCTCCCGAAAATGCTTCGAGTGTTCATGTTCCTGATTGGCTTGGTCACCAGCGGCAACATTGCCGCCGAGGCCAAGGAGGCGCCTCTCATGCTGATTGAAGCTGTCGCCGCAGGCGATATCCCAGCAATCAAGGCCGCGATCGTGCGCGGCGCAGAACTGGAACAGCGCGACGATAAGGGCCGCACCGCGTTGCTCCTCGCCACGCATGCTGACAACCTCGAAGCAGCAAAGTTGTTGATCGCGGCAGGTGCCGACGTCAACGCCAAGGACGACATCCAGGACACTCCGTTCCTCTACGCAGGCGCGGAAGGCCGCAACGAAATCCTCAAAGCAATCCTGGCGAGCGGAAAGGCCAATCTCAAGGACACCAATCGCTTCGGTGGTACAGCTTTGATTCCGGCGGCCGACCACGGTTTTCCTGAGACGGTGGCCATTCTGCTCGAAACCGACATCGACATCGACCATGTCAACGATCTCGGCTGGACAGCCTTGATGGAAGCGGTGATCCTCGGAGATGGCGGAGCCGTGCAGCAGAAGATCGTGGGTTTGCTGGTCGACGCCGGTGCCAGGGATATTCCGGACAATGATGGTCTCAGCGCGCTTCAGCATGCGCGCCAACGGGGCTATGACGAGATTGCCCAGCGCATTGCCGAGGGCGTCGCTGATCCACGGCCTGGATAGTCGATGGTGACTGTTTTCCTCATGGAAACCGCCGGCTTTGATCTGCCCTCAAGCGGCTGTAGGTAGATGCAAATCCGATAAAAGACGTGGTTCCAGAGCATCTGGCGCCGTGAAGAAAATGGATGAGGCCGATGACGTTGGAATCCGCTTCCGCGCTTCCTACTTTGTCGGAAACCCTCTAGCCTCGCGCGCAATCAGAATCGTTAGCCAAGGCCCGCCATGCGCTGCCCCTATTGCCAGTCCGAAGACACACAGGTGAAGGACTCGCGTCCCGCCGAGGATGGCGCCGCCATCCGTCGGCGGCGCGTCTGCCCCGATTGCGGCGGTCGTTTCACCACATTCGAGCGGGTGCAGTTGCGCGATCTCGTCGTCGTCAAGAAGTCCGGCCGTAAAGTGCCGTTCGACCGCGACAAGCTCGCACGCTCGGTTGAGACGGCAGTACGCAAGCGCAATGTCGATCCCGAGCGCATAGAACGCGCTGTCTCCGGCATCGTGCGCCAGTTGGAAAGTTCGGGTGAGACTGAAATCCCCTCTGCGGAAGTCGGCCGCCTGGTAATGGACGCGCTGAAGTCGCTGGATGATGTCGCTTATGTCCGATTTGCCTCGGTCTATCGCAACTTCCGCGAAGCCAAGGATTTCCACGACGTGCTTGGCGAACTGAAAGGCGACGAGGACGCCGGGTAGACACGTGGTATCGAACAGCAGTCGCGAACAGCAGGCCCTTGATCGTCGTTTCATGGCGGCGGCGATAAGGTTGTCGCGGCGCAATCTCGGTCGCACAGCCACCAACCCGTCCGTCGGCACCATCATCGTGCGCGATGACGGTTCAGGTCCGATGATCGTCGGCACGGGCGTGACCGCGGTCGGCGGGCGCCCGCATGCCGAAACCGAAGCATTGGCCGAAGCGGGTCCGTTGGCAAGGGGGGCTACGGCTTATGTAACGCTTGAGCCTTGCGCCCATCACGGCCGTACACCGCCTTGCGCCAACGCGCTGGTTTCCGCGGGGATCCAACGGGTCGTAGGCGCCGCCAGCGATCCCGATCCGCGCGTGTCGGGCAAGGGTTATGCGATCCTGCGCGCAGCGGGCGTCGAGGTGGTCGAGCGCGTGCTCGCAAAAGGGGCTGCCGAGCAGATGGCCGGCTATCTGATACGCTCTCTCAGGAAGCGGCCCGAAGTAATTCTGAAACTTGCGCTTTCAGCCGACGGAATGATCGGTCGCAAGGGCGCCGGCCAGGTTTCTATCACCGGCGACGCGGCGCGGCGCGAAGTCCACTTGATCCGCGCTGAAGCGGATGCGGTGCTGATCGGCATCGGCACCGCCTTGGAAGACGACCCTGCGCTGACTGTTCGGCTGCCGGGGCTGGAAGGACGTTCGCCCGCACGCATCGTGCTCGATCGCCATATCCGGCTTCCAGAGACCGCCAAGCTGGTAAGCGAGGCCGACCGCATACCGCTGTATATCGCTGCCTGTGCCGATGCAGATCAACAGCGCAGGGCCGCGCTGGAACGGCGCGGCGTGCGTTTCATCGGCACTGAAACGGTCGATGGCCGCATAGCCTTGCCGGAGATGATGGAGGATCTGGCCGCGCTCGGAATGGCTAGCGTGTTGGTCGAGGGCGGCGCGGAGGTCGCGAGGGCTTTTCTCGAAGAAGGATTGGTCGACCGCATCATCCTATTCACCGGACCGGAAGCGATCGGCGAGGGCGGGATCATGTCGCCCATCGATGCGGACAGCGTCCCGCCAGGCTTCCGCAAGTTGCGTGAAACCCGCTTCGGCGAAGACCGCGCTGTCGAATGGATAAGGGATTTAGTCTGATGTTCACTGGCATCGTTACCGATATCGGCACCGTCGCTGCCGTGAGTCCGCGCAAGGAAGGCGTCGGCCTGCGCATCGACACCGGCTATGACCCGGCGACCATCGACATTGGGGCGTCGATCTCCTGTGGGGGTGTCTGTCTCACCGTGACAGCATTGCCGGAGCAGGGTTCCAATGCGCGCTGGTTCGAAGTCGAGGCCTGGGAAGAGGCGTTGAGGCTTACGACAGCGGCAGACTGGAAGGCCGGCACCCGGATCAATCTGGAGCGGGCGCTGAAAATCGGTGATGAATTGGGTGGACACATCGTTTCGGGCCATGTCGACGGCACCGCATTGATCGTGGCACGCGAAGATGAGGGGGACGCCGTCCGCTTCACCCTCGAGGCTCCGCGTGAGCTGGCGAAATTTATCGCACCGAAGGGTTCTGTTGCGTTGGACGGCACCTCGCTCACCGTCAACAAGGTGGAAGGCACGCATTTCGATGTGCTTTTGATCCACCACTCGCTGCAGGTCACCACCTGGGCTGACCGTCAGGTCGGTGATCGCATCAATATCGAGATCGACACCATGGCGCGCTATGCGGCGCGGTTGGCAGAAGCGGCGAAAGAGGGGCTCTGAAGTCACCCTTGGGAGGTGCGGTGCTCGAATTTCAATTTGAGGCGACGGTGATCCATTGGCGAGGGCCTTCGCCGTTTTTCTTTGCGCCGGTACCCACGCGCTGCAGCGACGAGATAAGACAGCTCTCAACGTTTGTCACTTATGGCTGGGGGATGATACCGGTCGAGACCACGATCGACGTTCTCACGTTTTCAACGTCGCTGTTTCCGAAGGACGGCGTCTATCTTCTGCCGCTTAAGGCCAAGGTGCGGCAAAAGCTCAACGTGACCGCAGGCGATACGATTTCCATCGATATGAGAGTTCAACCGGCACAGCGCTGACCCGCACGGCCATCACATCGCCGCGCGGCCAGCCTCATGGATCCGGAATGGTGCCCGCAAGCGCTTGCGAATAAGCCATCGCATCGATGTTGCCGCCGGAGATGACGCAGACGACATTGCCTCTTATCTGGTCGCTGGCCAGGGCAGCCGCAAGCGAGGCGGCACCGGCGCCCTCCGCCACGACTTTCCCCTTTGAAAACAGCAAGCGCATCGCGTCCGTGATCTGGTCGAGGCTAACGGCGACTGCACCGTCGATCAATTGGCTGACGACAGGCCACAGCTGCGGCACTAGCGATGGTCCTCCGATACTCTTCACGAAGGATGGTCGTGTTTCGATCTCGACGATGCTACCGGCAGCCAGGGCGGCAGTAACGGGTGCGGCGTTCTCATCCTCGGCCGCAATGACCTTCGCCTGCGGACGCGACGCCTTGACGGCGCTTGCAACACCTGTCGTCAGACTGCCGCCGCCGAAGGGCGTCACCACGACATCGACTTCGGGGAGGTCCTCGACGATTTCGAGGCCGATGGTGCCGTTACCTGTCAGCACGGCCTGATCGGTGACCGGATTGATCAGAAGTTCCTTGAGGTCGGGTCGCTCTGCACCGACGATATAGCGCCACCAGGTCTCCATGGAGATGAAGCGCACCTCACCGCCCAGCTTGCGCACGCCGTCGATCTTGGTCTGCGGGGCTCCCGAATACATGTAGGCAGCCATCGGTACGCCGAGCCGATTGGCGGCCCAGGCCACTCCGTAGGCCATATTGCCGGAGCTTGCGGTTGCTACGCCGTTGCGCAAGGTAGCGATGTCGCGCGACAGCAGTGCATTCAGCGCCGGCCTCAGCTTGAAGGCGCCAGTGGGGGAAAGTGTTTCCAGCTTGAGAAAGATGCGCTGGTCAGGCAAGCCAAGATCAAGGTGAACCAGTGGCGTGCGGAGCATGTAAGGAGCCAATCGGCCCCGCGCGGCCTCGATCTCGTCCAGCCCAGGGCGTCGTGGACCTGCAGTTTCCCAGCTTCCTGATAGCGGTGTCATCCAATGTCGCCATTCATCGCGGCTTTCCCGCAGTGGATTATATTTTATCCCTAAAGGAATAACGAGTCGCTTTGGCCGGGGCGAGCGGGATTGCCGCAATAGGCCGATGAAACGCACTGTTCGACAAGGACCCGCAAACGTCGCTTGCACCCGCCGCCGCTTCGGCCTAAGTCACCGACAATCCCGGAGACCTTCATGGCTGGCACATCCCAACACGGCAAGGCGTTCATTCGGCCAAAGAAGAACGCTCACCTTCTTATCATCGAAGCGCGGTTCCACGACGACCTCGCCGACGCGTTGCTGGACGGCGCCACGAGCGCGCTCGATGAAGCGGACGCTACCTACGACGTGGTGACCGTTCCCGGCTCGCTCGAAATTCCGGGTGTCATCGCTTTCGCGCTCGACGGCATGGCCGAGGGCGGCAAGGTCTATGACGGCTTTGTTGCGCTCGGCACCGTCATCCGTGGCGATACGTATCATTTCGACATCGTGGCGAACGAGTCGAGCCGTGCGCTGATGGACCTTTCTGTGCAGGAATCGATCGCCATCGGCAACGGCATCCTCACCACTGAAAATGAGGAACAGGCCTGGGTGCGAGCCAAGAAGAGCGAAGGCGACAAAGGCGGTTTCGCCGCGCGCGCTGCATTGACCATGATCGCACTCAAGGAAAAATTGGGAGCGCAATCGTGACCGAACCGTCCGGTTCCGCCCCGCGTCAGGCCAACAAACGAGGTGCCGCACGGCTAGCTGCTGTGCAGGCGCTCTACCAGATGGACGTCGCCGGCTCCGGCCTGCTTGAGATCACGGCCGAATACGAGGCGTTCCGGCTCGGCAAGGAAGTCGACGGCGCACTCTATCGCGAGGCGGATGCGCAGTGGTTCCGCGCCATCCTGGCCGGCGTCGTTGAAAATCAGAAGACGGTCGATCCGGTGATCCGTCAGTCGCTTACCGAGGACTGGCCGCTGTCGCGCCTGGATTCGACACTGCGTGCCATCCTGCGTGCCGGCGTCTATGAATTGATGAAGCGTGAGGACGTGCCGGTTGCGGTGATCGTCTCCGAATATGTCGACATCGCCAAGGCGTTCTATTCCGAGGACGAACCGAAACTGGTCAATGCCGTCCTCGACCGCGTTGCGCGCCGCGTACGCGGTGAGGGCAAGGGGAAGGATGCGAGATGAGTGTTGTGACGGCCGCCGCTGAGAACGAGGCGCGCCGCACCGCCTTCATCCTTTCCGCCGCCCAGGCAGTGCTGGGTTCGGCCGGGCCGATCTGCTTCGCGCTTGGCGCGTTGGCAGGAGAATTCCTTCTGGGACCTGACAAGTCGCTTGCGACTGCGCCGCTGACCGGCTTTTCCGTTGGCCTTGCAGTGGGGGCGTTGCCATCGGCGTCGCTGATCCGCCGGCTCGGCCATCGTGATGGTTTCCTTGTCGGCACCGGGGTATCTGCTTTGGGAGGGCTGATCGCCACCCTTGCGTTGTTCCAGTCGAGCTTCTGGCTATTCGTATTCGGCCTGCTGGTGGTTGGTGTGGGGGCCGCCTTCGTTCAGCAGTTCCGTTTTGCTGCAGCCGACAATGCTCCCTCGGAATTCAAGGCACGTGCCATTTCCTTCGTGCTGGCCGGCGGCATCATTACTGCCATTCTTGGGCCGCAGGTGGTGATCTTCACAAAAGACCTGCTTGCACCCGTTCCTTTCGCCGGCGCGTTCGCTGCCATTCTTGGCCTGTCGGCCGTGGGCGGTGCGATCTTGCTCTTCCTGCGCACGCGAGAGCCTTCGGGGGCCGAACATGCGGCGGCTCATGGCGGCAGGCCCTTGGCCGAAATCGTCAGCCAGCCGCGTTTCTTCATCGCGCTTTTGTGCGCAGTGGGTTCCTACACGCTGATGACATTTGTCATGACCGGCGCGCCGCTCGCCATGGTTGGCTGCGGCTTTTCTTCCGACCAGGCAACCCTCGGCATTTCGTGGCACGTTATGGCGATGTTCGGCCCGAGTTTCTTCACCGGCCGTCTCATCCATCGTTTCGGCGCGCCGGCGATTGTCGCGGTCGGCTTCGCGTTGCTCATCGGCTGCGCGGTGGTCGCACTGTCTGGCATCCAGTTGTGGCAGTTCTGGTCGGCCCTGATCCTGCTCGGTCTCGGCTGGAATTTCGGCTTCATCGGTGCCACCGCGATGGTGACGGAAAGCTATCGGCCCGAAGAGAAGGGCACGATCCAGGGATTCCACGATCTTATCCTGTTTGGCTCCGTGGCTTTTGCCTCGCTGATGTCAGGGGCGGTCTACAACGCCTGGGGTTGGGCGATGCTGGCCTGGGTGGTCTTTCCGGTTTCGATCGTCTGTCTGGTGGCGCTCGGCGCACTGCGCATGACCGCCGTGCGTCGAGCCGCCTGACGAGGCAATGTCGTTCCCAGGCAACGCAGCCGATCTTTCCGGTTCAGACGGTGGGAAAGTCATGCAAGAGCAGGCGAAACCAGCTTGCCGTAAAAATATGAGTAATGTACTCATGAATCTGCTCATCCCCAACGAACTGAAGGATGGGGGCAGGTTTGAACTTCCGCCCGAAGATGCATGCCATGACCCACGGCTTTGCCGTGGTCGACAATCTCAAATGGCGTGCCTGGGACGACGTCGTCGCCGATGTCTGGCGCGCCCAGTGCGCGCAGGACGCGCAGGGCGACTATATCTCGCCCGACCCGCGCCTGTTCGTCATGCTCGATCTCAATCCCGGTGGGGTCTTCGTTTTCGACCATCCGGGCGCGCGGCCAGCTGGTCGCCACGACGCCGCCGAAACCATGAGCTATGTGCCGGCCGGCATGCCGATCAGCGGTCGCGGCGAAAGGCTGCGGCGGATCAAGCATCTCGACCTGCATTTTTCGGAAGCCGCGGTGACGCGGCGCTTTGGCCGGACCGTCGATCCGGCGCGCCTGTCGATGCCGCGCTTCCAGTTTCGCGACCCCCGCATGGCGCCGCTGGCCAGGGCGATTGCCGACGAATGCACGAACCCTGTTGCCATGCACGGCCTGTTTGGCGCCGGCCTGGTCAACGCGCTGCTGGCGCTGCTTTTCGACATCCACGAGGACGGGCAGCGCAAGTCCGGCCTGTCGCGCGGGCAGCTGCGCCTGGTGACCGAATTCATCGAGGCCAATTGTTTCAGGCCGATCCGGCTCGGCGAGCTGGCCGCGCTGGTCGATCTGTCGGAAACGCATCTCAGCCACGCTTTCAAGGCCTCGACCGGGCTGCCGCCGCATCGCTGGCAGATGCGGGCGCGGATCCGCAAGGTGCAGGAGAGGCTGCGCCGCGAGACGGCGACGCTGAGCGAGGTCGCGCTCGCTGCCGGCTTCTCTGATCAGGCGCATTTCACGCGCGTGTTCAAGGCCGTGGTGGGGCTGACGCCGGCCGAGTGGCGCCGCCATGCCGCGGATTGATGATCGCCGATCGGGCGCGCCGGTGTTTTCCGTCAAGAACCGACAATTCGCAGCAAGAAGGTCCAAGCCACTGTCGAATAAGATGAGTTAATAGCTCAACTTATTGAACGGCCTTTCGGATGGGAAAGGCGAGGTGGCTCGGGGATGTCGCATGACACGTGTTCCGCTCAGATTGCTTGGTGTTTCCGGCGTGGCGATCCTTGCCTCGCTGGCGCCGGTCCATGCCCAGCAGGCCACGGTGCTGGACAAGATCGTCATCGAGGGGCAGGCCGGCGAACGAACGGGTGATCGTTCGGCCGCCGTCGGCAAGGTCAAGGGTGTCGTCGCCAAGGCGACCACGACCGGGTCCAAGACGGCCACCGACATCAAGGACATTCCGCAGTCGGTGTCGGTCATCGGCCGCGAGGAGATCGACGAACAGGGCGCGCAGAAGGCTGATGAGGCACTGCGCTACACCGCTGGCGTGTTCGCGCAGCCTTTCGGGCCCGACAGTGACACCAACTGGATGTTCATCCGCGGTTTCCAGGCAACGGCGACCGGAACCTATATGGACGGCCTGCAGCTGTTCAGCCATGCCTTCGGCGGCTTCTATGTCGATCCGTTCAGCCTGGAACGCATCGAGGTGCTGAAGGGCCCAGCCTCCGTGCTTTACGGCGGCTCGAACCCCGGCGGCGTCATCAACTATGTCAGCAAGCGTCCCGACTTCGAGACGCGGCGCTATGTCGAAACAGGCATCAATGATGCCGGCAACGCCTATCTCGGCGTCGACCTCGGCGGCATCTCGGACAACAAGGTGCTGAGCTACCGGGTGCTCGGCAAGGTCGCCGGCGGCAACACCTATTCCGATCTCCAGGACGGCTGGCGCGGTTTCATCTCGCCGAGCCTGACCTGGAAGCCGGACGAACAGACCAGCCTGACCATCCTGGCCAACTACAGCCATATCGACGAGAACCACAATGGCGGTTCCTTCCTGCCTTATGAGGGCACCGTCGTCGACCGCATCGTTGGCGGCATCAACCATGGCCGCATCCCGCGTGACGCCAACTACACCGAGCCCGATGTCGACACCTACCAGCGCCGGCAGGGTTCGCTCGGCTATGAGTTCGAGCACACATTCGACAGCGACTGGACCATCCGCTCCAACGCCCGCTTCGGCGCAGCCAATGTCAGGGAGATCAGCATCTATCCGAATGGCTGGGCCGGCCCGACAACGCTCGACCGCATCAATTTCGGCCACGACAGCGATGTGACGACGTTCCTGCTCGACAACCAGGTCGAGGGCAAGTTCGACACCGGCGGTATCGAACACCGGCTGCTGGCGGGCATCGACTACAAATTCTACAACATCGATCAGGTGCAGTCGTCGGCGCTGTTCGGCACCACGCCGCCCATCGACGCCTTCAATCCCGTTTATGGTGTGCCGCTGACGCCGCGGGTCAGCTATCTCAACCAGGATCTCAGCCAGCAGCAGCTCGGCCTTTACGTGCAGGACCAGCTGCGCTTCGGCGGCGGCTGGATCGCCACCCTGAACGGCCGCTACGACCGCGGCTGGCTGAGCGTGCACGACCGGCCGAACTTCTACCAGCCGACACTGGATGCCACCCAGAAGCGCAGCGATGGTTCCTTCTCGGGGCGTGCCGGCCTCGCTTATGAATTCGACAACGGCCTGACCCCCTATGCCAGCGTTGCCACCTTCTTCAATCCGCTCATCGGTACCAACGCCTCCGGCAAGCTGTTCGAGCCGGAAGACGGCATCCAGTACGAAGCCGGCATCAAATACGCGCCGAGCTTCGTCGATGGCCTGTTCACGCTGTCGGTGTTCGACCTGACCCGGCGCAACGTGCAGTCCAACCTGACTCCCTTCACCTATGTCCAGACCGGCGAGCTGCGTTCGCGCGGCGTCGAGCTGGAAGGCAAGGTCAACGTCACCGAGGACCTCAAGGTCACCGCCGCGCTGACCGCCTACAACATCGAGGTCACCAAGGACGAGGACAAGACCATCATCGGCAAGCGGCCCTTCATCGTGCCGGAGGTGATGGCCTCGGCGAAAGCCGACTACACCTTCCGCGGCGACTGGTATGACGGCATTTCCGTCGGGGGCGGTCTGCGTTATGTCGGCTCGTCCTGGGCCGACAACCAGAACACGCTGAAGGTTCCGGCGGCGACCCTCGTCGACCTGAAGCTCGGCTATGAGAAGGACAATTGGGGTATAGACCTCAATGTGACCAATGTGTTCGACAAGGCCTATGCGGCGAGCTGCCAGGGCGCCCTGGTCTGCAGCTATGGCGAGGGCCGCGCCTTCAAGCTGAAGGCCCATACCAGCTGGTAGCTGCCGGCTGTCTCGAAGGAACGACCGTGATGGATGCAGCAAAGAAACCCGACCTGCATCTCTACGATGTCGAAGCAGCGTCCTTTGCCGTCGGCGGCCGTACCATCCTGCCGCCGCTGACCATGGCGCTGGAGCCGGGGCGGTTCTACGGCCTGGTCGGGCCGAACGGTTCGGGCAAGAGCACGCTTTTGAAGCTGCTGGCGCGCCAGCAGGAGCCGGCTGCCGGCTCGATCCGGTTTTCGGGCAGGCCGCTCGACAGCTACGGCACGCGCGATTTCGCCCGCTGCGTCGCCTACATGCCGCAATTCACGCCACCCGCCGAAGGCATGAACGTGCGCGAACTTGCCGGCCTCGGCCGCTTTCCCTGGCACGGCGCGCTCGGCCGTTTCAGCGCCGAAGACGAGGACAAGGTCACCCGCGCTCTGGCACAGACCTCACTCACGGCACTGGCCGAACGTATGGTCGACAGCCTGTCCGGCGGCGAGCGGCAGCGCGCCTGGCTTGCCATGATGCTGGCGCAGGACACGCGCTGCCTGCTGCTCGACGAGCCGACCTCGGCGCTCGATCTCGCGCATCAGGTCGAGATCCTGGCGCTGGTGCGCAAACTCAGCCACAAACAGGGACTCACCATTGTCGCGGTCCTGCACGACATCAACATGGCGGCATCGTTCTGCGACGAACTGATCGCGCTTCGCGACGGCCGCATCGTCGCACGTGGCGCGCCCGAACTCATCTTGGAACCCACGGTGCTCGACAGCATCTATGGCCTGCCCATGGGTATAACCAGGCATCCGCAAACCGGTGCGCCGATCAGTTATGTCCTTTAGGCGCGACGGTCACCTGGCATGCTTATCGGGTTCGCCCAGTCTCGACAGGCGAGCTTTCCTGGCATTGGCTGCCTCGGCCCTTCTGCCGCGGCTGGCATCTGCCGCACAGCCTCGGATCGCCATCATCGACTGGGGGTTGCTCGAAACGGCGCTGGCGATCGGGGTCGTGCCGGCCGCCGCGACGGAGCTCAGGCAGTTCGCTCGCATCGCGGTGGAGCCGGCCATACCCGCAAGCGTCGTCGACCTTGGCCTGAGGGGCTCGCCAAATTATGAACTGCTGCGCATGCTTGCCCCCGACCTGATCCTCATTTCCGGCTTCTACGAGTATCAACGTCCCTCGCTGGAGCGCATTGCACCGGTGCTGGCGCTTCCGATCTACGAAGCCGGCCGGCCGCCTTATCCGCTTGCGCAATCATCGCTTCTGGCGCTGGGCGAGCGCACCGGCCGCGGAGCAGACGCCGACCGCTACGCCGCCGAGACGGGCGCTGAACTGGAAGAACGGCGTTTGGCCTTGCGCCGTTTCGCGTCGCGCCCTGCCTTCCTGATCAGCCTCGGCGACGCCCGTCATTTCCGTGCCTTCGGCGCGGATTCCATGCCCGGCGACGTGCTGGCGCGGCTGGGCATCACCAACGCCTGGCACGACGACACCAGCTACAGCGCGGCGGCGCCCGTCGGCATCGAGGCGCTTGCCCGCGTGCCTGAAGCCTCGATCATCGTCCTTGCGCCATTGCCTGCGGAGGTCAGCCGCGGCCTGCCCGACAATGCGCTGTGGAATGCCTTGCCGGCCGTGCGCGAGGGACGTGTCGCGGTGCTCGAACCGGTCAACCATTTCGGCGGTCTGCCATCGGCACGCCGCTTTGCGCGCCTGCTCGCCGATGCGGTGGCACGGGAGCCGAATCATGGCTAGGCGCATCCCGTTGCCGATTCTGCTTTGGAGCGGGCTCGGGCTTTTCGCCTGCGCGCTTTTCGGCCGCAAGCTCGCCGTGCAGTGGTCAGGACTGCAATCAGGGGAGGTCGTGGATCTCGACCGCGTCATCCTGGTTTACGGCCTGCTGCCGAGGGCTGCCGTTGCCTTGCTTGCCGGGGCTGCGCTCGGGCTCTCGGGCCTGCTTCTGCAGCGCATATTGCGCAATCCACTGGCCGAACCTTCGACGCTGGGCATCTCCGCAGGCGCGCAGCTGGCGTTGGGGCTGGCAACACTCTACGTGCCTTCCATTGTCGAGCGGTCGTCCACCGCGGTGGCCTTCGCCGGCGGCCTCGTTGCCGTCGCGCTGATCCTTGCCCTGACCTGGCGACGCGGACTGGAACCTGTGTCGGTCGTTCTGGCTGGCATGATGGTGGCGCTGACCGCCAATGCCGCCGGCGCCGCCCTGATCCTGGCCAATGGCGACTACCTGTTTTCCCTGTTCATCTGGGGTGGCGGCTCGCTCGTCCAGCAGGGCTGGGATCCCGCCATCGCCATCGGCTGGCGCCTGGCGCTCGGGCTTGGTGCCGCCGTCTTGCTGATGCGACCTCTCGCCATTCTCGGCCTTGACGATGTTGCGGCGCGGGGGCTCGGCCTGTCGCTTAATGCCAGCCGGTTCCTGCTGATTGCATTGGCGGTATGGCTGGCGGCCACGGTCGTGGCTGAAGTCGGCATCATCGGTTTCGTCGGCCTCGCCGCACCGGTGCTTGCGACGCTGTCCGGCGCGCGTTCGCTGAAACAGAAACTGGTCGCGGCCCCGCTGATCGGCGCGGTGCTGCTTTGGCTGACGGATGGCCTGGTGCAACTCGCTGCCGGGGCGGGCGGCGAAAGGGTGCCGACAGGTGCCGCCACCGCCTTGCTGGGCGGGCCGCTGCTTTTGTGGCTGCTGCCGCGCCTGCGCCTGTTCGAATGGCCCTCGCTGGATCGGCCTGCCCACACGCCGAAGCGTGTCGCCCGGCCCTGGCTGCGCATCGCCGTGCTTGGCGCGGCGGGCATCGTCACACTGGCGATTGCCCTGTTGCTAGGCCGGGGGCTGCAAGGATGGTCGCTTGCCAGCGATGGTGAGATGTTGGCCGATCTGGTGGCGTGGCGCCTGCCACGCGTTATCGTCGCCGCTACCTGCGGCGGCATGCTCGCGGCGGCAGGCGTGGTCATTCAGCGGGTGACTTCCAACCCGCTGGCGAGCCCCGAGGTGTTGGGTATCGGCGCCGGCGCGGGCGCGGGGCTGGCGGCTGTTCTGTTGTTTGCGGGAAGCGCCGGGCTTGGCTGGCAGCTGGCCGGCTCCAGCACTGGGGCACTGGTAACGCTGACGGTGATCCTGGTCATTGCCGCGCGCGGAAACCTTGGTCCCGAACGCCTGCTGTTCGCCGGTATTGCGATGAACGCGCTGTGCAGCGCAGTTCTTGCCGCCGTCGTCGCGCTCGGTAATGCGCAATCCTACAGGTTGCTGGGGTGGCTTACGGGCTCCACCATCCAGGCAACCTTCCTAGAGGCGTCGGTCGCCGCGATCGGTCTTGTCCTGATCACAGTCCCTCTTCTGGTGGCTGCCCGTTGGCTGGCGATCCTGCCTCTTGGCGCTGGCACGGCCCTTTCCGTCGGGCTTTCAGTTCGCCTGGCGCGCAACACGCTGATCCTGATAGCAGCATTCGCCAGCGCTCTTGCCGCCCAGTTTGTCGGCCCGCTCAGCTTTGCCGGCCTGATCGCGCCACATCTGGCGCGGATGATGGGGCTCGACCGTACCCGACCGCAACTGGCAGGCGCAGTCATCCTCGGCGCGTTGCTGATGATGGTGTCCGACTGGCTGTCGCGGATGCTCTTCTTTCCGTATCAGCTTCCCGTAGGTCTGTTCGCCTCGCTGTTGGGCGGGGTTTATCTGACCCTCCTGCTGGGCAGGGGCGTTGAACGCCGGGGCTGAACGATAAAGGGAGCGACGCCAACTTTGGCCGGTTGAAATGGCGCTCGCTCGGGTTGGACCCAAATCGATCGACGCCGACGCGGTGCATCGATTGTCAGGATAGGCGCGGGTTGAACGTCTGTTCCGGATAAAAATATTGCGCTCCCCCGCCATCTTATGAAACCGTATGCCCCGACTGTCCGTTCGGGTCGTGCAATAGCAGGATCGCTTTGGTTTCATCACAGGGGTTTGCCGTCATGTCTTCAACCAGATTTTTAGCCGGTGCGCTTGTGGCACTCGGCCTTTCCATTGCTTCCGCAAACGCTGCCGATGTCGTCGTCTCTTCGAAGATCGATACCGAGGGCGGCGTACTGGGCAACATCATCCAGTCGGTTTTGAACGCCAACGGTATCAAGACCGTCGATCGTATCCAGCTTGGCGCAACACCGGTGGTCCGCAAGGCGATCATCGCGGGGGAGATCGATATCTATCCCGAATATACCGGCAACGCCGCCTTCTTCTTTGAGAAGGCCGACGATCCTGTCTGGAAGGACGCCGCGAAGGGTTATGCCGAGGCCAAGAAGCTCGATTACGACGCCAACAAGGTCGTCTGGCTGACGCCATCGCCGGCTAACAACACGTGGGCGATCGCGTTGCGCAAGGATGTCACCGACGCCAACAAGCTGGCCTCGCTGTCGGACTTTGGCAAATACGTGTCGGGCGGTGGCAAGGTCGTGTTGGCGGCTTCTTCCGAGTTCGTCAATTCGGCGGCTGCTCTGCCTGCCTTCCAGACCACCTATGGCTTCACATTGAAGCCGGATCAGCTCATCACGCTTTCGGGCGGTGACACGGCTGCCACCATTGCGGCCGCCGCGAACCAGACCAATGGCGCCAATGCAGCGATGGTCTACGGCACCGACGGTGGCATTCAACCATCCGGCCTTGTGGTGCTGACCGACGACAAGAATGTGCAGCCCGTCTACCAGCCGGCGCCGATCATCCGCGAAGCGGTGCTCAAGGAGAACCCGAAGATCGAAGAAGTGCTGAAGCCGGTTTTCGAGAAGCTCGACCTCGTTACGCTACAGGAGCTGAACGGTCGCGTGCAGGTTGGCGGTGAGCCGGCCAAGGCCGTCGCGGAAGACTTCCTGAAGAAGAACGGCTTCCTCAAATAGGGAGCGGTTCCGGCGCGCGCGGCCCCGCGCGCCGGACCTGAAGGAAACAGGATCGTGGCCATTCGCTTCGACAAGCTGGGTGTGGTGATTGCCGCGATTGCCGCCTATGCGGCCTTCCTGGCTCCCTTCGCCACCTTCCGCGCCAACCGCATCGTGCCCGGCGAGGGACGTCTTATCCTCGACGCGCTTCCAGCGGTCAGCGGGCCATTGTTGCTGGCGCTTGTCGTCGTCGCAATCGTCGTGGCGTTGCTGAAGACGCCGCTGGCTTGGCGGCTGGTCGTCAGTGTTGTTTTGCTGGTGGCGCTCGCTCTCGCCATCGGCATGGCGGGCGGGTTTCTTACGCCGCCTGGCAACACCTTCGCCCGCGTTTCGCCAGCTTCCGGCTTCTGGTTGCTGATCTTCGCTTTCACGCTGCTGCTGGCAGACGTGCTGACACGGCTCGAACTCTCGCCATTTGTACGTCTCGCCGTCCTTTTGATCGCTGCGGTGGCGGTCGGTATGCTGTTGGCTTCCGGAGCCTGGGACAGCCTTTCCATTCTCAAGGAATATGCGAATCGTGCCGACACCTTTTGGGCGGAGGCGCGCAAGCACGTGACACTGGCGCTGGGATCGTTGCTGGCTGCGGTGGTCGTCGGCTTGCCGCTCGGCATTCTCTGCCACAGGGTCGAGGCGCTGCGGGCAGGGGTGCTCAATGTGCTCAACATCATCCAGACCATCCCTTCGATCGCACTGTTCGGCATGCTGATCGGTCCGCTTGGCTGGGTGGCGCTGCATGTGCCGGGAGCATCCGCGATCGGTATTCGTGGCATCGGCACAGCTCCGGCCTTCGTGGCATTGTTCCTCTATTCGCTGCTGCCGGTGGTTGCGAACACGGTGGTAGGCCTTGCCGGTGTACCGAAGGCGGCCAACGAGGCTGCGCGCGGCATGGGCATGACGGATTGGCAACGCCTGTCTGGCGTAGAGTTCCCGCTCGCCTTCCCGGTGATTCTGACCGGCATCCGTATCGTGCTGGTGCAGAATATCGGTCTTGCCACCATTGCCGCTCTCATCGGCGGAGGCGGCTTCGGCGTCTTCGTCTTTCAGGGTGTTGGCCAGACGGCGATGGATCTGGTGCTGCTCGGTGCTGTGCCGACCGTGGCGCTGGCCTTCGCGGCGGGCATCGTGCTCGATGCCATCATCGAACTCACCGCAACAGCCAGGCGCAAGGAAGCGGTCGCATGATCGAAATCGAAAACATCACCAAGCGCTACGACAAGCAGACCGTCGTCAATGACGTCTCGATGGTGGTCGAACCGCGCACGATTGCGGCGATCGTCGGCACCTCCGGCTCGGGCAAGACAACACTGCTTCGCATGATCAACCGCCTAGTCGAACCAACCTCCGGCACGATCAAGCTCGATGGTGTCGACAACCATTCGCTGCCCGACTACGAGCTGCGTCGCTCCATCGGTTATGCGATCCAGGGACATGGTCTGTTTCCGCATCGTACCGTGGCGCAAAATATTGCCACCGTACCGTTGCTGCTCGGCTGGGACAGGGAGCGTATCGACGAGCGCGTCGATGAATTGTTGAAGCTTTTCCAGCTCGATCCTGCCGATTTCGGCCCGCGCTATCCGCACGAATTGTCAGGTGGCCAGCAGCAGCGCGTCGGCGTCGCGCGCGCACTCGCTGCCAAGCCCAATGTGCTGTTGATGGATGAGCCGTTCGGTGCGCTCGATCCGATCATCCGCACCAAGGCACAGGAAGACCTGCTCGCCATCCAGAAGCATTTCGGCACCACGATCATACTGGTCACGCACGATATGGAAGAAGCC
Source organism: Terribium retamae (assembly GCF_022347545.1). Classification (GTDB taxonomy): domain Bacteria; phylum Pseudomonadota; class Alphaproteobacteria; order Rhizobiales; family Rhizobiaceae; genus Mesorhizobium; species Mesorhizobium retamae. Next base: position 21,852 of record NZ_JAKREW010000023.1, read on the forward strand.
GTGCATCTCGGCCACAAGATCGCCGTCATGGACGGCGGCAAGTTGGTGCAATACGCCAGGCCTGCCGAAATCTTGGCAAAACCCGCAAGTTCTTTCGTCGAGACGCTGGTAGGCTCGTCCGAGCGGCCATTTCGGCTCCTCTCACTCGGCCGTGTCGGGGATGCGGTGGAGAAGGGCAGTGCGGAAGGCGAGGCCATTCCCGCAGATGCCAGCCAGCGCGACGCACTGGCCGAGCTGCTTTGGACCGGCAAGCCGGCGTTGCCGGTCAAGGACACCGACGGCAAGGCGCTTGGCCGTGTCACCGTCGACGGCCTGGTGAAGCTCGCGGCGAGGCCGGCATGAAGGTTTTCCTGCCGGCAGCATTGCGTATTGTCCTGCTGGTCCTCCTGGTGGCGTTCATCGTCTATCCGGGCTGGTTTGAACCTTTGTTCAAACCACTTACGGAAAACAATGCGCCGGCCATCTACAATCAGGGCAGCCTGTTGTCGCTGACGCTGCAACATCTCGGCACTGTGGCTGTAGCAACCATCGCCGCGATCGTAGTGGCTATCAGCCTTGCCATTCTGGTGACCCGGCCCTTCGGCGCCGAATTCCTGCCGTTGTCGCGCTCGCTGGTCAATATCGGACAGACCTTTCCGCCGGTGGCGGTGCTGGCACTGGCCGTACCGGCGGTGGGCTTCGGTGAAAAGCCGACGCTGATCGCCCTGTTCCTCTACGGCTTGTTGCCGATCTTCGAAAACGCGCTGACCGGGCTCACCACGCTGCCCGCCAATGTCGTGGAGGCTGCGCGTGGCGCCGGCATGACCAACCGGCAGAAGTTGCTCAGAGTGGAATTGCCGTTGAGTTTGCCCGTCATCCTTGCCGGAATCCGACTGTCGGTGGTGATTAGTCTGGCCACGGCTACCATCGGATCCACGGTTGCGGCCAAGACCCTGGGCGAGGTCATCATTGCGGGGCTTATCTCCAACAACCTCGCCTTTGTCGTCCAGGGCGGCCTCATTGTCGCTGGCCTTGCCGTCTTCATCTATGACGGGTTGATGGCGCTGGAACGTGTCGCTGCAAGACGTATGGGTCAAACGGTCAGCTAGCCACGGCCACCATTACCGGTGCTTTTTCAGCGCCTTGCGGACGTTGCCGGGTAGTCGAGCGTGATTTCCAATTTTGCAGAAGTCCCGCTGGCCATCCACCGGCGGCGGATGATGGAAAAGTCGTGGCGCACGCCGCTGCCGGCCTCCAACGACACAAGATCGCCGGCCGCGCAGCTTTCCGGTAGCCGCAGTGAAACCAGTTCCGTCAGATCGTGAGCCTGCGCGTGACGTTCCGCACTCGTGGTCAAGACAATCGTCGTTGCATTTCTTGCGTGTTCGACGGGACTCGGTGATCTTGCTTTGCCGTGACCAGAATCATCGAAAGCAGAAGGGGCTTTTGCCATGACGTCACGTCTCTCCAAGATCATCATGTGCCTGTGTCTGGCGGCGTTCGCCTTCCTCGTCGCCTTTGGCAACATCACCGACTATGGCTCGAACTTTGCCTTTGTCCAGCATGTGCTTTCCATGGATACAACCTTTCCGGGCAATGCGCTGATGTACCGTTCGATCACCAATCCTGCGCTTTGGACTGCAGGTTATTGGCTGATCATCTTCGGCGAGGCGCTGACCTGCGTGCTCTTCCTGATCGCTGCCTGGAACCTGTGGAGTGCCCGCAAGGCGAGCGGTCAAACATTCAACGATGCCAAGAAATTCGCCATCATCGCCACCACCATGGGCTTCCTGGTCTGGTACTTCGGCTTCATGGTCGTTGGCGGCGAATGGTTCGCAATGTGGCAATCGCAAACCTGGAACGGTCAGGAAGCCGCCTTCAAGTTCTACATGACCATGCTTGTCGTTCTGATCTACATCATGCAACCAGACAGCGATCTCCAGCAGTAGCGGCGTTATAGACGGCGTTGCGTGTCCGACTGAAAAACCTTGTCCTAATCAGTGATGCGCGGGCTGAGCGGCCGGTTGGTTTGCCGGGGCGCGGTAAACTGTCGCAGGCAAATGCGGGCAAATGTCGCACGCCGGCTTGACGGTCTGGACCACGGCTTTGCATAAATCGATCGAGGGGTCGGGATTCCGCTCGGGAGTCTCGGTTCGGTTCCACGGCCTGGGGAGGAGGTCTGCCGGGCCATAGATCGAGGAATAATCCGCAAATGACCATGCTTTATGTCGTCATCCTCTGCGGCGTGCTTTCGGTCGTCTATGCCATCTGGGCTACACAGTCCGTGCTGGCGTCCGACCAGGGCAACGCGCGCATGCAGGAAATCGCCGCGGCTATCCGCGAGGGTGCGCAGGCCTATCTGGCGCGCCAATACACCACCATCGCCATCGTCGGGGTCGTCGTGTTCCTGCTGGCCTGGTGGCTGCTGTCGGGTACCGCTGCCATCGGCTTCCTGATCGGTGCTGTGCTTTCGGGCGCGGCAGGCTTCATAGGCATGCACGTTTCGGTGCGCGCCAATGTGCGCACGGCGCAGGCCGCGTCGAACAGCCTTTCGGCCGGCCTCGACATCGCCTTCAAATCGGGTGCCATCACCGGCATGCTGGTCGCAGGTTTGGCGCTGCTCGGCGTCTCCGTCTACTACTGGGTACTGACCGGTCCGCTGGGCCTGGCTCCCGGCGACCGTACCGTTATCGACTCGCTGGTGGCTTTGGGCTTCGGCGCTTCGTTGATTTCGATCTTCGCGCGTCTCGGCGGCGGCATCTTCACCAAGGGTGCCGACGTCGGCGGTGATCTCGTCGGCAAGGTGGAAGCCGGCATCCCGGAGGATGATCCACGCAATCCCGCTACCATCGCTGACAATGTCGGCGACAATGTCGGCGACTGCGCGGGCATGGCTGCCGACCTGTTCGAGACCTATGCCGTGACCGTGGTCGCCACCATGGTCCTGGCCGCCATCTTCTTTGCCGGCACCGATGTTCTGTCCAGCATGATGCTTTATCCGCTCGTCATCTGCGGCGCCTGCATCATCACGTCCATAGTCGGCACGTTCTTCGTGAAGCTCGGCGCCAACGGTTCAATCATGGGCGCGCTCTACAAGGGCCTGATCGTCACCGGCATCCTGTCGATCGTCGGATTGGGCGCCGCAACCTCCATGACCATAGGCTGGGGGACGATCGGTACCGGCGCGCATGTCGTGACCGGCACGAACCTGTTCATCTGCGGCCTGATCGGCTTGCTGGTGACGGCACTGATCGTGGTGATCACCGAATATTATACCGGTACCAACAAGCGCCCGGTCAATTCGATCGCCCAGGCATCCGTGACAGGTCACGGTACCAACGTCATCCAGGGCCTCGCGGTCTCGCTGGAATCCACGGCGCTACCGGCCATTGTCATCGTCGGCGGCATTATCGCCACCTTCCAACTGGCAGGCCTGTTCGGTACGGCGATCGCCGTCACCACCATGCTGGGTCTCGCTGGGATGATCGTGGCGCTCGACGCCTTCGGCCCGGTAACCGACAATGCCGGCGGTATCGCCGAAATGTCGGGCCTGCCGAGCGAAGTGCGCCATTCGACCGACGCATTGGACGCCGTCGGCAACACGACCAAGGCCGTCACCAAGGGCTACGCCATCGGTTCGGCCGGCCTCGGCGCGCTGGTCCTGTTCGCCGCTTATTCGAACGACCTGCAATATTTCGCAGCCAACGCCGCGCAATATCCGTACTTCTCCGATCTCGGCACGGTCTCCTTCGACCTGTCGAACCCCTATGTGGTCGCCGGCCTGATCTTCGGCGGTCTCATCCCATATCTCTTCGGCGGCATTGCCATGACGGCGGTCGGCCGGGCGGCCGGCTCCATCGTGGAAGAGGTGCGCCGCCAGTTCCGCGAAGATCCGGGCATCATGAAAGGCACGTCCAAGCCCAACTATGCACGCGCGGTCGACCTTCTGACCAAGGCAGCAATCAAGGAAATGATCATTCCCTCGCTGTTGCCGGTGCTTGCGCCGCTGGTTGTCTACTATGGCGTGCTTTTGATCTCCGGCTCCAAGGCGTCGGCTTTCGCGGCCCTTGGAGCGTCGCTGCTTGGCGTCATCGTCAACGGCCTGTTCGTGGCCATTTCGATGACCTCCGGTGGCGGCGCATGGGACAACGCCAAGAAGTCGTTCGAGGACGGTTTTGTCGACAAGGATGGTGTGAAGCATCTGAAGGGCTCGGAAGCCCACAAGGCTTCCGTAACCGGTGATACGGTCGGCGATCCCTACAAGGATACCGCCGGTCCGGCCGTCAATCCGGCCATCAAAATCACCAACATCGTCGCGCTGCTGCTGCTGGCTGTACTGGCTCACAGCTAAGCCTGTCTGAATTCGGTCCGAAAACCAAGAACCCGCGGGATCGCTCCCGCGGGTTCTTTCGTTTCATGCGTTCGGCCGTTGCTGGCCGCACTGCCGATGGATTAGAGCGCTGCCGCCGGATTGGGCTTGAGCTTGCCGGCGCCGGAGATGATCTGGCCGAGGAAATTCTGATCCTTGCCGCCGGTCGGCGTCGTGCGTGAGATGAAGTCGAACACCTTGCCGTCCTTCAGCCCGTAATTGGCAAGACGTTCAACACGACCGTCCTGTCCGAAATAAACCGCCAGCACTTTCTGGTCGACAACGCGCGGATTGGCAAAGGCAACCGAACGGCGGCGTGTCTGGGAGATGTAGTAGAAGACCTCATTGTCAAAGGTCGCGGTCGTGGAGGGGGTGCCGAGCGCAAGCAGGACCTGTTCGCGGCTGGAGCCCACCGGAACCGAATCCAGCGTCTGCTGGTCGACGATGTAGCCTTGGGTAAGGGTTTCGCCGGGAGTGAGGTCCCCGAACATCTTGGACGAATTGCAACCGCTCAGCGCCGTCGCAATGACAAGCATCGAGGCGACGGAAGCAGGACCTGCCAGCAAGGCGGTCGACTTGAATTTCAATGCGCGCAACGACAACTCCATAGTCCACTCTCGGGCACCGGCTTGCGCGAGGCGGCAAAACCGGTAAACCAGCTTAGCCGCCGATGCAACAATTGTGCCTTAACAAACAGGTCCCCGGGAGACCGTCCCCATGTTTCAGCGCCTGTTCGGCCGCCAACGTCAAGCCAACCGCGCCATAATCGAGGCCCTGTACGGGCAAATCGTGGCGGCGGCGCGGCAAACTTTCTTTTATTCGGACTGGAATGTGCCCGACACGCCGCTCGGTCGTTTCGAGATGCTGTCGCTGCACATGTTCCTGTTCCAGCACCGGCTACATGGTGAGAGCGGCGTGGCAGGGGAATTGGCCCAGACGCTGATCGACGAGTTCTTCACCGATGTAGACCATTCGCTGCGGGAGCTCGGCATCAGCGATGTCGGCGTGCCGAAACGCATGAAGAAGCTGGCAAAGATGTATTATGGGCGAACCGCCGCCTATGCGGATGCGTTGGAACGTAATGACGAGGGCGATCTTGCAGCCGCCTTATCCCGCAACGTTCGCCCTGAAGTCGCGGTCTGGAAGGAGGCGGCTCAGATGGCGACTTATGTAATGCGGGCCAGAGACGCGCTCGCCGGACAGTCGTCGCAGGCGATCTGTCTGGGTGAGCTTTCCTATCCGGCCGCCGCAGGCTGAAGGGTAATAACGATGAAGCACCAGGAAGAGTCCACGAGTTCCGTCTCGTTCGACGCACATGTTTCGCGCTTGCCGCAAAACGGTATGCCGGTACGCATCGAAGCGGATCCGGCTCAGCGTGAAGCTCTGGCCAAGGACCATGATTTGCTCTCGGTCGAGCGTTATGTCGCCGAGCTTCTGGTCGCTCCGTGGAAGCGCCATGGCGTCAAAGTGACCGGCCGCGTCGAAGCAGACATCACCCAGGCCTGCGTGGTAACGCTGGAGCCTGTCACTGCCCATATCGACGAAGAGGTGGAGGGCCTTTTTCTTCCCGAGGATTCGAAACTTGGTCGCCAGGGATTCGAAGGCGGTGGCGAGATCATGCTCGATGCGGAAGGGCCAGACAGTCCGGAAACCTTCAGCGGCGATACCGTCGATGTCGGTGCTTTGGCCGAACAGTTCTTTGGCCTGGCGATCGACCCTTATCCGCGCAAGCTTGGTGTGACGATCGACATCGCCTCGCAAGAACCGGCAGAGGAAAGCGAATTCCAGAGAAAGCTGAAATCCCTGCTAGGAAAATCCTGAAAGCCATGGACTGACGACAAAAGCCGGTTGTGCGGGGATTCAAAACCGCTATTTTCGCCGGAAAGTCACGATGGTCCCAAGCCAACCCCACGAGATGAATAACGCGTGATAAAAATCTCCATTGATGCCATGGGCGGCGACCACGGTCCCGGCGTGGTCATTCCGGCGCTCCATACTGTCGCCACCCGCCGTCCGGACATCCGTTTCGTCATCTACGGTCGCGAGGAAGTGGTACGGCCTGAATTGGCGAAATTTCCCGGCCTCGCCGAGAAGAGCGAATTCTTCCACTGCGATGTGGCTGTCCGCATGGACGACAAGCCAAGCCAGGCATTGCGTCATGGCCGCTGGAAATCGTCGATGTGGAAGGCGATCGAAGCGGTAAAAAGCAATTCTGCCGATGCATGCGTGTCCGCAGGAAATACCGGCGCGCTTATGGCGATGTCGAAATTCTGCCTGCGCACGATGGCAACCATCGATCGGCCTGCGATTGCGGCCATTTGGCCGACCATGCGTGGCGAAAGCGTGGTGCTGGATGTCGGTGCAACCATCGGCGCCGACGCCCACCAGCTGGTCGATTTCGCCATTCTTGGCACCGGCATGGCACGCGCCGTCTTCGGTGTGGAGCGGCCGACTGTCGGCCTGCTCAATGTTGGTGTCGAAGAGATCAAGGGCCAGGAAGTGGTCAAGGAGGCCGGGCGCATGCTGCGCGAGGCTGACATGAATTCACTCACCTACCACGGCTTTGTCGAGGGCGACGACATCGGAAAGGGCACCGTTGACGTCGTGGTGACGGAGGGCTTTGCCGGCAATATCGCTTTGAAGACCGCGGAAGGCACAGCGCGCCAGATCGGCGGGTATTTACGCGCGGCCATGGGCCGAACCCTGATGGCACGCATTGGCTATCTGTTCGCCAAAGGCGCTTTCGACCTTTTGCGCGAAAAAATGGACGTCAGCCGTTCCAATGGCGGTGTTTTCCTCGGATTGGACGGTGTCGTGGTAAAAAGCCACGGCGGTGCCGATTCGGCAGGGTTTGCAGCGGCGGTGGAACTGGCCTACGACATGGTGCGCAACCGGTTGCTTGATCGTATTGAGGCGGATCTCGATCTGTTTCACGCGCGCAACCCTCAGTCTCCGGCCTCGAGAAGGCCCGACGTCGCGGTCGACGAAGAAGGATAGACTAGCTTGATCAGATCAGTCGTGCGCGGTACGGGCCAGGCGTTGCCCCGCCGCATCATGAAGAATGCCGATTTCGAGGGCATGGTCGAGACGTCGGACGAATGGATCGTCCAGCGTACCGGTATCCGCCAGCGGCATATCGCTTCGGATGACGAAACGACTGCTTCGCTCGGCGAGGCTGCGGCGCGTGCCGCGCTTGCCAATGGCGGTCTGACGCCTGACGATATCGACCTGATTGTGCTGGCGACCTCCACGCCCAACAATACGTTCCCGGCCACAGCGGTCGAGATCCAACAGCGGCTGGGCATGCGCCATGGCTATGCATTTGACATGCAGGCTGTGTGCTCCGGCTTTGTCTATGCGGTCACCACGGCTGATGCTTACATCCGTGCGGGGCTGGCCAAGCGCGTTCTGGTCATCGGCTCCGAGACGTTCTCGCGAATTCTCGACTGGAATGACCGCTCCACCTGCGTGCTTTTCGGGGACGGCGCCGGTGCGCTGGTGCTGGAGGCGACAGAAGGGGCGGGCACGATCGCCGATCGTGGTGTGCTGGCAGCCAGCCTGCGTTCCGACGGCACGCACAAGGAAAAGCTCTACGTCGATGGCGGACCGTCGACCACGGGAACGGTCGGTCATCTCAGGATGGAAGGCCGGGAAGTGTTCAAGCATGCCGTCGGCATGATCACCGACGTCATCGAGGCGACGTTTTCGCAGGCGGGTATCACGGCCGAAGACCTCGACTGGTTCGTGCCGCACCAGGCAAACAAACGCATCATCGACGCCTCCGCCAAGAAGCTCGGCATTGCGGAAGAGAAAGTGGTGATCACGGTCGACAAGCACGGCAACACCTCGGCCGCCTCGGTGCCGTTGGCGCTTTCGATCGCTGCCGTCGATGGTCGCATCAAGCGCGGCGACCTCGTTCTTCTCGAGGCGATGGGTGGTGGTTTCACCTGGGGTGCGGTTCTCGTCAGATGGTGAGGCGAACCGCACGGTTCGGTTCTTGACCTTGTCGAGTCAATTACTTAGGCTCCGCCCTCGTTTAGTCGATACATTTGAGCAAAAGCTGATAGGACGGTCTGATGGGGGGAAAGACGCTTACACGTGCTGACCTTGCAGAGGCCGTTTATCGAAAAGTCGGCTTGTCCCGCACGGAGTCGGCCGAACTGGTCGAAGCGGTGCTTGACGAAATCTGCGAGGCGATCGTGCGCGGAGAGACGGTCAAGCTGTCGTCCTTCGCGACTTTCCATGTGCGCTCCAAGAACGAGCGCATCGGTCGCAATCCTAAGACCGGCGAAGAAGTGCCGATTCTGCCGCGCCGGGTGATGACCTTCAAGGCTTCGAACGTGTTGAAGAGTCGAATCCTGCGCTCGCATCAGGCCAAGACCAAAGGCAAATAGCCGACTAGCCGGTTGAAAACCGGCCGTAGCCTCAGGCCAGGCTTGAAAATCAGGCGATAAACCGCTGAAATAAACCTCGATTCGACATAGATGTGTCGAATCTTCGGTTCGTCTGTTCTTTGCGCATTGGATTGACCCGGCGCACGCGACGACGCGTCCGATCCGATGCCCAGCGCGAGGATCCGCCCATGGACAAGAGCCCCGACGCCTTCCGCACCATTTCCGAGGTTGCAGAAGACCTTGATCTGCCGCAGCACGTGCTGCGCTTCTGGGAAACGCGTTTCACCCAGATCAAGCCGATGAAACGCGGCGGCGGCCGCCGCTATTACCGGCCGCAGGACGTCGAGCTGATCAAGGGCATTCGTCATATGCTCTATGACCAGGGTTATACGATCAAGGGCGTGCAGAAGCTTCTGCGCGAGAACGGGAACCAGTTCTTGATCGCTGTTGGCCACGGCGACGTTGCGGCCGTTGAAGCGATTGCCCAGCGCAAGCAGGCGGAAGAAGTGCCGTTGACGCCTGGTGCGCAACCGCGCGCTGAAGACGAATTGCTGGTAGGCCAACCAACTGCCAAGCCCAATCGCCGCTTCTTCGGCCTTGGCAAGGCAGATGACGAGGGGCCGGTGCAGGCCGGTTCAGGCAAGCTTTCACGCGACAACCGAGCATTGCTACAGGAAGCGCTGTTCGACCTGCTGGAATGCAAGCGTCTGCTCGATCAGGTGCGCTAGAGCATTTTGTAGCCAAGTGGAATCACTTGGCGTTACAAAAATGCGACGAAAACAAAAACTTAGAGCGTTGCCGCGTTTCCGTGAAAAACGGAAACGCTTTGAAGTCCCGGGCGGTAGAAGTCGAACGGCATGCTGGATGCCGTTTGGGGTCAAGTCGATCTATCGGGAAGAATGGTCGGAGTGGCGGGATTCGAACCCACGACCCCTTGACCCCCAGTCAAGTGCGCTACCGGGCTGCGCTACACTCCGAGCCGGTCGCGATGTACGTGATAGGCATTCGCCGGTCAACCTGTTTCGCAGGGAATCTGTAGGTGGGATGTTTCTGTCCCCAAACCAAACTCGCTTCCCTGGCGGCGAGCGTCCAGCTGTTGTGCGTCAGGGCTTTAGGACCTCATTTGAGAAGGTTACTTCACCGCTGCCAGAGATAGAAGCGATACGGACCGCTTTGGCTTTGCAGTAGGTTGCGCGGGAACCAGCATAATTTTGGCTGTCCCCGGCTCGCCTGACGGCGTGGAGCCTGTTGACGGCAGCACCAGCAGACGGCGTTGATAACGATACTCCAGCGCGATGCCGCCCCAAATCAGGCCGAGCAGCAGATAGAAATGGCGCCAATGATCGGTGTCGATGACGCTGCCCAATCCGATATGGCCGACATACACGACATAGGCGCAAAGCACATAAGGCTGCCAGGGCCGGTTGCGCAGAAGCAGCCTGAAACCGCCCACAAGCGTCCATATGGTAAGTATCAGGTAGGACACGAAACCCAGCCAGCCATAGTCCATCAGCGTCTTCAGCCAGATGTTGTGCGTGTCCTCGCCATAGATCTTGCCGAATACGAGTGCACCGATGCCGAAGGGCTTCTCGAGAGCCAGCATGAAGCCGATCGCGTAGCGTGCGAAGCGTCCGAACCGCGCAGTGTCATAACTTTGCGCCAGTTGAGCGCGGGTGGTCAGCATTTCGGCCACGCCGGGGATTTGCAGGATGACGATCATGGCAACCAACAGAAGCACCATTGTCGCAAGCGTCATCACGATCACGCGCAAGCGGAAGCGGCCGCTGGTGTTCTGTAGGAATACCAGGCCTGTGGTCAGGATCACAGCAACCCCGAATAACCCCCAGGCGCCACGCGAGAAGGACAGGAAAATGCCGCCTACAACGATCAGCAAAGGAACCGCTATCAGTGGCATGCGCTGCACGGGGCCGGTCAGCAGCCGATAGAACAAGTAGATGCCCGGCAAGGCCAGAAAAGGACCGAATACGTTCGGATCCTGGAACGCACCGGCGGCGCGCTCATATTTGGTGAAGATCTCCGCGCCCGGAAACAGCTTGAAGTAACCGGCGATACCGAGGATCGAGGTGACGACTGCGGCAGTAACATAGGCCAGGAAGATCGGCCGATAGAGACCAGGCTGGCGTTCGATCACCGAAGCGAAGAACACAGCAGTGAAGGCAAGGAATAACGACACCGCGAGGTAAAGTGGCGTCCAGGACAGATCCGCCATCTGCGTCATGGCGATCATGCCGCCAATGTTCATGGTCACCAGCAGGACGAGCAGCGGCACGACTGCGCGCGAGATATACAAGCCAAACAGCGCCCAAATGCCGATCAGTGCGGCCATGTAGAGTTCGTAAGGAGCCGGCTCCTCAATGACGAAGCCGGAAAGCAGGATGCCGAGAACGATCGCGCCCGATGAGAGGAGCGCGATCAGCTTTGCATTGACCGCCTGCCGCGGCAGCTCATAGGTCTGGGTGCTCAATAGGCATTTTCCGTGTTGAGCAGGCGCACCGGCGTCAACAGCAGGATCTTCAGGTCGAACAGCATCGACCAGTTCTCGATATAATAAAGATCATACTCGGTACGCATGCGGATCTTTTCGTTGGTATCCATTTCACCGCGCCAGCCATTGATCTGGGCCCAGCCGGTCACACCTGGTTTGACGCGGTGGCGGGCGAAATAGCCGTCGACGACTTCGTTGTAGAGCAGGTTGTGCGATTGTGCGGCCACTGCGTGCGGACGCGGGCCGACCAGCGACAACGTGCCGAACAATGAATTGAAGAACTGCGGCAGTTCGTCGATCGAAGTCTTGCGGATGAAGCGGCCGACGCGGGTGACGCGCGGGTCGTTCTTGGTCACCGTTTTCTTGGCGCTGGGATCGGACTTGTCCGCATACATGGAGCGGAACTTGTAGACCTCGATTTCCTCGTTGTTGAAACCGTGTCGCTTCTGTTTGAAGAGGACAGGGCCCTTGCTGTCGAGTTTGATGGCGATCGCCGTCACCAGCATGATCGGCGAGAACAAGACGATACCGATGATCGAAAAGATGATGTCAAAGCCTCGCTTGGCGACGGAATCCCAGTCGTTGATCGGCTTGTCGAAGATGTCGAGCAGCGGCACGGAGCCGATATAGGAGTAAGAACGTGGCCTGAACTGCAACTGATTGTTGTGAGCCGAAAGCCGGATGTCCACCGGCAGCACCCAGAGTTTCTTCAACAACTGCAGCACGCGTGCTTCCGCTGAGATCGGCAGCGACACGATCAGCATGTCGATGCGGGCGACACGGGCAAATTCGATGAGTTCTGCAATCGTACCGAGCTTGGGATAACCGGCCACCACGGGAGGCGAGCGACTGTCGTCACGATCGTCGAAGATACCGCAGATGCGGATATCGTTATCCGGCTGCTTTTCGATAGAGCGGATGAGGGTTTCGGCAGCCTTGCCGCCGCCGACAATGACGGCGCGGCGCTCCATCCGTCCGTCCCGCGCCCAGCGGCGCAACAGACGGGCTGTCACAACGCGCTCCAGGAAGACCAGCGCGAAGCCGACGATGAACCAGGTGCCGAACAGGAGGCGCGAATAGTCTTCTGAGATCTTCAGGAAGAAGGCGGCCACGGCCAGACCGGCAAAGGTGCCGGCCCACACTGACAGAAGGCGGCCGAAATTGGCGACGGGTCTCCGCAACCGGGGGACCTGATAGCAGTCAGCGACTTCGAGCAGGATGATCGCCAGCAGCGAGGCTGCCCCGAAGGTCACCGCGTATTGCCAGCCGAGATTGCGGAAGAAACCTTCGTAGAAGACATAAAGCCCAAGGCCGGACAGGAACAGCAGCGAAAATTCGATCAGGCGCAGCGAGCCGATGACCATGACCGGGGACATCGTGTCGCGGCGATACTGCGCGGCGACTTGCTGGGCAAGTTCGCTCAGGCCGCCGGACGCTGCGTTGTCTCCGGCTGGAGTTTCGAACTTGCGCACGGCGTCGGCTGAGAAGCGGCGTACGGGATCGCTATTGTTCATGGAATAGTCCCCAAGCTGGCTCTCCCTAGCACAGGAGAGCTAAGAATCCCTTCCCGGAACCTTTTAAGTTCAAATTTTCAGGCGGACGCCGCGCCCGGCAAGCTAGCAGAATGCCGGAGGCTTGTCGCGGAAGCTCGAAGCACTCCGCAGGGGGAAGAGGTGTTCTCCTTGGGTGGGCCGCGCCGGCACGCCGTTTGACACAGTTAGCCCGATGCTAACTTGCTATGACGCCCCGGGTTTTGAGCGCGTTCACCACCCTGTCATGGGGCAGGTTAGGACTGCGGTGGCCGTCACGACCGATCATTTCGGCATTCGCCACCAATGCGTTCACCACCGCTTCTTCTGCCGCCTGCACCACGGCGGTGTAGAAATCGTCCATGCGGCCCCAGGGGATGAAATCTATGTGGCCGTAGGCGCCGGCATCCGGCTCGCCTTTCGGGAAACGGCCATTCAGCGCATCGCGGTTGGCGGTAGAGAAAGCCAGGAATATGTCACCTGAGAAATGCGAGCCCGCCGTGCCGGTACGCGCTAGCCCGAGGGGAACGCGACGGGCCAGGGCCTTGCATTGACCGGGCAGGAGAGGGGCGTCGGTGGCGATGATGCCGATGCAGGAGCCGGCACCGGCCGGCAGGTTGGCCGCAAACGCTTCGATCGGATTGTCGTCGGCCAGTTTCGCACCGAGCGGCACGCCGGCGATGGTCAATTCCTTGCGGGACCCGAAATTGGCCTGCAGGAAAACACCGACTGTATAGTCGCGATGGCCATAGTTGACGACACGCGAAGCTGTACCGTTGCCCCCCTTGAAGGCGTAACAGTTCATGCCGGTACCGCCACCGACAGAGCCTTCCTCGATCGCGCCGTTCCTGGCCGCGTCGAGCGCTGCGACGGCATGGGCGCTGGTTACATGCGGTCCGTTGATGTCATTCAGATAGCCGTCCCAGGTCTCTGCTGCCACAGGCAGCATCCACTGGTTGGCCACATCCGGCTTGTTGCGGACCATCCAGTCGATCGTTCCGCGATGGCAGGGCCCGACCGCGTGCGTGTTGGAGATCAGGATCGGCATGTTGAGCGCACCGGATTCTTCCAGCCACGACACGCCGGTCATTTCGCCGTTGCCGTTGAAAGAATGGTGGCCGGCCGCGATTGCTTGCCCCGCCCCTTCGCGCCCGAGCGGCAGGATGGCAGTGACGCCGGTACGCACCGGCCCTTTGCCGATTTCCATCTTGCCGTCGCCTGAGATAAGCGTGGTGTAGCCGACCTCGACCCCCGGCACGTCGGTTATTGCATTGAAGCGGCCCGGATTGCCGGTGAAGGGAATGCCAAGCGCCCTTGCACGCGGTTTGCCGGCGGGCGTGACAAGCAAAGTCTCACTCATGCGATCCGTCCTTGAAATGGTACTCTGAAGAAGGGTCAGGAAAGCCGGCAACCGGTCGCGGTCTCGGCGTAGGCTGTGAGGATGCCGAGTGCGGTCGGATAGTCGACCGCGGGTACGACGTTGAGAAGGTGGAGGCCGAGGCCATCTTCGAGGATGACGAGGCTGCGCGCCAGTGTATCGCTGGCATCGGACAGCTTGAAGACACCGGTGATCGCACCGGCTTCAAGGATGCCGATATAGATGGCGACCTGGCGTTCGAACAAAGTGATGTGGCGCGCGGCATAGGCGGCATCGGAGCGGGCGTAAGCGCCAAGCTCCATCAAAAGCCGGCAAAGCCGGTCGCCGGGATCTTCCGGGATACCGGTGCGGATCATCGCCTTCATGCGCTCGCGCGGGTCTGAGATCTCCGCGATTGCCGCTGCCCTGAGCGTGCAGAACCGCTCGACAGCCTGCTTCTGCACGTCGTCCAGAAGGTCTTTCAGGCCGGGATAGTAGTAGAGCGCCGCACTTGAAGTCATCCCAGCCTCGTTTGCAACGGCGCGCAAGGTCACGCCGGCGAGGCCGTGCTTGGCGATCATCGCCTCGGCTGCGCTGATCAAGACGAGGCGGCGTTCGGCCTGGGAGACGGGTCTGCTCATTTTTTCTCCTGAACGGAATTCAAATTAAAATCGATATCATGATGGTGGCAAGTGATTTTTGCCGAGATTTATTGACGTGATGACGAGTCAGGCGTAGCGTTTTCCTGGGAACGTTATTTTAACAGCGTAAAAATTGGAGGGTTGGATGTCATCGCAGGATACGCCGTCAAGCGGCGGGCTTGATCGTGCACTCAACGGACTGGGCACTCTGATGATCGTGCTGTCGGCAGTTACGCCGGCCTCATCGGTTTTCATCATCGTGCCGGGCGTCATAGCGCTCGCCGGTACCGGCTCGTTCCTGTCCTTTCTCTTTGCCGCCATCATCGGTCTGTTCATGGCCTTCGTTTATGCGGAACTCTCATCGGCGTATCCGACAGCCGGCGGCGAATACACCATGATCGGCCGCACCCTTGGCCGTTTCTGGGGCTTTGTCACCCTGGTCCTCGTCTTTATCTCGATCGTCCTGATCATCGCGGTGGTGGCGCTGGGCGTCGGCACCTATCTGGGTGTGCTGTTACCCAATCTCAGTGCGCAATGGGTCGGCGTGGCAACGATTATCCTGGCGGGTATCGTGGCGGCGCTGCGCATCAAGCTCAACGCCTTCGTCACCGGGATATTCCTGGGCATCGAGATGCTGGCGCTGCTGATCCTGGTCGTGCTCGGCTTCATCAACGTCGAGCGGCCGCTTTCCAGTCTGTTCACCGCACCCCAGGTCCTCGATGCCGCGACCAACTCCCTGGTGCCGGCCTCGACCGGACTGATCCTGGCGGCCACCGCAGTCGCGATTTTCGCCTATAATGGCTATGGTGCCGCCGCCTATTTCGGTGAGGAGACACAGGACGCCAAGCGCAGCATCGGCAAGGTCGTCCTTTGGGCGCTCATCATAACGGTTGCCGCGGAACTTATTCCTCTGACCGCGGTTCTGCTCGGTTCTCCCGATCTGGCCGCCTTGCTCGCCGCCCCCGCCAAGATTGAATATTTCCTGGAGGCGCGTGGCGGGCATACGCTGACGGTGGTGGTCAGTCTGGCGATCGCAATTGCGATCTTCAATGCCGTCATTGCCATCGTGCTGCAGGCCTCGCGGCTGCTTTTCTCGTCGGGTCGCGACAAGACCTGGTTCGGGCCGATCAACAACGCGATTGCCTCTGTGCACGGCACCTATGCTTCGCCCTGGATCGCCACCATCGTGGTGTCGGTCGCTGCAGCAGTTGCCTGTTTTATTGACCTGAGCCTGCTGCTGGTGGTTTCTGGCACGTCGCTGGTCGTCATCTACGCACTGCTCTGCGTGGCGGCAGTCGCCGGGCGCCGCAGCGGCGCCACCGCGGACGGGCATTATCGAATGCCATTGTTCCCGCTGCCGCCGATCCTGGCCTTCCTAGCGCTCGCGTATGTCGGCTATCAGAACTGGCTCGACGTGGCTTTCGGGCGGCCGAGCCTGATGGCGACGCTGGCTATCATGGCGATCGCGGCGGTCTACTACGCCGTGTTCTTGGCACGGCGCACCGACTGGACGCTGCATGCACCTGGAGAAATCGAAGAGATTGCCGGGTAAGTCGTCCTCCTTCGACAAGCCTGGCAATACCCCGGCCGCGAGGCCGGGGTCTTTTTATGCATTATTTCGCAGCCGTTACGGGGACCTGTGACGCAACTCTCGGCGGATCGCACAGGTGGTCGCCAAAAGAAAACCCCGACCTTGCGGCCGGGGCTTTTTATCCAGAGATGAGAAACGCTTAGACTGAATAGTACATGTCGAACTCGACCGGATGCGGGGTCATTTCAAAGCGCATCACCTCAGCCATCTTAAGCTCGATGAAGGCGTCGATCTGGTCATCGTCGAAGACGCCGCCGGCCTTCAGGAAGCCGCGATCCTTGTCGAGGCTCTGCAAGGCTTCGCGCAAGCTGCCGCAGACAGTCGGGATCTTCTTCAGCTCCTTCGGCGGCAGGTCGTACAGATCCTTGTCCATCGGCTGGCCGGGATGGATCTTGTTCTTGATGCCGTCGAGGCCGGCCATCAGCAGGGCTGCGAAGCCGAGGTACGGGTTCGCGCCCGGATCCGGGAAGCGAACCTCGACACGCTTCGACTTCGGTGAATTGCCGAACGGAATGCGGCAGGACGCCGAACGATTGCGAGCCGAATAGGCAAGCAGAACAGGAGCTTCATAGCCCGGCACCAGACGCTTGTAGGAGTTGGTGAGCGGGTTGGTGAAGGCGTTCACCGCCTTGGCGTGCTTGATGACGCCGCCGATGAAGTAGAGGCAGTTTTCCGACAGGCCGGCATATTCATTGCCTGCGAAGGTCGGCTTGCCGTTCTTCCAGATCGACATGTGGACGTGCATGCCCGAGCCGTTGTCGCCGAAGATCGGCTTCGGCATGAAGGTGGCCGTCTTGCCATAGGCGTTGGCGACCTGGTGCACGACATACTTGTAGAGCAACATCTTGTCGGCGTTGCGCACCAAGGTGTCGAACTTGATGCCAAGTTCGTGCTGGGCAGCTGCGACTTCATGGTGATGCTTCTCGACGCGCACGCCCATGTCGGTCAGCACGGTAAGCATTTCCGAGCGCATGTCCTGGCAGGAGTCGATCGGCGGAACCGGGAAGTAGCCACCCTTGACGCGCGGACGGTGGCCGAGATTGCCAGTTTCGTAGTCGGTGTCGTCGTTGGACGGCAGTTCCGAGGAATCCAGCTTGAAGCCGGTGTTGTAGGGGTCAGCCTTGTACTTGACGTCATCGAACACGAAGAATTCGGCTTCGGGACCGACATAGATGGTGTCGCCGATACCTTCCGCTTTCATGTAGGCTTCGGCCTTCTTGGCGGTGCCGCGCGGGTCGCGGTTGTAGGCTTCGCCGGAGACCGGATCGAGGATGTCGCAGAGGATGACCATGGTCGACTGTGCGAAGAACGGGTCCATGTGGACCGTATCGGTATCCGGCATCAGCACCATGTCGGACTCGTTGATGGCTTTCCAGCCGGCGATCGAGGAGCCGTCGAACATGACGCCGTCGGCGAACATTTCCTCTTCGACTTCGGCCACGTCCATGGTGACGTGCTGGAGCTTGCCCTTGGGGTCCGTGAAGCGCAGGTCGACGAATTTCACGTCGTTGTCCTTGATCTGCTTCAAGATGTCTTTGGCTGTCGTCATGTCTCTTTCCTGTGTGATGACGTTGAAACTTGAGAACTGAAAAGTGGGGGGTCGTCAGATGGCGTCCGGTCCGGTCTCGCCGGTACGGATGCGCACGACTTCCTCGATGTTGGAGACAAAGATCTTGCCGTCGCCGATTCGTCCGGTCTGAGCGGCCTTGCGGATGGCCTCGATGGCAGTCTCCACCGCGTCGTCACCGAGAACGACCTCGATCTTCACCTTGGGCAGGAAGTCGACGACATATTCAGCGCCGCGATAGAGTTCTGTATGACCTTTCTGTCTGCCGAAACCCTTGGCCTCGGTAACGGTGATGCCTTGCAGCCCGGCTTCCTGAAGCGCTTCTTTCACTTCATCCAGTTTGAACGGCTTGATGATCGCTTCGATCTTTTTCATGTCGATATGGGGCCTCCACTGCCAGTAAAACGGGTTGTCAGTCCCGCTCGCGCTTCCTTCAAGCATGAAGTGTGCCAACTGGCTTCGCGAAAGGGACATCGTCGCGAATTTTCAGGAAAGACACATGGCGGAACAGCTTTGCACTCGTCACTGGCCTATGATCACGTCATGCTCGCAAAGCTCCGCGAGCTCGACTTTTTCACTGTCTGCCCAAATTTTAGGCGGTCTGCGCACAAGTTGAGCATTTGCCTGCGGCCTCAAACTGTCCGAATGTCCGTTGGCACCAGGTGGAGAAGACAGATGAGGCTTGAACTGCTCACACCCGCTGAAATGGCCGATGCCGATCGGCTGGCGATCGCTGAGGGGCCCTTCGACGGTATCGGGCTGATGCGAAATGCCGGAAGGGCGGTGGCGGACGTGGTGCTGGAGCGTTTCCCGGCTGCGGCGCACGTGCAGGTTTTGGTTGGTCCGGGCAACAATGGCGGCGATGGTTATGTGGCGGCCAGGATCCTGCAGGAAAGTGGCATCGCCGTTTCGCTGTGGGCATCGGGCACACCGCGCGAGGGGAGCGATGCGGCAATCGCTGCCGAGGAATGCCCCCTGACCGCATCACCGCTTGCGGAGTTCGAAGCGGCAGCCGGCGCTGTTGTCGTCGATGCGCTTTACGGCGCGGGGCTCTCGAAACCACTTTCCGGCGACGCTGCCCGCGCAGTCACGCTGATCACCGAAAAGAAACTGAAGGTTGTCGCCGTCGACTTGCCGTCCGGTGTATCGGGCGAAAGTGGCAAGGTGCTCGGAAGCGCTTTTCGCGCGGCGGTGACGGTAACCTTTGCGTGCAAGAAGCCAGGCCATCTTCTGCTGCCTGGGCGGGATTTGTGTGGAGACCTGATCGTTGCCGACATTGGCATCCGATCAAGCGTTCTCGATACGGTTGCCGGTCGGATTTTCGAGAACAAGCCGCCGCTTTGGCGTGACGTCTTTCCCAAGCCGGCAGTCGACACGCATAAGTACCGGCGCGGCCATGCCGGCATCTTTTCCGGCGGGCCGACTACGACCGGCGCCGCAAGGCTCTCCGCATTGGCAGCCGCGCGCGCCGGGGCAGGGGCCGTCACGGTATTTTCCCCAGGCAATGCCCTTGCGGTCAACGCCATGCACCTGACCTCGATCATGTTGCGAAAAGTCGACGATATCGCGGAACTTGCCGCGGTGCTCGGCGAGGGCAGGTCCTCTGCCTTCGTGCTGGGTCCGGGATTCGGTGTCGGTGAAAAGGCTCGCGATTTCGCGCTTGCCATATTGGCTGCCGGTGGTCGTCTCGCCGAAGCCGGAGCGGAAGGGCTTGTGCTCGACGCCGACGGCATCACCGCCTTTCGCGACGCGCCACAATGGTTGTTTGAAGCCGCTGCCCGGGCGGAGGCGCCAGCGCTGGTGTTGACGCCACATGAAGGCGAATTCGTGCGACTGTTTCCGGAGATCGCAGGCAAGGAAGACCTATCGAAGCTTGGGAAGGCACGGGCGGCAGCCGAGGCGGCGCATGCGGTCATCATCTACAAGGGAGCCGATACGGTGATCGCGGCGCCCGACGGTCGCACCGCCATCAACAGCAATGGCGCGCCCTGGCTGGCGACGGCGGGCTCGGGGGATGTGCTGGCCGGCATCGTTGCGGGCCTGATCGCACAGCGCATGCCGCCTTTCGAAGCGGCATGCGCAGCCGTATGGCTGCACGCGGAAGCGGGCAGCCAGCTCGGTCCGGGTCTCATCGCCGAGGATTTGCCAGCGGCTCTGCCGCGAGTGATCAAGCCGCTCTATCTTTCGCCAGATGCTGGATAAGGGGTTTCTCGATGCTGTTTGAGATAGCGCTTGGCGCATTCCGGGTGGAGGTGGCGTAAAGCACAGCGCCTATTCGGCCCAACCGGCGGACCCTACAGCAGCTTAGCAGGGCTAAGCCGCGCTCAGGCGCATGACAGCGCGGGCTACACCTTGGTTCGACGATCGTGCGCTCTTATCTGTCAGATGGCAGGTCTTCGCGTGGTTGACTTGGCCTTGCCCTTCCGATTTACCGTCACCAGCAAATCCCGACAGTCCGGACGCCTTTCCCATGCTTGAAAAAACCTATGACGCAAAGAGCGTCGAGCCGAAGATCGCCAAGATTTGGGAGGAGGCGGATGCCTTCAGGGCCGGTGCGGGAGCCGAGGAAGGGGCAGAGCCTTTCTCGATCGTGATCCCGCCGCCCAATGTCACCGGTTCGCTGCATATGGGCCACGCGCTCAACAACACGCTGCAGGACATCCTGGTGCGCTTCGAGCGCATGCGCGGCAAGAACGTGCTCTGGCAGCCCGGCATGGATCATGCAGGTATCGCCACCCAGATGGTGGTCGAGCGCAAGCTAATGGAAAGGCAAATCCATCGCCGCGACCTGACCCGGGAGCAGTTCGTCGAAAAGGTCTGGGAATGGAAGGATGAGTCCGGTGGCGCCATCTTCAATCAGCTCAAGCGGCTGGGTGCCTCGGCAGATTGGTCGCGTGAACGCTTCACTATGGATGAGGGCCTTTCAAAGGCCGTGCTCGAAGTCTTCGTCACGCTGCATAAGGAAGGCCTGATCTACCGCGGCAAGCGGCTGGTGAACTGGGATCCGCAGTTCGAGACCGCGATCTCCGACCTCGAAGTCGAGAACAAGGAAGCCGACGGCCATATGTGGCACTTCAAGTACCCGCTGGCCGGCGGCGAGACCTACACCTACGTCGAGAAAGACGCGGACGGGAACGTCACCCTGAAGGAAGAGCGCAATTACATTTCGATTGCGACCACCCGGCCGGAAACCATGCTGGGTGACGGCGCTGTGGCCGTTCATCCCTCAGACGAACGTTACGCGCCAATCGTCGGCAAGCTTTGCGAAATCCCGGTCGGCCCGAAGGAGCACCGGCGCCTGATCCCTATCATCACCGACGAATATCCCGACCCGGCCTTTGGCTCCGGTGCGGTGAAGATCACCGGTGCGCATGACTTCAACGACTATCAGGTTGCGCGCCGCAACAACATTCCGCTTTATCGGCTGATGGACACGCGGGCCGCCATGCGCGCCGATGGCGAGCCGTATGCCGACTATGCTGCGCAGGCACTGGAAATCGCGCGAACCGGAAATGTGCCGAGCGAAGCTGAAGTCGACGCGATCAATCTGGTTCCGGACGAATATCGAGGTCTTGATCGTTATGCTGCCCGCAAGCTGATCGTCGAGGCGATTACCGCGGAAGGGCTCGCCGTCACGGTCAAGGACGCGGAAGGCAATGACATTCCTTTCGTGGAAAAGAAGAAGCTCATGCAGCCTTTCGGCGATCGGTCGAATGTTGTGATCGAGCCGATGTTGACCGACCAGTGGTTCCTCGATGCCAAGGTGCTGGCAAAACCGGCGCTGGCTTCGGTGCGCGAAGGGCGCACCAAATTCGTGCCGAAGAACTGGGAAAAGACCTATTACGACTGGATGGAGAACATCGAACCCTGGTGTATTTCACGCCAACTCTGGTGGGGACACCAGATACCGGCGTGGTATGGACCGGATGGGCACATCTTTGTCGAGAAGACCGAGGAAGAGGCGCTCGAGGCTGCGATTCAGCACTATCTGGCCCACGAAGGTCCCTGGAAGGCATGGGTCGAGGAGAAGCTGGAGAACTTCCAGCCCGGTGAGATCCTGACCCGTGACGAAGACGTTCTCGATACCTGGTTCTCATCCGCTCTGTGGCCGTTCTCGACGCTTGGCTGGCCGGACAAGACGCCGGAGCTGAAGACCTACTACCAGACCGATGTGCTGGTAACCGGCTTCGACATCATCTTCTTCTGGGTCGCCCGCATGATGATGATGGGACTGCACTTCATGGATGAAGAGCCGTTCCACACGGTCTATGTGCACGCACTGGTGCGCGACAAGAACGGGCAGAAGATGTCGAAGTCGAAAGGCAACGTCATCGATCCGCTCGAGCTTATCGATGAATATGGTGCCGATGCCCTGCGCTTCACGCTGGCGATCATGGCAGCGCAGGGGCGCGACGTGAAGCTCGACCCGGCGCGTATTGCCGGCTACCGCAACTTCGGCACCAAGCTGTGGAATGCGACACGCTTCGCCGAAATGAACGGCGTCGCCCGGGATGACTCATTCTGGTTGCACGATGCCAAGCTCGCGGTGAACCGCTGGATCCTGACCGAGCTGACCCGCGCGGCGCGCGAGATCACCGATGCAATCACCTCCTATCGCTTCAACGAGGCGGCCGGTGCGGCCTATCGCTTTGTCTGGAACCTGTTCTGCGACTGGTATCTGGAACTGCTGAAGCCGGTTTTCATGGGCGAGGACGAGGCCGCCAAGGCCGAGAGCCGCGCCTGCGTCGCCTTCGTGTTGGACGAGATCTACAAGTTGCTTCATCCCCTGATGCCATTCATGACGGAAGAGCTGTGGGCTGAGACTGCGGGCGAGGGCACGGAACGTCCCTCCCTGCTGTGCCATGCCGCCTGGCCGGCGCCAGACTTCGAGGACGTGGAATCGGCTGACGACATCAATTGGTTGATTGATCTCGTGACCGGCATTCGCTCGGTGCGTTCAGAAATGAATGTGCCGCCGTCTGCGATCGCGCCGTTGGTGGTTATCGGTGCAAATGCTGTGACCAAGGAACGATTGGTCCATCACGAAGCGGCGATCAAGCGGCTGGCGCGGGTCGGCGAGATTTCGCATGGCGATACCGCCCCGAACGGGTCCGCACAGATCGTGCTTGGTGAGGCAACGGTATGTCTGCCGCTTGGCAGCCTGATCGATCTCGCGGCCGAAGCGGCGCGCCTGCAGAAGGAACTGGCCAAGGTGACCGAAGAAATCGCTCGCCTGCACAAGAAGCTGTCGAACGAGAAGTTCGTCGCAAACGCTCCCGAAGAGGTGGTTGAAGTAGAGCGCGAGAAGCTCACCGAATACAATGAACAGCAGGCGAAGCTCTCTGCAGCGCTTACCCGCGTGCGCGACGCCGGCTAACCCATCAAGCTATTCCAGATCGCGTTCTGCCAGCCTTGGTGCGGTGGCGGAACGCTGATTCCTGAGGGCCTTCGAAGGCCGTGGGAGACCATTCGAAGCCTATTTAATAGGCATTCCGTTGCGTCACAATTGACGTAAACGGAAACTTTTGAACGCATTGTTGCCATAATGTAACAATTGCGAGCTTAGCCTCGCAAAATGAGGCTTTTTCGCGCGTTTTCCGGACATTTCAGTGCATTTTTGTTGCGCAGGCTCTCAAAAACGATGGCTTTTTGGTGTCTGCGCAAGTGCTGCGGCCGCTAGACCAAATGTATTAGTGGCCACCGTGAAAATCTGTACTTGTACAACCAAAAATTCGTTATTGCCTCATTAACGCGAATTGGTTCTAGCTTGGTGCACGAATTTCCGGGGAGAGGATTTCATGACCAATCTACGTATCAAGGCGCTCCTGGGGGCAGGGTGCATGTCGCTGGCGCTGATCGGCACGGCAAATGCCGGCGGCTTCTCGCGCGGCTCGGCCGATACGGACATCATCTTCGAACAGGGCAACTTCAACATGCGCACGAGCGTCACCTATGTGACGCCGAAGCGTAAGTTCAGCAAGAATGGCAATCCGGCATTGGTCGGTACCGATTATGCCGAGGACTACGTCATCCCTTCGGCTGCGGTAAAGTTCAACCTGACCGACAACCTTCGTTGTGCTGGCACGCTCGTAAATAACAACGGCGGTAATGCGAAGTACGAGTCCCCAACGCTGAGCGGCAAGATATCCGAAGAGTTTACGACTTATGAATCTGCGTTGACCTGCGGCGTCGGGTTTGATGTCGGCAAGGGCAGGCTTTGGGTGCTTGGCGGCGGCTTCATGGAGAAGTTCGACTATAGTCGCGTAAATTCTTACGCGGCATTGGGGCTGGGTAACGCCACTTTGGATCTGGAAGGCCAGGAATATGGCTACCGCCTTGGAGCTGCCTATGAGATTCCGGACATCGCGTTGCGTGGACAGGTTATGTACCGCTCGGGCACGAAGTATGGCGCGGATGGCGGTTTGACGGCGCCGGCAGCTGTGTTGGCCAAGGCAACGGCAGGCACGCCGCTCCAAGCGCGATTCCTGCAGATTATTCAGCAGGCCGGTCCGAACGCGCCAGTTCCAGTCGACGCCATCGGTGTCGGCAACCTGCCACAGAGCGTTGAGTTCAAACTGCAGACGGGCGTAGCACCGGGTTGGCTGGCGTTCGGTAGCGTCAAGTGGACCGACTGGAGCCAGCTTACCACGTTGGACGTTCGCTCCAAGATTGGCGATGTGACAGTTTCTTCGGACAAGTATTTCTGGAAGGATGGCTGGACAGTCACCGGCGGCGTTGGCCATGCCTTTAACGATCAGCTTTCTGGTTTTGCCAGCCTGACCTGGGATCAAGGCGTTGGCACCGGTTGGGACATCATCGGTGACACTTATACGCTGGCGGTTGGCGGTTCCTACAAGGACGGCATGGGCGGCGAATTCCGTGGCGGGATCGGCTTCAGCTATCTCGGTTCGGGGGAAGAGACGCAATACGCCCCCGGCACCAACCAGGCTGTCAAATCGGGCTATGCTTTTGCCTTCAACGGCGGCTACAGCGTCAAGTGGTAAGCTATTCTTTCTGATCTAAAAAAGCCGGGCCAACGCCCGGCTTTTTTATTGCGTGGAGATCGCGCGGCCAAGCCGAGCATTCCCTCTGGCGGGACGCGTTCCGCGTGCCGTAAATGCAACATCAACGGCCTCATTCATAATTGTGACGTTTCGGCAACAGTTTCGAAACAAGCCATCGGCTAAGAAGCGGCAGCGGGCGCGATGCCCATTTCCCGCCATAAACCCGGAGCACCTCGGTAGGGCCCCGGCAAGACCTCAGCAGGTCAGGCGAGGGGTGGGCCGCAAGGCCGCGGCAGGAACCGAAATGAACGCTAACGTGTTTATCAATGCCAGCCAGGGGAAACGCAGCGCGATTGCCATATCGCCGCGCGGTTTCAACCGTAGTTTGGCCGGAAATGCGTGGCAGAATTCGTTGAAATGTGAGTCGCTGCGTAACGCATCGCGCAAAAGCGCAACCGCGAGATCGTTGGCTTGTAAGGGTTTGATCGTCCGCATGGACGATGCGGAAGAAATGCACTGCCATGCGGGTCGGTGAGTTGGCACGGTCATCGGTTTTGACGGTCCTGGTCGCGGTAGCGACCCTGGGTGCCGCAGGCCAAGCTTTTGCCTTCGATGAAAAAATCTTCGACGACAAGACCGGCGTGAAGCCGAAGTCTAGCCCATGGGAAGTTTTCCAGTTCGGTTTCTCGGCCTACAAGAACGGTCACAAGGAACAGGCCGTCGAGGCTTATAAATATGCTGCCGAGAATGGCCAGATCGGTGCGACCTGGAAGCTGGCACGCATGTATGCTGAAGGCGATGGCGTAGCCCAGGATGATTATGCCGCCTACAAGTTCTTCTCCGAAATTGCCGACCAGGATGTGGAGCCGGGTTCTCCGGAGGAAAGCTATGTCTCTGACGCGCTTGTTGCGTTGGGTGATTACCTCAAGCAGGGCATTCCCGGCAGTCCGGTAAACGCCGACCCGGTCGCCGCGCAGGAATACTTCATGCGCGCGGCCGCCAATTACCGCAATCCGAACGCCCAGTATGAGATGGGCAAGATGTTCCTGAAAGGCGAGGGCGGTGTGAAGGCCAGCGTCAGGCAGGCCG
The DNA here is from genome assembly GCF_022347545.1 of Terribium retamae. Lineage (GTDB taxonomy): Bacteria > Pseudomonadota > Alphaproteobacteria > Rhizobiales > Rhizobiaceae > Mesorhizobium > Mesorhizobium retamae. The sequence continues at coordinate 47,878 of NZ_JAKREW010000023.1, forward strand.
GCCGCTGGCTGCAGCTTGCCGCCGAAAAGGGTCATGCAGGGGCGCAAGCTACGCTTGGCAACCTTTTGTTCCAAAGCGGAAAAGTGGTTCGCGGGCTAGCCATGATGACCGCCGCGCTTTCGCGCGCTACGCCGGCCGATCAACCGTGGATACGATCCATGCAGGAAGAGGCCTTCGCTGTCTCAGGCGAAGCCGACCGCCGCACCGCGATTTCGCTGGCTGACGACATGTTGGCCAAAGGCGTCACCGGCGCAGAGCAGTAATAGCCGCAAGCCCCTCTCACCGCCACCATCAGGCGGCTTCGAGAGCGAGTTCCACCGCGACCGGTACGTGATCGGACGGCTTTTCCCATGCCCGCACGTGCTTTTCGATCGACGCGGCTGTGAAGCGGTTGGCCGCTTCAGGCGATAACAGCAGGTGGTCGATACGGATGCCGTTGTTTTTCTGCCACGCGCCGGCCTGGTAGTCCCAGAAGGTATAGACATCCGGGGCGTCGCTGACGGAGCGCACGGCTTCGGTGAAGCCCAGATTCTCCAAGCGCCGAAAAGCCTGCCGGGTTTCAGGCTGGAACAGGGCGTCGCCCAGCCAGGCTTCCGGATATCTGGCGTCGATGGGGTCGGGGATGACGTTGTAGTCGCCAGCCAGGATGAGCGCCTCTTCCAGTGCCAGTCGCGCCTTAGCCCACCGCTCCAGCCGCGCCATCCAGGAGAGTTTGTAAGGAAACTTCACCGGATCATGGATTGGATTGCCGTTCGGCAGATAGAGCGACACGACACGCAATGCGCCTTTGTCGGTGGAGAACACCCCTTCGATGAAACGGGCTTGCTCGTCGGCAGCATCGCCGGGCAAGCCGCGATTGACTTCGTCGAAACGCAGCTTCGACAGGATGGCGACGCCGTTGAAGCCTTTTTGGCCGTGCGTCTCCACATGGTAGCCGAGCGCCTCCACCTCGAAACGAGGGAACTGGTCGTCTACGGTCTTGATCTCCTGCAGGCAGACGATGTCGGGCTGGCTCTCGCGCAGCCAATGGATGAGATTCTCGATACGAGCGCGCACGCCGTTGATGTTCCAGGTGACGATTTTCATGAAAGTCCCGCGACGAGTTCAAGCAATCAAGAATAGGCAATTCATGTTTCGATTCGATCCTGCATTATCCATCGCAGGAAGGGAACCCGAACGCCCCTATATGACCGACGATGGGGACATCATCTTGCCAAATCCCTCCTGACTGTGGATGCAACCCGGCGCTAAAAGGCCGCCTGGACAGCGGCCTTCCGTCGGACTTAAGGGGCTAGTCCTTCGCTACCGGCACCGGTCTGGTCAGCATATCGACATAGAAGTCGTTGAAACGTTTGTTGTCGAATTCCTTGACCACCTTCATCTTCTGCAACAGTGGTGTCGGCTGGTCTTGCCAATAGCCGAGGGTGCGGCCGTAGCCGGGACCGAAGGTGACATCCACATCGATATAGAGGTCTTCAACCCTGGTCGCGAATGTCGGGTCGACGAGATAGGCAAGAGCCAACGTATCGAACACGCTTGCCTTGGCCTTGGCATCCTTGGCGAAGCGCTCGGCCATCCAGCTCTCGCTGAGCAGTTTCTGCACCGGACCTTCCTTGGCGACGATACGGTCGAATTCCGCCTTTCCGATCTGGGTGATGTCGGTGACGTCGAGCGGGATGAGGGCTTGCGGAATCGGCTCGCGCATGACGATACGGGCGGCCTCCGGATCGATCCAGACATTCATCTCGGCAGCGGGGGTGGTGTTGCCCTTAACGTCCACCGCGCCCGCCATGTAGACGATCCGCTTGATCAAAGGCACGATCTCCGGATTTTTGCGAATGGCAAGAGCAATATTTGTGGCCGGACCAATGACCAGCAGCGATACTTCGCCGGGGTTTGCCTTAACGGTATCGATGATGAAGTCGACTGCGTTTTCCTGGCGCAGTTTTGCCTTGGTAGCGAAGCCATCCGGCGGAGCGATAAGGCCCTTGTCGGTCGGTTGCGGGCGATGGAACGAGGTCTTGTAGCTTTCCCCGAAGCCGAACAGGGCACGCTCATGTTCGAAGCTGCGCGGATCATGGACCAAGGGGAGGTTTGCTCCCGCATACACTCCAACTTTTTCCTCGATCCCCAGGCGTTCGACCGCGCGCAAAGCGTCTGCGACTTCTTGTTTGAGCCAGTTGTTGCCGGTCACGATCGTGAGGCCGAGAAGGTCGATAACGCCGTCCTTCTGGAGTTGCGCCGCCATGATGAGCGTCTGGCCATCGTCGCCGATGGTACTGAAGTCGGTGTCGATTATGACTTTCTCCGGCGCGGCATTGGCGAGGGACACCATGAAAGAGCCCGCGGCGGCCAAGAAGATTGTGATGAAACGTTTCATTTGAAGCGCATACCTCCCGTCGATTTCGTCTTAAAATCCGCCCGTCCGCATCAACAAACGACAGAGCTATCCAAGTCAAGGCGCCAGTCTAGACCGGCGGAGCAGCCAGAGGATGGTGCCGGCGCGTCGCGGCGAAAGACAGATCTACGAAGTGCCGCAGACCGTTCCTATCGTGCGTCTTCCAGGGCTGGTTTCTTCTGGAACTGACGGCGATAGCTGGCTGGCGATACCGAAAAGGCTCGCGTGAAATGCTGCCGCAGTGAAACGGTCGAACCAAAGCCCGCCATTTCAGCGATATGGTCGATCGAACAGGATCCGGTCTCCAGCAGGCGCTGAGCTGTGGCAAGGCGATGGTTTAGCAGCCATTGCGTGAAGGTCGTGCCGGTCTTGTTGCGGAAATGCCGGGTAAAGCTGCGCAGGCTCATGCCTGCTCGTGCAGCGAGCTGATCGAGGCTCAAAGGCTCGTCGAGATGTTCGATCGCCCAGCCGATTGCCGCGCCGATCTGATCCTTGTCGCCGCCCCTCGTTAACGGCTTTTCGATGTATTGCGCCTGGCCGCCATGGCGATGCGGCGCGACCACCAGACGTCGGGCGACACGGTTGGCGATCTCCGCACCGTGATCGCGGCGCACGATATGCAGGCAGCAATCGAGAGCGGCGGCCGTCCCGGCCGATGTCAGGATATCGCCGTCATCGATGTAGAGTGCGTTCTGGTTCAAGGCGACATGGGGATGACTTCGCTCGAATTCGTCGGCCCAGGCCCAATGCGTGGACACCGTGCGCCCATCGAGCAGACCCGCTTCAGCGAGGACGAACGTGCCAAGGCACAGGCCGACCACGCGCGCCCCGCGCTCATGCGCCGCCCGGAGAGCTTGCAAGAGGGCTTCGGATGGTCGCTCGTTTGGATCGCGCCAGGCGGGGATAATCACCGTATCTGCCTTCGCCAGGCTGGTCAGATCGTACTCTACATCGATCCGGAAGCCGGACATGGTAGCAACCGGTCCGATATGCTCGCCGCAGATCAGCAAGCGATAGCGCGGTGCGCCCAGCTTTAGCAGATCGTCTCCGAATACGATGCACGGCACCGAGAGGTGAAAAGGACTGATGCCTTCGAAGGCGATGACGGCAATTGTGTGCATGCAGGATGACTTCAAGTGACAGGGTTGGCCAGAACCTATCACATATTGTCATTCAGGCCACTTTCGCCGTCCTGCCGATCTTGTGACCAAGTGTCATCGGAAAATGCAAACAAGGAAGTTCCCATGGCACAGCACCCAACCATCCGCGCCATAGCAGGTGCCCCGGCACCTCAGCACCTCGATCCTGCCAGGACGGCCCTGCTGGTGATCGATTTCCAGAACGAGTATTTTGGCGGCAGGATGCCGATCCCCAATGGAGAAAGGGCACTGGTCAACGCCAACCGCCTGATCGAGCGCGCTGATGCAGAAGGCTCCAAGGTCTACCACATTCAACATGTCACACCGGCAGGTAGCCCGGTTTTCGCTGAAGACAGCGAGACCTCAGCCTTCCACCGCGGCAGCCAGCCTGCGGCGCATCACGCGATTCTGCGCAAATCGTCGGTGAGCGTGTTTCCGACGACGGATATCGATCAGCGCCTGAAACAGTCCGGGGTCGATACGCTGATCATCACCGGCCTCATGACGCATGCCTGCGTTGCCGGCGCCGCGCGTGATGCGGTTCCGCTGGGTTACAATGTGATCGTGGCGGAGGATGCCTGCGCGACACGCGATCTCGATATCGGCAATGGTCAGACCATCGGTCACGATACGCTGCATCGCGCTGCGCTTGCCTCGATCGACGATACGTTCGGCGACATCCTCACGACCGAACAGATCTTGAAGCTGCCGCGGGTAGCAAAGTAGCGGCTGGCCGCTTTTTCGCCAGCGATCCTCCCGATGTGCTGGATCGGGAGGATCATCTGTCGTCAGGGTTTGCGATACACCTCTTTACCGGCGAGATAGGTCGCCTCGACCTTGCGCTGGCGGATTGAGCGATCGAGCGGGTCCGGCAGCGTGCCGTCGACAATAACGAAGTCAGCCCATTTGCCGACGCTGATCGACCCGATCTGATCGCCCCACGGCGTCATATTGGCGCCAGCCTGGGTGTAGGAAAACAACGCCTGATCGAAACTCACGGCCTGTTCCGGGTGCCACGATCCGTTGCCGAGCCCAAAGGGACTTTCGCGGAAGACGGCGTCGTTGATCTGGGTGAGGGGGCTCAGCGGCGAGGTCGGCCAGTCCGAGCCGAACACCAGCGGCACGCCGGCCTGCAGCATGGAGTGCCAGACATAAGCTCTGGGTTCGCGGTTTTCGCCGATACGCTCGGTGATGTATTTGCCGATCGTGCCGGTGGCGTGGTTTGGCTGCATGGAGGCGACGACGCCGAGATCCTTGAAGCGCTTGATGTCAGAGGTCTCCACGACTTCGATATGCTCTATCCGGTTCGGCTGCGCACGTGCAACCGAGGCCTCAGCAAAGGCGTCGAGCACCAAGCCGACGCTGCCGTCTCCGATGGCATGCACGGCGGTCGGGAAGCCGTTTTCGTTCGAAGCGCGGATGGCCGCGGCGAGCTGCTCCTTGGTCTCGAACGGTTTGCCTTTCCAACCCTTCTGGTCTGAATAATCTTCATGCAGGTAAGCGGTGCGGGTGGAAAGAACGCCGTCCATCACCGATTTGGTGTAGCCGAGCTTCAGCAGCGGCCCTTTTTTCTCCTGCTCGCCTGAATCGGCGGAGATCTTGTCCACGGTGTCTCGATCAGCGACAGCCGCGGCAATCTTCTTGGGATCGCCTTCGAAGAAGCCGTACCAGACACGCAGCGACATCTTCTTGTCCGCGACCAGTGCCGCATAGTCATGCACAGCGCCAAGATCGGACATGTCGTTGACGGCTGTAATGCCGACACTGTTCGCGAATTTCAGCGTCTCCAGGAGGCCTTCACGCCGTTCGCTGTCGGTGGCAACCGGTCGGTGCTTTTCGACCAAGTCTCCCGCGCCTTCCAGCAGAATGCCGCTCGGCTCGCCTTTGTCGTTGAGGAGGACCTGGCCACCTTCCTTCACCTTCGACTTGGCAGTGACAGCGCCCACTTCGAGCGCTTTGGAGTTGACCCAGACCGAATGAAAATCGATGTCGCGCAAGATGACCACCCGGTCCGGAACCACGGCGTCGAGGTCTTCCTTGGTGGGCAGCTTTCCTTCGCCCAGCGTGTAATCCCAGCCGCCGCCGGTCAACCACGCGCCTTTCGGAAGACGCGCGTCGGCTTCCTTGATCTTTTCGAGCCAGGTCTTCTTGTCGGGAATGTAGGAGAGATCGACCCCGACGACCATGTCGGTGCCGGAAGTTAAGTGTGTATGTCCGTCGATGAAACCCGGCGTCACCGTCTTGCCGCCGGCGTCGATGATCTTGGTTTCGCTGTCAGCCAGCGCCCTGATCTCGTCATTGCTGCCGATGGCGGCGAATTTGCCGTCGTCTATGGCGAAGGCTTGCACTTTGGGCTTTTTAAGATCGACCGTGCGCACGTCGCCATTGACGATGATGAGATCCGCGGCCGCGTTGGCCGAGCAGACGGTTGAGACGAATGCCACCAGGCATGACGTCAAAAGCAGTTTCCCCGGATATTCGTTTTTCATGGATCCCCTCGATTGCAGCTTTGGGCGCAACTCGGCGGCGCCGGTGCATCGGCATCTTGGGGCTGTGCTGGGAAATGCAAAATACGCCTTCGGGCTAGGGTGCTGTTGTGGCCTGATCGCTCGCGCGACCGTTCTCGATTGCTTGCTGCCATTTTGCCGTTGTCATACCCTGCGCGTGGTACAGGAGATTTCAAATGGACGGCGTCGCCGCGCAGAGCGATCGTAGAGCATCGGCGACAGCAGACCTTGCGCTGTCATTGTTGGCAGGGGTCGGCGCAAGGGATTTCCAGGAACGGCTTGCGCTATCGCTCAAACGGCACGTCAAAGTCGACGCCGGCCTGATCCTGCTTTATCGGCGGGATACGGCACCGAAAATACTCTTCAACGACTGGTGCACCGACAAAGGCCTGTCGGACATCCGCAACTATCTGCAGGGTTCCTATAGGTTGGATCCGTTCTATCGGCTTGCGCTGGATAATGGCGATGACGGGCTCTACCGGCTGAACCAGATCGAGCCGTCGCTCGACCGCTCACAATATTATCGCGAATATTATCGGCATTCCGGACTGCATGACGAGTTCAACATTTTCGTCACTCTTGATACCGATACCAAGGTGGCGATCTCGTTGGCTCGCCGCAGGTCGCATGAAATCTTCAGTGGCGCGGATGCCAAGTTCCTGCAGACGGCCGCACCGTTATTGAGTCAGGCCGTGCTCAGGCACTACCGCGACTTGCGGCCTGAAGCTATTGAAGATCAAGGATCATTGCTGCAGAGCACCCTGGCGCATGCGTTGAAAAATTTCGGGCGCAGCGTGCTTACTGCGCGTGAATGCGAAATCGCTCAACTGATCCTGCGGGGCTTTTCGGTGAAGGGCGCTGCGGCACGGCTCGGCATTTCGCCTGCCACGGTGAAGCTGCATCGCCGCAATCTATACGCGAAACTCGATATTTCTTCCCAGACCGCGCTGTTTTCACTGTTCATCGATGCGGTAGCATTGGCAAGCAATGCGTCGGAAGATCCGTTGATCACCTATCTCGGCCGGCGCGGCCCACAGATGGGACAGCGAATACCCAATTAAGACGCCGGGGCAGACCGTTCCGCGTTGCGTTTTCAGCCGCGTCATACACTCGCTACCGCTTTTCGTCCTGGCAGCGTCATTGCAATCACGCCGGCGATGACGGCAATCAGGCCGGTAGCTGCGGTTGGGGTGACGGTCTCGCCGAGGAAGATGACGCCGATCGCCACACCGATGGGAACCCTGAGATAGGCTTGGGCTGTGGCGCCGACGGAACCCAGTGTTTGCAGCAGCCGGAAGTAGATTGCGAAGGCAAGCGCGGTTGAAAAGGCCGAGAGGCCGAGAAGCGCCAGCAAGGACTGCGTCGAGGGCGTCAGCGTCCAAGGGCGATCGACGATGACGCTGAACGGCATGAGCATCATCGCTCCCGCGATCAGCGAACCGGCAGCTGGAACCATCGGGTCCATTCCTTTGAAACCTTTGCCGGTAATGGCGGCGGCGCCGTAACAGACTGTTGCCGCCACCATGGCAAGCTGCGCCCACAATTGTGCGCCCAGCCCATCGAGTGCCTGTATTCCGATGATCAGGCATGCCCCGGCAAGGCCAGCTGTCACGCCAAACAGCTTGCGGCTCGTTACCCGTTCGTGCCTGGTGACCAGCGCCGTGAGAAGGAATGCGAAGATCGGCGTCAATGAGTTGAGGATGACGGCGAGCCCTGCATCGATCGAGCGTTCGGCCCAGGCGATCAATGTGAAGGGCACAGCGCTGTTCAGAACCGCCTGCAGCACGAAGCGGCCCCACATAACGACATTCATTGGCAGTTTCAGGCCTCGCAAATGGAGCACGCCCAGAAGGATTAACCCGGCGATCAAGGTTCGCGTCGCAATCAGCGTTATCGGCGGGATCGTCTCCACGCCCACCTTGATGAAGGTGTATGAGGCGCCCCACAGCGTCGAAAGGAGCATAAGCAGTGCAAGTTCGGTGACGGGAGCGGTCTTGACGGGCATAGCGGTGGTGGCGGTTCCCTGTGACGTTTCACCGTCCTCTAGCCCGTTCCAACTATGCAATGTTTCGATTGGGATCGAACTGTTGCCACGCATTTATCTAAACGGGGAAACCGTAGCCGATGGCAGCTAGCTTGTCTTGCGTTCCACCAAGCCGATGGTGTTACCGGCCGGATCCTTCAGGAAGGCCATCCATTCGCTTTCGCCGGCGGCTCCGAATAGGCCGTTGACGTCATGGTGCACCATGGCTGGCGCTGCCGTGAATGGTACGCCTGCTGCCTTGGCCGCTGCGTGAAAGCTTTCGATCTCTGTTATGTCGAGGTAGACTGTGCCGGCCGGAACGCCGTCTGCGAAATAGAGCCGCACATCGCCAGCCATGATGAAAGCCATCCCGGGTGGATCAAAGCGGGAATGCAACGGCAAGCCCAGCACGTCATGCCAGAACGCCAGCGTGCTATCGAGGTCGCGCCCGGCCGACAGGGCGACCTGACGGACCGCGCCGATCGAAGGCATGTCAGATCGAGAAACTGGTTCCGCAGCCGCAGGAAGCAACCGCATTCGGATTCCTGATCTGGAAGGACTGTCCCATCAGGTCGTCGACGAAGTCGATGACCGAGCCGCCCATATAGATCAGCGAGATGTCGTCGATGAGGATGGTGGCACCGTCGCGCTCGATCGCGACATCGTCATCATTGCGGGCGTCGACAAGATCGAACTTGTACGAAAAGCCGGAACAGCCGCCGCCTTCGACGGCCACGCGCAATGCCGTCTTGCCAGGCTCTTCGCTGACGATCTTGGAAATCCGCTTGGCGGCGGATTCCGTCATCTCGACCTTCATGGCGGTTTTGGCGTCGGCACCCATGGCGTCACCTTGCGTTCGGTTCTGCTTGATAGGTATGAAGCGGGGCGGGGCAAGTCAACAGCGACAAGGGCGATGACCAGCGAGCTTGGCGATATCGGCTTCGGCTACCGGCCGCGTGCAGCCTACGCGTGCGATCCTTCGCGTTCGCTTGGCCGCCTGTTTGACGAGGTTGAAAGTCCGACGCGTACGCCTTTCCAGCGCGATCGCGATCGGATCATCCATTCAACCGCCTTTCGCCGGTTGAAGCACAAGACGCAGGTCTTTGTCGCACATGAAGGTGATCACTACCGCACCCGACTCACCCACACGATCGAGGTGGCGCAGATAGCACGAGCGCTCGCTCGCGCGCTCTGCGTGGACGAAGACTTGGCCGAGGCGGTAGCACTGGTGCATGATTTCGGTCACACCCCGTTTGGCCATACCGGCGAAGACGCGCTGAACGAGAAGATGGCGCCCTGGGGCGGTTTCGACCACAACGCACAGTCCTTGCGTGTGGTGACGCGGCTGGAACGGCGTTACGCCGAATTCGACGGGCTGAACCTGACGTGGGAAACGCTGGAAGGATTGGTAAAGCACAACGGTCCACTGACCGACGCTGCGGGCAAGGGCCTGAAGGGACCGGTCCCACGGGCGATCCTCGACTATTCGCAACTGCATGACCTCGAACTGGCGCGTTTTGCCAGTATCGAGGCGCAATGTGCGGCTATCGCCGACGACATCGCGTACAACACCCATGACATCGATGATGGCATCCGCTCGGGCCTCATCAGCCTGGACATGCTGGAGGCGGTGGAGTTGCCGGGTTCGATCCTGAAGGGCGTGCGCGAACGCTACCCGACGCTCGATCCGGTGCGCACCGGCCATGAGCTGATGCGACGGCAGATCACGCAGATGGTCGAGGACGTCATCGTCACCGCCAGGGCCAATCTAGCGCGGCTTGCTCCCAGCAGCCCGGACGCTGTGCGGGGAGCGGGCGAAACAATTGTCGGCTTCTCCGCGGAGATGGCTGCGGCAGAGAAGGAATTGAAGACCTTTCTCTATGCGCATCTTTACCGCCACCCCGAGGTTATGCGCGTGCGCGGTGAAGCCGAGCAGATCGTAAAAGACCTATTCGATGCCTATTTCGCCGATCCGCGCGCCATGCCCGATGGCTGGCGCGAGGGGCTCGATAGAGCTGACGACCGCGTCAAGGCGCGCGATGTCGCCGACTTCATAGCCGGCATGACCGACACCTATGCGCTGAAGGAACACCGACGTTTGTTTGACCGAACGCCTGATTTGAGCTAGGCCGGGCCCGATTTCGCCGGCCAAAGACCCGGTCCTTCTCGCATAAAAGCAGAGCAGTTTTTCATGAATATCTTCGCCGACTTCACAGCTCGGGTCATCAAGGCCGTGGAAGGTCTTGATCTGAAAGATAAAGACGGTGGCGCGATCGATCTCGGCCGTATCACCGTCGAGCCGCCGCGTGATGCCACCCACGGCGATCTTGCCACCAATGCCGCTATGGTTTTGGCCAAGCCTGCAGGGCAGAACCCGCGTGCGCTGGCTGAGCGCATCGTTGAAGCCCTGCGCAGCGATTCCGATGTCTCCAGCGCCGAAGTGGCTGGACCAGGCTTCGTCAACCTGAGGCTGACGGACGCATTCTGGCACCGGCATCTCACCGGTTTGATCGCCGAAGGCGAGAACTATGGCCGCTCCAAGGTGGGCGAGGGCGTCTCGGTCAACGTCGAATATGTTTCGGCTAATCCAACCGGGCCGATGCATGTCGGCCACACGCGTGGCGCTGTTGTGGGCGACACGCTGGCCAATCTGCTTGCCTTCGCCGGTTACAAGGTAACGAAGGAATATGTGATCAACGATGCCGGCGTGCAGATCGACGTCCTTGGTCGTTCCGCCTTCCTGCGCTACCGCGAGGCCTTGGGCGACGATATCGGCGAAATACCGGCCGGTCTTTATCCAGGCGATTACCTTGTGCCGGTTGGACAGGCGCTGGCGAAGGAATTTGGTCGCAACCTGTTGCAGATGCCGGAGGATGAAGCGCTGGCCATCGTTAAGGATCGCACCATCGATGCCATGATGGTGATGATCAAGGAAGACCTTGCGCTGCTCAATGTGCATCACGACGTCTTTTTCTCCGAGCGTACGCTGCATGCCGACAACGCCAAGGCGATCCGCGCTGCGATCGCAGACCTCACGCTGAAGGGGCACATCTACAAGGGCAAACTGCCGCCTCCTAAGGGGGAGAAGCCCGACGACTGGGAAGATCGCGAGCAGACATTGTTCCGCTCGACGGCGGTCGGCGACGACATGGACCGCGCGCTGGTCAAGTCGGATGGCTCGTTCACCTATTTTGCTGCCGATGTGGCCTATTTGAAGGACAAGGTCGACCGCGGCTTCAACGAACTGATCTATGTGCTCGGCGCCGACCATGCCGGTTATGTCAAGCGGCTGGAGGCGCTCGCGAAGGCCGTGACGGATGGCAAGGTCACGCTGACAGTATTGCTCTGCCAGTTGGTGAAGCTGTTTCGTGACGGCGAGCCTGTGCGTATGTCGAAGCGTTCCGGCGACTTCGTTACGCTGCGCGAAGTGGTGGAAGAAGTCGGCCGCGATCCGGTGCGTTTCATGATGCTCTATCGCAAGAGCGACGCACCGCTCGACTTCGACTTCGCCAAGGTAACCGAGCAGTCGAAGGACAACCCTGTCTTCTACGTCCAGTATGCCTCCGCACGTTGTCACTCGGTGTTCCGGCAGGCGAGGGAACAGCTCAACATTGTCGATCCATCGCGCGAGCAACTGTCTGCTGGGCTTGATCTGCTTAAGGATGAAGGCGAGCTTGCGCTGGTCAAGAAGCTCGCTGAATATCCGCGCCTGATTGAGCAGGCGGCACAGTCGCAAGAGCCGCACAGACTGGCTTTTTACCTTTATGACCTGGCCAGCGGTTTCCACGCGCAGTGGAACCGCGGCAATGATCATGTAGACTTACGTTTTGTTAAGGTTAACGACCCACAATTGACCTATGCCAGACTCGGGCTGGTGCAGGCTGTTCTGGACGTATTGTCGTCTGGCCTCGCGTTGATCGGAGCGGAAGCCCCGACCGAAATGCGCTAGGTTCGACCGAAAAGCCTGTCACCATTTGCCCACATTGCGCTGGTAGGGGCCAACCTTCCGCGACGTCCATGGCGTCCGATGAGTGCGAGTTCGGGAACGACAATGGCAGATAGAACCCAGGCGCGTGTAGCCAACCACAACGACATCGCAAGTGACGATCCGTTCGCGGAACTGACCCGCATCATGGGCTTTGATCCGCGCGAACCGGTGCAGCGTCAGGCTGCGTCTCAGCCGGCGGCCGGGCAGGCTGAAGATTTCGACATCGACCTCGAAAAGGAGTTGATGGGAGAGTTCGACGCCTACGAGGAAGAGCCTGCCACCGCACCGCAATCGCTGGCCGCCATCCCGTCGCTTTCTGGTAAGCCCGCGGCTGTTGAAGTGGCCGATGACGAATTTATCGCCCCGATGGAGCAGCATGCCACCGAACCGGCTCTTCCAGCCGTCGCCGGTCCCGTCGAAGACGATGCCCCTGATTTCGATTTTGCTGTCGCGGCTGCGGGCATGGACGAACAGGCCTTTGACGCAGTTGTTGCAGGCGAGGATGAGCCGGAAACGGAGCTGGCGCCTAGTGATCAGCAGTTCGAAGATTATGAAGCGGCGATGCGCGATGTCGACTTCGGTGATCTTGATCTTGCCGATGAAGCCCTGGTCGAGCAGCCGGTAACTTCGATCGAGCCTATTGTCGCCGCGCCTGAGCCTGTCGCCGCGGGATCGGTGTCGGGCACCGCTGACGCGAATTTCGCCGGCGACGATTTCGATACGCATTTCGATAACGCCATGGCTGATGTCGAAGTGGAGCTCAGCGCTCCTGAAGAGGTTGCAGTCGCAGAGGCCGAACCTGCAGAGTTCGAGGATGAGCGTTCCGCCCAGCAGGAGCAGCCGTTCATGTCGACCTTCGGCCATCATGCACAGCCGGCAGATGTGGTTGCCGACAGCGAGCCGGATTTCGACATCGATCTCGACGACGCTTTCAACGATGAGGACGAGGCTTTGGCGGTCGCCGCGGCCGAGCCGGAAGCGATTGAAGCCGTCGCCGCGGTGGCAGCCGAACCGGTTGCCGAAACACCGTCCGTCGCCGCGCAGGATCGTAGTCTCGAAGACGAACTCAATGCACTGTTGGGCCGCATGACTGCGCGTCCGGCTGCCCCGGTCGCCTCCGCGGAGGCCTGGAAGCCGCAATTTGCAGCCACGCCAGCCGAACAGCCGGCCTACGAGTCCGATCTCGACACCTCGCTGATGACGGAGCTGGCTGCAGCCGACTTCGAAGCCGAAGAGCCGTCTTCGAAGGCTGAAGACGATATCGATTTCGATACCGCCGCCTTCGAAGCTGCGATGACCGGCGGGTTGGATTCCCTCGATGAGGAGCCCGTTCAGCAAGCTGAAGAAGATCCGGTGGAGGCGCTGAAGTGGGCTGCCCCGGCCGTGGCCGCCGCCGCTGCAACCGCCACCTTCGCGCAGCCGATGCGCGCTTGGAGCCGCGGCAATCCGACTGCACCTACACAGCAGCCTTACTCTTCGCAGCCCTATTCAGCTTCGGTGCAGCAGTTTTCCGCTCCGGCGCCAGCGCAGCCGGCGATCCAGGCCGAACCGCCTGTTGTTGCCGCAGCGCCGCAACCGGCCGCGCCGCCTGTCGCTCAATCCTGGCACAAGCCTGCCCCATCAGCAGCCTCCCGGGAAGAAGTGCCGGATATCGAAACCATGGACGTGCCGGAGCGTGTCGTCGCGCTTGCCGACGATCTTGATATTCCAGAAGTCCCGTTCGAGCAGGACAAGCCTGAAACCTCGAATTTCGATGAACTCGACGCCGAGTTCTCGACCTTGCTCAACGAGATGCTTCCGGATGATTCGGCAGCCGCGGCGAAGGCTGGTTCCCGTCACGATGGCGATGGTCATGACCACAGGAGCGAGCGCATCGAGATGCCGGCCTATGCCGACTCGACACAGGCCGCCGCCGCCGCCGCTGCTTACGCCAATCTGGGGCAGGGCTACGATCCGCAGAGCCCGGCGCGCGGCAAGCCGGTTGCCGGTCAGTTCGCGGACGATGGTTTCGACTATGATCCGGACCTTGAAGAAGGCATGACCATTCCGGAAGCCGCAGCTGCTGAGGCCAACGAAGCGCCCCGCCGTCGCGGCCTCTTGGTTGCAGCCCTGGTCGGGGCGGTTGCCGTGGTTGGTGGCGTCGGCGCCTTTGCCTTCTCCTTCGGTGGTGGCTCGGGTTCGGAAGCTCCTGCTATCGTGAAGGCTGACAATCAGCCGATGAAGGTGAAGCCGGAAAATCCCGGCGGTATCGTCATCCCGAACCAGGATAACAAGGTCTACGATGCCGTCGCCAAGGGCGCCCGCCCGGCTACGCCGACCCAGCCGAAGCTGGTCGCCAATGCCGAGGAGCCGGTGGACGTCGTCGCTAAGGAACAGGCCGAGCAGGCAGAACGCACTGCAGCTTTCGCGGGCACCGACGATAGCGAAGGTGATGCGCAGAGTGCTGCGCAAACGCCGGCAAAGTCGGAAGATCGTGTTGCCCAGATCGCGCAGGAAAATGCCGGCACTCAGGAAGGCGCGTTGGTGACGCCGCGCAAGGTTCGCACCATGGTGGTCAAGCCTGACGGCACGCTCGCTCCGCGCGAAGAGCCGGCTGCTGCTCCGATCGCCGCCTCCGAGCCGGCAGATCCGACCCCGCAGCGTGTATCCCAAGACCAGACCGGCACGGTGCCGCAGGCGGCCGGTGCAGGCGATCAGCCCGCTCTCAAGCCAGCCAAACCGAGCACTGTTGCCGCAACCCCTTCCGCGGCTCCGGTGGCACCGCAGCGCCCGTCCGATCAGCCGGTCGATATCGCTGGTGAGGTCAAGCCGCAGGCTGCACAACAGCAGCAGGTAGCTTCGGCGCAGCCACAGGCTCCGGCGGCCGCACCTGGAGGCTGGTCGATGCAGATCGCCTCACAGCCGACCGTTGAGGGTGCACAATCGACCTATCAGGATCTGGCTCGCCGCTACTCGAACGTACTCGCCGGCCGCAGCGCCAACATCGTCAAGGCAGACGTCGCCGGCAAAGGTACCTTCTACCGAGTGCGCGTGATGGCGCAGTCCCGCGATGATGCCATCAAACTCTGCACGAGCTACAAGGCCGCCGGCGGCAACTGCTTCGTCTCGAAGTAAGCTGAGTCGAACTTCTCGATCGAAAACGGCGCAGCCAAGACTGCGCCGTTTTCTTGTGCGACTGGGCCGTGCGCGCGGTTCAACCGGTCTTCGGTGGGGGCCTGTTCACCTGTCTGGCCCGGTAAGCGCGGCGCACGCGTTCGCGGTTGCCGCACAGGTCGCTGGCGCACCAGATGCGTGAACGGTTGTTGGTGTGGTCGATGAAAATGGCCCTGCAATCCTGCGCGTGGCAGGTACCAAGCTTGTCGAGGTCCTCGGACACGAGCAGTGCGGAAAGCGTCCATAGAACGGGCCATAGTGGCTCGGCAAGTTCATGGCCGGGCAGCTCGTAGGCGGCCCTTCGTTGATGCGCTATCTGCAACAGCCGAGGCGGAGAGGTGAGGCGAACGAGAAACGCGTTGATCTCTGCCAGCATTGGCATGAGGTCGCCATTTGCCTGGGCGGATTCGGCGAGTCTCCGGATCGCGCTGCGTAGGGTGAGAGCCTCGGCCAGCATGTGGCGCGCCGCCGCCGGTGCCGTTTTCGCCAGTCGAAGAAGTTTTTCGCCTGCCGCCGCTCTCATCGTGCCCCGCGCGACACTCCAGGTTACGAGTGCGTCGTAGTCGGCCAGCAGGTCCCGTTCTTTCGAAGTGCCAGGCAGATCGATCGTGTTGACGAAGTCAAGGCACAGAGAGCCTGCGATGAAACGATGCGGCCAACCTGACTTAATATCCGCGAGCAAGTAGGCCTCCTTTGTCAGGATGATTGCATCGGCTGGCGATCTTTCATTGCTAATGTGTTAAGCCATTAGTATCCTGAAGAAGTGGCTCGGGCAACAGGCACTTCGCGCAGGCATCGCAAGCGCGGGGCGACTGGGCAGATGCAAGTGATGGAGGAAACGATGACGCAGCAACAGCAGGCAGCACGGATCGTGCGCGTGTGGCGTGGCAGTACTTCCGCTCGCCGGGCTGACGAATATGAAGCTTATCTCTATGCGGAAGGCCTGCCCGATTTGAAGAAACACGCCGTTGGCGTGCAGATGCTGCGGCGGGATCGCACGGACGAGAGCGATTTCGTCGTCATGTCCTTCTGGAAGGATATTCCTTCCATGTCGAGTTTCGCCGGCAGTGATCCGCGCAAGATACGTCATCTTGAGCGGGACGAGGAGTTTCTGACCGTGCTGCCTGAAACCGTCGAGATATTCGAGGTGAAAGCCAGTACCTTGCCGGAACCGTTGGCGCTTGCCTATTCGACCACGGCGCATTGATGCCACCGGTTTTTGTCGATCCGGCCAAGGTGCGGGAGTTTCCTGACGCCGACAGCTTCTATCGCTGGTTGTCCCGGAACCATGCCGTCGAAACGGAAGTTTGGATCAAGATCCATAAGGTCGGCTCGGGGCTTCCTTCGATCACGCCGCTGGAGGCCATCGATGTCGTCTTATGCTGGGGTTGGATCGATGCGATCCGCAAGAGGTTGGACGAGACCAGCTATCTGCAGCGCTACACCCGACGTGGGAAAAAGAGCATCTGGAGCGAGATCAATGTCGGCAACGTCGCTCGGTTGATCGAGGAAGGACGCATGACCGAGCATGGCTTGCGAGAGGTGGAGGCCGCAAAGGCCGATGGTCGCTGGGCCAGGGCATATAAAGGCAGTAGGGATATCAAGGCTCCGGAAGATCTTCTGGCCGCTATCGACGCTGAGCCGGCTGCACGCGAGATGTTTGTAAAACTAAGCTCGCAGAACCGCTTCGCGCTTATCTTCCGCGTTCACAACATGAAGACGGAAGCCGGACGAAGCAAGAAGATCGCGGACTTCGTCGCGATGTTGAAGCGCGGCGAGACAATTTATCCGCAAGGCAAGAAGTGATCGGGGACCCCGCGCAGCGGATGCCGCCACCGCGCGGGGTTTCTTCGTTACCGTGATTTGCCTTGATGGCGCTGCAAGAGAGCGAGTGCCAGGAGGACAGTCATCGCCATCACAGCCATATAGGCGATCAGCGGCCAGGCGGTTTCGCCATTCAGTGTCAGCACCGCCAATGTACCGATAGCGCCGACAAACAGACTTTCGATGCAGAAATAGAGCGCCACGGCCGTGCCTGCGCGATCCCCAAAATCGGCCAGTGCGCCATTCGCGGCGACCGCGCCGGTGAAGACGATACCTGCCGCCGCCACCCACATAGGCATGATGAAGGTTATGAAGGAGGGTTCACTCCGCATTTGCCCAAGGCAAAGCAGTGCCGCTGCGCTCAGCAGCAACGTCATTCCGCGTTTCGCACAGCCGGGAATACCCCAGCGCGCGACGAAGCGTTTGGCGAAACGTGTCGTGACGATCATGATCCCAGCCACGGTGCCGAACGCCAGGCTGAAGATCAATTCGGAGTAACCGACCCTGGCGATCAACACGCGGGGTGCTGTCGAGAAGAATACGAAGAAACTTCCCATCGCCGCGCTGAAGGCCAGCGTATAGGTCCAGAACGCTGCGCTTTGCAGGATCGGCAGCATTGCCAGGCGCTTTGCAGCATGTGTTACGGGCCGCGTTTCGTGCCATCGCAGTGACGCATTCAACAGGGCCGGCAGTGTGAGCAGGCCCAGGGTGACGAAGACGACTCTCCAACCGCCCTGATAGGCGATGACTGCGCCTATGATTGGGCCCAATGCCGGTACGAATGCCAGCATGGCGCTGAACAGGCTGTAGATGACCGCGCCCTCCGGCTGTTCGGCGTAGACATCGCGCACTGTTGCGAAGGTGGCCACGAGAGCTGCCGATGCCCCCACGGCTTGCAGAAGGCGCAGGCCAAGGAAAACCGTTCCACTCGTGGCAGCCGCAAGGCCAAACGAGGTCGCTCCAAACAGCAGGGCGCCGCCCAGCAGAACCGGCCGGCGGCCGATGCGATCGGACAGTGGCCCGAACACGATCTGGCCGGCACCAAGCAGGACCATATAGAGGCTTAGCGTGAGTTGAATGAGGGCAGGGCTGGTGCCGAGCTTTTCGGGCATCGTCGGCACGACGGGCAGGTAGATGTCCATCGCCAGCGAAGTGAGAAGGTCGAAAGGAGCCATCAGCAGCAATGCCGCCGGCAGGCCGTAGGGCCATACGGGATTTTTCTTAGACATGACAAAAGGTCCACTCAAAGGGATTTTGAGCGACGTCTGTCAGTCAGTCCGTCAGTTGGATGGGAGTGGACAGTACGCCGCAACAACGAAAGCGTCGTTGCGGCCTATCTGTCTGCCTGCGGTAAGGCTCCCATGCCGATGCTCCATGAAGGATCGCGAAGGCCGGTCGTCTAGCACTGCATCGACACCGGCGCAACGCAGTTTGGCCTGGCATGCATGGCAGCTATGCGAGCCAAGCCCTTGCCCCTATCCCAAAAAGCCTTAGCTTTACGGTCAGAGGACGACCTCCCCATCTCGGGAAAGAATGTCCGGGACGGCCCGGCTCTCAAAGGAGGGTCGTCATGGCCTGGGTCTATCTCGTAATCGCCGGACTCCTGGAAGTTGTCTGGGCTTTCTCGATGAAGAAGTCTGAAGGCTTCACGCTGCTCACCCCCACCATCATCACCATCGTCATGATGATCGCCAGCTTCGGTTTGCTGTCGATTTCGATGAAGACGTTGCCGCTTGGCACGGCCTACACGATCTGGACCGGCATTGGTGCGGTTGGCGCCTTTGCTGTCGGCGTGATGGTGCTGGGCGAGGCGATGACGCCGATGCGCGTGCTGGCAGCGGTCCTCATTGTCAGCGGCCTTGTCATGATGAAGCTTTCGAGCAGCCACTAGCGCCGCGCGTCCACCCGGCGGCGATAAGGGCATTCCAACACAGCGGACCAACGCATCGGCCATCCCGAAATCGGCTCCGTTTCGGGCCGGTACACCGGTTCGCTGCTTCTAAAAACGCGGTAGCTGTCAGGTCATGGCAGCTATCGTCGGGCTCGAAAAGAAAAAACCGGATGCAAAATGTCGGCGGCCATCTGCTCAACACGTCATCCTGATGACGGCGCACCGGTGGTCGGAGCGCCTTCGGCAGTTTCCTGCTTTTGGGAGGCGGACGGATATGGCTATTTCTTATCGTTGGGTGATCGTCGCCGCTGGTGCGCTGATGACCTGTGTCGCGCTCGGCGCGATGTTTTCCCTTGCAATCTTCCTCGAGCCGATCTCGGTCGAGACCAACTGGTCTCGCGCGGGCATTTCCAGTGCGATGACGCTGAATTTCCTGATCATGGGGGTGGGGGGCTTCATGTGGGGGGCGGCCACTGACCGCTTCGGACCTCGCATCGTCGTTTTGATCGGTGCTGTCCTGCTTGGCCTCGCTCTCGTTTTGGCAAGCCAGATTCATTCGCTATTGGTGTTCCAGATCACCTATGGCGTGCTGGTCGGCCTTGCGGCCAGCGCATTTTTTGCACCGATGATTGTCGCCACGACGGCCTGGTTCGACAAACATCGCAGCCTGGCGGTTTCGCTGGTTTCGGCCGGGATGGGCGTGGCGCCGATGACGGTCTCACCCTTCGCCCGCTGGCTGATCACCGCCTATGACTGGCGTACCGCCATGTTCTACATCGGCGTGATGTCCTGGGTGTTGCTCATTCCGGCGGCGCTTTTGGTGCGACGTGCGCCGGACGAACTCGCCGCCGCTGGCGAGAGTGCGACCGTCGGCGGAGAGGGCTATGGCATGACGGCTGGCCAGGCCTTCAAGTCAATGCAATTCATCGTGCTGGGCCTGACCTTCTTTGCCTGTTGCATGGCCCATTCCGGTCCGATCTTTCACATGGTCAGCTATGCCATGGCCTGCGGTGTGGCACCGATGGCGGCCGTCTCGATCTATAGCGTGGAAGGGCTGGCTGGGCTTGGCGGTCGTGTCGTGTTCGGCGTCCTCGGTGACAAAATCGGCGTCAAGCCGGTGTTGGTGGCTGGTCTGTTTATCCAGGCGGTGGTCATTGCCGCCTATCTCACGGTCAGTAAGCTCGGCGAGTTCTACCTCCTTGCTGTCATTTTCGGCGGCACTTACGGCGGTGTCATGCCGCTCTATGCCGTGCTGGCACGCGATTATTTCGGACCGCGCATCCTCGGCACCGTGTTTGGGGCAGCCACCATGCTCTCCAGCATCGGCATGGCCTTCGGTCCGCTGGCCGGCGGCTGGGTCTATGATGCCTATGCGAGCTACACATGGCTGTTCATTGGCTCGGCGATCGTCGGGCTGGGCGCTGTTGCCATCGCGCTGGCGTTCCCGCCGCAACCAAGGCAGCAGTTGCAGCCGGCTTGAGATCGATCATGTTTCGGGTCCATGCGGATAGCCTGGAAACCTATTTCGGGTTCGACCCTCGACGCAGGGGCGAACTCGAAAGGGTTGACGGTCTGATCCGCCAAGCGGCCCCCCGCCTAGGCCGGTATTTTCACGCGGGCACGCCAGCGGGAGAGGCCGGGATGCGCATGAAGATGATCGGCTACGGCCAGTTCCATTATGCGATCAAAAATGGGAAGCAGGTGTCCTGGCCGGTGATCGGATTGGCGCTGCAAAAGAACTACTTAAGCCTCTATTTTGCCGTTACGCTCGACGGACGGCCGATCGTCGCGTTCTATGCTGGCAGACTTGGCGCATTGCGCGCCGGGCGTAACAATTTCAGCTTCGAGCGTTTTTTCGATCTCGATGCCGCAGCGTTGGAAGCGCTTGTGGCGCGCAGTGCCGAAATTTTCGAGGCTGAGCCCGACAATCCCGTCCGCTACAAACAGGGCTCCACCTGAGATTCCCTTGTCCGGCTGAAAGCTCTAGACTTCAGCCATGACCGAATCACAGACCCTCATCCTCGGCTGCGCCGGGACATCGCTCACCCGTGAAGAAAAGAGCTTCTATCGGGGCGAATGCCCGTGGGGCTTTATCCTCTTTGCCCGCAATATCTCCGAACCGGAGCAGATCCGCGATCTCGTTGCCGAAATGCGCGATTGCATCGGCCGTCCGGAGGCTCCGGTCTTCATCGACCAGGAAGGCGGACGGGTGCAGCGGCTACGGCCGCCGCTGGCGCCCAATTATCCAGCCGGTGCAGCATTCGGTGCGCTGTACCGCGAAAATGAGGAAGTGGGTTTGCGTGCCGCCTGGTTGCTTGCCCGCCTGCATGCCTTTGATCTGCTGCGCTACGGCATCACCGCGGACTGCCTGCCGGTGCTCGATGTGCCCGTGGAAGGCGCCAACGATGTCATCGGCGCACGCGCCTATGCCAAGGACCCGTCGATCGTCACTGCGCTCGGCCGATCTGCCGCTGAAGGTTTGATGTCGGGTGGTGTCATCCCTGTCATGAAGCACATTCCCGGCCACGGCCGGGCCTTTGCCGACACCCATTTCGAGCTGCCAACGGTGACGACGTCGCTGAAGGAACTGCGCAAGCATGATTTCGCCCCATTCCAGGCGCTCAACCACCTGCCGATTGCGATGACGGCGCATGTCATCTTCAGCGCGGTCGATCCCGATAACCCGGCGACCACCTCGGGCAAGGTCGTCGAAGAGATCATTCGCGGCGAGATCGGGTTCGATGGGCTGCTGGTGTCCGACGACACCTCCATGAAGGCACTTTCTGGGGATTTCCAGACAAAGGCTGCCTCGATCCTTGCAGCGGGCGTCGATCTGGTCCTTCACTGCAACGGCGTCATGGAAGAAATGGTCGCCATCGCTTCGCGGGCGAAACCGCTGGAAGGCAGGGCGTTGGAGCGGGCCAACCGGGCACTCGCTTCGGTCAAGGGACATGATGACAAGGACGAGGCCGAACTGCGGGCCGAATTCGCGGATTATTTCGAGGCGGTCGCGTAACCGCATGGAGTGAGAAAAGAGGCAAGTGGCGGAACTCGCGGAAAAAAAGGCCGGCAAGGCCGCGCCG
The DNA here is from genome assembly GCF_022347545.1 of Terribium retamae. Classification (GTDB taxonomy): domain Bacteria; phylum Pseudomonadota; class Alphaproteobacteria; order Rhizobiales; family Rhizobiaceae; genus Mesorhizobium; species Mesorhizobium retamae. The sequence continues at coordinate 69,884 of NZ_JAKREW010000023.1, forward strand.
ATGGACCGCCTCTGGGCCGAGGGTGATGACGATCGTGTCACCGGCGATCCCGAACTGGTCGTCGACGTAGCCGGTTTCGAAGGTCCGCTCGACCTTCTCCTTCACCTTGCCCGCAACCAGAAAGTCGACCTCGCTCGTATCTCGATCCTGGCGCTCGCCGAGCAGTATCTCGCCTTCGTCGAGAAGGTGAGGGCGCTGCGGCTCGAGCTTGCGGCCGACTATCTGGTGATGGCGGCGTGGTTGGCCTTCCTCAAATCCAAGCTGCTCATTCCCAAGCAGCCCGGTGAAGAGGGGGAGAGCGGTGAAGAAATGGCCGCGGTACTGCAGTTCCGTCTGCGCCGTCTGGAGGCCATGCGTGACGCGGCTGCACGCCTTGTCAACCGCAACAGACTTGGTCGGGATGTGTTCCAGCGTGGCATGCCAGAGATGGTCATCGTCGAGAAGCGCAACCAATACTCGGCGACACTCTATGACCTGCTCACCGCCTATGCCGGTCAACGCCAGCGGCAGGCGATTTCCAATGTGCGTATTGCCAAGCGCGGGGTTTGGTCGCTCAAGGAAGCGCGTACCATTCTCGCGCGGCTGATCGGCATATCGGCGGATTGGACAGCGCTGGATAGATTCCTGATCGAATATCTGGCGAGCCCCGAGGAAAAGCGCACCGCCATGGCTTCTTCCTTCGCAGCGACATTGGAATTGGTGCGCGAGGGCAGCATGGAGATGCGTCAGGATGAGGTGTTTGCGCCACTCTATTTGCGGGGGCGTCAGCGCGTGAAAGCAATCGAGGTCGCGCAATGAGCGAAAGCAGCAACGCTTCGGTCATCCCCTTCTCGGTGGAAGACGAGGAAGAAGCCACGGTACACAACCCGGCGGAACGTCTGCATTTGGCCGAAGCCGTGCGCATGGCGGAGGCGATCGTCTTCGCCAGCGCAGAACCTGTGACCGAGAAGCAACTTGCCCAGCGTCTGCCGGACGGCGTCAACGTGGCCGCGGCCATGACGGAGCTTCAGGACATCTATTCCCGCCGAGGCGTCAATCTAGTGCGCGTGGGAGATGGTTGGGCTTTCCGTACTGCCGGCGATCTTGCTTTCCTGATGAGCCGGGATTCGGTGCAACAGAAGAAACTGTCGCGTGCAGCACTCGAAGTGCTTGCCATCATCGCCTATCACCAGCCGGTCACTCGTGCCGAAATCGAGGACATTCGCGGTGTCGAGACCTCGAAGGGCACGCTGGATACACTGTTGGAAACCGAGTGGATCAGAATGCGTGGCCGCCGCAAGACCCCAGGCCGGCCGGTCACTTACGGCACCACCGACAAGTTCCTTGACCATTTTGCGCTGGAGGAAATCCGCGATCTGCCGGGTATAGAAGAGCTGAAGGGGGCGGGGCTGCTTTCCACGCGCATGCCGGCCAACTTCTCGGTGCCGCAGCCGCCGGCCGACCCGGATGAGCTGACCGAGGACGAAGATCCTCTGACGGACATCGATCTGGAGGAACTCGGTCTTCTGACGCCACGTGTCACGGAAGAGTGATTGGCGAGCACGCTGAAACCGGTCCATGCGCTGTTTGGTAGCGGCCTATTTTCAGATGCGCTCAACAAATCCGGCTGACAAGAGGCCGGACGTGATAGAAACTGTCGCGGTTCCGTTTGAATCCGGATGCTAAAACGCATAGATCAGCGGCAGGGAAACAGTTCAAGAGAGATAAACAATGGGTTCGTTTTCGATTTGGCACTGGCTGATCGTGCTGGTCATCGTGCTCCTGGTATTCGGCCGGGGCAAGATTCCGGAACTGATGGGCGACATGGCCAAGGGTATCAAAAGCTTCAAAAAGGGCATGGCCGACGACGAAGCCGACGATTCCCGCACCGTCGAGCACCGCTCCGACGAGACCGTCTCGAACATGAAGGAAAAGGCCGGCAAAAGCTGAGCCGGCACCTTCCGGAGACATTGTCGGGAACTAGAGCGTTTGCGTCTCTTCACGGAAACGCGGAAAAACGCTCTACCTCTTTGTGTATACGCAATTCCGGACGCAAAACCGCCGCGCACTTTGCTGGAATTGCTCCTAGTCGGAACCGATAGCCATGTTCGAAGTCGGCTGGACCGAAATGCTGGTGATCGCGATCGTCATGATCGTGGTCGTCGGCCCGAAGGATTTGCCGAACATGCTGCGCACCTTTGGTCGCACCGTGGCCAAGCTGCGTTCCATGGCGGGGGACTTCCAGAAGCAGTTCAACGATGCGCTGAAGGAGGCCGAGCTTGACGATGTCAAGAAGTCGGTCGACGAATTGCGCGGCCTCAATCCGGCAGCTCAAATCCGCAAGCAGCTCAATCCGTTCGAGCAGGCTGCCGCTGACGTGCGCGCCGGGGTCGACAACATGATGAAGCCGAAGCCTGCGGAAGATCCGACAGCGCCGGCCGCCAGCGAACCGCAGGCTACGGAGCCTCTGAAGAACGGCGCAACCGTATTGCCCGGCGTGAATGGCCCGGAAAGCATGCCGCCAGCGCCGGTCGTTTCGAAAGCGGAACCTATCGCAGCAGCGGTTGAGGCGACGGCGCCTGCCAAACGCAAGCCCGCCAAAGCGTCTCGTGAAGTGCCGTCCAAGCCTGTCGCGGCAAGAAAGGCGGCGTCGAAAGCGGTCAATTCAAGGGCGTCGGCCAAACCTCTCGCTCCGGCTCCCGCTGCCGCGAAGTCGGCACCCGAAGCCAAGGCGGCAGCAAAGCCAATGAAGGCGGCACCTGCTGCGAAGACGCCTGAAAAGAAGACGGCGAGGACCGCCAAGTGAGCCTTTCTGAACAGGACGAGATCGACAAGTCGTCGGCCCCGCTTATCGAGCATCTGATCGAGCTGCGTCGCCGGCTTATCTGGTCCATCGGCGGTTTCTTCGTCGCATTCCTGGTTTGCTTTTTCTTCGCCAAGAAGCTGTTCAACCTTCTGGTCGTTCCATTCAAATGGGCGACGCAATGGGCTGGGCTCGACCCGCACAAGGTCGAGCTGATCTATACGGCGCCGCAGGAGTTCTTCTTCACGCAAGTGAAGCTCGCCATGTTCGGCGGCATGGTCATCGCGTTTCCGCTGATTGCGACGCAGATCTACAAGTTCATCGCTCCCGGCCTCTACAAGAACGAACGCGCCGCTTTCCTGCCGTTCCTGATTGCCTCGCCGATCCTGTTCCTAATGGGCGCGGCACTTGTCTATTTCTTCTTCACGCCGATGGTGATGTGGTTTTTCCTGGCCATGCAGCAGGCCGGCACGGACAGTGAGGTGCAGATTTCGCTGCTGCCCAAGGTCTCGGAATATCTCAGCCTCATCATGACGCTGATCTTCTCCTTCGGCCTGGTCTTCCAGTTGCCGGTGGTCACCAGCTTGATGACGCGCGTCGGTCTTCTGTCTTCGCAGGCACTGGTCGACAAACGTCGCTGGGCGATCGTCATTGCTTTCGTCGTTGCCGCCATACTCACGCCACCCGATCCGCTCAGCCAGATCGGCTTGGCCCTGCCGACCATCATCCTGTACGAAGTCGCGATCTGGACCGCTCGCATGATCGAGAAGAGCCAGCAGCGCGAAAAGCTGGCACGCGAGAAGCAGGAAGCGGCCGATGCCGCAGAAGCCCAATCCGCTGAAGCTTCCACGGATTCAGCACAGCAATCCTGATGCAAAGCTTGCCGGGCGGCGCGCGCCAATGCTGCCGACTAGGTCTCGTTAAAGAATGTCCTTCGTCCTCCGGTTAGGACTATGTAGACAGAATTGCCGGTGACGAGGCCAAGGAGGCGCCGTGCGATGACAAAGCCGGTGCAGCCAAATTTTTTGGATGAGGTCGGCATCTACAGGCGCTGCGGCGCGCACCAGGCCTCCCCACCCTTGCATCCTGCGTCGAGGAGAGTTACCCCACGGCTCCCTCTTCAGGATGGATGGACATGCTCGATATCAGATGGATTCGCGAAAACCCGCAGGCCCTCGTTGAAGCGCTCGTGAAGCGCTCGTGGTCGCCGGCCGACGCACAGTCCACCGTCGAGGACATCATCGCCAGGGACGAAGCCCGACGCGCTCATCTCGGCAGGTTGCAGGAAGCACAGGAGCGTCGAAATTCGGCCTCCAAGGAGATCGGCAAGGCGCTCAGCATGAAGGATGCCGAACTTGCCGAAAAGCTGAAGGCCGAGGTCGCCGAGATCAAAAGTTTCATCCAGGGCGGTGAAGCCGAGGAACGTCGCTTGGACGAGGCCCTGGAAGGCGCTCTCGCCGTCATGCCGAACGTGCCGCTGGAAGATGTTCCGGTCGGCAAGGACGAGCATGACAATGTCGAGGTGCACAAGATCGGCAAGATCGCCACGCGGCCGAACTGGGTCAAGGAGCATTTCGAGATTGGCGAGGCTCTTGGCTTGATGGATTTCGAGCGCGCCGCCAAACTTTCCGGCTCGCGCTTCACCATTCTTCAGGGGCAATTGGCGAGGCTCGAACGTGCACTCGGCCAGTTCATGCTCGATCTTCACACGACCGAACATGGTTACATGGAAGTGCAGCCGCCGCTCCTGGTTCGCGACGAGGTGCTCTACGGCACCGGGCAATTGCCGAAATTCGAGGAAGACCTGTTCTTTACTCCGCACGGTGAGAGCAGGCTTGGTCTTATCCCGACCGCAGAAGTGTCGCTGACCAATTTGGTGCGCGAGGAGATCGTCGGGCATGATAAGTTGCCGCTTCGCCTCACCGCGCTCACCCCTTGCTTCCGTTCGGAAGCAGGTTCAGCCGGTCGCGACACGCGCGGCATGCTGCGCCAGCATCAGTTCTACAAGGTCGAACTGGTTTCCATCACCGACCAGGAAAACTCACTCGCCGAGCATGAGCGCATGACGCAATGTGCCGAGGAAGTGCTGAAGCGGCTCGAACTGCCTTTCCGCACCGTGGCGCTGTGCACGGGCGACATGGGCTTCGGCGCGCGCAAGACCTATGACATCGAAGTCTGGCTCCCGGGCCAGAATGCCTATCGTGAGATTTCGTCCTGCTCGGTGTGTGGCGATTTCCAAGCCCGCCGCATGAACGCGCGCTACAAGGACCGCGAGGGCAGGGGAAACCTTTTCGTGCACACGTTGAATGGATCGGGTGTCGCCGTCGGTCGCGCCCTCATTGCCGTCATCGAAAACTATCAGAACGAGGATGGCAGCGTAACCATTCCTGAAGCCCTCAAGCCTTACATGGGCGGCCTGGAAAGAATCGAATCGAAATAATGCGCATTCTTCTGACCAATGACGACGGCATCCATGCCGAGGGTCTTGCTTCGCTGGAGCGCATTGCCCGCACGCTCTCCGACGACGTGTGGGTGGTCGCTCCCGAGACCGACCAGTCCGGCTACGCGCACTCGCTGTCCATCTCGGAACCGCTGCGCCTGCGCAAAATCGGTGACAGGCATTATGCGGTGCGAGGCACGCCGACCGACTGCGTCATCATGGGCGCGCGCAAGATCCTGCCGGGTTTGCCGGACCTGATCCTGTCCGGCGTTAATTCCGGCGCCAACATCGCCGACGATGTGACCTATTCGGGCACGGTTGCCGGTGCCATGGAAGGCACACTCCTCGGCGTGCGCTCCATAGCCATCAGCCAGGCCTATTCCTATGTCGGCGAAGATCGGTTCGTTCCCTATGAGACGACCGAGGTGCTGGCGCCGGCTCTTCTGAAAAAACTCGTCGCCATGCCGCTGCCGGAAGGCGTGTTGCTCAACGTCAATTTCCCGAACTGCGCACCGGACGAGATCGAGGGCACAGTCGTCACCTCGCAAGGCAAGCTCGTGCATTCGCTTTGGGTGGATGAGCGTCGGGATGGGCGCGGCCTGCCTTATTACTGGCTGCGTTTCGGGCGCGAGCCGGCGGAAGGCAAGGCGGGCACAGACCTTCATGCCATGCGCAACCGGTTGGTCTCGGTGACGCCGCTGCATCTGGACCTGACCGCGTATGAGATTCGCGACCAACTGACGAAGGCGCTTGCATGATTGGTGGTTTTGACGAACGTGAAGGTTTCGCAGCCTTCCTGCTTCGCCTTCGCGGCAAGGGTGCCGTGCCGAAACCACTGATCGCCGCCTTCGAGGCAACGCCGCGCCATGCTTTCATCGCCGGTCAATTCCATTCCATCGCCTGGACTGACCGCATGCTGCCGATCGAGTGTGGTGAGGCCATGGAGGGAGCCGATCTGCAGGCTGCGGTGGTTACCGCGCTCAACATAGAACCCGGCAACCGGGTGCTGGAGATCGGGACCGGTTCTGGTTTCACCGCGGCCGTGATGGCCAGGCTCGCCGGCCGCGTGGTCACGGTCGACCGCTACAAAACGCTGATCGAGCTTGCCAAGCAACGCTTCGACGCACTCGGCATAGCCAATGTTTTCGCACGCCATGCCGATGGCTCCAACGGTCTCGTCAACGAAGGCCCCTTCGATCGGATCATCGTCTGGGCCGCCTTCGACACCTTGCCGCGTTTTCTGCTCGACCAACTTTCCAGCGGCGGCACGGTAATCGCACCGATCGGGCCGGAGGAGGGAGAGCAGGTTCTGGCCAAGCTGATCAAGGTCGGTTCGCGCTTCGAACGCGAAGACATCGGCATCGTGCGTTTTCAGCCGATCCTGCCGGGTGCTGCCGCCGTCATCTGACGGCGGGTCATTGTCGCCGCGATCCGGACAAATATTTTAAGAAAAATTTCGACGGATTCTAACGGCTTAACCGCCCAGTAACATTAACGCGCTTTAATCCTGTCCAGTGAGTACCGGGTAAGTGCGGGTTATTGCGATGCGGTTCAAATCCTTGAAGGCAAACAAGCGCAATCTGACGCGTGGCTGCGCCATGTTGCTCGTTATCGGTGCGGTTTCTGGGTGCAGTTCCCAGGTTGCCCGCTTCGGTGGCGTCGACACGATGGCGACAGCCTCGACCGACAATCAGCGGTCGATCATCTCCAAGCAGGCGGAGGCGCAGCCTTACCCGGGCGATGCGCAGTATCAGGCTTCCAACGTCAACTACTCGCGTTCCTCGGTCACCCGTTCAAGTCTTTCGCCGGTCTCCTCGCAGCCATTGCCAACCGTTGCGCAAGCAACGGCGCCGGCCGTCAACAAGGCGCGCGCGGCTGCCGATCCTGTGATTGCACAGGGGCAGGCCAAGGTGGCGAAAGCAGATCAGGCCGTGACTGGCGGCGTCAATCAGCTGCGGGCGCCGGTGAATTCCACGGTCGCCAGCACGCAGATCGTGGCGGAAGAAGTCAAAGGCTGGTCGCGCGCCGGCGGCACCCAGGTCACCGCACGCGAAGGCGAAACGGTTTACAACCTTTCACGCCGCTACGGCGTTCCGGCCGATGTCTTGATGAAGACCAACGGATTGGCTTCGGCCGATGGCCTCAAGAGTGGCCAGAAACTGGTTATCCCGACTTATGTCTACACCAACAAGGCTCCGGTTTCGGCCCCCGACAATGATCCGAACGTTGCGGATGCGAAGTCCTCGCGCGGCACCAAATATGACGTTCCGGCCAACAAGGTGCCGCTGCCTGGCAGCGCGCCTGCGGAAAAGGTCGCCGTTCTGCCGCAGCAGCCAAAGGTGAAGGAGAGCAAGGCCGCCGCCGCTGTCGATACCTCGGCAGCCGCCAGCGATCCGAAGGCGAAGCCGGCGAAGGAAGCGCAGGTCGCTGTCCTTCAGCCGAAAGCTGGAGCCGGCGCCTATACGGTGCAGCAGGGCGATACACTCTCGTCCATCGCTCGCAAAACAGGCGTTTCGACAACGGCGCTGAAGCAAGCGAACGGCATGCAGGACGGCCTTCTGCGTATCGGTCAGACGCTCAAGGTTCCGTCGGCAGGCGCTACCGCGACCGTTGCCTCTGCGAAGCCAACTGCGCCGGCAACCACGGCAACTGCTCCTGTCGACAATACCGTCAAGACCGCTTCGATCCCTGCACAGGAAAAGCCGAGCGCGACGCTCGCCACCTACACGCCGCCGAAGAAGGACCAGAAGGTCATACAGCAGGCCGAGACCGACGACGTCGAAGCGCCCGATGCGACAGGCATTGGCAAGATGCGTTGGCCGGTTCGCGGCCGCGTCATCTCCGGCTACAAATCGGGTACAGGCGGTATCGACATCGCGGTTCCCGAGGGAACGCCGGTTAAGGCGGCCGAAAACGGCGTCGTCATCTATGCCGGTGATGGTCTCAAGGAATTCGGCAATACGGTGCTGGTACGCCATGAGGACGGGCTAGTCACGGTCTATGGCCACGCCTCGTCGCTGGAAGTGCAGCGCGGCCAGAAGGTAAAGCGCGGCCAGGAGATTGCCCGCTCCGGCATGAGCGGTTCCGCCGATGCGCCGAAGCTGCATTTCGAGGTGCGCAAGAACTCGGCACCAATCGATCCGCAAACCTTCCTCGAGTAGGTCGTCCGTCGGATACAAGAACAAGAATATCGCGGGTCGTTGACCTCCAGTCCGACCCGGCAGCTCGGCCCGCTCCCTAGGAGCGGGCTTTTTCGGTTCCAATTCAAGATATTAGAGTGGTTTCCCGAGGCGACCGGCAAGGTCTTGCGTGAACTGCCATGCAACGCGGCCGGAGCGGCTGCCGCGCGTCGTCGCCCATTCCAACGCTTCGGCGCGGAGCGTATCGGCGTCGATGTCGAGTCCAAAGTGGCTGACATAGCCGTTGACCATGTCGAGATAGTCGTCCTGCGAACATTTGTGGAAACCGAGCCACAGACCGAAGCGGTCGGACAGTGAAACCTTTTCCTCGACCGCTTCCGACGGATTGATCGCGGTCGAGCGCTCGTTGTCGATCATGTCGCGCGGCAAGAGGTGACGGCGGTTGGACGTCGCATAGAAAATGACGTTCTGTGGTCGCCCCTCGACACCACCCTCCAGCGCTGCCTTGAGCGACTTGTAGGAGGTGTCGTCGTGATCGAAGGAGAGGTCGTCGCAAAACAGAATGAAGCGGTAGGGCGCCGCCTTCAGCATCGTCATCAGTTTTGGCAACGTGTCGATGTCTTCCCGATGGATCTCGATCAACTTGAGTGGATCGCTTGGCTTGCCGGATGCATTGATCGCTGCATGGACCGCCTTGACCAATGACGACTTGCCCATGCCGCGCGCGCCCCACAACAGCACGTTGTTTGCCGCGTAGCCGGAAGCAAACCGTTCCGTGTTGTCGAACAGGATGTCACGTACACGGTCGACGCCTCGGATGAGGCCGATGTCGACGCGATTGACCTTGGAAATCGGCTCGAGATAGCCGGGATCAGCCTGCCACACGAAGCAGTCGGCTTTCGCAAGGTCCGTCTTGGGCGGCGGCGGCGGTGCCAAGCGGGCGACCGCTTCAATCAGCCGGTCAAGCTTTTCAGACAGTGCTTCGATGTTTTCCATGGAAAAGGGTGTCCTCGGTATTGCGATGATAAGATTGCGTACCGTACCGTACGGTTCTCTCATGTGATGCCGCCTTTTGCAAGCTCTGGTGCGACCAATGCGACACGCTGGCACAACAGTCGTGGGGGAAGGGGCGGGAATGGTTGCAATAGTGGCTTTACCGACTATATTCCGCGCAAATTTCATGGGCCGGATAACGGCTTTTCTCTACGTCTCAGGAGTTTTCGATGTTCGTGACACCGGCATACGCCCAAGGCGTTGGCGCCACACCTGATGTCTTCATCAGCATTTTGCCGTTTGTCCTCATTTTCGTGATCATGTATTTTCTGATCATCCGCCCGCAGCGCGCGCAGATGAAGAAGCGCGGTGAGATGCTGGCGGCCATCCGCCGCGGCGACACCGTCGTGACCGGCGGCGGTTTTGTCGGCAAGGTCACCAAGGTGGTGGACGACAATGAACTCGAGGTCGATCTCGGCAACGGCCTGAAAGTCACCGCTTTGCGCAGCACCATCGCTGATGTGCGCGTCAAGGGCGAGCCGGTCGCCAACCAGAACGCCAAGAACTAAGCGCTGCGGCGCGCCTGACGCGCCGGATCGGCCCACTGGATCGTAGAACATGCTCTATTTTTCGCGCTGGAAGGCAATCCTGATCTGGCTGGCCGTGGCCGTCACCTTCATCCTTGCTGCCCCCAATCTCATACCGGCCGACACCTTGGCCAAGCTGCCCAGTTGGGTGCCGAAGAAGCAGATGACCCTGGGCCTCGACTTGCAGGGCGGGTCCCATATCCTCCTGCAGATCGATCAGAACGATCTCATCAAAGATCGGCTGGAAGCCAGTCGCGACGAGATTCGGACGCTGCTGCGCGACGCCAAAATAGGCTACACCGGCCTTTCCGGCTCTGGCCGTGTCGTGCAAGTGCGAGTCCGCGATGCATCGCAGGTCGATGCGGCCAAGGAAGCGTTGAAGGGGCTGATAGCACCGGTAACGTCGGGTCTGTTCGGCGGCGGCACCATCACCGAATGGAACCAGGACGAACCGGAGCCCGGACTGCTGCGCTTCACGATGACGGATGCGGGCATCAAATATCGTTCTTCGACCGCGTTGTCGCAGTCGATCGAGGTCGTCGACCGCCGTGTCAATGAACTCGGCACCACCGAGCCGATCGTGCAGCGCCAAGGCGACGACCGCATTGTGGTGCAGGTGCCGGGCCTGCAGGACCCGCAGCGACTGAAGGAAATCCTTGGCCAGACCGCCAAACTGACCTTCCAGATGGTCGACCAGACCATGCCGGTGCAGGAGGCCATCAATGGTCGTCCGCCGGCAGGCTCGAGCGTTCTCTATTCGAAGGATGATCCTCCCGTTCCTTATCTGATCGAGAACCGCGTGATTGTCTCCGGCGAAAACCTGGTCGACGCACAGGCAACGTTCAATTCACAGAACAACGAGCCGGTTGTCTCTTTCCGGTTCGATTCCAAGGGCGCCACGCGCTTCGGTCAGGCAACGCAGCAGAATGTCGGCAAGCTCTTTGCCATCATCCTGGATAACCAGGTCATTTCGGCACCGCAGATCCGCGAGCCGATCCTCGGTGGCACGGGCCAGATCTCCGGCAATTTCACCGCCCAGAGTGCAAACGACCTTGCAGTTCTCTTGCGCGCCGGTGCGCTGCCGGCAACATTGACTGTCGTCGAAGAACGTACTGTCGGCCCCGGCCTCGGTCAGGACTCGATCCAGGCCGGCAAGATCGCCGGGATCATCGGCTCGATCCTGGTCGTCGGCTTCATGTTCGTGGCTTACGGTTTCCTCGGCTTCCTGGCCAACGTCGCGCTGGTCGTTCATGTGGCCATGATCGTCGGGCTGTTGTCGCTTCTTGGCGCCACGCTGACGATGCCCGGCATCGCCGGTATCGTGCTCACCATCGGTATGGCGGTCGACTCCAACGTTCTGATCTATGAGCGTATCCGCGAAGAGCGCCGACAGGGGCGGTCGGTTATTCAGGCCATCGATACAGGTTTCTCGAAAGCACTGGCGACGATTGTCGATTCCAACGTCACGTCTTTCATCGCCACGGTTGTGCTGTTCTGGCTCGGTTCTGGTCCAGTGAAGGGCTTTGCTGTGACCTTCGCAATCGGCATTCTGACGACGGTGTTCACCGCCTTCACCTTCACGCGCCTGCTGGTCTCGATCTGGCTGCGTCGCGCCAAGCCGAAGGAACTCCCGCGCGCACCGGTGACTTTCGTGCCGCCAGGAACAAACATCCCGTTCATGGGCGTTCGCCGCTGGACCTTTGCGCTTTCGACCTTTTTATCGATCATGTCGGTCGTTTTGTTCATGACCGTCGACATCAACTATGGCGTCGACTTCAAGGGCGGCTCCACGATCGAAGTGCAATCCAAGAGTGGGCCTGCCGACATCGCCGATATCCGCGGCAAGCTGTCGGAACTGAACATCGGTGACGTTCAGGTGCAGCAGTTCGGCAGCCCGACCGATGTCCTGATCCGCGTGGCGGCACAGGAAGAAGGCGACAATGCCGAGCAGAGCGTCATCGACAAGGTTCGGGCGGAGCTACAGGACAAATACGATTTCCGCCGTGTCGAGGTGGTCGGTCCGACCGTGTCGAGCGAACTTGCCACGCAAGGCACGATCGGCATGCTGGTCGCGCTCGTGGGTATCCTGATCTACGTCTGGTTCCGTTTCGAGTGGCAATTTGCTGTCGGCGCAATCGTTGCGACGGTGCACGATATCGTCATGACGATCGGCTTCTTCTGTGTAACCGGCATCGAGTTCAACCAGTCGTCGATCGCGGCCATCCTCACGATCATCGGTTATTCATTGAACGATACGATCGTGGTCTACGACCGCGTCCGCGAGGATCTGCGCAAATACAAGAGAACGCCGATGCCGCAGATCCTGAACACCGCGATCAACGAGACGCTGTCTAGAACGACACTGACGGCGGTGACCACCATCCTGGCTCTGCTGGCGCTGGTATTGTTCGGCGGCGAGGTGATCCGCTCGTTCACGCTGGCGATGCTGTTCGGCGTGGTGTTCGGCACCTACTCGTCGATCTTCATCGCTGCGCCGTTGCTCATTCTCTTCAAACTGCGGCAGGCTCCTGACGCAAGCGAAGAGAAGCCGGTAAACGGCAAGCCGGTTGCGACCTGATAGGCAAGAACGTGGCGAAGAGCCTCTTCGGCGGCAAAGGCATCATCATCCGCGAGGCCCATTTTCCGGGCCGCGCGGCGATAGAGGCCTACGGTAACGGCGGCTTCCGCTTCGCCGACATGTCGCATCGCGGCTCGCTGCTTTGCCTGCCATCCGGCATCCACGGCTGGCAACCGGCGGATCCCTCCGCTTTAACCTCGGCGGATTTCGACAAGGTGCTCGCCGAAGCCGCCGACATCGAAATCCTGCTGGTGGGCATGGGCAAGGATTTGCGTCCTCTGCCCGCGGCGCTGAAAGCCGTTCTCAGGGAGGCCGGGATTTCGGCGGATCCCATGTCCACGGGCGCTGCCGTACGCACCTACAATGTGTTGCTTGCCGAAGACCGTGCGGTGGCCGCTGCCTTCATCGCGGTCGATTGATCGTGGCTGATATCTCCAGGATTGTCATGGACACGGTGCGCAGCGCCGACCATGATCGCTATCTCAGCGCGCTTTACGCACCTGCGGACAAGCGGGACGCGCTGTTGGCACTTTATGCCTTCAATGCCGAAATCGCCGGCATACGCGATCGTATCCGTGAAGCGTTGCCGGGCGAAGTGCGTCTCCAATGGTGGCGAGATGTCATCGCTTCAGACACACCGGACGCCGGAGCGGGCCATCCGCTTGCTGAGGCGCTGACAGCGGCAATCCGCGACCACAACCTGCCCAAACTGGCTTTCGATAACTACCTCGAAGCGCGCATCTTCGATCTGTATGACGATCCGATGCCTTCCCGCACCGATCTTGAAGGATATTGCGGTGAAACGGCATCAGCGCTGATCCAACTGGCCGCTCTCGTGCTCGGCCCGAATGAAGCGCCGAGCTTTGCCGAACTCGCCGGCCATGCGGGATGCGCCCAGGCGATCACCGGCTTGCTGCTCTTGCTGCCGCTGCACCGGGCTAGGGGACAGTGTTATGTGCCTGTAGACATCCTGACTGCGGTCGGCTCGTCGCCGCAGGAGTTCCTGGCCGGTGACGGTGCCGCGACCGGGCGAGCCGTCACCGCGATGATTGCGTTGGCGCAGGAACATCTGGCCGCTTTCGAACGCAGCGCGGCAGCGCTGCCGCAGTTATTGCGTCCGGCGTTTTTGCCGCTGGCACTGACAAAGGCCTATCTTGCTTCGATGAGCAGTCGCGATGCGACTGCACCGCTCTCCCGCACAGCGCAGTTATCCTCATTGAAGCGCCATTGGCTGTTGTTGCGTCGCGCTGGACGCGGGTGGGGCTGAATAAGCAGCATCCCGCTGCAAGCCAGCGATCTTTCGCAGACTGTATGACGCATGTTTTATGCGGATTTTCTTTGACGTAAACGTCAATCGTGCTAGCTTTTATCCTGGGTTGGGGCGCGGGGAGGTGCGCGCCCGGAGGAGCGCCTTGATCAGTCTTCCGGTTCTCGTCGCGATGGTCGTCGTCGGCATTTCGATGGCAGTTGCGGCCGTGCATTTCACCGGTGGCAGCCGAACCGCGGGGCTGGCTGACGCGAGGCAGGCCCTGGACCGGTTTGCAGTGGATTTTCCCGACCTTAATCCGAGAGCCATTCAGCTCACCGAGAATGGCAACACGGCTTTCCTCGAATTCGCGGATGGACGCACCGGTATCGTTCACGCCATCGGAGATCGATTCCTGACCCGCGTCGTCACGCCGGCAGAGATCGAGCTTGCCAGTCTTGACGACAGCAAGGTCCTTGCGCTGCGCCTCAAGGATTTCACCTGGCGCGGCGGCCGCTTTGCATTTGCTGATGCTGCGGCCGCCTTGGCGGTTTTCAAGGTCCTGAACCCAAATGGCCAACCGGTTCGGCAGGAGGCCGCCTGATGGAAACCTATCAATTTCCGGATGTCACCAAACTCGCCATCCCGTTCTTCGTCATAGCCATCCTCCTGGAGGTCTGGCTTGTACGCACCGGACGGGCCAAGGGAGAATTCGAGACGCGCGACACGCTGACCAGCCTGATGATGGGGACCGGCAATGTTGCGGCCGGGATCCTCCTCGGCATCGTTTCCTTTTCGGCGCTGATGTGGGTCTGGCAATTCCGTTTCTTCGACCTTGGCGTCTCGGTATGGACCTGCATCGCCGCCTTCCTGATCGATGATCTGCGCTATTATGTTTATCACCGCATTGCGCATCGCTGTCGCTGGGTCTGGGCCGAGCACGTCAACCACCATTCCAGCCAGCACTACAATCTCTCGACGGCGTTGCGGCAGAGCTGGACAGGCCTGTTCACCGGCATGTTCGTGCTGCAGGTGCCCTTGGTCCTGCTGGGCTTCCATCCGGCAGTCATTGCTTTTGTCTACGGATTCAACCTCGTCTACCAGTTCTGGATCCACACCGAGACCATCGGCAAGATGTGGAACTGGGTCGAGTTCATCTTCAACACGCCCTCGCATCATCGAGTGCATCACGCCACCAACCCGCGCTATCTCGATGCCAACTATGCCGGCACGTTGATCGTATGGGATCGGATGTTCGGCACCTTCGTCGAGGAGCTGGAAGAAGATCGGCCGCGCTATGGCATCGTCAAGAACATCGGCACTTTCAACCCGGTGAAGGTGGCGTTCCATGAATGGGTCGGCATGTTCAAGGACGCGTTCTCGCCGGGGCTGACCGTTGGTCAGCGCTTGCGCTATCTGTTCATGCCGCCAGGCTGGAGCCATGACGGCTCGCGCGACACCTCGGAGACGCTGAAAGCGGCTTACGTGCGCCGCAATCCCGCTGAGGCGGGCAAGCCGGGGCTGCCAAACCAGAAAATCGAAGCCGCCGAATAGTCAGTCCGGGCCTGGGCGAACCGGCTACTCTGCCGCCTGGACCTGTGCCGGCAGGCCGAGCCATGCGCGGCAGTCGGCGAGCGCCCGGGCTGTCGTCGCCTTCTTCTTGGCAATCGATTTGTCCTTACCGCGAAAGCGGCCCTCGAAGCCATCCGGGCGCAGTTTGGTGCCCGCCTCGAGCGGCGGAAACAGGCCGAAATTCACATTCATCGGCTGGAATGAGCGCTTGCCGGGTTCATCGTCGGACGTGATGTGCCCACCGGTGATGTGGTTGAGCAGCGCGCCGAAGGCAGTGGTGGCCGGCGGCAGCGAGATCGGCGATCCGAGCTTCTCGGCGGCGGCGAAACGTCCCGCCAACAGGCCGATGGCGGCACTTTCGACATATCCCTCGCAGCCGGTGATCTGGCCGGCAAAGCGCAGGCCCGGCCGGCTTTTTAGCTGCAATGAGCCATCGAGCAGGGTTGGCGAATTGATGTAGGTGTTGCGGTGCAGGCCGCCGAGCCGCGCGAATTCGGCGTTTTCCAGCCCGGGGATGGTCTTGAAGATGCGTACCTGCTCGCCGTGCTTCAGCTTGGTCTGGAAGCCGACCATGTTGTAGAGCGTGCCCAGCGCATTGTCCTGCCGCAGTTGCACCACCGCATATGCCTTGACCGTTGGGTTATGCGCATTGGTCAAGCCCATCGGCTTCATCGGCCC
Source organism: Terribium retamae (assembly GCF_022347545.1). Taxonomy (GTDB): domain Bacteria; phylum Pseudomonadota; class Alphaproteobacteria; order Rhizobiales; family Rhizobiaceae; genus Mesorhizobium; species Mesorhizobium retamae. The sequence goes on from NZ_JAKREW010000023.1 coordinate 85,900, forward strand.
ATGCCGCAGCGTCTCGACACCACGCTCGGCCATGACTTCGATCGGCAGGCAGCCATCGAAATAAGGCGTGCCTTCCCACTGCTTGAACTCGGTTTTGCCGCCTTCGATCAGGGCCTGCACGAAGGCATCGTATTGCGCCTTGTCCATCGGGCAGTTGATGTAGTCTTTGCCGGTGCCGCCAGGGCCCACCTTGTCATAGCGGGACTGGAACCAGGCTACGTTCATGTCGATCGTGTCGAAATGCACGATCGGCGCGATGGCATCGAAAAAAGCGAGTGCATCAGCCCCCGTTTCGGTGGCGATGGCTTCTGCGAGCGAAGGCGCAGTCAATGGTCCCGTGGCGACAATGGCTTGCTCCCACTCGACGGGTGGCAGGCCTGTGATCTCCTCGCGCTGGATGGTGATGAGCGGATGTGCTTCGAGCTTGGCTGTCACGGCAGCCGAAAAGCCATCGCGGTCAACGGCAAGCGCACCGCCCGCAGGAACCTGGTTGGCGTCGCCGGAAGCCATGATCAGTGAATCGGCCAGCCGCATTTCAGCGTGCAGCAGTCCGACGGCATTGGATTCGGCGTCGTCGGAGCGGAAGGAGTTCGAGCAGACCAGCTCCGCGAGGTCCTGGGTCTTGTGCGCGTCGGTGCCGCGCACTGGGCGCATTTCATGCAGGATTACGGGTACGCCGGCCTGGGCCGCCTGCCAGGCGGCTTCAGAACCTGCGAGGCCGCCGCCAATGATGTGAATGGGGTCTTTGGTCATGCGGCTCGCAATAATCCTTCAGCCGCGCGAATGCAATTCTCGCAATGGCGCCAAGGTCTCAGGTGAGTCCAAAAGCACAACACCCGCCGGGGGAGGAGGTCCGGCGGGTGTCGTTTTGCTGACCGACCTCAGGGAGGAGGAGAAGGTCGGTCTTATTCGTCATCGCCGGGGAGGAGGTCGGCTGAGACGAAATTCCTTTCGCCAATTGGAGAGGACGAAACTCTCTTTCGGAAACAATGCCCGCCGCTGGGAGGAGGATGCGACGGGCACCGTTTCGGTGGTCGGCCTCAGGGAGGAGGAGGAAGCCGACCTATTCGTCATCGCCGGGGAGGAGGTCGGC
>NZ_JAKREW010000024.1 GCF_022347545.1 Terribium retamae
CCCTCCCCCCCCGGGCGCCCCTACCACCCCGGGGGGGGGGGGGGGGCCCAAATTTCGCGCCCCCCCCCCCCTTTTTTCCCCCCTCATTTTTTCTATTAAAAACCCGGGGGGCGCCCCCCCCCCCCCCCCCGGCCCCGTTTTGACTCTCGGCATATACCGATCGGGGATATTGAATCATGCCCGCACAGAGGCGTCCTTGGGCAGGATCATCGTCTGAGGCACGTTGGCGTTACCGCGCGCCAGGAAATAATAGACCACCGAGGTTGCCACCAGGGCGACGATCCAGGAGATATCGGCGCCCCCCAGCATCACGGCGATTGGTCCCTCATAGAGGGCCTGGTTCAGGAACGGAATCTGCACAACCACGCCGAAGAGATAGCAGCCCAGCGCGGTCCAGTTGTAGGCGCCGTAACGACCCGCGCTGTCGTAAAGTGCCGGGATATCGACCTTTTCTTTCGAGATCAGGTAGTAGTCGACCAGGTTGATAGCGCTCCACGGCACGAAGACGGCGAGCAGCAGCAGCACGAAGTTCTTGAACGCCGACAGGAAGTTGGCGCTGGCGAAGATGGCGATCGCCACCGAGGCTGCCACGAAGGCAATGATATAGGCAATACGCACGGCCTGTGAAACGCGCTCCTGACGGGTGAAGGCGCTGACGGTGGTCAGCATGGTCATCGATCCGCCATAGGCGTTCAGGCAGTTCACCGTGAGCTTGTTGGTGACGATAACGACATAGGTCAGCATTGCAGCCAATCCCAGGCCGGCGAGTTCGCCCATGAAACCGACCTGGTTCTGCAGGAACTTGCCGCCGAGTGCTGCGACGACCACGCCGAAGCTCATCGCGATCTGCGCGCCGATCGTCGAGCCGAGCAGCGTCGACCAGAAGGTAGTGCTGGCCGGCGTCTCCGTCGGAAGATATCGCGAATAGTCGGCGACATAGGGCGCGAAGGTCATCTGCCAGCCGGCAGCGAGGGCGACGGTGAGCAGGAAGGTGGCCAGGGTGAACGGCTTTTGGCCGAACGCTTCCGACACGTTATATTGTGAGACCAGTTGCCAGGTGAGGTATGCGAAGCCGAGGATGCCGACGATCGTGGCGATGCGGCCGATCACATGGATGAGGTTATAGCCGACGATTGCGACCAGGATGGTTGCCAGACCGAAGATCAGCATGCCGAAAGCCGGCGCCTGCACCCCGAACATCAGATTGATCGCCTGACCCGACAGCACGGTGCCGGTCGCGGCAAACCCCAGATACATCAGCACGGTCAGGATCAGCGGCAGTGCAGCGCCTTTCACCCCGAACTGTGCCCGGCTGGAAATCATCTGCGGCAGACCGAGGCGAGGGCCCTGCGCCGAATGTAGCGCCATGACCGCACCGCCGAGCAAATTGCCGATAGCAAGGCCAATGATCGCAGTCAGCGCCTCGGCCCCGAAAACAATGGACAAGGCGCCGTCGACAACCGCAGTGATCTGGAGGTTCGCGCCGAACCAAAGAGTGAACTGATTGAGGGGCGATCCGTGCCGCTCGCTTTCCGGAATTCGGTCGATCGTGCGTCGTTCGGCCACGCCCGTTGATGCCGCTGCCATGATTCCTCCTCCCGCGAGACGGTCTTTGATCCATGTGAGATATGATATGTATATACATAGTCGGGTGGGTGGCGAGTCAAGAGTGAGCGTTCTGGTTGTGTTTTCCGCGCCATTCGCCATGCCCCCCTGTCTGGCCCGCTGAACCGAATCTCCTTGTTTATCGAAAGGCTTGCGCGATGATCGTGTTGAAGCCGTAGATTTCGGTCAGCCGGCTCTGGTCTGTCCGAGAATGGGCCTCAGGCGCTTTGCGATGAGGCCAATGCTTGCCGGTTGCACGAGACGCGGCAAGCCGCTACCCGTTCGGTGCGAAATCGAAGCGAGGATTCCATGGCCAATCCGGTTCTGGTCGAGGTGTTGCGCGGAGCTGTGGTGGAAAGCGCCCACCGTGGTGCGGTGGCGGTGGTGGACGCAGATGGCAAGACGGTGCTGGACATCGGCAACACTGCCCGCCCGGTCTTTCCCCGCTCGGCGGTAAAGGCCATCCAGGCGCTGCCGCTTGTGGAGAGCGGCGCCGCAGATGCCTATGGCTTCGGCAACCGCGAACTGGCGCTGGCCTGCTCATCTCATTCCGGCGAACCGGAACATGTGGAACTGGCGGCCGCCATGCTCGCAAAAGCCGGACTCGATTCCAGCGCACTGGAATGCGGCTCGCACTGGCCTTCCAATCACCATGCCAGCATCCAGCTTGCCCGCGCCGGCGGAGAGCCCAATCCCCTGCACAACAACTGCTCGGGCAAACATGCCGGTTTCATATGCACCTGCTGCCATACCGGTATCGACCACCGCGGTTATGTGGGAGCAGGCCATCACATGCAGGAGATGATCAAGGAGGCGATGGAAACGGTGACTGGGGCCGCTCACAATGCCTCCCACTGCGGGACCGATGGCTGTTCGATCCCCACCTATGCCGTGCCGTTGCGCAGTTTCGCGGCGGGTTTCGCCAGGATGGCGACGGGCAACACCCTCGGACTAGAGCGCGCCAAGGCAGCGAAGCGGCTCGTCGAGGCTTGCATGGCCGAGCCCTTCCTAGTCGCCGGCACCGACCGTATCGATACGAAGCTGATGCAGGCAGCGCCTGGACGAATCTTCGTCAAGATTGGCGCGGAAGGCGTGTTCTGCGCGGCACTGCCGGAACTTGGGTTCGGCATCGCGCTGAAGTGCGACGATGGTGCCGAACGCGCTGCCGGCGTGATGATCGCAGCCGTACTGGCAAAGCTTCTGCAGGCAGACGCTGAGCTGGCGGTGAAGCTGGTCGAATTCGCAAACCCACCGGTAGAAAGTCGGCTGGGCGCCCGGGTCGGGCTGCTGCGTCCGACCGCCGCGCTGGTTTGACGTTTGAGCGTTTCCGTTTCTCACGGAAACGCTCAAACTTTCTGTTTTTACGCACTTCCCGAGGGAAAACCGTTAGCCACTTTTCCTGGAATTGATCTAGCTAACACGGTTCCGTTCCACGGTGAGATGCGCGTAGCCGGCATTGCCGATCTCGGCGAGGTCGGCAGTCACCGGTTCCGCCCAACGCTTGCCGATGATCGCGCCATGCAGCACGTCCTGTAGCACATTGTCGGTGATGATCGTTGGTCCCGCGCCGTCAACGACGCTCACCGCTATCCCGATCCCGGCTTTGCGCACGACGTTCCCGGTCGCCACCACATTGCGCAGATACGGTCCCCAGCCGAGTTGCATGCCGCATTGCGGCGCTTCCTCCACCACATTTCCGGTTACGGTGGTATCGGCCTCCACACCGATACCGATGCCGAACCCACCCACTTCCGCCGGATAGGGGCCCGTGGTGGAAAGATTACGCACAATGTTGCCGCTGCAGGTCGCCATGCGCCCGCCCTCGTTGAAGTTGACGACCGAGATGCCATTGGCCGCACCGTCGATCACATTGTTGGCAATCGCTGCACCTTCGAAGGCGAATTCGGCATAGAGCGCCGTCTCGCCGGAGCGGAGGCAGCTGTTGCCGATGATCTGCACGTTGGAACCTGAGTTGGCGCGGATCGCCGAAAACGCGCAGTCGCTTACGATGTTACTGGAGATGAGCACGCCGCCGGCACGGAACACATTGATGCCGTTGCCGTTTTGTCCAGTTCCGCCATTGCGCGCGCCGATGCGAGCGATGCGGTTCCCGCTCACCATAGTGCCGTCTTCGCCGACCTGCCAGCGATGCACCAGGATGCCGCCATTGGCGCAGTCGTTGACAACGTTGGCGTTGATGGCGAGGCCAGCGGCATCGACCGACCAGAGACCGGCATCAGCGGCGCCGGTTATCGTGCAGCGCTCTATGCGCCCTGCTGCGCGCTGTAGCGCGATGCCGTTCTTGGAGGCACCGTTCACCTGGCAGTCGTCGATCGACAAGGCCTTCACCGAGCGCAGATCGAGAAGGCCGGAAACGCTTTCGCCGAGATATTGATTGGCGCCGTCGAAGACCAAGCCCGAAAAGGCGACGTGGTCCACATTCTCGGCCGAAATGAACGGTCCGCCACCGCCATGGATCAGGCGGGTCGCACCCGCAGTGCCGCCAAGCCGTACGCGTGGCGGTAGAACGAGCCCTGAAACGATATAGGAACCAGGGGGAAGCGTGATCTGCTGATTGGCATCGCTGGCAGCTTTCAGCATTTTTGCGAAGGCTTTGCTCTGGTCGTCCGTGGCACCGGGCCGCACCCCGTAGGTCGCTGGATCGATTCCGCCCGTCTTCGCTGGAGTCTGTTTTGCTACCGTTTGCTTGGCCGCTCCTGCCGAAGCCGTCGTCAGGCCGAGCGCGGCGGCTCCAGCAAGGCCGAGGAGACGGCGTCTGTTCAGCATTGGCACGATTCCCTGTTCCCGGCTCGCAGAGCAGGAACCGTGCCATGCCAGAGACTGGCTGACCAGATGGGACGCCAGTCATTGTCAGTCCAATGACGACCGGCGAGGGATCGCGTCATGCGTGATCACCAAGCTTGTTAAGCTGGCTAGTCAGCCCTAAATTCTTTTTATGAGCAGAGCTTTCACCCGCGAAGAAGACAGCGAAAACGCCATCGCTGGTATTGGCGAGCGTCCGGTCAGCCCGCATCGCAACCTAGTCACTGTCGATGGCCTGGCAATGATCGATGCCGAAGTGGCGTCCTTACGCGCTGCATTGGCCAACGCCGAGGCGGCGAGCGATCGCGAGCGCATCGCGCTGGTCTCACGCGACCTGCGCTATTGGAACGCCCGGCGTGAAAACGCGGAACTCTCCATTCCCGAGCCCGACGGCAGTGTCGTGCGCTTCGGCATGAGTGTTACGCTTGAGGACGAGGCGGGCAAGCAGGTGACGTGGAAGATTGTCGGCGAGGACGAAGCTGACCCCGCCAAGGGCTCGATCTCGCATGTCTCGCCCATGGCGCTGGCGCTGTTCGGCAAGAGCATCGGCGAGACGGTGACTGTGAATGGCCGGGAATGGGAAGTCGCCGGGTTGAAATAGCCGATCGCGTCGGGGCGACCTCGGCTTTTAATCCAACAATCTGTCCACCAGCCGCTCCGCCGCCTCCGGGATAACCGTACCGGGCGGGAAGATTTCAGCCGCACCGGCCTTCAGCACGGCATCGAAATCCTGTGGCGGAATCACACCGCCGGCCACGATGAGCATATCTTCGCGGCCGAGCTTCTTCAGCACGGTTTTCAGTTCCGGAACCAGCGTCAGGTGGCCCGCGGCGAGCGAAGAAACGCCGACTATGTGGACGTCGTTCTCCACAGCCAGCTTGCCGATCTCCTCCGGCGTCTGGAACATGGCGCCCACTGTCACGTCGAAGCCGAGGTCGGCAAAGGCAGTGCCGATCACCTTCTGGCCGCGGTCGTGACCATCTTGGCCTAGCTTGGCGACCAATATGCGCGGCTTGGCGCCATGTTTCTTCTCGAAAGCGATGATCTTTTCCTGCAGCCGGTCGACTTCCGGGTTCTCACCGAGTGCTGCGCGATAGACACCGGAGATCATCTGGACAGAAGCAACATGGCGCCCAAAGGCCTTTTCCAGCGCCAACGAGATTTCGCCGACGGTCGCTTTGGCGCGGGCGGCACGAATGGCGAATTCCAGCAGGTTGCCGTCGCCTTGTGCGGCTTTTGATAACGCATCGAGCGCTGTCTCGACGGCGCCCACCTCGCGCGTGCCTTTCAGCTGCTGCAGCTTCGACAATTGCCTGGCTCGCACTTCGGCATTGTCGATCTTCAGCACGTCGACTTCGATGTCCCGCTCGGGGCGGAAGGCATTGACGCCGACCAGCACCTGTTCGCCGGAATCGATCCGGGCCTGCGTGCGTGCCGCTGCCTCTTCGATGCGCAGCTTCGGAATGCCCTTTTCGAGGGCCGCAGCCATGCCGCCCAGTCTTTCCACTTCCTCGATATGGGCGCGGGCGCGTGTGGCCAGCTCATGCGTCAGCCGCTCGACATAGGCCGAACCGCCCCATGGATCGATGATACGGGTGGTGCCGCTTTCCCTTTGCAAGATTATCTGCGTGTTGCGGGCAATGCGGGCCGAATGGTCGGTCGGCAAGGCCAGCGCCTCGTCGAAGGAATTGGTGTGCAGCGACTGGGTATGGCCCTGCGTCGCCGCCATCGCCTCGATCATCGTGCGCACGATGTTGTTGTAGGGATCCTGCGCCGTCAACGACCAGCCGGATGTCTGGCTATGGGTGCGCAGCGATGCCGAGCGTGGGTCTTTCGGGGCGAAATTCTTCTCGATGAGTTCTGACCAGAGCAGGCGCGCCGCGCGCAGCTTGGCGACCTCCATGAAGAAGTTCATGCCGATCGCCCAGAAGAAGGAAAGCCGCGGCGCGAACTTGTCGATGTCGAGGCCCGCGGCGACACCGGCCCGTACATATTCGATGCCGTCGGCGATGGTGTAGGCGAGTTCGAGATCGGCCGTCGCGCCGGCTTCCTGCATGTGGTAGCCAGAGATCGAGATCGAGTTGAATTTCGGCATGTTCTTGGACGTGTAGGAGAAAATGTCCGACACGATCCGCATCGAGGGCTTGGGCGGGTAGATATAGGTGTTGCGCACCATGAACTCTTTCAGAATGTCGTTCTGAATGGTTCCGGCGAGATCTTTCTGCGCAACGCCCTGTTCTTCGGCGGCAACGATGTAAAGCGCCAGGATCGGCAGCACTGCGCCGTTCATGGTCATCGAGACGGTCATCTCGCCGAGCGGAATGCCGTCGAAAAGCTGGCGCATGTCGAGGATGGAGTCGATTGCGACACCGGCCATCCCGACATCGCCGGCGACGCGTGGATGGTCGCTGTCATAGCCACGATGGGTGGCAAGATCGAAGGCGATGGAAAGGCCCTTCTGGCCAGCAGCAAGATTGCGCCGGTAGAAGGCATTGGATTCTTCCGCCGTCGAGAAACCGGCATATTGCCGGATCGTCCAGGGCTGCTGGACGTACATGGTCGGATACGGACCCCGCACGAAGGGCGCGAGACCAGGATAGGTATCGAGATCGCCGAGCCCTTCGAGATCGGCACGGTCGTATTGGCGCTTGACTGCGATGCCTTCCGGCGTTTCCCAGATGCCGTTGACCGTCACGGACGGCGTACGCGGCGCCATCCAGGCCATGCTGCTGAAATCTGGGATCAAACCAGGCCTCCGGCCACCAGGTCGTCTCGCACGGGCGGTAACGCTTCGCAGAACACCGTTCCGTCGATCGGTGCGGTGCGTGGCGTGGCATCGAGCGTCTCGACCGTTTGTTCCGTCTTCAAGGGGTGCAGCGTGGTGCCGACAATGGTGCGTTCGCCGCGCTGGTAGGCTTCCGCGCGGGCCTTTCGGGCAGCCACGATGCGGCCTTGGATATGGCCGTCCTTGAGGGAGGAGAGCACACCACCTTCCTTCTCGATCTGCCGGAATTCATTCCAGGCCGCCTCGCAAAGACTATCGGTCAGCGCCTCGATGGCACCCGAACCGAAGGCCGGGTCGCTGACATGATCGATATGGCTTTCGCGCGCAATCACGAGCTGGGTGTTGCGCGCCACGCGTCGCGCGAAAGCGGCCGGCAAGCCATGGGCGATGGTGTGCGGCAGAATCGAGATCGAATCGGCGCCGCCTGCCGCAGCTGCGAAACAGGCGATGGTGGAACGCAGGATGTTGGTTTCCGGGTCGAGCGCGGTCACCATACGATACGAGGTTTCGGCATGGACGCTAGCAGATGCAGGCGGGATCGAGCTTGCCTCGAGCACGCGGGACCAAAGCCTGCGCAGCGCCCTGATCTTGGCGATCGAGAGAAACTGGTCCTGGTCGACCGAAAGCGCAAAGCCGATATGCGGCGCCGCATAGATCAGCGCCTGGCGTGCCTCTTCGAAAAGGCGAAGATACGACACCGCCGAAGCCAGCATGATGCCGAGTTCCTGCGCCTCGGTGGCACCGGAATTGTGGAATACGCGCCCGTCGGCTTCCAAAAGCACACCTGGCACGTCCATGGCGAAGAAATGCGCCAGCGATTGCGGCATCGAAGCCTGCAACGCCTCTATCGACATGCGCAACCTTCCGGTGCCTGCGAAGATCGCCGCCGGGTCGATGCCGAAAGAGAGATTGAGTCTTGCCGGATCGACACGACGTTTGGCGAGAAACGCCGTCAGCCAATCCGCCATGGCGCGGCTGGCCGGGTGCACGTCGACGCGCAGATAGGTCTCATCCAGCGGCACGCCTTCGAGCACGCGCTCGATGGTGTCGGGTGCATAGGGCAGCCCATAGCGGAACGAGTTCGGCGCACCTTCGAAGACCAATGACAGGCCTGTCGCGCCCTGCGCTATATCTTCTGCAACCTGCGCGTGGGCACGCTCGACATCGGGATCGTCAACGCGTTGCGAAATGATCCAGGGTTTCAGCGGATTGGCGCGCAAGCTGTGGTCGCGGCCGGTCGCGCGTTGATAGAGCGGGTCGATGCGGATGCCGTCGTCGGTGTGCGAGACCAGCTTCTCCTCGAAGGAGGCGCCAGCCAGGGCTTTTTCGGCAAGCGCCAGCCAGCGCTGCCGTTGCGGATTGTCGGGTTCGCTCGGTTCGTCGACGGCTTTGCTGCCCATCACCTGTCCTCGTTTGCCGGCCGCATCAGCCACTTTCAAATCACTCTAAAGTCCATTGCCGCGCATCGCAATGCAGCCAATGTCGCAAGTAAGTCACTAACGCCTTTGAATTTGGCGACCGCGTTACTATACCTGCGTCGGAACGGGTTTGTGACGATTTGCACAGCGGCTTTGCGGAGACGAGACATGGCTGACGAAACGAGCATCTTCCTGGGCGCCAGCCGCAAGCCGGACGACAGCTACCAGAAGCCTGAGAACCTTCTCCTGCGTTATGGCAACCGCCACGGCCTTGTCACTGGCGCCACCGGCACCGGCAAGACGGTAACACTGCAGATCATGGCGGAAAGCTTCTCGAATGCCGGCGTGCCCGTGTTCTGCGCCGACATCAAGGGCGACCTCTCCGGAATCGCAGCGGTGGGCGAGGGCAAGGATTTCCTGGTCAAGCGTGCAAAGGACGTGAAGCTCGATCCGTACGAATTCCAGGAATTCCCGGTCATTTTCTGGGATCTGTTCGGCGAGCAGGGCCATCCTATCCGTGCCACGGTCTCTGAGATGGGTCCCCTGCTTCTGTCGCGGTTGATGAGCCTTACCGAAGCGCAGGAGGGCGTGATGAACATCGCCTTTCGTATCGCTGACGAAGAGGGCCTTCTGCTTCTCGATATGAAAGATCTGCAGGCACTGCTCGCCAACATCGCCGAGCGAGCCAGCGAGATCGCAGCGCGTTTCGGCAACGTCACCAAGCTTTCGGTCGGTGCCATCCAGCGTTCATTGCTCATCCTGGAACAGCAGGGCGGCGCAAATTTCTTCGGCGAACCGGCGCTGAGAATTGCCGATATCATGCGCACGACACGTGACGGGCGTGGCGCCATCAATGTTCTCGCCGCCGACAAGCTGATGGCAAATCCGCGTCTTTACGCCACCTTCCTGCTCTGGCTGATGTCGGAACTGTTCGAGCAGCTTCCCGAAGTCGGCGATCCCGACAAGCCGAAGCTCGTCTTCTTCTTCGACGAGGCGCATCTTTTGTTCGACGACGCGCCAAAGGCTTTGGTCGACCGCGTCGAACAGGTCGTGAGGCTTATCCGTTCGAAGGGCGTTGGCGTCTATTTCGTCACGCAGAATCCGCTCGATGTGCCGGAGACGGTCCTCGCTCAGCTCGGCAACCGCGTTCAGCATGCGTTGCGTGCCTACACTCCGCGCGAGCAGAAAGCGGTTAGGACTGCGGCCGAAACCTTCCGGCCGAATCCAGATTTTGACTGCGCGAAGGCAATTACCCAGCTTGGCACCGGCGAGGCACTGGTCTCGACTCTGGAAGAGAAGGGAGCGCCGTCCATGGTCCAGCGCACTCTGATCCGTCCACCATCCTCCAGACTGGGTCCGATCACCGCCGAAGAGCGCCGCAGGCTGATCGCTGAAAGTCCTGTTGCCGGCCAGTATGACGAAACGGTTGATCGGGAATCGGCCTTCGAGATACTGCAGAAGAAGGCGGCGGAAGCACAGGCTCCGCAGCAGGGTGGCTCAGGCTGGACGCTGCCGGATTTCGGAGGCGGAAGCCGCCAGCCTTCCGGCCAGCAACGCGCGCCACGCTCCTCGAACCGGCAGACCGTCACGGAAGCCGCCATCAAGTCGGTGGTGCGTTCGGTCGGGTCGTCGCTCGGCCGCGCTATCGTGCGCGGCATTCTGGGCAGCCTCTCGCGTCGGTAAGGGGTGGGCGGCGCCTTAACGCCCATAGCGGGTCGAGCGGCCTGTCTTGACCTATGTTCGGCGACTCGGGTCACGGTCCTGCCGCAGAAGATCGTTGGCTTCAACCCGTGCCAGTTCAAGCAGGTAAGCCAGGACGCTGTGGCCGTCCCGCGCGGCTGTTTCATTGTGGCGACTTAACAGCGCGCGTATGTCCTTTAGCGATTTGCGCTGGTTTTCCGTGAGCATCCGCATCCGTTCCTCTCCGGGATTGGCTCATATCCAATGCGCTGTTCATGGCAGGCGCATTCTTTTCCGGGCATACGGCAAATGACGTATTTCGACGCGATGACCGCAACCGGAGCGCGAAAATGGTTAGCCCTTTGTCAATCCCAGAGCTCGACCGCCGCTGGGGTTCGGCCCATCCAAATCATTCAACAAAAAGGCCGCCGTCGGGGAGACGGCGGCCGGGTGCAGGCTTGCGATATGAGGCGTGCGCAAACTAAAACCAGGAACGCCCGGCGGGGCCTAACAGGCGCGCCTCTGGCACACCTTCATCGATCGGAATGCCCTGGTCGGCCGGAGCCGGCGCAACCGGGCGGCCTGCGATGTCGGTGACAACCACTTTGGCGCCGTTTTTCACGCGGTCGTAGAGGTCGATCACATCCTGGTTCATCAGGCGTACGCAGCCCGAGGAAACAGACTTGCCGATGGAACTCCACTCCGGCGAACCGTGCAGGCGGTAGAGCGTGTCTTCACCGTTCTGGAAGAGATACAGCGCACGGGCACCAAGCGGGTTCTTCAGGCCGGGCGGCATGCCGCCATTGTCGGCACTGAATTTTCTGAGCTCCGGCTGGCGCTGGATCATTTCCTCCGGCGGCGTCCATTTCGGCCATTTGCGCTTCCATTGCATGACGGCCTCGCCCGACCAGGCGAAACCCGCGCGACCAAGGCCAACGCCATATCGAAGCGCGCGGCCACCGGGCAGCACGAAGTAGAGGAAGTGCGTCGAGGTTTCGACAACGACGGTGCCGGGCTTCTCGCCGGTCGGATCGGGGACCACCTGGCGCAGAAACTGCTGGTCGATCTTGCTGTAGGGAATGCCTGGAATCTCGTAATTCTCGTCCACAACTGGCCCGTACATGATCGCATATTCCGGCAGAACCGGATCCGGCGGGGGAGGCGGCGCGACCGGTGTGACAGGCGGCGGCTCCCGAGAAACGGTGGTGCAGGCAGCGAGCGCCATCGACGCGGCGCCGACCAAAGCGGTGTTCAGGAACCCGCGACGGGTCATCGAGAGGGCGGGTGGCGTCTTGATCATGATGGCCTTGGAGTAGTTCGATATGTCGAAGAAAGCATGAACGGGCCAAAGCTCGCATGGTTGCTTCCTTTTATAGTTGGCGCGATAGGCGTTTCTAAATCGGGCGGCAAGGTGGACAAAAAGCGGCGAGGCGATGACGGACGGACAACTGTTGCCGATAGGCAACGCAATTTTCGGTGCTCTTGCGGCTGAGGGAAGCGAATTCGTTTTGGTTTTGAGGGCGCCCCGGCTTGCGTAGGCGGACATCCGCTGTCCCTAGAGGTTGCCCAATCACATCTACGTGACGGCGTGGACCAAAGGAGGAAGATCCCCGCTGTGCTGGCCTTACCAAATTCGACCCGATGCCGGTTGACTGTGTTGTTGCCGCGCGCCCAATCTCCCGGCATTGCGGCAAGGATGGGATATGACGATGACTTTGGCAGCAGCGGCGCTTTCAACCACATGGACCTTCGTCGATGGCGACTGGCATGAGGGCAACGTGGCGCTGGTCGGTCCGCGCAGTCATGTGTTCTGGTTGGCGTCCAGCGTGTTCGACGGCGCGCGTTGGTTCGAGGGCGTTGCGCCGGATCTCGACCGCCACGCTGCCCGGGTCAACGCATCGGCTATTTCGTTAGGCCTGAAGCCAACGAAAACGCCCGAAGAAATCATCGGCCTCACTTGGGACGGGTTGAAGAAGTTCGACGGCAAGACCGCCGTCTACATTAGGCCGATGTATTGGGCCGAGCACGGGGGTTACATGGGCGTGCCGGCTGATCCGGAATCGACGCGCTTCTGCTTGTGCCTCTATGAAGCGCCGATGCTGCCACCGGCCGGATTTTCCATCGGCGTGTCGTCGTTCCGGCGCCCGTCGCTGGAGACCATGCCGACAGATGCCAAGGCCGGCTGCCTCTACCCCAACAATGGCCGTTCCATTCTGGAAGCCAAGGCGCGCGGCTTCGACAACGCACTGGTGCTGGATATGCTCGGCAACGTCGCCGAGACAGGCTCGTCCAACATCTTCATGGTCAAGGACAGCCACGTCTTCACGCCGGTGGCCAACGGCACCTTCCTTTCGGGCATCACTCGGGCGCGCACCATCAAGTTGCTTGCCGACTATGGCTTCCGCACCACCGAGAAGACGCTGACGGTGAAGGATTTCCGCGAGGCAGACGAGATTTTCTCGACCGGAAATCACTCGAAAGTGGTTCCGATAACGCGCTTCGAGGACCGTGATCTGCAGCCCGGCCCGGTCGCCAAGAAGGCGCGCGCGCTGTATTGGGACTGGGCCCATTCAACACCGGTGAATTGAGAGCCTGAAGTGCACTGCGATCTGTCAGATTCGCTCGTTACGCATCAGGCCTTCGATTTTGCGCATGTCCTTATCGCAAAACCGCTACACACTTTGGCGCGACATGCTTTAGAAGATGGCCGGCGCTCCGGTTTTTCGGAGTTGTCGCTGCCCGATCCAACCCTATCTTAGTTCGGTATCGACACTGATTTTTTTGCCACAAGGGAGCTTATCCATGGCCTTCGAATTGCCCGCCCTGCCTTACGATTATGAGGCGCTTCAGCCCTTCATGTCGAAAGAGACGCTGGAATATCACCACGACAAGCACCACAAGGCCTATGTCGACAACGGCAACAAGCTGGCAGCCGAAGCCGGTCTGGACAATCTGTCTCTCGAGGAAGTGGTGAAGCAGTCGTTCGGCAAGAATGCCGGTCTCTTCAACAACGCGGCCCAGCACTACAACCACGTCCACTTCTGGAAATGGATGAAGAAGGGCGGCGGCGGCAACAAACTGCCCGGCGCGCTCCAGGCCGCTGTCGACAGCGATCTTGGCGGCTACGACAAGTTCAAGGCCGACTTCATTGCCGCCGGTACCACGCAGTTCGGCTCGGGCTGGGCCTGGGTTTCGGTCAAGAATGGCAAGCTTGAGATCTCCAAGACCCCGAACGGCGAGAACCCGCTGGTGCACGGCGCGACCCCGATCCTCGGCGTCGACGTATGGGAGCATTCCTATTACATCGACTACCGCAATGCCCGCCCGAAATATCTCGAGGCCTTCGTCGACAGCCTGATCAACTGGGATTACGTGCTGGAACTCTACGAAAAGGCAAAGTGAGTTTTCGCTCTTCGGAAAATGAGGGCTCCGCATCGGCGCGGAGCCCTTTTTTGTTGCGGCCAGACAATTCTAGAGCGAAGGCCAGTGCGCAGGAATGTAGCCGAAGGCATCGCCTTCGCGCGAAACATGGCCGAAGCCGGGGAAGGGCAGGTGGCTGCCGGCAATGAGCATCTTATCGGCAGCGGCCATGTCGAGCACTTTCTTCCGCGTCTCGATCGCCTGTTTCTGATCGACATCGAAGGCGATCGCCCATTCCGGCTTGGCGAACTGCAGCGCCGCCGAATGAATGACGTCGGTGATGATGAGCAGGTTGGCGTCGCCCGAGCTTATCCGCAAAAGAACATGCCCAGGGGTGTGGCCGGGCGCGGGAACGGCTGTAATGCCCGGTGCGATCTCGGCCTCGCCCTCGATCTGCCGGATCTTGCCCTTGTAGGGCGCGACATCGGCGCGGGCCGCCTCGAAGAAGGGATGCACCTCCTTCGGCGCTCTCGACATGATGCCGTCATCGGTCCAGAACGCCAGTTCCGGCTTTGAAAGAACGATCTCCGCATTGGGAAACGCGGCATTGTTTGCGCCCGCCAACAGCCCATTGGCGTGGTCGCCGTGAAGGTGTGTGATTATGACGGTCTCGATCGCATCGGGTTTGACGCCCGCAGCGGCGAGGCCTTCCGGCACATGGCCGAGCGACGGGCCCATCACAGAGGCCGCGCCGGTATCGATGAGAATGGTCTGTTCTCCCTTCTTCAGCAGGAAAGCATTGACGGAGGTGGGCACGATCTTCGGCGGCAAGAAGGCTTTCGTCAGCATGGCCTCCGCAACAGCGGGATCGGCCGCGGGGAAAAGCTCGAGGCCGAGCGGGGTATAGCCGTCGCTGAGCGCGGTAATTTCAAATTCTCCAAGCTGGAAGCGATGCGCTGCCGGCAAGGGTTGGGCTACGGGTTCCGCTATCGCTGGAACAACGCGGAAGGGGGATGCATCGGAAAGAAACAAGGCGCCAGCGCCAAGAGCACCGAGGCCGAAGGTTCGACGATTGATGTTCATGATTCGCCTCCAGAAAGACCGTGTTGAGGGGAACGGAAGGCCGGTCGAACGAGCCTTCGGAGCGGGCTCGCTCTCAATTCCAACACCGACATCATAGGCGACGACGAGAATTCACAAAAGCGTGACCTAGGGGTGAAGACAAATGACGGGAATTTCTGTTCCAATGTGGTCGTTAGCGGCTGGGGGTATCCCTTAGTTTGATCCATTCGGAGGTATTTATGAGAAAGCTGATACTTGCCATCTCTGCCTTTGCGCTTGGTGCCGGCACGGCCCTTGCCGATCCCATCGCCGATCGCGAAGCTTCCATGAAGGAGCGGGGCAAGATCGTTGGCGGCCTTTCCAAGGTCGTCAAAGGTGAGGAGGCTTTCGATGCCGCCGCAGTTCTGGAGCAGTTGAAAGCGCTGGAAGCCAACGCCGATAAGTTCGACGTTGCGGCACTGTTCCCAGCAGGCAGCGACCAGGGCAAGACCGAGGCTTCACCCAAGATCTGGGAAGACATGGCCGGCTTCAAAGCGGCCGAGGACAAGTATCTGGCGGATGTGAAGGCTGCCGTCGCAGCCGCGCCCGCGAATGTCGACGCGCTGAAGGAGAGTTTCGGCAAGGTCGCGGCCAATTGCGGCGCTTGTCACAAGGTCTATCGCCTGAAGAAGAGCTGATCCGATGCTGGGAAAGATAGCCGGCGCCGTCGTGGCGCTGGCTGCGGTCGTGGCAGGCGTTGGCTGGTGGTTATCGGAACCGGTTCGGCTGACGGCCGGCGATGTGCTGGAGCTCCGCCCGGGCGATGCCACGCGCGGCAAACGCATCTTCTATGCTGGCGGCTGCACGTCCTGCCACGCCCGACCGAAAGCGGAAGGAGAAGCCAGGCTCGAACTTGCCGGCGGGCTCGAACTGAAGACGGAATTCGGCACGTTCGTTGCCCCAAACATCTCTCAGGATAAGGCCGACGGCATAGGTGCCTGGTCGATGGAAGATTTTGCCAACGCGATGATGCGGGGTGTCTCTCCTGCCGGCGAGCATCTCTACCCCGCATTTCCCTACACTTCCTACGCCCGCATGAAGCTGTCCGATGTTGCCGATCTCTATGCCTTCCTCAAGACGTTGCCGGCGGTTCCTGGTGAGGCCGCCGCGCCAACGCTCTCCTTTCCCTTCAACATCCGGCGCGGCATCGGTCTGTGGAAGCAGTTTTATTTGAATAGCAGCCCGGTGGTTGCGCTCGCCGCCGATGCTTCAGCTGACGTGCTGGCGGGTCGCTATCTGGTTGAAGGGCCCGGCCACTGCGGCGAATGCCATACCCCGCGTGACATGTTCGGCGGGACGAAGAAGGCAGAATGGCTTGCCGGCGCGAAAGCGGCCGAGGGTGGCGGCGTCGTACCGAACATCACCGGTGGGGAGGGAGGCATCGGCGACTGGTCTGCCGCCGACATTGCCAATTATCTCGAAACCGGCTTCACGCCGGAATTCGACTCGGCCGGTGGCGCCATGGCCGACGTGCAACAGAACATGGCGCAACTCACGCCTGAAGATCGCGCCGCGATCGCGGCGTATCTGAAGGCCATCCCTGAGCATAAGGATGGATACCAGGCGGCGAAACCGCAGAATTAGAGGCTTTCGACGCTTCTGCTGCCCCGCCATGTGCGCCGGCGGGGCAGGATAAGGGGGGTTATCCGCGCGGCTGCAGCAGCGCCAGGGCCGTTGTTACCGCTGCGAGAATGGCGGTGAGGGTCAAAGGCGCCGAAGCGCCGTAGGTATCCACGATATAACCGCCGACAACCGCGCCGGTGGTAATGGCGACCTGGAAGGAGACGACCATCAGGCTGCCGGAGGCCTCCAGCGCGTCAGGCGCCGCGCGCGACAGATTGGTCGGCAACACGACCGGTGCCATGCCGAAGGCGAAGCCCCAGAGCGTGACGAAACCGAAGGCAACGCCGATATGCGCACCCCATACCACCAGCGCGAGCGCGGCGAGCCCCATCAGGATCGAGGTGGTAACCAGAGCCATGCGGATATTAGCGTCCGCCATGCGCCCGCCGGCAACGTTGCCGACCACGGCGGCAATGCCAAATCCGAGCAGCGCAAGCGCGATCGGTCCCGTGCCGAGCAGTGTCACCTTCTCGAGGAACGGGCGCACATAGACCGAACCCGCGAAGTGCCCGGTCATCAGCACGAGGATGGCCAGCATGCCGAACTGGATGCGGCGCCGACGCGTCAGCCGAAGCACGTCGGTCAGGCTGTTGCTCGCGGCCGCCGGAAGGGTCGGCAGGCTGATGAACTGCAGCAGCATGGCGAGCGCGGCGAGCCCCGCCGTCATCGCCATGGCGACACGCCAGCCCAGCCAGTCGCTGATCAGCGCACCAAGCGACGGGGCCGCGATGGTGGCCAGCGAGACGCCGAGCGTGACGATGGCCATACCCCGGCCGGTCGCATTGGCGCCAACCAGCCGCGCCACGACAGCGACCGACAACGCCCAGAAGGCGCTGAGCGAGATGCCCAGCCCGGCGCGACCCAGCAGCAGCAGCCAGAAGTCCGTTGCCAGTGCCGAAAGAATGTTGGAGCCGATCGCCAGCGCGCTGAGGACGATCAGCACCGTCTTGCGGTTCAATTTGCCGATGAGAACGTTGCTCAGCAGCGCCGCCACGGCGCCGACCGAGGCGGTGGCGGTGACGACCTGCCCAGCCGTTCCCTCGCTGATGCCCAGGTCGCGCGCCATTGGTGTCAAAAGGCCCGCCGGCAGGAATTCAGCCGACACCAGCGCGAAGCTGGTGGCGGCCATCGACAGAACGGCAAGCCAGGTCGCGGCGCTCCAGGACGTTTCTTCCGACGCGCCCGATTCAATATCTATCGCGGCGCGATCAAGCGATAGGGTTGTGTCCGTCATATGAAGGTCTCCAAAGTTTGGAGCTCTTCATAACCAAGCTTTTTGGGATGATCTGTATCTTAAAATCCGAATTCCATGTCCATTCGTCCGGAAATTGTGCGCCGCACAACACCCGGCGAGACATTGGTGATGCGTTTGAAGGCGCGCGCGAAGGAGGCTTCGGACTCATAGCCCAGGCGGGTGGCGACTTCGGCGACGGAAAGATCGCCCTGTCCCAGCAATTCCTTCGCGAGCTGCATGCGCAGGCGAGCCAGATAGTGCGCGGCGCCTTCCCCAAGGACGGCACTGAAGCGCTCCGCGAAAACCGAGCGCGACTGACCCGCCAGGCCGGCGAGACTCTCCAGGGTCCAGTTATGCCCGGGGTCGCGATGCATCGCCACAAGCACGCGTCCGATATGGGGGTCGCGAATGGCAGCGAGCCACCCGGTAGTTGAGCTGTCATGGCATTTGACCCAGCAGCGTATCAGCCGCGCGGTAAGCAGGTCGGCCATACGCGACAATATCGTGGCGCCGCCCATCTTGGGCTGGCATGCCTCCTGGGCCATGGCCTCCAGCAGGGGACTGATGATCGGGTCGTTGGCGGCCACGTCGCAGCCTTTGATGATAACGGGCATCAGGCTGATCAGCGGGTGCAAAGCATAGGCTCCCAACGCCATCGAGCCACAAAACAAGACGCTGGGGGCGCCTTCGCCCTGCTGCACCACCTCACAGACATTGCCGCCAAGCTGGGTGACCTCGCAACTCGTCATGCAGTTGCCGGTAACTTCCGGCGAACTGGCCAGGCGGTGCTCGACGCCTTGTGGCAGCAGCACGAGATCGCCCGCGCGCAATTCCTGCCAGCCCTCCGCTTCGGTGTGCACCCAGCATGGCCCGTCACTGACAAAGTGAAACCGCAGCAAAGGTTGCTGGGGAAAGGTGATGCTCCATGGATGCCTAAGCTCGCAACGGCCGTAGCTGACGCCGCTGAGCCGAAAATCCTGGAGGATTTGGCTCAGCGCGTCTGTCGGGACGGGTGGCGGCGACGACTTGGACGAATAGTGAAGCATTCAGCCATTCTATGTGCAGGCCGTCCGAGTGGCAAGCCGGCCGCTACGCGGTCTGCTTGCCCGTTACCTTCAGCGCGAACGCGTAGTTCAGCGCGACTTCCTCCAGTCGCGAAAAACGCCCCGACGCACCGGCATGGCCGGAGTCCATGTTGATCTTGAACAGGACCGGGTTGTCGCCGCTCTTCAGTTCGCGGAGCTTGGCAACCCATTTCGCCGGCTCCCAATAAGTGACGCGCGGATCGGTCAGGCCGGCCACCGCCAGGATCGGTGGATAGTTTGCGCCGCCCACATTGTCATAGGGAGAATAGGCGGCGATCGTCTTGTAGTCGTCTTCCGAGGCGATCGGATTGCCCCATTCGGGCCATTCTGGCGGCGTCAGCGGCAAAGTTTCATCGAGCATCGTGGTCAGAACGTCGACGAACGGGACCTCCGCGATGATGCCGCCGAAAGCCTCCGGTGCCATGTTGGCGATCGCTCCCATCAGCATGCCACCTGCGGAGCCGCCTTGCGCCACGATGCGTTCGCTGCTGGTGTAGCGCTCGGCAACCAGGTGCCGGGCCACCGCGATGAAGTCCTTGAACGTGTTCGCCTTCTGGGCGCGCTTGCCGTCCTCGTACCAGGCATAGCCTTTGTCCTTGCCACCGCGGATATGGGCGATTGCATAGACAAAGCCGCGGTCGACGAGCGACAGGCAATTGGTGTTGAACGAGGCCGGAATGGTGATGCCATAGGAGCCGTAGCCATAGAGCAGGCAAGGCGCCGTGCCGTCGATAGCGGTATTGCGATGGTGGATCAGCGACACAGGCACCAGTTCGCCGTCGTGGGAAGGCGCCATCACCCGGCGGGTGACATAGTTGCGTGCGTCATGGCCGGAGGGCACCTCCTGCGTTTTCAGAAGCGTACGTTGCCGCGTGCGCATGTCGTAATCAAACACCTGCGCTGGCGTCGTCATCGACGAATAGGTGAAGCGCATCACGTCGGTGTCGTATTCGTAGGAACCGGACAAGCCGAGCGAGAAAGCCTCCTCATCGAAAAAGATCAGATGTTCCTCGCCGCTCTCCCGTTCGCGCACGACGATGCGAGGAAGCCCATCCTTGCGCTCCAGCCGCACCAGATAATCCTTGAATCCGATCACGGACAGGATCAGCCGGCCGGGCTCGTGCGCGACAACCTCTGTCCAGTTGGCTCGAACAGGATCGTGGACCGGCGCCGACATGATCTTGAAATCCTTGGCGCCGTCGGCGTTGGTGAGGATGAAAAAAACGTCGCCGCCTTCCTCAAGATCGTATTGCAGTCCGGTTTCACGAGCGGCAACCAGTTTTGGCTCGGCAAGCGGATCGCTCGCCGACAGCAGCCTATATTCAGATGTCTCGTGATCGTTGATGCCGATCATGATCCATTCATTGCTGCGCGTCCCGCCGACATTCATGAAGAAACCGGGGTCCTGTTCTTCATAGATCAGCCGATCTTCTTGGCTGTCGCTGCCGATCGCATGGAAGAATATCTTGGAGGGGCGGTGGTTGGCGTCGAGACGGGTGTAAAAAAAGCCTTTGTTGTCCTGGCTCCAGACGCCGCTACCGCCGGTGTCGGCAATGCGATCGGCAAGATCCTTGCCCGTCTCGATGTCGCGCACGAGCAAGGTGTGGAATTCTGAACCCTTGTCGTCGAAGGACCAAAGCAGGCATTTGTGGTCCGACGAATGATCGACTCCACCGAGGCGAAAATAGGGCTTGCCTTCAGCTTCGAGATCGCCGTCGAGCAGAATTTCCTGCTCCCCGCCGTCGCGCGGCGTGCGAAAGTAACGCGGCTGTTCGCCACCCAATTTAAAAGAAGATCCGTAAGCAAAGGGCCCGTCCTTCATCGGGACGGAAGAGTCGTCTTCCTTGATGCGCCCTTTCATCTCGGAAAACAGCACTTTCTGCAGATCGACCGTATCGGCCATAAGGGTCGACTGATAGGCATTTTCGGCTTCGAGATGACTGCGAATTTCGGGCGCAAGCAGGGACGGATCCTTGAACACTTCCTGCCAGTTGCCTGCTCTCAGCCAAGCATAATCGTCGGTCCGCGTGATGCCATGATGGGTGTCGGAGTGGTGATGCTTCTTCGCCTTCGGGGCTTCGACCGACGGAAATAGTGCTGTTCGGGTCATCCGTGTCTCGCGTGTAGAATCCATGCTTCGACTGAACACGGTGGTCGCTTTGGGTTCAAGGGCTCTTGATCGTTTTGGTCAGTATGGCGACGCGTGTTGCCGCCCAAGGTGGCGTTGCAAGGCTGCGCGGCTGAACCTTCGGCTGTTGATCAGGAAATAGTTCAAGAAATTCTACAGGAGTGTCATTCGATTAGGGCAATGCGATGACGAGAAATGTGTACATAGTACGGAAAATATCCATTCGTCCAAGAATATTTGCTTGATTAGTATTAATATAGTCAGCTGATGAATTGACTTACTTGACTATCAAGTCCATTAAGGCGTCGTGACACGACTCATGGGCGCGCCCTGTGCAGAATCGTGCAACGCCCTCTCTAGAATGGGCAAGACTTAACTCTCGTTGGGACCAGAACCACATGGATATTGCCGAAACGCCCCCGAAGAACAGCGATATGTTGATCGAGCTCACCGCGGACGTCGTCGCCGCCTATGTCAGCAACAATCCTGTTCCTGTTGGTGAGTTGCCCAATCTCATCGCTGATGTTCATGCCGCACTTGGTCGTGTGGGTGGGACCGTGGAACAGCCGCCTGCCGATAAGCAGAAGCCGGCTGTCAATCCGAAGCGCTCGGTTCACGACGAATATATCGTCTGTCTTGAGGACGGCAAGAAGTTCAAGTCGCTGAAGCGTCACCTGATGACCCATTATGGGCTTACGCCGGACCAATACCGCGAAAAGTGGGGCCTGGATGCGAGCTACCCAATGGTGGCACCGAAATACGCCGAGGCCCGCTCGCAGCTTGCCAAGAAGATGGGGCTGGGCCGCAAGCGTAAGACCCGCTAGGCCATAATCTCACGCTCACTAGCTTCTGCGGCGCCTTCAGGCGCCGCTTTGCTTTGTCGATGTTCGTGCCTGCGGCTGCCGAAACCGCGGGGCGGCTGCTGCGCGGCGACGACGTAGAAATCCGAGATCTGGATAGATTGCTCAGGCAGCCTGTGTCAGCGCGGTTTCGGCGTCATGCTTGATGCGCTTGACCATGGAGCGAAGGCCATTGGCCCGCTGGGGAGACAGGTGCTCATCGAGCCCCAAGGTCTTCAGCGTGGCATCCGCGTCAGTCTTCAGGATTTGGCTTGCCGGACGCCCAGAAAACAACGCCAGCATGATCGCCACCAGCCCGCGAACGATGTGGGCGTCGGAATCGCCTTGGAACGTCAGTACGGGGTCGACGTCGCCGCTGCGTTCCGTGGTCAACCACACCTGGCTCACGCAACCCGGCACTTTGTTAGCGGGTACGCGTGCGCTTTCTGGAAACTCAGCGAGCGATTCACCCAGTTCGATCACGTAGCGATAGCGGTCCTCCCACTCGTCGAGCAGGGAGAAGTCATCGCGGATAGCGTCGATTGTCGTCGTCATGAAGCGGATATAGTCACGACGCTGTGCACAGTCACGGAAAAAGAAAAACCGCAGACGCCGAGAGGGAGGCAGCCTGCGGTGATGTCGAAGGTCGGCAAGGGATCAAGGCTCTCAAAGCGAGGCGGATCGAGATCAGCTGTTCGGATCGGGACGGGCGGATGGTGTCGGAATGACGCTGCCGGTAATGGTCGCGTGATCGGCGGCAGGAATGGTTTCAGCTGGTCGTGCGACTTGCTCTTCCGGCCGTTCGTCCAGCATGTCAGCCGCGATGCGCGCGGTTTCCTTGGCCCGAACCGTGATGGTGTGTACTGCAGCCTTGCCGGTCTCGCAGACATCGGGCTTGCGCTCGCACATGCCGGCAATGTCGCCGACGGCATCGCGGGCGGCCAGCAGTGCCTGGATTGGATTGACGCTTTCGCCGGTCTTGTCTTCAGAGTTGAAGCTGAAGGGCAGCACAAGCAGAACCAGCGAGAACCAGAAAGCGGCTCTAAGCAGGAAGAACATGACTTTACCCTCTCGTTGCGACCGGATCGCTCATCGGTGGCGCGATCTCATTGTTGAGGATGATCCTGGCATAACCACACAAAGAACGGCTTGCAGCATGCCGGAGAATTTTCTTCAAATTTTATGCAATCGGGAAAGGGACGGTTTTTGATTCAGATCGGGCTAAAAGGCGGTTCTTTCCGTTAGGCCGGTGATAACCATCTAAACCTTTGCTTTTACTGCTATTTTTAGACCCCGTCTCCGACGGTACCCCGAAACCCCAAAAATGCCGGAAAATCGCTTCGGCTAACCGGGCGTTTACCATGAGCACAAACGGCTGGGCACGGATGCCTTGGGATGCCGATATTTGGCTGGGAGATCGCCTCGCCCGGGCTCGTTTTATTCATTCCTTAAACGCTGAATGCGAGTTTCGAACCAACCAAAAGTGATCTGCGAAGAAGCAGACGTTACGTTTGAGAGTGCGTTGCGTTGAATTCGATTGCGACCCGTTATGTTGATCTGCCCGACGCCGTTGCCGCTGGCTGCGAGCGCCTCGTGCATACGCGCGTCGCCGATTCTGCTGCGCGTCGCATGCAGCGTCGCTTCATTGGTCTGATGTTGGCCGTCCCCTTCCTAGCTGCAAGCATGGCAGTGGTGCTGGTCACGGCGAGGCTGGGTGCCGGTGTCACGGTCGCCACCATTTTCGCCGTCTTCGGTCTTTCCTGGTTCATGGCTTTGCTGGTAGCCGCAACCGGGCGGCTCATGCCGACTGCTTGCGTGGCGCTCGGTGCTGCGTCGCTTGGCCTGGCAGGATTTATTGCCGCCGCCGGTGGGCTTGCTTCACCCTTGCTTGTCCTGGCGCTCGCGCTTCCTGCAGAGGCGCTGTTTGTCGGCGGTACCCGTCGCGCAGCCGGTTTCGGTTTTGTCGGGGCGATCGCAGCAATCATCCTGCCGTCCGTGCTGACGTCCTTGCTGCCAGTGGAGGCACCGGCAGCTTGGCACTGGTTGTTCCCCGTTGCGTGGGGCCTGAGCTGGCTGCCGCGCATGCGCGGGCTCAAGATGTCTCTGGGCGCGAGCGATACTGTGCAGGAACCGGCGCAGCTGGAAGATGTCATCGACGCTGTCGTGCTGCGTATCGGCCGGAATGGCGAGGTACTGGACGCATCGTCCCAGTCGCGCACGCTTTTGAAACTCGCGCCGGAATTGTTGTCCGGCACCGGATTGTTCGACCGGGTTCACTTGGCCGACCGCGTTGCCTATCTGTCGGCACTCGCCGATATGCGGGAAGGGGCCACGCTGCGTCGGGTCGAACTTCGTATGCGTTTACCGAGGATCGATGCCGCCGGCGCCGGCGGAAACCACCGGCCGTTCGCCTTGGAACTGATGCGTGCGGGCGAAGAGATCGTCGCGCTGCTGCGCGCAAATGACGAGACGGTGGATCTGAAGGATGCGCTGGCCACCGCTCGCGAATCCGCGGCGGGCGCCGATGTCGCCAAGGGTCGCTTCCTGGCTGCCGTCAGCCATGAGCTGCGTACACCGCTCAATGCCATCATCGGCTTCTCCGACATGCTGCTCAACGAAATCTTCGGCGGCTTCAAAGACCCTCGCCAGAAGGAATATGTCGAACTGGTGCGCGATTCCGGCCAGCATCTCCTGGCTGTGGTCACCTCCATCCTCGACGTTTCCCGCATCGAATCGGGCGCCTATTCGGCTCAGCCCGAACCGTTCCGTTTTGCCGAGGCTGTCGAGATGTGCCAGTCGATGATGCGCATTCAGGCCGAAACGAAGCACATCAAGCTGACAACGCAAGTGCAGGCCGATGCCGGCGAGATCAACGCAGACCGTCGAGCCGTACAGCAGATTCTGATCAACCTGACCTCGAACGCCATCAAGTTCACGCCAGATGGTGGTGCCGTTTCTATTGGCGCGCGCCGCATCGGTTCACGGCTGCATTTCTGGGTCAGCGACACCGGCATCGGTATCGCGGAGGCGGATCTCTGCAATCTTGGCAAGCCTTTCATGCAAATCCAGAATGATTACACCCGGCGTTTCGAAGGCACTGGGCTCGGCCTGTCGCTGGTAAAGGGTCTCGTCGGCCTGCACGACGGTACGATGTCGGTGGAAAGCGCTCTGGGCGAGGGCACCAAAGTGACGATCAGCCTTCCCGTAGACGGTCCGAAGGGCAGCGCGTCAAAGCCGACGGTGCTGCCGATCGCTCATCCGCCCAAGACTGAAAAGGAGGTTGGCCTTGGCAGCCCGCTCCGCAAGACAGCCTAAAAAGGGTGCGCGCAACAAGCGCCCCGGCATGTTGCAGACCAGTGCCGCGGCACTGGGCGAAGCGATCGCCAACAACCCCGTCCTGGTGGGCGGATCGACCGCTTTCCTGGTGACGCTGTTCTACGTATCGGCCAACGCGCTCTGGTATCAGCCCGGCCTGCATACAGGCGCCTTCTTCGCCACACGCAGTTTTCAGAATTTTCCGGCGACGGCTCCGCAGGAACCGGAAACGACAATCAACATCGAGCGCCCGGAACCGCAGGCGTCAGCCACACAGTCCGTTCCGGTGGTGGGTGCCAAGGCCGACCCGATCGTGCAGCGCGTGCAGGGCGTTCTGAAGAATATCGGCTATTACGACGGCACGATCGATGGTCTGACCGGCCCGGCGACGCGCAAAGCGATCGAAGCCTACCGGCAGAAGATGGGACTGCCGGTTTCCGGCACCATCGACGAGGCGCTGCTGGACCAACTCGGCATTGCCGGCACCACCGCTTCCGTCGTGCCGCAGCCTGCTCCGCGCGACGAGTTGACCGGCGGTGTGGCCAAGCCAACGGCCGCGAACGCCATACGGGATCAACCCAGCCTCGATGCCCGTATCGTCAAGATCCAGGCGGGACTGCGCGCTTTCGGCAATGACGACATCAAGACAGACGGTATGATCGGCGCCCGCACGAAAGCTGCCATCCGAGAGTTCCAGTCCTTGTTCGGCTTGCCCGAGACCGGCGAACCGGATGAAGCCGTATACGCAAAGATGCGCGAGATCGGCCTGACCAATTGAAGCGGCAACAGGCTGGACAGTGGCGTTCGCGCTGCTACAGCATCAATTCATGATCAGCTTTTTCAGACAACGCAGTCTCGTGGGCGGAGATCGTCCATGCGTGTAACCACGGACCTCTGGGTGTCTGCACTCACACGCAGGGTCTTCGCTTCGACCGGCTTCGCAGCGATCATACAGCGTGGCGCCACCGAAGCCGGTGCTGTGTTCGTCCTGACGCGAGACCGCTTTGGCGAGGTGACGCTCTACGGACCAGCGCCGCAGACCAGCTACGACGACGCCAGACCGGACGAACGGCTGTTCAGCAAGCTCGAGACGACGCTGGACGAAGAGATCGTCACCAAAAGGCTGGAGCGCGAAAAGAAATTCGATCCCGACATCTGGGTGGTGGAGATCGAGCCGGGATCAGTGCGGATCGACGAACTGATCGCAATCACGACGTCTTGAAGAATTTGCCGGCCTCCGGCTGCGTCCCTGTGGGCACATCGGAATTGGCCGTCGTCTGACGGGCGTCACGCAAGCCCGGCGACATGGCTTCCGCCTGCCATTGGCTGAGCTGGTTGCGTGCGACTTCCGGCGGCAGCAGGCGATAGCGATCGAGGAACAGACGGATCGCCTGTGGATGCGGGAACAGGCCGGGGAAGACGGTGACAGCGATGAGGAAGGCGGGATCATCGCCGAGGTCTAGCGCGCGCAACGCGGCGAGCAGCCGCGAATAGTCCTCCGCAGCGACGATCGAATGCGCCGTGGCGAAATCGATCTGCAGGACATCGGCGAGTGCGGTCTTGAAGAAGGCGGTGTTGCCGCTGAGTGCCGTCTCGCGAAGCTTCTGGTAAGGACTGCAGCCCCGCGTTCCGGTCTGTTTCGCGGCTGCTGTGGTGGAAACGTGCCTGTCGGCCATGATGGCACGCAGTCTGTGACGGGCATCATCCGCCGCCTCTCCAGGCTTTGGCTTCGTGGGTGCCGTTTTCTCCGCTGCCTTGTCGGCGTCCTGCGCGACCGTCAGCGCAGGTCTCTCCAGCGCGCGGATCAGATGGCTGATTGCGGGGTTGAGATCCTTGCGGCGGGCAATGGCGCGCGCATGCGGCAGGCCATGTCGGCCGATGATTGCGATGAGATCGACGTCGGTCAGCACCACGGAGCGGATCAGCAGGGGAGCCGCGACGTCGACCTTTGCATCGGCCAGCCTGAGCACCAGCTGGCGGGGGGCATATTCGGTTTCAGATAGAGCTGCCGCACCGAAACGCAACGCCTCGTCGGAAACATCGTCGAACAGCGGCAGCGCAAGGTCTTCCAACTGTGCGATCTCACGACGTGACGGGCGCGGCAGCGAGCAGAATGCTGAAATCGCAGCGCGAAACAGCCGCTCGGCCTTTCGCGTTTCTGTCCGCATAGCAATTTGCCGGAAGTCGGAAGAGGACACGGGTCACGCCTGTACAAATCACACGATCCGCCTTCCTTCCGCCGGAGCATGACTCGGCAAAGGAAGCGCGCGAACAATCTTCAAATTAGCGACGATCCGTTAGCGCTCCGTTAACCCTCTGAGAGCCTAATCACAGAAGGAGGCGTTGCGTTTGTGCTCTGGGTACAACCTGAGAGGAATGCGCGAACCATGGGACAGATACTGTCTTTCACGCCGCGGTCGGCGGCACCGAACAGACTTCCACGCAGTGCTGATACGGCTGCGGCCGTGATCATCTTCCCCGGCGTCCGCTACGAGCGGCCGCAGGAAGCTGGCGCGACTGCAACAAACACGACGCCGACACCGGCGCCGTTGCCGCGTCACTGAGACAAGGAAGTCCGCTATCGTCAGAACTGCTGCAGTTCGCAGGAGCTCTGGTCGAGAAACTTTGCGACCGTGGGCCGCCAGCTTTCATCCGGCACAAAAGCGCGCAACACGACAATACCTTCGTCGATAGGGGCTTCGACGAAGATGGAGCCTTCGAAACCGTCCGGCAACGCTTTACGCACCTCGATCATTTGCGCTGGCGTCAGCACGACCGCATCCATCTGTCCTTTGGTCGCAGAGCGGTCGTTGAAACTGTAGATGTTGTGGCCGTTGCGGTCATACACCGAGACCGACCAGAACGGCACCGGGCCCGGGGCCGTCACTTGAACCATGCCATCGGCAAGATCGAAGCGGCAGGCTGCCGCGTAGAACGATGGATCGATCGACTTGATGGGCGTGGGACTGCCGGGCTGCGCGTCGAGCCGTGTCATCGTGTAGAAATCCGCTTTCATGGCGAGATTCGACCATGCGTCTCGTTCCGAAAACTGCGGCACAAGCAAAAGCACGACGATGTGCACGATCGCGGCACCGACCAGGCCGACGAGGATGGCGTGCAGGAGCTTACCCATTGCAGCCTGTCCTGACGATGGTGGGCAGCTTCACGTCGGAGAGCCCGGTCGAGGCTGCAATCGGGGTGTCGTAGAAATTCATCACAAAACGTAGCGGTCCCGAGCCGGAGATCGGCAGCCAGTTGCCGGGCGCGGCGTTCGGAGCCACGGTAATGACTGAAGAATTGTCTGGCTGCCGCAAGATCTCATGCGAGTGCAGGACAGCCCGGTGCGGGCGGCCGGAAGCAATCGGATCGAGCGCCTGGTCGGCGACATACAGCGTCCAGAAGCGTGCCGTCGGGAAGCCACCTTCGATCGTGTAGCTGCATTCGCGCAGGAGATCCTCGCCTCTCGAATCGGTTTCGGCGATGAAGGAAAGGCCCTCGGCACGGCCGAGGGTCAGTGCGCCCTGGCGTGCCACTCGCGCCTGCGAATATGGATCGGCGTCCAGCGTGCCGATGTCGGGGAAGGCAGTCCAAGGTCCGATGCGGATCGCGCCGGCACCGCTCTGAGCATCAAGTGTATACCAGACACTGCCGCCGCCGAGCCCGATGGCGATAGCTAAAGACAGCAGCGTCAGCAATGCGTTTTTCAGCATGAAGGCTCATCAGGACAGGAACAGTTCCAGCAAAAGTGCGTAGCGGTTTTGCGTAGGAACAAAAAGCTAGAGCGCGTCCGCGTTTCCGTGAAAAAGCGAAACGCTCTGGTGTTCATCGCGACATAGCGGCGGGAGGAGTTGCAGACAAGCCTGGCGTTTTCCGCAACCGTCACAGCGCCGAGAGCTTTTCTGACGAAGCCGGTGGGGTGAGTGCAGGAGCCGCCTCGAAGGTGTTGGAGAGCGCGCGCAATGTCTGCGTCGTGCGGCTGGACAGCACAGGCGGCCGTTCCGCCGCAATCCTGGCCTCTTCTTCCGCAGCCTGCTTCTTTTGCGCTTCCTCGGCCTTCGCCGCCACCGTCTTGTCGACGAAAGGTTGATCGATACCAGGGATCGGTTTCAGGTCTATGTTCTGATGGGCGTAGACCATCATGCGTTGCCAGATCATGGCCGGCAGCGAACCGCCCGTCATTTCGTTGGTGGGACGGAAATCGTCGTTACCCAGCCAAACTGCTGCCGTGTAGTTGCCGGTGAAGCCGACATACCAGGCGTCGCGATAGCTCTGTGTGGTGCCGGTCTTGCCGCCGGAGACAATGTTGGGCAGGGCGGCACGGCGTGCCGTGCCGATAACAGGTACCTGGGTCAGCATGGAATTCATCGACCGCAACGCCTGTTCGGAAAGCACGCGGCGAGGCGAAGGCGCATCCTTGGCCCAGTCATAGACCACTTCGCCGGTGTGGGTGACGAGTTGAGTGACGCCATGACGGGTGCCGACATAACCGTTCTGAGCAAAGACCGAATATCCGGTCGCCTGGTCCATCACCGTCATTCCGGAAGTGCCGAGCACCATCGTTTTGTGCGATTCCAGCGGCGATTCCACCCCCATATCCTCGGCCATTTTCTTGATGGGCGGTATGGACAGGGAGTCTTTGGCGAGCCTGACCGGTACGGTGTTGATGGAGCGCACGAAAGCATTGAGCAGCGTGATCTTGCCACCGAAACTGCCGCTGTAATTCTTTGGCGACCAACTGCCCCAACTGATCGGCCCGCTCGACACCACGGAGTCCGGCGTGAAGCCATGCTCCATCGCGGTCGCGTAGACATAAGGCTTGAATGAGGAACCTGTCTGGCGCAGTGCCCTGGTGGCGCGGTTGAATTGGCTGGCGCCATAATCGCGGCCGCCGACAATGGCACGCACCGCGCCATTGGTTTCGATGACCACCACCGCGCCTTCGGTGACACGGTATTCCTTGCCATATTGGCGAAGGTGAAACTCGACCGATTCCTCGGCAGCATCCTGGATGTTTGCGTCGAATGTAGTATGGGCGACCAGCGAATGCGTGCCCTTGGGCGCGATCTTCTTGACCTCGTCGAAGGCCCAGTCAAGAAAATAGTCCGGGCTCTTGCGCTCGCCACGGTCAACGACATTGGCCGGGTGAAGCCTGGCCTGCAGCACCTGGCCCTCCGACATGAAGCCGCTGTCGACCATGTTGTTGAGCACGACATTGGCGCGGGCGCGGGCCGCCGGCAGATTGATATGCGGGGCGTATTTGGTCGGCGCCTTGAACAGGCCGGCGAGCATCGCCGCCTCGGCCAGGGTCAGGTCCTTCACGCTCTTCCCGAAATAGAAGTCGGCTGCGGCCTCGATGCCGAACGTGCCGCCGCCCATATAGGAGCGGTCCAGATAGAGCTGCAGGATCTCTTTCTTGGAAAGATTGGCCTCCAGCCATAGCGATAGAAACGCTTCCTTGACCTTGCGCTCCAACGTGCGTTCGTTGGTGAGGAACAGGTTCTTGGCGAGCTGCTGCGTGATCGAGGAGCCGCCCTGCACGACTGAATTGGCGCGCATGTTTTCCGTCAGGGCGCGCACCAGGCCAAACAAGTCGATTCCGTAGTGATCGAAGAAGCGCCGGTCCTCAGTTGAAAGAACCGCCTTGATAACATGATCGGGCATCTGATCGACCGGCACGGAATCGCGTTGGATGATGCCCCGCTGACCGATCTCGTTGCCGTAGCGGTCGAGGAAGGTGACGGCAAAATCGCCTTGGGCGCGCCAATCCTTCGACGTTTCGTCGAAGGCCGGCAGGGCCAGCGCCAGCATGGCGACGGAGGCAACGGCACCAAGCGTGAAACCCTCCGAGAGGGCCTCGATCAGCCAACGCCGCCAGCCCGTGACCTTGAAGCGGCGGAAGAAGATGGT
Source organism: Terribium retamae (assembly GCF_022347545.1). Lineage (GTDB taxonomy): Bacteria > Pseudomonadota > Alphaproteobacteria > Rhizobiales > Rhizobiaceae > Mesorhizobium > Mesorhizobium retamae. The sequence goes on from NZ_JAKREW010000024.1 coordinate 30,904, forward strand.
GGCGGCTTCCCAAAATTCGCCGCCGCGATAGCGCAGTTCATAAAGGCTGGAATCCAGCCACGCGTCCAGCGACAGGAGCCAGGCTGCAATCGGGCCTCTTTTCTTGCGCGGTTCCTGGGGAGTGCTCATCGAGGCTGGTTACACGCTGGTTGCGCCTTGGCGCCACTATACTCGTTTGCCGCGCAATCGGGAACGCAGCCGGACCTTGTACGATCACCGCCGACTATTCGTCGATTGCAGCGACGCTGGCAAGAGCCATGCCATTGGACGCGCGATTGGTGAAGGGAGGGTAAAGGCGTGTGCGGCCTCACTGCTCCCTTCGGCCAAGACACTACGGAGATGGCTGCCCTTTCATGATCTTTGCGGCGGCGTGGACAACCGCGGGCAACGACATCAGACAGCAACTGGCAGGTCCAGATTTGCATACGCAGTTGTCCTGCAGGCAGCGTCCAGCGATAAAGACGCATGACGCAGCCTTCTCATGACCAGCCCGATCTTCGCCGGCCGAATTTTGAATGGCGTGGTGCCTTCGAAAACGGCGAAATGAATGTGCTGCATGCCGAATGCTTCGAGCATGCATTTTTCGATGACGACTGGTGGTCCCAAGTCAATCGTTTCAGTCTTGGCTGGGTGACTGCACGCGCTTCGGGCGAGCTTGTTGGCTTTGTCAACGTCGCGTGGGATGGCGGCGTGCATGCCTTCCTGCTCGACACGATGATATCTCCGACCCATCGTCGTCGAGGGCACGCGTCCGAGCTCGTGCGGGTCGCGACCGAGTATGCCCGGGCTTCGCGTTGCGAATGGCTGCATGTCGACTTCGATCCGCATTTGCGGGACTTCTATTTCCGCGCCTGTGGATTCAAACCGACGGATGCAGGGCTGATCCAACTGGGCTAGATCCCCTGTCATTCAGCACTCGTTGCCCTTGTCCTTTTGGCTTGGACTTGCGCCAATCTTTGGTGCAGAGATCGGTTTGGATTGGTGCAATCGCTGGAGCTCCACGTTCGAAACACCGATGGCCGGTTCAGGGGAGCCTCAGAAATCGCAACGTGTTGCGGAAACCGAACCTTCTGGGAAGCGGATGCAGGGAGGTCAAAAATCCGAAAATCGTGACGGAACCAAAATCGCCTGCGATTGTTACTGCGCCGGTTTTGATTGGGGGGAATGCAGGCCAGGAGACTAAGATGAACGATCATGCCGCCGACCGCCGGGCCGTCGATGGCGACATGATGTTCGAACTCTTCTCCGACAAATGGACCCTGCTCGTCCTGAGGCGAATTTATCTCGATGGCGGTGCGGCACGTTTCAACGCACTCAAACGACAGATAGCCGGTATCAGTCAGAAGACGCTTACACAGTCCTTGCGGCGACTTGAGCGCAACGGGCTCGTCAGCCGACACCTCGTCGATACCGCCCCTCCCGGGGTCGAATATAGCCTTACGGCGTTGGGCAATTCCTTGAAGTTGCCCTTGAGCGTGCTGCGCGATTGGTCCGAGAGCAATGCTCATGCGATTCATCACGCACAACAAATTTTCGATCAGAAGCAGACCAAGTCGCCTCGTTCTATGGTCGCTTGACCGATTGTGGCATCATTGCAACACGAATAAGACGCTATTCGCGATGGGTGGATGTGGTCGCAACTGGTATCAAAATTAATACTATTCCATATGAATCGCAGCACACAAGCAATTGTACAATGAAATCAGGGATATATAGATTTAAGGTATCGAAATGGATACTTATATTGAATTAAGGATGTTACAGATCGGTAACATTTTTGTTATCGGGGTCGCGGCCGCAAATTATGCATAGTCCGACCCGTTCGGATCGGGAACTTCCGGCAGCGTTTTGCTTGCGACTGGGGGAACTTGACGGTCCTTAAGTGTGAACAGGGGATATCAGTGAAAATCCACACCCTTCTTCTCGGCTCGGCAGCGGCTTTGATCGCCGTTTCCGGCGCTCGCGCCGCCGACGCCGTTGTCGTCGCAGAGCCGGAACCGGCTGAATACGTCAAGATCTGCGACGTCTACGGCGCCGGCTACTTCTACATCCCGGGCACCGAGACCTGCCTGCGTATCGGCGGTTATGTCCGTTACGACGCTGGCCTTGGCGATATCGGTTCGTTCGACGGTGCCAAGACCCGTGATCGCCTCGATGGCGATGAGCAGGACACCTGGCAGAAGAACGCCCGTCTGGCCCTGCGTACCTGGACCGGCCAGGAAACCGAATACGGCACCCTGAAGACGTTTACCGAAACCCGTTTCAACTTCGGCAACCGCGACGGTAGCGGCGAAGCCGGCAACAAGGGCGACATCCAGCTCAAGTGGGCCTGGATCCAGCTCGGCGGCCTGCGCGTCGGTAAGGACGAGTCGGCCTACGACACCTTCTCGGGTTATGCCGCAAACGTCATCCAGGATACGCTCGTTCCTTACGGCGAGTTCGATACCAACCTGATCAGCTACACCTTCGATGCCGGCAACGGTTTCTCCGCGCTCGTGTCGCTTGAACAGGGTTCGGGCAGCTACGACACCTACGTCAAGGACGGTGACGGCAACTGGGTCTTTACCGACGACAATGACCAGACGATCGACAGCTACGTTCCGAACGTCGTTCTCGGCGCCAAGTACACCCAGGGCTGGGGCGGCATCTCCGGTGTCGTCGCCTACAACAGCTCCTGGGAAGAGTGGGCCGGCAAGGTTCGCCTGGACGTAAACGCGACCGACCAGATCTCGCTCTTCATCATGGGCGGCTACGGTACCGACGACAACATCTACCGTAGCTTCTACAAGCCATGGGGTGGCAACTGGGCCGTCTGGGGCGGCGGCACTTACAAGTTCAGCGAGAAGACTTCGTTGAATGCGCAGGTGTCGTATGACGAAGGCGAGACCCTCGGCGTCGCCGTCAACGTCGCGCATCAGCTGGTTCCGGGCTTCACCGTCACGGCCGAAGTTGATTACGTCAACGAAGGCAAGTTCGGCGATGCCGACTATCGCGGTAGCTGGTCCGGTGCAGACAAGGACAGCAGCGTCGGCGGCATCCTCCGCTTCCAGCGCGACTTCTAAGACAATCCTCCTTTAGCGGGTGCCGGCTTGACCTCCAGTCATTCGCTCTTTTTATCGAGGTGATGTTTCACCGAAGAATGGCCCGGCCCTTGGCCGGGCCATTCTTTTTTGGAGATGACTATCGAGCCACACAGCGGCCGGCTTGCCAAGCTGGCTCCAGCCTTTGGTCCAGAATTCGCCTTTGCATTGACGTTGCGTCAATCGTGGTTGCCGCTTCCGCTTCCTGATGGCGATAAGTGTTCGTCGCTTGGTTGGTCGAAAGATCAAAGGAGGACTGAGCGCGTTTTCATCAAAGTGGAGGAGACACTATGGAACGTGCAAACAGGAGTTTGGTCGGGGCGATGTGCGGCATGGCTCTGGCCATGAGCGCGGCTGCTGCTTCGGCCGCCGACAAGCCACGCGCTCGCGATCTCGGTATCCCGTTCGTAGGGACGCCCGGACCGAACAACGCAATTACCGATGTACCGGGGGTCACCGTCGGCTATTCGACGATCATCGAGGGCGAGGGCAAGATCCAGGTCGGCAAGGGGCCGGTGCGTACCGGCGTCACGGCAATTCTGCCGCGCGGCAAGGCCTTCGGTCCATCATTCGCCGGCTGGTATTCGCTGAACGGCAATGGAGAAATGACAGGAACGACCTGGATCGAGGAAAGCGGTTTCCTCGAAGGGCCGATCATGATCACCAACACGCACAGCGTCGGTGTGGTGCGGGACTCAGTGATTTCCTGGGAGGCGGAAAACAATCTGGTCGGTCCGCATTTCCGCGATCTTTATTGGCGGCTGCCGGTTGTGGCCGAAACCTGGGACGGGATCTTGAACGACATCAATGGCATGCACGTGAAGAAGGAGCATGTCTACACGGCACTGGATACGGCGAAATCCGGCCCGATCGCCGAAGGCAATGTCGGCGGCGGCACCGGCATGAACTTGTTCAACTTCAAGGGCGGTACCGGCACCGCTTCGCGCAAGCTGTCGGCTGAGGATGGCAGCTATAATGTCGGCGTGCTCGTCCAGGGTAATTTCGCTTCTCGCGCGGACCTTACTGTCGCAGGCGTTCCGGTCGGCAAGGAGATCACCGATCTGATGCCGGACGTGTCATGGAAACGCGAGGAAGCAGGATCGATCATCGTTGTGGTCGCGACCGACGCGCCGCTGCTGCCGCATCAACTGAAGCGTCTCGCGCGCCGCGTGCCGCTCGGCATCGCTAAGACCGGCGGCTATGGGGGCAACGGCAGTGGCGATATCTTCATCACTTTCTCGACTGCGAATCCCGAGGCTTTCAATCAGGAGAAGAACACGACGGTCGAAATGGTTTCCAACGACAAGATGAACCCGCTCTTCCATGCAACTGCCGACGCCACGGAAGAGGCGATCATCAACGCGATGGTTGCGGCGGAGACCATGAAAGGTCGCGACGACAATGTCTCCTTCGCCATTCCGCATGATCGCCTTCAAGAAGCGCTGAAGAAGTACAACCGGCTGTCGAAATAGGCTCTCTGAGTGGCCGGCCTCGTGCGGGGTCGGCCAACCTCACTACATGCCGCAGCGACTATGCTTGCGATGCCGTGATGCGCTTGTGCACATTGTCCAGGCTCTGGGCAAAAATATCAAAAAGCCCGGCATCGGCGAGTTCGCGCAGGATCTGCTCGTTGATGCCCCCGCGCGTTGCGTATTCCTGCGACAAATGCATGAACCCGGCATCGGGTGCCGTATCCGGAGCGTTTGCCAGCGCCTTGAAGAGCGAGACGATGTAGTCGCGTCCCTTGTTTTCATCGACATCTTGGCTTCTCAGCCAGCTATGCACGGTATCGAGATACTTGAAATAGCTGGCATAGGTCGCAGTCGCGACGCTGAGGGCGTCAAACTCGCGTGCGTCCTCGACCTCGATGGATTTCCCAAGTTTGCCGAAGAAGGCGGCGATGTCCTTGTCCGGCGGGCAGATGATCGTGGCCCCTTGTCTTAATGCGATCATCGGCATTGGCAACGCCTTGGCGAGCCGCTGCGCCGGCGCAACCAGTGTGGCTATCTCCTGGAGCGAAATCGTCGCGATAAGGCTGACGACATGATGATCCGGTCTGAATTTCAGCGACGGGATCACCTCATGCGCGAGTTGCGGACGAACCGCCAGCATAACGGTATCGCTGCCGTCGAGCACTGCCTGGTTGTCGGGCGCCACATGCACATCCGCGAATCGCGAGGCGAGACCAGTCGCTATCTCCTCGTTGCGAGGCGACAAAAGAACAGAGACCGAACTATCGGCGAAGGATTTCAATCCGGTAACGATCGCGGCGGTCAGTGCGCCGGTGCCGATGAAGCCAAGTTTCATATGATGCCCAATACAGCTGGTTCGGAATCGCCGACGACCATAGTCGCGAGAGCCATACGGGCAAAGCCGCGCTCTTCCGAATCCGTTCGCAGTTCGGGATCGATGGAGCGCCTCGTCTGCTGGCTATGGGGCCGCCTGATCTGGCGGCGGCTGCCGAACGAGCGTACGCTGCGCCGATGGCGAAGAAAGCAAAGCGTCCTCGGATGGCTGGAGCGCAAGCGGCGATGAGCAGAGGTGCAGCTGCCGCTGATCTGCACAAGGTGCTGTTCGACCGACTGAAGGGCGACACCCTGCTGACGTCGGCACTGGGAGGCGCGAAGATATTTGATCAGGAGCCCGCCAACGTCATCTTTCCGTATCTCACCGTTGGCCGCACAGGTGTCTACGACTGGAGCACAGCCACCGAGAGCGGTTCTGAACAGTTGATCACGCTGCAGGTTTGGTCGAAGGCCAAGGGCAGGCATGAGACGCAGGCGATCATGCGGTTGATCCGGCAACGGCTGGACGCCGGGTTGTTGGCGTTGGGAACCCATCATCTGATCAAATTACGTTTTGAATTCTCCGAAATCCGCCATGACGACGATCTCGCCGTCCACCACGGCCTTGTCCGCTATCGCGCTGTGATCGAGGATGCTGCCTGAACCCTGGTGGGTCCAGGTTGGTTTTGGACTGTTGTCGGTCGCGGTTTGGATCGGTTAAGGTCGTGCAGTTCGCTTCCCCGACGGGTTCAGAACACAAGACATTGCGGCCGGTGTTCATTTCGTGTTCAGCCCCGGTGCGCTAATAAAGGCGCCATGAACAGGTTCCGTTTCCTTCTTCGGTCATTTGTGCTGGCGCTTGGCGTCGGCGGGCTGCTGGTTGCTCCGCCGGCAGGCGCACTGCCGATCTCGTCGCCTGTCTACGCCAAGCAGGTGATGAGTATAGCCGCCGACTGCTATGCGATCGGCCAGGAAGTCGCGGCCCAGAACGGAGGCACACTTGCCAAGGCTTCATCCGCCACGCGGGGCGGGCAGGCGGTCTGTGTCATCGTCGTGCTCGTGCCGGGTAAGGATGGCGAGCGTCCACGGCGGGCCGAGATGGTGGTTCCGGCAGGCTGAGCAGTCGTTTTCCGCAACCTGGAATCGGCTTATATCCTTACTGAACAATCGAACAGAACGACACGAGGCAGGATGCGCGTACTGGTGGTCGAGGATGACAAGGAACTGAATCGGCAACTCGCCGAGTCGCTTGTCGATGCTGGTTACGTCGTCGATCGCGCCTATGATGGCGAAGAAGGGCACTATCTCGGCGACACGGAGCCCTATGATGCCGTCGTGCTCGATATAGGCCTGCCGCAGATGGACGGAATCAGCGTCGTGGAACGCTGGCGCCGTGACGGTCGCAAGATGCCCGTGCTGATGCTGACGGCGCGCGATCGCTGGAGCGACAAGGTCTCCGGTATCGATGCCGGCGCGGATGACTATGTGACGAAGCCTTTCCATATCGAGGAAATTCTGGCGCGTGTGCGCGCTCTGATCCGCCGCGCAGCCGGGCATGCTTCTTCCGAGCTTAGCTGCGGTCCGCTGCGTCTGGACACGAAGGCTTCCAAGGCCGATGTCGACGGGGTGCCTTTGAAACTCACCTCGCATGAATTCCGTCTTCTTGCTTACCTGATGCATCACATGGGCGAGGTCGTATCGCGCACCGAACTGGTCGAACATCTTTATGATCAGGATTTCGACCGCGATTCCAATACGATCGAAGTCTTCGTCGGAAGGCTGCGCAAGAAGATGGGTGTCGACATGATCGAGACCGTGCGCGGCATGGGCTACCGCATGCGTGAACCGGAGGCGTAAGGCGGAACCGCTTGCCACCACCACACGGACCAAGAAAAGGGCGCCGTTGCGTTTCTGGCTGCGCTCGCTGACGTTCCGCGTCGTCGCTTTCTCTTCGATCTGGGCGGTAGTGACGCTGATCGTCATCTTCACGCTGATCACCACACTCTACCGCCAAGCCAGCGAGCGTGGCTTCGACAGTTTGCTTTCGGCGCATTTGTTCAACCTGATCGGGTCTGTCGGTATTTCCGATAAAGGCGTTTTGATCGGTGCACCGGACCTCGGGGATCTGCGTTTTTCCGAACCCTTTTCCGGCTGGTACTGGTCGGTGGAACCGGCGTCGGAAGGGGTCAGCGGCCATCTGCGTTCGTCTTCGATGATTGCGCAGACATTGCCCTCGCCAAGCATCAGTGAAGTGCCCTTCAACTCCAGCTTCCAGCGCAGCTATTCGACGCGGGGATTGAAGGGCGAAAGACTGCAGGTCTTCGAGAGCGAGTTCGTACTCGATGCGAAGAACCACATCGCCCGCTTCAGGGTCATGGGCAACAAGAGCGAGTTGGAGGAAGAAATCCGCTCCTTCCAAGGGCGGCTGCTCACTTATCTTTCATTGTTCGGCGCCGGCATGATCGCCATCAATGCCATTGCCATCCTGCTTGGCCTGCAGCCGTTGCGGCGTGTTCGGGCCGCGCTCGCCATGGTGCGCGAGGGAACGGCACAGCGGCTCGGCGGCAATTTCCCATCCGAAATCGAGCCGTTGGCCAATGAAACCAATGCGCTGATCGAGAACAACAAACGCATTGTCGAGCGTTCGCGCACCCAGGTGGGTAATCTTGCCCACTCGCTGAAGACACCGCTCGCAGTGCTGTTGAACGAGGGGCGGGCGCTTGGCGGCCAAAAGGGTCAACTGATCACCGACCAGGCAGCATCCATGCAGAAACAGGTCGAACATTATCTGCAGCGGGCGCGCATCGCTGCCCAACGCGACAGTGTCGTCTACCGCACGCCTGTGGCGCCACTCGCAGAGCGCATGGTGCGGGTGATGCAGAAACTTAATCCGAAGGTTGCGCTTTCCCTTTCCTTGCCAGCGGAAGCAATTATCTTTGCCGGCGAACGCGAGGATCTCGAGGAGATCATGGGCAATCTGCTCGAAAACGCGATGAAGTGGGCGCGCGGCACCGCCAGGATCACCGCGAGGCCGCTTGCGGTCGCTGGAGATGGCGGCGATCATTTCGAAATCCTCATAGAGGACGATGGCCCAGGCATTCCGGAAGACAAGGCGCGCGAGGCCCTGCAGCGCGGCAAGCGCCTGGACGAAACCAAACCCGGGACAGGGTTGGGACTGGCCATCGTGGCCGACCTGATCAAGGAGTATGGAGGGACATTGGCCTTGGAGCGCTCGCCGCTCGGTGGGCTGAAGGCGATTGTGCGCCTGCGCAGCGTCCAGTGAAGATCGGCAATATGGGGTGGCCTGCGGCCCAATTTCAGCCCAATATCGAGGCTATCGCCGCGGCTTCGCCGATTGCGCGGCGAAGAGGGGAATTTTGACAGCATGACGATTCGCATTGGCCTTGTAGCCGGAATGCTGGCGTTGGCCGGCTGCACCACGACTGGGTCGGATGGACCTGACATCGCACCGAAATCCGGCAAGGACAGCGCCTCGGTTGCCTCGACCGTACTTTCCGAGATGGGCGGCGGCTTGATCGGCGGAAATATCGGCGCGAACCTGAATGCGGCTGAAAAGCGCAAGGCGCTGGAGGCCGAATACAAGGCGCTGGAGTACACCGCGAGCGGGCAGACGGTAACCTGGAAGGGTGATCAGAGCCGCTATGGCGAGGTGGTGGCTGCGCAGCCATATCGCGTCGGATCGCAGGATTGCCGCCAGTATCGTCATACCGTCTATTCGGGCGGTGCCGGCCAGATTGCGCGCGGCACTGCCTGTCGCAATGCCGATGGCAGCTGGACACCGCTGACATAGGAAGCCGCCGGATCCAAACTTCCATCATGATTGGGTATTTGCGCTCGATCAAAGCTGCCTGACCGCAATTCTGTCAAAGCGTCGCAGGACGCTTGTGTTGGCAGGACGAAGCCGGACCGCTATTGGAAGTTCCATGCTGTTTTGGGTCATAGCCGCGGTGCTGACGCTGGGCGCGAGCCTGGCCGTGCTGTTGCCTCTCGCTGGAGGGGCGAGGGGGCGGGATTCCCAAAACGCCCACGATCTCGAAGTCTATCGCGACCAACTCGGCGAAATCGAAGGCGACCTGGAGCGCGGGCTGATCCAGGCCGCTGAAGCCGAGCAGGCGCGTGCCGAGATCGGACGCCGCATCATTCGTCTTGGCAGCCACGAAGCCGCCGCTGACGCTTCCGTGGCCGTTTCAAAGACTGTACGTGTCTTCTCCGTCGTCGCCGTGCTGGCCGTACCGCTGCTCAGTTGGGGAATTTATGCACGTCTGGGCTCCCCTGACGTGCCGCCACAGCCCTTGGCGGAGCGCCTGGCCAAGAATCCGGCAGAGAGCTCCGTCGACGAGCTGGTCGCAAGAGCCGAAGCGCACCTGGTGAAAAATCCCTCCGATGGCCGAGGCTGGGACGTTTTGGCCCCGATCTATCTGCGCATCGGCCGTTTCGCCGATGCCGTCACTGCCTACCGCAACGCGATCAGGCTCGAAGGGGCTACTGCTGCTCGCCAGATCGGCCTTGGCGAGGCAATGGTCAACGGCGCCGGAGGCGTCGTCTCGGCTGAAGCGCAGTCGGTGTTCGAGGCGGCGTTGAAACTTGAAGCAGACAACCCGAAGGCGAATTTTTATCTCGCTTTGGCGCTCTCGCAGGAAGGCCGCAAGGAAGAGGCGATCGCCACGCTTCAGAAGGTTCAGGCGACGTTGCCGGCGGACTCTCCGTGGCGCAGGGCTGTTGAACAAGCGCTGGCGAGCCTGGATGGCAATCCTGCCCCGTCTGCGGGCGGTCCGTCGCAAGAAGACATGGCGGCCGCTTCTTCGCTCTCGGAGGAGCAGCGTGGCGCCATGATCGAGACAATGGTTGCCAGTCTCGACGAGAAGCTGAAACAGAACCCGCGCGATACGGAAGGATGGATGCGTCTCATTCGTTCGTATGTGGTGCTGGGAAAGACCGACGAAGCGCGGGCAGCCCTTCGGCGGGGTATAACGGTTTTCGGTGCTGATAGCCCGGAGGCGAAGCAGTTCACGGCCTTTGCCGGGACACTCGGTCTCACGGCAACGGAGTAGGGGATGACGCGCAAGCAGAAGCGATTGTCGGTGATCGTGGCGGGGCTGAGCTTCCTGGCACTGGCTGCGGGGTTGACCTTCTATGCACTCGGTCAGAAAGCATCGTATTTCTACATGCCTGGCGACCTTGCCGTTGCCAATCTCGCGCCAGGCCAGCGTATCCGTCTCGGCGGGCTGGTGGAAAAGGGCACGATCGTGCGCGGCCAGGGGACCACGGTTTCTTTTGCCGTCACTGACACGCATGATACGGTGAAGGTGACCTACACCGGGATTTTGCCCGACTTGTTTCGCGAAGAGCAGGGCGTCATCACCGAAGGTTCATTCGGCTCCGACGGCGTTTTCGTCGCCGATAGCGTGCTGGCCAAGCATGACGAGCGTTATATGCCCAAGGAAGTCGCCGACGGACTGAAGGCCAAGGGTGTTTGGCAGGAAACACAGGTGAAATAGCGGGCATGGTGGAGATCGGTCATTTCGCTCTGGTTCTGGCCTTTGCGCTCGCACTGATCCAGACCATCGTGCCGTTGGTTGGCGCGCGTATCGGCAGTGACCGGATGATGGCGGTGGCTGCGCCAACAGCCATTACCGGCTTTGCTCTGACGGCTCTTTCCTTCGCAGCCCTCATGGTTGCTTATGCCGGTTCGGACTTCTCGGTCGTCAATGTCTGGGAAAATTCGCACTCTTTGCAGCCGATGATCTACAAGCTCACCGGAACATGGGGCAATCACGAAGGCTCGATGCTTTTGTGGGTTCTGATCCTGGCCTTCTTCGGTGCCCTTGTCGCGGCCTTCGGCGCCAATCTGCCGGCCAGCCTCAAGGCCAATGTCCTGGCTGTGCAGGGTTCGATCGGTCTTGCGTTCTTCTTGTTCATCCTGATCACGTCCAATCCCTTTGCCCGTTTGATCCCGGCCCCGGTCGAAGGACGTGACCTCAATCCGATCCTGCAGGATCTCGGATTGGCCGTGCATCCGCCGCTGCTCTATCTGGGTTATGTCGGCTTCTCCATCTGCTTCTCATTCTCGGTCGCTGCCCTGATCGATGGCCGCATCGATGCCGCCTGGGCGCGTTGGGTGCGACCCTGGACGCTGGTGGCCTGGATATTCCTCACCGGCGGCATCGCGGTCGGCTCCTACTGGGCCTATTACGAGCTCGGTTGGGGCGGCTTCTGGTTCTGGGACCCGGTCGAGAACGCCTCCTTCATGCCCTGGCTGGCCGGTACGGCATTGCTGCATTCAGCCATCGTCATGGAAAAACGCTCTGCGTTGAAGATCTGGACGCTGCTGCTTGCTATCCTCACCTTCTCGTTGTCACTGCTCGGCACGTTCCTGGTGCGGTCGGGCGTGCTCACCTCCGTCCATGCCTTCGCCACGGATCCGTCGCGCGGCATCTTCATCCTATGCATCTTGCTGTTCTTCATCGGCGGTTCCTTGGCGCTGTTTGCATTACGCGCCTCCTCGCTCACTGCCGGCGGCCTGTTCCAGCCGATCTCGCGCGAGGGAGCATTGGTGCTGAACAATCTGTTCTTGACCACGGCCACTGCGACTGTGCTGATCGGCACGCTCTACCCGCTTGCCCTTGAAGCCCTGACGGGCGACAAGATTTCGGTCGGCGAGCCGTTCTTCAACCTGACCTTCGGTCCCTTGATGGTGCCGCTCTTGTTGCTAGTGCCCTTCGGGCCATTGCTTGCCTGGAAGCGCGGCGATCTTCTCGCGGTCGCCCAACGCCTGATGGCCGCTTTCGGTGCTGCTTTGCTGGCGGCGTTGGTCACCCTCTTTTTCATCGATGGCGGTTCGGTGCTTGCTGCCACCGGTGCGGGTCTCGCCGTCTGGCTGATCTTTGGCGCAGCCACCGACCTTGCCATGAAGGCGGGTTTCAGGTCGGTGACGTTCCCGGTCATGCTGCGCCGTCTCGTGGGGCTGCCGCGTTCGGTCTTCGGCACTGCGTTTGCGCATGCCGGTCTTGGCATCACGCTGATCGGGCTGGTGGGCACGCTGAACTTCGGTGAGGAGCATATCCTGACCATGAAGCCGCAACAGACCGTGGAAGTTGCCGGCCGCACCATCCGTTTCGAAGGAATTCAGCCGATGAAGGGGCCGAACTTCAACGAGGATCGCGCCCACTTCCAACTGATCAACGCTGGTGGCCAAGTGACCGCCACGATCAGCTCATCCAAGCGCTTCTACCCAGCTCGCCAGATGCCAACCACAGAGGCGGGCATCAAGACGATAGGCTTCAGCCAGCTTTACATCGCACTTGGTGATGAATCTGCGGATGGCTCGGTCGTTGCGCGCATCTGGTGGAAGCCGCTGGTGACGCTGATCTGGCTGGGTGGTCTCGTCATGATGATGGGCGGTGCGGTCTCGCTGGCAGACCGTCGCCTGCGCGTTGGCGCTCCCGCCAGACGCAAGAGCAAGCCAGTGCCCGTGGCCAGTCCGTCATGAGCATGCGTCGTTTTCTTGCCGGATTGATGTTGGGACTCGTTCTGCTCGCCTCCGGCGGTGCCTATGCCGTCAAGCCTGGCGAGATGTTGTCCGATCCGGAACTTGAAGCGCGCGCACGTTCCTTGTCGGCTGGTTTGCGGTGCATGGTGTGCCAGAACCAGTCAATCGACGAATCCGATGCTGATCTGGCGCGCGATTTGCGCGTCCTGGTGCGCGATCGGCTGAAAGCCGGTGACAGCGACAAACAGGTCATCGACTATGTCGTCTCGCGCTATGGCGAGTTCGTGCTTTTGAAGCCGCGTTTCGAATGGCGTACCGCGTTGCTCTGGGGTGCGCCCGTGCTGCTGCTTCTGGTCGGGGGCGCATTCATGGTGTTGGCGGCGCGTCGACCAAAAGCCGTGGAAACGCCTGGGTTGAGCGCGGACGAAAAGGCGAAGCTCGACGCGATTCTGAAGCACGACTAAGCGCCTCTTCATAACCTCGGCCAACATTACCAAAGTTTCATCTACCGGAAATGAAGCGGTAATGTCGTCTTCTCTATCTGTTGTCCCGAAGGATGCCGCTTGAGCATCCATTTCTAGAGGATAACGGATCGATGACTGCTACCCCAACTTCCTCCCGCACTCGTTCGCGTCTGGCCGCCGCCGCCGCTTCACTGGCCATCGCTGGCGCTATCGGCGTCGGTGCGCTCACCACCGGCACGGCTCCCGTCATGGCGGAGGCCGTCAGCGTCCAGGCCCCGCAGGTGCCGGGCTTCGCCGATCTCGTCGAGAAGGTTTCGCCGGCCGTTGTTTCGGTTCAGGTGAAGGCCAAGGTTCAGCCGGCTTCCGACGAAGGTGGCCTTCCGTTCGACGCTCCCGACTTCTTCCAGGATAATCCGCAGCTCAAGCGCTTCTTCAAGGAGTTCCGTGGTGGTCCCAACGGCCAGCGCTTCCAGCATCGTGAAAACCCGAACCGCCAGCCGCGTCCGGTAGCGCAGGGGTCCGGCTTCTTCATTTCCGAGGACGGTTACATCGTCACCAACAATCACGTGGTCGACGGTGGCTCGGCCTTCACCATCGTCACGACCGATGGCAAGGAATTCGACGCCAAGCTGGTCGGTACCGATCAGCGCACCGACCTTGCAGTGCTCAAGGTCGACGCAAAGGACCAGAAATTCACCTATGTCGAGTTCGCGGACGACTCCAAAGTTCGCGTTGGTGACTGGGTGGTCGCCGTCGGCAATCCGTTCGGCCTTGGGGGTACCGTCACATCCGGCATCGTCTCCGCCCGCGGCCGCGACATCGGTGCCGGCCCGTACGACGATTTCATCCAGATCGATGCTCCGGTGAATCGCGGCAACTCAGGTGGCCCGACCTTCAACCAGAGTGGCCAGGTGGTCGGTATCAACACCGCTATCTTCTCGCCTTCGGGCGGCAGCGTCGGCATCGCCTTCGACATTCCGGCGTCCACCGCCAAGCAGGTCGTGGAAGTGCTGATGAAGGGCGGCACGGTCGAGCGCGGCTGGCTTGGGGTCGAAATCCAGCCGGTAACCGCCGATATCGCGGAGTCGCTCGGTCTGAAGACTGAAAAGGGCGCACTGGTTTCCGGTGCTCAGGACGACAGCCCCGCCAAGAAAGCGGGTATCGTCGCTGGCGATGTCATTACCCAGGTTGACGGCAAGGATGTCGCAACCACCAAGGAACTGGCTCGCCTGATCGGCGCCTACCAGCCCGGCAAGTCGGTGGATGTGACTGTCTGGCGTGGCGGCAAGGCTGAGACGATCAAGGTCGACCTTGGCAAATTGCCGAATGGCGACAAGATGGCGTCGGCCGGCAAGCCGTCGGAACCGTCGGGCACCAACTCGCTGGCTGACCTTGGCCTGACCGTCACCAAGTCCGAAGACGGCAAGGGCGTGGTCGTGACCGACGTCGATCCCGATAGCGATGCCGCGGATCGTGGCATTCAGCCGGGCGATGTCATCACTGCAGTCAATGCCCAGGAAGTGGCTGGCGCCTCCGACATCTCCGCAGCGATGAAGGAAGCCCAGAAGTCTGGCCGCAAGCAGGTGCTGGTGCAGATCAGCCGCGAAGACACCAACCGCTTCGTGACGCTGCCGGTCGCGAAGGGCTGATCGATCGCCGCAGGCAAGGATATTGCCGGGAATGCCCGGTCCGTGGGGGCACGGACCCGAGCAAGCCGGTTTGCCTTTGCCTTCCGGTGTCCTTCGGATGTGAGCCGTCCACCGGGCTGGCCCATATCCGGAAACTCAGCCTCCAGAGCGGTGGTGTCGCACCCCCGGATCACCGCGAAGGAAGCATGGTCGGCGTGTCAGTGAGTAGTGTCCGACCTCAGCGGCAGCGGGGCTCTTGTCCCGCTGCCGCAAAATCACAGGATGTCCAGAGATGTCTGCCGCAACGGCTTCGGAAATTGCGTATAACGGCTCCATGAAGATTCTGGTCATCGAAGACGATCGGGAAGCCGCCGACTATCTGGAAAAGGCCTTCACGGAGGCGGGGCATACCGCCCATGTCGCCGGCGACGGAGAGACTGGCTTTGCGCTGGCCGACAGCGGCGACTATGACGTGATGGTGGTCGATCGCATGCTGCCACGCCGCGACGGCCTTTCGGTGATCGCGGCGCTGCGGTCGCGGGGCAATACAACGCCGGTGCTCATCCTTTCCGCGCTTGGTGAGGTGGATGACCGCGTCACCGGTCTGCGTGCGGGTGGGGACGACTATCTGACCAAGCCTTATGCCTTCTCCGAACTGCTGGCGCGCGTCGAGGTGCTGAACCGTCGCGCCGGCGTGAAGGAGAGCGAGACCGTCTACAGGAGTGGTGATCTCGAACTCGACCGGCTTTCCCACTCGGTTAAGCGTGCGGGCAAAGAGATCGTCTTGCAGCCCCGGGAATTTCGCCTGCTTGAATATCTGATGCGCCATGCCGGCCAGGTGGTGACGCGTACCATGCTGCTTGAGAATGTCTGGGATTATCACTTCGATCCGCAGACCAACGTCATCGACGTGCACGTGTCGCGACTGCGGGGCAAGATCGAGAAGGGCTTCGAAAAGCCGATCCTGCATACCATCCGCGGCGCCGGCTATATGCTGAAGAGCGGCTAAGCGCCAATGGCTCTTACCGTGCCAGCCATCATGAAGACGACGGCGGCGCGCCTCTCCGCGCTGTATCTTCTGCTGTTCGCGATCTGTGCCGTCCTCCTGGTCTTCTACATGACCTCGCTGTCGGCGCGTATGCTGACGGCGCAGACCCAGGAAACCATCAACGAAGAGGTGGCGGATCTCGCACGCTCCTATCAGCGTGGCGGTCTGCCATTCCTCGTGCGCACCATGGAGCGGCGGTCGCGTGCGCCCGGCGCGAATCTCTACATGATTGCTGATCCGAACGGTGAGGTTCTGGCCGGCAACGTCCAGAGCATCGAGCCTGGGGTGATCGCGCGGGAGGGCTGGACCGAAATCCCGTTCTCCTATGAGCGTTACGGCGAGAGCACTGGTGGCGAACAGGCTCAAGGCGCGAATGACGCCGGAAAAACATCCGGGCAGGCATCGCCTCAGATTCGGCGCAACAAAGGACACGACGCCATAGCGCTCGTGGTGCGGCTGCCCAACCAGATGATCCTGCTGGTCGGTCGCGATCTCGGCGAGCCAGAGCGGTTCCGCAGCGTTGTGCGCCGGGCACTCACCTTGACACTGGGCATGATGGGCCTAGGTGCGTTGCTGATCTGGTTCCTGGTCGGTCGCACCGCGTTGAAGCGCATAGACAACGTGTCGGAAGCCAGTCGCCGCATCATGGGTGGCGACCTCACCGGTCGGCTTCCGGTGACCGGCGCAGGCGACGAATTCGACCGCCTTTCGGAGAATCTCAATGCAATGCTTGCGCGCATCGCCACCTTGAACGAAGGCCTGAAACAAGTTTCCGACAACATCGCACACGATCTCAAGACGCCGCTGACGAGGCTGCGCAACCGCGCCGAGGCTGTGTTGTCGGGCAAGCACAGCGCGGCCGACTACAAAGCTGCGCTGGAAGGTACGATCGCTGAGTCCGACCAACTCATCAAAACTTTCAACGCCATCCTGATGATTTCGCGGCTGGAGGCCGGATATTCGTCCGAGAATACGACTCAGGTCGATCTCGCAGCGACCGTGCGCGATGTCGTTGAACTTTATGAGCCGGTTGCGGAAGAAGCCGGCGTGACTCTGGAGGCCAACGTCACCGGCCCATATCTGATCGAAGGCAATCGCGAACTGATCGGGCAGGCGCTTTCGAACATCGTCGACAATGCCATCAAATATTCCACCGATGCGACAGTCAAACCGGCGGTGAAGGTTTCGCTCGAGCACATTGCAGGCAAGATCAATCTCGTTGTTGCCGACAATGGCCAGGGTATTCCGGATGACGCCGATCGCGCACGTGTCACCGAGCGTTTCGTCCGGCTGGAAAAGAGCCGTTCGCAGCCGGGATCGGGGCTCGGGCTCAGCCTCGCCAAGGCAATCATGAAATTCCACAAGGGTACCCTTGATCTGCAACCCGCCGATCCCGGACTATGTGTCGTCATGAGCTTTCCGGAACGGGAAGCGGCGCAGGGGAGAAACGGATGACGGCAAGTGCAGCGGCAGCCCGGGACAAGCTGAACTGGCGACTCGAACCGAAAACCAGGCTCGTACCCCTCGATGCCGGGCATGCCCGCGATAAACTCGCCGATATCGTTGCCGCAGCCAAGGAAGATGAATTGCCGCGTTTGGCAAAGTTCCTGTCCGGCAAGGGCCCGGCACAGGATTTTCTTGCCGCGGTCTTCGATCTTTCTCCCTTCCTGCGTGACCTTGCCAGGCGCAGGCCGCAGATACTCGACGCCTTGCTCGACGAAACGGTTGAACAGCGGCTCGAGACAGTCAACAAGGCGATGGCGGCCGCGGCACGCGCCGAAAATGCCTCCGAACAGAACCTGATGATGGAATTGCGCCGCTTGAAAGCGGAGGCACATTTCCTGATCGCACTGGATGATCTGAGCGGTGTCGCGGAGACTGCGCTGACCGTGCGACGTCTGTCGGACCTTGCCGACGCCTCTATTCGCGCGGCGGTCGATTTCCTGCTGCGCGACGCCCATGCACAGGGCAAGTTGAAGCTGGCCGATCCCGAAAACCCCACGCTGAAATCCGGCTGGGTTCTGCTTGGTATGGGCAAGCTCGGCGCCCATGAACTGAACTTTTCCTCCGACATCGACCTTGTCGTTTTCTTCGATCCCGAAGCGCCGGCGGTGATCGATCCGCTGGATGGCACCGAGATGTTCTCGCGATTGACCCGCAGGCTGGTTCGCATTCTGCAGGATCGTACCGAACACGGTTACGTCTTCCGTACCGATCTCAGGCTGAGACCGGATCCCGGCTCGACACCGCTTGCGATCCCGATCGAAGCGGCGCTGACCTACTACGAGGGGCGAGGCCAGAACTGGGAGCGGGCAGCGATGATCAAGGCCCGACCCGTGGCCGGCGACATCGCCGCCGGGAAGGCTTTCCTGAAGGAACTCCAGCCCTATGTCTGGCGCAAATACATGGACTATGCGGCGATCGCCGACGTCCATTCGATCAAGCGCCAGATCCATGCCCACAAGGGCCACGGCGAGGTCGCCGTAAAAGGCCACAATGTCAAGCTCGGCCGCGGCGGCATCCGCGAGATCGAGTTCTTCGTGCAGACCCAGCAGCTGATCGCCGGAGGCCGGTTTCCCGAGCTGCGTGGACGCGAGACGGTGCCGATGCTGGGGGAACTTGCGGCGCGCGGCTGGATCACGACCGAAGCGCGCGACGTGCTTGCCAATCAATACTGGTTCCTGCGCCGTGTCGAGCACGCCATCCAGATGGTGGCGGATGAGCAGACCCACATGTTGCCGGAAGATGACGAGGGGCTGGAACGAATCGCCCACATGCTGGGCTACAAGGACGCCGATAGCTTCGCTGCTGCTTTCCGTGCAGCTTTGCAGCAGGTAGAGGGGCACTATGCTGCCTTGTTCGAAGCGGCACCCGAACTGTCGGCCGGTGTCGGCAACCTGGTCTTCACTGGCGATGTCGACGATCCCGACACACTGCAAACCCTGCACCAGATGGGGTTCCAGCGCCCGAGCGATATCTGTCGTGTCATCCGCACCTGGCATTTCGGCCGCTATCGCGTGACACGGTCGGCAGAGGCGCGCGAACGCCTCACCGAACTTACGCCAGCCTTGCTGGAAGCGTTCGGCAAGACGCGCCGCGCCGACGAGGCCTTGATGCGCTTCGACGAATTCCTCTCTGGTTTGCCGGCTGGCATCCAGCTGTTTTCGCTGCTGCAATCCAATCCCGGTCTGCTGCGCCTGATGGCGACGATCATGGGCGCGGCGCCCCGGCTGGCGGCGATCATTACGCGCCGCCCACATGTGTTCGACGGCTTGCTCGATCCGGCCTTGCTGACCGAGTTGCCCAACCGCGCCTACCTTTCGGGACGACTTGCCGCCTTTATCGATGGTGATCGTCCCTACGAGGACGTGCTCGACCGGCTGCGCATCTTCGCGGCTGAACAAAAGTTTCTCATTGGCGTACGTCTCCTTGCCGGCTCCATCGATTCGATGCGTGCCGGCCGGGCGTTCTCCGATCTGGCCGACCTTACCATCGGCGCCGCCTTGCAGGCCGTGATGGACGAGTTCGCACAGCGCCACGGCCGCGTGCCCGGCGGCAGGGTGACGCTCCTGGGCATGGGCAAGCTCGGTAGCCGAGAGCTGACTGCCGGCTCCGATGTCGACTTGATCCTTCTCTACGACCATGATGAGCAGGCTGAAGAATCCGACGGCGAAAAACCGCTGGCGCCGTCGCACTATTTTGCACGCCTCACGCAGCGCCTGATCGCTGCCGTTTCGGCACCAACAGCCGAGGGCGTGCTGTACGAACTGGACTTGCGGCTGCGTCCTTCGGGCAACAAGGGGCCGGTGGCGACGCATGTCGACGCCTTCCGCAAATATCAGAGGCAGGAAGCCTGGACCTGGGAGCAGATGGCTCTGACACGGGCGAGGGCGATTGCCGGCGACGAGGCACTTTGCGCTGAAATCGATGCTGAGGTGACTTCAATCCTCGCTCAACCGCGCGACCGCGCGAAAGTGGCAGCTGAGGCCGTCGAAATGCGCAAGCTGATTGAGCAGGAAAAGCCGCCGCACGATCTGTGGGACATCAAGCTAGTTCCCGGAGGCTTGATCGACCTGGAATTCATAGCCCAGGTCGCGACCATTACCGGCCAGCTCGAAGGCGATATGCGCACGCCTGGTACCATCCAGACTTTAGCGCGGCTCGACCCCGAATTTGCCGAGCCGGATATCAAGCAGGAACTGCACGACGCATATTCGCTTTATTTAGCGGTCAGCCAGATGATCAGGTTGTGCCTGACGAGCACATTTGAACGCGATGACGTGCCGCCAGGTTTGGTAGACCTGCTTCTGGCGGCGACCGATCTGCCGGACTTCAAGGTGCTGGAAGCGCACCTCAAAGAGACGTCGCAAAAGGTGAGAGAGAATTTCGACCTTTTGCTGCGTGGGAAACGCTCGTGAGGAACTGACACCTCGGGGCGTTTTCCAGAGCATCGGGGGTGACGATGCAACAGGAGAAACCGATGAAAAAGTCGACAAAACTTGCTTTTACATTTGTGACCCTCGCAAGCCTGGTTGGAACCGCAGCCTATGCCGAGCAGGACAAGGGCGGTGATATGCGCGATGGGTCGCGCTGGCGTCTGCAGAAGGCAGTCAGGGATTCCGACGGCGGTATCAACTTCGATCAGTTCTCGGAGGCCATGAATCCGCAACTGAAGAAAATTCTCGCCGACAATGGCGGCAAGGTCACTGTCGAACAGCTTGCCGCGGCGCTGGAAAAGGCGCGCTTCGAGCGCATGGCAAAGCGTATGATCGAGCGCTACGACAGCAAGGGCGAGGGCGTGCTGACCCAGGAGGACGTCACCGCGCACCAGAAGAAGATGTTTGCACTGTTAGACAAGAACAATGACGGCAAGATCGGGAAGAACGAACTGCCGAAGCGTGGGGACCGTCACCATCGCCAGAGCGAGGTCGAATAATCTTCACTGAAGACGGGTCCGGCGGTTTTGCCGCCGGACAGTCTTCAAGCCGCGGCCTTTACAGGTTGTGGCAATTTGCGAACGGGAATACGCACCGACACGATTGTGCCGGACCCCTCCGTGGAGCGGATCTTCAGCGCGCCGCCGTGCAGTTCGGCCAGCGAACGTGAGATGGCGAGCCCAAGGCCGGAGCCGGTGTGGTTCTTTGAGAACTGGTTCTGCACCTGTTCGAATGGACGACCGAGTTTTCCGAGTGCCGTCTTGGGAATGCCGCAGCCATTATCCTCTATGGTGAGCGTCAGCGCACCTGATGCGTTGCGAGCCTTCACAACGATATGCCCGCCCTGGCCGGTGAATTTCACGGCGTTGGAAAGCAGGTTGATGACGATCTGCTTGATGGCGCGGCGGTCCGCAACCAGCGACAGACTGTCGGCGATGCGCGTTTCCACGGTGATGGCCTTCTGCGCCGCCTGAAGCGAGACCACCCGCACAGTTTCCGAGATCAGCGGCCCGAGGTCGATCTGCTCCCGCTCGATCGAGAACTGGCCGGCCTCGATCTTCGACATGTCGAGAATGTCGTTGATGACGCCGAGCAGATATTTCCCCGATGAATTGATGTCGGTGGCATATTCTTCATAGCGCTCCGAACCCAGTGGCCCGAATAGCGCTTGTTCCATCAATTCCGAAAAGCCGATGATCGCGTTCAGGGGTGTGCGCAACTCGTGCGACATGTTTGCCAGGAACTCCGACTTTGCCTGGTTGGCGGCTTCGGCGCGGTCCTTTTCGCGGATATATTTGCGGTTCAGTTCAACCAGTTCGCGGGTGCGCTCTTCTTCGGCGCGGCGAGCGAGGCTGAGGTCGTGAATCGTCGCCATCAGGCGCCGCTCGCTGTCCATCAGCTTGTCCTGGTGCTGCTTGATCTGGGTGATGTCGGAACCGACCGAGACGGTGCCGCCATCGCGGGTCTTCAGCTCGTTCACCTGAAGCCAGCGGCCGTCGCCGAGCTGGCGCTCGATCGTGATGCCGCCATGCGGGCCGTTGGTGTTGGCCAGCCGCCGTTCGGATGCGAAGGCCAGCATGCGTTCTTCGATCTCGGCGCGCGCTGTTCCTGGCATGACGCTGCGGTCGGACAGGCCATTGTCGTGCTGGAACTTTGAATTGCACATCACCAGGCGCTCATGGGCATCCCACAGCACGAAGGATTCGTTGATGTTCTCGATGGCGGTGCGCAGCCTCAAGTCAGCCGCTTCGGAGCGCAAAGCCAGATGCCGTTGTTCAGTGACGTCGACGGCGATGCCGATGAGCTGGATTTCAGGCGCATCAGGATCCATCACCTGGGCTCGCGCGCGCATCCACACCCACTGACCATCGGCATGGCGCATGCGGAAGACCTGGTCGATCTGGTCGATCTCGCGCGCCACGATGCGCTCTGCCAGCTCGAACAGATTGCCGTCTTCAGGATGGATGATCTCGTCTACCTCGCCGAAGGACAACATCGTCTCGCAAGGTTCGTAGCCCAGCATGTCGTACATCGAGCGCGACCAATACATCTTGCCGCGCACCATGTCCCAGTCCCAGAGACCGCAGCGCCCCCTGACCAGCGCCATGTCGATGCGCTGCAGGGAGTCGCCGAGGATACGGTCGGCGCTTTTGGCGCGTGTTACCTGGCAGAAATATGCGTACAGCACGATTAGCAGAACGCCGGCGGTAAGCACGAAGAGGGTGACGTTGAGGGAGACGGCCTTACGCCACTCTGCAAAGACGGCTTCCTGTGGAATGAGAACCGCAGCGGCGCCCTTGCCGTCGGGTCTGACATCGACCGCTGCATACCAGGCCGTTTCGCCGATATGGACTTCGAGCACGCCAGCGCGTTCGCCGAACAGGAACAGCGGCTGCCCGCCGGAAACGATGCTGTCCAGAGCGCGGCCCTGCCACCGTGTCGACTTGGGCGACACGGCCAGTACCTTGAAATCCCTGTCGGTTACCGCCAGCACATGCTCTGCGCTGAGTGATCCCTGACGCACGGCGTCTTCCAGCAGTTCCTGCGCATCGGCGGCAGGAGCCGCAGCGCCGGCCTTGGCAAGCTCGCCTGCCGAGAGGGTAAGGATCGTCTTGGCATTGCGTTCGATATCGTCATGCCAGCTCATCATCGAGAGGAAGCGAAGGCAGGCCACGACGATGAGGAAAAGGATGATCAAGGAAGGAATCAACCGGCGCAGTACCGGCTCCGCAGCCAACAGCTTGCCGTAGGCGGGGCCAGCGATCAGCCGGGCATTGCCGATCAAGGCACTGCCGCGGCGCGGTCTGCTGCGCCACTCAAAAGCTACCCGTCCGGGCGCGCGCAACGCGTCCGCCTTGGCCATTTAATGGCTCCCCGAATTTTCCCCGATGATGACCCGGCAACACCGTACTTCCGAATCGTCATTAAAGAATCAAAGGTGATTCGCCTTGTCCAGTGGGTGGGGAGAAAAAAGATTGAAGAATCAGTAAATCGATCGATATTCCCGCGCGGCCGCGCAGGCTGCCCGGAAAATCGCGTCGGTATCAGCCGCGCCGGTCTGTTAACGCGGAAGGTAGAAGCTTCATTCAGATATTCAGGCCAGTGTGCGCTCGACGATGTCCTTCAAGTCCGCCGACAGCTTTTCCTGCTTGAGGATGGACACCAAGGCATCGCGGGCTTTGTCTTGCCGCACGGGCTCCAGCGAGCGCCAGGACCGCATCGCAGTGGCAAGCCGGGCGGCGACCTGTGGATTGCGCTTTTCGACCTTCAGGACAATGTCGGCAAAGAAGCGGTAGCTCTCGCCGTCAGCGCGATGGAACCCCGTCTGGTTGGCGCCGGCAAAGGTTCCGATCAGTGCACGCACGCGGTTCGGATTGCCGATCGAAAAGGCCGGATGTTCGGTCAACGCGCGCACCGTCTCGAGCGCGCGCGGCCCCGGCACACCAGCCTGGATGATGAACCACTTGTCCATCACCAGTGCATCGGTGGAATACTGTTTCTCGAAATGTTTCAAGGCTTTATCGGCTTGGGCGGAATCACTGTGACGCTGAGCGAGAACAGTGAGAGCAGCCGCTCTGTCCGTCATATTGGTGGCATTGTCGAAGTGGCTCGCGGCGAGATCGGCACCGCCCGGCAGCAGTGCGAGATAGTCGAGAAGTACGTTCCGCAACGCCCGGCGGCCTGCGCCGTCCGCGTCGGGCTGGAATGGCTCGCTGTCGCGCAACTCTTCGTAGAGATATCTGAAGCCCTGTTCGTTGGCTGCGGCTATCGTGCTGGCGCAGGCATGGCGCGCTGCCAGGATGGCATCCGGATCGATCCCCTTGCCGATGTCGCGCGCGATATCGGATTCGCCGGGCAAGGTCAGCGCCAGAGCGCGGAAGGCCGGCTCCAGCGATGTGTCTGCAGCGATGCGCCCGGCCAGCCCCTGAAGGTGCTCGCCGAACTCTGGCTGCTTTCCACCAAGGATATTGCGGAAACCCGAGATCAGGGCATCGGTGAGCAATGTGTTGAAGGCCTGCCAGCGTGAGAAGGCATCGCGGTCGTTGCCGGCCAGAAAGATCAAGTCCTCAGGCTTCTGCTCCAGCGAAAGCGTTATCGGTGCGGAGAAGCCGCGATTGAGCGAAAGCACGGGCCGCTCGGCGATGCCGGTGAAGCGCACCGA
Organism: Terribium retamae; assembly: GCF_022347545.1. Classification (GTDB taxonomy): domain Bacteria; phylum Pseudomonadota; class Alphaproteobacteria; order Rhizobiales; family Rhizobiaceae; genus Mesorhizobium; species Mesorhizobium retamae. The sequence goes on from NZ_JAKREW010000024.1 coordinate 55,517, forward strand.
CTGATGCCGTTTGCGCAGGTGGATGACACTGTTCTCGACCGTTGCGCCTTCGACGCCGTCGTAGGGCAAATCCTTCCCATCTGCGCCGACGAGGCCGAAGGCGAGCGGTATGTGCATCAGCCGCTTGCGGCTTTCCGAGGGCGTTGGAGCCAGCGATTGCTCAATCTCGAGCGTGAATGCGCGTGCGCTCTGATCATAGCTGGAACTGACGGTAACATTCGGGGTGCCGGCTTGATGATACCACAACGCAAACTGGGAAAGATCGCGACCGGATACGTCCTCGAACACCTTGAGGAAATCGTCGATGGTGGCGGCCTCGCCGTCATGGCGCTCGAAATAGAGATCCATGCCTGCGCGGAAGACCTCGGTCCCAAGGATAGTGCGGATCATGCGCACGACTTCCGAACCCTTTTCGTAGACCGTGGCGGTGTAGAAATTGTTGATCTCGCGGTAGCGGCGCGGCCGTACCGGATGTGCCAGCGGACCCTGGTCTTCCGGAAACTGGTGGGCACGCAATGTGCGCACTTCGGCGATGCGCTTGACGGGGCGAGAGCGCTGGTCCGCCGAGAACTCATGGTCGCGGTAGACGGTCAATCCCTCCTTCAGGCAGAGCTGAAACCAGTCGCGGCAAGTGATTCTGTTTCCTGTCCAATTGTGGAAATACTCGTGCGCGATGATCGCCTCGATATTGGCAAAGTCGGCGTCGGTCGCTGTCTGCTCGTCAGCCAGCACATATTTGTCGTTGAAGATATTGAGGCCCTTGTTCTCCATTGCGCCCATGTTGAAATCGGACACGGCAACGATATTGAAGACGTCGAGGTCATACTCGCGGCCAAATTTTTCTTCGTCCCATTTCATGGAACGTTTGAGGGCGTCCATGGCGTAGCCGGCAAGTGCTTCCTTGCCGTGCTCGACATAGATACCGAGCTCGACCTTGCGTCCGGAAAGGGTGGTGAATTCGTCTGCCACCTTGCCGAGACTGCCGGCAACGAGTGCGAACAAATAGCTCGGTTTCGGGAACGGGTCGTGCCAGACGGCGAAATGCCGTCCCTCGCCGAGGTTACCATGCTGGACCGGATTGCCGTTGGAAAGCAACAGGGGCGCCTCGGTGCGATCCGCTTCGATGCGCACGGTGTAGACGGACAGAATGTCGGGTCGGTCCAGGAAATAGGTGATACGGCGAAACCCCTCGGCCTCGCATTGTGTGCAGTACACATTGCTTGAGCGATAGAGGCCCATCAATGTGCTGTTGGTCGACGGATCAACTTCCGTTTCGATGGTGAGCTGGAAGGACTGCGGCGGCGCGAAGACGGTTAGTTGGTCCGGTGTAGCACTATAGTCGGCTGCCCCGAGCGCCTTGCCGTCGATCGAAACACCGACAAGCTTCAGTTCATCGCCATCCAGGGCCAGCGCGGTTCCGGCATCCACGCCTTTCCGGCGCTCGATGGTAAGGACAGTGGTTACCCGGGTGGCTTCCTTGGAAAGCGAGAAAGTCAGCTCGGTCTTTGGGATCAGATAATCACTGGGACGATAGTCTTCGAGCTTGAAGACCTGGCCGGTATCTGTGCGCATGCGTCGATTTTTCCCGATGATTTCGGCGTAGCCGGCGTCCGCTGGGACAAGATAAATGGGGTTGCGGCTCTTTACACGAAACGCACCGTCGACAAAACTGTTGCCACGCTTCTCTCAAGGCCTTTCCCAGCCTTCTCCGATCCCCTGCGAGGTTGCCGTGACTGTCGTCACGCCCAAATCTGCGACGGACACTTCAGTCCGCCACGTCGAGGCCGATGCTGTCGGACAAAGCCGTTATACCAACGATGTCCACCACAGGGACGACAAGCATCTCGACATACCGGCGATGCAGGACGCCATCATGCCGTGACCTCAAATACATCTTCCGTTCAACCCCACACACTGGTCGGCATCACGCTGAAGATCCTGTCGGTGTCCGTGTTCGTGGCAATGTCGTCCTTGATCAAGGCCGCCGGTGAATTGCCGGCTGGCCAGATCGTCTTCTATCGTTCCTTCTTTGCCATTTTTCCGATCCTGATCTTCCTCGGTTTTCGGCGTGAATTGGGCACCGCCTTTTCCACCAAGCGGCCGCTCAACCACATTGCGCGTGGTGTGGTTGGCGTCTGTGCCATGGGGTTCGGCTTCTTCGCTCTGACCCGCTTGCCTCTCCCTGAGGCGATTACGCTTAACTATGCACAGCCTCTTCTGGTAGTGGTGTTCAGCGCCATTTTCCTGGGGGAGACCATCCGGGTCTACCGCTGGGGTGCAGTCATCGTCGGCTTGATCGGCGTTGTCATCATTTCGTGGCCGACCCTCACCTTGCTGCGTTCCGGCGCCGCGCTCGGAGACCAGGAGGTTCTCGGTGTGATCGCTGCTTTCATCGCGGCGGCGATCTCGGCGGTTGCTATGCTTCTGGTGCGAAGCCTCGTGCACAGCGAGCGCACAGCGACCATCGTTCTGTGGTTCTCGCTGACTGCGAGCATCCTGGCCCTGCTGACCATCCCGTTCGGCTGGCAGGCGCTGGCGACCAGACAGGTTGTGCTTCTTATACTTGCGGGTTTCTGCGGCGGGTTGGGCCAGATTTTGATGACCTCGGCCTATCGCCATGCCGAGGCCTCGGTGGTGGCTCCGTTCGAATACACCTCGATGCTCCTCAGCATTGCGGTCGGTTATCTCGCCTTTGGCGATGTGCCGACACTGCACATGCTGGTGGGTGGGGCAATCGTGGTAGCAGCCGGACTTTTCATCATCTGGCGCGAACGGCAACTGGGCCTCGAGCGTGCTGCCGCGCGGAAAGCTTCGCAGCCGCCCGGTTGATCAGGCTTGCCCGGCCGTCTTGGCTCGTTCGAGAGCAAGACGGGACAGCACCTGCCGGGTTTCTTCATCCGCGGGGAAGAAGGTTTCGATCGCGAGCTCCGAAAGCGTGACGTCGAGCGGCGTACCGAACACAGTGGTGGTGCTGATGAACGAAAGCACCGTGTCGCCAAGCCGCAGCCGCAGAGGATGGACGATCGCATTGGGATCCGCTCTCGGCGGCCTTGTATTCGAATGGACCGGATAGGCCCGCAATTCTTCCTCCAGCGCTTCGAGGACAGGATCGGCCGAGGCCTCGATCTGTTGTTTCAGCCGTTCCAGGAGGTGCGACCGCCATTCGGCGAGGTTTGCGATGATGGGTGCGACGCCTCTGGGATGGAGGCTTAGGCGCAATACATTCACGGGTGCCTGCAACAGAGAAGGATCGCCGACGCCTGCGAGCATTGGAGCCAGGGCTTCATTGGCGGCTACGAGATTCCAATGCCGGTCGACGGCAAGGGCAGGAAATGGCTCGTGCCCCTTCAGCACGAGTTTGACGGCTTCCATTGCCGGTGCAAGATCAGGGTCGCTTAGAGGCCGTTCGCCGAAAGACGGTGCGAAGCCGGCTGCAAGCAGGATCTGATTGCGCTGCCTGAGCGGCACTGAAAGCTGTTCGGAGAGCTTCAGCACCATCTCGCGCGAGGGCATGGCGCGGCCGCTTTCCACGAAGCTGAGATGCCGCTGCGAGATTTCAGCTTCCATGGCGAGATCGAGTTGGCTCATGCGCCGGCGTGTACGCCATTCGCGAATGAGGGAACCGGCGGAGGTCGAGGAAGTGTCCATGGGGATCCTGTTGCCGAGGTAAGATGTTGTCTACGCGCATCTCGCTGGAGCCGCGTGTCGGATGGCTGCAAATCTATGACCCGGGAAAGTTCATTTCTATTACCTGTCGCGTAATCGCCGGCTGCTGACGGGCCTGACATCTTCTGCCCATCAGATGCCGGACGGTCCGCAGCATCGCCAGACAGGAGAAAGACCATGCAGATTTCCGTTTCCCCGTTCCTCCGCAATGTGCTGCTGCTCGACGCGCTGGCGACCGGCGCTACCGCGATCATCTTGGCTGGTGGTGCCCATATGCTCAGCCCGCTGCTGGATATGCCCCGGAGCCTGTTGTTCTGGGCCGGCGCAGCGCTCGTGCCTTTCGTCTTGATGGTGCTTGCGGTGTCGCGTCGGCAGACCGTGTCGCGCATCATGCTGGTCGAGATCATAGCAATCAATGCGTTGTGGGTCCTCGCCAGCTTTGGCCTGCTGGTTTCTGGCGTCATCTCGCCCAACCTGCTTGGTGTCGCTTTCGTCAGTGCCCAAGCCATCGCCGTGGCTCTTTTTGCCGAGTTGCAATATGTCGGGCTGCGTCGCCAAACGGCTTGAGAAGGGGCAACTCCCCCAAAGTAAGAGCCGCCCGTACTGAGGTCCGGGCGGACTCTGCTCATGAAAGCGAGCGCAGTTTCATCTTCACTTCGACGAAATCGCGCCAGGCTAGGCGCTTATGCGCGGGAGTGCGCAGCAGATAGGCAGGGTGCAAAGTCGGCATCGCCGGAATTGTCGTCCCATTTCCCGTCGTGTGACTACGCCAATTGCCGCGCAATCGCAGGATGCCCTCAGTGGTATTGAGCAACGTTTTTGCCGACGGCCCACCGAGATTGACCAGCACCTTCGGGCCGACAAGTTCGATCTGCCGCTCGATGAAGGGCCGGCAGATCTCCGTTTCGTGCGGAGTAGGTGTACGGTTGCCGGGCGGACGCCACGGAATGACATTGGCGATATAGGCAGAGTTCCGGTCGAGGCCGATAGCCGCCAGCATACGATCAAGCAATCGGCCTGAGCGGCCGACGAACGGCAGCCCTTCCAGATCCTCGTCTCGGCCTGGCGCTTCGCCGACCAGCATCAGGGCAGCGTTCGGATTGCCGTCGGCAAAGACCAGATTCTTGGCGGTGAATTTCAGGTTGCAGCCGTCGAAGCCAGCCATGGCTTCGCGTAGCTCTTCCAGTGTCGACGCCTGCGCCGCCAGCTGTCGTGCAAGCTGTGCCTGTGCTTCGTCAGGCACCGCGGCGGTTGCAGGCGTGCGCTGGGCGAGGGGAGGATCGCTGGTGGCGGTGCCCGCGAATCCTTGCGCGTTGGTGGACTGAGGGCGACGGTCCGGCTTGGAAACCTGCTCGGCGGTGGATGCTGCATGTGCAGCATTTTGGGCTCTCACCGCTTCAGCGAAGCGGTCGACCGGCTCTTCCGTCAGCGCTTCATCGACGCCGGCTTCCAGATAGAAGGCCAGAAGCTCGCGCAGTTCCGGTCGATCTTGGGGCGAGGGGAAATTCATGGCCGCACCATCTTCCGGCGGCGTGAAATTTTCAAGCCTGGGCAGAATGTGATCGGTATTTCGCCTTTGCTCGATGCGGGGTTGTTGTCGAAGCGCCTGGATGTCGGCTTCGCGATCTTCGGTCGGGATCAGCTCGACGGAATGCGGGGATCCTGCATCAGATAAAAGGTCCAGCGCGGCGTGTAGTCGGTGATGAGAAAGTCGAACTCTGCGGTTTCCTTCGGATCCACCTTGCCCCTGGTAAAAAGCAGCCGATCATAAGGCTCGAAGTTGCGGTCGAAGACGGCGAAATTCGTTGATGCGATGTTCTCGGGCTTTTTGTTGCGTTGATCGAAGGAAAGCCCGTCACCGAACACGCTCGGTTGGTCGAGAACTTCCTGCAATTCGAACTGGAATTCCACCCAGCTGTGGCCGCTGTTGTTGAGTGGCTTGATGCGCAAGTAGATAATGCCGCTGGCATAGTCGCCCGTGCTGTCGAAGGGTTGGATGGGCTTGATGGTGCGTATGGTCAGGGTCACCGGCGTCGCCGAGGTGAACTCCTCCTCGATGATGATCGGGTCCTTGCGGGTGCCTTTGCCGGAAACGCCGGTGATGCGGAAGCCGCCGAGTTCGTCGGAAAAGGAATAAGCTCCGCTTTCCCAAGTCTTTTGTTTCTTTTGGGCCAGACCGGGCGAGGCTATGAGGAGAAAGCCGAGGACGACCGCGGGCCATAGAAGGCACAGCACGGAACAGAGGCGCGGTATTGATAAGCCGGCTGGCCCATGAATGCGCATAAACAGGACTATGACCGATAACCGGGGTCTCGAAAAGCGCCAGTTTCCACCGATATGCTGCAATTGACGTTTACGTGAACGTCAATTAATCTGTCATGGACGGCGGCTTCGGCAATCCCGGAGGCGCTGCCGTCGTTCCATGCCGGTTTCGCGTCGCGGAATGATGCGCTATGGAGCGCATGAGCCAGCAATATGCCGGAACGGCAAGCCAGTGCGGAGGGACCTGATGAGCGAGATCGAACGCGAGAGCATGGAATTCGACGTGGTGATCGTCGGCGCCGGACCGGCGGGGCTCGCCGCGGCAATCCGGCTCAAGCAGGTCAACCCTGACCTTTCCGTCGTGGTGCTGGAAAAGGGTGGCGAAGCCGGTGCTCATATTCTGTCTGGCGCTGTCGTCGATCCAATCGGCATCGACCGTCTTCTGCCTGGCTGGCGCGAAGAGGGGGATCATCCTTTCAAGACCGAAGTCACGGCAGACCATTTCCTCGTGTTGGGACCTGCCGGTTCGTTCCGGCTGCCAAATGTGTTCATGCCGCCGCTGATGAACAATCACGGCAACTACATCGTCTCACTCGGTAATGTCTGCCGCTGGCTTGCCGGCAAGGCTGAAGCGCTCGGGGTCGAGATCTATCCCGGCTTTGCCGCTGCCGGTCTTCTCTACAACGAGGAGGGCGCGGTCACCGGTGTCTACACCGGTGACATGGGTGTCGAAAAAGATGGCTCGCAGGGGCCGAACTTCGCGCCTGGCATGGCGCTTATGGGCAAATACGTGCTGATCGGCGAAGGCGCACGCGGTTCACTCGCGAAACAGCTCATTGCCAAATACCAGCTGGATGCCGGTCGCGAGCCGGCCAAGTTCGGCATCGGCCTCAAGGAATTGTGGCAGGTCAAGCCGGAGAACCACAAGCTTGGTCTCGTTCAACACTCCTTCGGCTGGCCGCTCGACATGAAGACCGGCGGTGGTTCCTTCCTGTACCATCTGGAAGACAATCAGGTGGCGGTCGGCTTCGTCGTCCATCTGAATTATAAGAACCCGTATTTGTCACCTTTCGAGGAATTCCAGCGCTTCAAAACGCATCCGGCGATTGCCCCAACCTTCGCCGGCGCCAAGCGTATCGGCTACGGTGCTCGCGCCATTACTGAGGGCGGCTGGCAGTCGGTACCCAAAATGTCGTTCCCTGGCGGTGTGTTGATGGGATGCGCTGCCGGCCTCGTCAACGTGCCGCGCATCAAGGGATCGCATAACGCCGTGCTCTCGGGCATGCTGGCGGCCGACCATGTCGCGGAAGCCATCGCCGCCGGTCGCGCTAATGACGAACTCGCCAGCTACGAAGAAGCCTGGCGTGGCAGCGACATCGGCAAGGACTTGAAGAAGGTGCGCAACGTCAAGCCGCTATGGTCACGTTTCGGCACTCTCGCCGGCGTCGGCCTCGGGGGCCTCGACATGTGGCTGAATACACTGTTCGGCTTTTCGCCCTTCGGTACACTGAAACACGGCAAGAGCGACGCTGCCTCGTTGGAGCCGGCCTCTAAATATCAGAAGATTGCCTATCCGAAGCCGGACGGCGTGCTCACCTTCGACCGTCTGTCGTCGGTCTTCCTGTCCGGGACCAATCACGAGGAGAACCAGCCGGTTCATCTCCAGGTCAAAGATGCCGCTTTGCAGGTGAAATCAGAGCATGACGTTTATGCGGGCCCGTCTACGCGCTATTGCCCGGCCGGCGTTTATGAGTGGGTGGATGCCGAAGGCAACGCTGCCGCCGATCCGTCCGCCAAGGATGTACGCTTCGTCATCAATGCGCAGAACTGCGTGCACTGCAAGACCTGCGACATCAAGGATCCGAACCAGAACATCAACTGGGTGCCGCCGCAGGGCGGCGAGGGACCGGTCTACCAGAACATGTGATTTCGGCGCCGGCGCATCGATAATAAGATGTGTAGAAGTCTCTTCTGGCACGCTAAGGCACCATATGGTGCCTTAGCGCCTTAATTCGACCGCACCGCAGCGCTTATCATCCCGTGCTCGCAATCAAAGGACGATAAACGTCGGCGGGCGGGAGGGTTTCATGCACCGGTCTATCTTCTGCGGTCTCGCTGTTTTGTCGGTTGTCGGCGTGCTGCCTGGCGTCGCCATGGCCGGTTCGAAGGTGACCACCCATGTCCGCTCCTATGACATCGAAGGCGAGAACGGTCGTGCACTGATCCAGGCGATGGACAAGAGCGGCCCCAAGCACGGTTTTCTGACGCGGGCGATCGCGCAGACTTCCTACACGATTGACTGGGATTTCGATCTCAAGGCCAAGGCGGATGTCTGTCATCTCAGGGCTGCCAGCGCCACGCTGGACATGACCTACATGTATCCGCGCGTGACGACGCCGATGTCGCCGGCGTTACGCAAGCGTTGGCAACGTTTCCTCTCCGGTGTACGAGAGCACGAGCAGACGCATGGGCGCATCGCCAGACAGGGCATAACCGCTGCTGAACGCGCGGTTGCCGATCTTGCCGTCGCCAACGACCCGCATTGCATCAAGACGCAGCGTGAAGCTCAACGTCGGGTCGATGAGATTTACAAACAGTACGAAGCCAAGCAGGTCGTTTTCGACCAGCGCGAGCACCGGCAAGGTGGCCGGGTGGAAGCCCTGGTAGCCAGGCTTGTGAAGGAGCACTGAAGCCAAAGCCTCGGCGTTTCATTTCCGCTTTGATCGTCGCATTCCGGCCTCTATGGTGCGCGCAAACCGCATCAGGGGACGGCATGACTTCAAGAATTGGGTTCTACGTGCTGGCGCTGACGGCAGGCGTGACTGCGCTCGTTGCAACCACACCTGCAACTGCAAAGACGATCGAACAGGAAAAACCCTATGCCATCACCGGCACAACCGGCGCTGAGCTCTACGCATCGATCGGGCAGAACGGTCCGGAGGCAGGAAGGAACGGTGGCCGCGTCATTGCGCACACCTTCTTCAAGCTTACCTGGAGGCGAAACTACGTGCCGGAAAACGGCGGTTGTACGCTGAAATCAGCGACTCCGACGCTCATTATCACATACACGCTGCCTAAACCTGCCAATGCGTTGCCGCCACCAGTGCAGAAGCGCTGGGATATCTTCATCGAAGGCCTTCGTCGCCACGAGAAAGTGCATGGCGACCACATCAAGGCGATGTTGGCGCGGATCGAACAGACCACCATCGGTGTGTCCGTTGCCAACGACCCCGGTTGCCAGAAGATTCGTCAGCAAATCCAGAAACCGCTTTCCGACGCCTCGATCGCGCAGCGCCAGCAAAGTCGCGATTTCGACCGTGTCGAAATGGGTGCCGGCGGTGAAATCCAGCGTCTCATCCTCGAACTGGTGAATGGCGACTAAAGCAACTCCTGCAAAAGTGTGCAGCGGAGCTGCCTACAGACCAGAGCTACGACGTTTCCCTGATCCGGAGAAAAGTGGAATTGCTCTAACGCCGCACGCCCTTGAGGCCGGCTGTTATTGGAACGCGGTCTCGGAGAAAGAACGCAGCTTGCGCGAATGCAACCGTTCCATCGGCATTTCGGCCAGCTTCTGCATGGCGCGGATGCCGATCGTGAGATGCTGCGACACTTGCCTTTTGTAGAACTCCGTCGCCATACCCGGCAGCTTCAACTCGCCATGCAGCGGTTTGTCGGAGACGCACAGAAGCGTGCCGTAAGGCACGCGGAAACGGAAGCCGTTGGCTGCGATTGTTGCGGATTCCATATCCAGCGCAATCGCACGCGATTGCGAAAGTCTCTGTACCGGCCCGCGCTGGTCGCGCAGTTCCCAGTTGCGGTTGTCGATGGTGGCAACGGTGCCGGTCCGCATCACCCGCTTGAGGTCGTAGCCGGCAAGGCCCGTCACCTCGGCGACGGCCTCTTCGAGCGCTACCTGCACCTCGGCCAGCGCGGGTACCGGGACCCACACAGGCAGGTCGTCGTCCAGCACGTGGTCTTCACGGACATAAGCATGCGCCAGAACATAATCGCCCAGTGCCTGAGTGTTGCGCAGGCCAGCGCAGTGGCCGAGCATCAGCCACGCATGCGGACGCAGCACCGCGACATGATCGGTGATCGTTTTGGCATTGGATGGCCCAACGCCGATATTGACCATGGTGATGCCACCGTGGTCGGCCCGTTTCAGATGATAGGCAGGCATTTGCGGCAAGCGTAGAGGCGCCACACCTTCCGAGGGTGACGTGGCGCCGGGCTTCGTCACGACATTGCCAGGCTCGACGAACTCCGTGTAGCTCTCGCCGCCCTTGGCCATCAGGTCGCGCGCCATTGCACAGAATTCGTCGATGTAGAACTGGTAGTTGGTGAACAGCACGAAGTTCTGGAAGTGCTGTGGGCTGGTTGCCGTATAGTGCGTCAACCGATGCAGCGAATAGTCGATGCGCTGCGCCGTGAACGGAGCGAGCGGCCGCGGGTCGCCCAGCGCGACCTCAAAGGTGCCGTTGGCGATCTGGTCGTCGGTGCCGTCGAGATCCGGCACATCGAACAGGTCTCGGATGGGCCTGCGGATGCGCTCTGCAGCCGCGCTGTCGACATAGGTGCCCTCGAGGAAGGCAAAATGCACCGGGATCGGCGTCTCAGATTCCGACACGATCACCGGAACGCCATGGTTGCGCATGATCAGCCGAAGCTGCTCGGTCAGATAATTCTGGAACAGGTCGGGCCGGGTGATCGTGGTTGAGAACTGGCCTGGTGTCGGCATGTGGCCATAGGCCTGCCGTGAGTCCACTTGGGTGAAGGAACTGGTGACGACACTCACCTCGGGATAAAAAGCGCGATAGCGCTTGTCATTGTCGCCGCCAGCCGCCAGTGCCGAAAAGGAATCGCGCAGGAACTTGGTGTTGCGTTCGTACAGAACACGCAACGCTTCGACCGCTTTACCGGCGTCGTCGAAGGATTGCCGGGCATAAGGCTCCGGCATGACGACGGTTTCAATGGCTTGGGGGTAGATTCGCTTTTCCATGACCTATTATAGGGATGGAAAATGACAGTTGGGAGAGGCAGTCCTTCGTGCTGGATCCGTATTCGCTTTTTTAGATTTTTCTGAAGTCCCACCCTCGACCCGAAATCGGCAGCGATTTCAGGAAGATCCACCTCCTGGGGCAGAATGAAGGCGTGCCGTTCTAACCACGCTGCAGGCTCACCAGCAGAACCAGCCCCAAGCCCTTCTTCTTGAGCGCCGGCGCTTCGATGGTCGAACCAGCGTCGGTGCGCATGGTCGGCACGGCAAGGACCGGAGCAGCCAGAAGCATCAGGATGAGCGTTGCTCGCGGCAGGAGCTTCAGGACGGAGAGAGTGTTTTGGGCGAAGGAGGTCATGGCGGTTCGTCTTGTTGGTCGGGTCAATCGGCGACAGATGAAGCGGAGCAGGCGATGCTGCATCGAAGGCCAGCCTGGTCCCAGCCGCGCCCCAGGCGCCCATTTTCGGTAACCAGGATCGCGAAGCCCATGCCAAACAGCGCCGTCAACAGGCAGACAATGGTGAAGCGGCGCGCAAGCATTTGGTCTCTCCTTCAATGCTGGAGACAATGCCTGGGTGCGGCTGAACCTCTTCTGAGGTCGCCGTTCATCGAGGGTTCAAAATGATTGACGGAATCTTGGCTGTGCAGGGCCGGGGTCCGGAGAACCCGGTAGACAGACATGAAAAAGGCGTTCCCGCTCGGCGGAAACGCCCGTCATTATCTCATGGTCCCTGGTCGACTACAGCTTGGACCAGGTCTGGCTCTTGCAGATCAGGCCACCCAGAACGCACCCGCTCATTTTCAGCGAACTGCCGGAGAGTGTCGCCTTGCCATTATAAGTCTTGTCGGTCTCCGGATCGGTGATGGTACCGGCGTATTTGCCGCCGCCACTCGCCTTGAAAGAGCCGATCGTCTTGCCGGCATGCTTTCCGGTCTTCAGCGTGATCGAGAATGAGCCGCTGCCTGAAATCGCAGCGGTGGCACCGGACGCCGTCTTCCAGTTGCCTTCGATCGGGTCGGCGAGCGCCATGCCCGACATCATCAATGTGGCAGCAAGTGCCAAGCTCACTTTGCGAAGCATCGATTTCCTCCCTTGCGCTTGAACTGGACGCTCAGGTCCAGCTCTCTCCATCCCTCACGCCCGATGAAGCTAATCCAGTCCCCGTGAAAACAAAAGCCGTGCCGCAGGGGAAGGAGAGAGGCTTTTTGCCTGGCTGCCGAGGGGTGCGTGACACCGCATTTTTGATTTCTTACCAAAATGGAAGCGTCGCCGTGGTTAGCGAAACCTTGTCTTGGCACTCGCCAATTTTCATCGAATTTGAGCTTAAACCCAGTGATCCCGGGCTTTCTATCCTTAACGGTTTCTCACGTTTACTTCTTGTTTTAGCTTTGTTTTCCTCAAATTAAGCAAGCCATTTAACGACGGATTCAAGCGTCCCCGGCATTCTTCGAAGCATCGGAAGAGCGCACGTCCACACCAAGAAACGGACGGCGGCTTTCAGGAGCAACAGGGTCAGACAAGGGGATTTCAAATGGCACGTTTCGAGATGCTTGAAGCAGGGTTCGGCACGATGGGCACCACCGCCCAGGCCGACATTCTCTTCGAACTGGGTGTGATGTATGCTACCGGCCGCGATTGCGACACCGACGTCATTGCCGCCCACAAGTGGTTCAACATCGCGGCCATCAAGGGCTCGCTGCGCGCTGCTGAATGGCGTTCGGAGCTTTCGTCCGCCATGTCCAAGGGCGAGATCGCTCAGGCTCTGCGCGAAGCCCGTGAATGGATGACCACGCACTGATTCCGTCCGATGGATGGTGACGCCGCTCCAACGGCGAAGCACGAGAAGGCAGCCGGCTAGCCGGATGCCGAATAACAGGGAAGCCGCCTCCAAGAAGCCAAGCTCGGGAGGTGGCCGCGAGAAAACCGCGACCGGTCGTGACAAGACCGGCGCGGTTTTCGCTTTCAGGGGGAGTCCCGATAAAAATTTTGATCCATACATTGCTGTATGGAGGCTTGACGAAGACGGACGTTTTCTCTCATTTCCCTATGCGCCATCACACGTGCGCAGCAAAATGGGAGAGCCAAATTGAAAACAACAAAATCGCTGGGCTTGGCAGCCCTGCTCGCTATGGCGCTTAGCGCCTCGGCGGCTTACGCCGAAGACATTTCCATCGCGGTGGTTGGACCGATGACGGGCCAACTGGCCACGATCGGCGACCAATTCAAACAGGGCGCACAAGCTGCTGTCGAGGCGATCAACGCCGCGGGTGGCGTGGAGGGGCGCCAGATCAAGCTGGATATCGAAGACGACCAATGTGATCCCAAGCAGGCGGTTTCGGTGGCCAATCGTATCGTCGGCAATGGCGTCAAATTCATTGACGGTCACGCCTGCTCCGGCTCGAGTATTCCGGCTTCTGCTGTCTATGCCGAAGCCGGTGCGCTGATGATGAGCCCTGCCTCCTCAAATCCGCTCATGACGGATGACGCGGCCAAGAAGGGCTGGTCGACGATCATGCGTCTCTACACCCGTGACGATGCACAGGGCGCTTTCGTCGGCCCTTGGATCGCCAAGAAATATGCCGGCAAGAACGTTGTCGTTCTGCATGACAAGAGCGCTTACGGTCAGGGCGTTGCCGACGCGGTTAGGACGACCATGAATGATGGTGGTCTGAAGGAAATCCTCTACGAGGGTATCAACGCAGGTGAGAAAGACTACTCGGCGCTTGTCACCAAGCTGAAAGAACTGAAAGCCGATGTCGTTTATTTCGGCGGCTACCATCCGGAAGCCGGTCTGATCCTGCGCCAGGCCTCGGAACAGGGTTTCAAGTTCCAACTCATTATGCCGGATTCGATCGCCAGCCCCGAGTTTTGGCAGGTCGCCGGCCCGGCTGGCGAGGGTACGATGTTCGTTTTCCCGTCGGATCCGCAGGCGCGGCCTGAGGCCAAGGAGGCTATAGAGAAGATCAAGGCTAAGGGTTTCGTGCCGGAGGGCTTTACGCTGTTCTCCTACGCCACGATCCAGGCCTTCGCCGAAGGCATCAAGCGAGCGGGCAGCGATGACCCGGCCAAGGTTGCCGCCGCGTTGAAGGACGGCAAGCCGATCAGCACCGTTGTCGGCGATGTGATCTTCGACGAGAAGGGCGATCTTAAGAACGCCAAGTACGACATCAACCAATGGCATGAGGGGAAATACGCGCCGATCAAGCTCGACTGATCGAGAGCGCCTCCACAGCTTTAGTTGGCCGGGCTTGTCCCGGCCATTTCCTTCTTCAAGGAGTTCTTAACAGGACTGGCGCGGTCCATCAGAAGAATTGATCTTTGCATTAACCGGACGCATGCATTGCCGTCCGGATGGACTTGACGAACCGCAAAATTTTGCGCCCATTGCACGCAAGCGCAGCCGGGAGGGCTTGCGCAAAGCAATGGGAGGCTTGAGTTGAAATCGACAAAATTCCTGGGCGCAGCCCTGTTCGCCACGGCGCTTAGCGCCTCGGCAGCTTATGCTGAAGACATCTCCATCGCGGTGGTTGGTCCGATGACGGGCCAGCTTGCTCCGATCGGCGATCAGTTCAAGCAGGGTGCCAATGCCGCTGCCGCAGCGATCAACGAAAAGGGCGGCATCGGCGGCAAGAAGATCAAGATCGTGGTCGAGGATGACGTCTGCGATCCCAAGCAGGCCGTTTCGGTCGCCAACCGCATCGCGGCCGCCGGCATCAAGTTCGTCGATGGCCACGCCTGCTCCGGCTCGACCATTCCGGCATCCGCGATCTATGCCGAGAACGGCATCGTCATGATCACGCCGGCTTCGTCCAATCCGGAACTGACGGAAGCTGCCTTCAAGAAGGGCTGGCCGACGATCATGCGCCTCTACATCCGTGACGATGCCGGCGGCAACTTCGTCGGCCCGTGGATCGCCAAGAAATACGCCGGCAAGAATGTCGTGCTGCTGCACGACAAGAGCGCTTACGGCCAAGGCGCAGCGGATGCGGTGAAGAAGACCATGAATGAAGGTGGCCTGAAGGAAGTCGCCTACGAAGGTATCAACGCCGGTGAAAAGGACTATTCAGCACTCGTCACCAAGCTGAAGGAATTGAAAGCCGATGTCGTCTATTTCGGCGGCTATCATCCGGAAGGCGGTTTGATCAAACGTCAGGCCAAGGAGCAGAACTTCGATTTCCAGTTGATCATGCCTGACAGCCTTTCCAATCCGGAGTTCTGGCAGATCGCCGGCCCGGCTGGGGAGGGCACGATGTTCGTGTTCCCGTCCGACCCGCAAGCCAAGCCTGAGGCCAAGGAGGCTGTGGAGAAGATCAAGGCCGGCGGCTTCTCGCCGGAAGGCTTCACCCTGTTCTCCTATGGAGTTATCCAGGCGATCGCGCAGGGTATCGAGCGCGCTGGTTCCGAAGATCCGGCCAAGGTGGCGGCTGCGCTGAAGGACGGCAAGCCGATCAGCACCGTGGTCGGCGAAATCACCTTGGACGAGAAGGGCGATATCAAGGATCCGAAGTTCGACATCAACCAATGGCACGACGGCAAATACGCGCCGATCAAGCTGGACTGATCATCACAAGGCTGGAAGCCAACATGAGAATGGCCGGGTTCGCACCCGGCCATTCCGTTTCCAAGAGCTCTCGCCTTAATCCGTCAACGGGCGCTTAGTCATGTGGCGTTCCCAATCGCTGCGCAGCAAGGTCGTTACATGCTCGATTGTCTGCCTGCCGTCAGCCATGCAGCGGCTGGTGACCTCGGCAACGCGCCGATATCCCAATTTGCGCTGCATCGCCCAGGAATTTTCGTTGCCGTCGAAATAACCGTTCACCAATTTTGTCAGGCCTAAATCGCGAAAAGCGAAGCGGATTTTCGCCTCGAATGCTTCACTGCCATAGCCGTGTCCTTGATGGTTTTCGGCGATCCAGATCCCTCCACCAGCCGTCCCGGCTCGCCAGTCGATCTTGTTGAGACTGACACCTCCGATCACCAGTCGGCTCGGTTTAAGTTCAATCGCAAACTCATACGCAGTCGGCCGATCGCTGGAGTTCGAAATCTCTCGACATCTCTCGATCCAATTTTCTGCGTGTGACGTCGTATAGGGGTGAGGGACGAACGCCAGCCACTTTGCGAGCCCGAGGTTGTTCAAGCCCAGAGTAAGTTGCTCGATGTCTTCCTCGCCCCAAGGTCTGAGCGTAAGGCGCGAGGTTTCGATTTTGATGTCCAACACGTTGCCACTCTCGCTGCGATAAGCTCGCCGCCGGCTGTCCAATCCTGATCAACTGTCCGCTTCCACGAAACGGACGAGGACAGTGCCGTCGGTCACCTGCGCGCCTTCCACAGCGATCTCGGCGATGGTGCCATCATGCGGAGCTGCGATCGTATGTTCCATCTTCATCGCCTCAAGGATCAGAAGCGGTTGTCCTTTGATCACGACTTCACCCGGTGCTGAACGCACCACCTTCACCAGACCTGGCATCGGCGCGCGCAGGTTGCCGGCACCTGCACCGGCGTCGTCTGCCTTGGCCAGCGGGTCCGGAACGCCAAAATTGTAGCCCGTTGCGCCCGAGAAGACCGTGACATGTTCCGGCCAGCGGGCAAGCCGCTTGCCGCCACCGGCCCGAAGCGAATGGACGCCATGATCGGTCGCGACGTCGAAGCCCCCGTCGATACGTGCGGTGACTCGGGCCGAGATGGTGGCTTCGCCCGATTTGAGCGCAATGCTTCGGGATCCGACATGGAAATGGGCATAGCCGACCAGCGACGACCACGGATCGGACGGGTCCCGATATTCCGCCACATCGGCAGCTGCGAGTGCCGCCGTTGCAATAATCTCCTCGCCTGGCGCTGGGACGGTGGTGAGCGCATCCTGCTTTCGGCCGATCAGGCCGGTGTCGACGTCGCCAGTGGCAAAATCCGGATCGCCGGCGAGTGCCGCCAGAAAGGCGGTGTTTGTAACGGAACCGGCGATTTCCGTTTCCGCCAGCGCCGTCTCCAACGCGGAAAGAGCGGTCCCGCGATCATTTCCATGCACGACGAGCTTGGCAATCATCGGATCGTAGTAGGGAGAGATGGCGTCGCCTTGGCGTACCCCTGTTTCGATACGCATGGTGGCGCCCGCAGGCGCCCTTTCGGGAAAGCGCAGATGGTGCAGCGTGCCGATCGCAGGCAGGAAGCCTTTCGTGGCGTCCTCCGCATAGAGCCTTGCCTCGAAGGCATGGCCGGAAAGCTTGATCTCGTCCTGAGTTTTCGGCAGCTTTTCTCCGCAAGCCACGCGTAACTGCCATTCGACCAGATCGACACCTGTGACCATCTCCGTCACCGGATGTTCCACCTGCAGGCGCGTATTCATTTCCATGAACCAGAAGCGGTCTGCCTTGAGCCCTTGCGACGCGTCGACGATGAATTCGATGGTGCCGGCGCCGGAATAGTGGATTGCCTTGGCTGCCTTCACCGCTGCTTCGGTCATCGCCTTGCGGAGGGCAGGTGTCATGCCGGGCGCGGGGGCCTCCTCGATCACTTTCTGATGGCGCCTCTGCGCAGAGCAGTCACGCTCGTAGAGATGTACGGCATTGCCGAGATTGTCGCCAAACACCTGCACCTCGATGTGGCGGGGCTTGTCGACATATTTTTCCACCAGCACGCGGTCGTCGCCGAAGGCTGCCTTTGCTTCGCGGCGGGCACCGGAAAGAGCTTCCGAGAAATCATCGGGGTTATCGACGCGACGCATGCCTTTGCCTCCGCCGCCAGCACGCGCCTTGATCAGCACAGGATAACCGATCTCGCGCGCCTTGGTGGCGAGCAATACGATATCCTGTGCTTCGCCGTGATAGCCGGGCACCACGGGCACACCAGCCTTTTCCATCAGCCGCTTCGCCGCGTCCTTGAGACCCATGGCTCGGATGGAAGCGGCAGACGGGCCGATGAAGATCAGACCCTCGGCCGTCACCTGGTCGACGAAATCCGGATTTTCCGAAAGGAAACCATAGCCGGGATGGATGGCCTCGGCCCCTGTCTGTTTCGCCGCTGCGATAATGCGGTCGGCTTTGAGATAGCTTTCCCCAACCGGAGAAGCTCCGATATGGACCGCCTCGTCAGCCATGGCGACGTGCAGCGAGGCTGCATCAGCATCCGAGTAGACAGCCACGGTGGCCACCCCCAGCCGGCGCGCAGTGCGGATGACGCGGCAGGCGATCTCGCCACGATTGGCAATCAGGATTTTCGAAAACATCGGCGCCTCCAACGGTAAAGGACGGTTCAAACGCCCTCTACGAACTCCACCAGCAACGAATTGAATTCTTGCGGCCTTTGCAGGAATGGCGCGTGCCCGGCGCCTGTCATCCGCACGATGCCGCGCGGCCACAGCGCTGCATAAGAAAGACTGTCGAAATAGTCAGGCCGGAGGAAGAGATCGTCGCGGCCGTTGACGATGGCAAGCGGCGTCTTGTTGGTTCTGACGATCTCGCGCTCGTCTATCGCTTTCCCTGCCATGATCGAGCCGAACATGATCTCGCGGGCACGGCCATCCGTACGCCTGCACATGGCAAGCAGGTGCGGATCGACGTATCCGTTGGCTGCCGAGGTATGGGTGGCGTAGGCCAGCGCATCTGCATCCGTGAAGTCGCGCTTGCCCGTCAGGTTCTCGGCATTCGGGTCGATGTTGAAGCCAGCCATCAAGCTCTCTAAATCCGCCTTCACCGGCGGGGTGCCGCTGATCATCAGCCCTTTGGCGGCAAAACCGCGACCGAGCATCTCCAATGCGATGTGGCCGCCCAGCGACCAACCGAAGATGGCGGGACGGTCCACGCCGAGCTGGCGAACAACTTCCTCGGCCACTTCGGCATAACCTCCGAACGTATAGGTGCGGTCTGGCTCGCGGGCATCTCCGGAAGCGCCATGGCCAGGCAGATCGAAACCGACGAGGCGGTGGCCGGCAAATTCAGGCGCCGTGAACTGCTT
Source organism: Terribium retamae (assembly GCF_022347545.1). GTDB lineage: Bacteria > Pseudomonadota > Alphaproteobacteria > Rhizobiales > Rhizobiaceae > Mesorhizobium > Mesorhizobium retamae. The sequence continues at coordinate 74,389 of NZ_JAKREW010000024.1, forward strand.
GGAGAAAACTTCCTTGCAACTGGAATTACCGTGAATGAACAGAATGGCCGGCCCCTCCGAGCGCGATTGTACGAAGGCTATCCGTGCGAACTCCGTCTCGACGAAACCTGTCTCGGTCATATCCATTCTGAAGGTTCTCTCTCACTGCCTCTCGGCCTCTTCTACTTCGGCGTGATCACCACCGATGGCGCGGAGCGTTCGAAGGGGCCGTGGAAGACGGCCTCGATGTTGTTGCCGTCCGGATCAAACAGGAAGGCGGCATAGTAGCCGGGATGATAGTTGCGCTCGCCTGGGCCGCCATTGTCCTTGCCCCCGGCTGCCAGCCCAGCCTCATAGAACTTGGCGACGGTCTCACGATCCGGCACCTGGAAGGCAAGATGTACCCGCGACGTTTCTCCGCTGGCAGCGTCGATCCATAATTCGTCAGCGGAAAAGAAGGTGTCGCCTTCATGAATGGAATCGGCACGGCCGATGGCGCCGAGCACGGCGCGGTAGAAACGCTTTGTCGTCTCCAGGTCGGCAGCTCGAAGGTGGATGTGGTCGATCAGCCGGCCGCGATGGAACTGCATGATTTCCTCCTGTTCGAAGTTTCTTCCCGAGGCATTGCAGCCCTGCTATTTCGATGCTGCGATGGAGCAGGTCCCCATAACCTTGACCTTGTAGTATTTGCGGGCTCCCTCGCAGTTCTTCAGCGCCATCGCTTCTGCAGCCTGTTGCGATTTCGCGTTCAGATAGGATCCGCAAATAAAGAACTCGTCGGTTCGGCCGAGCAGCGTTTGGGCGTAAGCAGAATGACCTGCTGCAGCGACATATTTATTGTAAGTTTTCTGGCAACTGCCCAATGTCCCCATGACACCGACGGGAAAGCGCTTGTCTCCAACCTTTCCTGCCAGCGACTCGGCAGTGGCGATGTTCTCCGTGGCTGCAATTGAAGCTGCTGCTGTCAGTAGAAGTTGTGCGATCTGGAAAAATCTCATGGTCCCGCCCTGTGAAGTTTGATGAGAGTGTATGCTGGTGGCGTACGTGATGATCAGATGGGCTTACATCCTGAAAACGCCGAACTTCGTATCTTCGATCGGTGCGTTGAGCGCTGCCGACAGAGAAAGCGCCAGCACCTCGCGCGAACTTGCCGGGTCGATGATGCCGTCATCCCACAGCCTGGCTGAAGAATAGAGCGGGTGGCCTTCGCGCTCATATTTCTCCAGTGTTGGGCGCTTGAATTCGGCCTCTTCGGCAGCCGACCAGGTACCGCCTTTGCGTTCGATGTTCTCTCGGCGCACCAGCGCCAGCACCATCGCAGCCTGCTCACCGCCCATCACCGAAATGCGGGCGTTCGGCCACATCCACAGAAAGCGAGGTGAATAGGCGCGGCCACACATGCCGTAATTGCCGGCACCGAACGAGCCGCCAATGATCATCGTTACCTTCGGCACCTGTGCCGTTGCCACAGCTGTCACCAGTTTGGCGCCGTCCTTGGCGATGCCGCCTGCCTCATACTTCTTGCCGACCATGAAGCCGGTGATGTTCTGCAGGAACACCAGCGGAATCTTGCGCTGGCAGCACAATTCTATGAAATGAGCACCCTTCACGGCACTCTCGGAGAACAGAACGCCATTGTTGGCGATGATGCCGACAGGCATGCCGTGGATGTGGGCAAAGCCGGTCACCAGCGTGGTGCCGTAGTTCTGCTTGAATTCGTCCAGTTCCGAGCCATCGACAATGCGTGCGATCACTTCGCGCACGTCATAGGGCTGGCGCAGGTCCGCGGGCACGATACCGTGGATTTCGCGTGCGTCATAGAGCGGTGCGGCTGGTGCGCGCAGGTCGAGACCGATCGCTTTTTTGCGGTTTAGGTTGCGCACGATGCGACGGCAGATCGCCAACGCATGCTCGTCGTCCATGGCGTAGTAATCGGCCACGCCGCTTTCGCGCGTGTGCAGGTCTGCTCCACCAAGGTCTTCGGCGCTGACGTCTTCGCCGGTCGCCGCCTTCACCAGCGGCGGGCCACCGAGGAAAATGGTGGCCTGCTTGCGCACCATGATGGATTCATCCGCCATCGCCGGCACATAAGCGCCGCCCGCCGTGCACGAGCCCATGACGCAGGCGATCTGGGGAATGCCGACGGCACTCATATTGGCCTGGTTATAGAAGATGCGGCCGAAATGTTCGCGGTCGGGAAAGACTTCGTCCTGGTTGGGCAGATTGGCGCCACCGGAATCGACCAGATAGACACAGGGCAGCCTGTTCTGCAGCGCGATTTCCTGGGCGCGCAGATGTTTCTTCACCGTCAGCGGATAGTAGGTGCCGCCTTTGACGGTGGCGTCATTAACCACCACCATCACTTCGCGACCCTCGACGCGGCCGATGCCGGCAATCATGCCCGCGGCGGAAATCGCGTCATCATACATATCCCAAGCCGCGAACTGACCGATCTCCAGGAAGGGCGAGCCCGTATCCAGCAGTTGAGCAAGCCGGTCGCGCGGCAACAGTTTCCCCCGCGCGGTGTGGCGCGCTCGCGCCTCTTCCGAGCCGCCGCGCTGCACCAAGGCAGCTTTGTCCGAAATGTCGGCAACCAGCGCCTGCATGCGCTCCGCATTGGTGCGGAAGCTTTCGGAGGAGGGGGAGATGGAAGACTGAATGACCGGCATGTTTCCTCCTCACGCGCTCTTGCGGTGGTGTTCGTTTCGATGTATCAGCCACGCCCCGCATGCGGCTAGCCCCTTGGCGCCGTACATGACACTGAGATGGAGGCGACGATGAAAGGCAGAATTCTGCTTTGCTGCGAACGTCAGCCTCGGGCGAGCGACCAAGCCGCCTGAGGGCGGCGATTTTTCAGCTTGAAACATCAGAAAATTTGAGGAGCGGCGCGCGGCGCTGCCTGTGTCGTCATGTATGTGCGGTTCGTTACGCCGCTCATCCATCCGCAGAGCCGGGTGGAGACCGGCTTCTTTCGGGCGTCCTGGTATCTGTATCGGAGCGGTGCGCCGGACTGGATTTTGCGGGAGCTCGACAGCGAGTTCGACTGGTTCAACGAGCATCTGCCGGTGCCTGGCCGGGTCGCCCGGCATTTCAAGAGGCGCAACTCGATCTGGGGCGTTTGCTGGTTCAGCCATGACGCACGCGAGATGATTGCCCGGGCGCGCTATTGCGCCTGGTTGATCGAAGAGGGCGGCTTGCCGGTGCGTTCGATCCAGGCTGGTCGCCATCGCGAAGTTCTCTGGCGCGATGCGCATCAGGTGGTGGTGAAGCCGACGCAGGAAATGCCGCGCGGTTTTCACTGAGACGGCGGGGAGCCGCGTGCTTCCCGCCGACGCCATCGGCTTGTCCGAAGTGTCAGTTGCTTGAATGCAACAAAACGTTATCTCGTTGGAAACAAAATCTATTTTTAGCTTGCCTGAAATTCGCGGCGAGCCTAGAGAGCCGCCCCGTTCAACCGAAAGGAGACCTGTCCATGACTGTAAGAGCGAGTTCGACACATTCCGTGCCGGCGCTCGATCTGCGTCTGGCTGACAGAGTTTTCTTGAGGATGAACGACCATGGCCAAGTCCATGATCAAGCGCCGGTGCGAGGCCGAGCGCGAGCGGATAGACCGCTATGAGGCAACGCTGCGGCGAGCGCAGCGTGCACCGAGGCCTGCACCCGATTTCGCACGGGCGCTGAGAGAGTCTGCCCATGGTTTCGCGGGGATTTTGGCCCGCGATCCTGAAGCATGGCGCCCGAAGCTGAAGACGCGCGATCCGGCACGCTTGCGGTTGGCAGCGGCACGTCACCTTTTCGCGCTTTACTCCGTTCCTTACGCGCTTGAGGAAATCTGGCTCGATGGTTCCGGCCTCGACGCCGCCGAGATCACGCTGCGTCGGCGCTGGTACGTGGTGGCGGCGCGCGGGCGCTCGCTGTGGAAGGAGGAGGCGAAGGAGTGGCTTTCCCGCAAGGAAGTCCACTGGTTTCTCAATTCGTCCGGCGAACTCGGCTTCGACGAAGCGATCTGGCTGGCCGTTGCTCGCTCCTACACCGAGGATATCGGCGTGGCTCTGCGCATCGCCCGTTCCAAGATCGCACGCACGCCGCGAGCCGGCTTCGCTTTCTGGCGGGAGGTCACGCGTTTCTTCTGCGCCAGCCCGGCAACCGTCGCCGAGATTGACGATCTCTGCGACTACCTTGCCGCACGGCACGAGCGGGAGCCCGATTACAGTGTTGCAGGCCGCACCCTCGCTTCGCTGCATCGCCAGATGCTCGAATGGCATCGTGATCTCGATGCCATTGCCCGGATCGAGGCGGCCCGCCGCCGCGCCTTCCGAACAAGGGAGGGTGAGGATGACGGCCGTTGGTCTGGCTCGCCGCTCGACGATTGGAGCTGGAAGCCCACGGCAGGGGAGGCGCGGCTGCGCAAGGAGCAGTTTGCGGTGACGCAACTGGTTACTGCGGACGAGCTCGTGGCTGAGTCTCGCGCCATGCACCACTGCGTGTCCAGCTACGCACAAAAGTGCGTTTCCGGTCAGGCGTCGATCTGGTCGTTGCGTCGAAGCGCGGCGGGCAGCGTGAAGCGCCTGCTGACGATCGAACTCGACCGCCAGCACCGGGCCGTGCAAATACGCGGCTTCGGCAACCGGCTGGCCAGTGCTGAAGAACTTCAGGTGCTTGGCCGGTGGGCGAAAGCGATGGGTGTCGTGTTGCCTGAGCATTGAAAGACAGCCCGCGCGATGGAAATGTCGCGCGGGTCCTCCTTATACCGCTTCGGCCATCATTTCGCGGCCGATCAGCCAGCGACGGATTTCGCTGGTGCCGGCGCCGATCTCGTAGAGCTTGGCGTCGCGCAGCAACCTGCCGGTCGAATAGTCGTTGATATAGCCGTTGCCGCCCAGCAACTGGATGGCGTCAAGCGCCATCAGGGTCGCCTTTTCTGCCGCGAAAAGGATGCAGCCGGCGGCGTCCTTGCGGGTTGTCTCCTTGCGGTCGCAGGCTGCAGCCACAGCATAGACATAGGCGCGGCAGGCATTCATCGTCGTATACATGTCGGCAAGCTTGCCCTGGACGAGCTGGAAGGAGCCGATCGGCTGACCAAACTGCTTGCGTTCGTGCACATAGGGCATGACCACGTCCATACAGGCGGCCATGATGCCGAGCGGACCGCCGGCGAGCACCGTACGTTCATAGTCGAGGCCCGACATCAGAACCTCGACCCCGCGCCCCTCTTCATGGAGCACATTTTCGCACGGCACTTCGACATCTTCGAAGACCAGTTCGCCAGTGTTGGAGCCACGCATGCCGAGCTTGTCGAGCTTCTGCGCCACCGAGAAACCCTTGAAGCCGCGCTCGATGATGAAGGCTGTGATGCCGCGCGAATGCCGCTCGGGATCTGTCTTGGCGTAGACCACCATGGTTTCGGCATCGGGACCATTGGTGATCCACATCTTGGTGCCGTTCAGCACATAGCGATCGTTCTTCTTTTCGGCACGCAAGCGCAGTGACACCACATCCGAACCGGAACCAGGTTCCGACATGGCGAGCGCGCCGACATGTTCGCCCGAACAAAGCAGGGGCAGGTATTTTTCTTTCTGTGCGGGAGTCGCCCAGCGGTTGATCTGGTTGACGCAGAGGTTGGAGTGCGCGCCGTAGGAAAGGCCAACCGATGCCGAGGCCCGGCTGATTTCCTCCATCGCCACCACGTGCGCCAGATAGCCCATGCCTGAGCCGCCATAGTCCGGATCGGCGGTCATGCCGAGCAGGCCGAGCGCGCCGAGTTCCGGCCACAGATGCGGTGGGAACTCGTTGCTCGTGTCGATATCGGCGGCCAAGGGTGCGATTTTATCCTGGGCAAAACGCTGCGTGAGATCCCGCAGCGCCTCGACGTCCTCGCTGAGCCCGAAATTAAGCGTGTGCGTGTACATTGCTTTGCTCCCCGGCTGGCTGTGGTGCGCCGACAAGGCGCATGGTCATTGCGAGATAGGTTCTTTTAACGCCATCGATCGAAAGCCGTTCGCCGGGCCGATACCAGACGATGACACCGGTCATCATCTGGATCAGCGCCATGGCGGTGAGGCCAATGTCGTCTACGGAAAAGATGCCTGCTTCGGCGCCGTCGCGCAGGATGGAACGCAGTTCCTTCTCGTAAGTCGTGCGTAGCTTCAGGATATGGGTCAGTCGCTCTGGCGCGAGGCTGCGTAGTTCCATGTTGGAGACATGCGTCGACGACCGGCGCTCGATATGGAAGGCGATGTGGTTCTCGACATAAGCCGCGAGACGCGCCACCGGATTCGCTGTCTCGGGACGTGCCGCTTGCCAAGCCGCTAAAAGGCCCGTCATGTGGTCCCGCATCAGCGTGTAGAGCAGGTCCTCTTTGGTCGGGAAGTAGCGATAGAGCGCCGCAGCCTGCACGCCCACTTCGGCTGCCAGTTGGCGCATGGAGACTGCTTCGTAGCCATGGCGCGCGATCAACACCAGCGCCGCTTCACGGATCGCTGCCTCGGTCCTCTCGCCGTCTGACCCTGTGGTTCTAGCCATGGTATTCTCCCGGCACAGAGAATAAAACGAACGTTCAATTAATTCAAGAGCAGTGTTTGTGACCGGCCTGGCCGAAGGCTGTGACCAGCCGGTATGCTGGAGCTGGCTTCCACCTTGCCTCGGTCTTGAGGCAACGAGCTATGCTTCCTGGCGCTCAGGGTTGTCCTGGCTTGCCTTACGGGGAGGCTTGCCCAGGATACGTCGTACACCGGCCTTCGAGAAAGGTTGTACGATCTGGCCGAAGAAACTTTTGTCGATCGCGCCGCTGATGCCGATGTCGGTCGAGGACGGACGGGCGGGGTTGTGATAGGTGCCGAACACCTGGTCCCAGATGACGATGTTTTCGCAATAGTTGGTGTTGCCTTCGCGCAGGTCGCGCGAATGATGCCAGCGATGAATGCAGGGTGTGGTGAAGATCCGGTCGAGCACTCCAGTGCGCATGTCGATGTTGCAATGGGTCAACAGGCCGATGAATACCGATGCTGCGCCGAGCCACAGGAATACTGGCAATGGTGCGCCCAGCAGGTAAAGCGGCAATTGGCCCAGCAGCATCTTGATCAGCGAATCGACGAAGTGGAAGCGTCCGGTGTTGAGCACCCAGAGCCGCTCGACGCTGTGATGCAAAGCATGGAACCGCCACAAAAGCAGGCGTTCGTGGCTGAGCCGATGCGCAAAGTAGAGCCCGAACTCCGCGATGATCAGCCCGAGGATCGCCTGCACGAACATCGGCGATCCGCTTGGCCAGAGCGAATAAGAATGTTGAAGGGCAGGTTGCGCGACCGTTGCAAACAGCATCGGAAACGAAGTGGTCACCGCCGCCGCGATCTGCGTCAGCCCCTTGGTGACGAGCGTATGGGCAACATTGTTGAATGTCTCGCCATCTGGCTCCAGCCAGGTCCGTTCATAGGGCATGAGGCGTTCGAACAGGGCGATGACCGCAATGCATGCAAGGTAGACAACATTGAACCAGAGGATGGGGTGAGCGCTTTCAAAGGCGAAATGACTTCCAACCATGCTGGCCGCAAAGATCAATGGCCAAAGGGTGATGGACAAAAACCTGTAGAGCACGCCTTCACGATTGAAGTGAAACGCCAACATGCAGTTTCTTCCGTTTGTCTGTCGCTGCAGGCGCACTATGCCTGGGAGATTGCGTCGCCGTAGCAGTCTATTGCGATTCGACGCTGATTTTCAGCGGGCGTTTAGCTAGTTCATCGTCCACAGTTGGACTCTGGTATATTCCATTATCGATCTATCGCTCACACGGCGTTTGATTGGCTTCTGGGGTAGCTTTCCCCGGCACAGAGGGTCGTGATTCCGCATGCTTGTCCGTTTCACACTGATCTGCTGCGGGATGACTGCAGCCGGCCGACGTGGCTTTTTTCCCGCGGATGAGCCGCTCGAGGACAAGGCGATTGTTGATGCATCCGCGTTGGCAGGCAGTTTGGATGCCGCCGACCACTTCTGGACAAGTCCAGCGTTGCGTGCGCGTCAGACAGCGAAGGCTTTAGGCCTGCAGGTGACCGAGGTGGAAGCGTTGCGGGATCAGGATTTCGGCGCGTGGGCAGGAAGGGCCTTCAAGGATGTCCAGCATAGACAGCCGGAAGTATCGCATGCCTTGCTGACTGATCCCGAGCTGGCACCACCGGATGGCGAGAGTTTCCAGGGGGTTGCCCTCCGTGTAGCGACTTTGTTCGATCGATTGATAGCCGAACCCGGTCATAGGATCGCCGTTACCCACCCGGCTGTGATCCGGGCGGCGATTCTCCATGTTCTGAAGGCGCCGCTCATGGGGTTCCGCTATATTGACGTCGAACCTCTCAGCTTTGCCGATTTTCGCAGCGACGGCACCCGTTGGCTACTACGGGCAAGCGGGGCTGTGGTGCCGAAATCTCGCTTGGCTAAGGATTCGGCATGATTGCCGGGACGTCGCTTCAGTTACCCTTTGCCGCGGCAATGGCACCTGGCAGTTCTTCTGCCAGGATATCAAGCTCGTGATCGAGGCCGACGCTGATGCGGATGCAGCGGTCCAGTCCTGCTGCCATCGGTTTGCGGATGAAAACATCGCGTGACAGCAGTGATTGCAGGATTTTACCAGCAAAGGTACCGTCGCGGCGGCAGTCGACCGTGACGAAATTGGTGGCCGAGGGCAGGGGGATGAGGCCATTGTCATGCGCAATGGCCGCGATCCGCTGGCGTCCAGCTTCGACTTTCGATACGACCTCCTGCAACCATGGTTGGTCTGACAGCGCTACGACGCCCGCTTCCTGCGCCATGCGGCTCACACCATAGTGATTGCGGATCTTTTCAAAGTCGCTGATCACCTGCTTCTCGCCGAAGGCATAGCCAAGCCGGATGCCTGCAAGGCCATAAGCCTTTGAGAAAGTCCGCATGCGGATGAGATTCGGCCTAGCAACGTCGATTGCAGGCAAGGCGGAAGCCGGTCCAAGTTCGCCATAGGCTTCGTCCAGCACCAGCATAGTGGTCTCCGGCAGAGATTCGACGAATCGATTGATCTCGTCTGCTTCCCACCAGCTTCCCATCGGATTGTCGGGATTGGAGAGGTAGACCAGCGGCGCGTTCTCGCGTTTGACCGCTGCGAGCAACCCATCAAGGCTTTCGCGGTCATTCTCATAAGGCACCGTCACCAGCCGCCCGCCGGTGCCGGCGACATGGAAATTGAAAGTTGGGTAGGCGCCGAGCGAGGTCACCACCGGATCGTTCGGCCCGACATACATGCGGGCAAGCAAGCCGAGCAGCCCGTCGATGCCTTCGCCGACCACAACATTGTCGGCCGAGATGCCGAGATGCGCGGCGACTGCCAGCCTGAGGTCGTGGTTATCGGGGTCGCAATACATCCACATATCGCCGGCGATGGCCTGCATACGCTCAACGACACGCGGGGAGGGGCCGAAGCTGCTTTCATTGGCTCCCAGGCGAGCACGGAATGGCCCGCCACGATCGCGTTCCTGCGCCTCCGGGCCGACGAAGGGTACGGTGGCCGGCAGTGCTGCGACGATCGGCGAAAGCGGCGGATATTTTGACATGGACGAGCGCCCCGTTTGATTTCTCGTTCTCGCTATAGCGACGGGCGGGAGCGTGCAAGCGCGGAGATCGTTGCAGGCGAAGGCGAACGGACCAGCATTGCGCGTGCAACACGCTTCTCTGCTCGAATGATTCTCTAGCTTGCCATCGGATCAAAAAGAAAACCCGGCGGTTGCCCGCCGGGTTCTGGAAAGTCGGAAAAGACTTTCTCTTAGAAGTCGCGCTGGAAGCGGATCAGGCCGCCAATGCTGCTTTCGTCGCTGGCACCGGTCCAGCTGCCGAGGTAGTCGGCTTCGCCACGCTTGCCTTCATTGACGTAATCAACTTCGGCCGTGACAGTGAAGCCCGGAACCAGCTGGTGAGCGACGTTGACCGCAACACCGAGGTTTTCCTGCTCGTCATACGACACCTGGGCATTCAACGAGGTCTTCTCGTTGAACTTGTAGGTGCCGCCACCCCAGACGGCCCAGTTGCCGCCCCAAGGCTTGTAGAAGGTGCGGGCGGCGTTGTCGTCCGTACCGTAACCACCCATGATGAAGAGCGCGATCTGGTCGGTGGCGTTCACGTCCAGGCGAACCTTGCCTGCCCACTCTTCCCAAGCGCTGTTGTAAGCGACGACGCCGGTGATGCCGCCCCAGCCCTGGGTGTACTTGGCGCCGAGCACGACATTCGGAACCGCGCTGTCGATGGTGTTGTTAACCACGCCTGGAACCCAGTTGTCAGCAGCGTCACGAACGAAGGTATTGTACTCGCCCGAGCCCTGCTCCAACGACACGATCGCCGAGAAGCCGTTGCCAGCGTCGAAGGTGTAGCTGATCAGGTTGGTGTCGAATTCGCCATAAGGAACGATCGTATCATCGATGACGTTGCCGGCGTAACCGGTGAAGGTGTCGAAAACCGACTCGTCCTTACCAACGCGCAGACCACCGAGCTGGATCCAGGCGTAATTCAGGGTGATGCCGCTGTTGCGGGCGTCCCAACCAGCACCGTCAGGTCCGCTATAATCACCGGAGCTGTTGCCGAAGTTGAAGCGGGTTTCGGTGTAGGTCTTCAGGGTGCCGAGTTCGGTCTCCTGACCGGTCCAGGTCTTCAGAGCGAAGCGGGCCTGCTTGCGCCAGGTGTCCTGCTCTTCGCCATCGAGACGGTCGTTTGCACGAGCGCCGTCGAAGGAACCGACGTCACCGAAGCCGGCATCGTAACGGATGTAGCCGCCGATGCGCAGGCAGGTCTCGGTGCCCGGGATGTAGAAGTAGCCAGCGCCGTAGACGTCGCAGATCTTGACGTATTCAGCGGGTTCCGGCTCGGCGACGACGACTGCGTCGGCGGCGCGCGCACCGGAAACTGCGAGCAGTGCCGCAGCCGAGCCGAGGAGAAGGCTCTTAATGTTCATTTTCTGACCTCCAGTCA